>CAWEZP010000001.1:0-19739 GCA_963813675.1 Candidatus Bathyarchaeota archaeon
GTTCTAAAAAGTTAATTTTATATATTCTGAAAACACTAGTTGCTTTGTTGGCAGGTAGCCTCTTAAACGTTTACTTGCTAAATAAAATATTGGGAAATAAAAAATCATGAAATTCTTAAAGAATAAAACTATGGCTATTTTGATTTCTATGCTTCTAGTGCTTTCTATTGCTATTCCGGTTCTTGTTTTTCCTGCGGCGAATGCGCATACCCCACCTTGGACAGTTCCTAGCTGGACTTTCGTTATTGCAGCCCCAAACCCTGTTGGTTTAGGCCAAAAAGACAATTATTGCCTTTTGGCAAAATGATGTGCCTCCCACAGCTTCAGGTCCTCAGGGCGATAGATGGATTTTCTACGTGGACATCACAAGGCCCGACAAAACAAATCAAACTCTGGGTCCGTTTACTTCAGATCCTGTAGGTGGTAGCTATGCTGAGTATACTCCTGACCAAATTGGCAATTATACAATTGTCGCTAGGTTTCCTGGACAAACACTAACAGGCATACCGGGTGCAACAAACAACATCAACGTTAACGACACTATTTTAGCAAGCACAAGCGCACCTTTGCAGCTAATGGTGCAACAAGAACCAGTCCAAATAATGCCAGAGTTACCCCTCCCAAGTGACTACTGGGCGCGCCCAATAAATGCTGAAAACAGGCAATGGTATACAATTTCAGGGAATTGGCTTATGGCTAAATTTGACAAGGACGCTGTAGGTTTTGAATACAGTGGCAACTGGAACCCATACACCACAGCCCCAAACTCTGCTCACATTGCATGGACTAAAGAATTAACCATCGGAGGAATAGTCGGAGGAAGTTACGGTGCTGGGTACGCTTACTATGGAGGACTGCAATATGAGCCGAAATTCACGCCCCCAATAATCATTAATGGAGTGCTTTACCACAATACAGAAGAGCCACCAAGGTATGGTTTCCAAGCCGTTGACATCCGGACTGGAACAACATTATGGAGACAGAACTCAACCCGCTTACTAAGCCTAGGTCAAGTTTATGCATATGACACACCCAACCAGCACGGTGGAATTCCCTATCTCTGGAGCATTGAAGGCAGCACATGGCACATGTTTGACGCATTTACAGGCAACTATATACTAAGCATCAACAACGTACCAAGCGGCTACAAAACATTTGGGACATCAGGCGAATTATTAGTCTACAATCTTGACACAACAAGACATACCTTAAGTATGTGGAACTCAAGCTTAGCAATTCCACCAGCTTCAGCAACAGGCTCCGGGTATTGGCAATGGAGACCTGATAACTACAGAGGACAAACACTAAACGGAACAGTTGGAATACAATATAACGTTACAGGAAATACGGCGCCTTCGGGATCATCTTTGCAGTGGTATTGGAACGGCATACTGATAAGTGAAGCAGCCATAACACCTCCAAATCAAGCATTACCGACCTTAGTTCACACTGGCTTTGACACTAAAACAGGAAAGCAAATATGGATTCAAAATCGAACAGACATGGGTTCTTACAATTTCCCAGGCTACATCACGCCAAATGAAGGAATATACGCGATTTTTGTCAGAGAGAACAAGCAATGGGTTGCATGGGACGTTACAACTGGAAATGAAGTATGGAGAACAGATCCGATCACAGATGACTGGGGCTTTTATCAGTATTGTGCAGGTTTTGCTTATGGCAAATTCTACTCTTCAGGCTACGACGGAAGCTTACATGCATATGACGCAGAGACTGGAAACCACTTGTGGGATTACTATGCTGGCAATGCCGGCTTAGATACGCCATATGGTAGTTGGCCTTTCTTTGGCGCTATAATAATTGCTGACGGAAAAATCATTGTGGCAACTAATGAGCACTCGCCAGGCATGCCTCTGTGGCGAGGAGAAAAACTACACGTCATCGATGCAGAAACAGGACAGGGCGTATGGAATGTCTCTGGAATGTATTCTGGCGGCAGAAATGGCTTAGGTGCAATCGCAGACGGCTACCTTGTAGTAGCAAATTCATATGACAATCGCATATACTGTTTCGGTAAGGGACTTACTGCAACCACAGTTTCGGCATCGCCTGAAGTTTCAGTTCACGGAAATAGCGTTCTCATAAAAGGCACAGTGACAGACCAATCTTCTGGTGCAAAAGATACCCCAGCGATATCTGATGAAGACATGAGTCCATGGATGGAATATCTATACATGCAACATCCAAAACCCGCAAATGCGAAAGGCGTTGAAGTAACATTGGACACTATTGATCCTAACGGCAACTTAGTCCACATCGGTAACGCAACAAGCGACGATAGCGGCTTATTCAGCTACATGTTTACACCAGAGGTACCAGGAAAATACACCATAATCGCGACTTTCGAAGGTTCCCAATCTTATTGGCGCTCATCCGCAGAAACAGCTATAGGGGTTGCAGAAGCTCCTCAGGCTACTCCAACTCAAATTCCAGCTTCTCAATCAATTGCTGACATGTACTTTATCCCTGCAATCGCCGGACTATTCGTGTTAATCATAATAGTCCTCGCTTTAGTACTGCTGATAATACTTCGAAAACGGCCATAAAATAAATCAACACTCACTCTTTTTTTGTTTTAATTATTTTTGCTATTAAATCTCTTGAGCTTACCGTCGTAGCGAATATAGCAAGTTAAAGTTCGAGAAACATTTTGTAGTCAATTGAAATTTTGTCGGTTAATAAGTACATTTATTGGTTTCGAATGCCCATTTTCAGGTGGGCTGGCGAGTTGGTGTGTGGCTGTCGGATCCAAAGTTTGGGTCTGAGGAAACTCCGCCCACATGTAGAATTGCAGTCCCTCGGGACAACGCGAGAGCGTTGGCAACGGAGCAGAAACGAAACGTCCACCCGGACTTTGCGATGAGACATTTGTGATGTCGAGTGCGCTGGAGTGGAACCGGTGAAACGGCCGTCCTGCAAGTGGAAAGGGCAAACAGTCGCCGATGAAGCATCTACCGGAAGGCGCGGGTAGCCCGATTAGCCGAATGCCACAGACAACAGAAGGCGGGTTACAACCAACACACCAGCCTATTTTACTAATACACCAGCCTTTTTGTTTACTCATTGCGTTTTTTCGCCTTCCTAAACAGCATAATACCTTGAGGAGTAGTGACAACATACTGCCAACATTGCTCTATCAGTTCGCCGGCTTCTTTTGCGTCTTTAGCGGTTGCGTGGTGGTAGCTTTCAGCGTCATCGTCTATGGGAACCAGATGAGTATAGACTAATGTGCTGTTTATGTTGCGGTGGCCTAGTAGTTCTTTTACGTGAAGGATGTTTCTTGTTATTGCGTATTCCTTGGTGGCTTTGAAATGTCTAAGACTGTGGAATTTTATTTGTTTGAGGCGTGGGTTTTGTAGTTTGATTGAAAGAGCGTGTTTTTGTCTGTCATATTTCCAGCGAAAGGCGTTAAGGTTGCCATTTCCAAAGATGTACTGGTTTGTTTTGGGTAATGCTAAGAGTCTTGCCATTAATCTGCTTGATATTTTTGCTTGTCTTGGATTGCCGTGTTTTTCAGCTACGCATTTGAGGGTAAAGTTTTCCTCATCCAGATCGGTCCATTTACATTGCCATAATTCGCCTATTCTGAAGCCTGTCTCTTTGAGTGCAAGCACGCAAGTTCCTACTTTTTTGCTGCAGCCGGCTACTAGAGCATCTACCTCTTTTTCCAAAGGTACAAAGGGCAGAGATTTCTTGGTTTCATAGTAAGGCGGTTCCCAAGGGATTCTCAGCATTTCAGCGAAACTGTCATAGGCGCTTACAAAGTTCTGTTTGTATCCGTTGCTCCATTTTTCGTTTGTAGCAAGAATCGTTCTGACCGCTTCAGGATCATGCAGATTAACGCCGCTTTTCTGGGAAAGATACCTTAACAGTTTAACTCTTGTTTTTATCGTTGCATCGCTGTACTTGCCTTGCTTCTTTAGATACCAAAGAAAATCAATGATTTCGCCTTGAATTTGCGTTTGGTGTGTTTGGTTTCGGCTAATTGCCACAACATCGGTTTTTTGTTGTGGTTCCAATTTTTTCGCCTTGTCCTGCAGGATTGCGCTTAATTGGTGATCGCTATTTGTCCTAGACAATTTAAAAGGGTTTGGTTCACTGAATCTGAGGTTACAGTCCTTGCAGTAATAGCGCTGTAAGGTTAAGCCTTCAGCAGTTTGCCTAGTTCCAGCTTTGTCAAAAGGACCTATAGATCCACATTCTGGGCAGTTTAGAGGTTGAGATTCTTTTGGGGGAGAGTGAGCTTTAGACTCTTGGCCTAACTTCTCATTAGATGTGTTTTCTAGGTTTACTCCTGCAGGAGCGAAACTTGAGAAGCTATCCTTTCCCTGAACCTCAGCCTCTACCATAATTTAAGAGGTCTCCTTATTGTCAGGTGGCTGGCGTGCCGCTCTCTTCAAAGTCTGGGCTTCTTAACTGTTGGCTTCAGCTGCTTAAACGCTTCTCGTCACAGCATTCTCTTGTGAGCCCTGGTTATTCTCCGAAAAACTGCTCTGCTCCCAATCATTATCCATAAGGGGTTTTTGGCAGAAGTAGCAGACAAGCTGCAAGTGACTGTTTGCGGTTTCTTCTTTATCGTAAACTTGCGCAGGTCTTGGCATTTAACTTCAGAATCTTCAGTAACTTCAGAAACTACAGCTTTGATGGTGAATTCGCATTGGTTTTTTGAGAAATTTTCGGTGGTGTATTACTTTGGAGTAATCCTCAGTGTTCAAGTATCCTGTGAGGCTTCTGTTTTCCGATGATTGCTGTTGAAGTTTCTGAGTGTTTCTGGGGTTTCTGAAGTTAATTGTGAACCGTTGGGGAAGTATCTTGCTTTCAATCGGTCAATTAGAGTAGCGTCCCAGAAGAAACCCGCTTGTCCTTTCCCGCCTACTCTACACTTTTCGAAACCCAATGCGGCAACTTTTCGTCCTATGAATCGGCTGGTAGCTTGGTCTTTCTCAGTTAACCCGTCGTTGAAAACCTCAGTTATTGCTTGAGTGCTAATTTTTCCTCCGTTCTCTACGTTGCTATCGCTTTTAAGAAGTGTATCAAATATTCTCGCTTCTACACTTGCTTGCTCTGCATCAAGTCTGCTCTGTGTTATTTGCTTCATGTGCGCTATCAGTTTCTTTTTGACTTCTTCCGTTGGTGCTACTTGAATAAGGCTTATGAATAGTTCAATCACTCGTGCATTGCGAAAGTCTGCGTTTTCATTAACGAAGGCCGTTACCATATCATTGCTTGCTTTTCCGAGATTTTTGAAAAGCTGTACATTTAACAGCTTGTGTTCTTAGGTTTCTTGCTTGTCTTCATCCATGAAAAGCGTTCTGTTTTCTGACTGTCTCGGCTTTTATTGCCGTTATAATGCATTGACTTTGAAGGGTAGGCCTATTCCTCAGTTCCCGCCATGGCTTTAAATCCAAAAGTATCGAACATTCCAATCTGAGGGTTACCTTCTTCCATTTTCTCTATTCGAATGGCGTACTGGCCTTTTCGGTAGCCACTGTTTTCAAGGAGAGCTAAGACTTCAGCCATGCTTTCTTTGTTGTAAATTTCTGTCTCTGTCGAGGAGGAGAGTTGGATGCCAAGCTTCTAATGCTCGAAAAATTGCTGCTGCACTCATAGAGGTTGAGAGAAGCGCACGGTAGCAAAGGCGGTGTAAGCATTCTAAACCTCGTGTTTTACCGCTGGAAAGTGGTCCGAGAAAGAAAAGATAGGGAATAACCTTGAGTCTTCTGGTCTCCATGAGGCTAGAACAAAACATGAGTAGACATCATAGAATAACTCGTTAGGTACATCAATGTGTTCTACCATGAAAGAGTGGATTTCCCCATAAAGACTTTCTTCGCTCTCATAGTCTGTGCAAGATTCTATAGCAAGCCATGGAAGGCGCGGCAGTGGGAAATACTGTAACTCGTCGATGGTGTAATTTCGCCAGACATCAGTGTGTGATTGTATCTTCTGTTCTATACGGTTCCAAACAGCGTAATAGCTACCTTGGGCTTCTGATTTTAGCTGCTCAAAGATTACTTCGGTCGTTACTATACCTGGGCTAGCTAATTGGTTTAGAATCATCGCAGTTTTTTGATTTATTTTTCCTGCCTGATTTTGCTGATTCTTCATTGAATGAACAATTTGGAAGGCAATAACCCAATTCAGTTATGGACTTACAGGTAGCTGTCTTCTCAGGATCCACACTTGATATTTGAGTCCTGCAGGTGTTTGAGTCGAAGTCTCCTTGTTGCCGGAAGAGATCCATGATTTCTTCGTCGCTGTAGCCATGGCGTTTGTATTCAGCTGCTATGGCTAGTCGCATTCTGTGACCATTTGGACCTGTCAGCTGCAGCTTTAGTGCTTCAACGATGCAGGGTCTTGGTCTGTTGGATCTTGATCTGGTTTGTGCTGGCTGCCGTGGCTGAACCTGTTCTTTGAGTAGGCCATGTTTCTTCATTACCGAATTGAAGGTCTGCTCGATGCTTTCTTTTTCGGTGGGGCTGTTGTCGTTGAGTTTGTTGTAACCTAGGCTTGGCGCCATCAGGCAGAGTTTCTTTTCCCCTAACAATTCCAGGCTAGCGGTGTCATGAAAGGTTCCTATTGTTTTGGGCTTGGTCCTAGACCAATAAACTAGATGGATGCCGTTGTTCACTGTCTGCTCTGTGCAGGTGATTGGAAATTCTTTTAGCATTTCCCTGCCCTTGTCTTTGACTTCCTGGCTTACACTATCCCCTTTGCAGTCATAGTCGATAACTGAGAGATAGAATCCGTTTCGTGCCTGCGTTCCAAGTACTAGACCGAAAGCGTTTGCTTCGATCCAGTTTAGCGCAACGAATTCTTCATCTGTCTGCAGCTCTGTCTCCCATTTCTTCCAGTTGGAGAGGTTGGTCTTTTCGTATTCATAGCCTTTTTTGGTGAGTTTGAAAGGAACCACACTGAGACCTGAGGCGTGATAGCCTCCAGCAGCTGCTTTGAGCTCTATTTCACTGGGTTGTCGTTCTTGCATCGATATCACCGTTTTTCTGTTTTGATGAAAAGTCACTGCATGCTTCCGAACGTGCGATCACATTGAACCTGCCTTTCAAACATCGTCCGACCCAGCTCGAGCAGTCCCAACAGCGTTTTACATCTTCACCTGTGAGTGCTTTCTGCAGTAGGTTAACTGCTAATGCCTTGCAGTTTTCAAGGGCTTCCAAGTACCCTTCTGGATAGGTGTCATTTTGTGAGTGCTCGATCATGTCTAGGTGTCCTTTGATTTGGGTGCGAAATGAGCGCAGGTTTCGTCTGTGGCTAGTCTATCTGTTTTGTGTTTCATGCAGTAGCCTGTTCGTTCCAGGGCTCTAACGTGCAGCAAGTCGGCTTTGATGATTTCGAGGCTTCTGAGTGCTTCGTCGATTGTTGTTTTGTCTGAGAAAAGTAAGACTGCTGCTCGGTTTGGGGTGGCTCTGACGTTTGTGCCGAGTATTTGGAAGAGTGCCTTTGGGATGTAGGCGAGGCGTTCTTTCTGGTTTATTTTGATTCTTAGCTCCAAGTTATTATCACTTTAACCCTGTTCATTTTAAATGAACTTAAGAAATGCTTATTAGAATCTTAACTAATAAGTTTTTTTGATATGAACATAGTTCAGAGGTAAAAAATCACGCCTAAAGCTATTAGAAACCCGGCAAACGCAATCATTGAAGCTCTCGCAACTCACGACAAAGTCACATGGGCAGAACTGCTAAAGCTGACACATTTAAGCAAAGGAGCCCTAAGCGAATACATCAAACAAATGATCAATGATAAAAAAATAAAGACTGAAACCGACGGGTCAACCAGACCTCCCAAAACACTATACTCCTTGGTAGACCCAGTTTCACAGGCGAAAAACCCCTTTTTCCATAACCAATTTAACGACAAGATTCATCGCAAATATGGGTTAGACTCTGACGAAATGGCGCCTGATTATACTGCTTTTGCCATTTACGTTGGCAACTTGATTTCAAAGCTGGAGGATCGCGAAAAAGCCAAGAGACTGCTAAATGAATACCTGAAATATGCAACAGATTCCCTCATTAGCAATATGCTTGGAGCTATTTGGTTCACTTCAATAACCGCTGATGGCTGCTCAGTAGTCAATAACATAAATTCCAAAAAACAGTCGCAACCCCAAAGCCAAACTGACGATATTCTTTTGCTTTGGAAAAAACACTTCAAACAGTTCGATGTCAGCTCAATGATTGAAGCAATCTTCTGGACCGCTTTCAAGAACCCAGACATAGCGTTCGGTGGGGAACATCCAGCAGTATTGTCCTATATGCTTGACAAAGAACGCGTAGCGGATGAGTCAACGATTGGTAAATTTATAGATGAACTCATAAAGTTAAAGAAAAAGGAAGCAACAAAAGACTCTTCCTCAATCCAATGAAGGCTTTTTCGTATGTTTGATTTGCCTAATAGATGGGTTCAAAATATTCATAAAAATACGCTAAATATACTCAATATTGTTTTTTTACCCTGTAAGTATAAGAGATTTGAAAACTGCGATGTTTGATTCTTTAGTTTGAACGGTTAAAAACTTTACGATTAAGGCAACTATGGTTGATTATGGGCACTGGAATTTGGATGCGATCCAGATTGGAGACTTCACTCGCATAATCCTTTTACTTAAGGAAAGGTTTCCTAACGGAACTATGCCTCGCAAAAAGTTATAATTCATTTACTTCAGGGCTTTGTTTCTTATCCTCATTAACTCTTACTATTAGGTCATGTATTGGCTTTAGCGATACTTCAGTCCCATTCTCACCTTGCTCTGAATAATCAAATGGATTATCCAAATCCTTAATCAAATTAATCATGTATATGAGTAAAAAAGACACAGTTATAGTAAAGAAAACTGATTCGTAAAAAGGTTCCACCTTAGTAATAAGCAAACCTACAACAACAAGAAAAGCCAGTATTTCTACAATAGTGTATCCTGACTGGATAAAAGACAGGTCTCTGATGTTGTCTACACGAATTATCATTTTTCTAAGGTTGCTCTGCTCGTTTTTCATTCTAGGAAGAAAATTAGCTTGCATCATGCTCTCGAATTCAGCAAAGTAGTTGTTCATCTGATGCAATTTTCCAACGATACCTCTTGTCCGCTCCCTTCTGTAAAACCATTCGATCACGGACTTTAGAAAATCTGTGTAATATACGATAAAGTCGTTAGTTGCCTTGCTGCCTTTGTTCTTATCAAGTATGTATGCTTCATCGTATATGGCTTCTAAGCTGGCTGCCATATCACCGGGTATTTTTTCGCTTTCCTTATAATCTGATATTACGCCAGCAATCAGAAAGCCTATCAAAAAGGTCGTAGCAGCTATTATACTTGTGAATAGAGCACTCAAGCCCACAACTTCAAAACCAAAATAATGAAAAATTAGCTTTAGAATAAAAATCGCGATTAGAATAGGTATAATCTTGATTAACAGGTACCATTTTTTCGTTTTAGAAAATAAATTTTTCAATCGCACAAATGCACAATTCAGATTTACATATTTATTTTTAACTGAATAATTAAGTGATTTGGATTGATTGAATCCCAAGATACTTCTCCAATTAACATCTCTTGTGTTTCCGATAGCCTTTTCAGCGGCTACGTTTTCAGCGTTCGCTTTCAGTTAAACAATGAAAAGAAACAATGGTCTACCACCAGACAAAAGACATTCACCATACAATCTATGTTTTAGATCCGAGAAAATTGAGAATACTTTGTTCTATGAATAACTTGGAGAAGCACTGTTTCAGGGTGACCAAGACTAACCTCAAAGGCTGCAAAAACAGAAAAAGAAAGCTGCCCCTTGGCAGAAGCAGGTTTCGAATACATTACCGACTTTGAAGGCGACAAAATCTTCAGGAAAAGAAATATATAAAACTCTGAAACTAAAAAAGCCCCAGAACAAACCCCCGGCTATTTTGCTAATAAAAGTGCAGAGGTGGGAGTTGAACTCCGTCCGCAGTGGAAACACTATCCGAAAACCCATTTTTCCTAATAAGGGTCAATTTGAGGGTAGTCGGGTCCAGCTTATTCTCAAAATTCTTTTGCCGGTAGATTGGAGACAAAAATCCTTTTCTCCGCGCCATTTTTCTAAGCACTATTTGAGTTTATTTTGAGGCTTTTTCAACACCTTGAATATCTCAAACCAGATTATGCTGACAAATCCTGCACCTAAGCAAGTTAGGAAATCGATCGGATTCAGAGCGCTGAAACGGAAAAGACTGCTAAGTATCGGAACATAAATGATGATTCCAAGGGCAAGCATTGCTAGAGCAAGTATCCACGCAGAAGGCCTTGTTAGGTTTACGTAAAGTGCCCACAAGAGTTTGAGTCCATGAGCGATTAGTCAAAATTAAAGCCAAATTTGCCGCAACAATAGTTGCAAACGCCATCGTCCGAGCCGTCTCTTCGCCAAGACCTCTCGAGGTGGCGCTAACAAACACCAATACAACTATTGCCAAAACTATAGCTCCCTGAAGAAAAGAAATCACAGCCGCGTTCTTATTGAAAAGCTTGGCATTCATGCTTCGGGGTTTTCTTTGCATTACATCTGCCTCTTCAGGTTCAGTTTCGAAAACCACTGAACAAGCAGGGTCAATGATGAATTCAAGGAAAACAATATGAACGGGCAGCAGGATAAGCTGCGCCACCCGAATAGAATAGGTAGAGCCGACATACCTGCAATTGGAATGTGAACAGAGAAAATGTAGGCAATAGCTTTCTTTAAATTATCAAATATTCGGCGCCCCATTTTTACGCCGCCAACGATTGATGTAAAATCGTCATCAAGCAGAACTAGCGATGAAGCTTCGCGAGCAACATCAGTCCCGCGACCCCCCATTGCAATACCGATGTCAGCGGACTTTAAAGCTGGAGCATCATTCACTCCATCGCCTGTCATCGCAACCACCTCACCATTGGCTTTGAAGGCATCTACTATTCTGAGTTTTTGTTCAGGAACCACACGCGCAAAAATGTTAACGTTTTGAATTCGCTCCTTTAGCTGTATATCACTCATTGCTTCAAGTTCTGGTCCAGTTATAAAGTTTTCAACAGATTTAAGACCGATTTGTCGCCCGATACTCTGCGCAGTGAGAGGATAGTCACCTGTAATCATAACTACACGTATCCCAGCAGTATAACATTCTTTAACTGCTCCCGCAACGTTTGGCCTAACGGGATCGGCGAAACCGATAAGGCCTAAGAAGTTAAATTTAAAGTCGTGCTGTTCCATTGGCAGATCAGCCTTTTGAAAAACAGCTTTTGCTACGCCAAGTATGCGCAGTCCGTCTTTGGCTAATGTTTGGATTTGCTCAGCCAGCTCCTGTGTCTTTTTCTGGTCGAAATGGCAAAGGTCAGCAACTGCTTCAGGTGCACCCTTGGTTGCAATAATGTAGTTTTGTCCGTTGGGTGATACCCAAACATTGGACATTGCCAACAGTTTTGGCGATAATGGGTATTCTTGAACTAGTTCCCAGTCTCCATGAACGTGTTCGGTTTTTGCGAAATCGCCTTCGACAAAATTCTTCACTGCTTTTTCCATAGGGTCAAAGGGGTCTTCTTTACATGCAAGAACACTAAACTCTATTAATTCATGACAAAAGTCAGGAGGTAATTTTAAGGGGGAATCGATTTGGCATATTTTACCGTTGGCGAGGAGTTTAGCTACAGACATCTTGTTTTGGGTTAAAGTTCCAGTTTTACTGACGCAGAGCACTGTTGCTGCCCCTAAATTCTCAATTGCGTGAGCTTGCCGAGTAAGTACATTTTTCTTTGACATACGCCAAGCACCTAGAGCCAAGAAGATAGTGAGAACTACTGGAAACTCTTCCGGCAAAAGAGCCATTGCAAGCGTAATACCAGCCAAAATTCCTTCTATCCAATCTAAACGGGTGAACCCATAAACAACAATAACTATGGCGCAAAGACTAAGGCCGAATATCGCGCTGTTTCGGACCAAATGGGAAACTTCTTGTTTTAGTCTTGTGTCATCTCTTTCAACTTTTTGCAGGACCGTTCCAATCTTGCCCATTTCGGTTCTGGCGCCCGTAGCTTTAACTTCTAAAACTGCTTGCCCTTGAGTAACAAGGGTTCCTGAATAAACATAAGGCTGATCGTCACCTCCTGGTCGCCATTGCTGTTCTTGTCCATCCCAAGCAATTTTTCGGACTGGCACTGATTCACCAGTAAGGAGCGATTCATCAACCATCAAATTATTAGAAGATAACAACATAGAATCCGCTGGAACACGATCGCCCTCCGCAAGAATCATCATATCTCCTGAAACAACTTCGCGTCCAGGAATTCGTATTTGTTTTCCGTCCCGGATTACCAGTGCTCGTGGACTGGAAAGCGTTTTTAATGCATCTAATGCTTTTTCGGTTTTTTGTTCCTGATAAACAGTTATGCCCATGACCACGAAAACAAAGCTCAGCAGAACTAAACCTTCCGTGACATCTCCAAGTAAGAAGTAAATGCTCCCACTGGCAACCAAAAGCAGAAAAATTGGCTCTTTTATTACGCTAAAGGCTATTTTTAGAACACTTCGTTTTTCTTCAGAAGGCAGTTCATTAAAGCCTTCTTCATTCAACTTACGTGAAACATCAGCGCTTGATAGCCCTGTTACTTTGTCTAAGTCAATATCTCGCATGCTGCTAACCCCTCAAGAGTTCCAGCTTAAATTTGCAGGGCTTCTTAAAGGCATATCTGACAAATCCACCTTTACAAATCATTCAACAACTGTTTTTCTACAATGTTTGAGCTGTTTGGTTAAAAAAATGAGGAACCTATGCAAACTCGCAGAAAACAAAGAACAGTGAGCTGGGTCAAAGTTCTTGGTGAGCTGCGATAGAACGCAGAATTAGACGTCCTCGACAGACCATTCAGTGGCAATCGGCTCTTCAGAAACTAGAAAAATAGAAAGCTCCACCAAACACATTTGAATGTATCATAAAAGAAATAGTTTCCAATGCATATTTATAGAGATTTGAATAATGCTGAGACAACATCTTTGGTGTTTGCCTTGAAAGTATTTGAACTGACAATTCCAGAAGAATATATACACTATATCCACAAGGAAATTAGAAAACCAAAGCGACCAAACACCGAATTATTGGAGCTTTGGCTTGAGAGAGAACTAGAACATCGAAAACAAAGGCAGCTACGGAAATCTACCAACAGACGAAAGTCATGTTACGACTAAGCTTCTTACAAACGGAGACTACAAAGTGTTAATTTCTGATGTCTGTTTCAGGATGATAGCTTCGCATGTTCAACCGGAACCTCACAGCCACAAAATGCATAACGAAGATATTTTTCATTTTTGGCTTGATATCAAAACAAACAAGCTTCACTCTCAACAACACATCAAAGTAAAAGAACTAAGCGAAAAATAGAAAAGACTACGGTACATAATGCCAGAAATTTATCTTTCACCTGATTTTACTGGCTTCTATGCGATTCGCCAAGTTTTGCCCACGATTTTCTTGCAATGGACAGCGTATTTAGATTTTACTTGGCTCCATTAACTTAAAAACTCAAAAAATCCATGGGAAAAGAAATACAATGAGCAAAGCGGCGGATATGGCGAAGGTTTCAGCTACAGGCAGTTTTCATTTGCTTTGGGGATTGGTTGTATCCACAATTATCTCGTCAGTAGGTACCATTTTCGTTGCCAGGCTCTTGGGTTCTGACCTGTACGGTCTTTATGTCGTTGTTTTAACAGCTCCAACGCTCATTGCGACTTTTAGAGATTGGGGTGTAAACTCGGCGATGGTGCGTTTTGCCGCACAGTATAGGGCTGAGGGCAGAGAAGCTGAAGTTAGAAGCGTTTATTTGTCCGGGTTAATTTTCGAGCTTGCCTTAGGATTAACGCTTTCAGTACTCTGCTTTGCCCTCTCAGGCTTCTTGGCAAATACTGTCTTCCAACGCCCAGAGATTACTCCACTCATCGAATTAGCGTCACTCGTTATCCTGGCTGGCGGCCTCACCAATGCAGCCACGGCAGTATTTACAGGCATTGAAAAAATGGAGCTTAACAGCGTAATGTTAATCTGTCAATCCCTAATCAAAACTGCCCTCCTAATTGCACTTGTGGAATTGGGTTTTGCAGCGTCAGGAGCTGTCACAGGAGACGTAGTTGCTCACATAGTCGGCGGAATAATTGGGATATTACTTGTCTGGTCTATTTACAGAAAGCTGCCAAAACCATACTCCCATAAACTGGAGCTTAAAGCTTACATAAAAGTCATGTTCAAATACGGAGCACCATTATCAATTTCAGCTATAGTAAGCAGTTTTCTAACTCAGTACTATGCTTTCTTGCTGCCAATATTTTACACCAAAGATAACGTAATAATAGGTAACTATGGAATCGCAGTAAACTTTGTTGTCTTGATAGGTTTCTTTGCTACTCCAATAACAACCATGTTGTTTCCAGCCTTCAGCAAACTGGACGCGCAAAAAGACAAAGAAACACTCAAAAACGTTTTCCAATCATCAATAAAATATGCTTCACTACTCGTGGTGCCAATAGCAACACTAATAATGTGCGTAGCTGAACCAGCAGTCTCTGCACTTTTTGGTTCAACATACAATTCAGCACCCCTCTTTCTGACTTTGCTTGCTGCAACCTACCTTTACACAGTGTTTGGAACCCTCAGCACTGGCAACCTCATAAACAGCCAAGGACAAACCAAACTAAACCTATACTTGACCCTAATCACAGCTGCCATAGGCGCCCCAATGGGCTACATACTCATCATGCAATTCGGCGTTTTAGGCTTACTTGTCACGACGCTGACAGCGGGGCTTCCCAGCATATTCCTTTCGTTGCGCTGGACAAAAAAACACTACGATGTTTCCTTTGACTGGCGTTCATCCATACGAATACTTCTCTCGTCGAGCATCACAGCAACCTTAACTTATGCATTGATTTCTTTTTTGGACCTTGCCAACTGGATACGCCTTAGCATTGGCGTTGCCTTTTTCTTGGTTGTTTTTGTTTTGGTTGCATTGCTGACTCGAACGGTGAGTAGGTCCGATGTGGGTAATTTGCGAGCGATGGTGAGCGAACTTGGACCCATAAGCGGAATAGTAAACCGCTTGCTTAACATAATTGAAAAAATAATGACACTTTTCAGACTATGAGGATTAACATTGGAAAATTGAATTCTAGTCTTGGTTGTTTATCTTCATGCTTTTCGCTTTCTGTTTCAAGTGCCAAATCTACAATCGCTCAGTCTCAAAAAACGGGTATTCTTAGACTTAAAGCTTTAGTCAAAAAATGAAGGAAACTTAATGAGTGATTTGACAAGCTACCTTATTATGTTTCTGCAGATACCTATTTGAGGAAGACAGATTAAGGCACGATAATTATGAGCTTTTGAAACTCAGAATTTTGATTCTTCGTTATCGGGCGCACTCGCTAATTAAATCGCTCAATGCATAAAGGTTTGCTTACTTAAATGATACAACAATATCGAGGATTTTTTTTGAAATCTAAAAGCTGGTAATCTGCGAATCCATACACAGGGGGTTGTTGTCTATTTGGCAAGTGCTGATTTTAACCATAGTTTTTTGGCTGACCTATATCTTTTTCTATTGAATCGCCAACCATTAAGATTTCAGAACCCGTTATTTCAGGGCATTCTTTCCTAAGCATTAACCATGCCTGAACTCTAAGATAGCGAGATTAACGTACTCTATGCATTGAAGTACTATCATGACAACGAATCTGACTTCAAAGAATGGTGGAGCAACAGCAAAGATGCTTATGGATACTGGATGGTGTTGCCAGAAGAGGAAGACAATAATGAACCATGTTTATTGGATGAAGAATCGAACCAATTCACATCCCGACTAAGGAAGAAGTCTTGGAAAAAGCAAAAGAGGTAGCAAACAGGCTTGAACACATGGAACTATATGGTGCAAGGGGTTAGCTTCAAGCCATCGTTTAAACCGTCGATCGAGTCAGTTTTCATCAAACAATATGGGTCGAACCGTTATTACCCATGAATCAGTGCGGTTCTTTCCGAACAGCTGATTAGTGGCATTTTTTAATATTTGCATCACGTCTACGGTAGCGCTTTTGCTTCTTTTCTGGACTGCGAAGGTTCCCCATTTAACATCTACTCTCGATCCAAAGTTATTGTGCCCTGGTATGCCGCGCTTTTTTTGCCCTGGTGGCAAGTGCAAGGAATTCGAAAACTGCGATGTTGACTCTTTAATTTGATCGGTAAAAAGAACTTTATGATTAACGGCTGCGCTGAGTTGAGCGGCAACTTGACCCACCGTGTCTACAGGGTTAAAATTTTGTCCCCACCGATGACTGGACGGTGAACTACCTGCTTGAAACAATCATGAATAAATAAGCATAACTCGGCCCCCATAACCAAGGTATTGTGCTGCTAGAGGGAGAAGAATTAGAGTTTGACCCACTCCTTCAGATTATCGGAAATCTTAATGATTAGAGTTTACATTCTTTATCCTGAATGTCATCCAATATTGAAGTCAGAGGTAATACACTGAAAATTTACCTGTACTTGCTCAAGCACGGACCATCAGAACTCAGAGACATACAACGCGGAGTAAACTTATCATCAGCCTCACTAGCGTCTTACCACCTTGGAAAACTCTCAGAAGGAGGCTTCGTAAAACAAGATGACCACGGAAGATACTTGGCAATAAAAGAAGGATCAGACAAAATCCTTGAAGGATATTCTCGAGTGGGACCCGCAGTCGTGCCACAGTTGTTCTTCTTTGCACTTCTCTTCACAATTATAGTGGCGTTCTTCTCGTGGGCGGCTTTATTCGATTCAGAGTTTGCGCCTTATTTAGTAGCAGTCTGCCTTGGCATGCTTGTGGTATTCTGGTACGAAACAGCAAAACTCTGGAGAAAACTCACCATTTAACCTTGCTGCCATTTCAAGATAATGATTAAAAACTATTGAAAACACATTAAAGGGTCTTTAAAGTTTATTCAAAAATGTAGGTTCTTATTCTCAGCCACCTCCAATGATTCAGAGGTAAAATATAACATGTCAACAAAATGGAAAATGAAATACAGTACAGCCGCAATCCTAACGGCAGTAGCAATCATATCAATCGCCCTAATTGCCAATCCCACAATGCTTCCTCAAACTGTCAGTGCAGCATCTTTCACGGTAATGCTAACCGACCCCCCAAACGTACCAGACGGAACAACTTTACTCGATTTAAATTACTCCGATGTTTCGCTCCATGTGACTTATCCTAATGGAACCATTGAGTGGCTTCCTGTTGGATCTTCAGGCAAAGTTAATTTGCTCTCGCTAATCAACATGACTGAGACAATTGCCTCCACAACAATTCCCGTAGGCTCAGCAATAGATAAAATCCAATTCACCATAGCTGAAGTAGAAACGGTTGTAAAAGGGGCATTGTACAATGTGACTGCTTTGTCTAATACTCTTGTTGTAAAAGTAGCCAACGGCCATGTCAACCAGGCACTTTCAGGAGTGCTGATAGATTTCAATCCAACACTTGTCCAAATAAAGGCAGTTGATGCAAATGGAGCCTTAGTACACTATTATGTGCTTGTCCCAAGTGCCACTGCAACTGTTGTGGGCAACTTAGACAAGGAGCAAGTTCTCGTCGGAACCGTAGTAAAGTTACATGACGACGACAATGAAGAACTCGAAAAACACGCCGTGAATTTTCAAACAATATCCAAGTTGTTTCGGCTTCACTTAAGGTAAACGACGATGTGACTTCAATTTCGGTGACACTTAAAAACGAAGGCGCATCTGAAGCTAGGATTTTTGGGTTAACGTTGAATGGTAATTTTAATTCGGCGGCAACTTGGCAAAGCAGCGAAGACGATAAAGACGACGAAGACGATGAAAACGAAGAGATTGCTGAAAATATTCATGTTGAGGCTGTTCCGTTCAAGGTGAGCAGTTCTATCTTTGACTCCGCTTTTCAGTACCGACGACGATTATGACGAAGAATTTGAATATGATGACTATGAGCACGCGGATCTTTCTGCGTTTAATCTGCAGCCTGGACAAAGCATTACAGTAACCTTTAGTGGTGTGATTGTTCTTCAGCCAGAAGATGACGACGAGGGATATTCAACGATTGTGGTGACACCTAGGGTTGACGTAAACTACACTCTAAGGTTGATGGGCGAAGGCTTCCAAACATTTACTGTCAAGGCTTCGTCTTAGTTCCCCTAAGACTTCCACTCCGTTTTTTTCTTTTTTTCTTGTTAACTGTTTTTAACCTAATTTTTTGTCGTTTTGTGACTAGGAGTAGGAGGAACTACATTTTTGTCCCCACAAAAATAAATGATAGATATAGAAGAGGTTTTTTGCGGTGCTTGCTTGCATTGAAAAAATAGAATTTATCCGAGAACAGATGCGAAAAGAGACTAACTACTACATGTGTTATTCCCATTTGCTGTTTGTTTGCTTAAACTGCATCTGAACCACACGGCAATCCTCACACCAGATCCGCCGTATCTTCGAAACTGGGCTTTCATGAGTGCCTTTGGTGTAGTGATGATTTTCGCTCATTAACACGTGAGCTCCAGTTAAAAGACGAAGGTCTTCCAGCAGAGTATTGCAAGCTTCTGGGGTCAAATGGTATTTCCTTTTTCAATCAATAAACTGTTCTTCATTTTTATCTAAATACAGACGTTGACTCCGATAACGGTTCGTTCTTTGCAAGCTCGTTTTCCACTGATAGGGCTCTTTTTTCAGCTTCTTGTTTTTCTCTAAGCGTTTCTAAACCTAACAATGCAACTAGCCGATCGGTTATGTCCACCATTTTTGATAAGTACGTTGGTTTCTGGGGTTCGCCTGCTGTTTGGAACTGAAAGCTTGCCATACGATAGAGATACTCATATCGATTAACAAGGATAAGCCGGGCCTTGTCTAGTTCGAACAGTTGAGTTAGGACCGGTTGCCAGCTGTCGCGGGTTTCTGCGTCATAGTAGATGTTTCTCTCTGAAGTGTGGTATTTTTCGCTCAGCACCTTCACTATTTCGCAGAGAGAGAAGCCTTTTGCTTCGAGCTTTAGAAATTCTAAGCGTCTTTCAAGGATTTCGTTCATGGTATTCCCTCCAAAATTGAAATGCGGATTTCATTTTCATTGTAGCTGCCCGTGCGCTTGAGCATGTCGCCCTCTAGCTTTATGTCGCGCTTCCGCTCGTCGGATAAGAAGTAGTATGGCTGCTCATAGGTTGGTACATGGTATTTTCTGCAGATTTTAAAGTAGGTTTCCACTGTCTCGAATATGTCGCCGTCACGATTCTGAAAATTGTCCCTAAAAACATCGATGTCTGGTGCATGGGTCCAGTTATAGGCTAAGTGCCAGTAGATGCGTAGGCATATTTTCTCGTATTCTGTGGCTTGAAGTCTGCAAAACATTGACCTTGTCAAAGATTGCTGCCATTTTAAGCACTGATTGCCAGAACAGTTTGCCTTTTGGATCATCTCGGGCTTTATCGATATTGATTTGGTAGGGTTCATCTGGTTCTTCATCCCAGGCTTGACCCACCATCTTGGCGTCCTGCTGAGACTGTGGATACTTCTCGATAAGATACTTGCGAAGATTGCCATAGGACACCATTGCATCCCATTCAACTGCGGACATAAGAGACAAATCATTGCCCTCTTTGTCTAAGACTTCAGGCCATAACTGCTTAAGCGTAAAATTATCGGGGTCTATTCCTCTT
>CAWEZP010000002.1:0-97574 GCA_963813675.1 Candidatus Bathyarchaeota archaeon
AATTCAATGAGCTGGTCAAGAACAGCCTTCGATCCGTTTGTGAGATCATATTTATTGAAGTCAAAATAGATGTCGTTGATACGGTAGGATTTATTCAGTTCGATCGGTTCGATCTCCACATCAATCCGGGCCGGGGTCTTGAAAGTACTGTCGATCCTCGAAATGTAGCGGGTTTCATAAACATACCCTTCTTTTTTCACCGTCATGATATAGTCGTCGTTGAAAGGGGCAATGGCAACATAATTCCCGGTGGTCGAGTCCAGCGGGATCTCGGAGATTTTCCTGGTCTCCAGGTTCTTTAAGTTCGATCCGTGCTTTTACCGGTTCGGCAATGGCTTCCGATTTAACTGTACCTTTAATGAACAACACTTTTTCAGGTCGCGCATCTTTGTACAATTCAAAAGAATAGAGATCCCAGCCCCCTTTGCCTTTCAGCTTATTGGATGCAAAAAAGCCGTGAGAACCATCGGTACTTACAAAGAAACCGATCTCATCATCCCGGGAATTGATCGGATACCCGATATTTTTTGGTTTCGACCAGTTTCCAATCGTGTCCAGGCGCGAATAAAATATATCATATCCGCCCAATCCCATCCTGCCATCGGTCGAAAAATAGAGGGTTTTGCCATCCGGATGGATGAAAGGGGATTTCTCGTTCCCGGGGCTGTTGATCTTTGGTCCAAGGTTTATGGGATATCCCCATTCCCCTTTTTCATCTTTTATCGACTTGTAGATGTCATACCCGCCTAAACCTCCCGGACGGTCGCTGATAAAATAAAGAGTTTTTCCATCGGAGGAAATACTGGGCTGTGATTCCCAGGTAGTGGATTGATTGATTTTATCACTGACACTTTTGATCTTCGTCCATTCCTCATTGACATAATCAGAGAAAAAGATATCACAGTTATAATAGGTGTTGTTCTTGGTGTATTTGCAGACAGTGTAATAAAGGGTATTGTTGTTGATCGTAAGGGTGGCGCCTCCTTCATTGTCGTTCAGGTTGAACGGTTCCGGCATCTCCTCTCCTTCCGAGAATGTCCCGTCATTTTGTAATAAGCTGAACATGAATTTTTCCTTTTGTTTGACAGACTGAAACAAAGTGTTCTTGTCGGGAAGAAGTTTGATCTCCCTTGTATAAAGCGCCATCTGGTTATCCGGCGACAAAATGGAGAGATATTCATTTTCGACCGTCGAATATCCCTTCAACTACTTTTGGTTCAAAAGGAACGGGTTTATTGATCACTTCCAGGTAAAATTCGGAGTATTTGAGCAGATCCATTGCCCGGTTGTAATCCTTGTCGGATTTAATCTTGTCCACATCCTTGACAAATTCCGAAAGATACCTGACAGTGGAATCAAACCGGTCATCTCCGTAACAGATCTCTCCAAGGTAATAATAGACATAAGGATCATAATCAGGGCATAGCTCTATTACTTTCAGGAAATTTCGTTCCGCCTCCTTGAAATTCGAGTTTGTCCGTTTAAAATTGATCAAACCGATCAGATAATAAGCATCTGTGAATTCCGGTTCCTGGCTGATCACTGATCTCATCCTTTTCAGGGTCTCGGTATAGTTCCCCTTCTTGTAAAACCCGATACCCTCATCATACAGTTTTTCAGTTTTCTTATCGTAAATTTTATTGCAGGGAATGCTTTGCTGAGCTTTAAGCGGGCAGGTGCAAAGGAAAATGACGAAAAGGATACCAGGAAATAATGGCAGGCCCGGGATGAACAGATAAGCATCAGTTAAAATTTTATCAAAGGTAAATTTTATTTAATTGCTATCTTTACCCTCCGAAAGACGACTGATAAATATCATCAACTGATTTTATGTTTACTTATTTATATGAGAATAACAAAAGGACTCTTTATAATTATCCATGTTTTGCTGACAGGAAGCATTACAGCCCAGACCATTCCCAACAATGGTTTGGAGAACTGGATCAATCATGGCCAGTATGATGATCCGCAGTTTTGGGACACACCCAACCAGGAAGTCTGTTTTTTCCCGTTTTACACAAAAGTCGTGACCAAAAGCACTGATCACCAATCAGGCAGTTTCTCTGCAAAACTTGAAACAAAGCTGATACCGGTCATTAATATAACTGTACCTGGAGTGATCACCCTTGGGACTCTTTCAATTAATATTGCAGCTGGAACTTATTCCATTAACGGAGGTGTTCCGATCGATAACATGCCTACACACCTCAAAGGGTTTTATAAATTTCAGCCGAAAGGAGGTGATAGTTGTGCAATAGGGATCGGACTGACGAAATGGACTAACGGGGCAGCGGGATACTATTGGTTTTGGTGTTTTCTCAACTCATGATACCATTACTTCGTGGACTCCCTTTTCCGCATGGATTGATTATAGTTCAACGCTACCACACCGGATACAATGAATATCCTGGCCATATCAAGTGCGATGATGACTCCGACGGCAGGAACCATTCTTTATATGGATGATCTTTATCTGGATTATACCACAAGCTGTGAATGAAGATGATCCTGGTAAAGGAATCGATGTTTACCAGGACAGGGAACTCTGTGAGTTACTGGTGTTTTTCGATTTTCCTGCACCCAGGTCAACATCTCTCCGGTTGTATAATATGATGGGACAGAAAGTTATGGAGATTCCATCCCGGTTCATTGGTAAAGAACGGGTGAAATTGAGTTATATGGATGTTACACCCGGATTATATATCCTGGAGATTGTTCACAACAACAAAAGGTTCTGCCGGAAATTTATCCTTCAGTCTTTAAAATATTATTCTGACATGACGGACAGAAAGTACCAGTTGGGTTAATCCAGATGACTTGCGGAAACGACAAGCATGCCAATATCCTTAAAGCTGCTGAAGCGCTGAAAAAGGCTGCAAAGGAAGGAGCAAAAATTGTTTGTTTGCAGGAATTGTTTGCATCACGCTATTTTTGCAGCGAGGAAGAATTATGATCATTTTTCGCTGGCAGAACCTGTCCCGGGACCTACAACCAGGATCTTCCAGGATATTGCCGTGGAACTCGGCATCGTAATTATCCTTTCTCTTTTTGAAAAGCGTACAAAAGGGGTTTATCATAATACAGTTGCTGTTATCGATGCCGATGGAAAATACCTTGGAAAATACCGGAAACACCATATTCCTGATGATCCCGGGATACTATGAAAAATTTTATTTTACGCCGGGTGATGACGGATATAAGGTTTTCGACACAAAATATGCCCGGATCGGAACCCTGATCTGCTGGGATCAATGGTATCCTGAAGCAGCCCGTATTACCAGTCTGATGGGTGCAGAAATATTGTTCTATCCCACGGCCATTGGCTGGGCTACTTTCTCAACCGGAGGAGGTGAACATCCAGCAATTCCAGGCCTGGCAAACCATCCAGCAGAGGGCATGCCATTGCCAACGGAGTGTTTGTGGTTGCTGTCAACAGGACAGGTCGGGAAGAAAATATGAATTTCTGGGGGAGTTCATTTGTATCTGATCCTTTTGGCAAGATCCTTTACCAGGCCTCGCACGATAAGGAAGAGATCCATGTTCAGGAACTGGATTTGAATATGATCGATGAAATCCGTGTTCACTGGCCTTTTTTGCGCGACCGGCGTATAGACAGTTACAAACCGATCCTGAACCGTTTTATTGATGAGTGAGATCCGGAACAAATGGACAGTCTGATTAACACAACAAACGCCGAAAGAACTTAACTACATATTTCCCTCCCGAATGGGCTGAAACACCGTTCTACATGGCTCAGTTATCCACATGATGATTCCTATTCATGGCCGGGAACCTTACCCCGGATATTTCCGTCATATCATCAATTCATTAAGGAAATAGCAAAAGGGGAGAGGGTTTGCATCAATGTCAGAGACAATGAGATTACAGGAATAAGAGTCGGAATAGAATTGAAAGCATCAGGAGTTGATTTGTCAAAGATCGACCTGTTTGTTCATCCCACAAATGATGCATGGTGCAGGGACCATGGTCCGGCATTTCTCATCAACCCGCGATCGACAAGATCCAAAGATCATTGTCAGTTGGAAATACAATGCCTGGGGTGATAAATATCCTTATGACCTTGATGAACAAATTCCGGGTCTTATCGGAAAAGTTCTTGATATTCCTGTTTATTATCCTGGTATCATTATGGAAGGAGGTGCCGTGGAATTCAACGGGGCAGGTACTTTGCTTACTACGACCTCTTGTCTCCTGCATGAGAACCGTAATCCTGATCTTCACAGGATCAGATTGAACAATACCTTCGGGAATTTTACGGAGTTGAACAGATCCTGTGGCTTGGAGATGGAATTGACGGTGATGATACCAACGGACATATTGACGACATGACCCGGTTTTTCAGAGAGGATGGGGTTGTAACCGTTGTTGAGACCAGCAGAAGCGATCCGAATTATAAAATTTTACAGGAGAATCTCAAATCACTGAAGAGGATGCGGTTGATGAACGGTAAACAGCTGGAAATTGCCGAGATCCCAATGCCAAAACCCATTGTCTATGAAGGTCAACGGCTTCCAGCTTCCTATCGCCAATTTTTATATCTGTAACCATGCAGTGATCGTTCCGACTTACCGTTGTAAGGAAGATGATCAAGCTATGGCAGTTCTGGAAGAGTGTTTTCCGGACCGTAAAGTTATTGGAATTGATTCGGTGGAACTCATTTGGGGATTGGGTTCCTTTCATTGTCTCAGTCAGCAGGAACCGATTGTTTGATAGAACCTATTATTGCACAGTCCCAAAGTCTTCATGGTCAAGTGTTCCTAAATTCTGATGGTAGTATAAGCCCCAAAACAACGTTAATCCAGCAAACAGGCAACACCTACAAATTAATAGACAACATAAACACGCAAATCACCATTACCCTGCAAAAAAGCAAAATCGTATTTGACGGCAATGGACATGTAGTTGGCAATGGCATCGTTGGCAGAATTGTTTTCGAGTCAGTTGAAAATGTAACAGTAAAAAACCTTAACGTAAATACAGGTTGGGTTGATTGCATAGTCGGGTACAATTCGTCAAATATTATCATCCAAAATAACACCTTAAATGGTGGGCAAGACCAGTTTGGATAGAGAAATGGAATCGTACTGATGTGTGGCATATTACTTATGGGTTGCAAAGATAACGTCATTGCAGGAAATACCATCCAAGCCGTAAGTTCTTGGACTTGGGGTAACTATCCGTCTGCAATTATGATAGATTTGCGGTACCTCGAAGAGACGGTGTATTCTTCTGGTTCTTCAAACAACCTTATCTATAATAATGCCTTCATAGGCAACCGCAATTTGACAGAAATATTTGGAACTTCAAGTAACAGTTGGGATAACGGCAAAATAGGCAATTATTGGGGTAACTACTTAACTAAGTATCCCAATGCAGTCGAGGTTGATAGTTCGGGAATAGGAAACACGCTTATGTTATAGACTCAAAAAACATTGATCATTATCCTCTATTGTGCCAAGCAGACATTGTTATCCCAGTACCTACATCAAGCCCAACATTGATACCAACAAATACCCTTTCATCAACTCCAACTGTTCAAGAGTTATCTTGGCTGATAATTGTACCCTTAATGATTTCCTTGTTTGCCGTTGCTATGGTGCTTAGGCATCGAAAACCTATCTCTCAAAACAAATCGAACGTTTAAAGGAAAAAGCATAAACTAAATTTATAATGATAAGCTTGATAAACTTAACTTTTATCAAGGTATTCTTCAGCGCTAGATTAAGTAGGTTGATCAGAAAATTAAAACACTGTATTTTAGACGTTAATGTGTCGCAAGTATTTATTCCACAGATAAGAAGCCGCGTAGCCTGCTACTCCTCCAGAAACTGGACCCATAAACAAGACAAGGACATCGAGCATCTGGCTTCTTTGAACAAACAAACTGACAAATGCAAAACCGTTGATGTACTGTGGGAAAATAGCGAAGGCAGAGTAGCTGGAAACAGCTATCATCAATGTACTAAAAGCCATGGCGACAATCAATCGGTTGCGGTTTACTCCTTGTGGTGAAGCTTTGATTTTGAATAGGGACAGGAAAACGTCGACGAATACGCCAAAGAGGAAAGCGAAAAAGAATGTGAATGGACCTAAAGCTGGACTGACAAGTGCAGTTAAGAGGCCTCCTACTGCTCCTACGTACATGGCGCCAACTTTGGGGATGAAGAGGCCGCTTATTGCGAGCATAACGGCTTGGACAACTATGACGAGGTAGTTTAGTGGGGGCGGCAAAAACACGTTTGTGACAAAGATTATTGTGCCGAAAAGTGCGATGATGAATAATCGCTGAATCTTCTGCATCCATGTCCCCCGAGTAGTATAGGAGTTCACGTTTCCATCTAAAAAGCTTAATGTTGAAGTCAAAAGAAAAATTTTGGCTAAGGCTCAATTTAATTTTAATGGAAAGTTATAAATTAACAAGATGCAATAGTGAATACTATATAATAATTAACTGATAAATGTAAAATTGGGGATAACTGAAAATGAGCACTCACGCAGAAGATTTGAAACTTCGACTAATGACAATCGAGCTTCTACGAACAGCAAAATACAAGCGGAACATCACTTACAGAGAATTAGCAACAAAAACGGGTTTACCTGTCACTGTGCTAAGCCGCTACGCAAAAGGTCACGTCCTGCCAAATACATTAAGAGCCAAACAACTCTGGCGCGTACTTACAAAACTTGTAGGCTTAGAAGCAGAACTGCGAAGCAGAATAAAATTTGATGACACAGGCTACTTTGACAACACTGAAATCGTTGGAGACTACAACATTCTCCAGCAAGCAGCAAACCATGCACTGGCAAATTTCGCTGGTAAACGAGTAACCAAAATCTTAACTGCAGCCGTCGATGGCATTCCATTAGCAACTATGGTCGCTAACTCACTTGGGGTAAACCTCATCGTTGCTAAACGAAACAAAGAAGTCGGTGTAAAAGCCTTCCTCGAAGAAACCTATATTTTAGGTCGAGATTCAGGCGTAACCGTAACGCTATACATTCCCAAAGAATCCATCAAAAAACGCGACAGTGTTCTTATCGTGGATGATATGATTAAGAGCGGTGAAACTCAAGAGGCGCTTGTGAATCTTGTGAAGAAGTCTAAAGCTGAGGTTTCAGGCATATTCTCACTAATAGCTGTTGGAGAAGAATGGAAGAAACGGCTAAAGTCAGGCGAAGACTCACCAGTTGAAGTCGTCACCCGTCTAAAATCGCCCTTTGACACCTCTACTTAATCCTCACTTTTGTTTTTGTTAAATGTAGTGCGTGAAAACAATGAATAAAATAGGTCACATAACCCTGCTCGTTAAAGATCAGGATGAAGCAATTAAATTCTACACTCAAAAACTCGGATTTCAAAAACGTCAAGACATCGTCATAGCCAAAAATGTGCGGTGGGTTACTGTCTCGCCCAAAGGTCAAGAAGATCTTGAGCTAACGCTTGTTGTTGCTGACAGTGAAGAGAAACGTAAGGCAGTAGGTAAGCAGGCGGGAGACCACGTTTTCCTCACTTTAGAATCAGATGATTGCAGAAAAGAATACAAAGCATTGAAAGCAAAGGGTGTAAAGTTTTATGGAAAGCCAGAGTTGCAGTCTTGGGGAGTAGACGTGGTTTTAGAAGACCTTTACGGCAACTTGTTTGACTTGGTTCAACGCTTCAAGCGTTAATGATAGAAAATCTTTAACAGAAACCGCAGGCAAATAAGCGGGATTACAGTCACGTTGAGGTAAGTAGAAATGCGGATGATTAAGTGGCAAAACGGAACCGTAATAACACTTGACCAAACTAAACTTCCCCTTCAAGAGGTTACTTTGGAAATTAAAACGGTTGAGCAGATGGCTGAAGCCATAAAAATGCTGCGTGTTCGAGGGGCGCCTCTGCTTGGTGCAGCCGCAGGGTTTGGCATGGCTTTAGCTGCTTACCATTCAAACGCAAAAACAAAAGAGAACTTGCTCTCTGAACTGGAAACCGCTGGCATAGTTATTAAACGTCAAAGACCCACAGCTGTAAACCTGTTTTGGGGTGTAGACCGCGTTCTAAACAAGGCAAAAAGCGTTTCAGGTGCAGTTGAAGAAATTAAGGCTGTAGTTATCGAGGAAGCACAGAAAATTGCCGACGAAGATGTAGCTCAAAACCGCGCTATTGGCAAGAATGGTTCAGTTCTTATTGATGATGGCGACACAATTTTAACTCACTGCAACGCAGGCGAACTGGCAACTGTTGAGTATGGAACTGCTTTGGGCGTTGTACGTGCAGCTTGGGAACAGGGCAAAAAAATTAAAGTCATCGCCGACGAAACCCGGCCGCTTTTACAAGGTGCAAGGCTAACTATTTACGAGCTTAAACGCGATGGAATCCCAGTTACTTTGATTACAGATAACATGGCAGGCTACATCATGAGTAAAGGACTTGTTAACAAGGTTATTGTGGGCGCTGACCGCATTGTCCAGGATGCCGTGTTCAACAAGATAGGCACCTACAGCGTCGCTGTTCTGGCGCATGAACATAAAATTCCCTTCTACGTTGCCGCACCAAAATCAACCTTTGATTTAAGATGTAAAGCCGCCGACGTTGAAGTAGAGGAAAGAAAACCTGAGGAAGTCACGCACATAGGAGGAGTACAAATCGCTCCAAATGGTGTAAAAGTCATGAACCCCTCATTTGACCCAACACCCCTCAAATATGTAACAGCCATCATAACCGAGAGCCGTGTTATTTACAACAAGGACTTTGGTGAATTTAGAAAAGGAAAAGTATAGCTTCTAAGAGTGTAGAGTAGCGATCAATTAATGAGTGAACCTACAAAGTCTGTGCCAGTTGAATTTAGAACCAGCGGTGTGCTTGCTGAAAAGGGAGTGGTTGTAACTGAGCAAAGCAACATCGACGCGCTCTCGTCACGGGGTTATGGCACGTTAGAAAACAAGGTTTTCACTTTAACATTTTATGAGTCACTATATCTTTTGGACAAAGGCATGCTTGAAGTCAAAGACTCAAAAGGTAAAAAAGTGGATTTTCAGAGTCTTTTGCATTGTTACGAAGCCCTAAACGAAAATGCATGGGCAAACTATTTGGTTTACCGCGACCTACGAAGCCGCGGCTACGTGGTAAGAGAAGGATTCGGCGGAGGAATTGACTTTCGCATATACGAACGAGGAACATACGGCAAAGACACCGCACCTTACCTTGTCTTTAGCACTCAAGAAGGAACACCCCTACCCGTAAATGACCTTTCAACTGCTCTGCAACAGTGTCAGAGCCAGAAGAAAGAACTGACTTTGGCAGTCATGAATCGCAGAGGCGAAATCGTTTACTATTCTGTCTCTCAGCTAAGCTTCAGCAAGATTGATGATTGAGGGCAATTTTATGGAAGCGAGGAATTACGCTTGGGACGCGAATGACTACGCTAAGAATTCTCAAAACCAGTATCAATGGGCGAAAGAACTTATTCCTAAACTTAAACTCACAGGAAACGAAGCCTTATTGGACATTGGTTGTGGTGACGGCAAAATTACTGCCGAACTTGCAAAGTTTATACCAAATGGCTTAGTTGTTGGCATAGATTCTTCTGCTCAAATGATTAAACTATCCGAGAACACTTTTCCAAATCGGGATTACCCAAACCTTTCCTTTCAAGTAATGGACACTCGGAAACTGATTTTTCAAAACGAATTTGATATAATCTTCTCAAATGCAGCCTTACATTGGATTGTAGACCAGAAAACTGTATTGCAAGGGGTTCAAAGAAGCCTAAAAACGGGTGGAAGAATACTTTTTCAAATGGCGGGAAAAGGTAACGCCCAAGCTGTGCTGGGAATTCTTGACGACCTCTTAGTTGAGGAGGCATGGAAAGAGTTCTTTGAAGGCTTTGCATTTCCCTATGGATTTTTCAGCCCAGAAGAATACTCAGAATTTCTTTTTGAGGCAGATTTGAAACCGCTTCGTGTGGAGCTTTTTTCCAGGGACATGAAACATGCTGGCGAAGAGGGGTTAGCAGGGTGGATAAGGACCACGTGGCTGCCATACACAGAGAGATTGCCAATTGAAAAGCGGGACAAGTTTGTAGAGGAAATCGTGAAGCGTTATATAAAAAACCACCCAATTGACGCCGACGGCGTCGTACATTTGGGTATGATGCGACTTGAAGTAGAAGCATACAAACCCTAAAAACAAAGTTAATGTGTTAATTACTTGGAAAAACGAAAAAGACCTATCTCATTTAGAATTTAAGTGGAAGTCTCGGCTAAGCTGTTAGCGAGAGTTTAATAGAATAATTGCATCATTTAGCTTGTTTAGGAGCACAAATGTATGCCAGCTTTCCAACCTGTCCGCGGAATGAGAGACTTAATCGGTGAAGAAGCTCAAACCTTCACGCACATCATATCAAAAGCACGAGAAATCGCCTCGCTATACGGGTACAAAGAAGTCATAACACCTCACGTTGAGCCATTGGAGCTATTAAGTGCTAAGTCAGGTGAGGAAATTCGACAGCGTATGTTCATTTTCAAAGACCTTGGAGAACGTCTGGTTGCGTTGCGCCCAGAGTTTACTGCTTCAATCGCGCGCCTGACTACGACTGTGCTTAAGAATGAACCTAAACCGCTTCGATTATTTTCTGTTGGCACCGTTTACCGTTATGATGAACCCCAACGAGGACGTTACCGGGAATTTTGGCAATCAAACTTTGAGTTAATGGGTTCAGGTAAACCCGAGGCAGATGCAGAAATTATTTTGTTAACGAATAATTTAATGGCGTCATTGGGATTGCATGGTTACGCTTTCAAAATTGGCCATATAGGGGTAATTCGAGGAATTCTTAGCCAAGATGGCGTGGACGAGAAGACACAGAATGCAGTTTTGCAGCGCATGGACAAAAAAGAGTATGATGCGGCACTCAAGCTTATCGAATCCGATAAATGCCGAAAAATGCTAGAGGGATTGCTTGAAATTAGAGGCAACGATTGGCTTGACACAGTTGAACAACTCCAAAGTTACGTAGTTAACTATGAGAAGGCAAAGATAGCTGCAGGAAATCTAGCGGAAGTGCTAAAACTCGTAGCTGAAAGCACAGAAGTAAACATTACAGTTGAACCAGCTTTCGCCAGAGGATTAGAATACTACACGGGCATGATTTTTGAAATTTACATACCTGGGCTCGACATTGCTTTAGGAGGCGGTGGACGATACGACCGACTCATTGAAGCCTTCGGTGGCGAACCTACTCCGGCGGTTGGTTGTGCCCATGGAATTGACAGGGTTGCCATTGCCTTGCACACACAGAAAACAACCGTTGCCACGAAAACAGAGAAGAAAGTTGTAGTTTTGCCCATCACCGAAGCGATGAAGTCAGAAGCATTAAAGATAGCTCAACAACTGCGTGCTAATGGTGTAACGGTGGAGTTTGAGGTTATGGGCAGAAAAATGGCGAAAGCACTTGAAGACGCAGATAAACGCAAAGCCGATTTCGCCGTTATCGTTGGAGAAATAGAACTAAAAGAAGGTGCCGTTGTCCTCAAAGACTTAGCCTGCAGACAACAGAGCATAGTTTCAATCGATAAATTACTTGAAAAAATCAAGAGCTAAAAAAGAAAATAATAATGGTTGAGCCTCAAAAGAGGCTGATTTGGTTTAGAGTCGTTTGATGTAGCGGTTGACTTCCCACTCGGTGACTTGTGTGCGGTATAGGTCCCATTCGTTGCGTTTTTCTTTAAGGAAGTTCTCGAAAGCTGTCTGACCGAGGGTTTCGCGCATTAAGTCGCTGGTTTCAAATTCGTCAAGTGCTTCTTTAAGTGATTCTGGTAGTGAAACGATTCCGCGTGCTTTACGTTCTTCATATGTCATGTGGTAAACGTTTAGTTCCACTGGGTCGCCTGGGTCAATTTTGTTTTTGATTCCATCTAAGCCTGTTGCTAAGAGTACTGCGAATTGTAGGTATGGGTTTCCTGCGCCATCTGGGCATCGGATTTCGCATCTTGCTGCGCCTTTTCGTCCGCCGAAGTTGGGTACTCGGATTAGTGGTGAGCGGTTTTTGTGTGCCCATGCTAAGTAGACGGGTGCTTCGTATCCTGGGACTAAGCGTTTGTAACTGTTTGGCCATGAGTCAAGAACTGCCGCCATTTTTCTGCCGTGGGCTAATTGTCCGCCGATAAAGTTCCTTGCAAGGTCAGAGAGGAAACCATTCTTTACGTCGTCTGAGTAGAACAGGTTTTGTGTAGTTTCTTTGTTCCATAGGCTTTGGTGTACGTGCATGCCACTTCCGTTGATGCCCTGGAAGGGTTTAGGCATGTAAGTAGTTACATAGCCTGCTCGTGCAGCAACAACTTTACCGCACATCTTCATGGTTATGGCGCGGTCAGCTGTTTCGAGTGCTTCGCCGTATTTGAAGTCGATTTCGTTCTGTCCGAGTGCAACTTCGTGGTGGCTGAGCTCTATTTCTATGCCGAATGCTTCGGCTGTGTCAGCTATTTCACGTCGTAGATCGTCGGTTAGGTCGCTTGGGTGGAAATCGAAGTAGCCTGCTAAATCTATGGGTGTTGGTAAGCCGCCTGTTTCGCTTTCTTTCACTATGAAGAATTCTAGTTCTGGAGCACAGATGAAAGTGTAACCTGCTTTTGCAGCTTTTTCTACTGTTCGTTCAAGAACATACCTTGGGTCTCCTTCGAAGCGTTTGTTTTGAGGAGTGTATATGTCGCAGAGTAGTCTGCAGGAGGATTTTTCTTTTGGTCTCCATGGCAATATTGCGAATGTTGTTGGGTCTGGAAATAGAACCATGTCTGATTCTTCGATTGGTCTGTAACCTGTAATTGATGATCCGTCGAAGGATTGGCCGTTTTCAAAGATTGTTTCCATGTTTTTTGAGCTAACGGCTATGTTCTTTAACATGCCATTTATGTCGGTGAACTGTAGCCTAACGAATTTTATTTCTTGCTCTTGTATTGTTTTGATAACTTTGGATACTGCTTCTTTCCACGCGGGATTTTTGAAATTTTTCATTTTTCATTCTCCTTGTGATGTTTTGGCTTTGGTCTCCATATGTTATGGAAACCAGATTAAACGTAAACATATATAAGTTTATCGCTCAAATAACCTCAATAAATGTCCAGTAATAAGTTAATATATTGAAATATTGTGCGAAAGACAGCTTACTTGACGCGTGATAAAAAAGAGTTAAAAACTGCTTTTGACTAGTCAAATAATCAAAAATTCTGCCTTTATCGCTCTCTACGCAGGAAATCGCCGATGTCCAATACGTTTCTAACTACAATTCCATTATCGTTTGCTGAATCGCGCAGTTTTTCAACAATTCTGCCAAAACCTAAACATTCGCCAAATTCGTTAAACACCAAAGTATTAGTGTCCTTCTTGCCTGGACCCTGAACTCGTACAATACTTTTCTGTAAAATGTCCCTGCCGCAGATAAAGAGCCAAGCTGCCTTCTTATCTAAGATAATTCTGTTAGCTTCTTTTTTCGCAAGCATACCCAGCAAGTTAAAACTTGGGAAGAATTTGCCCTCTTTAGCTTTCCCCAAAAAAACTCCGGCAGAAAAGAAAGTTGGTCGAACCAACGGTTTCAAAGCGGGATTTACAAGATAAAAGCGTTCAGCAGTCTCCACCATTAAATCCAAATTTAATGCGATTTGCACTCCGAATTGGGAGGCAAAGTCAGTTATTGCTCTGGTGTTCATTGTTGGAGACTCCGTTTTTTTAGTTTACAAACAAAGAAGCCTTGGGTTTCGCCGGGCCAGAGGCGCTTGCATCGTTTAATTGATGGGTCTATTTGTTTGCCGAAAATGTTAGTTAATCCTTTTTCTCCGTTGCAGTAGATTTCTTCAATTTGGAAGTTGAGGTTTTTTATTGCCCAATCCATGTTCAATTCGTTTTCTTCAGGTTCAAGAGAACACGTAGAATACACTATTTCTCCATCATCGCTAAGGCAATTTGATGCTTCTGCTAGAATTTCCCGCTGCAATCCGGCGTTGCGTTCTACATCTTTCAGAGTTCGATTTGCGAACCAGTTTTTATCTGAAGCAAAATTACCCGAACAAGGAGCGTCTACCAGAATCCTATCAAACTTTATGTCTAAAGTTGAAGCTTGCCTTGCATCCAACATGTAAACTACTGTGTTGCTGACGCGGCAACGTTCCAAATGATTAACTAATGCATTCAACCGCCACTTATCAACATCTAAAGCTACAATTCCCCCAAGGTTCTCCATTAAATCTGCTAAATGCACGGTTTTGCCCCCGGGAGCAGCTGATACATCAAGCACTTTTTTACCTTTCAAATGTGTGAATACTGAAACTGGGATTTGTGCAGCTGCTTCCTGAATTGAATACATTCCAAGTAGATATTCGGCAGTTGCGCCGGCAGAGACCTTTGAGTCTAGCACCCAATAACCTGAGTCAAGAAAGGAGATTTTTTGTAAGTGAACACCTAGGTCCGCAAGTCTTGCGATGAGTTTTTTTCCTTTTGAGTTGTTGTTGTTTATTCTTATGGCTTGCTTTAAGGTAACGTCTTGGTATTGCCAACCTAATTGCTCGTAGCGGCTTGTGAAAAATTCTCTTCCCGACATCAGCCTTAGATTGCTGAATCACTGATAAAAACTTTTCAACTTGCCAAATGTGTTGCATTAGGGTTTTTCTGCAAGAACAGGATCAGCCAGCTGTTAATTGCTGGCTTTTTGGTTATTCAGGGGCGATGAGCGTTATTTTTCGCATTTTTATCGTTTGAAGTCATTACTTTGCTGAGAACCAAACCAGCCACTAAGACGGCTACGACGCCGAATATGCCTGCGAGTAATGTCGAGAGGTATTGATTCCCGATTGAAAAGAAGGAATAATCGGCCATGATCCCGTTCCAGATACTTTGTTGCTGCTGCGCATCGTAAGTTACCACAACTTTTTCTAGTCCATCAGGGTTATTTGACGCGAACGGAATCAAAACAACAAGGAAGAGCGCTATCATGATTGTGGCTATGAGAAATTTTTTCATATTTTATCATTTCTCCCTTTTAGCAGCGAGAGACCTCCAAGGATCGTTGGATTCAAACGCTGTATTGAAGTTACTAAAACGGTTGTTATTGCTCCTTCACCCACCCCTATTATGCCATGTAGCAGCAACATGGAGGGCAAGGTTACAGCCAATCCGCCTGAGAACGCTGGGGCAATTTCGAAGCTTGTGATTACAGCTCCAAGCATAATTGAAATCCATGATGCGATGAAAACGCTTGAGATAAACCATTTTTGACTATTGTTTTTTCTTGTGAATGCCTTGATTAGGAAATAGCTTAATCCACCGATTATTGCCATGTTAAACATGTTCATGCCGAACGCTACGATTCCTCCATCCGCGAAGAAAAGCGCTTGCATTCCCAAGACTAAGGTCATACTCAATATAGCGGCGTATGGACCTAAAAGCACCGCAAGAAAAGTTCCGCCGACTAAATGCCCACTTGAACCGAAAACTATTGGGAAGTTTATCATCTGTGCAGCGAAGACGAATGCACTTGAAATTGCCAGCAGAGCAGTGATTGAGCGTGTGTATGTTTGTTGGGCTTTTTTCCAGGACCATGCGAGAATTCCTATTGATAGGAACCACATTATGATGGCTAAAACAATTGAGGTGTTGTTGAATATTAATCCATCAGAGATGTGCAACTATCCACTTCCAGTAACACTTTTAAAGAAAAGCGTGTTACCTTTCGTATAAAAGCTTTTAGGCACAATAAACAACTTTTATTTGATACCACATGACCAAAATTGTTCGAGTAGGCGTAACATTCCCACCTGAACTCCTTCAAGACTTCGACGAAATCATAGGTAAAATGGGCTACGAAAGCCGCAGCAAAGCCATACAAGACGCTGTAAGACTCTTTGTTTCCGAACGCAAATGGGTAAAAGAAGAAAATGCCCAACAAACAGGCGTGTTGTTAATGGTTTACGACCACGACACAATAGGCTTAGAAAGCGACTTAACAGAGGCACAACATCACCATACCGAGTTGATTTCCTCAACCATGCACATACACCTTGGCGAACATGACTGCCTCGAAGTTATAGCCGTAAAAGGCAAAGGCTCAGAAATCAGACACTTAAGCGACCATTTAGCATCAAGAAGAGGAGTAAAAATACTCAAATCAATGATTGTTTCAGTTTAACATTATACTTCAAACATCCGTTCCAAAGAAGCACGGGCTTTCTTTGCAACTGATTCAGGGACCTTAACCACATTCTTTTCTTCTTTAAGCGCAGCATAGAGTCGATCAAGCGTAGTTAGCTTCATGTTTGGGCAAACTGCGCCTTCGTATGCAAGGTAAAAGTTTTTTTGAGGGTTTTCTTTTCGCAATCGGTGCAAGATACCTTCTTCAGTACCAACTATGAAGTCTTTGACAGGGGATTCTTTGGCGTAACGACACATTTTTGAAGTGCTACCAACGAAATCTGCCACTTTGCGGATTTCAGAGCTGCATTCAGGGTGAACTAAAGCTAAAGCGTCAGGATGCTGCATCTTTAGGACTTTGACATCTTCAGGCTGGAATAAAAGGTGGGTTGGGCAGAAGCCGTTTTCGGGGATAGGAATTAGTTTTTTGCCTGTTTTTTCGCTGACGTATTCGGCGAGGTTTTTATCGGGACCAAACAGTATTGTGTCGGCGTCAAGTGATTTTATTACTTCTACTGCGTTGGCGCTTGTACAGCATACATCGCATTCCGCTTTACAGGACGCCAAAGTGTTTACGTATAAGACTACTGGAGCGTTTGGGTACTGGTTTTTTGCGCGTTTTATTTCATCAACTGTTAGCATTTGTGCCATAGGGCAGCGTGCACCTAAACATGGCAAAAGCACTTTTTTTGTTGGGTTCAAGATTGCTGCTGATTCAGCCATAAAATCAACGGCACAAAATACAATTAATTCAGCTTCTTTTTCCTCAACTGCTTTACGACTAAGCTCAATGCTGTCACCGACATAGTCAGCAATGTCTTGGATTTCTGGTCGCTGGTAATTATGAGCCAGTATCACAGCTTTCTTTTCTTTCTTGAGTTTTAGAATTTTATCCGTTAAAGCCATTTTTTCGCCTAGTCAGGGTTAAACGTGAAAAATAAGAAAGACAAGATAGTAGATATAATCTTTTACCTCGATATTTTATGTTTGAACGTAAAGAACGAACTAAACTTTTTTCTGAGAGTATGCCGCAAGCAGGGGATAGCCTTCGTAAGTTGAGTGCCCATTAACTTATATTTAGATTGAAACAATTGTAAATATCAGGTTGATTGGTTTGACTGCTGATGTAAGTAGAGTAAAAAAGCCAAAGCTGCCTAAAAAACGAATATTAAAGAAGATCACTCGAAGATAGGGCTTCGGTTATTTTTCGCAGATATTTTATGATAACTTAGCAACAAGGTTGTTTCTAAAAAAATAGTTTTGATAGAAAACAAAGAAAAGAAAAGATTGTTTGGGGTTAACTTATTCTTTTTGTGAGGCCAAATACTTGAGGTGGAATGGCTTTATCACTATTCCGCCCTTCAAATCCGAGTTGAATGTTTGGCTTTCTACTACGCAATCTGACAATTCTGAATCAAGAGCCCTGATAAACGCTGCAAAGCCTTCAAAGTTTTCATGGAGCGAAATGCAAACAGTATCCCAACCCATGCCTCTGCCGTCTAAAGCCAGAATCACGTTGGTTTGATTGCTGAACCATTCTTTCATTTTCGTTAGTGCCTGAGTTTGTTCCTCGCCTGTTGTACCCTTTAGTTTACTTTTCAAAAATGTTATCGCGGCAATTTGATATCCGATTTGTCCAAATTTCGGAATAACCGTGTACCCTTCGATAAAGTTTTCTTCAAGCATAGCCCGTCTTCGGGTCACTGTAGGCTGAGAAACACCCAAGGCTTTTGCAAGTTGCCTGTCGCTTCTATGTGAGTCCTTCATTAGCTCAAACAGAATCTTGTAATCTATTGGTTTCAAATCTTTCATTACAATCAACCTAACCGATATTTTGTTATCCAATAGAATTTTTGGACATCATATATAAACATCATGTTGAAAAATCAAAAAACCTTTCAGTACAACGATGAAACAACAGGAACTTTTAAGAGAAAAAAACTCCTCTAAACATGCAGGAGCACCCAAGACATGCCGATACAAATGCTAAACGAAATAGAACAAGAAATTACACGTTTCTTAAGCGATTTAATCCGTATAAATACAACTAACCCTCCTGGAAAAGAGACCGCTGCAGCTGCATTCGTAGCCGAGTTCCTCGCCAGAGAAGGCTTTAAATCTGAAATTATCGAGTCAGCGCCGGGCAGAGGCAGCTTAGTTAGTCGACTGAAGGGTTCAGGTGAAAAACCTAACCTGCTGTTGCTTTCGCACCTTGACGTTGTTGCAGCAAACCCTGTTGAATGGACTGTCGATCCTTTTGCTGGCACAGTAAAAGACGGCTACGTCTACGGCAGAGGTGCATATGACATGAAAGGTATGACCGCAGTCGAAGTGTTCACCCTCATTTTACTAAAAAGAAATAATGTCCCCATAAAAGGCGACATTGTGATTGCAGCTACGGCTGATGAAGAAAAAGGCGGAGAAGAAGGGGCAGGATACTTACTTAGTCATCATAAAGAAAAAGTTTGGTGCCCCTATGTCTTAAACGAGGGTGGAGGCTTAGCTATACCTCAGAAAAAAGGTAACGTTTATCCAGTTCAAACTGCGGAAAAAGGCATTTTATGGTTTAAGATAAAAGCCAAAGGCACCCCGGGACATGGCTCTACTCCAAACACCGCTGACAACGCCATTGTTCGCATGAACAAGGTCATAACTAAACTTGGGGAATACCAGCCTGAAACAATGTATGTGCCAACTCTTAGGCAGTTTTTAGCGGAGATAGCAAAAATTAACCCTGATCTTGAAGCGGATTTTTCACGTTTACTTAGCAATCCTAAACAAAGTGAACAAATTCTTGACAAGTTAGCTAAGACAAACAAGGCTTTAGCTGAAGAAATCAGACCTAGAACTAAAACAACCATTGCCCCAACCATAATTCATGGCGGTGTAAAAGAGAATATTATTCCTTCTGAGTGTGAAGCAATATTCGATTGCCGTGTCCTGCCAGGTCAAAGCGTTGATGAAACATTTAATGTAATCAAAAACTTGCTAAGGGATGTTGGCATGGACAAGTTAAGTTTTGAAATCATTCAGAAACATGATGGCAATGAATCCACCACTCAAACTCCCCTCTACAGCACCATTTCGAATGTTCTAAAAGAGTTTGAACCAAACTGCGGAGTAACCCCCACGTTAACGACTGGCGGAACGGATTCACGTTTCTTTAGAGAAACCGGAAGCACATGCTATGGTTTCCACCCGATGCGGCCAGATGAACCCAATGATCTGCTGGAAAAGCGGATGCACGGAATTGATGAGCGCATAACTATTGAGAACCTTGTTTTTGGAACAAGCATATTCTACGAGACCGTGAAGCGATTAATGACTTAAGCTTGGACACCCATTTTTTGTTTTTCTTTCCGCTTAACTTTTATTGCTATATACCCGTTTATTAGCTAAGACTCGCCTGTTAGAGAGGCACCCTAAAAATGTTCACTGGACAAGCATTAGTAAAAAAAGAGCCCCCAATCCTCAAAGTGGTAAGAAACGTCGGAATAATTTCTGATACACATGTGCCCAAAAGAGCAAGGTGCATTCCTAAACGGGTCTTTGAAATCTTTCAAAGCGTCGACTATATCATTCATGCAGGCGATTTAGTAGAGTTAGCGGTGATGGATGAATTGGAGCAGATTGCCCCTGTTTTAGCGGTTCGAGGCAACTCAGATGGCTTAGATGTTGCCAAAGCATTGCCAAAGCTTGACTCACTAAAAGTTTTTGACTGGAAAATCGGCGTCATTCACGACCAAAATATTCTCGAAGGATTAGATTCGATGAGTGAACTTGCGAAGGCAAATGGTTTTGACGTGTTTGTTTATGGACATACGCATATAGCAAACATTTTATGGGAAGGAAAAATCCTCTACATAAACCCGGGCAGCCCAACTGACCCAGCGGGCATCTTAAACAAGCCTTCCGTTGCGTTACTGAAAATCACAAAAGAAACCATTACACCACAGATAATTACCTTATGACGCGCCAATAAAGATCCAATAAAAAACGAATAAAGTTTTACTTTCACTCACCTCTCCCCAGAACCAAATGTTAGTTTGTGCATCCATCTTAAAAGCAAAAATCAATTAACAGGAGGTTTGAGGCAAGAAGAATGGAACATTGTAAAAATCCCTGGAAAGAAGCCTGCAAAAGCGAAAATATAAAACTTTACATTCAAGTAAGAGGCGAAAATCTGCCTATATGTCAACAATGCTGGAGCAAAATCGCTGATCAAGAAGAGGTCTGGTGAAATGGAAAGCTTTAGTGCAAATAGTGCCAGATCTTTTATTGGAAGAAACGTTAACCTTCATCTAAAAGATGGGGCGGTAATAATTAACGTGCAGTTAACAAAACTTTTCAAAGGTGTGGGAAAAAACAACAACCAAATCGAGTATGCGCTAATTGGAAATCGTAAGGCTACTAGGGTACCGCTTAAAAATATTGCTTGGGCAGAGATGCTTAACTTAAGCCTAATGGAAAACACCGCTTGAAAACCTCAAAGTTGAGATAAAAACACATATACTCGCCGTAACATTTCACGGTTTATGCGTTGCTCAAACTGTGGAGTCTGTTGTACTGAAACGGAAATGCTGCTCTCTAAAAAAGATATCAAACGCTTGGAAAAGATAGGTTTCGGTCAAAACTTATTTGTGGTTTTCGACAAGCATGGTTACGCACAGCTTAGAAACCGTGAGGGCTATTGTTTCTTCTATGACCGATTAAATCATCAGTGCAACGTTTACGTTGAACGACCTTCTGGTTGCAGAGTTTACCCCGTTATTCTTGATGAAGACAAAGGAATAATTTTGGATAGTATTTGTGAGTCGCGGAAGTCAATTACTCAGTCTGAGAAAAACCTCAAGGGAAAACGAGTGATCAGGCTTCTAGAGATAATTGATTCTGAAGCGCTTGAAAGGTGCAAGTAAAGTTTCTTTTAGCTCAGAAATCACAGAAAGATTGATAATTTTGGGATAAGATTTTGTCTTTGACTATATAACTTTATATAATAATAATTTATATTCCATACCTATGACTATTAGCAAGACCGAAAATCCAAATTCTAATTACGACCATGACCCGAGTCTTAAAACAGTATTAATGGTAGAGAATGCATTAAGAGAATCAAAAACTTATCCTACGAAAAAAGAGCTTTTATCAGCATTGCCAAGAAAGATCCAATATCAAACTTTTATTAAAATATTAAATTATCTTGAATATTCCAACAAGATTATCATAAATAATAGGCGTATAACGTGGATTTTTGCAGATAACCCAAAGCTAAAGGAATTACTTGAGTCAAGTGTTAAGTTAAGATAGAGCGTTAGCGATTAATAACCGAATCTAGACTCGTATGACTTATGATCCAAAAATAGATCCACTATATTGGCGGTTACCCCATTTTTGTCTGAAATTAAAGTGTAAATTAACCGCCTGCTATTATCAAGTCGCAACACGAATATGTTGGTAACATGGTATCTGTTAATGTAAAAACTTGGGATCCTGTTTTTTTCAATCTGCTTTCCAGCAATAGCGTTTTCTTTTAATTTATCTAAAGCTTTCTCAATTTTAAGTTTAAAATAATTATCACTTTGTAGACCCGAAATGAGATTAGCTATTTCTGGAACGGCGTTAACTGATGCTGACTTTCTTACCTTCAAGTATTTTTTTGCTCCTCAGTATAGTCTTCGCGGTTTAGCGGTTCGGCAGTTACAAACATATAAAGCGTGTCACCACTTCTCTTGAACTTACCAGTTGCATCAATTACCAGCTGGACATTTAAGACTTACATCCTTTAAACTAAAAAACATAAACTGTTTTTAAAGGCGTGTTATCCTTAAGTAAATGTACGTTTGGTCACTATAACTGAGAGGGGAACATAAAACGCCTAAAAAGGCATCCGCATCTTCTTAGCATAAATAGCCTATCGCTTAGCTTAATTAATAATGACGACAAAAATTCACGAAAGAATAAATCTCTAAAACCCCTACAACTTTAAATAATCCTTAAACTGACTTAGCAAAGGTGAAATCTATGCCTTGCTCAGTAATCGTTGGCGCCTTCTGGGGAGACGAAGGTAAAGGAAAAATAATTTCGTATTTAGCCCTTAAAGATAATCTTGATTTTTGCGTTCGAACTGGCTCAGTAAACGCAGCTCACACAGTTTGGTATGAAGGCAAAAAATATGCTCTACACATGGTTCCTGCAGCCTTCATAAATCCAAAAACTCGTTTGCTAATTGCTGCGGGTGCAAACGTTGATGTTAAAACGTTTTTTAATGAAGTTGAACTTACTCAGGTTGACCCCAAACGCATTGGCGTAGATTTGAATGCTTCCATAATTGAGGCGAAGCATGGTGAACAAGACAAAGCTAGTGCTGTTAACAAAGGCATAGGTACCACTGGTCGTGGTGTTGGACCAGCCATAGAAGAGCGTGTGAGACGAACAGCTAAATTGGCTAAAGATATTCCTGAATTAAAACCCTACCTTGCTGACCAGGTAATGGAAGTTAATGATGGGTTAGATGCGGGCAAAAGTGTTTTGCTTGAAGGTACACAAGGTTTTATGTTATCTCTTTTCTTGGGCGGTGGCTACCCTTATGTGACGAGTAGGGATACAGGGGCATCTGCGATTGCTTCTGAAGCAGGTGTTGGACCGACAAGAGTAGATGATGTAATTATAGTTTACAAGTCCTTCATGACTCGAGTGGGCGCTGGACCCTTACCTGGTGAAATAACGAAGGAAGAAGCCTTGAAGAGGGGTTGGTTTGAAGTTGCCGCTGGAACAGGTCGCGATCGACGTTCTGCACCTTTCGATTTTGATTTAGCTAAAAAAACAGCGAAAATAAACGGTGCCACAAAGGGTGCTATGACAAAACTTGATTGTATATATCCAACTTGTAAAAGCGCCAGAAAATATAGTGACTTGCCCAAGGAAGCCAAAGATTTCATAAAAGAAGTTGAAACTAGAACTGGTGTGCCCATAGTCTTTATCGGCACTGGACCAGACGCTTTAGACCTTATTGATCGGCGCGCATAGCAACTTTTATTTTCTTTATTGTTTATCCTCATTCGAGGTACAAGTGCGTGTTTACATTTAAAGATCACAGTAAGGCATCCGCCAGCATCCTCATCTTGCTTTTTGTTGCAGGATTGCTCGTTGGAGGATTACTCATCTTCTACGTATCTTACCGCCAAGTATCCAGCTTGAATGGTCAAATTACAAACCTGCAAACATCAATCTCTAACTTGGAAGGCTATCAAAACGCAACCTACCAAAACATCACCATACTTCAGAATGGAACCTCGCTTGTTGATATTTACTCTAACCTTAGGGATTCAGTTGTACTTGTTCAAGGCGACACTAGTGATGGAGGTGTGCAGGGCTCAGGATTTGTTTATGATTTTAATGGTCGAATCGTTGTGTTGACCAATTATCATGTTGTTCAGGATACAACTGGTTTGAGCGTGACTTTCTCAGATGGGCATGGTTATTCAGCTACCATTTTGGGAACTGACCCGTATTCGGATTTGGCGGTTCTTTCAGTTAATAATGCGCCTGCTTCAGAGTTTAAACCAGTTACCATTGTTAGTTCTGCGCCGTTGCGTGTGGGTGAACCAGTTATTGCGATTGGAAATCCCTATGGGCTTGTAGGCTCTTTAACCACCGGTGTCGTTAGTGCCACGGGAAGAACCATAATTGAGGACACGGCTGGTGGATACGCAATCGCTAACATTATTCAGACAAGTACACCCATAAACCCAGGAAACTCGGGCGGTCCACTCTTGAATTCAGTTGGAAACGTGGTTGGTATTACTGCCGCAATTGTTTCAGATTCGCAAGGACTTGGCTTCGCGATTCCTTCAAACACAATACTAAGAGAAATATCGGCTTTGATCACAACTGGTTCATACAAGGGTCACTCGTACTTGGGCGTTACGGGAGAAGATATGAGTTATAGTGTAGCTCAGCAAATGGGTGTAAACGTTACTTATGGTTGGAGACTTGGATCAGTGGCTATTGGTGGACCTTCAGCTGGCAAACTCGCTGTTGACGACATAATTATTGCCATGAATGGTCAAACTATCAAAAATAACGATGATTTAGCAAGCTACTTAGAAGAAAATACTATGCCAGGCGACAACCTCGTTTTAACCGTCGTTAAAGGGCACTCACAGATACTCAGTCACTATCACTTTGGGTACACGCCCCGCAGCTGCACCTTAACCACAATTTTTCTTTAATTTTTATGTTTAAAACTTCATTCTACCATATTCTAGGGGTTATGGAAAAGTAGATTAAGGCAAACCAGTGCAGAGTAGCATTAACGCTCTACGTGAGAGGGGTTCACGTTTGGCGCTGGAAAGAGGGGAAACAAGTATGGATGATTTAGAGGGTGTACTGAAAGGGCAGAAAATAGCTTATTTCTCTATGGAAGTAGGCTTAACCAGCGAAATTCCCACGTACGCAGGCGGTTTAGGCACCTTGGCAGGTGACGCAATCCGTTCCAGCGCTGACTTAAAACTTCCACTTGTCGCGGTTACATTAATTAGTAAAAGAAATTATTTTAAGCAAAAACTCGACGCCAACGGAAGACAATCTGAGCAGCCAAGAGAATGGAACCCTGAAAAGTTGCTAGTTCTTCTACCTAATGAAGTTTACGTGCAAATTGAAGGGCGCACAGTAAAGGTTAAGGCATGGCTCTACAAGTACAAAAGCGTCACAGGCGGGGTTGTTCCAGTTATTTTTCTTGATACTGACCATGATGGGAACACGCCTGAAGATCGCGAAATAACATTTTATTTGTATGGTGGAAACGAGAGGTACCGGTTAAAACAAGAGGCGATTTTGGGTTTTGGCGGTGTTCGGATGCTTGATGCTTTGGGTTTTAGAGTTAGAAAGTACCATATGAATGAGGGGCATTCGAGTTTTCTCTCAGTTGAACTTTTGCGCAAGTTTGGTATGGATGCAGAGAAGGTGCGTGAACTCTGTGTTTTCACCACTCATACACCTGTTGATGCGGGACATGATAAATTCAACTATGGTTTGGTAAGTGAAGTGCTTGAAACTGTTGATGTTGACTTTGCTTAAGCAGTATGGCGGCACTGAAATGTTAAACATGACTTGCCTCGCTTTGAACTTGAGCAACTATGTTAACGGAGTAGCTAAGCGTCATCAAGAAATCTCAAGTAAAATGTTTGCAGGCTACGAAATCCACGCTGTAACCAATGGTGTTCACTCTTTTACATGGACTGGTGAGAGTTACCGAAAAGTCTACGATAAATATTTGCCGGGTTGGGCAATTGAGCCTGAATTACTTGCGAAAGTTGATATCATTCCTGATTGCGAAATCTGGGCAGCCCATGAAGAACAAAAACAGATCCTAATCGATTATGCTAATTTAACGGCTGGTAGCAGTTTAAGTTCCGATGTTTTTACGTTGGGTTTTGCGAGGCGAGCAACTGAGTATAAGAGGCCGACTTTGCTGTTTTCAAATCTTGAACGGTTGCGAACGATAAGCCAAAAAGGCAAGGTGCAAGCGATATTTGCTGGCAAAGCACATCCCAGAGATGAAGGCGGAAAAAAGCTTATCGAACAAATCTACAGTTTCGGAAAGCAACTCAAGGGCGATGTTGAAATCGTTTACTTGGAAGATTATAGCATGGATACTGCAGCCAAGATGGTTGGAGGAGTTGATGTTTGGCTCAATACACCTCTTCGACCTATGGAGGCTTCTGGAACTAGCGGAATGAAAGCAGCGCACAACGGCGTCATAAACTTTAGCGTTCTTGATGGTTGGTGGGCTGAAGGCTGGATAGAAAACCTCACAGGCTGGGCAATCGGTCCGCACTCCTCAGAGAGCGATAACGCAGAAACCACCTTAAAAGAAGCTGAAGACCTCTACAACAAACTAGAATACGTCATAACTCCAATGTTCTACGATAGACGTGACGAATGGGTAAAGTTGATGAAAAACTCAATTGGCAAGATCGCGTATTACTTTAACAGCCACCGAATGATGCGACGCTACGTAATCGACGCGTACCTTTAGATTAACGTTTCAATTTTAACTATAAAACGGACAAATAGGAATAGAGTTTATTCTTTATTAGTTTTTTTGCAAAGTTCCAAACCTAAAAGCCTAACACCACGCAAACCTGCTAAGGAGACTATCAAGATGGAGGCAACCACTCCCTCAATTACCCCAGTAGGTACGTACCACATGAGCATTGAGGGAACAGTTACCAAAATGCCGCCAAGGTTGCCTACCATTGGGAAAAGACCAATCTCCATTCCGACAGCCAACGCCGTGGCGAAGTTTGAGACAAAAGAGGCAACAAACATTCCTATTGCCAATCGTTTAGCGCTGTATCCTCTTGAAAGAAAGGCTTTTACAATGAAAAAAGACATCGCGCCAATGACAGCCATATTAAAGACATTTGCGCCAAAAGTCGTTATGCCTCCATCACCTATTGCTGCTTGAATAACCAGCGTTATTGTCATGCTGATTATGCCTGCGAATGGCCCTAAAACCATTGAGACAGATGTTCCACCCATGAAGTGCCATGTACTTCCTCCCCCTGCTACAGGAAATTCAACAAACTGAATGACGAATAAAAGAGCACTGACAACTGCAATTAACGGAAGAATATGTCGTGGGGATTTCTTTTTTATTCCTTTCCAAGCCCAAGCCAAAAAGCCAAAGGCTAATACGTATAATGCTATGCATGCGTAAGGATTTAGGATTCCATCAGGTATGTGAATTTTCGTTACCCCCAGTAACACGAATTATAAAAAAAGTGTGCCTAAGTCAAATTTATATCAATCGCTCACTAACACAAATAATTGATCTTTTACGTAACGACAAGTTACACATAATTTATAATAATGATTCAATAGCTCAACGACTACCAAGGCGATTATTATTTTTGTTTTTTGCATTTTATCACCATATTACAATATGGTCATGGAATCTTATGGTAGTTTGGTGAAACAAATATGAAACAGTTCTTGAAACAATCTATAATGGGCATTTAACGGTTTGAATAGCGTTTTATTGGGTAAAACTTAATGTGCCTCCACGAGGTTTTCTTTAATATGCGAAAATTGTACATCTTTCTCTCGATTTTCATAATTACGCTTAGTGTTTTTCTCTCTCTTGCATTGGTAGGCTGGTATTTAGCCGCCACATCTCCGTCTTATTACGGGTCAAGCTGGATGAGCCAAATGTGGGGTCCTCATTTAGGCAGTGATGGAAACTATGGGGGAATGGGTGGAATGATGGGCAATGGCAGTGGAACAACATCTTCTTATCTTTGGATAATCCCTGTTGCATTAATTGCAATAGTTGCAGTATCGGTAATTGGGGTTGTTTTTTACTTAGCATTTCCTCAGCTAAGATACGTTAAGAGAACTTGTGAAATGCCAAATGCCAACAGTGTTACGATGGAACCTGTCAAAAGTGATGCAGGATTAGTTGTTAATTCAGTTGTTGAACCCAACACTTGCGGAGTAGTGTTAAAGACTATGACGCCTGAAGAACAGAAAGTTCTGAATGTTTTAATTTCACATCAAGGGAAGTATCTTCAAAAGTATGTTAGCAAAGAAGCTGGGCTTAGCAGACTCAAAACACACCGAATTGTAGCTCGCTTTGCCCAACGTGGCATCGTCACTGTTAAGGAATTTGGAAACACTAACGAAATAGTTGTTTCTGATTGGATTAAAAACTCAAAGTAAAGCCTGGACTACGAAGCCTTAGCCTTTAAAAGGATGCTATGTGCAAGCCGCAACAACTCTTCTTTGGTTTCAAAAGAGACTTGTTCAAGTTTGCCGATATCAAAAAGCTCATCCTCCAAATTAACCACTATGTTTCTGCCCATGCTTCGATGTCTAAAATAAACAAACGTTTTATTGGTTTGCTTTCTTGCCATACGAATTTCGTTAGCCACCTCATGTGATAAATCAAAGCCAGGAGTCATTATGAGAACAAAATACTTACTTTCCTCCAATGCTTTATCGCGAGAACATGCCCAACCTTCTTCTGTGTCAACGGTCTGGGGGATGTCTTTGCAATCCTCGAATGTGTGTAGTCCAAGTTCTTCTAAACCTGCTTTCAAATGGTCAGCATAATCTTTTCCTGAACTTTTCTTATAGCACAAGAAGACTTCGAAAGGTCTTGAAACTTTGTCGCTTGCATCAATTTTGGAATCTCCTGCAGATTTACTTCCTCTGAGCAGCCGTAAATTTGGATTCAGAAACTGTATCTATTTTTTTATTTTTGTTTTTTGAATAGAAAAAGTATATGGCAATTATTGCTCCAGCCACTATGATTGCTAACCCAATTATAACAAATGACGATTCCAAGTTAGTTGTCGTAGGAGTAGGAGTGGGTGTTGGACTTGGCATCATCTGTGCAGCACTGGAATTGACTAAAAAGTAAGCTAAGAGTAAGAAAATAACAGAAGCAGTTGAGAATATTAGAGTAAGAAGCTGATTTTCTCGCACGAAATTAGGGTTATTTAAAACCTGAAATTAAGGTTTGCTATCTTCTAAGTTAGAGAGAATTTGGTTTGTCTAATACTAAATGACATTGTTTGATTGTTTTTTTGTTTCACTAGTCGATATGTTTATATCTACATAACGGGTCACTGGAAAACAGTGAAAAAAATGAAAGCTACAGCAATAGCAGCAATCGCATTAATAGCAATAATTTTAACAGGAATAGGCGCATATGCAGCAGGTTATTACACTCAAAACAATGGACAACCCCAACCAACACCTACCCCAACACCATCTCCATCACCCTCACCGACTGTGACTCCAACTCCAACGCCAAGGGCATCGCCAACTCCAACTCGATCGCCCACTCCAACACCAATACCAACTGCTATTCCCTCACCTACTCCAACTCCAATGCCTAGTCCCACAACCCTTAGAGTTGCAACAACCACAAGCCTCTACGATACAGGTCTAGAGGATACTCCTGAAACTTTGAAAAATGGAACAGTAGTAAAAACTGACCTCAAAGACGCATTCCAAGCTAAATATCCATGGATAACTGTTAACTTCATTGCATTAGGAACAGGCGCAGCAATAGCTCAAGCGCAAAGAGGCGATGCAGACATGCTCCTGGTTCATTCGCCATCACAAGAATTAACCTTCCTTAAAGGCGGCTTCGGCGTAGACCGCAAAATAATCGCCTACAACTTCTTTATCATTGTTGGACCAACCAATAACCTTGCAGGAATAACTAGTACAGACAGCGTTTCTGACGCATTAGTCAAAATTTACAATGCACCACATACAGGCAACAATCCGGTGTACTGGTTCTCCAGAAACGATGCATCAGGTACAAACACAAAAGAAATTTCTTTATGGAATGCCGTTGCCAGCATAACCGGACAAAACTACACCCAACTAACAAACTCAACAGCTAATCCATGGTTTAAGTCAACAGGAACTGGAATGGGACAAACGTTACTGGCAACTAACTACTATGGCAGCGCAGGTGGGTATACAATTTCAGATACAGGCACGTACCTCTCTTATTCCACAAGAGGTGACATACAATTGAAAGTGTATGTCCAAGGACAGCAATCTCTGCTTAACGTTTACAGTGCAATAATCGATGATCCACGAAACGCCAATCTTGCAAATACAAATTTTGCCGCCTCTCTACTATTCGTAAACTATCTGACATCCACTGAAGGTCAACAATTAATCGGCAACTACGGAGTATCCCTATACAACCAATCGCTTTTTACACCTTTTGTACCATTAGCCACTGGAATAGTTTCCGATCCGCAATTATTAAGCTGGATAAAAAGCTACGCCTACATGAGCTCCGATACGACTCCAATAATTAGCGCTAGTGGAACCGAGTGCCCCTCACAATATCGATATAACGAAGGCACACTCTACTCAATCACTTACATAGCAAATTACAATGCTAACATTTCGATTAACGTTCCAAACTACTACATTGTAGACAAGCCAAAAATTACAACCGCACAGACAATACCTACACAAAGCACCAAGCTATACAGCGTTTAAATAGGAAAAACTAAAATTTAATTTCCCTCATTTTCTTTGTGATATGAATGGCTGATATTATCGTTCAGGCTTTCCAGCAAGCAATTAATTTGATTGCAAGCGGGGACCCTGAAGTCTACGCCACAATTTACAGAACAATTTACGTTGCCGGCTTAGGAACTCTGCTATCTTGCCTATGGAGTATCCCCCTTGCAGTGATTATAGGTTTGAACAACTTTAGGGGAAAATGGATAATCAAAGGCATTTTCAACGCATTAATCGGTATTCCTACAGTTGCATTAGGGTTACTCTTGTATTTGCTTTTTTCGCGTCAAGGGGAATTCGGGTTTCTGAACCTGCTCTACACACTAAACGGTATAGCAATTGGGCAAGCTATTCTTGTTACGCCAATAATCGTTAGTTTTACAGCTAACGCCTTGGACAAAGCCGACATCCAGTTAAGGGACCTCGCAAAAACCCTTGGAGCGTCAGGCATTAGAACAAACTTAAGTCTTATTCGTGAAACTTTTTGGTCGATGATTCTTTCTATAACTGCAGCTTTCAACAGGGGCTTTGGGGAACTCGGAATCGCAACCATCATAGGCGGTAGTTTAGCCGGCGAAACACGGGTTTTGACGACGTCGATTGCGCTTGATTTAAACCGCGGATTCTTCGACGTTGCAATGGCTTATGGTGTAATCCTTATGGCAATTGTAATTGTTTTGGCTTTAACTGTTAGCCTAATCGAGCGCTTAAGGAACGAAGACCTGGGCTGGAGTAAACTTATGTTATGGAATAGTTTTAGGAGGAAGGGAAAACTTGAGCGTTAATCTACAATTAGATGATCTGCAAAAAAGTTACCAGACGGTAAAAGCGCTAAAATCTGTGACCCTTAACCTGCAAGGCAACAAAATAATCGTCCTCTTAGGAGTTAACGGTGCAGGAAAAAGCACCCTCATGCGCATTCTTGCTGGTTTGGAGAGCGTCGACAAAGGAACAATCCTTTTCAACAACCAAAACACTAATGCCAAAGCACTTCGTCAATTCTCAACCTTGGTTTTTCAGAAAACCGCCATGTTCACCATGAACGTCTATGATAATTTGGCGTATGGTTTAAAAATTAGAAAAGTCCCCGATGAAGAAATTGCAGGTAGAGTATCTGATGCATTGGGAGCGGTTAGACTTTCTGGATTTGAGAAAAGACGTGCAAAAAAACTCTCAGGTGGAGAACAGCAGAGAATCGCTTTGGCACGGGCTTTTCTGCTTGATTCACATGTTCTTCTTTTGGATGAGCCCACAGCAAATTTGGACCCAAACAGTGCCTTAATAATCGAGAGGGCAATTGTGAGCAAAAAAAGCAGTCAACGCATCATAATAATGGCAACTCATAATCTTAACCAAGCAAGGCGAGTGGCCGATGAAATAATTCATTTACATAACGGAGAAATAGTTGAGGTTGCAAAGCCAGAGGATTTCTTTGAGAACCCCAAAAGTGAAATAACTCGCAAATTCATAAGGGGCGAATTGGATTTCTAAATTTATCGATATATAACGCTTACTCTTAAATTTGTGCAATGGTGAGGTTTAGGGTGCGTGTAACCAGCCGCGTCCACTCTTCTTGGCCTGTTTACCTTTCGGCTTCTTTGGCGCAAAATCTTGAGCACGTTTGGTTTTTTGTCCTTGATTTTTGGTAATTTCAGTTTTTACAAACTTGCCCCATCCGCCTTCACGACGATCTGGCTGAATGTAACGTTCGGGGTTTTCGACCATATGTGTTTCAAGGATTTCCTTAAAATTCAACGGCTTAAAATCCCTTGTGGCATGGATGATAGTGCCTCGTTCAACCCGCAGCGACTCATAATTCGCAACGGAAATGCCTTCGGCACGAACTTCGTCATTTATACGTTCGTTCCAAAGTAGTTTCCATTGAACTTTAAGTTCTTCAACCAGTTCTTTCTGAGCTTTAGCTTTATCCTCTGTGGGTTTGTTGGCTAAATCATCTTTACCTTGCAAGTTAGCTTCTCATCCTTCCACTTGTCTATTTACTCTTCCATAGATTATTTAACTTTTTATAACGTTGCCCCAACAGCTTGTGCAATTTTGAAGTGCAATTCTTTTAGATGGTTAAGCGCTGCCTGATATGACTATGTTGAAGTTGAAGTCAGATATGTCTCCTGTGTCAGCAGCTATGTTCAATGTGAGTGTTGCAGGTACGGTTGCGCCTGCTTGTAGTTTGGCGTTTTCTTGGTTCCAAGTTAAGAACAGGCTTGAAGTGGCGGTTGGTGGGTTCCAGTCTGTAACGGTCATGCTTAGGGTTTCCGTGATATTGCCTGTGTTTTTTATGTAGATGGTTTTGGTGACGATATTGCCTGAGTATAGGTTGCCAAAGTCGATATCTGTGCAAAGGGTGGTGGCTTCTGGGTCTCTGAAGACGCCTACGTTGACTGTATTGGTGGTTATGCCGCTGCCGAGGTGTCCTTGTGCGGGAACGTTTTGTTGGGCGATCAGCACTCCTGCTGTTACTGCTGAGAGTGCTATTGCTGTGAAGACTAGGGCGATTAGTGGGATCAGGGCTGCTCTTTTTAGTTGCATATATTCCACCCAAGCTTATGGCGTATAGCGTCTTAATAAATACTATATCTTTCTGATCAGTAAAAACAATTGCGCAAGACAAAAAACAAAAACAATCAAGCATTGGAGCCTTAAAAACCAACATAACTTCTCACCTGATGCAATGTTGTTCTAGTTGGAAACAAACGACATTGTCAATTATCCAAAAAGTGGAAAACTTGTGAAACCAACAAAGAAAGTCAAGAATGAAATATTCAGCATAAGGTTTACACTCGTGACCATTGCAATTTTAAGGTTCAAACTTATAACTTTGACTTGTAAATGACGAAACCATCGAGATCTTCTTGAACCGACAAACTTTGTTTTTTGGCAACTTCTCTAATCCAATGTTTGTCTGACTCAAAAAACGTTCCCCTAATGTGGACTTGTAACTGGATTGAATTGCTGTTAATCGGGGTTTCAAAAGAGACAGATTCAGGCGAAAAGTCATTGCATTTGCTTAGAAGCTCTTTTAAGTAGACAATTGCCTCTGATCTATCCAATGGCATCCCCAATATTATTTCTTATTTGTTAATATAAAAGGTTTGTCAAACATTCCCTTTAAATTCTCTGGGATTTTGTTTCAATCGCATGACAAATATTATCACTTACGTATCAAAAATTCTATTTCACGTCAAACTTTGAAAAAAATAAAATTGATAAAGTAAGGAAAATATCGAAAATTTTTTTTCAGCAACTCAACGGTTGTGACTTCACCTTGTAATCACATTGTTTTATATTTTTGAGACGGATTAGCAGTTAGTAGGAAATGCAAGGGATAACCAAGAAAAGTTGAGCGAATCCGGCTGCTAAAATAGGAGAAGGTCTTTGCCCACCAACCCTTTTAGCCCAACCTGTTTGGCGTATGGCCTAGTTCGCTTAACTTCTCCTTTTTGGGTCAGCATTTAGTAAAAGCAGTTTCATTAAACACTAATTTTTGATGATTTGCAGATTTCAAAATTTAAAGTGCTTGTCATTGGGTACTTGAATATAACTTGAAAATTATTCTTTAATCTACTAAATTTGAATCTAAAATGCACATACTTTGGCAACTGCTCCCTTAGACACCTTGATAAACTACTATTGAAATAAGATCTTTAAGTTTCAGCCGAAATTGGAGAGGTTGTTTTGGTTCCCAGCATTGAGCTTGTAGTGGCGGCGTTCTTAACTATTTCTTTTTTAGCAGCGCTTTTAGCTAACAGGCTTAAAGTACCCTACACATTGGTTTTGGTTTTATCAGGGGTTACGATAACTGTAATAGCTTTCTTATTTGCATCGCAGGGAGGTTCTGACGTCACAACTCAATTCAGGTTAATTTACACTCAGCTTCTCACTGGCGGTGGAGGGGGTCTTTTCGTTGGATTGGTGGTTCCACCATTGATATTCGAGGCCATGATTCATCTTCGAGCAAGTGACCTGAAAGCTGTTATCAAGCCCTCATTAGCCTTAGCAACCATAGGCGTCCTAATTGCGACGGCTGTTGGAGGACTCATCCTATGGAAAATAGTTGGTCTTTCACCTTACGTTTCTTTTCTTTTCGCAGCCTTAATTGCCCCAACAGACACAGTTACGGTTTTAGAAGTTTTCCGACGGGTCAAAGTCCCCTCCAAACTATCAACCTTGCTCGATACCGAAGCCGCTTTCAACGATGCCACAGGAATTGTAATTTTCACAATAATTCTTTCAAGTATTGGTCTTGGACTTCAAGATTTTTCTCTACCTCAAACATTGCTTAGTTTTGGTTTCACTCTTGGTGTAGGTGTCCTAATCGGGTTAGGGGTAGCATTCATTGGTGAAATACTTTCAAGCCTGATTGATGATCGAGTAGCGGAAACCATCTTGACAATAGCTGTTGTATACGGATCGTATGCTTTAGCATCAGGAATAGGCGCGTCAGGAATAATTGCTGTCGCAGTAGCAGGATTATACTTTGGCAATTACACTATGCGCTCTGCGATGGAACCTGCCACAAAAGAAGCAGTTACGAGTTTCTGGGCGATAGCAGCCTTTCTTGGCAACTCAGTTGCCTTTTTATTTATTGGTTTCCAGACAAATATTATAACTCTTTCCCAATCAATTCTTCTCATTGTTGCTGCCTTCGCTGTGGTAACGATAGCTAGAGCTGCAACAGTTTACCCCATCCTTAGGGCATTTGACAGATTTGGAAATAAAATATCTGCAGTGTGGTGCAACATCGCTATGCTCGGAGGAGTCAGAGGCGCTTTGTCTATAGCCTTGGCAGCCACTATAACAACCTCTGCAGTAATTTCTTTGGGCGACATTCAAACCATAGATACGATGGTGCTTGGTGTCGCATTTATCTCAATAGTAATTCAAGTGCCATTGCTTTTTCGATACATAAGGAAAAAAATCCCTCAAACCGAGGTTGCTTCCGAAATAGTAATTGATGAGCAATTTGAGTTAATGGCTTCTCATATTGAAGAATTAAAAAACCTTAAAGCTAAAGGTGAAATATCCAACGAAGAATTCGCAGAAAGCATAGAAGAAGGCAAAAGGAAGCTCAATGAACTTATTGCAAAATCTCCCGTTACAATTGAAACAAGAAAAATTATTCGTGCAAGAGCCTTGGGGTTATATGCCTCTTTCCCAAAAATTCCAAAACGAAAAATCAAAAGTAAACACAAAGAAGGCAAAAATGAAGCAAAATAATTTATTGATATTTCTTTTGTATCCTTAGGCTGCAAGCTGAAATGCGGTAGTGTTAATTGCAATTTTGTTCAATACGAAACTCTATTTTTATTTAGCAACTCTGCAAAAAATATTAATTGTTATTTTTGGGGGATAATCAAGCAAGCTTTAAATTGCTTAAGCACGCACAAAAATGTCTAATGAATCGACAAGAAACGGTCTCATTACTTAAAGAAATCATTGCAGTTTGTGGGTCATTTTATGACGCCCGAGCAGTATCTATTCAAAATAATGGGAACGAAGATAGTTGGGAACTTCATGTTTATTGGGTTCCTAACCCCTCAGAGACAGAATGCTTTCAAAAGATACTTGCCAATCACATTTTAGAAATGATAACCATCAATGGACACTCAGTATTCCGGTCGAAAAAACAAATTCAACCATTACTTTAAAATTGTGTTTGCAGTTCTTGCAGGTATAACTTTCTATGCGAAACACGTGATTTTTGAGTGATTTGTCAGGTTCCGCAACGTCTGCACTGCAATTTGGGCATTTTACCATGAAAGATCTCTAAGATATTAATAATTAAGTTCTACTAACTTGGAAAAGTATTAGATTGTTTGTTGGCACATATGTGAAACAACATATGGAGAGAGTTGAAAAAACAATATAGAAATTGTTGGTTAGTTGTTTGTTATTGTTTGTTCTTCTTGCGTTGGAATAACCATTAACTGTACTGGGTCTTGTTCTGCATGTATTTTAGGGGTTGTTGCGTGTGGTTGTTTTTGTTGTTTGTTTCCGATCCAGTATAAGCTCCAGCCGACTATGAAGGTCAGGGCCATTACTGGTGCTAAAAGGAGTATGGCTAGTTTGCTGCGTTTTTTTCTGTTGGGGCGTTTTGTCATTTCGTCGCCTGCTATATTCTTATTACTTAACTCTTAATATATAAATTTTGTTAATTCCTAATGCGATTAACAGTTGTAGAACACAAATATCTGTCGAATTTCTTAGAACCTTTTTCGGTGAAAAAATTAAGACTGCCTTTGCAGGCGCATTATGTGTTAGGCAATCAAAATATATAGGTAAACTTGGTTAGTATCTCTAATAGGAATTAGTATCACTGGATAAAGAGTTGTATGTTTACAAAAGAAGAAAATTCCCAGTCGATAAAGGAAATTGTTGTTTCAGGTGCAGAAGCACTCAGAGTTGCAGACGCCTTAACCGCAACAACTATGAGAATGCTGCAGTTGCTTTGGAAAGAACCTTTAGATGTTTCAACAATCGGCAAAAAATTAGGGCTAAGTCAAGCATACATAAGTGAACAAGTTAAACTTCTTGAAGAACTAAAACTGGTCAATGTGACCTATGCCCGAGGTAAGAGAGGTATAAGAAAAATATGTTCACCTGCAGTTGAACAAGTAACTTTACTTATAAAAGACAAATACACTGAATAATTTTTTCCAAGCAAATTAACGCAAAACCTAAAAAAGTTTCAAAGGCTGCCAACCAAGAGAATTATTCTCAACTAACCCTTGCAAGAATCTAAATCTTGCGTACGCCCCTTGTTTCTGAATATATTTGAATATTTTTCGAACTAATGGTCATCAAAAATGCAGGTTTAGTAAATAGAGAATTGTATCGCTAAATAGAAATATTTATATCTAAACACCTAAGCGAATTGATGAGCTACCTGCTAAAAACAGGGGCATCAAAGAGAAAGGTGGAGCCAACGGCTTTAGATCCAGTACTAAGGGCAATAGTGACCATTTGCATTTTGGTTTTCTCAGCGAAGATTCTGGGTGAGATTTTTTCTTGGAGAAAAATTCCCTCAGTTTTAGGTGAATTGCTTGCAGGAATACTCCTTGGACCTTTCGCTTTTGGCTCTATAATAGCCATAAATGGAACCCCTTTAATTGAAATAAATGAAATTGTTCGAGCATTCGGAGAAATAGGTGGCATGCTCATCCTTTTTGTGGCGGGTTTAGAGATGACCTTTAGAGATTTCCGCAAGGTCGGCGCAGCCGGGTTTGTAATTGGAACATTGGGCGTTATTGTTCCTTTTATAATGGGTTACGCGCTTTCAATGGCTCTTGGGTTAGGTACTATAACGGGTTTGGTAGTTGGTGCGGCACTTGTTGCTACAAGCATCTCCATTACCGCTTTGGTGCTCCAAGAAATCAATCAAAGCAGAAAGGTAGAATCAAGAATGATGATTAGCGCAGCTGTGGTTGATGATGTGTTGGGACTAGCAATTTTAGGCGTCATCGTTTCATTCATATCCACCTCAACCCCAATAACCGCTTTAAGTGTGATCATTGTAATTTCAACATCTCTTGCACTTTGGCTTGCCATGACAATTTTCGCATCAATTATTCTTCCAAAAATAATAAATTTGACTTCGAAAGGAAAAGAAGGAACCGTTGAAGCAGCTGCTACAGCAGCATGTTTTGGCGCTTCCGCGTTAGCTGCTGTTCTTGGATTGTCACCTATCGTGGGTGCTTTTGCCGCGGGCATGGCTGTTGCGAGTTCCCATGCGATTGAGAAGATACGCGATTACACCAAGAAGATAAGCGTTATATTTTCTCCTGTGTTCTTTGGGTTGGCAGGCGCCCAATTTGATGTTAGGAGCTTCATTACTTCTGACTGGTTCTTCTACACCTTCTTCGCAGCACTTGTCATAGTTGCCATAATTAGCAAAATAATTGGATGCGGTATCCCAGCAGCCTTCTTTTTGAAAGATCGCTCTAAAGGAGCCAAAGTAGGTTATGGAATGATTTCGCGAGGTGAAGTGGGGCTTATAGTTGCGGGAGTAGCCATCTCTGCTAACGCGATTACACAAAGTACTTACGCGGCAATCTTGGGAATGATTATGATAACAACAGTTCTCGCACCGCTGCTTTTGAGAATAGCCTACAATAAAGACCCGCCTGAAGAAGTTTCAACAACAGAAGATGATACAAACGCACCCGACTACATACCAACCTACCCGCTTTAACCTAAGCCACTTCATAATCAACAATGTCCACAAATATCCACGCATAAATCTAAACAAAAACCTACATAATACAAATAATGGATAGACGTTCATTACATCTAAAACCCATCTCTTCATTATTAGTAATTAATTTGCTTTAAATGGCTGTTCTTGACTGCATTGCTCCCACTCAAACAGGGCAACAAATTAAAGCAGGGAGGGGTGTTTTTTGCCCTTATAAAAGATCCGCAGATTTGCAGACATTAACAGTTCAAATTTACTAATTTCATGAGGTGGAATTGGCAAGTAAATAGGCTTTATTGATGTTGCTTGTCCATTATAATTCTTCCACAAAGCACTTATCTAAATAAAGTAAGAATACCAATCGTGGACTGAAGCCAATGTTTGAGAACGAAGAATACACGATCCATAATGACTATAATAGAATAATCAGCGCAATCAATGAATTTCGAGAAAAAGATGAAGAGACAACAAAGAAAATAGTAGGGTTTGTCTCAAAAATTATGACAATCGACAACAGACTTAAGCCTGCTATGAAAAGGCAAGTTTTTTATCAAAATGAAAGAGAGCTTTGGAAAATATATCAAACCCTCCAAGGAGAAAAACTGGCAATCCTAGACTTAGCGCATGAATGGGATTACGTTGAATCAACCTCAACTGGACTCACGGAAGAGGTCAGAATTCTTATTCGTGATGCCATAGAAGAACTTGAAGATCATGTTGGCATACTTGTGGAAACCCAAAAAGCCCACATTGATGTGCTTGAAATTAAAAACAGCCGCCAATTTGGGATCTTTGCGCTGGTTGTCTCAATAATAATATCGTATGCTGCAGTGTGGGAGTTCTTTGTGAGGGACATAATAGTCAACGTGAAGTTCCCTTTTGGCTTAAGTCCTGACCTCAATTTGGCCATATCGTTCATTGCGCTAATTCCTATTTTCGTCATTGTGATTTGGGGATGGCGGCATCGAGTAGTGGAAAAATAATTAATGGTACTTTCCGACAAACTATATTAAACCGGTATTTAATTCGAGACTAGATTGGCAGCTTTATAACTCCGTTCACGTAAATAAACCAACAATTCTAAAAACGCTTCTTATTAAGTAAGAATGTGTTTTAAATTGTGCTTTCAGAGGTATGTAAAGGGATGTATGTGAATTCCAACTTAATGAACGGAGAAAAAAGGTCTCCCCGAAGATTCGAGACATTGTGGTTGGGGTCACGCATCTGTAGAGGACTACTCGCAAACTTACTCGGAGTTAAAATGCCACTGTTTTGCGGACACAAATTAACTTATAACTGCAATCTACGCTGCAAAATGTGCCCCTTCTGGAAAAGATCAAACCAAGAGTCTAGCACAGAACAAGAAAAGCAGATTCTCAGGCAAATTTATAATTCAGGCACTTGTTCGGTTGCCTTTGAAGGCGGAGAACCACTCCTAAGAAAGGACTTGCCCGAAATTCTAGCTTATTCCCGTTCTCTGCCTTTGCACACAAGCCTAATAACAAATGGAACGCTCCTCGAATCCAGAATAGATGAAATAGCGCCATACATCAATGGCGGCGTATATGTTTCGTTAGATGGTCTGGAGAAAACTCATGACTTAATCAGAGGTGTTAGTGGTTGTTTCAGAAAAGCGATTCAAGGCATTAGCGCAGCTTCAAAAAAAATTCCTGTGGCAATCAATACGACGATAATGGCTGAGAATGTTTATGAGATTGAAGATTTAGTGAAGTTAGCAAAGGAATTGAACGTAAAAATATCTTTGGCTTTAGCGTATGAATACTGCAACACCAAGGCTTCTGCGGCTGCTGGTCAAGAAATCAGGAAATTAGCTGATAAACTTGTTGAGATGAAAAAGAACGGCTATCCTCTTATAAATTCAATTGGCTATTTTAAAGTCCTTGCAAAAGAGAAAAAATGGACATGCAAACCTTGGTTAACAGTTAACGTAGGTCCAGAGGGAACATTAATTCTACCCTGTTATGTTCGAAATGAATACGCGACTAGCACTTCTGTTTGTGAAACCAGCATCAAAACTGCAATCTCAGACTTTAACTGGAAGGAAACACAGAACTGCCAAAACTGCAATCTCCATTGTTATGTAGAACCCTCTTTGGCACTTTCAGGAGATCTTCAGACTTTCCTGAATTGGTGTGGAATAAGTTAACATATATTTCTATGCGCTTGCCAGACTAAATTATTTTAATTGAAGCTTTCAAATAGAATTCTCTTAAGAATTGAGGCGCCATGCTTCATCTTCAATTTCTTCTCACCCAACCGCACACGATATTCAATTGGAACCTCAACAGTTTCAAAACCTTGTTTACCTACTTGATGATTTAATTCTACTTCTATATCAAAACCTTTCGACTTAATGACCCATTTCCTAAGAATATCAGCACGAATAACCCGCAACCCAGTCAAAGGATCCTGCAAATCTACTCCATTAAGAAAACTATGAGCAAACGCCAACAATTTATTACCAAACGTAAACCGACCTTGAAAAGCGCCCCCTTGAGTTTGCTTACTAAACCTATTCCCACAAACCATACCAACCTGAAGATTATTTTCAAGAATCTGAATCATTACAGGCACATATTCAGCAGGATAAGTAAAATCCGCATCAGTAATAACCACATACTCAACATCCGCACTCATACACTGCACCGCCTTAGCCAACGCATCCCCTTTACCCTTGCCATCTTGGAAAAAGATTTCTGCACCATTTTCTTTGGCAACTTCAACTGTCCGGTCATGGCTGTGACCATCAATTACCAAAATACGCTTCGCATTTATGTTCTCTGAAAGTTCAGATATGGTGGCGCCAACGCCTTCTTCTTCGTTGAGTGCAGCAATAAATATGTTAATTGATTGCGTGGGTTCATACCTTTGACCAAACATTTCTATTTCTCCAAATATTTTTAGGGCTAAAAGAGGGCAGGTAGTTTATTTCCACAGTTTTTTGCCAGTGAACAACCAAACAAGCAGTAAAATTACCGCAATCACAAGCAGTATGTGTATTAGTGAGCCTACGCCAGGCAGAGCAAAAAACCCAACAGCCCAAAGTATTACAACAATAATAGCAATAGTCAACCATGTATTCATAATAAAATCTCTATTATGTAAATGGTCGTTAATGGAGTTAAACGTATGTGACTGTTAGTCCACACCAACATTATGACGGGATGAATTTTCTAATAGTTCAAAGAGCGTATAAGAAACTGAGACTCGAGACTATTGAAGAACTTGGGTTCTCAGATTATTTTTCAGCTTTTTGGTGTCGGATTCAAAACCTATTCTTAGGTCAAAATTTAATTGGCCTCTCAAAGCGATTGTTGTTGCTGTTGGAGCACACTCACAAACTCATTTATTTCTAGAATTAGTCCTCTGAATTGTGATAGAAATGCCAGAACCAGTTTTTGAATGGTATGTAGATAAAGTTGGAAAATACAGGTTTAGGTTGAAAGCTGCTAATGGAGAAATGATTGCTGTTAGTGAAGGCTATGCGTCAAAACAAGGTTGCGTAGAGGGAATCGAATCAGTAAAGAAAAACGCTCCAATAGCAAAAATAGTTGAAGCAAAAGAAAAAGATTAGCGAATAAACTGCTACTCTCCCTTTTTTATTGTCGTAACAAGTACCTAACTTTTATCAAGAAGACAAAAAAATAATAGGGAAATTCTATTTCGCGATTAATCCACCTATTAAACCGCCTATTGTTGATGCTATCGCTCCAAAGATAGCTAGAATAATCGCTACGACTCCAACTGCCAGCCCAGCTAAACCGCCGAAAAGACCGCCCAGTAACCCACCTGCGACACCTCCAACAACTGCGAGACCAACAACTGCAAGTATTGTAATAATGATACCGCCAAATATCCCTGCGAGGAATCCTGCTAATGCTCCATTTAAAATGCCTCCGCGAGCAATGATGCCTGCTACAAATCCACCTATGAACCCACCTATCAAGTGTCCAATACCTGGAAATAGCCAACCAAGAAGTAACGTTATGACGAAACCAACCAAAGCTCCAAGCCACAAACTACCCATAAAATCACCTCCAATATACCAAGCATAAAATAATTTCTAGCCTATTGATATTCACTATTTTTTCTTCAGGCCTTTTTTTAGACCCTTACCAAAGTCATTTGCTGCTTTAGCACCTTTCTTTAAGTCCTTGCCTATTGCTTCTCCAGTTTTTTCAGCAGCATTTTCAATTTTTTCCTTTTTTGAAGCCATTCCTTTCATCACTATTTCTAAGCAGTCATTTGCAGACTTAACTGTGTGTGACTGTGACGTTACAGCAACAAGAGGACGGTAATATGAATTGACTGTCGCACTCTTGCTTTAGAAGTGTTTCATGATAAAATCCCTAATGGCTCTATGACTAGTCATGAGTTCAACTATCTTTTTTGTAACTTGCGTTATTTGTGTATCCAATAATCTTGTTATAGCCAGGGAAAATACAAACACAAACGTGCCGATTATTATGCTTCCAACGACATTTATTGAACCAAGATACCATACGATAAGATATGTAACTGTGGCACTTATGAGCCCCATTAGAAAAGATCTGATTATAAAATAAAGCCGCTGCAACCACGTAGAAAACAATAGAACCTTTATCACTGCTCTTTTCTCTAACTCATTTTCTGCTCCAGATTTATCAGCACCTATCTTTCGCAGTACTCCTTTGGCGTAATGGGCATCTGACAAACGTAACATCATTTTAGCATAACGAGCGTCAGATAAATCGGTGGAACTTGCAGATTCAAGTTCTAACAAAATCCTTTGCGATATTTCATCTATTTCAGCATCAACTCTCTCTATTTTTGCAACTTTAGTCACCATAGTAACTTCAGCAATTGTATTCTCTGGTTTCGTGGCAGTTGGGAGCTGGGATGAGCTTAATTGTTTCTTTATGAATAAGAAGAGCCCTAAAAGAATCAGTGCACCAATAACGCCTGAAGAGATGCCTGTGATGTACCAAGCTTTCCACGCGGGCATGAAAGTCATGAGGTACTCCAGCGACCCTATGAGGCTGAAGAGGGAAGCAGAACCGATCAATGAAATTACAAGGGCGACCAAAACGCTGACAATTATGCTTGTGATTAAAAGCTTTTTGACGCGTTTTTTAAGGGCAGTCTCTGTTTCAGTTAAGTATTCTTTTAAAATGGCTTTTATCTCATTGAAAAATAATTTGATTATTTCTCCTAAGGAAGTCAACTAATCCTACACCTACAACTCTCAGATTATAGAGTTGTTTATCAGGATACTTAACGATATGTGACTGGATACTTACAGCAACAAAGCGCTTTATTGTCATAAGATTCAGATAAAAAAGAAAAGGATTTTCGACAGCAATCCACCTATCGAAAAAAGCTGTCTCGTTCAAAATGAAGAATGTACGATTTACTTCTTTTTTTCTCTAACAGCGACCTTGGCTTTCAAGTCAATGATGTATTCCTTTTCGTTTTTTCCAACACCAAAGTTCCATTCTAACACTTCAAAATCAATGTCTTTGAAGTGGCTACCCCAAGATTTCTGGAATTCACTCCATTTCTCGCCCATTTTCTCTATCTGTTCCTTGACATCTATATGTTGTTCTGACATAATTTGTTACACCTCCTAAAATACCCTAAAAAAATTGTGCAGTCCTCAGTTTTAACTGCAGGTCTTAGGGACATGTGTAGTCTGTCCTAAGCATCTTCTAAGTGCCTTGGTTGGTTTAAGTGTATGTGACTGAGGACCCCCAGCAACAACTAACGATTAGTTTACTTTTTTTCGTCTAAAAATAACTGGTTGATTGGAAAAAAACGTGAGGCTTCTAAAAATAAGTCAATCGGGCTTTAGAAGGATTAATTCAAAGTGCATCTATGTTTTTTTGGTTAACACTACGATGATTCCAAGTAATCCGCCTAAGACCACTAGTAGTCCGCCTAAGCCGCCGCCGATGACGCCAACGATTATGAGTACGATTGCCCATACCAGAGTACTTGCACTTCTGGCACCGATGACTGCAATAACACCGCAAATTATAGACACAATTCCAGAATATGCAAAAGAATAGATACTAAAATGGAAAATTGCCAATCCACTGAAACCAACAAATTCAAATAATCCAAAGAGTACCAGCAGTATTCCTCCTATAAGGGCTAAAATGTACGCTATTCGAGAAACTGACATGTCTGACATATACGAATTCACCTCCCTTATCTAGTAAATAAGGGATTTAGAACTGCTTGAAAGCAAAACGCTTACTGTATAGAATAGTTTTCAGTTATTTTGACAAGAACTGAATTCTGCCATACAATCAGGACTTAGTTATGCTGCAAACAAAATTCTATATTTACTGTTTTGTTGACCGCGAATAAAAAGGTTAGCCCTAAGTTAAATTCAAGGGGCCAGATAGGATTAATTTAGTTGAAAGATATACTCTTTAGATAATGTTGCCCTTTAGAAGGTGAAGGTTATTGAATGTTCTCTCTATAGTTCTATTTGGTTTGGGTCTTTGGCTAATCATAGATGGTGTTTTGAGCATAATCAAGTATTCTAATCAGAGTTTTTCTGAACAACTAATTAGAGCGATAAGAGCAACCGTTGGAATCATAATAATCATTGTGGGCATAGTTCAAAATTAAATAAATACTATAACAAATGTTACTGTGCCAATAGTAGGGTTCTGGGCTGAATTGGCTTGGAAAAAGTGAAGTTCTAAAACTAATTACCTTTATATTCTTAAAATTACCCAGTTATAGTTGCTCAGTTAGAAGTCAACGGTTGTTCTCATGAATCTTTCTACCCATATAGTATTTGGCATAATTGTTGGAGCCTTATTGTTTGGCAAACCAGAAATCGCTTTAATGGTTGGAATAGGCTCTGCAATTAATGATCTTGACCGAGAATACGGTTTTTTTAGCAAAGAAGCCTTTCGACGTCGACAAATACATCGAGCATTATTTCACAATCTCCTGTTTATCGGAATAGTATATTTGATAAACCCGTTTTTTGGAGTCGGAGCTTTTCTCCATTCATTTCTAGATTCATTCACAACAACAAGGGACCGAGGCGTCGAATGGCTATATCCCTTTTCAAGAATGGTATCCAAAGCAGTGTATGATTCAGACGGCAAGAAATTACCGCTTGATCCTAAACATAAAATCTATTTTCTTTCAAATGACCTGCCTGGACTCACACAAAGAACTACCAAAGATATTAAACCAGGCGAAATACCAGTGCCAAATAGACGAACTTATGGTCCAGCTCTCTCGGGAAAGTTCCTTGACAGAAGCATATTTTATGGGTCTATAGCACTTTTTTTTCTTTTGCTTCTTTTTTCTGTTATTGGCTTGCGACAGTTCATCGATTTAAGCTTACAAAATATAACACTTTCACTTACCCTTCCCTTACTTATAGGATCAATAGGACTTATCTTGAATTTTCTTGTCGGCGAACTTGACAGAAAGAAACTAGTTAAAACCAAGACAGATAGACCCTATAAGTTTTCGTTTGTCTTGTCAATTGGAATCATTATTTTTGCCATAGTTCTTGGGGGGATAATGAATCCCGCAGCTGTATCCAATACAATAAGCCTTTTACCCTACATTGGTATTGGAATAGTAGTTTTTGTTTTGGTTTCGTTGGGAGTTTTGATCTTTTCTACGAGAGGTTTTTCTATTGACAACAAGAAAGAGCCACTCATAGTATAACAAATAAAACTAGCCTTCCCTTTACTTGATTTTATATTTAATTCGCGGTTCATGTTCGATTGGTTGAAGCTAAGCCCTGATTTTCAAAAGAATACCGCTTTGTTGCTGTGTGGCTACAACTACACAAGTTTAATAGCCCTTTAGGATATCTATTGCTTAATTGTGGAGATGCAGATTTTGGCAATTTTAGATGACATATTTCGGTTCATTACCTCTGGAAGCATAAGTGGAATACCAACAATCGTTGTAATGATTCTTCCCTTCGTAGTCGGATTGATCGTGGGTTACCTAGTTCACAAATTTTTAAAGATCGCTATCATAGCGGGAATTGTACTTGTCGTAGTTGCTTACTTGGGCTTTTTCGGTCTAAGTCTTGGCGCGTTGAAAAACTTGGCAGACCTATATGGTCCTGTAGCATTTCAGTATGGAACACTCCTAATAGGAATACTACCGCTCGGTTTGGGATTCTTCGTAGGTCTTATCATCGGCTTCATATTCTCATAAACTAAACATCCCTTTTGCGTTGGTGAAGTCTCAAGAGGATCCCGAAAAGCATGAATTGACTCTCTTGTGTATGTGGTTACACAGTCACACAGCTATTTATTCAAAAAAGAACTATGAATAGACTAGATTGTTGATAATTATGGCAGCTCCAGATGACATAAAAAATATACTTGGCTCAAACGAAAAGCTTGAGCTGTATATTCCGGAAAAAATCTATCATCCTCGAATTAACATTGAGGCCGTAATCATAACGAATGAACGTATAATTCTGCGGCATCCTCATGCGCTTAATTTGAAGAAGGATTATACCGATTACAGTTATAGAGACATTATGAACGTAAAATTAGATAAAGGAATATTGCGTTCAACTCTTAAACTGATGCTTAAACCCAAGGAAGGAAATCAGGGAAAGAATGTAGAAGAACCGTTGGATTTGGATAATTTGCCAAATGACCTTGCAGAAAAGGGATATGGCATAATTAGGGAGAATATTGGCAAATTCCAAACACCTTTTTCAACTGGATATGCCACTATGCCCAATGCCCCAAATGATACTTCACCAAAATAAAGAGAAGGCTTCAATTTAGCGTGTCCGAAATGTTTGGCAAACATTCGGCAGACGCTCATTTGTTTTTGATCTGATAATGTGTATTTCTCAAAATAAGCAAAAAGAATTAATGCCACTAATTTGTAATTGAATAGATTCTTGTTTTTCAAGTCAGCAAAATAGAATTAAGGAACATTCTTTTTGAAAACTAACTCAATAATAAATTTAGAATTTTTGGCGGACCTACACACGCTATTAAAACGCGAACATCCGAAGAAGATACGTTGTTACATACCGTTCGCGTCTAGTTTAGCGCTGATCCGCCAAAAGCTAATTCACATTAGGACATATTTTGGATAAATTACTTTGTGACTGGGGACCAACAGCTACAAGATTTCATTCTTTATCAATTTTGTAGGTGGAGACCTACACAAACAAGGCAATTAATGATAGAACTCAAATATGTTTTCCAGAGGAGAAAGCGAGGAGGTTTTAGAGGTTCAAATGGCTGGGAATAGAGTTGAGAAGATCCAGAAGCTGATAAGAACTGAGACGGAGGAAAATTCGAGAATTTTGGAAGACAAAAACGCTCAATTGGATAAGCAGTTGAAGGGACGTTTGCAAGTTATTTGTTGTGAATGTGGAGCTGAAATACTGTTGATTCCAGATTTAAAAGCGATGGATTTCGCTATCAAAGCTCATGTTATCAAACACAGTGAAAGAGGAAGAAAAGTTGAGGGAACTAAAAGATCTTCTGAAAAAATTAGTCAAATGCTTAGTCAACTTACGCTTAAAAAAGTGGTTGAAGTGTGTGATTCCAAGTTTTCGAAAAGCTGAAAAAGAAGGATGTGCATTTACTGAATAATTTTGACGCAATAATTTTTGAATTTAATTTGAGTATTTTTGCAGATATTTAAAATGCAAATTATTGATGCAAAAACAGATAAATCTGCAAAATAATGTTTTAGAAGCTACAAAATAGTAATTAATAATGTTAAAAGTGACCGCCAATTTTAAATATAATTTGCACATATTAATATTGCTTGAGTAAAGAATGACGAACGATGAGAATACTGAACTATTGCTCGGTTTGGGCTTGACTCTTAATCAAGCAAAGGTTTACTTGGCAGTAATTAAACTTGAAAAAACAACTGTGGTACAGGTAGCGAACTTTTCTAAAGTACGCAGAGAAGATGTTTACAGAATTCTGCCCTCACTTGAAAAAATGGGTCTCGTTGAAAGATTGCTTGGTAAACCAACCGAGATTCGTGCCACTCGTATTTCGGATGCTTTAAGTCTCTTGGTCGACACAGAAAAAGGCAAATCTGACGAACGACTAGTTGGTATGAGGGGTATAGTTCAAAAGCTATCTCTTAAAGACTGGAAGCAGGAACTTCCCAAAGAAGAAAGCACATACATTCTCATTGCGGAAAAGAATTCTATTTTTGCTAAAGCCGCAGAATTGATTAATGACTCCAAAAAAGAATTGTCCTTAATTGCCGATAAAGCAAGGATCATGCCAATTTTGTTTCAATTTTCCGATGAATACAAATTTGCAATAAAGTCCGGTTCAGTGATTCGGCTACTTTTTGAAGGCGAAGGTCCAGATAGTTCTGCTTAAAGAAAAAGTGAAAAAACTAATTGGTAAAGATTCTTCAATTCACATAAAGTTTCATCGCGAACCTTTGAATCATTTCTTGATGTCTGATGACAAAGAAGCCATGATTACGACAACTAAACAAACAGGATTGGGTGAAAGCCCCTGTCTTTGGACAAACAACTGTAATCTTATAGGAGTTTTGAGAACTAGTTTTGAATCGGATTGGGAAAAAGCTCAAGACTGATTAAAAGAGCATAATTTTTTCAGGTTCAGTTTGCAACGGTTATCCATTTATCCTCACATTCACAAGCGCTTACTCTTTCAATGACCTTTTGTCAGGTATTCAAGTTTTGAGCATATTTAGGAATAAAAGATATTATGAGAAGTAAAGAGTTTATAGATAAAGATGCTTTGCATTATACGAGAAAATTTGCAAAGTCAAAGAAACAGGCATGGATCCGGAAGAGTGGAAGCTGTTAACTGACAAAAAACTGTGGAAATAACCAAATAATTTTTCGTATTTTTAAATTGGTGAAATGGTTGAGCTCAAGCGAGCAACATTTTATTAGATTAGAAGTTCAATTGTTTATTTGATATGCAGTTACGTAAAGTTGCTGTTTCTGCGTTTTTGATGGGTTTAGGTGTTTATATTTGGCTCCCTACCGCAGATGAAATTGTTATTCACCCAACTTTGGGGTTATTTCTCTCTATTGTTCTACACATAAATTATGCTTATGGAGTACTTCTTTCAATAATTATTTATCGTGCAGTAGGTTCAGCATGTTTGCTTGGTGCCTTACTTCTTGGCGGCAAACCTGTCTATAATCAAGCTAAAAGAAAAACTAAGAAGAAAAAAGCATAGACTGTTCAAGGCGACATTTTATCTTTCACAAAAGTTTAGAAGGTTTAAATGTTCGCAGGACTTTGAAAAATTCAAATTCATGCAGAGTAAAAATAAAAAATGAAGAAAAAGAAAATTATTGAGTGTATTTTATTAATATTTGCGTGTAGTCTGCGTTGCAGTTGAAGCTTGTTGAGGTTCGTTGGGTTGCGTATGTTCTTAATTGTATGTCGCCTGTGGCTGAGATGTAGTTGTCTGGGTTGTTGGTTGTGTATGCTATTGTTTTGTCTGATGTGCTGACTGTTTGTGTATTAATTGATACCCATACTTTGTTTACAAAGTCGTAGATGTAGAGTGTTTGTGATTTACTAGAGGTGTAGCTGCCGTCGTAGGTTATGGTTAGGCTTTGTACACTTGATGGTGCTAAACCTGTTTTTGTGGTGCTGTACCAGTCAATAGTTTGAGATGTGCCTACTCTGCTAGACCTTTACGGTCAAGTCCAAGTTATTGTTGGTAGCTAATGAAGCGACGCTTCCGGATGTAATTGACCCATACGTAATAGTTGTCAAGGTTGGACTGTAGGTTTTCGAAACTGGAGTGGGTGTTGGAGTAGGAGATGGAGTTGGAGAAGCAGTTGGAACTGGAGAAGGTGAAGGTGTAGGTGTTGGAGTCGGTGAAGGGGTTGGAGTAGGCGATGGAGATGTCGTTAGGGCTGCTTGGTCTGCATCTACTATGCCGTAGCCATAAAGGTTGTCTTTTCCTGTTGCGCCTAGATCATCTGCTGTACCGATTAAAACACTGGTCACTTCAGCGCTTGTCCATGCCCCGTCGCCGTCAGTGTAGCCGTATTGATGCCATGATACTTCGTCACAGTTGAGAATGAGGGCGGCTGTTCCTGATACATGAGGTGTTGCCATCGACGTTCCACTCATAAAAAGAGTGTCTACATTGCCGCCATCACCTTGGATTGTATCGATGTAGTCTGAGAGGATATTTACGCCTGGCGCCATCAAATCAAGTTCTGGGCCAGTGTTTGAGAAGTAAGCTCGCACATTGTTTGGGTCTGTTGCGCCCACAGCGATCACGTTTGCGTATCTTGCAGGGTAGAGAATGTTTGTGCCTGTTCGGGCAGCTCCGTTGTTTCCTGCTGCAGCAACTACTACGATGTTGTGATTCACGAATGCATCGGTGCAAGCATCTTGCAGAGCTTGTGTACCGACACTAGCGCCTAAACTCATAGAAATAACTTGGATATCATTGGCACATGCCCACTCTATGGCTTTTATGATGTCGCTTGTGTACCCGCTACCTGCACTATCCAAAACTTTGAGAGCGTAAAGTTGTGCTTGGGGAGCAACTCCAACAACTATTTTACCGTCTAATGCCGCAGCAATTATTCCTGCACAATGGGTCCCATGACCATTATCGTCAATCGGCAATGAGCCGGGACTAATGTAGTTGTAACCCCAAGCATTGATAGTATCTATGTTGTTTATTAGGTCTTCATGAAGGTAGTCTATTCCTGTGTCTATAACTGCAACTTTTATTTTAGCGCCCAAATTATATGGACTTGTTTCGTGAACAACTTTTGCACCTATTTTACTAATTCCCCAATCATACCGTGAATCGTATTCGGTTGCTTGAACTATAACATCCTCTTCAACGTAGGCTACTCTTGGGTCTCTTCTCAACGCTTCAATTTCCTTTGTTGGCATCGAAGCTGCAATTGCATGAATTGAATTGTATTCGTACTTCTTCTCGCCACCATGAGCGTGAACTAAATCGGCATTAGGTAAGTCTTTGAATCCGACTATAACACGTGTATTTTCAGGATTTTTGCTAGAAGCCAATCCAGCTGTAGCTAAACTTGATAACATTATTACCAGTAGTAGAATTGTAATTAGTTTATTTTTCAATTATTTAAATCTCCATTTAACAATAACGAGATTTTGTTTTTAAGATTTTTGGATAAAATTGAGAGTTTCCAATTATTTTTGAAGCTCACTCCAATAATAATGTTAAGAATAAACTAAGCGGTCTGGGTGTGCTTATTGGGTTTTATCTAGAATGGTTTTGTTATTTATTTTTTGGACTTTATGGACCTAAATTTTTGTAATAACACAAAAAACTTTTAGATAAAAACAATTTTCTCAAGCTCTTTTTTTCTACCTATATTTTAGTTAGGGATTAAGCTTAAAAAGAAATCAAACCAAATAATACTACAAGGAGAATCTATATGGATTTAGTTGCATTATTAATACAGATTGTTGTTGGCATAATAGTTGTCGCACCGATACTTTGGCTAGTTGGAAGAGCATTAGTAAGCAAAGAAAAAGCAAAATTCACAGATGCTATCTGGATAGTTGTCTTAGGAACAATCATAGGTGCCGTCGTGGGATTTTTCGTTGGCAGTTTGATATCAGCAGTAATAATGTTCATAGTGTGGCTTGCATTGATTAAGCACTTTTTTGACTGCGGATGGCTAAAAGCATTCGTAATAGCGGTAATTGCAGTAATAGTCTTCGTAATCATAGTAGCGATACTTGCACTAGTCGTCGGCATCGGAATATTATCACTGGGCTTCTAACAACATCCTTATTTTTTTTTCTATTTATCCAGTAACCAACTTGTAAATTAAGAAGTATAGTTTTTTTCGCAAATTTTACTGTGAGATCAGAAGCTTAAGGCGTAACTTTAGCTTTAAGAGATATATCTGAGGTTTTCAGGAGTATCTGTGCTCTTTAAAGCAATAGAGACCTATACGTGCTTTATCCACAATTGACGGTTCAAAAAATGGGTATTTAGGCGTTTTGGCACGTGTGGGTTTTGGATAAGTTGAGCCTAGCTAATATCAAGTATAAGAAGAAATAACATTTTTTTTATCTTCTTTTACCCAAAGAGAAATTTTGAATTGGTTGGACGAGTTAACTTTCTTTTTTAAAGGCTAAAAAATCGATACGCTATTTGATTTTGGACTTATGGAAAAAAGATAAAAGAGGAATAATGGTTTTTTTCTATTTGTTTACTTTGAATTCTTTGTTTGCCGTCGACTAACAAATATAGCCAAGCTAGCGATTGCAAAGGGATTTGATCCTATAAATTCAAGCGATGATATCACCACCTTTCACCTTTTTTAAGAGTAGTTAAGGTAGTAGTTTGACTTTTCAGAGATTACTTTGGTAATTCAATTTAGCTATTGTTTGAATCATCAAACTCGCTCATTTGTATGTTAAGAAATTTATAACTGACTTTTCATTTTAACATTTACTGGAAGCTATTGATATGAATGGCCCACAATTGCCCGTTACACCCAAGCTATGTGAAAACGTTGCTTCGCCATGTTCAAGATGCGACAATGCAGGAGAAGAGGGACCAAAAGACCCTATACTTTGCGAAAAATGTGAAAAATTCAAAACATGGGAAGACAAAGAGTGCTCTCCAATGAATTAGTATGCTAAAGTCTCCAAGAGCGATATTGAGGCGTAACACTGTTTTGAACAGAAAATGACTTGGGAAAAACGTTACTACCCTAATTCCTTTGTTACATCCGATATAGCAATTTTGTAATTTGTGAAAGTTAGAAAAGTTAGAAAATACTCTACATTAGATATTTCAAATTCATTAGTCTTAAATAGATTTATTAAACATATTTCTAAAAATCAGATGAAAATAGATTTCTATTGGATGAAAAAAGGAAATGAAGCTACGGACAAAAACAATCATCACTATTGCTCTTATTTCCTTTCTAATTTTTGGAGTATTACAAGCAATAACTATTCTGGTTATTGATCCAAGCTTTAGCAATCTCGAAATCCAAGAAAGTAAACAAGGCATCAATCAAGCAATTAGCTCAATAAACTATCGTCTCTCTGATTTAAATGGAAAAGTGAAAGACTATGCAACTTGGGATGACACCTACGATTATATCCTAAACAAAAATCCAGAGTACATAGAACTCAACTTCATTGAATCAACATTTGATAACCTAAATCTTAACCTAATCGCTATTGTAGATAACAACAGAACTCTTGTTTACTGTCAATCTTATGATTTTAACAATTCAGTTAAGGTTCAAACTTCAGAGGAAACAAGAATAACTCTAACATCTGATGATAGCATTTGGGAATTTAATTCTACTGAAGATGAACTTTCAGGAATAATGCTCCTTGATAATCAACCAATGTTTGTTGCCACTGCACCAATTATAACCAGCACAGGTCAGGGTCCAGTAATGGGCGGGATGTTATTTGGCAGATATATTGATGAAAGAGAAATTAGCCAAATATCAAAGATAATGGACCGCAAACTTTCAATTAATTTGACATCTGAACTGAGGCTTCAAGAAACAGGCAATCAAATTGTAGAGTCTTTGCTGTTGAAGGAACAAACTGTTGTTGTGAAAGAAGAGAATCCTAACATAATATTAGGATATACTTTGATAAATGATGTTGACTCAAATCCCACTTTTATTCTACAAGTTACCCAAGATAGAACAGTAAATCAACAAGGTATTTGGGTGAAGAATATTTTTCTGGTTGGATCTATAACACTGGCATTTTGTGTTGGAGCAGGTTTCCTATTTCTTCTTGAGAGAGAAATTGTTAAACCCATGATGAAATTAGCATCAAATGTTGAAGCAATTCCTCTTGACCCTAATGCTTCCAAAACAAAGAAAACAGCCAAATCAACAGAGGAGTTGGATGTTCTTTCAAATGCAGTGAGAACTTCTGTGAATAGGCGTCTTGAGGGTATGAATGAGGCTTCAAGGATGGTGGGGCATGATTTGCGTAATCCTTTGGCTGGAATTAGAGGTGCAACCTACGTTTTGAAAAAGAACTATGGGGAAAAATTAGGTGAAAAAGGAAATGCAATGGTAAAGATAATTGATGATTGTGTTGAGTATTCAGATAAAATTGTGAGAGATTTATTGGATTATTCTGGTGAAATAAAACTGGATAAAATCAAGACAAATCCAAGTAGATTGGTAACTTCTTCTTTATCAACTCTTGTTGTTCCAGCTAATGTTCAGGTATTCAATGAGACTAGTGATGAGTTTTCGGTAGTGGTAGATAACGGGAAAATAGAGCGTGTTTTTAGTAACCTGATTAAGAACGCTTGCGATGCAATGCCTAACGGTGGTCAACTGAAAATTACTAGCAGAAAAAGCAATGGGCAAGTTGAGGTAGCTTTTTCTGATAGTGGAGAGGGAATGTCTAAAGAGGTTTTGCAGAAGTTGTGGACCCCATTTTTCACTACTAAACCAAAAGGATTAGGAATTGGCCTTGGAATTTGCAAGCGAATAGTTGAGGCTCACATGGGAAGAATTAAAGTTGAAAGCACCCTTGGCAAGGGCACTGTTTTCACAGTTTTTCTTCCATTAGAAAATAGCTAAAATGGTTTTTTTAAAAGACTTATTGCTTAAGCCGGCTTTGGGACAAAAGTTCTTTGAGCTAATTTCTACGTTTCCCCTTGAGTGAATGTTCAGAAAGATAAGATAGACTTTTTGTAATCTATAATCACACAAAAAAAAGACTATGATAACCTTATAACTAGCTGGGCGGTGCCCACCATATTGAAGGCTTCATATTTTTAAAAAATTATTGTTGGAATCTAAAAGCGAACCTTTTAACTATATCTGACATCTAAGGTGCGCCATAATGCGATCTTCTTAGATCATCTGACAGTAATGATTGATGATGGTTGGAGTAGTCAATGTAAACAGTTTTAAGTTCCGTGTAATCAACTGTCCCATCTGGCCCACCCTCTTTGTTGCTTCCTGAGGATTTTACTCCACCGAACGGTAAGTGAACTTCACTTCCAATCGTTGGATGATTAATATAGGTCTGTCCTGCCTGCAGCCGTTTGATCGCATTAAGGACATTTGCAATATTATTTGTATAAATTGAAGAACTAAGCCCATAATCAACCGAGTTTGCGACTTCAATGGCCTCATCAAGGTCTTTGGTTGAAAGAATTGACACGATAGGTCCAAAGATCTCCTCCTGACAAATCTTCATCTTATAGTCACAATCAGTAAACAAAGTGGGCTCAAAAAACCAACCTTTCATATTACCCGGTATTCGACCGCCAACGAGCAACTTCGCGTCCTGATTTTGCCCAGATAAGCAGTATTCTAACATTTTATCCTGCGCTTTCTTGTTAACCAATGGACCAACGTCAGTCTCTGGATCTAATCCATTCCCAAGCCTAAGCTTTTCAATGCGTTTAACTAACTTTTCCTCAAGTTTTTCCTTGACCTTCTCCTGAACGATTACCCTAGAAGTTGCTGTACACCGCTGACCTGCAGTAGCAAACCCACCACAGACGATGGCATCAGCAGCTAACTCAAGGTTAGCATCATCCATAACAATCAAAGGATTTTTTCCTCCAAGCTCCAAGCTGACACGTTTTACCCCTGCCTCACGCATTATTTTTGCGCCAGTGTCTTTATGACCACAAAAAGAAATCATCCGAACACGTTTATCCGAGATTAAGCGATCACCAATAACCTCACCAGGACCTGTAACTAAATTAACGCACACCTTTTGGCAGCCCCGCTTTTTCAAGAATCTCAACCAACTCTATTGCACATTCCGGGGAATTTGAGGATGGCTTAAAAATTACTGTATTGCCGCAAACTATGGAGTAGAAAATCTTCCTTGCCGGAATTAAAATGGGAAAATTCCAGGGGGTAATTAAACCAACTATGCCTACAGGAACTCTAACTGTAAAAGCAAACTTTGTTATGCTCTGAGAAGTAGTCGTATGGCCAAAAAGTCGGCTACCTTCACCGGCAATATAGTAGGCTAAATCAATTGCCATCTCCACATCAGATCTGGATTCACTAATCGTTTTTCCCATCTCACGGGTTATAGTAATAGCTAAATGTTCTTTGTGTTGCTCCAAGAGCTCTCCAACTTTTATTAAATACCTTGCCCGTTCCGGTGGAGGTACAAGTGCCCAAGAATCAAAGGCATCTTCTGCAGCATCAATTGAGTATGCAGCATCCTCGCAATTGCCTTTTTGGAAAGGACCTAATACATCATTTGGGTCAGCGGGATTAACCCTCGAATAAGTTTCTCGGGATTCACACTCCTGCCAGATGCCATTAATAAAAAGTCTATTTTTCATTATAAGTCCTAAATTACATTACGCCTTTTAGGGTACTTCTATTTTTTGGTTAAGGAAATGTTGATGAAGTTGGACTCTCCAGCAATTAATTGTTTGTCTTTTAGATGGCTCAGAATAGCTTGTATAGATATTCCTTCATGTGCATTCTTAAAAGGGGTCTTTGATAGCTTGGATGGGGTTGCATAGTGATGCAGACCAATCACATGAAAGCTGTCATTAAATATTGGGCAACCTGATGAACCAGAAAGTGTGCCTATGTGATAGTAAATGAATCTCTCCGAAAAGTCCAACAATGTACCTTTGGTTTCGATTCTCTTGTATTCCCCAAGAGGATGATGAATTGTATTGATCGATTGACCGATTTCTTGTTTTTCTGAACTAATCGTGCAATAGCCAAGATCATCAAGGTCAATGTTTCCTTGTACGCGGTCGCCTATGGCAATTATGGCAAAGTCTAACTCACCTTCAGGGCTTGCTGCGTAGAATTCATCTGGCTCTAACTCAAATCGGGATGTTTCTATTGGGCGATTATTATTATCTAATTCATAATTAAACTCAGCATAGTATCCTTTTGCGTAGCGTTGGTTGTAGACAATGTGAGCGTTTGTTATTAACAGACGATTGGAGATCAAGAAGGCTGTTCCTTGGGCACGGAAGTTGTAAATCTAGAAGTCTGCAGACTCTTGGGGAGTTTTCTTTTGCAAGAGCTATGATTTTATCGCTCCCTTCCATAATCCTATTCCTTAAGCGGTTGGTACTTTATCGTATTATTGGTTAAAAAGTTATTTAAGCAAAAGTCTCTGATAAGAAGACAGGTCATTTATGATAGACGAGATACGCTTAGTGAATCTGGGATCGTTAATCCAGCAAAGAGGAAAAAGCGTTCTCGAGAAGTTTAACGAAGTAATCGACTCGGGTATAAGCGATCCCAAACTACTCACAATTCTTCATTTCATTAAAGACTATTCGGAGGGGATAATTACAGACCAGCCCTGTTATCTTTTTGCTGTGAAGCCGTCGGAGGAAGCATTGAAGCTGCTGAAGATGTGGCGCTTATGGTTACATTGACCTCGGCAGGTGGAGGTATTCATGACGACATTATAGATAGATCAGTCAACAAGCACTTTCGAAACACGGTTTATGGTTTGTATGGTCTAAATTCAGCTTTGCTTGTGGGAGATCTGAATGATAATCAAGGGATGGGCGGTAGCTGATGAACTAGTGAATAAGATAAGTCCTGAAAGGATGTCAAAAATTATACAAGTCTTTGGCGAATGGACTGCCAATGTTTGTGAAGCCGAATTTATGGAGTTAAGCTGTATCAGAAATTTAGAAACATCTGTGGAGCATTACGAGGGGATTCTAAGGAAGAGTATGGCCGATGCCCAAGCCTGCGCTAAGCTTGGTGCAATCATGGGGAATGGAAGTGAAGACCAAGTACAAGCATTGGCTGAATATGGTAGTGACTTAGGTTTTCTTTTTAGATTGTCAAACGCATATCGGTGATATGGTTAATTCTGAGGGCAACCTTGCATTAAGGCTTGAAAACGAGAGCGTTCCACTGCCAATACTCTATGCTGCAAAAGCATCCAACGATAACTTTTCAAGAATACAAGCAATCCTCGCAAAACAACAGATCAACCGACAGAATATTTCTGAATTGGTTGCATCTAGTCAATAAATCAAATGCTTATAGCTATATAGTTGATAAAACTGTGAAAACCAAAGAAAACGCAAGCAAGAAACTTCTACAAATAAAGAAAAGTGGGGCAAGAAGCATTCTCTCATTATTGTTAGATAAAACCGTAAGAGAGATTTTAGATACTACCAACATATCTTGTATTGATTAGCATTCCTTGACGCCATCGTTGCCAACCACATATCTTTAATAATGTTTTCTGAATTTTTCATCGAGATCAGTCATTACACTCCTGCATGCCTCAGCAAACTTTTCTTCTTCTCCGTGTGCCACAGCTTCGGCAACTATTGGAAAAACATGAGGCTCAATAACTCTGCCTGCTATTTGCGCTCTAACGTAATTCCCTCGCCAATATTTACGGCCTTCTTTAGTGTCGGTGTAAGAATTGTTCACATAAAGCGTAGGCGGTTGATAGCTCCTTTTAGGACGTTTTGTTCCTTCCATCTTTTCACCTCCTTTGCCTTTTTGTTTGATAAATAAAGCGGTAATTTCGGCTAAAAATCATTTATAGATTAAGTAATATATATGCTTATGATAAAGTAAAAGGAGGAGAAAAACCTGGTGAAGTTTGGCATTCTCACAAGTGGAAGTCATATTTCACGAAGACAATTCTTAGCGGTTACCTTCTTATTATCAGGTACATTAGCATGGTTTTTCTTCTCATTTGCCTGGCTGGATGCCTTCATAGCAAGAATAAGCAGTGATTGGGTCTCCGTTGTCCCTGGGGGAGGCACTTTGCTCAGGTTTTTATCTACCTACGGTGCTAGTGCGTTATATTTTGCTTCGGCAGGTGTTTCCGCTCTCGTTGGAGCTGCAATAAGTCACAAAGTTAACAGAAGGAGTCTACTATTTTCTTGGATAATGTTAGGGGTTGTCACATCCCTTCTTTTGATTTTTATGCAGGGCATTTTTTTTGCTATCCTCGCTAGGATATTACTTGGTATATCCCTTGGGTTTGGTTACCCAGCGTGTTTGGCATTTCTAGCTTCCGAGTCTACTGTTCCAGAGGAGAGAGCACGGGTTGCAGGAGCTACCTTCTTTATAGCGTTCGTATTGGTCATAATTTTTAATTCTATTCTATCTGCTTCTGGGTTGGGAGTAGTTGGAGCGGCTATATTCGCTGCAATACTTAGATTAGCAAGCTTTTTTGGGTTAAAGTTGGATCTTGCTAAAGCTCAAAAAATCGCTGCTGGAGTTAAAGTCTCGGTACTCAAACGTAAAAATTTCTTGTTTTATACAATTCCTTGGATAATGTTCAATATGGCAAATGGATTGATAGCGTTCGTGACATTAGGGTTATATAATGATCCGGTTTATGCTGAGGCAGTAAACATGGGTAATCCGATTCATTTCTTAGCCGCGGGGTTATTTGCTTTGCTTGGAGGCTTAGTGGCTGATCGTTTGGGCCGCAGACAACCTGTAGTTTTTGGGCTTATCCTGCTGGGTGTAAGCTTTGCTTTGTTAGGTATTTTCACATCGCCCATAACACTACTTTTCTATTTGGTTGTTTCTGGGGGTGCTTGGGGATTCTTAATGACAGTGTATTCGGCCATTCCAGGAGACTTATCGGTGGCTAGTGTCAGAGAAAAATACTATGCAATAGCCACCGTTATACCATTGCTAATGTACATGAGCCTCACGACGACCGCGAACCTGTTTGGAACAACTGTCTTTGCTGGAGCCCTCGCTAAATATATTGAGCATTCTCACTCGTTTGTCTCAATCATTCCAGTTATTCGAGCACCTGAGTGCCTCTCTGAGAGCAAAATGAGAGAGAGGGAGTTAAAGGAGCACATGGAAAGGATCGAAGAGCTCCTAAAGGAATCCAATACAAAATAATTTAAACACCTACACTACAAATAGTAGTTGAGCATGAACAACCCTAAGAACGGTTGCTTTTCATTCGTACAAAGGTGGAACAGGCAAGACTACGCTAATTACAAACGTTGCAGCTCTCTATGCAAAAAACGGGTTTAACGTCGCCCTTCTGGACTTTGATTTATATGCACCAAGTTTAGTTACTTATTTCAAAAAGAAGCCTAATTTATTGATAAATGACCTTTTGAGTGGGCAGGTAAGATCTCCTGAGATAATGCATGACTTAACCAATGAACTCGATCTTAAGGGTAGATTCCTGGTTGGTTTTTCCAGTCCCGAAAAGGAGGACATTGATGAAATAGAGCTTAGGCATGATTCCAAGTGGCAAATTGAAGCGGTTCGACGGTTCATTGCGGGCAAGAAGGAATTAGTGGACAAATACAAGATTGATTACTTATTTTTGGATACCAGTCCAGGTATGAGATATTGGTCTATTAACACATTGGCTGCGGCTGACTGCATTTTCTGTTGCTAAAAGACAGCGATATGGATATCGAAGGTACACGCAAAATGATCAATGACATTTATGACTCGCTTTGCCTGGTACGGCGCAAAATACTTTATTATTCTAAACAAGGTTCCGGGACCGACCGCTGCCGAATGCACAAACGAGGATGTTTGGATCGCTGGGTTGGAGAGAATTGTCGGCGCCCAGTATCATCGGGATGTATTCCATGCTACTGTGACATACAGTTCAGTCGGCATGAGTTCCTCTTTTCAATTAGACAGCCAGACCATCCTTTCTCAATTAAACTAGTCAAGGTCACTGAAACCATAAAAGCCCTATGTCAAACTCCTCAACCCAAATATAGCAATATAATAAAAACAAAAGCGTACCAATAGTACCTTATGGGATCAGCTAGGCAGTTTCGACATTTTTCTATGCCATAAGAAAAGCAGCGGAAAGGATTTCGCCGACCACTTAAAAGCAGGTTTAGAAGAACTTGGCTACCATACCTTTCTTGACAGTAAGGACATTCCTAAGGCTGTCGATGGAGTGGAGGAATGGATCGAGATCCGTGATCGTGCCTTAGCTGAGAGTAAAGTGTTTATCCTTCTAATTACTCCCGGTTTTGATTTGTCGCCCGAGGTCATGAAAAGAAATTGGATTTGCTCGAGCAGTACGCGGTAAAAAGTTTGTTTACTTTAGACATAGAGATCTGTCTAGAAAAATTGTGTTGAACCTCGAAACAGAGAAAGTTGATCTTGGCAGACAGGAGCAGGTTTCCTTTGAAAGCAAAGAAGAGCTTCTCAGATTGGCCAATGGAATCTTGCTACAAAATAAAGAATTGTTCTCCACGAAGCTTGAGCAAACTATAGCAAAAGAGATTTTAAAAGGTAAAATTGCAGTTCAACAAGATAGTGCTATAGATATATGTGCAATGTGCTCCAAGCGAATCGAATGTCCACCGATAATAGTAACATTAGATAACAAGATCTATAATTTCGACTCTTGGGAATGCGCAAAAACTTTCAAAAAACTTCATAGCATCTATGGCCAGAACTTCCCATAGAGAAGATTAAAAAAAGGGTGGTGAGCGCACCGTTATACCAAACCGATTGTTTTTTGTAAGATAAAAACAATTAAGCATGCAATCCATACTGCAGTCAGGAATGGCGGAGCATATTTGGTAAAGTTTGCATAGGCGTCGTTTAATCCTATGCTTTCATAGGCATCATTAAGGCTCGGCGGTGTCTTACTTTTGCTATCCAAGAATTTGTTGATACGTCTATGTTGAATAAAATTGGTGTAGATCAAAAGTGGGTTTAAGCCGATACCAAAGATACATATCAACACTGGAACCGCATTCAAGTAACCTGTTATCATTGGGGATGTAAGCGTGCTTACGAAAGGCAACAGAAGAAAAGAGTTTGCGGCTATGATTATGTTTGTGCGGTCACTAATTTCCTTTTCAGAGGATAGAAGCATTTGTTGTTCGTTTTCCATACTTTTCACCCTCTTATTATGCTTTTAAGTCACTTAGCATATAAAATTTTCTCTCTCTTAAAATTCTATTAGAAAAATATCATACTCCTAAGCGTAGACAGAAGAGATTCAAAGATTCAATATCATCAGGAGTGTTGAATCAATATTCCCAAATTATAAAGAATATAAATCCTCTTTTTAACCTCCGAACTTGCTTCAAACGACTTAAAGCCATAAAAAATGACCTTTGTTCCTGTAACCTATAACTTTCAAGGATACCCAGCACGCCACTAAACGCATAGCAACTCGAATTACTAACTATAGTTTAATTGTACACGCCTATTTCTCCTAAAAAGACGAGTCCTGCATGAGATAAGTGCCATACTCCTGAAATTGTAGATTAGAGTTGGCTCGAACCCTTCCTTTGATGTAAGACATCACGCGCATTTCACTTTTCTTATTAAGAATAGTTTAAAGCAATGGTTTGACTTATCAGAGGGTACTCCATTAATTAGATTTAGCCATTTTTTTTAATCATCAAACTCGCTTATTTCTATGTTAAGAAAGTTATAACTGACTTTTCATTTTATATGCCGGGTCAATCGAAAGTTTGAAAATGTTCGTTTAGCAAACTTGATTGATTTAAATTGAATTTATAAAAAGTTTATATTAATATCAAGACCTATTTTTTTGGGGAGCAGGGAAAAGTGTTGCAAAGAAAGTTGTTGGCGTTTTTAGCAGTAATGTTATTTGTTTTCAGCTTTGTTGGCGTGGTTAAAGCTCAAAATGACACCAGCGTATGGAGAGACGACATGAATTACTCTAGTTTTAATCAGTTCCAAGCAGCAGGCTGGTCGTCACTGAATCCAACAGGAGTCAGCTTTAGCGGTACCGGAGTAATTTTAGATGGCACTCAAGGTGATAATACAATTTCCTTTTCGAATAGATTTCCATCAGGCATTTATGACTGGAAAGTTGAGGCCAAAAGCAAATGGACATTGGGAAGCCATAGTGGAATCAATATAGGTGCAGTAACTGAAAAGCACACTTACCATTTTTTGGCTGACGGATGGTATAGCGAGTTTGCATTCTATCGTGACGGTCAAAAAATCTTAAGGTTTAACAATTATCAAGAGATAAGTAATGAATGGATTACTCTTCGAATGGAGAAACATGGCAATCAAATAGACATGTACTATAACGATCAGCTTCAAAATTCTTACACTGAAACAGATACAACCCCTTCACAGTTAATTGGTTATACCACAAATTCGCCTTGGCAAGGTGGCGCAGAATTCGAATACTTTCAAGTTTGGTCAAGTAGCCCGATTGTGATTGCACCTCAACCTGGAGCTGGAGATTCTTGGACGATGTTTGGTCACGATGTTGCCAGTGCAAGGTATTCAACTTCAAGTGCCCCTCGAACAAACCAGCTTTTGTGGAGCACCACGTTTGATAGCCAAATCCGCACTTCTGTGACATTATCTGGAAATAATGCTTATGTAGGTTCTTTTAGTGGAATTATATACGCGTTAAATGCAGCTACAGGAGCGAAAATCTGGAATTTCACTACTGGCGGTGCAGTGTGGTCTTCTCCCGCAGTTGCCAACGGGATAGTCTACGTTGGTTCAAATGACTTTATCGTCTATGCTCTGAGCGCTGCCAGTGGCAGTGAGATTTGGAGTTTCAGAACTGACGGAGCAGTCTTTTCTTCACCCACTGTCTTAGGTAATATTGTTTACGTTGGTTCTACTGACAATAACGTGTATGCCTTGGACGCTAATAGTGGAAGTAAAATTTGGAATTTTTCAACAGACGGTCAAATTCGTGATTCTCTGGCAGTTGTTAACGGTGTTGTTTATGCAGGTTCGCAAGATGGCAACTTCTACGCTTTGAATGCCGCAACAGGATCTTTGTTGTGGAGTTCTCCCACTGGCGATGGCGATACTTTCACCAATTCATCCCCTGCAGTTGTTAACGGAGTTGTATATGTGGGCTCAACAGACACCAATCTTTACGCTTTCAAAGCTTCAGATGGATCAAAAATCTGGAGTTTCACTACTGGTGGGAAGGTTTCTTCGTCTCCAGCTGTTTTCAATGGTGTAGTTTACGTTGGTTCAGAGGATGGAAGTATTTACGCAGTAGATGCTTTAGCCGGTACCCAGATTTGGAGCCAAGCCACGGGTGGACAGGTATACTCTTCGCCTGCAATTGCCAACGGAGTTGTCTATGTGGGTTCTTGGGGTAATACTATCTATGCTTTTAACGCCTTAACCGGTGGGGAAGTTTGGAATTACAGAACTGGAGGAGGCGTCTTTTCTTCTCCGTCAATAGCTGGTGGTGTAGTTTTCGTTGGTTCATATGATAGCAAAGTCTATGCGTTTGGCTCTTCTTTTTCGCCTGGCGCTTCTGCTTCACCAACTAGTTCACCTGTTCCCTCAAGTGGCGATGTCACCAAAACTGCTTGGGTACCTACTCCTACAAATGGAGCTGCAGCAGGAATTTTTGCCATCGCATCTGTAAGTTTAGCTTCCCTCATATTTGCCGCAGTATCAAGTGTACCTGCAGGTGCAGCAAGCGGTTTCTTTGGTAAGTTGGTTGATAAGGTCAGAGAGCTTATACCTGATACGGTAAAGAAGTGGCTTGAAGATTTTATTGCCTCAAAACGAAAGTTAAAAGTTGATGAAAAAACTGGATCAGCCTATCTGCCTACAAAATCGGAAGCTATAGTATATGGGCTGTCGATTCTGTTTTCAACCTTTGCATTCTCATATGTCAAAGTAAATAGTCTTGACCAGATTCTAATCATAATACCTACTTTCTTTGCAACCAGCATTCTAGTTTCTTTTGCAAGAACATACATCCTATCAGTTTATACTAGAAGAAAGGGTGTATGGACCGAATACAAACTATGGCCTTTTGGAGTAGGATTGTTTTTGCTCTCCACCCTGGCTTTCAGAACGCCTTTTTCATCGCCTACACGAACAGTTCGACATTCGAAGAATTTCACAAATCGATTAGCTGGATTTCTTTCAGTAGCAGCCATCTTTATCACTTTGGGTTTTGGCGCTCTCTTCTTTGTTCTCTACAAGAGCGGCTTTGTGCTAATAGGCGGAACTGGATTAGCGATGTGTCTTATTTCAGCTTTCTTTGATACTTTTCCAATTGAACCGATGGGCGGCAAAGACATTTACAAATATAATAAAGCAGTGTGGGGAATTTTGTTTGCCGTCACTTTGTCCTTGTATGCCTTATGGATAGCGCAAATTATTTGATTTTTCCACAATTGAGCGTATCTATCCATAAAATAATTTTTTTGCAACTCTTTAAAAACACTCTCAATTAACTGAAACTTCAATTGATTGCAAACTTGCAACTCGTTAAAGCATAGAAAACTCAACAGACAGGAGTTTAAATTAGAATTTAATCCGCAAAAAGAAGAACCTGTGTGTGATTAAGTTGGTCGGGAGAGCAGGATTTGAACTTGCGACGGCTCAATATCTGTGGCCTGTGGCTATAATAAAGCCTACCTGGGGTAGACCTCTAACGTCTCCGCCCACCAAGCAAGTTAGCCTTTCTTAAGTCCAGAGAAAAAACTTATTTGTAAACGCTGTCATGATGTTCATATCTTCTTATCGTGACAACGTTCCTTGCCTCATCTATTTCATAGACTAAAACAAAGGAACCCACATGTACCCGACGCATATGCGACATAGGACTCTTCAAAGGCTTATATTGCTGAGGATTTTCCAAAATCTCATTTACCTTTCTCGATAGTGCTTCAAACTGTGCCAAGTCCTTCTTTCGCAGTTTTTTGAATATTCGGTCTACTTTTTCAACGACTTCTAAAGAATACAAGCAATCACTTGGAATATCTACTAGCGAAGTTTTTTACTTTTACTGTCTTTTCAGTTTCTGAGGCTTTTAGGCTTTCTATGAACTCCGGCCTTAGCTCAGGCGCCATGACGCTTTCCTCAAACTGTTGTGCCATTAAGTTTATTGCTTGACTCTTGTCTTTAAGACCGTACTTAGCTTTAACTACGTTGAGAATTCGGTTCGTCCGTTCGTCAATAGTTACTATTGCCTTGACCACATTAACACCATATTAATAAGATATATACTTGGAATATATATGCTGATTGTATTTTAGAAAAAATCCAAAAGAACTTCAAATGTCGTGGCTGCAATCAAATAGAAGTGGATTTAGCAGATTAATCCCCACCATAGATCAATGATAAAATACACTTTTTCACTGAGAAATTGCCGGAAGGACACATATGGCAAAAAACTTTCTTAATCGGTAAAGGGTTAAACTAAATTTCGTAAACCTGTAAATTTGCTGATTAAATTAAAAATGAAAAGAAAAAATGGTGGGAGATTTTCCCTGCGGTTAAGGTGGTGGAGGGGGAAAAGACTGATCTTTATTATTTAATAGCTTCCAGCCAAATAGCGCCAGCACTGCTCCAGCGGCTAAATCACACAATGCACCTAAGAGTCTAACTACGGCTTCTGCAGACATCGGCCCAAAATCTGCCAAATCATAGATTGCCCAGAAGAAGAATGATGCAGCCCAGAGTAGCAAAAAGTACACCAGCAGCTTTTCCTTAGTAAGCATAGGGAGAAATTTCATGCCTAGCAGCTTGAATCCAAGCATGCCTAGCATAACTCCTGCAAACAGCTCAATCAAATTGTTAAATACTGCAAATCCGCTCCACGCTGAAGTCATGTGAGATGCATAGTAGATTTCAGAGCTTATGTTCCAGAAGAAGAACGAGCCAGCCCAGAGAAGCACAAAGTACACTATCAGTTTTTCTTTTTCGATTAATTCAATTATGTTTTTCGCTGTAATCATTTTGAGACCACTATGTTTCCTATTGAGAGATTTATTTAAAAGGTTTTGCACGGCTATACGTAAGCTAGAAAAAATAAGAAGAAAAATAAAGGATAGGCTATACCAGACGGACAACTATTTGATTTACCGTCATATCTCTATTGATTGTTTTCCTCAAGGGCTTGTTAGTCAAGATAGTATTTTCTATAAGAATTAAGAAATCAAACTACCTTTTATTCTCCGTAAGGATTGTTTCAAAAGCTTTGCTTTAGATTTGGAATATCCATTTTGACTGTACTCCAGACTCTTTTTAAATCAACCCCAAAGTATGCATGGATTACTTTGTCGCGCATTCCCGCCATGTCTTTCCATGGAATTTGCGAATAACGCTCCTTTATCGTAAGTGGAATATTTTTGGTTGCTTCTCCAATAATCTCTATCGCTCGAATGACTGTATACATGGTCTTTTTATCTTTCACAAAAGTTTGGTAATCCATATCTTTTATAAAACTTAAAGCGTCAACCATTGCTTTGATTATATCTTCAACGTAATCCAAGAACTCTTCTTTCATACGTTCACAACTTCTTCCAAAACATGCTTACCTATCCTGGGCTTAAGCGCATGCTTTTCCACCAAATCCACCTTAACCCCTAAAACTTTACTCAAATAGTTTTCTAACCCTATAAAATCTAGAAGAGTCAAGTTCGAAGGCTCATCAAATTCTACCAACAAATCAACATCGCTTTTACTTTTCTGTTCTCCTCTCACATATGAACCAAAAATGCCTATTTCCTTCACCTTATATTTTTGCTGCAAGTAGTGTTTGTGGTCTGTTAAAGCATTTTTTATTTGCTCAAGGTTTTTTATTGTTGTTCACTGACTTAATCATCGGTTTAAAAGTTAAGGTTTTGTCTAAGTCGTTAAACGAAATTGTTAATAATTTTTTTGAAAAGCCGAATTTAACTAATCAAGAAAGTCCCCTTTTATTGCGAGAGTAAAAAGTTTAATCTATTCTTAATGGAAAATACATTAAAAACCTTATATTTCTAAAGAGAAGTAATCTTTAATCAGGCAAGGATTCAAGATTGAAGAGAAAATTGATTGTACTGTTAGCATTCACACTATTTATTCTAAGTTTGCCTCTGTTGGTTAAAGGCCAAGACAATACAACCATATGGCGAGACGAAATGAATTATCAAAGTGCCGACCAACTTCAAGTTGCAGGTTGGACAATTACTCATCAAGCAGGGGTTAGCTTTAGTGGTAGCGCCATAATTTTAGATGGCACTCAAGAAGATACAGCTATCCACTACTCACGTCATTTTCCATCCGGCATATCTAATTGGAAAGTTGAAGATAAAAGCAGATGGACTCTGGGTAGTCACTGCGGAAACAGCGTAACTGCAGTCACCGACAAACATTCCTACACTTTTATGGCTGACGGCTGGTATAGCACATTCGCTTTTTACCGTGATGGCCAAAAAACCACCTTCGGCAGCTTCCAAGAAAACAAGAATGAATGGTTTACTTTAGGTATCGAAAAGCAGGGCAATCAGATTAATATGTACTATAATGGTGAACTTAAGAGCACTTACATGGAGACAGATACTTCTGCTTCAAATTTGATTGGTGCAGATGCGGTTTCGCCTTGGAGAGGTGGCTCGGAATATGATTACTTCGAGGTATGGTCATTGGACTCTACTACAATAGAACCACAGAGTTCACTTTTAAGCAATCCAATAGTCTTAGGCGGAATAATCGGGGCTGTTGGTGTTGGAATAGGAGGGGTTTTGTATTTCTTTGTGTTTGGTGGAGGCGGAGCAGCAGGATCCGCTGGAGGCGCAGGGGGTTCAATTGCAGGTGGAGGCGAATCTATAATTCAAGACCATCCTTCAAGCCCATCCAACGGAGGAGCATCAACAAACTCATCGGGCACATCAAGTTCTCTATCCGAAGGATTCGGACAATTTGATGAACAAATGAGCAATATTACAGACATTAATGACTTTTGGAGCGATTTCGTTCAAGACTCTACGGGAAATATCGCCTCAGTTGGCAATCCAGCTAACGATACCTCACCTAACAATACAGTTGGTAACGTCTCATCGAGCGAGACTCCCCAAACAAGTGAAAGCTCCGACCCGTTCAGTCACACCCAAAACCTTACATCGACAATTCTGCAAACAGTGGCTCAGGGAGAACAACTTGCCACAGAAGCCTTGGCTCAAGGTACACTTAGTCAAGAAGCGTACCAACATTACTTGGAACAGACTACAAATATTATGGAAGCAGTCATCCAGGCTAATCAAAATCAAGCCCAGGCAGCTCATGATGCAATTAACGGTAGCCTCTCAAGGTAGACGAGTCTGGCAAAAATTCTATTCTTTTCTTCTTATGAAAATCATAACTCAACCAATTTATGTACCCTAATCAAACCCTGACAAAATCAACTTTGAACCAGCCAGTATAATAGGTTGGATTAGATTTTATTTTAGCGAGCAAATTTGCGAGTTTTCCGAAATTAGTTTAACCTTTTACCAATGGAAAATAAGTTGTTCAGCCATTTGTGAGCTTCGCTTTTTGGAATAGACTCTGGTGCAGGGAGCGGGATTCGAACTCTTTAGCTCATGAAGACATTACCCGCAAATCCTCTTTTTCTTTTGCAGAGGCATTTTTGGGAGAATGTGAATCCATTATTGAGGAGAAACACGCGCAAATTGAAGATACGGATAAAACGAATTGTAAACAAAAGACAGCTGCAAGAAGTAATAGCCAAATGGTTAAGTGGTCAAAAGAGGAAGATTCTTTAATTAAACAACATATCCAACTTGGGGAGACAGAAGAAATTTCATTAATACCCCTTGACATTCAAGCAGTAGCAACTCTTGCAACCAACATAGCTATAGTAATCTCATTACTAGTTGTAGCAACTAATGTTTATCTACAACGAAAATCCACAAATTACAATACTTATGAAAAACTAATGAGCGATTTTTCTGGTACAGCATCCATTTTAATTGACCGGCCCGAAATTTTAGAAATATATGTCAAGGGCACAGGTAAACCAAAAAAATGGGACCAATATAGTGAAGCTGAGAAACGAACTTTTGCCTTCTTTAATTCACTTCTAGCCTTAATGGAAAGAGTTTGGTTTGGTGTTCCTAAGAGGGATTGGAAAAATTATTATAGCAAATGGGTTAAAGATTTGGCAACTAATGAACTCTTTTTAGATGCTTTCAATCATTACAAGAAGATATATGATGCTTCATTCACCCGTAAGTTGGATTCAATTATAAAGGAAACTAAAAAAATAAGTTAGCGTTTCTATAAGAAAACGACATTCCCAAATCGAACCGCATTCCAAACTTCTGGGTCGTTTTTACTCAACAATACCCCAATCTTCATAAAACCAGCAATCTACCAATAATTCAATTGGGATTAACAGATTTTGTTTTTCTTTTGCGAGTGGGATTAGAGTTTAATTCAATCTTTGTCAAACAGTGTAGGTTGCTTTAATTATTATAATGATGATAGAGTTGTCTATATATGAACAACATTAATAGCAATAAAAAGGAGTTGTCACCTGAACAACGTGAAGAACTATTCAGAGCGTTGAAAGCCCGTTTTGAGAAAAATATGAACCGCCATAAAGGTCTTGAATGGGTTAAAGTACAAGTCAAGCTGGAAGCTAATATTGAAAAACTATGGTCACTCAATGAAATGGAGAGAACTTATGGTGAACCGGATGTTGTCGGTTATGATAAAAAGACGGACGAATACATTTTTTATGATTGTTCAGCGGAAAGTCCTAAAGGCCGAAGAAATGTTTGTTACGACCGTGAAGGGCAAGAGGCAAGGAAAGCCTTTACACCAGAAAATAACGCTATCGACATGGCAGGTGCCATGGGTATTGAGCTTTTAACGGAAGAACAATATCGAGAGTTGCAGAAACTTGGGAATTTCGATACGAAGACGTCTAGTTGGGTGAAAACACCTTCTGATATTAGAAAACTCGGCGGCGCACTCTTTGCTGATCGCCGCTACGGCAATGTCTTTGTGTATCACAACAGTGCTCCCTCTTACTATAGCGTTAGGGCGTTTCGTGGCTCGCTAAGGGTCTAACTTTTGCGTAGACAGCTAAATTTGAATTTGAGAACGGGATCAATTGAATTTGAAGCGACTTTTATCGGTATTGAGAGTGGTAAACGCAACAATGCAAATCAAGTTCGACCATGAGGTGTAGAGTGAGAAACGTTTTTGCGAACTAATCATTTCAAATTTATTAGTAGAATTTGTATCTGTTTAATCATATAGTTCGCGGGTTTGATGGCTAAAACAGCGTATTTAGATGCGGACGACCGTAAATTTCTTTTTGAAACTAAACAAAAATTAGATGAAGTTGCAAAGTTGATGAGTCAACTCATGACTTATTAATCCGATGAAAGCGAAAACATCTGCCCTTGTATTTCTTTACTCGAGAATGAGAAGGATTAAAGATTAATCCAAGAAATATTAACAACCTGTGTGTTGGTTCTTTTTCAGGTAGGCAAGCGTCTTATTATGTAACATCTCAAAGTGCTCGCCAAACGTTTCGTCAGCTTTCTCTTTTCTAATAGCTATAATCCAAGGTTCAAGTTTTTGCCAATTAGAAATAATATAACCTCCAAAACGGTCAACAATTAGGTCAATATCAACAAATCTTTTGTTTACTAAAAAACCGACTTCTTCAAAGTATGCTTCTACTTGATAAGGGTAGTCATTTACTTCAAACACCTTTGATACCTCATGGTTGTATTTCTCAAAAGACTCAAAGGCAAATTCTTTCTCAACCCATCTGAAGGCTTTTCTAAGGCTTTCATTTTCTGCCCATTCAAACAACTTCATAGTTATCTCCAAGTCTCTATGTTTGGACATATGACGCAGTTCAAATAGAACAAAAACTACTCCGAGACCCGTTAATATTGCTGTTATGATGATAGCCCAATCAATAATTGTGAACATTTTTTTACCGTTAAGATGTTTGTTGATATATGTAATCTTCTATTATTAGAAATTTACTAAAGCCAAGCTGTAAACTGTGGGTTCATCTTGGTCGGTTAAAGTAATTTGAACAAGAAATTTATTTTTTAATAAAAAGTCGTCGTAGTCGCTGTGTGTGCATTAAATTTTAATTCAATCAACTTTGCTTGAACCTTGAAACAGTAACCTACTTACTAAATAGAAACCCTCCAAAAAGTATAACCGACGCAGATAGAGAGCGACTGGGCACTACCTCCTCGGTTTTGCGGCAAAAATCAACTTGTGTTTTAATGCCCTTTCGTAGTTACGTTTTTAAGGTGCGCCTCCGTACGTGGGTGGCATGCCATTCGTAATTGAGTTCAGTTCAAGTTGGTACTTGCTCTTCGTCGCGTTCTTTTTGGGTTGGTTAGCAATAACATTAATCATAAGAAAACGCATAAACCTAAAAGAGGCAAAAAGGCAGCTTCTGTTCGGAGTCTTCGGCTTATTGGTTCCAATATCTATGGAGATTTTCGCTGTATCCACTGGTCTTTGGACTTACTTTCCTGCTAACTGGCCTGTGATACTATGGCCAACATACTTCATCGCTATACTTTTCGCCTACCAGCTGCTTAGGCTCTTCGAAAAAATGTACCCATGATTTTTTTTAAAGTATATTCAAATCTCTGTTTAATAGAAGATATTTGAATTAATTTTGCTGCAGATATCAATTCTTCGTATTTCTTTTTCAGAACCAAGAAACACTTTCGCAATTATAATTAGTTCTTCTACAAAGAGAGATTGAAAGCTTAAAAATTGTTGAAATTGAACTATCACACAAACAAAAAGATATGTCAATTGTTGAGTTAATAACCAAACTACATTATTTAAAAGGAAAAAGAATTTTTATGACGACCAGAAAGATGCGTAAAAAGTTTTTTTACCTCGTAATTAAATAGAGTGCATCCTTGCAGTTTTGAGAGATATTTTTTTAAGCTTGGCTAAGCATCATCTTTGCTTATGCCCTATACGTTTACTTTCGATATTTCAAAGAAAAAATATCACTTTTTAACAAGAATCATGATTGTCGGCTACCAAAAGGGAATATCAAAGGTTTTCTTCAAAAACTTACGGGGCATAATCAGAAAATTAAGGCTTCAGGAAACTACAGGGTTTAACCTCGAAGACAACATTATGATAATTCAAGACCTCGTTGATATGAATTATTTAAATCTGGTACAAAGAAAACAATTTTTGCTAACTAAAAACAGGGCGCTGTTCCTGCCCCATTGCTCAAGGAAGTACATGGACAATCGATGCAAAGCCATTTTTGAGGCAAGCTTGCCCTCTTACGTTTGTGCTCATTGCTCACCTGACTGTGGTGTCAACAAAGCAGACCATGTTGCCAAAGAAAAAGGATATGACATCTATGTCTTGCCAGGCGGCTCTTGTATTCCAAAAATTTTGAAGACAAGACAGTATAAGGGAATTGTGGGTGTTGCCTGTGGCGAAGAAGCTAAAATGTCAGGCGAATTATTGACCAGTATGGGCGTGGCGTGGCAATCTGTTCCATTGCTAAAGAACGGTTGCGCTAGCACAGTGTTCAAAATAGAAACACTGATAAAAACCCTGTAAAATAAGCAATTTATGAACACAGCGTCAACAGATCGAACGGGGTAAATTCGTTTTCGACTATGCACTTGCTTTATTTTGAGTAGAAAGATAGAGAGAGACAGAATTATTATTTCTGTAGATAAGTAGAACAAATCTTTGTGATAAAAGGAGTATCAAAACATTTTTTTAATTGATCGAAAAATAAATCTGCATGCCTCAGGCTATCAAGCAAGAAAATTTCATTATTATAACTGATAAGAACGGTCGAATAGAATTTGAAATTGACCAAGCTACCGTTGCATCAAGCAAAAATGCAGCTGATGGTATTATAGTTGGAGATTTGTATGGCTACATTTCTGACGTAAATGAATCAATTGTAAAAATGTATGGTGCAAGTGATAAAAGCGAAATCGTAGGTAAACACTATCTTGAGTTTTTAGTCAAAGAAGAAAGAGGTCAGGCTGTTCAGCGTTCTTTAGCTTCAATAATGAATAATCAAGGGATGAATGATGAATATAGGGTTCGGTTAAAGAGTGGGAAAGAGGCAAAGATAGAAGTAATTACATCTTTTTTGTTGGATCCAGATGGAGAAAAAATTGGTTTCATTGATGTTGTTCGAAAAATTAGCCCATAAGTAATATTTTTTTTGTGCATTAAATTTTAACAAATAGAATCTAAATATTGTGCCTTTCATGTGTCAAACGTATTGCTTCTTCAACTGTTTTAAAAACGAAAATAGTATCTAAGTCGAACCATACTCGATGTCGGTGATTAAATTTTGTGCAATTTGCGTATACTCGATTCCGACTATACCTATATGATAATTTATCTATGTATATGCCGAATCGTGTCTACTGAGTAAGGCATTATGGTATGTTGAAATAGAGAGTAGTGAAGGTTCTTTCTCTGTAACTGTGAAGCCATACACTGTACTCTCCTGAAGGCAAAGTTGTGTTAAAATTTAGAGTTAGTATCTTTTCTGATGCCGCTGGTAATCGAGCTGCAAATTGAAATGTCCAATATGGTGAGCTATTTGGCTTTTGAACCTCAACCTCTTTACCTATAATTGACGCTACGGTGATTTGATTGTTGTCTTTGACGTATGCATTGTCAAACCATATTTCCACCATGTAGAATGATTTTGCATTGAGTGAGAGAATGAGCGGATTAGTGGAAGTAACTGAAACATCGGTTATTGCCATCCTTTCTGGCGGCGAACCTAATGGAAGGTAGGAAGTCGCAAGAGATATTGAAAGAAACAAGGTAAACACTAGTAATGGAGTCAATGCAACCGTAAGAACCGTAAATAGTGTCCTTTTTTTCTTTATTCGTTGCCTTCCAATGCCCAATATTCCAACCGTCAAAAACCCTGTTCCAAAGATTAAAAAGAGCACCCAGAAATTTCCCAAAATTGTACTGGGTATTATAGCTTCGATTATTAAGATTTCAGCTGAATAAGTACGAGACAAATAAACAGCTGTGAGGAAAAATGTTAAGATAGCAAGTCCCAAAGCTGCAATGAATACGAAAATGAGTGTAGAATGTTTCAACATTAATTTCAGTTGTATGATAAAGTAATTGATATAAGGTTTCTGAATTCTGTATACAACCCGTATACTCGATTCCGACTATACCTATATGATTTATTCTTTATGTATATGCTAAACCGTGTCTACTGCTAAGGATGCCTTATCTGCTAAGCGTGAGTAGTTGGTTGGTTTGGTTGGATTAAAATTTAAGCCATCTTCCACCATCACGAACCCGTTGAAGTAGTAGTTATATATCAATAGAATGAAAAATGTTTGTCAGTCATTTTTTACAAAAAGCTCCTCCACATGGATACTTATTTCCTGCCTGCTACTATACATATTTCCGAGGCGAAGTAAATGGTTGAGAAAGAAAACGCAGAAAAGCTCCAGGACCTTGAACAACAAGTTTTTGAGGCACTTGAGAACCAAAAAAGAAGAGACATCCTGCGAATAGTAGGAGAAAACAAAGGCATTGCCTACACGAAAATTCTAAATGCAAGCAAAATTTCAGACAGCCCAACTCTCTCATATCACCTCAAAAGCTTAGCACCTTTCATCGAGCAGAAAGAGGGAAAATATCGGCTCACAACTATAGGAAAAGACGCGTATAACCTCTTGCTAAAGACCCATGCCTATGATAAGTTGGCTCTAATGCAGAAGAAAAAGTTCGAAGTCATTGTGGGTAATACTGTTCTTTGGCTTGGAGCAATCGCTGCAGCAGCATACTTGGAGACTGATTCAATCCTCTCTTTCGTTATACTTCCAATATTCGCAGCTGTGAGTCTTGTCATAACATACGAGCTGTTCGATTAGTTCTTTCTTTATTTATGCGCTCTTTTTCCTTGTTTTCAGCAGTAGGGAATTGCAGAAAATAAAAATGAAAATACTTAACAGTGCAAATCAATAGACTAACTGCGGAAATGTCACTGTATGTCGGATAATGCTGTAGAATTGAATAAGACTAAAGACCCAAATAAGTTTCAAGTTCGCGCCGACCTGCATGTCCATACAACTTTTTCGAAAGATTCACTGATAACTCCAAAAGACCTCGTTTACTATTCCAAGAAGCGCGGGTTGAACGCAGTCGCTGTAACTGACCATGACCAACTCGAAGGCGCCTACAAAATCGCCAAAGAAACCGATTTCTTAGTCATCCCAGGCATGGAAGTGTCCAGCGCCGACGGGCATATAGTTGCTCTTAATGTCAATGAACTTATTCCCAGAGGTTTTAGTGCTGTTGAAACCGTGGAGCGCATCCATAGAGCAGGCGGAGTCGCAATCGCATGCCACCCATACGTTTACTTCAAAGGATGTCTAAGGGAAAAGGTCAATGGCACGTTTGATGCTATCGAAGTGATAAACGCCCGCGCGTTCCCTTTCAAGAGTAGCGTGAAAAAAGCTGAGGAAGCTGCGGAGCGCTTGAAGCTTACACGTGTGGCTGGAACCGATGCCCACTATGGTTCCCAAATCGGTTATGGCTATACAGTTATTGAAGCAGCTGAACCAAGCGTTGAAGCCATAGCTAAAGCTATCGTGGATGGACATTGTCAACCTTTTGGTCAACCAGTACCTCTCATAATGAACCTTGAGCAACAGTTTTTGAGGTTAAGGCGGATGGCAAAAAAATTTAGCCCCTCTTAGGCTAATTTAGGGTTGGTTGGATTAGAGTTTAGTTTGAACTATACCTAAACCTTTTTGATTGTTAAAGTTGTTGATTTAACAAGGATAAATTTTGATAGATAAAGCTAAAATTAAAGATGAAATGTGTACGTGTGGGCATCTTAAGGGTGAGCATTCATATTTTTTAGATAGAGTATGTATTAAGCCTAAATGTGAATGTTACAAGTTCGTTTTGAAAGATGAAAAATAAAAGCCTAATTTTTTAGGTTGCACGGTGACGTTTGAAATTTTTATAGCACCACCTTATTGATTATGAAAAAGAGTGCGCCATGAAAGATTAATTTTTAGTCTTCTCTTTTTGGCGGCAGGTATAACATGTTTTTGTGTGGACACAGACTATTCCACCGCAATTAGGGCATTTCCATTTTTCTTGCTCGTTTTTCAGAAATTGCTCGATACCATTTGCCTTAATGTAACTTAGATTCTCAATAACACTCAGTCCATATTTTTTTCTATAACCATTGTCAAGTTTTTTTAGAGTTAAACATGGAAAGTCTGTGCATTCAAAACAATACTCGATTTGTTTAGTTGCCAACTTATCGCACTCTTCTTTAAGAAATGCACATTGGCTCTTCCTTGACCGACAGGAAATACAGCGATGTTTTCTCTTTTTACCGTTCATTGTATAGCCAAAAAACGCTACACATGTTCCACAGTTCATTCCACATGGTGCGATAAGTTCAGGCAGAAAGTTCCCTTTTCGCATGGATAACCAAGAGATAAAACATCATCATAACTATTTTGGCTCGTTGGTTGGATTAAGATTTAGTGCAACTTGTTTTTAGCACGCTCCTATTTGCTCGCACATGAGAAACCATGGACTAATTACCGAAAGTGCTTCTATTTTCTGAGTTTTAGTGGGTATTTCTTGTTTTCAGCAATTTCGTTCATCAATGAATGCATGACTTCAGACTTCACTTTAATGTCTAATCCCTTCGATTTTGCTCGAGCATTCTCCAAAACGTTTTCAAGCTCACCGATTTCCAAGACAGTTGCAGCTATGCAGTAGAAGGTTTTTGAGCGGCCTTCGTTGAATTCCGTTAGAATCTAGCCCGAACAGGAAAAACTAGCATTGTATCAGGGATTCAAGAATCGTATAAGACTGAGAATTCAGATAGATCCTACACCAGTCATGGAGAATATGTCTCTGGACCAGTTAATGCTCGTGGAATGGGGGCTGCGTTTGGAATTCTAATGTTGGTCTTCACTATAGGTGCCGCAGCAGGCTCAACTGAAATCTATGATCTAGACATTCCAGGCGGAATTCTTCTAGCGATGAGTGGATTCATAGCGTTAGCAGGATCTGCTTTCTATGATCCCAAAGGTAAATTGGAAACAACCCTCCCCTATCCTCCACCTCCACCGATGATGCATGAAAAAGAGATTATCCGCGAAAAAGAAGTAGTGGTAAAAATTCGCTGTCGATATTGCCAAAACACCTTCAACGAAACAATAGACAATTGCCCCATATGTGGAGCCAAAAAATAACCCTACAAGACATTTGCTAAAATTATTTTTAAATTTTAGTGTTTTGATGCGGTACCCAATGTGGGCATGTTCCCCAATAATTTACGTTTTTGTTGAAGTCACAAACCAAGTAGGAGAGATTACAAAGACGGCAATTAGCACATGACTTGGAAACAGAATTGTATACTTGCATTTCTTCCAATCTCCATGCACTATGACACTTAGATATTAAGGGAAATATAAGTCGAGTTTCAAATCTCAGAGTATATCAAGAATCAAAAGTTGTTTGTGTGTTTCCAGAAATTCACACTGTATTATTGACTTGTAGCGCCCTTAGCAACTTGTAGCGTAACTGTAGCTTCAATTTAGTTAATTTCATTGGTTGGAACCGAATTTTCATCAATATTGATGGAGTTTGGGTGGTTTTTTGTTTATCTGTTGTACAGTTTGTTGTTGGGTTGAAATAGTGGGTTTTTTGACATATTTTACGTATTGACATGTCCTTGTGTTGGACAGTTGGGTCGCTTGAGTCGTTTTGATATGCTTTGGTTATGTGCGAGGGTTTATTTGGCACTTTACGCACTATGAAGACGTAAGAGATGTGTCTTAAAACGACACATTGTATATTTGAACAACACAACAACAGGAGCATAAAACAAAAATGAACTTTAACAATAAAAAACAAGCCCAAACAAAACTAACTAAGGGCCTTTTAGACATGATTATTCTCCAATATTTAGAAAACCAATCAATGCACGGATACCAACTCATAACTACAATCCGCAAAGGTTTCGGAGTAAGCTTTGGACCAAGCACAATCTATCCTCTACTAGGGCTTTTGGAGAAAAAAGGCTATATAAAGAGCGTGTGGAATATGGATTCAGAAAGGCCACGAAAAGTGTACACCCTAACTAATGAGGGCAAAGATGTTCTAAGCTTTACCGAAAATTCACTTAACATGATCTGCAAAAATATGGTATCCACCAATAAAATCCAACTGCAAGTCGCTCCACATTTATCCATGAGAATGAAGATTCCCGCATAGGTTTTTTTTGACCAATACTCATTTCCTAATTTGTTGATCTTGCAGTGTACCTTTTTACCCAAGTTTTCTATATTTCTAAATTCTAACTAATGAGAAAATAAAATAATTAGAAAGCCATTAACATCTTGGTGTAGAAGTAAATTAAATTTCTAAATATTTTTTAATAAAAACCAGCCAAATACTTTGATTCTAAACATTGTTTGTATTTTGAATAATCGATTCATATGCCCAAACAGAAAGAGCCACTTGTTTTTACCAAGAAACAATAAAAAATAGGGTAAGGAATGTTTGGCGGAACAAAGCACGTTTTGGTCCAGGCACGCAAGGGTCTTTGTTGTTTGGGCTAAGAAGCCTCCGTGTCTCGCCAATGTTGACCCAGCCAAACGTTTCCTTTAAGGGAACTTGTTTTCCCCGTTACTTTGTACTTGTGTCTATCGATAAAGGACTTTTTAACGAATTTTTTGTACTTCGATGTTTAAGGAAATTTGTCGCTTGAAAAAGCGGGGATGATTAGAGAAGAGAGACGAACCAATCTTTGAACTCCAAGATTTTTTCCGGGAGTTTTCGAAAACAAGGTTGCATTGCGTGTGCTTCTTTTTGGTTTAAGGACGTTTTAAGGTTTTTTTGATTTTTTCAAGATTATTTTTCGTATGTAATTCGAATTGCTGAAAACCCAGGAGGAGACTGCGCAAAATCCAGTGTGGTTGAGTGCTTAATTTTATTTGGGCGCTAAGTAAAATTAGGTGAAATTGAAATATTTGGATTACTTACTTGTATTTGGGGATTGTTTATGGGGCCCAAGCGAGAATTCAAATCCGTAGATGAATATATAGCGGCTTTTCCTAAGAATGTTCAGTGCATTTTAGAAGAATTTAGAAAAGCTATACACGAGGCTGCGCCTGAAGCTGAAGAGACAATTAGTTACCAAATGCCAGCATTCAAACTAAAGGGCATTTTAGTGTGGTATGGCGCTTATAAAAATCACATTGGGTTTTATCCCCGAGTATCCGCTATTGTTGCATTCAAAGACAAAATGTCCCGATATAAAGTGAGTAAAGGTACAGTTCAATTTCAATTAAATGAGCCAATTCCCTTTGACTTGATTAAGGAAATGGTTAGGTTTAGACTTAAGGAAAACTTGGCTAAAAGCTAATTTATTTTATCTATAAGGATGTTTAACGTGGACTCTGCGAAGTTTTGGTGCCCACTTTCTTAATTAGAAATTATTTTTTTGTTGGATGTTTAGTTTTCCCAGACAGATATGCTAGATGGTTCTAGTGCATTTGTTGAGATAAAATAGGATTCGCTGTCAAGAAGTAAACTTAGGTTATGTTGAGTTACGAAATCTTTTATGTAGACTAAATCGTTGTTGTTAACTGCGCTTTGGTCAAAAGTTAAAACAATGCCGTCTTTTCCATTATCAAGCATCCTTACGTCAAAACTGCAGCTTGTTCCAATTTCTCGTTTAAACACCATAGCCTCAAACATTTTCATTTTTCTTTTCACCTATCCAAATTTAGTTGCTCACGTTTACCAAAAATATCTGGACAAGTGAATGCAAACTTAGGATACAATATGTATGGAATTGTACACTTTTAAGGGTTCGCGTTTTTTGCAAGCCGCAAAGTAGTCTTTTGAATTGAGTACTCTGAATAAAGGCAGAATCAAGAAAAAAGAAAAAGATAATGGCTGATAATAAAATCAACTGTATTTTACAGCATTATGCCTAAGCCTTCTGCTACTTGTTGACCGTATTCTGGATCGGCTTTGCTAAAGATTCTTGTTTGTCGAAGCTGGATTTCCTTGCTAGCGTTGCCTAAGTGGGTCACTATGTTGCCAATGAGGTGTTCGCGGTCTAAGTCAGTCATTACTTTGCGGTAGAGGTCCCCTGGCTGTACAAAGTCGCTGTTGGGATGAATGTATGGTTGGCGTGCAACAATGCCTGAAACTTCAAACGTTGGTTCCGCCGTCTTCAAATCAGGTTCTGGTCCACCAAAACTGTTGGGGTAGTAGTTTACTGAGTCGCCTTCGTTTCCATCAAAACGCATGAATCCGTCGCGTTGATAGTTTTTAGCTTTAACGCCTTTAGGCTGATTAACAGGCAGCAATAGGTAGTTGGCGCCTAAGCGGTACCTGTGTGCATCGTGGTAAGCAAATAGGCGTCCTTGAAGCATCTTATCTGGTGACGCTCCGATTCCTGGCACAAAGTTTCCTGGTGAAAAAGCTGCTTGTTCAACTTCAGCGAAATAGTTAGATGGATTGCGATTTAGCACCATTTTTCCAATGTCTATTGGCGGGTAATCTTGATGCGGCCAAACTTTGGTTACATCAAATATGTTAAAACGGTAGTTTTCGGCTTCTTTTGCAGGCATTATTTGCATTTGCAGTGTCCAAGAGGGGAACTCTTCGTCTTTTATGGCGTTGTGCAAGTCGCGTGTTGCATGGTCAGGGTCAGAGCCTTTTAAGCGCTCGGCTTCTTCTCTTGTTAGGTTCTTTGCGCCTTGGTTTGTTTTGAAATGGTACTTAACCCAGAAGATTTCTCCATCTTGATTATACCATTTGTAAGTGTGGCTTCCATAACCGTTCATATAGCGGTACGACTTGGGTGTTCCCCTGTCGGAAAACAAAATTGTTACTTGATGAAGCGACTCTGGAGTTAAAGATAAAAAGTCCCAAAACATGTTGGGGTCTTTCAAATTTGTTGCTGGATTGCGTTTCTGGGTGTGAATGAAATCTGGAAACTTTAGAGGGTCACGAATAAAGAATACGGGTGTGTTGTTTCCAACAAGATCATAGTTGCCTTCTTGCGTGTAGAATTTTACAGCGAATCCTCTTGGGTCACGTTCTGCGTCTGCTGACCCTTTTTCTCCGCCTACTGTTGAGAACCTTACAAAAACTTCGGTGCGTTTACCAACCTCGGAGAGGAATTTGGCTTTGGTGTATTTGGATACGTCTTTGGTTAATTCAAAATAGCCGCCTGCACCAGCGCCTTTGGCATGTACAATCCGTTCAGGTATTCTTTCACGGTTGAAATGCGCTAGCTTTTCAATCAAATGTACATCCTGAAAAATAATGGGTCCATTGTTGCTAACTGTTAGAGAGTTTTGGTCATCAGGAATAGCTGCACCTTGATTTGTTGTTAGAGTTTCTTTCAAAAATATTTCCTACTTCGAAATAGAAGCTTACTTCTAGTACAAGGACAAAGTTGTTTAAATCATTATTGTCCAACCGAATGCTATTTGCTTTTAGATTTCTCGTAAGCTTTTGCAATGGCTTCGCTGGTTAAAACTCCCACGAGTTTGGTTGGATTTTGCTTGTCAACTACGGGAAGCAGGTCCATTCTTTCTTTTGTTATGATTTTGATTGCTTCAAGAATTGATTCGTCCTCGTAGACTGAAATTTTGTTTAGCGGCATCTGCTCAACTCTAAGAGCGCTGCGTTCTTCTGGTTTAACTTTCATCAGCTCATTCCATGTGATGATTCCTTGGAAAACACCTTCTTTCTCAACTAGGGCGTCGTGGTATCGGTTTTTGAACATCATTTCCAAAGCTTCTGTGAGGGTTTGTTGTGGGTTTACTGAGCCGATTTCAGATTGCATTACATCTTTAACTCGGACGCCTGCGAGAGTGGTTGAGATTATGGTTTGTTCTTCTTCTTCGTTTGCACCTATGTAAACAAAGATCCCTACTAAAATCAGAAAGAAATTATAAAAAAAGCCAATTAGAACCATGGCGATGCCGAATATTTTTCCAAGGTAGACAGCGTATCTTGTTGCGTCTGAATACTTCAAGCGTTCAGCTAGCAGGGCTCTGAATACTCTGCCGCCATCCATGGGAAACGCTGGTATCAGGTTGAAGGCGCCTAGAAGAATGTTTAGCGATGCGAGGTCAGTTAGGAAGTTGCCTGTGAAAGTTGTTAAGGTTGCGAGAGTGAAGGTTTGAGTTGAAATAGTTAGGCTAACCCCAAGGAGAGCAAGTCCTAAAAGCAGACTTGTTAGTGGTCCAGCAACAGCCATTCGCAACTCTTGGGATGGGTTATCTGGGATTTCCTCTATTTCGGAAACTCCGCCTATGGGGTAAAGTATGATTTTTCGCACTTTTATTCCGTAGTGCCTTGCTATGATTGAGTGGGCAAGTTCATGAAAAATTACAAATGCAAATAGGAATAGTACAATTGTGAATGTGTAGAATTGCTGGGTTGGTATAGATAGGATGAAGACTGCAGCGATTAACAAGATGAAGGTGAGGTGCAGTTCAATGGGGATGCCCCAGGCAGAGCCTATCTTGAAAGAATATTTCATGAATAAACATGGTTGCAGGTTGGCTTTTTAAAGTTTCGACCTAACTATTTTGGGCACAAATTGTTAATAATCTAATGTCAGGGATTTTCGGTCTAAAATTTCAGATAATTCTAAATACCTAAAAAATCAAAGCTCCGATATCTAAAGAATTTATGAAACTAAAAAAACCTGCAGTACATGTGGCGGTTTTGGTGCTCGACAAAAAAGTAGAAAGATTTGAAGGTGGTTTAAGGTGTTTTTGCGTGAAGCAGATCTAGTGTTGAGTGTTTGCCGGTGGCTTTTGCAGTTGGGTCACCTAACAGTGTGAGGCAGTCTCTGTTGCCCATCATTGCAGCAGCGGCTGGAACATCGTTGCCAGCGAGAATTTGATTATACATTTCTGTGTGTTTAGCGATGGCGATGTTGTAGGCTTCTTGGAAGGTTTTTCCTTCAAGCAAGGCATAGTTGGCTGCGTTTGCTGCTTCGGTGAATTGGTTTGTCCATGCAAAAAAGACCCAGTGTGGTTCATGGTAGCCTAAGTAGGCTCTTGTGCCGTTGGCTACTGCTAATGGTCCTAAGCCGGTGGCTGTGTCACAGGAAACGGTGCTTGCCGCTTTGCCGACTAACAGATCCACGTTTAAGTTGTCGATTGCGTTTTCAAATTGGTTGTTGTTTTGGCCGCACATTACAAAGTCGCCGCCGTGATCATAATGAAGTATAAAATCATATGAGCCCACGTTAATTGTTTGGGTAACTTTGCTTCGGTTAGCATCGTTCATTTGAAGATCCGTTATGTTCCATCCTTCGGCTACAGCCTTGTTTTTTACTAGTTCGGCAGCTTGGAAAGAAAACCAGCCTGTGTAGTAATCGTTAGGAAATTTAGGACGAATAATTAGGAGGTTTTTGGAGGTGTACCAGAGTTTGCGTATTTTACTAATTGACGAAGTTGGCATCAAAACATTACTTGCAACAACCTTTGAAACAACAATCTTTGACATGCTACGGCTCCTTCTTTTTTGTAAGATCCATACGAACCTTGCTTATCATCTTCACAAGGTTCTTGCCGTATTCAGTGTCAGCCTGAATTTCCTTAACTATCTCCTCAGCAGTAAAGGACTTGGTTCCAACAGCTGCAACCACTTGAGTGCGTTTAGCCACTGGAATGGTCTTTATCCATTCGTTCACTTCATCAAGGGCTATTTGTTTAGTCATTTGCTTTTGTTTTTTGAATTCTTCATCATAAGTCATGATTAAACCCCAGCTACTATCTTAAGATATATTTATTCATATAAAAAAGTGACTGAAAAAAACAAATTTGCACAATAAAAATACATAAAACAACGCTAACAAGAAAAAACACTACAGGCTACTAAATACGAAAGTCTATCGGTGCGTAATTCTTATTAGTATATATTTTTGATATATACCTGAGGGAATGTTATTGAGTCGGGAAGAAATTGATGTAATTACCGTGAAAATTCCCAAAACAATGAAAAAAGACATGAAGAAAATTGAGTTGAACTGGAGCCAATACATCAGAGAATGCTTACAGGATAAAATTGATGAACAAAAGAAAAGAGAAGCTTTTGAAAAGCTTGACCAAATAAGAAAACGGTCCAAGCCAGCAACTAATGAAGAAATCCTGGGTTGGATTCGAGAAGGCCGGATGTGAGAGTAGCACGCTTAACTGTATCATAGATGCAAGCGTAGTCTTGAAATGGGTCTTGCCCGATGAAAAATATCAGGAAAACGCAGATAAACTAAAACACAACTTCCTTTGCGGCGAAATTCAGCTGTTCGCTCCTTCATTTATTACTCAAGAAACAGCAAACGCACTATGGATAGCTGTTAAACAAAATAGAATCCAACAAACTGATGCTCAAGAAGCACTCAAATTCTTGCAGAATACTCAACTAAGACTATACGAATTGAATTGGACCGATGTTTCCCAGAGCTTGGCAATTTCCTGCAAACTTGATATTGCGATTTATGATGCAGCTTACCTTTTTCTTTGCGAAAAAATAGGCGCAGAACTAATTACAGCAGACAACAAATTGTTTGAAAAAGCCAAGGAACACTTTAAAGTGACACATATCAAGGATTATCTAGTCGATTTTTAAAATTTATTTGAAGTGGTATGCACTTACATTAAGATGGAGCAGATACTTGCAACGTTAGAGACACTTGCCGATAAAGAAACATTGACGGTGATTGAGGAAAGCAAAAAGCAGGTGGCTAAGGGCGAATGCGTTGAGTGCTCAATAAATGACTTAAAAAAGTCTTAAAAAATATTTGTCAAGGGCTACATTGTTCTTTTGATTTGTGTATTATCAAAGTCTTTGTCGTTTGAGATTATTTCTTGTGCACCAGTTCTTATTGCTACGGCGAGATGCAGTGAGTCTTCGTAGTCGAGTTTGCATTCATTCATCAACTCTGCAGCTTTTTGGAAGTCTTCTGATTTAAGGGGTTCGATAACTAATCCTGGAATTCTGGTTATTGGGGTGATTACTTGTTGTACAAAGTTTTGGTCTTTCAGGTTCTTGCCGGTCAAACCGCCCATGATTACTATTGTTTCGTAAAGTGTTAAAGCTGATGTAATATATTCTCCTTTTTGAGAGGATTCTATTTTTTTAATCCATTCCAATGCTATTTGCCCGTATTTTGGATGATTCCCAAGCCAATAGACGAATACGTTTACGTCTATGTAATAGTGTGATTTACCCACCATTTTCTGGTTGCCTCCACAATGAATTCGTCTAAATCTTCAGGCCATTTTGTTATTTGAAAGAGTCCGCTGTATTTTTCTGCTATAGATTCTGCAGGTTCTATAATTATGGTTGTGTCTGATATTTTGATGTTAACATATGTTCCTGGCTTAATTTTGGCTTTCTTTCTGATATTTTTGGGAATCATGACTCTACCTTTTTCATCTATTTTGGCTGTTGTTTCACTCATTAATGTTCCCACACTTAGATTATGATTCCCACCAATTTATATTTTCCCACAATCTAACTTGGAAATCCTCTGCAAGAAGCCAAATACCAACTTGGCAACAGCCACTACTGCGATGAAACAGCAGTCAGTCACTTTAGAGAAATCGCAACAAACTGCAGAGAAGAAAGCTTTGAGCTAATTGAGGACTTACAGCAACTTGAGATTTAATACTCGAAATTTGGAGTACCCTCGGTGATTTTGGTTTTTTGTTTCGGTTGGCTTAAGCGATTTTCTATTTGTCTCTAACGCGCTAAACATAAACCTATTTTTAAAAGGAAATTAAAGATTTCATTTGAAAAGAATTAAAAGCCGTTAAGGCTGTCTATTATTCAGGTGCATTCGTTTGGAGGCAAAGGTCAAAGTCAAAAAGGAAGGAATCGTTATTCCAAAGGAACTTTTCAAGGAAATGGTAGGCACTTACATCAAGATGGAGCAGATACTCGCAACTTTAGAGACGCTTGCAGATGAAGAAACCTTAAAGGCTATTGAGAAAAGCAAAAAGCAGGTGGCTAAGGGCGAGTATGTTGAATGCTCGATTAATGACTTAGAAAAAGTTTTGAAATAACATGCCCTACACTGCGAGATTCTCTAAAGTGTTTCTTAAAAAAGAGAAACAGTTGCCAAGCGAAGTAAAGTCAAGAATTGTAAAAACACTTAAAGAAACGCTCATGAAACCCGATAGTGGCATCATGCTTGTTGGTCCGCTTAAGGGTTTATGGAAAGTGCGAGTGGGAAAATATCGAATTATCTATGAAATTGATGCGCAAGAGAAAAGGGTTATTTTCCTTGACGTTGAACTCAGGAAAAAAGTTTATGAATAAAGTATACGTTGCAAATAAATGAAAAAAAATAGCGAACCTGTCCACTATCCCATTTTGCCGCCAAATATAACGCATCTATGCGACAAATATGGGTGCCCAAGAGAAGCCAAATACCAACTCGGCAACAGCTACTGCTGCGATTACAAAGTAATCAGCTATTTTTAGGGAATCGCAAAAACCTACCAAGAAGAAGGCTTGAACTAATTGAGGACTTGCAGCAACTTGATATTTAGAGATAGAAAGCTGGACGGATAGTTCTTATATGCGTAAAAGTTACCGGTATGGGTTCAAACCAAGACCTAACCAGTATTGACTGGGGCGACTTAACTGCTGGCACAACTGCTACACGCCAAATTTCAGTGATCAACAACGGAACAATTCCAACAACACTCTCAATGTCAGCTGGCGATCGGGTCCAATTGATAGCACAACAATACCTCACTACAACATGGAACTACGCTTCAGGCACCATACTTCAACCAGGCGCTTCACAGACAATCACTATCACAATCGATGTGAAACAATACGTAACTGGCGTAAACACCTTCACAAACACCATCTACATAATTGCTACTCAGGTCTCATAGAATATTTTTTCTTCTTTTCTCTCTTTTTTTATTCATTTTTACTTATGCCTTAGCGGTTAGCTTTTCCGTTATCTTTATTTTGAAGTTGAAGAAATGTTTGATTTTTGTTTCTGTGAAAAAGTTTAAAGTCACGAACCGCCCCTATCTAAAGTATGCAAAACGTTGAAGCCATCAAGCATACGCTTTTTGGGCACAAGGCAGAGCTGCAAGAAAAGTTCAAAGTTAAAAATATAGGTGTTTTTGGTTCCTATGTGCGTGGCGAGCAGAAGGGGAGCAGCGATGTTGATATTCTTGTTGAATTTGAAGATCCGGTTGGGCTTTTTGAGTTTATGAAGCTGGAAAATTATTTGTCAGAGTTGCTTGGTGTCAAAGTGGATTTAGTTTCAAAGAAAGCTCTCAAACCCCACATTGGCGAGCGCATTCTTGAGGAAGTCATTATGATATGAAACCCCGCGACCTTAGGGACTACCTACAAGATATTCTGGACGCAGTAGATGATATCGAAAGGTTCGTTGCCGACATTAGTTACGAGCAATTCATCTCAGATAAGAAAACCCTCAACGCGGTAGTGCGCAGCATTGAAGTAATAGGAGAAGCATCCAAACGGCTCCCTGAAAGCCTCAAAGCAAAGAATAATGAGCTTCCATGGAGAGAAATAACCGGTATGCGAGACAAGCTAATCCACGCTTATTTTGGATTGGACACTGAAACCATCTGGAAAACAGTCAAAGAAAACATTCCGAAGCTAAAACAGACAATCAAGAAAATGGTGAAAGATCAAGAAAAGTAATAACAGCTCAAAAAATGCTTGATAGTTAATCTTGATTTGCGTGTTTTGAAGCTTTCTTTCTATGCATGTTGTTGGGATATGTCTCCGAGACGCTGCTTGAAGCTCCGGGTGATTTTGATTGTTCCAAGGCCTTTAGAGCGATAACCTCTGGCAGAAAAAAATTACAAAGTAGTCATTGATATGATTCCATCGTTGTGAAGTTGGGTTTGTAATTGTTGAAACCGTGGCATTTAGCGCAGTGTTCGGATTTTTGGCGTTGGCAAGTACTGCAGTGTTTTTGAGTCTGCGCATTTGCTTTAGCTGTGTTTTTGCTTTTCATAGTTTTGTACTCTGCCTTGTTGCTTTTCTGTGTTGCGCAAGCAGTGATCTGTCATACAGCTAAAAAACATAGATGACAAACCAGACCAGAAAACACAAACACAACAAACACCCACCCCAAACACCACAGACACCACAGAAAAATCTAACTGCCAAAAAACCTAAGCTCCGCTACAGAAAAAAATAACAATGCCTAAAAACCATGGTAGCTGTTGTAGGAAACAAAAACAGCACTAACGACGCGATTAGCCAACAGCCTTTGGATACAAAGACTGCTCTAATACAGCGAAAGCCAATCCACTACCAACATTTAGCCACCGATTGAGCCGCATCCATGCGACAAATATGGGTGCCCAAGGGAAGCCAAATACCAACTCGGCAACAGCCACTCCTACGATTACAAAGTAATCAGCTATTTTTAGGGAAATCGCAAAAACCTATCAAGAAGAAGGCTTGAACTAATTGAGGACTTGCAGCAACTTGATGTTTAGAGTTCGAAGTTTGTGGTAAAGGCGTTTTTTGCCTGGATATCAAGTCGGGTTTGCTATAGCCAAGTTCTTTTTGTTTCTTTTATGAGGTCAAAATGAGGATTGTCTGAGAGAATTCTTGCTTGATTACAAATTGCGCTTGCGGCTATTATGCAGTCGCCCATTGGAATGTGTTTGTATGTGCTTTTTAGGATGCCTGCATCTTTAGCGATACTGGGACTTAAGTTCTCAATTTTTATTTTGCTGGAAATTATCGAGAGGTAGATCATATCTGCCTTTTGTTTGCCCTCTCTTGAGTGAATTAACTGAATTGTTTCACAGATAACGATAGTTGGAATTATCCCGTCACTATTTTTGATTAAGTCCCTCATTTTTTGATTAGCTTTCTGTTTTGTATCTATGTTTTGAGCGTAGTAGTATTCTATAAGAAAACGGCTGTCAAGCACGTGTTTCAAATTTTAGTATTCCTCACGGAGTTTGTCGATTTCTTTTTTGAGTTCCACAACTTCTGCATGCCCTGCAAAAATACCTGCGCAATCTTCTAATCTAGGGATAGGCTTGAAGATAACTTCCTGATCTCTTGTTTCAACGGCTAATTCATCGCCCTCTTTAATGCCGAGTTGCTCGCGGATTTTGGCGGGGATGGTTGTTTGCCCTTTTCTTGTAACTTTAACTATTTTTTGCAATACTATCCCTTTTTCTATTTTAAGAATAAATGTACTGCCATATAAATAAATCCTAATTTGTGAAAAAAGTACTTCTTCTATTTGCTGTACTGCTCAGACAATGGTTCAAGATAAGTCTTGTTCTGTTGCCAAGTTCTATTGGTTATTCTCTATCGAGAACTCAATACCTGAGGTGGAAGACAAAAAAGAGTTGAAAACGGAGATATCCAGGAGTCTTTTGAGGCTACAAAGACTGCACTACTACAACAAAAACTAATCCATACAAAACATACGGATTTTAACGCCTGCAAATCATCGTTACTCCGCCTATTGGTTGACTTAGTTTTGAAGAAGTGCTTTACTTGCATTATCGTGTATATCTTTAGAGTGTGACTTCAAATATAACCTCAAAGCATCCAGAGTTATTGTCCAGTTTCTACCTTTTTTAACTGCACCTATAGCTCCCTTTCTCGAAAGAAGACTCAAGTATTCCATACTGTAAGGAGTAAACTTTGAGGCTTCAGCTAAACTCAAAGGCTTGTTATCTTTGCTACTGGGTTCAACTGCACTTAAATAGACATCTAATGACTGCTCAACACAACGTGCCAAAAAATTAACAAATAACTTTGAATCTTCATGATCTGCCCTATCGAGAGCATGATAGTATTTCTTTCTATCGATGTTCTTTATAACCGTCAATACGTACCCATTACTTATCAATATTAAATTAGCCATCAAACGACTTACTCGTCCATTTCCATCATCAAAGGGATGAATAGATACTAACTTGTGATGAAACACTGATGCTACTTCAATGGGGTTAAGTTCATCAGGATTTCGGTTTAACCAACATACTAATTCCTTCATCAGGTCAGGCACTTCAAACGCTGGTGGTGGCACGTGGTCGCTACCTTCAATGTAAACTTGAGAGTTCCTATAGTTTCCCGCATTCTCAAGTATTCCAGAAAAGATTATGTCATGAATTTTTAAAATCTCCGCTTCGGTTATAGTTTTCTCAACCGATATCCCTTTTCGAAATTGTCTCAATATATTCGATTGCTTTAGGATGATTTTTTGCTTCTATGTGGTCGTTGAGGCTTTTGCCATTCACTGTGCAACCTTCCCTGATGACCAATTGAGTTTCACGTAGTGTTAGCGTGTTTCCCTCGATCGCATTAGAGTTATATGTATACTCTACTTCCATTTGACTCCGTAGTTTTCTCACGATAGCTTCTGAAAGAGGCCTGTAACTATCTAACACTTTCTTCTTTGCAATTATTCGCTCATGGATTTTTTCGTCTATCAACTTCATAGGAATGCACAAGGGGTAAAAAATATTTAAATATATCGGATAGATGTGAATAATTACTTATACGATATTTTTTATTATCGGATAGTATAAAAATCTGGGAATACGATATAAATGAAAAAGGAATAAGAGAAAATGGTACAATGATACATCTGTCGACATGAGCTTTCCTTTTCAATTAAACCATACTCCACACCTAAAGATTAGATATAAGGTTGCAAAAGAATGGGAACAGAAATTGTTCTCGGCAGTTTTATGAATGTTGCATATTTGCATCATTTGGGTTTTTGATTTTTTGGATAAAGTTTATAGTTGTGGTAGATAATGGTATTTGATGGTGGAAATGTTGGAATATGGAGTAGAAGTTAAGAAAGTGGATGCTCAAGGGCGCCTTATCCTGCCTGCAGATTGGCGAGCGTCAGAGATAGGGGAAAGCAAAGAGCTCTACGTTATCAAACGCAAAGGCTATCTTAAACTAATTCCAAAACGACGCATCGATTTAACCCAATGCTTTGACAAAGTAGAATCTAGGTGTAGAAGCCATTGGAAACTGGAAAGAATTTGAAAATAAGTTTCACGAGGCCAGCAAATGAAGTTCTTGGACGCAAACGTATTCATCTATGCCTACTATAAACCAAAAAAGCAGCTAACTGAAAAAGAACAGCAGATGAAAACCCTTTCAAAGAAAATAATAAGTGAGGTTTCTTTAGGGAAAGAAGAGGTCATGACAACAGTTGTGCATGTGTCTGAGGTGGCGAATATTTTGAAGCATGGATTGCCTTCGGAGCAACTTGTAGCAATTATTCAAGGTCTCTTTATGCCTAGAAAACGTTAAAATCTTAGGAGTATCTGCCGAATCATATTTTGCTGCCACTGAACTGGGGGAAGACCTAAAACTTGAAGTAAATGATGCGTTAGCAGTTGACGTCATGAAGCAAAATGATGTCAAAGAAATTTTTTCATTTGATGAACACTTCGATCAATTAGACGGAATAAAGCGACTCCCCGAATATTGATGCTGTCTAACAAAAAAATTTAAGCTCCGCTACAGAAAAATTAACGATGCCTAAAAACCTGTGTTATCTGGTAGCTGTGGTGGAGACAAAAAATCGTTGACAGCGGGACTAGTCGGTAGTTTTTGGAGACTACAAAGACTGCGCTAACAAAGCAAAAACCGATTCACTATCATAGTTTACCGTCACGGCACTTTAGGTGCCCGTCATTCCAAAAGCTGAGTATAATGAGGACACAAAGTTACATAATATTGGCTAAAACCTCAAAAACAAAATTGGCAATTCCGATCTTATACAAAATAGAAGTTTTAAGGGCGAAATCGCCCTAATAGAAATTTATCTGAAGCGGAGTTTTGGGAGATTATTGCGTTTGTAAATAAGCAGTGAGGCGAAGCATGCGCCAAGCGCTAAGTAATGCTCCTAGTGCATATTCTGGGACAACGGTTAGTGATGTGTCGCCGTTGGATGCTACGGCTGAGTTGCATCTGTAGGTTGTGTCTCCTTCAAATTGTGCCATGATAAAGTATGAGCCGATTGGAATATCTGTTTGCCAGGTAAATGTGTAGTGGCCGGTTGCATCTGTGGTTGCTTGACCGATGCCTGTCCAACCTAAGGAATTAGCTACAGGGCTCCAGGTAAAGATGATTGTTTTAGATTTAAGCGGGTTGTTGTTTTTGTCTGTTAAAAATCCGCTTATTGTTGTTTGTTGGTTTTGGCCTATTTCTCCTGGTATACATTGGACTGTTAGGTGAGTGGGATTTTGAGTAGCTGTTGCAAAATTAGCTGTTATTTTTCCCGGTCCATTTATGATGGCAGTAGTTTCTGTTGCGCTGGGACTTTCGATTGTGATGGTTCCTATTTGTGTCCATGCGACGAAAGCACTTGCACGGGATGTGACCTTGATTGGTATGCTTGATCCGCTATTATAGTATTGAGTTCCTGAAGGGTTTGTAGATCCTGAGTATGCTGGGTTAACTCCGAAGGTTATTTGGTATTGGGTTTTCCAGTTTGCTGTCGCAGTTTTAGGTGCATTCATTGTTATCGCGGTGGATTTTAGGTGTGTTCCAGAAGCGTCGGTTGCCCAGTTTGTGAATACGTATCTTGTGCCTGTTGTGCCTTGCACGGTGCCTTTGGAAAGTTGGGCATAGGCTGTTGCGCCACTGTTATACCAGTTAGAACCTGATGGGGTGTCATGATCTGAAACTACCTTCAGGTAGAATTGATGTTGGAATTCGAAGACATTTGTTGTTGAGCCGCTGTTTTTGGTTGTACCCGACAGGGTGCCTGTGGAGTACCAGCGTTCCTCAGATAGGAGAGATGATTGATAGTAGGTGGTGTGACTGACCAAGCTGTGTTTTTACCCATTGTTGCGCTAGTGGTGTGTTTGGATATTTGGGAATAGAGACTGTTACTTGTGTGACTTTCTCCCAATGGGGTTACATAGTTATTGTTGGAGGATTGTTAACTCCTCCGTTGATAATCTTGTAGCTAACTTTCATGGTGTAGCCTGTAGCTCCAAGAACCGACTGCGCTTCCATAAACATAAAAGCTGTTAAAACTAAGAAAACTATGCCTACCGCTAAGAACCTACTCCTTCTCCTCACATCAATTCCCATTCCCACAATTAGCTAAACTGTTTGCTTATCCAATATTTATAATACTATAGATATGTTGGTAGTTTTTTCTATAAAGCTACATACAAAAAGGTTTATTTTTGCAATTTAGAGTAAAAGAAAAATGAATTTTTGCCTTCTCTTAATGACCTCTCTTGAAAATTAAGGGTGGAAAAAAGAAGGGTAACCATATTAATGATTAAGGTGAGGAAGGCTGCTGCGTTTCTTAAAGATTGCAAAGCCTACAAAGCATGAGCCTAAAGCTGCTAGAGCTCCAAGCATGTATTCTGGTGCGGGGATTAATGTTCCTATAAACCAAGTGCCTGTTCTTGATCCACCCAAAGTGTCAGCCCAAGAGCCACTCATGGATCCATCTTCTCCTACAGTGCCTGTAAGAGTAACTGTTAACGAACCTTTGACGCAAACGATTACAATATTAGCTCCGTTTATAGAACCTCCTGTTACATCAAAGTATGAATTGCCATTGCTGCCTCCGGCTAAATCTAAAGAACCTCCTGTTATTGAGCCTCCGATGTGATTTAGAATTAAAACCTCTGGATAATTAACGCCTAGGTATTCTACATTAATAGCATAGGTTGTTGTGGTGGGACCTACGTTTGCCTGTGTTAGCGTCATTGATGATGCAACCAACATTGCCGCTAATAGAGTAAAAAATAGAATTTTCCTATTTACGCTGTTCATTTCGAATAGTTCTCCTTTCGCTTAACTTGCCAAGTTGAAAGTAAAGAACAAGGATATTTAAGCTCACATAGAAAACTACAAATGTTTTCTGTTTATTCAACATATTTGCACGTCTTTTTCTTAGAAAAAATAAATACAAACCAGTCTATGAAGAAATTTTGATAAATTTGTAAACAATATTTGAACTTAGTCAATTTTCTTAGTAACTCTTCTCGTGAGTTTGCATATTATTTTATTGTTATACCTATTTGTTTTGCGTATTGCAGATCAATTTGTAGACGTGCAAAAGAACCTCTAACTAAGATTCAATGCCTTTGCCCTTCTCCTCCCCAATATATCGCTGTTTATCTAATGATACATAATTTAAACATTTTCTGTGATAACGATAATTAATATGTAGAAAACACCCAAAAAAGATACACAAACACACACCAAGCTTGTTAGCCCTAAATACAGCCAAACACCATCATGAAGCATGGAAACGCAAAAACAGAAAAGCAACAAAACAAAATAAACCGCCAAAAAACCACCCAACAACCCCTGCGGTTCACACATTCTTGCACCCATCTCTAATCCAAGCTCCACAACCAAGCAACCAACCAAAAAAACATATAAGCCATATTACTAAAACCGCAATATTCTAGAAAAACACACTAAACCTTCTATAAATAAAACACAACACTTCACAATCAACCCGGTTTAGGTTAACCTAACACCTAAGCAATTTTGAGCTTCTCAAAAGAAAAAAGTAAATCCTAAAGATCTTGACCTTATTTTGACTTTGAACTAACCCTAGTTGTATTTCATCGTATTACGCCAATTTTTTTTCTGCAGCTCTTATTGCCCGGTAGAGTTCAAGTATTTCCCATGTAGCGTTTGAAACTTTCAAATTTGAACCAGTAAAATAGTTTATGTATTTAATTTCGCTCTAGGCTTTAGCAACTCCACAGGTTTCTATTAAGAAAACTTGGTGATTGGCATTAAATGATTTGTGCTCAAAAAGAAATCTACATGTAACTGTTTTAAGACTGGTTTCTTCTTCTAACTCTCTAATTGCCGCAGCTTTGTAGCTTTCATCTGCTTCTGCTCCGCCACCAGGCAAATAAAAAAGTCGATTCTCATGACTAACAACAAGAATCCCCCTTAAAGTATCCACAATAACGGTTCCCCGTCGCCTCTTAGAATCCAGCATATTGCATACTTGGCACACCATTTTCTAATAAGCAATACGCAAAAAAACTCAGTTCACAATTTGCGTCCATACCGCGAAAATAGCGGTAATTATTGGTTTTTTAGTTGTGTTTGTCTGATTTGAGTAAACTCTCTGATCCATACAGCTTTTTGTATAGATAACCAATGACTATTCCAAGAGCGAGAATCCTTGGAATGTTCATTATTGTGTCGATTAAAAGGTAGACGTATGCATTGCTTGGATTGCCAAAAGTTGAAAGAACTTCGATAACGACTATGGCGGCAAAGCTGAGAATCAAGGATTTTAGAATTGGATTATTTGTTGGAATCTTATCAAAGAAACGAAGCAAGAAAAAGCTGACGAAACACGCTATAATCAGACCACCAACCAAAGCTTCAACAAGAGCCAATGGAAGAGAAGAAATTGAAAAAGCAGCCATATACTCCGCAGAGATGGGAGACAGAGAGACTGCAAAGTCAACTATCCAGAAGGCTAATCCTCCCGCTACTGTCAATTTAATCAGTTTCTTGAAGAACTCATGTGACTTCTGCCGCTTAGTTCGATCTGGGGCTGAGGGTTCCATGGTTGTTTAACTATCCACTTGAGGAGACTTAGAAGCAACACGGCTAGATTGGAGTCTTTGTACAGCCTTTTGTAGAGATAGCCAACAACTAATCCAACAAAGAGAAACCTTGGTACATTAAGCAGTGTACCAAAGAGGAAGTAATAAAGGGCATCACTCGTCCCAAAACTTGCGGGGGCTTCCAGTAGGATTGCGCCAATGACTAGGGCAATGATGCTTAGTATTACAGATTTTAGAATTGGATTCTTTGTCGGAATCTTGTCAAAGAAACGAACCAGGAAAAAGCTCATTAAGAATCCGATAAGCAGACCAGCAGGCAAAGAACCGACCCAAACCGTTTCCGCGCTCCATCGCGCAGCTCTATAATCCACTGTAATGGGAACCAGAGAAGTTGCGATGGAGACTGCCCAGAAGGCTAATCCGCCCACGACCGCCAATACTACTATCTTTCTCCAAACATCTTTTGATTGAGCCATCTTTTTTCTCCCTCTTCACTTAATCATAGTCAATCTATTTCTGTTCCTTAACAGCCATAATCAAAAGCCATGCAGTAAGAGCAATTTCCGCAATGAAGCTGATCGCATTTCCTGGATACCGTAATATTTCATAGTTGGGGAGAAGGAAACCCTGTAAAAACCAACTCATATTACCGAAGAAATCAAGAATCAACAGTAAGCCTAACCATCTAGGAAGGAAGCGCGATTTGTAAACTAAGTAACCAAGAGGAAGTAGCCAAACGCTGAAAAATATCTGGGTGAGTAGAAAACC
>CAWEZP010000003.1:0-91346 GCA_963813675.1 Candidatus Bathyarchaeota archaeon
ACATACGGATTCTGCTCAAACGGAAACGCACAACCCAATAAATCTAGGGTAGAGCTTTAGCGGATTCGCTCATAACAAATTAACTGTGCATAAAGTGGCAAAGTATTGAAGTAACTTATTCTACTAGATTACTTGTGGTTATAAACGATGACGACTGCAATAAAAATTGAAGACACCAAAAAAGCAAAAGTAGAACGATTTCAGGCTTCTCTTCTGCTTGAAGAAAACGTAAAGATAACCATGCAAGAAGTCATAGGTCTAATGATCGATTATGCACTCGAGAACGAGGAAGAAATCATCAAGAAACTAAAAGAACTGCCTGCTCTTGAAGACGATCCAGCATGGAAAACATTGAATAATCCAAAACATTGGGGAGTCAAAGATTCTTCACAAAGGATAGATGAATTCATCCACGATTGCTAAATGTCCATGGCGGTTTTTATTTATACTGGAATATTTGTAGCCTTGCACAATGCAGACGACGAATTTCACTTAAGAAGCAAAGAACTCATAAAACAGGCCTTGAAGAGCGATTTTGGTCGGATATTTACTTCACATTACATAATAGATGAAGCAATTACTACCGCGCTGGTAAGAACCAAAAGACATGACTTAGCTCTCGATTTGGTTGGGTTCATAATTGAGTCACCCAGAATAACAAAACTATGGGTTGGAGAAGACATTTTCGAGTTGGCATGGAAAAAATTCAGCGTGTTCAAGGATAAGCCTCTGAGCTTCACAGATTGCACCACCATTGCAATCATTGAGACAAGGGGGATCAAGCAGATTATGAGCTTTGACCGTGGCTTTGACGGATTAAGTGATAGAATCTGCTAATTCTGTATTTAGAAATCGCAAGTTATTTGAATTAACAGATACCTGTCCCAATTGATAGAGCAGGGTTTTTTTAATTAACCAACTGAAAGCTCTCAACCGTGCATTAGCTTTCAAAGCAATCCCGTACCGATTACCCTCTACAGCGAGGTGCTGTTCCTTAACTTCAACAATCCTAAACTATGTATCCACGAGAAACCAACTCATGCTTTGTTCCTCACCCATGAAAACATTCTCTATGTTCGGTTTCGAAGAAGATAGTTTGCAGATAACTATAGAGGGTTGTTTTTTATGTTGATCATTTTTGCTACCTCAAGGCTTCTTTGTATGGCTATGCTGAATTGCGTGATTGCCTGGCAAATGAAAAATACAGCTATTCTCAATTTAAGATTGTTGAACTTATTAAAAACCACAGATTAAACACTATTCTTTCCAGATATCTTCCTGGTCACCTTTGCGTTTTAAAGGAATAAGTACCCCACAGTAAGGACAAGGTTCAATTAGGTTAGATTTTTTAGGCGATCCAAAATCTACGATTAAATCTTTCTTATAAACTGGGAGGTTAAACTCTTTTCTGCAAGCAGGGCAGATAACCTTGGTTGGCAGAATCACAGGTTTTTTAGGCAACTTTTCCTGTTCTGCTTTGTCTGCCTCAACTTTGTAGCGAGCGCTTTGGAAACCAAATTGTCGGAATAATTCCTCGTATGAATCAACCTTTTTTGTGGTTGTCTGAGAAATCACCGGCTCAGCAGCAGTGTCGAGAGCTTGATCTGTTTCTTTCTCTTCATCGAAGATATCACGTAAAGATTCTACTGAAATGAAACGTTTTATTCTGGTTCCTAAAACCTCTATTTTTCCACCTAAAATCACCGCTACCGATATCGAAGCTAAGACCACTGCACCCACTACGGCAGCATAAATAACGTAGGCGGGCAAAGAAATCAAACCAAACGCAACAACATTCGCAAAAAACAATAACCCAACTGTAAACGCTACGATTATAACGAAGATGTTTCGTTTACCAAAAACCTTAGTTGGCCGAGCAATTGGAGCCGGCGCTTCATCAGGTACTTTAGCGGTTTCAATGGCAACAATATCAGATTCAACTTTTTCTTTTCTTATTTGTGCAATAGTTGGTGAATAGACTGTATCAGACGTTTCTAGTGTCACATTTGATTCTTTGACTGCGCCAACAGCCTCTACAATAGGCGCTTTAGGTAACGCACCCCTTCGTTTGTCGATTAAGATTGTTGCAACGGTCGTTATAGTTAGAGCTACTGCCCCTCCCATTGCAACATATACTGAGTATTCGGGTAAAGCAATTAGGTTAAACGCGACGACGTTTGCATAAAACAATAAACCTGCAGAAATTGCAATTAATATGACGATAAGGATTCTTTTTCTAGAAGACTTGACTTGCAGGGTAACTGATGCTTTGTCTGATTCATTTGAGGTCTGAACCACGGCAGGATTAGGCTCAAATTCATCTGTGGTTTGGGCAATAACTGATGAAGAGACTGTATCTGGTGCTTCGTCAGTTTGGATTGATAGCATATCGGATTCATCTTTGTCTATGTTTTCTTTAGAAAAGACCTCAAAAGGACTTGTTTCTGTTTCTTGTTTTGATTGTTGAACGAGTTTAACAATTCCAGAATCAGACTTAACATCATCTGGGTTTTCTTGTGAATCTACTTGGGAAGATATAGTACTAGATGTTACAATCAATTTTTTATTTGAGTTAATGAACTTTAGTTTATGTCTACTTCTACGAATGTCCCTGACAACAATCGCCAGTGTTATTATCGTTAAAGTAACTGCAACTGTTAAAGCTCCATATGCAATAATATCATTGATAAAAACAGGCGCAGAAATTAATTTAAAAGCTGCGGCATTTGCATAGAAAAGCAAACCGCACACAAAGACTGCCATAATTAGAAAAAATTTTTGTCCTTTGGTAAACTGCATCGATTTTGTCACGTTTTGGCACACGCATATGAGATTGCCCCTCAATCAATAAAAATTTTGGCTTTAATTTGTCACCTAATTTAATCTATTCTAAGAATTCGAATGTTTTAATTTTTAGATTGCCCTGAAGCCTTGAAAATATTGAACAATTAAAAAAATAGTTCTCTAAACTATTGTCCAGTCAAGCTGGCTTTATTTTGCCGTTTTTTTGTTCATACACTCAATTAATTCTCTACATACCATGCATTCTTCAGGGATTTGTTGTCGATGTTCTTTCTCACTAAGGTAGCCAGCGTAATATTTGCAGCCGAAGGCTTTTTCTTCCTTTTTGTCGGACTCATTGTTGGAAAATGTTTCCTCTTTAGCTGTCTTTTCCGGTGGATTTTTACTGTCCATTTCGGTAATGGTTATTTCTGTTAAGCAATATGGGCATGCGTTATAGTGCTCTTTTGATTTTTGGAGGTTTTGTGTTTTGAGTGGTTTATTGAAAACTTTCCCGCAAGCCTTGTTTGGGCAGACTAATGTTGTTTTTTCTTCCGTTTTATTCACCCCTGTTGTGCTCTTATTTAAGAAATTAAGTAGTTGTAATACTAATAGTGAATCTGTAATATTAATATATGCTATAGAAAATACTGTTTACTCAAAAACACAATCAATCCACAACAGAAAAACAGCAAAATCCTACATTCTTATTAGCCAATCCTAAGTCATAATTTAATTAGAAAACTAATTCCATAATAACCTGTTAACTTCATATAACAACGTTGACGCCCTGGAGTACCTTCAAATTGAAAATTGCCATAATCCTAGGAACTCGACCAGAAATTGTAAAATGCTCACCAATCATTCGAGAATGCGAACGCTTAGGTTTGGATTTTTTTATTTTACATACGGGTCAACATTATTCTTACTTAATGGACAAGGTTTTCTTTGAACAACTAAAATTGCCGCTGGCTAAGTTCAATCTTGATGTAGGTTCAGGGGATCATGGCAAACAAACTGGCATGATGCTTGGAGGTATAGAAAAAATTCTCCAGTCTGAGCGACCAGATGTTGTTTTAGTTCAGGGTGACACGAACACAGTATTAGCTGGTGCAATTGCTGCTGTAAAGTTATGGATTAAAGTTGGACATATAGAGGCAGGATTGCGAAGCTACGACCGAAGCATGCCCGAGGAAATCAACAGGGTTTTAGCAGATCACTGTTCAGATTACTTGTTTGCACCAACATCAAAATCAAAAGAAATCTTGCTTCATGAAGGCATCCCAGAAAAACAAGTTTTCGTGGTTGGCAATACAGCTGTTGATGCAGTTTACCAGAACTTGGAAATAGCTAAATCCAAAAACCAAATTCTTACCCAGTTAGATATTAAAACAGGCAAATTTATATTAGCTACATCTCATAGGCAGGAAAATGTTGACGACAAAAAACGCTTTTATGAAATAATCAAAGGTTTGCAACTAGTGCAAAAGGAGTTTGGAGTTCCACTAATTTATCCTATTCATCCGCGTGCACGAAAACAGCTGGAACTATTTAACATAAATACAGATGGGTTGACTTTGGTTGAACCCATGGATTATCTTGAGTTTTCTGAATCTTGAAAGTAAGGCTATGTTGGTTTTGTCGGATTCTGGTGGAGTGCAAGAGGAGACTTGCATTCTTGGTGTGCCATGTGTTACGTTGAGGGATAATACGGAGAGACCTGAAACAATAGAAGTTGGCTCAAACATGTTGGCGGGAACCAGTCCTGAACGAATTCTTGAAGCAGCAAAGCAAATGATTAACAGCAAAAGAGGTTGGGTTAATCCATTTGGGGATGGAAAAACCGCACAGAAAATAATTAGCATCTTAACAAAAAAATAACCCTTCAAAAAAGAACAAAAAACAAATCAACGATCCAACACAGCAAGTTAATCCTCCAATCAATCTGAAGAAATATTTTTAAACTAATCCCAATCTACAAAACCAAAATATTCTATGACTTATTAACATCTGAATCCATGATTCATAAGGATTAACTTATTGACAGTTATAATTCTTCAAGAAGAAAAACTACTGCGAACAAAAAATCAGCAAAACGAGAGTCAAACCAAATGAGAACACAAAAAACTACAAATGAAATTCGGGTAATCCTAACCAACGCAAAGTTGGATTTTGATTCAGTAGTGAATAAGGCACTCAATGATTATCTTTCAAGAATATTTCACAGTTGCCCATTTACTGAAGAGTTGTGCACAACAAAACAATGCGTAGAATGCAAAGTATTTGCAGAACATAACAAAAAAAGAAAAGCAATTTTGCCTTCTCAAATTACATAATTCACAGTTTTACGTCTCTACCATGCAAAAAAAGAGAAAGTTGAATCCTCCAATTTCTAATAATATTTTATCCAAAAATCTTTAGATGCACTTTAGGTAATCATAATGCAATTTTTGCCTATGATCTTTCAAGTAGAAAAACCACTTTCAACTACCCCTCCCTCACCCCAGGAAGTCGTTTCTAAAAACAGTTTAAAAGCAATTTAAGTAAACTCTTGTCTCCTGATGTGAGATGATATGACTAAAGGTAAACCATGGACTGTTGAAGAAGAAGCAACTCTCAAAGCCCTCGTGGAAACTAACACACCGCTTGAGATTATGGCTGCTAAATTAAACAAGAAACCCGAAGCGGTCTACGTTAAATGTATCCGTCTTGGATTAACAAGAAAACTACCCTCGACATCATCAGACGTTCTACAACCCAAGGATTTGCCAAGTGTTGAAGAAATTCTTAAAAAATTCATGGCAGCTGTGGACACTGCAAGCATACCCGGACTTGGTAGAAACGAAATTCAGAGATTACATGTATTGTCAAAATTGTTAAGGGATTACATGGAAACTCTCGGTAAATACATGAAATACAGCGAGATTGAAGCGAAACTAAATGATATGGAGGCAAAATATGACGCGTTACTCAAGAAAACAGGCACGGACGATGCGTCCAAGCCAGTTTCTTCCCAAATGGAAGAATCTCCAAAGAGTAGAACAATTAATCAACCAAGCTAACATCGAGAAAACTAAAGATTTAAGTTCCAACCCCGTGGATTTCTGCAAAGCTATCCTAGGTTTCACGCCGTATGCATATCAAGAAGAATTTATTCGTCTATTTTCAGAAAACCAGTTTACCGCAGCAAGATGGTGTCGACAAAGCGGGAAAACATTCATCATCTCAGCACTGCTACTATGGTACGCAGTAACACACCCAAATACATCAATAGGCGTGGTAGGACCTTCGTGGCGCCAAACAAGACGAATTATACAACGCATCGCAGCCTTAACCCACAAGCTACCCAAAGATACCGTGCTTACTCCCCAAAGAACTCAAATACTCTTCAAAAACGGAAGCAGCATCGAAGCCTTCCCAAACAACCCCGAAACAATCCGAGGCCCAACACTCAACGTAGTATATGCCGATGAATTCAACTTTGTCGCAAACGATCAAGAACTTTACGACTCTATCCTCTACACTCTTGCAGCTACAGATGGCAAATTCGTTTGTAGCAGCACTCCTTGGCACTCAGACAGTATTTTCTTCAAAATATTTAACCACAAAGACTTCAAAGACTTCAAAACACTGCATGTTCCATACCAGAAAGCGCTAGAACCTAACGGACCCCTCAAACAAAGCATCATACTAAAAATCAAGACTCAAATGGGCGAAGATCCCTCACGCTGGCGACGCGAAATGGAAGCAGAATGGGCAGAAGACGACGACGTCTGGCTGCCACAAGCCCTAATCGCACAATGCATAGGAACAGCCAAAGCTTGCGGAGAAGACCTAATCAACCTAAGCGCTGAGAACTCTTCAAGCGGCGAATTCTTTGCTGGCTTAGATCTTGCCCAAACCCGCGACTACACGGTACTTGCCGTCGTTGAGAGATTAAACGATAAACTCTTGCTTCGGCACCTCAAAATCTTCCAACAACCCACCCTCTACGCAACTGTTTTAGCCTACATCAAAGTGCTGCAGGATCGTTGGGGAGGATTCCAAAAAATCCGCGTAGACTTCACACGCGAAGGACCAAGCATTATTGGGGATATGACAACTGCAGGGATAGACAACGCTGAAGGTGTTAATTTTAGTGTGGCAAGAAAAAGCGAGATGGCAAGCTTGCTTAAACAACGCATGGGTAACAGTATGTTCTACTATCCGCTTCTGCATTGGGAACGTCCCTACCGGGGTGAAATCTGCACTGAACTCAATGTAGAGCGCTTTGAGTTGCGTAAAGACGGCACTTTAGGTTTTAGCCACCCTTCTGGGACACATGACGATGTATTCTGGAGCATAGCTTTGGCATTATACGCAACAGTGGAGATGGAACCCGAACAATTCGTAACGGTAGTTCCAAGATGAAAACTTCTAAGTATTGCTTACAAATGGGTTTACTGCTTTTACGAAGCTCAAGCGCTGGCTTTGCATAGCTTCTTGGTAATACTACTTGCTCTATCTTGGTTAGGGACGACTTCTTCTAAGCAAGCACGAAGATGTTTGTGTCAAGTAATATCTTCATAGATCTTTTCTTTTGTGAGCTTTCCTTTTACAGACCCAAGGTCAGGAGGGTTATCAAGTGCTTCTAATAATTGTTTTGATGCACCACATCGTCGCACCACAATTAGTTTAGCTACTCCCCTCTCTACTACTTCTATGTGTAAAACATCTCCTTCCACTAACCCAAGTTTTTCACGCACTTGCCTTGGAAGGTACACTTTATCGTTGTAAAACGTTGTTTCACACATAAAGGAAACCACATTACCAAATTAATTAGGTAAAAATTAAACTTATTTATCCACTCACAACCACAACAACAACCAATCAAAACCCAAACCACAACCCAACACCAAAAACAAACCCACAACAAACCCCAAAAAAATATGCACACACAAAAAAACCCACAACAACAACCAAAGAAAAACAGCCTCAAATTAAGACTGGTTCCTTAATTGATCAGGTCATCTTTTCTTTATGGCAACATTTTAATTGATAGCGGCTTCTAACCAATAAACAGGTCAAAGAAATTGAGCACTGAAGCTAAATGTTCCAAACCAACATGCGACAAATTCACAGCAATCAACGAGTTAGCTAAACGCAGAGGCTTTTTTTGGCCATCTTTTGAAATTTACGGTGGAAGCGGCGGCTTTGTAACTTACGGTCCACTTGGCTCACGTCTCAAACAAAATGTTGAAGCTAAACTAAGAGAATTTTTCGTTAAAAAGATTGGAATCTACGAAATGGAATCATCAATCATCGCTCCAGGAAAAGTTTTTGAAGCTTCAGGACACGTTGACCACTTTAAAGAACCAATGGTGGAGTGCCAAAACTGCCATCAACGCTTCCGAGCAGACCATTTACTTGAAGAAAAAGGCATATCCTCAGCCGAAGCAGAAAAAATGACTTTAGAAGAAGTAGCAAAAGAAATTGAAACCCATGGCGTTGTTTGCCCTGACTGCAAAGGCAAATTCGGCGAACCCCAACGTTACCTAACCATGTTCCAAACCACAATTGGACCCTATTCAGGAGCAGTTGGTTACGGCAGACCCGAAGCAGCACAGAACATCTTTGTTGAATTCAACAGACTATTCACAACCGCACGAGAGCGTCTTCCTTTCGGATGCATCCAAATTGGACATGCACTGCGCAACGAGATTTCGCCGCGCCAAGGCTTAATTCGCCTCCGAGAATTCACAATCGCAGACTTAGAATTCTTCTTCGACCCCGAAGAACCAGCTTGCAACATGATAGCAGAAGTGGAAAACGAGGTTTTACCCATCCTGCTTTGCGAAACAAGACTCAAAGAATGCGAAGACACAACCAACTTAACAGTCCGCCAGGCACTAGACCAAAAAATAATACGATCTGAATGGCAAGCCTTCTTCATGGCAATGGCAAAACGACTCCTCACTGAACTAGGTGTACCAGCAAACAAACAACGATTCATCGAAAAACTCACCTGGGAAAAAGCCCACTACAGCAGCCAAAGCTTCGACCAAGAAGTGCTCGTTGACAGATGGGGCTGGGTAGAGGTTTCAGGACACGCTTACCGAACCGACTACGACTTAAGCTGCCACATGAAAGCCAGCGGCGTAGATATGACTGTCTACAAAGAATACGCTACCCCCATTGAGAAAGAAGAGCTAACAGTTAAGCCAATTATGGCAAAGCTTGGTCCAGTTTACAAAGGAGAAGCCGGAAAAGTAGCTGCTGCACTTGCCAAAGTTCCAGCGCAACAAGTTGCAGATGCAATGAAAAAAGACGGCAGCATAATGGTAGACAACTATCAAATTTTTGCTGAACAAGTAGATATTAGCCAACAAAAAACCATTGTTCGCGGCACACGCTTCATACCACACGTCGTAGAACCCAGCTTTGGCTCAGACCGACTCTTCTACGTAGCTTTAGAATACGCTTACAACGTAAAAGACGACCGAGTTGTTCTAAGTTTCCCAAGAAGCATAGCACCCATACAAGTAGGTGTTTACCCACTGATGGCAAAAGACGGCTTAGATTCCAAAGCCAAAGAAGTGCAAAAGTTACTGACAAACGAAGGATTCATGACAGAATACGACGAAACAGGCTCAATTGGCAGAAGATACGCAAGAGCCGACGAAGCAGGCATCCAACTAGGCATAACCATAGACTACGACACCCTAAACGACAGCACAGTAACCATACGAGACAGAGACTCTTGGCAACAAATTCGAATCGCAATCAAGGATTTGCCTACGCAATTGCACAAATACTTCGAAGGAAACTATAACTTTGAACAACTAGGCAGCATAATAAAAAGTTAAGTAGCTATCTTTTTTAATGCACACCCAAATAGTTACATGATAAATTAGGATTAATTATTGAGAGTGAAAAGGTTTGGTACTTCCAGCAGAAACTGAAGAGCGCGTTAAGCGTCGAGCGTTAAACGCTTGTCAAGATAACTTACGTAAAGTTGTAGATGTCTCAAGGAAACTCCCACAAATCGTCGAGCATTTTGCAAGTGGCGACAAAGAAAACGCACGCAAACTCTTCAGCGAAATAAAGGCAGGTCAAGAAGAAGTAATTAAGGCAAGACGCATGGTTTCTCAAGAACTCGCCGAAATAGGCGCCATTCTCAATTGCCCGAGAAGACTTCCTTAGATTTACAAATTTATCAAGCGAAATAGCTGACTTCTCAGAAGGCATCGCATATTACCTTGTTGAAATCATGGAGCACAACTGGGTTATTTCCCCAGACATAAAAAAAGACCTCTTAAAACTGTCCCTTGCCGTTTTGGATTCAGTGCTTAAACTCCGCGAAACCATGCTAGTCCTAACCTACGGCTCACAAAAAACCCTTGAACGCGCCAAAGACGTAGAAATCGCCGAACGCATAGTCGACGAATTATACCGCGCCTTAACCATCAAAGTTCTCAGCAGCAAACTCGACGTCCCAGTCACTTTCTTACTAAGAGACGTTCTGCAACTTTTAGAAAACTCTGCTGACAAAGCCGAAGACGCAGCCGACGCAGCTCGCGTGATCTCGTTCATCATGTAACCAAGAGCCACAACCAATGCAAAAAATCAAAGTTGAACTCATCGAAAACTTTCTCGTCGTATGGGATTCAAAAGAAGGATCCGAACTCTACAAAACCGCTTACTACGGCAAACCCGTCGGTATTCCAAAACCAAAAATTCCAGAATTTGACGTGCCACTTATTTTAGATTTGATGGAAGGTCTCTACCTTGCCGAAATTGAACGAATCGAAATTTACGAGAACCCAAACCAAACCACAGTTAACCTAAAGAAACTACGTCAAAAAGCCAAGCAACTATACGATGGATTCGAAGAAAAATACGCTGTCTACCATGATCTGCGAGATAGCGGCTTAATCGTTACGCCCGGCATAAAGTTTGGATGCGACTTCGCCGTCTACAAGTACGGTCCAGGAGTAGAACATGCACCCTACATGGTTACCGTTAAAAAAGCAGGCTCAGACATCTCCGCTACAGAAATCGTCAAAAACGGCAGATTAGCAACCACAGTGCGAAAACGCTTCATTTTTGCAGTGCCAGATTTAGCCTTCAAAAGAAATTAAATATTTGATTTTTAAATGGTTTAAGGCTTAATTTGCAATTATTGTTTGGTTCTGGAATTCTCCTCGAATCTTTTGATGCGGATACACCTTTGTTGCAGTAAGCGAACAGCCTTCTTCCAAAATTACATCATCTCCAATTACTGAGACTAGCCGTAATTTTCGTTGGTTTCTGGCAACTCGAGTTCACAACCACATGTCTGCCAATTATGCTATCATACACTTCAGCGTTATCGCCAATTATTGCTCGGTCCATTACTGCAGAGTTAGCTACAACCGCGTTCTTACCAATTCTGGTGAAATTGTCGATGCATGAATTAACGATTCTTGCACCATCCTCAATTTGACAATGCCGCCCAATCAACACAGCGCCTTCAATCTCAATTTTTTTCTGCTTGATTTTCTGGATGATTTCTTGCCGACGTTTTTCTGAATCGTTACTTTCTCCCTGCACCCAAATACTGACTCTCAGCGTTTAGTCTGCCACCAAAGTCGTGGAGGGTTGAAAAGCCGCCTCCGAGAAGTTGCTTCATAGCTTCTAAGTAACTCTTAGGTGTACCTACGTCAAACCAGCTGCCCTTAAGCGTGTAACCGTATACTGGGCGACCAGACTCAATAATGTAAGGAATAAAATCGTAACCAAAGTCTAAGCGATTCTTCTCCTTTATGATTTGTTGAACGCCTTTTTCCTTGAAAATCTTTCTCACTTCAGGCGACAAAACATATAGACCTGTGTTTGCAAGGTTGCTTGGCGCATCTTTCGGTTCAGGTTTTTCGACAAAACGTAGTATGCGACCATCTTTATCGATGTCCGCTATGCCTAACCCTTCAACGTTGTTCGACTTCACGCAAAACTATAGTTAAGCAAGAACATTTTTCTTTATGAAAATTAATTAAGCTTTTAACGTTTATATCAAAAATGTTATCGCCTTGCACAGCGAAAACAGGGTTATTTAGATTATAGTATTCCATGTTTATCTGTGCAGAGTCAGCACTGCCCAAATCAGGCACATTAGGCTGATATTTTATGTGAATTCGAGGTTTAATGTTGTATCTTGCACTAAATCCAATTCCCGACTCAAAATAATCAAAGAGATCTCGATAGTTGGTGTATCCTTTGACGCCAAAAACAAAATTGCGTATTCCTTGACTTGCCAAAGATAAAAGAGAAAACTCCACCAAAGGCCTATTAAGCAAACGCAAGCAAGCTTTACTGGTTTCAGCGGTCAACGGTAGGAGGCGTGTAGCTTTGCCGCCGACAGGAATGATTACTCTAATTTTTTCTGGAGCATAGTTATCTCCGACTAGGGGTGCGTAATGGTCGCTCAAATACTTCACCAATTGTATATGAATATGGTCGCGGTCAATGTTTTTAAACTATTTTATCTACCGCTTGATTGACCAGTTTTTTTTTGCAGGTTCGGCAATCTTACTAGATGGACACTTACACCCAACGCTATTGCCAGCAACGCAATTTGCGCTATGAGAATCTCATCAAAAGCAACGAATGCAGAATAAAAAATTGCAACCCAAAGAACCGTTATCGCCAAAACTTTGGTTTTCAATGGAATCCCTTTGCCTTCTTGATAGTTTCTTATGTATTCCCCAAACCACCTGTTATTCAAAATCCACTTATACATTCGCTCGGAACTCCGCATGTAGCAAGCCGCAGAAATCAAAAGGAAAGGTGTTGTAGGCAAAATTGGCAAAAAAATTCCAATTGCACCCAACCCAAGCGAAAATGTGCCTCCAATAAGTAAGAATGCTCTAAACAATTTTTGCTTCCCAGTTTTTGAATAAGGAATCAGGCGATCAGATTTTTTCATTAATTTTCACTTCTTTAAACGTTCATCATTAATAAAAATCATACGTTATCTCTTCAACAGATGGAATTTTTATAACTAACCTTAGTTAACTAAAGTATCCTAAACGGTTAGAGCTGTATGAATAAACTCGGCGGATTCATAAGGTTAATTCGACCAGTCAACTGCTTAATGATGGGTTTCGCCGTCCTTGTAGGCGCAGTTCTTGCCAACCCCCAACTTAGCAGTCTTAACTGGCTTAACATCTTATTTGGATTCCTAACTGGATTTACCTTCTGCGCAGCAGCCATGGTAATCAACGATTACTACGATCGCAAAATCGACGCTATCAACGAACCACAACGTCCCATTCCCAGCGGCACAATAAAACCTAATGAAGCCTTGGCTTTTGTCGGTGTGCTTTCTATAGTTGGGTTTTGTTTTCGCAGGTTTTGTTAGTTTTCTATGCTTTGTTGTAGCAGCAGCAGCTTTGGCTATAACTGCAACGTACATTACCATCGGAAAACGAAGCGGGTTACCCGGAAATTTCTTGGTCAGCATCTGCGTAGCCATCCCATTCATCTACGGCAGCATCACCGCCATTGAAACTGTTGGATTAAATGTGTTGCTTTTTGCATCTATGGCTTTTCTGTCGAACACGGGCAGGGAAATCACAAAAGGCATAGTGGATGTAAAAGGAGATAGCGCTGAAGGAGTAAAGACATTAGCGGTGAGGTTTGGAGAAAAAAACGCAGCAATTGCTGCCGTAGCATTCTATATTTTTGCTGTAGCTTTAACTCCCATTACATGGTTTCTTGGACTGGTAGGCATCTGGTTTATTCCATTTGTATTGGTTACCGACATTGGACTTGTAATCTGCTCGACTCTTTTGCTTGTAGATCATTCACGGGAAAAAGCAAGAAAAATAAAGAAAATTGTTCTGATACTATTCTTAGTAGGTCTTTTAGCATACATTTTCGGCACAATTAAATAAAGGAACTTTACTGTCTAAGAGTGAAACTTCAAGAATGATTGGCAACTAAAAAGTTGTAAAAAAGACTAAAAAACAACAAAATCACCTAAATTCCATTTCTACAAGATCAGCACAAAAGCTGACTGGTTTTCATGTATATATCTGCATGTTAGCAAGCATTAAGTACTCATGGTGCTGAATCAGTCTTCAAGAGGATATTTACATGTCTGAACGTTTCGCAAAGAAATGGGAAAAACCAAGAGAAGGAGAGTCATTCGGCAAAGCAAATTCGTCAAACAATCCAGCCTCCCACAAGCACTAAAACCCGCATTAGACAATGCATGCAGAAAACTTGACATGCAAATCAGCAAACTAGACCAAGCAAACGAACGCTTCACACAAAAAGACAAAGCACTATTCGCCAAACTAGTTAACGCCTACACACAACATGACCAAGCACATGCAAACATATACGCCACTGAACTAGCTGAAATCCGCAAAATGGGCAAACTAATCATGAATGCACGACTAGCACTTAGACCAAGTAGCACTAAGAATACGCACAGTAACAGAGCTTGGCGACGTAGTTTCTGCATTAGGACCATGTGTTGGCGTTCTACGAAGCGTAAGCGGTGGATTATGCGGAGTTTTACCTGAAGCAGAAGGCGAACTAAGCGACATCGGCAACATGCTAAGCGGATTAATGTTTGAAGCAGGATCAAGCGGTGGAATGTCACTAAACTTCGACACAGTAAACGAAGACGCATCAAAAATCCTATCTGAAGCAGCAACCGTTGCAGAACAAAGAGTCAGCGCAAACTTCCCCGATCTACCACCAGGAATGCCCGGCGCAGCAAACAAATCAAAAGCTTAAGCAAAATAAACCCCTTCTTCATTTCCAACCTTTTCTTTTTATTTTATTATTCAATATTTAAGCCATATTTTCAGAAAAGAAAAAACATCAAAATTGTCACAGTCGGCAAAATATGCTCTAAGCTTTAATTTAGCTAACAGATGATTTAAAAAAGTTAATAAATCTAATTAAAACCGCTATTCCAATGACTGCATTTTTTAACAAAGAAATAAAACAAACGTTAACTCACTCATGATTTAGAAGTTGCTAAGAAAACAAAAAGAACAAAATATTAAGAAACAGAAAAAAAGAAAATTATTCTCGACATTCATAGATTTCAGGGTGTTTGCTTAATTCATCAATTGACTTATTTAGTAATACGTTGTCTCCATATTGAGAAACTAACCCGATAGGTACGCATACAGTTGAGCTTCTGAATCGTTTTTTGAATCCAAGGTCTTCAGATGCTGATTTTGACAACTTTACATGCAAATGGGAAATCTGCCAAGTATCAGTGTTTATTTCTAACCCATTAACATTCCCGAGGTCAAAACCGCCTGCACAAATAACATACAAACCAGAGATTTTATCATAACTTACCAAAATTATCACCATTTTAATCTAAGTAAAATCTGGAATATAATTCTTCCGTAATTACAAGTTGTTGGATTCTTAGAGCACAGAAAATATAGTAAATCCTAAGCTATTTTATAAACTCAAGTTTAAGACCTAAGTTCCAGATTACGGTTCTACTTATCAGACGAATTCATCTAATAACGGTCTTTTGTTTTGTTTGTTGAATTCATTTGTAGCTAACAAATCTTTGCGAATTTCATATCAACTGTAGTAAGTTTGAAAGTCATTTTTGGCTAAATGGTCTATCTATAGAAAAGCCATGTTGAACCCTGATAAAACAGTGTAAACAGTTTTTCAGCAATGAAGCCTAATCCTGAAAAAGTCGGAATTCATTTCAAAGACACTACTTAGAGTTTGGTGTCTTCATGTCTTGACATTAACTGAAGTAAAAAAATGATTAGTTGCAGTTAACTTTGTACTGCACACACGGTAACCCTCAAGGATCACCATTTACTTGGGTGTTGATACCTGAAAACTGGCGTATTCTGTTTTGCTTGCTCTACCTCAGCAAACATCCTAAAATAAGCATTAGTCTTCTCTTCAACAAGCTTCTTCATCATTCCCAGCAACTCAGGAACATCAAAAGGCTTCATTACATATCCATCAGCTTTTTCGTTTACCGATTTCGCTGCATTTTCAAGAGATGGATGTCCTGTAATAATTATTCTAACCATTTTTGGTTGCTTCTCATTTAGCAAATGGAGAAGTTCAGTACCTTTAATGTCAGGTAGCTCGATATCGATAAGGGCGACATCAAAAGGAGTCTTCTCGCACATATGGATGGCTTTTTTTCCATTTTCAGCAGTCTCTACTACGTAGCTCTCACTTTCTAAAATTGCGGTTAATGTGTTCCTAACTTCCGGGTCATCGTCGACAATTAATGCGTTGATTAACAATACCATTCCCTCTTCCATATTTTTCTTATATACAAACTGAACACATCAAACCAGATAATTACTTTTATGAATTAATAATATGAATCAAGTTCACTTTCCTTAGAAAAGTTACTTATTAATACCCAAAAACAAAGCTCATGATTAGCTCATATCTCTTCTTGCTTCTGAAAAAGTAAACGAAACGCTATATAACCTGTGTATCAATCTTTAAGAGAACGCAAAATTACATAGCCATTTTGTTCTTTCATATACAGCTCATATCTTTTCAAAATACCATTTATGATATCCCTTGAAATGCTATCTAATTCGCATTTCATTTTTATCTCATAGCCACCAGTCAAAATATGAGATACCTGTGAACCATCGAGTGAAACACAGCTTGAGACATCCAATTTCTTTAGGGCATCACAAATCTCGCTCAACACAACTAAAGCTTCTGATTTGTTCATAGAGAACACACATTACACATCTATAGCATGTTGTTCTAATATTTATGCAGGACTTTATGCACGTCATCAAACAAGAAATTTCCATTAATAATTATTAGAACAGAACGTTCTAACAACTGGACTTATATTCACCCTGCAATCTCATATGAGTCTGAGGGTTGACTAGTTGAATGGGAACAGCGAAACAGACCTGGAATACGCTTTACGCGGCAAAGCTTGGAAAGTCTACTGGTTCCTCCTAAAAACTGGAAGCCCCGTGGGTGTCCGTGAAGTTCAAAGGTCCCTTCATTTCAGCAGCCCAAGCATTGCTTTTCATCATCTTGAACAGTTGCGCGAATTGGGGTTGGTTGAAAAACAAGAGGTCGGCGGTCACTACGTGTTGGTTGGTCAAGTAAAAATCGGTGTCCTTCGCCACTACGTAAAGCTAGGGAAATTGCTGTTTCCACGTTTCTTCTTCTACGCCTTGTTCTCAACAATGTTTTATGCAGCCTACCTGCTGATTATGGTTCATAGTTTTACCCGCGATAACGTATTCATTATTACGTTTGGCGCCATAATCTCCGCGATTTTTTGGTATGAGGCATATCGCATATGGGGAATGAGACCATTCTAAATATTAGCACAAGCTGTTCGTGTACTTCTCTTTGCGAGTTATCCCACTTCAAATATGCAGCTTGATTTGTCAAGGGATTGTTTGGTTCCAGTAGAAAACTTTGCTGTAATTGCCCAGCAAGGGCACAATGATCTGTGGCTCATCGTAGAGAATGTCGAAGTGTGAACCATAATCTGCAGTTAGAGTCTTTACGTCAGCGTAGATTTTTGCTGATTGATTGTCTGCTGGAAACAGTCCCCAGATGGTGTCGTTGGGGTTGCGAAAGCCAAACCCATAATCTGCGGGAACAACATAGGCCACTTCAGCTTTGTTTGAGTCAAAACTGCCTGGGTCATTCTGGAGTGTGGTCCAAAATTTTTGTAACGCCGCAAAATGCTCATCAGTTAAGGTGCCATAGGCAGTGATGTTTGGGTAGCTGAAAACCACCGCGTATTTGGCACCTGCACTGTAAGCCAACGATAAATCCGCGTACAATTCGTTGCCTGACTCAAGGAACGGCGGTTGATCCTGATACTTCCAGGTTACAATAACTCCCCAGTCCTTGTTAAAGGCTTGAGCAGCACCCCTATCCAATGCAATGATGCGTTGTCTGCTCTGGTTGCCCACGAACTCAGCGAAAATAGCGTCATAATGTGATTCATAATCAAACCAGAAAAGCCCATAGTCAGCAGTGAAAACTCTGGCTGCAAATTGGCCATAGTAGTTTGGGAACGCTGTAAGGTTTGCAACATAGTTAGTGGCTGTTTGGGTGTAGCTTTCGGTGTCATTGATGAGTTGGAAGGTTCCGTTGTCCAGTTGGTTTCCGCCTGGTTCATCATACCGGTCGATTCCCAAAAATGCGCCTCCATACCTTGACTTTCCCTCGACAATCCACTGCGTGATGTTGTAGCTGTACCGGTCTAAACCTGTAAACAAAACGATGAAGTTTAGTTTAGCGTTAAAGATGTAGTCACAAGCCTCACTCAAAGCTGTGCTGTTAGTTGTTAAACCAACCGAATCCATAACGAAAAGGTTCGTGTAAGCCTTAACCTTATCGACTAACGCCTGGACTTGGGTCACTTGAACTTGAGCAGTTTGGTTATTACCATAAGCATACTCAACGCCCACATAGAATTGTCTGCCCTTGGTTTGGTTGCTCAACAAGTTTATTGCTAAAAAAAGTGATAAGAGAATCAAGGCGATTAGCAAGGTTGCGGTTAGGATGGCGAGTTTTCGATTCAAATCTGCTCAACCAATGTTAGATAGTCAATAAAAGTAAGTATTTAACGTTTAAACAGTTGCCTCTGACAATTGAAAAAGGGGGCTAAAAGAATTTTTTGGTTTTTTTTTATCTATGATAAAGACCTATCAATTCGCCCTTGGCAATCGTGTGTCCCTGCATGGCTTTTTCAAGGTCTCTTTTGGTTGACTTGGCACCCAAAGTTAGCTGTGCGTTCAATGCGTAAACCTTGAAGAAATACCTGTGGGTTCCAGAAGGTGGGCAAGGACCGGTATACCCTATTTTTCTCATACCATTTAACCCCTCAGTTCCCGGAATCGAATGCTCACCTATTTTGGTTGTTGAAGGCGAAATGTTCCATACCACCCAGTGGTCAAATGTTCCGCCTGGTGCGTCAGGATCATCTAACACTAAGGCGAGGCTCAATGTTTCTTTAGGAATCCCCTCTATTGTCAAAGGTGGGTTGATGCATTCACCGTCGCAGCTATATTTTTTTGGCATTGGTCGGTTGTGATCAAATGCTGAGCTTTTAACCATTAGTTCTTTCATAAAAATCCTCTAAAAAACAATGGGTTGTCGGCTAGATAAAGTTGACGAATGTGCTCTACCACAAAAAACATAGCAAAATAATGCAATAATAAAAAACATTTTAGGGTTTTTCTTTTATCCACTTCTAAGCAATCAATTTACAATCTTTTGGGCTAAAATGAATTTAGACAGGCATAGAACGTTTGTATTTGATAGGGAATATGCTGTCATCCACTAGGCGACGGGCAGGTAAAGTAGGTGCCTGTCGTCTTTTCGACTAAATAATGTCTGTCTCTCATTACCCGTATGGATACTTACGAGCGACTTAACGATGACATGGTAGGTTGCTTTAAGTATGGTTGTTTGTGTAAACAAATAATGTTAAAGAGGGGCTTGGCACCTTAGGTTTCTGCTTTGCGTAAGAGGTCTTTTGCGCTGCTAAGGTTGATTCTATAGAAGACGACTGCGATTACTGCTGCGATGACACCGCTGATTACAAGGGACACCGCTAGTTCTACCGGTCCAAGAGAAATTGAAATGGTTAGGAAAGACGAAGCGAACTGTAAGAGAACGTATGGAACAAGCGGTGCCAGTATTGCTAATCCTGCGAGTGCGCAAGCGACGAGGCTTACCAGTGACCATTCTTGGCGTATCATCCGTGCTCTTTTGCTTGCAGTGAAGTCTGCGCCTCTAAAGCCAAAGTTTAATCCCATGGCGCCCAAAGCTAAAATCAGAAACAACCCCTCCAAAACCGCTATTATAGCTATTTCGATTGATGGCTGGAAAAAGGCTATTCCTATTGCGGTGGTTATAATTTGGACAGCGATGGAGAAGAATACTAAGAAAGCGTATTTGCTTTTTACCAAGTTTTTGGGTGAGATTGGCGAGGCATAGATTCTCCATACTGCTTGACCTTCTTCGCCGATTAGCATGTTACCCAGAATCATGGCCATGAATGCGGCGGGGGCAATGAACATCATTGCTTCGAAGAGTAACCTAAGCTCTGGTGGTGCACCTTGGTTAGCGGTGTTTAGTGTGTTGAATATGGGTACGATAGTGAAGACTATGGGTATTATGAATACGCCGATTAGTTCTCTGCGTCTTGTAAATGAGCGTATGTCTTTACGTATTATGGCTGCTTCAACCGTTGTGAAACCGAGTTTACCCAGCAAGCCAGTTTTTGGGGCGTAAATGCCGCTAGTTTGAACTTTAATGGCTGGAGGCTCATATAAGCCGAATCGCTGGTTTAGGAAAACAGCGAGGAAGTACAGTGCTACTGTAAACAAGACGGATCCGATTACAAATATTATGCTTTGCAGGTATCCGCCGGTGAATAGGTAATTTAGAGTTACGCCAAGCCAGATGAAGGGTACGAACCAAAAGGAATTTTGTACAGCGGACAAACCTTGGAAGAATGATGAAGCGCCTGAGCCTGAGACAAAGTAGAAATATATTGTGTAGGCAATTGCGATGAGTGCAAGGGTACCGATTAAGCGGACCCATATGGCAGCTTTTCCACTTGATTTGTACACTGCACCAATGAAACGTACCTGCAGTACTCGAATAATCTCTGTAGTAGCACTGCCCATGAACGCAGCAACAAACATTGCAAGAACGGTTAACAGAGCTGCAACCACTAACCCGTTAAAGGCGGCAAAAACGACTACTCCGGCGGCGAAGCCTATCACTATTGCAAGTGGTAAACCAAGCAGGTTCGATAAAACAGATGCTAAGGTGTGTTCCTGCCATGTGACTGGTAGCCAGTACATGACTTGTGAGGTTGCTTTGTTGCCGCTAATTTGGATTTGTTGGAATGTCGTTAAAACTACGCTGAATAACAGAATTAGTGTGGGTGCAGCGACAAAGAAGCCTAATGCTCCATTGTTTAGAGAGCCTAAAGCAGCGGCTGTTTCAGGAGTTGAATATGTTAGTTGTACGATATAGTTTGCTAATAACCCGAATATTATACCCAAAATTGCGGCTACCCAGTATGGCCAATAAGCCAGTACCCCGTGCTCTCGGTAACGAGTTGCTTTTATGCCCCTAATTAACCTGCCCGATTTACGTTCCACTCGCAGCAGGTAGAGGACGTTTTTCCAATTCATCGCAGCAGTTCCTCAACAACAGCTCTTAAATCCCCAGTTCCAGTCAACTTGAGGAAGATCTCTTCCAGACCTGAGTTGGGCATACTTGCTCTGCCTCGGAGTTCCTCCATGGTGCCTAACGCTAAAATGTTACCTTGATACATTATGGCGATTCTGTCGCATAAAGCTTCAGCAATCTCCAAAACATGCGTGGACAAGATTGTGGTAACACCCTGGGCTTTTAATTCATGCAGCAAATCTTTCACTATCCTTGCGCTCCTCGGGTCTAAGGCGTTGAGGGGTTCGTCGAGAATCAGCAGTTTGGGTTTATGAAGGAATGCTGAGATTAAGCTGATTTTCTTCTTCATGCCGTCTGAGTAGCTGTTTATCATGTCACCTTCTCGTCCTTCAAGCTGAAGGGCTTTAAGGTACTCAGTTATGCGTTGCTGCTTCTCTGCAGTTGGTACACCGTAAATGTCGGCGATGAAGTCGAGATATTCAATTCCAGTCAGGAACTCGTAGATATTTGGTGACTCTGGAACGTAACCTACCTGCTCCTTAACCGCCACGGGATCTTTTAGAACATCTAATCCTAAAACGCTAATTTCTCCAGTTGTGGGCTGAACCAAACCCATTAGCATCTTGAGAGTGGTGGATTTTCCTGAGCCATTTGGTCCCAAGAGCGCAAAGATTTCGCCTTTCTCAATTGTTAGATTCATGTTGTTTACAGCTACAATTTCGTTGTAGCGTTTAGTTACGTTTCGAAGGTCAACTGCGTATGGACTGTTCATGCTCTATGTGCCCCGCTTGCAATAGAAAACATCGATATTTAAGGCTAATGTGTAATTATTGTTGCCTTTTAATTGTTGGTTAATTAAACAAAAAATAAAAAAGAGAAAAAATTCTCCTTGTTCTTACTTAAATTTTAACTCAAAACTTATTGGAACAGCTTCACCCCACGACTGCCGAATTGGACAAATCTTTTGAGCCATTCCGTAAACTGTGGTTGCTTTCTTGCGTTCGCGTTCGTTATCGCTCTCTAAGCCTACACTCATGTTAAAGTGGACGTTAGTGAAAATCAGTTTCTCCATGCCCTCAACATTCATCTTAACAGTGGCCATTGTCTCTAGATTTTTAAGTCCTAATTGACTGTTTTTTGCAATCAAAAGAAACAGCGTATTAATGCATGATGCTAAGGCCGCTGCAAAAATGTCTTCAGGTGTACACATTCCTTCTTTCCCACCAAACGATGGTGGTGGGCTTACTGCTACGATTTGTTTTCCTTTTACTGTTAATCCGCATTCGGTGCCGCCACTCCAAGTGGCAGTTCCTTCAAAATTTAATTCAGGCATAAAAACATCTCTAAAATAATGATTGGAAAGGGTAATTTATGGTTTGCGAATTTTTAAAAGTCGTTCCTTTTTTGATTTTCTGCTTAATCTTCTTAAGTATTCTCCCAAATGATAAATCACATAGGCTAAGAAAACGTGTTCTTGCCTGTAAATTCTACGGAAAAATTTCTGCTTCGAAATTAATGATTGTTTAACTTCGGTTAATTCTTTGGTAAATATTTTATGTAGATCGGGATTCCCACTAAAAGCAACAAGATGCCTGCAGTAATCTGGGGTTTAACTTGTTTTGGAACTTTTAGTTTTTTCTCATCATTTTTGTATTTGCAAATATCCTTAAATCTGCCAAAAGTTTCATTTCTAAAAAGAGAAAACGTTAAAATGCCGCACGCCATCGAAACCAAACAACTAACAAAAACTTACAGTTCACTCAAAGCAGTCGACAGTTTAGACATTAGTGTGGAGTCAGGTGAGATTTTTGGTCTTCTGGGACCCAATGGAGCTGGAAAAACCACCGCTGTCTCCATGCTCTGCACGATTCTAAAACCAACCTCTGGTTCCGCAACGGTCAATGGATTTGACATTGTTCGAGATGCAAACAAAGTCCGAAAATCCATAGGCATAGTTTTCCAGGAACCCAGCGTTGACGACCGTTTAACAGGCAGGGAAAATCTATTCATGCACGCAAACCTCTTTGGGGTTCCAGCATCAGAACAGAAAGAACGCATAAACCGAATCCTAAAACTCGTTGAGCTGGAAGATAGGGCAAACGATTTACTTCGTACCTATTCGGGAGGTATGCGTCGCAGGCTTGAGATTGGACGCGGTTTAATTCATTATCCTAAAGTGTTGTTTTTGGATGAACCAACTGTTGGATTGGACCCGCAAACTCGTGACCACATATGGAAGTATATCAAAGAACTCAAAGAAGCTCACGACATTACCGTGGTTTTAACGACACATTACATGGATGAAGCCGACAGGCTCTCAGACCGAATCGCAATAATGGATCATGGAAAAATCGTAGTTTCGGATTCTCCCTCAAAACTCAAGGAAACCCTTGAAGGCGACGTAATAACCGTTACAGCAAACAACATTCAAACATTATCAGGACTCGTCAATAAATGGTTGGGACTCAACCAAAATAAAGTCGTCGAAGGCGCCTTAGAAATCACAGTTAGAAATGGCAAAGCAGTTATGCCCCGCATAATGGAGCTTGCAACACAAAACAACATTTATGTAGAGTCTCTGTTTCTTCGTCAACCAAATCTTGAAGACGTTTTCCTACATTATACAGGCAAATCAATTCGGCAGGATTCAGGCAAAGAACTTCATGGCATGGCAGCTATCCAGAGGAGGGCAATAAAATGAGTGAAATTCGCGGAGTCTACACACTCTGGCTACGAGAAATCAAACGGTTCCTTAGGGACAGAACAAGGCTGGTTAGCATGTTTATTCAACCATTGCTTTGGCTTGTCATATTCGGCGCAGGATTTGGTTTGCGGTTTACAATTCCAGGCTTAAGTTACCAGCAAGTGATTTTCCCAGGCATTGTTGCTCAAACATTGCTCTTTACTTCAATGTTTATGGGAATAAGCGTGATTTGGGATAAAGAATTTGGTTTCATGAAAGAAATCCTCGTTTCCCCTATTTCCCGTTTCAGCATTTTTTTGGGAAAAATGCTCGGAGATAGCTCATCTGCCTTTCTTCAAGGCATAATAGTTTTTTTCGTAGGAATTGCATTAGGCATGTCGATAGACCCCCTAACTTTCTTGTACGCGCTGCCAATTATGATTCTAATAACTTTTGGATTAGTCAGCATTGGTTTAACAATAGCCAGTTTCATGGGTAGCCTAGAAAGTTTTGGTGCTATTCAGACATTCATAAACTTGCCCTTATTCTTTTTGAGCGGCGCATTATTTCCTCTAAAAGGACCCGGTATCAACCTTCCTAGCTGGTTAACAGCCGCAGCCGCATGGAACCCATTAACATACGGAGTTGATGCATTAAGAACTGTAATTTTAGGCTCAGCTTGGACGCCTCTACAGATTCAGCCCTTGTGGCTAGATATAGGAATCTTGGCTTTATTTGATGTAATAATGATTGCAATTGGAACCTGGGCCTTTAGTAGAATGAAGTAATACACATGTCACTTGCAAAGAAACTATTGATTTAAGTTTAACCTTAAACCCGAAATCGAGCTCAGAAAAATTTATGTCTATTCTTTATTGGTCATTTCGTTAATTTGCTGTTCCATCGCGTGTCCACGACATAAAACAACCACTTTTTTTAAGCCTGGAACTGTTTTTGCTGCATCGCGTAAGTCAGCTGAAAGTTTGAACGCAATCGGGCAGAATGGGCTTGTTGGAACGAATTCTACTGTGACTATTCCTGACTCGGTTTCTTTTACACTTTGAATCATCTGCATTTCTTCGAAGGTTTGCCCTGTTTCGGGGTCTTGAACTTTGCCAACTTCCACACGTACTTTATCTTCAAGTTCAGTCATTTTTTCAACCTCTATTCTGATAAAAGAATATGAAGTGGAAATCCCATATAAACAGATTGATAGAAAATAAATGCCATGGAATTTACCGGTGAGTTGCCTTGACGTTTGATAAATCCTGCATATTTTGCAAAATAGTTCACAAACAAGCACCCGCAAGCATCATCTACGAAGATGAAACAGTGATAGTTTTCCTCGACCTGCGACCCTTAAACATGGGACATACGCTTGTAATACCGAAAGCACACTACGTCGATATCTTTGATACACCTGAAAAAGTGTTAGGACAAGTTCACAAAATCGCCAAAATAGTATCCTGCGCAATAAAAAAATCCACTGACGCCGACGGCATCAGTATCATCCAGCAGAACGGCAAAGCTGCAGGACAAGACATTTTTCACATTCATGTTCATATAGTTCCAAGGTTTGAAGGACAAAAACTGCCGCCATTTAGCGAACTCAAAGAAGTCGAAAGAGCCAAGTTAGACGCGATGGCGAAGAAAATAAAGCAGCACCTCTGATCCAGCATTTTTAGGTTCGTGTTTTCAACTGCAATGGTTTATCAAAATGGTATGGTGGATGCAAAACGTCAATATTCTTTTTCACGATTGCAGATTCGCTCAGTGCTAATTCTCTAAATGTGTATGCAGATTTAGAATAGGAAAAAGTTACAAGTAAAACTGCAGACTTGCATTGTAGAGTTTTAAGTCTTCTAGCTTAAGATTGGATTGTTTGATTGATTCTAAATATAATGAATTCTGCTGCCTTTACAGGCGCCACGCCGATAAGCACGTTTATTCTCCCGTTGTCGATGTCGTTTTGAGTCATGGTTGTCCTGTCACAATTTACAAAAAAAGCTTCCTGCTTTTTAGCACCCAATAACATTCTATCTGTCCATGCTTGAGTAAGGAAATTCTCAATGGTTGATTTCATTTTATTCCAAGTTGCCTCATTGTTGGTTTCAAAAGTTGCCCATGCGGTTCCCTTCTTGATTGATTGCTCAAGATAAATCAGTAGCCTACAAACGTTAACATATTTCTTAGTCGGGTCAATAGATAGTGTTCTGGCACCCCACAAGAGTAATCCTTTGTCCGGAAAATTGCGGATACTGTTTATTGCTTGGAGATTAAGGCTGTCTTGCTGATACGATTTCAATGTAATCTCTATGCCCAATGCACCGTGGACAACCTGGTTTGCTGGCGCTTTATGGACTCCAAATTCCATATCGGTGCGAGCATAAATTCCTGCCACATGCCCACCCATCGGAACCAAACACAACTTACCCGTCACGTTTTCCTTAACGTAAATCCATGGATAGTATAACGCTGCAAACGAAGAAGCCATAGGCTTAGTTACGCTGGATGAATCCTGACCTTTGAGAGAATCAAAAATAACAAAACGGTTTCTTAATCGTTCACAATGACTAATCAATAAGTCAGCCAAACCTGCTAAAGCTTGAGCGTTTGGAACGTAAATAATTGAAGCATCCACAACTTCAAGTTTAGTGAGGGCAAGCGCATAATCCAAATCATTTACGCTGCTTACAAAACAACGTTTACCGCCGTTCCCAAAGAACCCTTCTACAACATACGGTAAGTACTTGTCCACCCCAAAGTAACCGCCGAAAATCCTCTGATATTCAGCAAAGCTGGTAATGAGGGTGGGGGTGGATGGACCCGTTTGAGTTTCCCCTAAAAAAGCAGCAGTGCTTGTGCCTACACCCTCGATTGATTGCGGCTGAATCCTAATGTCCTGTACAAATACTCCTGTTTTTATTGGTAAGCGGCTCATAAGTTAAGATTAACAAGCAGTCGTTTTTGTGCATATTGGTATCCACGAGAATCGCCCACAACACTTATTGAACTTTTTTATTAACACTTGATTCAATACAGCAATGACTTGAAAACAGCCAACACTGAAATACCCTTCTTGAATTTTATTAGAATCTTTATCTTGCTCAGTTAGCTTCCTAAACTTCAAAAGTTGTTTTTTCAACAATAGTTAAAAGACTTGATTGTAGTTATTTTTTCAAAAAGCTGATGAGGCATTTAGAAAAAAAATTGTCACTTAAAACCCATTTCAAAAAACATCCCGCGTCCTATTTCATTTTAGCGGCTACGATCGCAATTGTTATTTCATTAATTTCTGCACCAGCGTTTTCAATATCTTAAAACCAATGCAGTTCCTTCCATGGTTCACTTTACAATATGCAATTGGATATCGTTGAGGACAGTAGCCAAAACGTAATTCCCTCAAATATACAAGTGGGGCAAACTCAGACAATCACTGTTATTATAGAAAACGTCAACAACTCGCCAAGACACAACTTGTTTTCAACCGTAACAGTAACCTTAACGTCCCAAAACAATCACTTCTCTGTGAATACGCCAACCTGCAATGTAGGCTCCCTGCCAACTGGCACAGCAACTGCAACTTGGAAAATAACTGGTGTTTCGCAGGGGTCAGACGTTCTATTAATTTCAGCTTCAGCTACAAATACGCATGAAAATTTACAGTTTTCAGATAGTTATTCGCCTAGTTCCTCGATAACTGTTACGCCTAACTTAAACCCGGGCTCTACACCAACTCCTACTCAAACAACAACTGATCCGCCCTCACCGACAAATAACCCCTCAACTACCAACACACCTACCCAAACACAAACGGTGACTCCCATCCCAACATACACTAAAACACCTACGCCAACTTCGAACTCGCATACTACAGTAGCACCAACTACTCAACCATCACCCAACACCACATTGTCAACACCTCAACCTGGACAAAACTCACAATCACCGCCAAATCCAACAGCATCTCCAGATCCACTTAACTCCCCAATGCTCTACATCCACCCGCCTATAGCCATAATTGGTTATTTCTTAGTTTTCTTGTTTGCAATACTTGTATTCAAGAACAATTATTTTGATAGAAAAATTGTCAAAATGACAGGTATCATAGTTTGGATCTTCACATTCCTAGGATTATTCACGGGAATGGTATGGGCGCAATTGGCTTTAGGAAGCTACTGGTCCTGGGACCCCAAAGAAATAATGACGCTTACTTTGTTCCTAACCGTTTCCGTTGGGCAACTTTTGTACTACGAAAAGAAAAACACCGCTACAAAATGGCTAGCGTTGATCTCGTGTGCTTTAGTTATCCTGACGGGGCTAAGCAGTTCCATACTTGCTTGATTTCAACTTTGACTCTTAATGCAATGTGGAGAAACTCGTCTGTTCTTCAACTATAAGAATTAGCTTTCTCTAATTTTTCCTTGTTTTGATTAAAGAAAGCCCTAAAAGAAGCAGTCAAATAGTAATTTTCAACTTCACTAAAATGAACCCAACGTAGCTCTGCGGCATCGCTTGCAGCTTGAATAGTTCCAGTTTTGACTTGAACGAGGTAGTCGATGATGACGAAATGGTATTTTACTTTGCCTTGTTCATCCAAATCTACATTGTCTACAACGCCCATCAAGGTTGGGTTTTCGACCTCTAGGCATGTCTCTTCTTTGGTTTCGCGGATAACGGCAGCTTCGAGGTTTTCGCCAAGTTCAACTAAGCCGCCGGGGATGGTCCATTTGCCTTTACTGGGTTCGTTTCCGCGTTTTATCAGTGCTATTTTGCCCTCTTTGATTATTACTGCGCCGACGCCAACAGCAGGTTGGTCAGGGTACAAGCGTTTCATGCAGAATCCTCAAGATACGGTGTTATTCGTTCCTTAAAACTGATATGATTTATTTTTGAAAAAGTCTAATATTTAAATAAAGAAAAAAAGAATTGTGCCGTAGAAAACCTTACTCATATCGTAAGGCTTCTACTGGCTTTAGCTTGGATGCACGCCACGCGGGATACAATGCAAAGATTACGCTTACACCCACACCGAATGCCAGAGCACCAACTAAGACTTCGGGAGTTAGAAGTGGTGTTATTCTGAATCCACCGCCACTGCCGAAAACTCCTGAACCTAAAACTTGAGCAGTAATATTTGCTAAGATCCAGCCAAGTATTATGCCGACTACTGCGCCGATTAAGCCTATTATTATTGATTCGCCAAGGAATATTGTTAGAACAGTTCTGCTTTTCATGCCTAAGGCTTTGAGTATGCCGATTTCACGAGTTCGCTCAATTAATGAGACAATCATGATGTTCATTATTCCTATGCCTGCAACTAACAATGAGATTGCAGCGATACCGCCAAGGAATAGCTGTAGTAGACTGAAGATGCTTGTAAGCAAACTGAGAACCGCTGTCGAGGATATTACGGACACTTGGTTGCTAAAGTGGTCAGTTATGGCTTTGGTAACGTTGGTTATGGTTGCATTGTCACTGTTCTTTAGAGTGACTATTATCATGTCACATTGGTTTGTTCCAAAGAAGCTCTCCGCTTTATTCAATGGAATATAAACACCAGTGTCTGATGGTCCGCCTATGCCGAAACCGCCAATTCTCGGAAGAACGCCTGAAACGTCAGCTATGTATGTTTCGTTAATTGGAGGTAAGACTGTTGCGTTGGTCCAAGTTAGGTTGATTGTCTCACCTGCGTTGAAGAATATAGTTCCGTTTTGTCCTGGCTGATTTATGCGGGTTCCAACAATGACCTGATTATCTGATGGATTTGTGGGTATGGTTCCGCTTGCCGCTACGAAAGTGGTAGTATAGACTTTTGAATAGTTATTGAAATCCACGCCATAGATGGTTACAGTGCGGTTTAAATTGTCAGTTTGTACATAGCCTGATCGGCTAATGATAGCGATTGAACTTACAATGTCGGTTGATAATGCATCAATATCGCTAGTATAATTTACGTAGAGTTTGAAGCCTGAGTTGTCTGTGGTTCCGCCTCCGAAGCCTCCTCCTCCGCCTCCTGGGCTTCCACCGCCAAAGCCTCCACCATCGGATGCCCCGCCTGCTCCACCGAGAAAGCCACCGCTGCCCGGCGTCACAATTAAAGTATTGGCAGATAATCCTTGATTAAGCTGGCCTGTTATCGTGGCTTGTAGACCTTGGGTTATAGATAAAAGTGCAACTATAGCTGCGATGCCTATGATAACGCCCAATGTAGTTAATGCTGCACGAAGCTTTCGAAGCTTAATTGCACTAAACGAGTAACCAAAAATATCTACTGTCTTCATTCTTTATTCACCACTTCAGCTGTTATTTCACCATCAAACATTTGCACAGTTCTGTTTGCTTCCCTAGCTAAATGTTGGTCATGAGTGACCATTATAATGCTCACTTTGTTTTCAACATTGAGTTTCTTTATTAGAGCTAGAACCTCGCTTGCAGTTTTGGAATCTACGTTTCCAGTGGGTTCATCAAGCAAAAGGAACTTGGGATTATTTGCCAATGCACGTGCAATGGCCACGCGTTGCTGCTGTCCACCGCTTAATTCAGCGGGTTTATGGTTTACTCGGTCTTTCAGACCTACGGTTTCTAAAAGTTCTATTGCATGTTTCTTTCTCTCTGCTTTGCCCATGTTAGCTATTGACATGGATAATTCCACGTTATCTCTAGCTGTTAACCTTGGAATTAAATTAAAAAACTGGAAAACAAATCCAATCTTAAGTCTTAACTCTGCGAGTTGGTTATCATTTAATTTAGAGATGTCCACACCGTCGATTAGCAAGGTGCCTGAAGTTGGCTTGTCTAAGGCGCCAATCAGATTGAGCATAGTTGATTTGCCACTTCCAGATGGGCCAAGTATGGATATGAAGTCTCCGCTTTCCACTTTGAGGTTTACTCCTCGGAGGGCTTCAACTGGGACTTTTCCCAGCATGTAAGTTTTTGTGACGAGAGTCGCTTCTACGACTGGAACTGATTTTGACATTATTTTTTTCGCTTCCTATAGATTTTTCATTAAACAAGGAAATGTTTCCTTCTTATAAGGACTAGTTAAATCTAAAAAAATGGTTACTTTGCCATTACTACCCTCAAGATACAATGAGAGATTGTGACATCAGAAGTTATCAATTTATGACTGTGCCAACAGTCTCTCCATTAATCGCAGCCAACAAGTTCTCAGGCTTAAATCCATTCACAACAACCAACTTAAGCCTCTTGCGTTTAAGGACTTTGAGAGCTTCAGGATCAATAATCTGATGAATCCCCGCTTTATGCACACTTCCTTCAAATATTTTAGCTAAATCCTCAATTGACAAACGGTCGAGTTTTATAGCGTCGGGGTGTTTTCTTGGGTCTTTGTCAAAAACGCCGTCTTGGTCAGTGCCTTTAACAAGTAAATCCGCTTCTATCCGTTCAGCAACCAACGCTGCTACCGCGTCGGTAGTTATTCCAGGCTTTAAACCTCCCATAACAACAACTTTGCCCTCCGAGAGGCATTGGGCAGCCTCATCAAGCGTTATAGCTATCTTGTTGCAACCTGATTCGCCAATTTTTTTAAGGAAAAGTTGCGCAAATAAACGGGAACAAGAAATTGCAATTTCGTCTTGCGCAGTCATGTCCAAGCCTAATTTTTTAGCGATGCCGATGAATTCCCTAGCTAATGCGCCGCCGCCCAAAACTACCGCAACTTCGTGTCCGTGCTGCTTTATGGTTTTTATTATGTCGGCGTATTTTCCCATTAGATCCGTGTTTATTGGTGATGCGACAACAGAACCGCCTATTCGAACAACTATACGCATAATTGGCCATCCTTTACAGGCTTACAATGTGCAATAGAGTTAAAAATCTTTAACATCACTTAATCCTGCATTTAACACAAGTCCAAGAAATAAGGTAGATTGAAAGGCTTAATTGCTTATTACTTGATAATCGCTGAAATCAAAGGCATCTTGGTTTAGCTTGTTAAGCGTTTCTTCATTAAGTTAATGCTTAAAATAAAGAAGAACACTGTTACCCCGATTATCCAAGCAAAACTTATGGCAATTAACGCTACAGGATTCAGCCCGAGAATTGATTCAAGATGGCCTGAAACAAGTCCTCTTGTCAAGTTTACAACATGAGTTAACGGTAAAACTGCCATTGCAACTCCCTGTGCCGCTGAAGGTAGAGAGGTCAATGGGAAGAAGGTGCCGCATAAAAAGAACATCGGCGTCAGAAACAAGAAAGAGGGGAAATTGAAGAAGTCAATGTTTGGCGCAATTGAAGTAAAGCACATAGCCATAGACGCAAACATCAGTCCGCCAAAGAAAGCAAGAGGTATAACTAGAAGAAACAACGGACTTGAAACTAAGCCGAAAGCCGCAACCACCGCCAACACAATAGTCGTGTTAAAAGTAGCTCGTGTTGCCCCCCAAAGGAGTTCTCCCGCAACAACTTCTTCAACGCTAACGGGTGTGGCGACGATGGCATCGAAGGTTTTTTGGAAGTACATTCGTACAAACGATGCAAAAGTGCATTCAAAGAATGAACCATTCATGACTGAAATAGCCACCAGCGCAGGTGCAATAAAGGCAATATACGATTGACCCTGGATGCTTGGGATAAAACCGCCAAGTCCGAATCCGAACGCCAACAGGTAGAGGATGGGTTCGAGTAGCGAGGGTAGAAAGTTGACTCTTATGGTTTTAGTGAAGACATCAAAGTTGCGGTGCCAAACCTTCCAAACCCTATACGATAATTTGGGAATGGCGAAACGTGCTGGCGACTTACGAATGTTTGGGTTACTCATTCTTCACGCAATCCCCTTCCAGTCAATTTAAGAAAAACATCTTCAATGTTGGCTTTTCGGATGGTTACGTTTTGCAGTGGATGATCTTTTAAGTACCCTTCAAAAACCCCGTGGGGCTTATTAGTAAAGATTTGCATTCGCTCGCCGAGTTTTTCGAAGCGCGCGTCAGGAAAAGCCTCTTTTAGGGTTTGAAGAAGCTTCTCATCGAAGTCAAGTTCCAAAACATCTTCTCCAATGTGTTTCTTCACAAGTTCCGCGGGTTTGCCTTCTTCAATGATTTTGCCCTTGTCTACAATTAGGATTCTATCGCAAAGAACTTCGGCTTCATCCATATAGTGAGTAGTCAAAATTATTGTGACCTGATTCTTTTTTAGGTGGCGCACTTCATCCCACACAAGATGCCTTGCTTGAGGATCCAAACCTGTTGTGGGCTCATCTAAAAGGAGAATCTTTGGTTGATTTAGTAGGGCTCTGGCAAAAATCAACCTTCGTTTCATACCTGTTGACAACGCCATAATGGGGGCATCCCTTTTTTCTTCTAACTGGAAAAATTTCAGTTGCTCGTCAGCTCTTTTTATGGCGATTTCTTTTGGTATGTCAAAATAGCGGGCGTAAACGGTCAAGTTCTTTATAACGGTGAAGTCAGGGTCTAAATTGTCTTCTTGTGGAGCCACGCCAATTATTTCCTTTATTTCTCTGCACTGTGTTTTGACGCTTAATCCTGCAACGGTCAATTCTCCATCTGTCGGTGGCGAAAAACAGTAAATCATTCTAACTGTGGTTGTTTTTCCTGCGCCGTTAGGACCTAAGAAACCGACGCATTCACCCTTGTAAACCTTAAAGTCAATATGATCCACTGCCATAAAACTGTCGAATTTCTTGGTTAAGCTTTTAGCTTCGATCATAACTTCGCGGGAACTCATAACGCAATCAGAACTAGATTTGCAGTCGCCAACTTAAAACTAACGATTTTAAGGTTTGCCTGAAATGTACTGGCAGTAACCAAAACTGATGGGCCCTTTCTTGGTAGTTTCGCATGGAAATTCTATACATTCAAAACAAAGTTTTACTCCTTTTGTGAATGCGCAGTTGCAAATTAGGCAGAATTTGTTTTCTCTTGCTACGCAACCAACCTCTCCATTCGGGCACGTGCCTTCCTGCATTTTTGGGCATTTCTCGCACGCGATACCACAAACACCAATCTTCATTTTTAACCTCTTCAGTTTATTCGAGTAACCATAGTTCTGCTCATTTATAGTGTTTTTAACCATTTTTAATCTAAAAGAAACAAAAGAAACAAAAGAAACAAAAGAAACTAAAGAAACAGAAGAAATTAGAAGCCTAATGGCTTATTTTTAGGCTGGTGGTATGGCATCTTGGAAAGTTATGAGTTCAACGTTTAAAGCTGGTTTAACGGCTTCAGAGATGCGTGAGGCAACGATTCGCTTAATGTTCTTGTCGGCTGATATGTCAACTATTCTCTGTGTAATAATGCCGTCGAAAACTATTGTTTCGACGCCTGTCATCTGCGAAAGCTTCTCGGCTAATTGACTCACTGGAAGACGCTCGATTAACTCGAGTTTAACGTTGAGCAGTACTGCTTCTAGTGTTCCGACTAATGCTTTTGCCGCTTGCCTTATGGTGTCTGGGACTTCAACTTTGACCCGTTCTGGAATAACAATCTTTTTTGGTGCTGGTGTTGGTTTGGACACTTGTACTCCTGCAGCTTCCGCAATTGGCAACTTGTTTTCTATGGCTTCAGAGATTTCTTTGCAGTTGCATTCCTCAATTTCTTTGCCTCTTGGAGCGCGGCCAACAAACTTTACGTTTGTTACTTGCAAGAGTTCTTTTAGGATTAGGTCGCCGCCTCGATCGCCATCAAGCAATGCAGTTGCTAATCTTTCTTTGGTAATCTTCTTTATTGAATCTGGAACTTTTGCGCCTTCAAGAGCTACTGTGTTGAAGATCCCGCACCGCATCAAATTAATAACGTCTGCTCGCCCTTCGACAACAAAGATTTCTTTAGCACCCTCAAGTCCTGGTCCAGCGGGTAAATCTTCCGGTCCATACTTCTCTACTTTACCCACTTTCATGGTGTCAGAGATTTCTTTGTAGACTTCGTCTACGCTAGGCATTGATTCGATGTTCCATTTGTGTAGAATTTCTTTGGCTCGGTCGATGATTATTTTTCGACGTGCTTCGCGTATGTCTTCGATTTTTTCTAAGGTTACTTTAGCTGAGCATGGTCCAACGCGGTTTATGCTCTCTACGCTTGCGGCGATGAGTGCTGTAGAAACGCGGTCTAAGCTGGTTGGGATAGTTATAGAACCTGTAGTTCGGTCGTTTTTAGAATGTAAGTCAATTTCGATTCTGCCGATGCGTCCTGTTTTTTGAAGTTCACGCAAGTCAAGTTCGGGTCCGAAAAGTCCTTCTGTTTGCCCGAAAACTGCGCCAATCACATCGGGTTTTTCAACTACACCTTCAATTTCAAATCTAGCGTGTACAACGTACTTTATCGTAAATGTTTGGGATGTTCCCGTAAATATGCACTTCCTAATTGTAAGTTAAATTTTATTTGATTATGTTAATCGCACTATGTGAGTTTTTCTCGCAAAGATGAGACTTTAATTTGTTACTGATTTAGAATTTAGTTGCATTCTGTTTAATAATACTTGTGGTTTTCAGCTTCAGAGACCATTAACGTTTTTTTCGAGATACCGATTAGATCTCTCTTTTCTTGAAAGTTGTTTCAAGTCTATGTATTCACATATTCATTTAAACCTGAAGATTTACCTTTAATTTTATCCCTTAAAGAATTCACTACTATAAGATTCGATCTATGCGATCTTGAGTTCTGCTTCTATTTGGTTGCCGAAATTAGAGATTGATGGAGCGATCTCGCTAATTCGATGCTGTGCTGAAAAGTTTGAGTACTAAATAAAAGCGGTTGTAACCCTTCACCTTAAATAATAATACAAACAAAGAAGAGGGTGGTATACATGAGTTTACGTTTAAACCCCGAATACGACAAGCTACTGCCAAAAATGTCCGATGAAGAATTCGGAGAACTTAAAGCATCAATACAAACCGAGGGGCAACACTACTCAATAATCGTAAATGAAGACCTAGAAGTTTTAGATGGACACCACCGCTTCCGTGCCTGCTTAGAACTTGATATCGAACCAGATTTTGAAGTTCGCAAATTCGATGACAAACTTCATGAAAAGAAATTCGTTATAGAAGCAAACCTAAGACGCCGTCACCTTAACAACTTTCAGCTTGTAGAATTAGCTGTACCTCTTCTTGAAATTGAGAAGGCTCTTGCAAAAACAAGACAATCTAAAGGCGGTAAAAATGGCCGAGACATGCAGTTAGGGATAGCGTCAGATGACGCGGCGCCCGAGATAAAGGCTAAAGCAACCGATGTCGTGGCGAAAAAAGCAGGAGTCTCTACCCGAACCCTTGAACGCGGTAAAAAAATAATGGAGAAAGCCAGTGAAGATGATAAACAGAAGCTTAGGGAAGGAAAAACCAGCATTTCCAAAGTTTATCAAGAAATTGTAACGAATGAAAATCCGCACCCGGAAAAAATAGTAGATGATTTTGTGCGGGAAGAGTCTCCCCGTGAGGTGCAGAATAAAGCCGAATTACTCGCCTTTTTGGATCGTATGATAAAGCAAGAATTGTTCTGTCCATCATGCGGCACATCGATGTTTGAATGCAGCAAATGCCACAAGACGTTGAAGAAGCTAGTGCAACCTAAAGATTCGCAGGAAACTTCAACTAAAGAACCAGAACCAGATTTTATTGATTGAGAATTAGATCCAACTGGCGTTATTCCGGTTTTAATTAAATTCTTCCCAATGTTAACCTGTAAACGAACAATAAAATCAAGTCAATAAGTCCGAAACCGCAAACAAACTTTTTATAATCAACAATCTCTTAGCTTCGAAAAATAATCCTCTATTCCTGATTTATCGCTTCTTGAACGCCAAACCTTTTCCCCAACGCTATAACCGTGCAATTTATGTCTACGTTCACAACAGCTCTCATAATTACTGCTATCCTATATTTTATGGCAGCGTTTTTTTAGGGCTGCGAGGTGGAAAATACCTATATAACGATTATAAGGCAAATTTTATACAAGAATTGAACCATACTTAGGTTATTTCTTTTTTGAATATTTTCTAAATATAAGTACCGATCCAAGTGATGCTAAGATCAAAATGATTAGGGTCAATTGTGGCACTTCAGGAAATGACGATTGAGACGCTTGTGCATTGTTTGGTGAAATGACAATAGTTGAGTCGGAAGTTGTACTTGGAATTGGCGAACTACTGGGTAGTAAAGGTGAGAAAATCGAAGTTGGAGATGCAGTTGCGGTAGGTATTAGTTCTGGAGTCGCTGTTGGAATTTGAGTTGGAATTGTTGCAAGTGGCATTATAGGCGAGGACGTAAAATCAGGATTGGGAGAGGACGTTGGAGTTAGAGTCGTCTTAGATAATGACGTTTCAAGCTTTAACGTGAGGTTATATGTTGATGTTAAACCTGCATTATCAATAAATTGGACTGATACAGTTTTCAGACCATCACCGTCTAGAAGAGACCAAGTTTTCGATGTTTGATAAGGCTCCCAATTAGACCAGGTGAAGTTATCATTTGAGAAATGCATTTGGGCAACTCCTGAGGTTCCATCAGTTGCTTCTAAAGTAAGCATAATAGTGGGTGTTAGAATGGTGGTTATGTCTGTTGTTATTGTTCCTATCGGCGCAGTTTTATCTAATTTAATTTCAGTTACAGTCGTGTGAGGAAGTTCATTGAGGGCTGTTCCGTAAACGTTCCATGTACTCCAGTATTCGACGGTATTGTTGTTGCTTTCAGTTGTTATTGTGGGTTGCCCGTTGGCGGTTATGTTGCAAGTTGATTCTCCGTTTATTCTGTAAAATGTTTCATTAACATTATAATCCGGTGATAAATCTATTTCAAAGTTTGAATTACGCCACTTGTCAGTATAATTACTCGTTACTGTTGGCAAACGAGTTATGTTTACGCAGAAATTAGTTATTCCATCGTTCATTGTAAGTGTGTGCTGCCCTGCAGTTGTGTTTGGCACTTGCACGGTTCCATTGAAAAATCCGTTGCCATCAATGGGGATTGTGCCCAAACTGATCATGTTATCCCACAGTAGTGATAGGTTGCCCGGGCTAAACCACTCGCCAAGTACAGGCAACAAATCGCCGTTTTGAACAAAAACATGGGTTGCCAGGTTTGTGTTATTGCCAAATAATCCTGTTGCCGTAGTGTTGCCTACCTGGATTAATCCTCTTCGCCATTCCGTATATTGAATTGTAGTGTTGTACACCTGACTATTATTGTCTATGACTCTAAAAGTGATGTACTCAAATTGAGGTTCGTTGTCTCCGGGTGCGTTGTTCTGCAGTAGGTCTGGTGCGTTAAAAGTATAAGAGAAATTATCTGAAGTTATTTGCAGGTTGCTTATTAGAGGAACCCACGAAGTGTTTATGGGGGTTCTGTAGGATATGTTTACTGAAGTGCCTATTGTGAAACCTAAAATGTTGATGGTAATCAAACCTGCCGGCGGTCCAGAAGTCGGGGAAACTGAGACTTTGCCAAAATTAACCCCCAACGGACTTCCAAGTCCCGTAACTAAATCGTAACCTTCAGCCGCGGAGTTAACATAATTCGAACCTAACGTGATATCTCGAAAGTAGGAAGAATATGCTGATTTTGCTCTATCGTAAAGATTCTCGTTTGTCACAGAACGTCCAAGGGCATTAATGGCTGCCCATTGAGGTGCACCAGCACTCGTGCCTCCTATTTTCCACCAAGAACCGTTGAAAACTGAAACTCCTGTTGAAGGGTTTCCATTAAATGAAACATCAGGAACCGCACGCTTGGAATAATTTAAGCCGAAACTTGTTTGGTATTTGGGGCTTTCTACATAAGCACTTAATCCACCGCCACTATTACCCCATGCGGTCTCAGAAATTACCGTTCCGTCAGCTTTAAGGTTAAGTGTGGTTCCCCCGACACTAACAACGTTTGCTAAAACAGCAGGCCACATTGCGTTTAAGCCATCATCACCTGATGAAGCAAAAAAGGTTACGCCTGGTTTATTAAAATGATTAATTTCTTTGGTTTCTCCAAAAAATTCGTCTCCTCCCCAACTCATGGAAACAGAGACTACTCCTGGTTGGTTTGTCGCATAATCGATGGCTGCGAGAAGGGCAGTGTCTGTAGGTCCTACGGCCTCTACTAGCAATATTTTGGCTTCTGGAGCGATTGCATGTGCCCACTGGACATCTAGACAGGTCTCCAGAGCCCAGTTGCTGTCCGTTAGCATATTTTGAGCCATTTTATGGACTATGAAGCAACCGGTGCTATTGTTTGGAAGACCATATTGATTAGAAAAAGTGTTGAAATAATTCAATATGTTTGGTGTGTCATAAGCGTCTATTATTGCGATTGTGGTTCCAGCACCACCTGAAGAGGGCAAATTATAGGCTGTTCTTATCTGGCTAGGCGAGTATCCTATTGGAGAAGGCGAATTTGCAAAAGGTGAAATATACATCGGTTCAGCTGTCCAATTGTCTACTTGTTGCCCCAAAGCAGAAATGATTGTTATTGGTATAAAGAAAGTTATTATTAATAATGAACAAATAGTGAATACCAATAACCCTTTGAATATTTGTTTTTGATGCACCTTATTTCTGTTCCCTTTTCGACAACTGTTTTTGTCCGCTCGTTGATTACTTGTTATGTCAGTGGTCCTTTCATTTATGCTTTATGATATATTGATAATTACTAAAGAGTTAGTTAAATTAGCAGTTTTTTACATTTCTGTAAGCGCAAATAATATAGCATTACATTGCATCAGTACAGCAGTGAATACTCATGCAAAGGTCTTACTCACGTTTACTTGGGATAGTTGGAAAACCCAACACTGGAAAATCCACATTCTTTAGCGCTGCAACGTTAGCTGCGGCTGAAATAGCCAATTACCCCTTCACTACCATTAAGCCAAACCGAGGAGTCGGTTATGTGCGAACTCCCTGCGTCCACGACGAATTCAAAGTCCAAGATAATCCAAGAAACTCGATCTGCCTAAACGGAACGCGGCTTGTTCCGGTTGAAATAATCGACATCGCAGGAATCGTACCAGGTGCCTGGGAAGGACGCGGCTTAGGCAACCAGTTCCTAGACGAAATCCGCCGAGCAGACGCCTTCATCCACGTAGTTGACGCTTCAGGCGGAACCGACTGCGAAGGAAAAAGCTGCAAACCTGGAGAACATGACCCAATCGAAGACGTACAGTTTCTGGAAAAAGAAATTAACATGTGGATGCTTACCATCCTCAAAAAAGACTGGTCAAAAATCTCTAGAACTGCAGAAACGGACAAAAAAGGTCTCATCCATCATCTGGAAGACCGCTTAGCAGGTTTAAGCATTAAACGTCAATGCGTAGCTGAGGCAGTTCGAAAAGCCAACTTGAATCTTGATAGACCTGTATCTTGGACGGATGATGACTTTTACCGCTTCGTAGACAACTTAAGGCGCATAGCCAAACCGATGCTGATTGTTGCAAACAAAATTGATTTGCCAACAGCCAAAGCAAACATTGAGCGGCTAAGGAAACTTGACTACGTTGTTATTCCATGCAGCGCTGAAGCCGAATTGGGGCTAAGACGGGCTGCAGAGAAACAGTTGATCGATTATAAACCAGGCGATAGTACCTTCAAAATAACGCAGCCTGAGAAGTTGTCAGCTGGGCAGATAAAAGGGCTCGAAGCAATAAGAGAAAAGATCTTGTCCACAAACGGTTCAACAGGCGTTCAAGAAGCCATAAACACCGCATACTTCAAACTCCTCGACATGATAACCGTTTACCCAGTTGAAGACTTAGAACACTTGACTGACCACAACGGACGCATCCTACCCGATGCATACCTCATTCCCAAAGGCACCACCGCACGCCTATTCGCCTACATAATCCACAGCGAACTTGGCGAAAGCTTCCTTTACGCAATAAACGCACGCGACAAACGCAGAATCGGCGAAGACGCCATACTAAAAGACCGCGATGTCATCAGCATAGTCAGCGCACAAAAACGAGCATAAATTCTTTATGTTCCAAACCGGCGTTTTCGGTGCTGAAACACCCTGATCGCCCTTAACAAGTCGATTAAGCGGAAGTCCGGCCAATAAACATCAAGGAAAAGGAGTTCGCTATATGCAGCTTGCCAAAGCAAGAAACCGCTTAATCGTTCTTCCCCTGAAGTACGTATAATCATGTCAGGATCCTGTTTGGTCATGTGTGACGTATAGAGATATTTTTCAAATGTAGTTTCGTTGACTTCATCGACGTTTAATTCGCCGCTCTTTACTTTGATTGCAATAGATTTAGCCGCATCTACAATTTCTGCTCTTCCACCATATGCAAAAGCAAAATTCCAGAAGTAACAATCATAATTCTCTGTAGCCTTCTCAACATCTTCAATTGCTTTTTGTAAACTGGCTGGTAAAAGATTGGCTCTACCGATAATCTTTACATGAACCTTATTTCTGTGCACACGTTCATCAGTCAACAATTTATGGAATCTTTCTTCGGCAATTTGCATTATCTTCTCTATTTCTTCTGGGTTGCGGGTAAAATTCTCTGTTGAAAACGTGTATAATGTGACATATTTGAGCCCAAACATTTGGCACCAATCTAAAAGCTGTTCAACAGTGTCAGCGCCCTGTTTGTGACCCCACTTATCAACGAGCCACGGATTACTTTCCTGATCGTTTGCCCATCGTCTATTTCCGTCAAGAATAATAGCTATATGTTCGGGTTTAATTCCTTTTTTAACCTGAAGCCATAACCATTTCTCGTAAATTTTGTAGGCGCCGATTACAGAAAGAACTCTTTGAAGCACTACCTGAACCTCTCATGTCTAAAGGATTTGCACTCCATTTTGGTCGTGCACTATAGCTAAAGCCTTTATGGGTTCAATTAAAGCTTCCCCTAAAATATAATAACCGTCTTGACAGAAACTTTAGAGTTCTTCTGTTATTTGTTCTCGTTTTTTAAAGAAACTTTTGGTTGACCTGTTCACTATGTAAATTAGTAATATTGACGCAACGCCGATTAAGATGCCGACTATAATTGTGAATAGAAAACTTTTGAAAATTTCATCATTTAGCCCAACGACTGCAGATGAATCCTGGTAATAATGAATTATTACGTTCGCTGTTCCCTCAAGAATCCAATATGACCATGCAACTGAAACAATTAGGGCAACATTTCGAAGTAATCTTGAATCTTTCTCAAAGTATAACCGAATGCTCCTTCCAATGAGAATAATGCTTAAGCCAACAACTAGCAAGGTATCGAGTCCTTTAATGAAGAACGTAGCTATTTTTGGAGTAGCACCCAACCAACCCCCTAAGTCGCTTGGAAACGGGGCTGCGCTGATGTTAACGTTTGCTATACCTAGGTAAACACTTACAGCGACGCATAGTATTCCTACTATTATGGTGTAGTTTGAAATTTGTATCGGAAGGGGCGGCGGTGAGTAGTCTTTTGCCCATTTATAGGCGTCTTTGGTTGCTCTGTCAACTCCAAAACCCTTGAGCAAAAGGAAGCCTCCAAGAACTATTACAAAGGCAATTCCGAAATAGTAAATTGCACCTTTATAGAAAAAATTGTCTATTGCCCATAAAATACCGAAAATTAAAACCAAAATGCCCGGTAAACCCAGAGCCATCCGAGCGTACCTTGGATTATCTACAAGTAAACGAATGTATTTTGTGAAGACCGCGGCGGTTTCTTCGATTGACTCGCTGTGTTTTATTACTATTCGTCTAACTGACGAAACTGGTACTCTTGATTCTACTAGCGGCAAAACCGCTTCATCCGAATATCCGTCGGTAACCAAAATAACTTCATTGGCGTTAAAAGAACCTAGCAGACTGTTTAATTCGGATACTAGTTTTCGATCTGCACTTACACCGCCTAAATCGTTACCCGAAATAGTGGCTACCTCAAAGATTTCGTCTGGTTGCTTCTCATCTTGCAACCGGTCATAGAGTCTAACTGCTTCAAACATGGCGTTGGCGTCTGGTTCTTCAGGATCTTTGAGCGCTAAGGCAACCGCGCCATCTAGGTTGGCTGGTCTTCCAAGTAGTGGCGTCTTTACAGCAGCTTTAACTTCCAGATCTCCATCTCTATCAACACATAAAATTAGGATACGCTTTTGCGTCTGCTGTTGCGTTTCCTGTTTAACCATTTCGAATCTCTAACCCATTTAATATTGACTAGTTGACTTTAATCTTGTGTTTTTGATTCATCCTCTTCTTCATCGCCCAACATGAATTGGAACTCATCCCAGTTGACTTTCTCACCACGTTGCAGTTTTTCGCGAGCTTCGGACCCAATTTTTTCTTTAATCTCTTTTTCTTTAACTGCTCTTTGGGCTTGTGCTTCTTTCCATTTAGCTTGTTCTATTTGTCTTTTGGCGTCCTCTTCCTTTCTCTTAGCTAAGTCATATTCTCTAACTGTGACCCGTAAGCCCCTATTTTGATCAATCAACTGTTTGATTTGTTCATACCAAAGAGAGTTTTGCTCCTTTGCTTTGACAAACGCTTGATGTAAACTATCTGCTTCTGCTTTGTCTTTTTTCAAACCGTTTATTTTTTCAATCATTTTAGTATGTAATTCTTGGCTTTTCTGGGCTAAATCTGTTAATTCTTTGTGAAATACGTCAGCTTGGGCATCAAATGTTTTGCGTTGAGAAATTAACTCTTTGATTTTTTGATGTTTTTTATCTATTTTTTTGTAACCTTTAAGTTGAATTTCTAGTTCTTTCACTTCGCCTACTAGTCTTTTCTCTTCTTGAAGGTCAACTGAAGTTGTAGAAATTTTCCATTCAACCGCATCAAGTTCTTCTTGTAATGCGCGATGGTTCACGTGCGGCACTGTCTTTTTGAGTTCCGCAATTTTTTCATCTATAGCTTTTACTTCTTCCATGATTGGGGTTGCTTTGATTCTGACAAGGTCTCTTTGTTCCTTAAGCAACTTTACCTTCTCATTCAAAGTGTCTCTTTCAATTTTCATTAGGTTGATTTCATCACGGGACTTGCGTACTTCTACATGCAACTGGTTTCGTTTCTCAACGTACTTTTTGATTTGGTTGTTTGCTTCACCAATTTGCTTTTTTATTTTATCTATTTGTAGATTTATATTTCCTTCATGGCTTGTTTTTTGGTTCTCTGTCACGCGTTAGCCCCTGTATTGTTAAGTTGCGAGTTGATACTTAGCTTACTTTCGGAATTTATATTGATTTACTTTAACTTATATTGATTTACTTTTGAAAGCTTCACAATGCCATTACAATACTGTTTTGCATGTTAAAATTTTAAATATGGGCTAACACCATGATTGGGTGAGATGAAAACATGACTTTCAACTATGATGATCTGCTTAAACGAGCCTTCGCTCAAATACCTCAAGTCTCCGAAAAACGCGAACGCCTAGAACTACCCCGTTTTTACATGAACACAGTTGGTATGCGGACAATAATTTCTAACTTCAAAGAAATATCCGATGCTTTAGACCGCGACCCGCAACACGTCATAAAGTTCTTAACCAGAGAAATGGCTACAGCCGCCACATTCAATGATTCACGCGCTATTTTTCAAGGCAAATTCCAGCGAGACAGCTTCGAACGTTTACTGCAGAGATATTTAGAAGGTTATGTTATATGTCCAGTTTGCAAACGTCCAGATACCAAAATAGTCAAGGAAAAACGCTTATCTTTCCTTGTATGCAATGCATGCGGTGCAAAATCAAGTATTAAGCAATTATGAGCGAATTAACATTGGACGTCTACCTTAACATCAAAAAGGCGGGTCAAAACGTTCTCTTAGCAGTTTGCGACTGCGATTTGCTTGGGCGAACGCTTCGTGAAGGGAAAATTGTATTTAAAATAAAAGAAGAGTTCTATAATGGACGAAAAGCAACAGTTGATGAAGCTGTTGGTTTGATTAACAATTCAACGATTGTAAACCTTGTCGGCAAAAACTGCGTTGAAACCGCCATCGCCCAAGGATACATTCATCCTGATGCGGTGATAAAGATTGAAGGCGTGCCCCATGCTCAAATCATGAAATTTTGAAAATGATTAAACACATATTTTTTTAGTTTTATTTCATAAATTGTCTCGCTCTTTCGAATATACTTAAAAGATTTGATTTAACCTAAAACGGTATTTAAAATGTCGACGATATCTTCTTTCAAGAACGAGGATTTTTCATCATTAATTAGTAAATCGAATTACAAGAACTATTACTCCGAATCAAGCCTCCAAAGATTTTAAGCAAGATAGGTTAATCTGTAGAAAATGCTTGCAAACTTGGAATCATCATGAAATAATACGTTTTAGGACTTGATGGTATCTGATATCAATGGATTCTTTGTTTAATTTCCAAAAATTATTCAATTCCACGAAGGAAAAGCTCCTATATATCTTTTGATATGGACATGAAGTGCATTATCAATAAAATTAAATAAATAACAATGCATCTTACAGGGTAATTCAACCTGTTGAGAATTCAAAATGAAAAATTCCCTGAAAAAATTTGTCTCTATGCGTGTTATAGTCGTTATTCTTGTAGTTTTGATAGTGTTGTCAGCATTTAACACGTATTTGATTTTTGAAGGCACCCGTTCTTCTATGACTTCCAATGCCGTAAACTACGATTATGTTTTATCTCAAGAAGGCGGAAATTATAAGTTGAAAAATATGTTAACTGGCTACGTTGCAGCACAACTAGCCAGTGCTTCTTCTGCAATTAATTCCGCGTTAACAGATGGCAAATCAGTTTATCTTAATGCTGGAACCTACGTTTTATCCGATGACATAGTAATTTCAAACAAGGTTAACGCCAAAATCGTTAGTGACGGCGCTATAATTTTAGGCAATGGCCACAAAATAATCGTCTACGGCGACGACTACACAACTTCAAAAAATACGCTAATCTCAGGCTTAACTTTATTGAACTCAACCATTCGAGTTGAGAACTCGTTTGGAACAACTATCCAAAATACAGTATTTGAAAACACATCCACAGGCATCGAGTTTGCAAATACTAAAACTTGGAGTGAATACAATAAAATCGAAAACTGCCAATTTAACAACGCCACTGAAGGAATAGCTTTCCGGACCCCAGTTGGCAATGCTACAGGCTCCTATGGCAGCTCACAAATCGACCGTTGCTCTTTCAACCTTAGGGATTTCTCAGTAGGAATAAACGTTGAGACATTTAGCTGAGTTTTCAGACAGTCAAATACAGAATGTAAGGTTCTGGCTTGGCAAAAATGATTACAGCCGAGCAAACCAAACTGCAATTTTACTCAACGGTTCAATGGACCAGACCCTTCTGTTTGGGAGTTGTCTTCGAATCTTTCACTCCTAACCCAGTGTACCTGTTCGGTATTGATCTTGGAGAAACCTGCACCGCAGCGCCAATTCTTGATAGCGGCGTGAGTTTTTTGGGTAATTGGACAGCGCGAGTTCATAATCCGTTTGCTGAGTGGATTGTTGGAGTTGGCGGCGTTTTCCAGAGGCAAAACGTCAATGTTCCTGTGGGATTAAACAATCAGTATGGAGAAAATACGAGTATCCAATTGAGTCCACTTAAAATTTTTTCTTTTAAGCCCCAGATTGTCGTGGACGGCAGCTTTAGCAACAGTGAGACGATTACCGTTAGAATCCGAGTAGAATACATCGACAACGCAATCTCAACTCCAGTTGTTCGAACCTTCACCAGCAGTGGCTCGATCTGGCTTTCGGACGACGAAATGATGCGGCTTTATCCTTCGCAGGGCATAATTTGGGCTGTTTTGGTTGATGCTAAATCAAGTTCAAGCTCAACAGATGCAATGGTAAGCGTTAGCTGGTTATGGAACAGCAGGATAAAATTCGATTTTAATGTTCGTTTAGCAGGTTTTTTCGGCTAAAAATCTTTTCGAATTCCTCAGGTTTTAGCAAGCCTTTTTCAAGTACGATTTCTTTTACCGAACGATTTTCTGCCTGCGCTTGTTTTGCGATTTTTGCAGCTTCAAGATATCCGATTTTTGGGGCTAACAGAGTGGCTAAGGAGGGATTTTTTTCAAGGTATTGTTCGCATTGTTTCTCGTTGACGGTTATGCCTTGGACGCATTTTTTGGTGAAAGACTGGGATGTAGTTCGCGAGGATTTGAATTGAGAAGAGCATGTTGTACATTATTGTGGGTGTCATGACGTTAAGTTCCAATTGTCCTGCCTGCACTGCCATAGAGGTTGCTAAATCGTTTCCGATAACTTGGTAAGCTACCATGTCAAGGCATTCAGCCATGACGGGGTTCACTTTTCCTGGCATAATTGATGAGCCAGGTTGAACTGGTGGAAGAGTAATCTCGTTGAGGCCAGTTGTTGGACCTGAAGCGAGTAACCGTAAGTCATTGGCTATGCGGATAAGTTCCAAGCGCCAATTCTTTAAGACCGCTTGAAACAGATTGTGCTGCTCGTTGGCTTTGAAGTGCTTCAAAATTGTTTTTTGCTGGCTTAAGCGGGAAACCTGTCAGTTTCGCCAACTCAGCGATAGCAATTCGTTTGTAATCTGGGTGAGTGTTGGCGCCTGTACCTGTTGCTGTGCCGCCTAAAGCAACTGAGTAGAGGTTCTCCTGTCTTCTGCGCAATTCAGCACTCGCATTAGCGACAGCTGACCCATATGCGCTAAACTCTTGCCCAACTGTAACTGGCACTGCATCCTGCAAATGAGTTCGACCGGACTTCAAAACATGAGCGTTTTTCTTGCCCAACTCCTCAAAAGCTTTTGCAAGGTCATCAAGACCTAAAAGCAAAGGTTGCAATGCCATAAGAACCGAAACATGGAGCGCCGTTGGGAAAGTATCGTTGGTGGATTGACCCATGTTCACATGGTCATTTGGACTAACGGTCTTGTAGTCGCCTTTTTGTTTGCCAAGGATTTCAAGTGCCCTGATTCGCTAATACCTCGTTAACATTCATGTTAAATGATGTGCCTGCGCCTGCTTGGAAAACGTCAACGACGAATTGGTCAAGGAGTTTGTCTGAGAGGATTTCGTCGCATGCCTCGATGATTGCTTTTGCAAGTTTTGCGTCTAGCCAGCCTACCTGAACATTAGCTGAAGCAGCAGCTTTCTTTACCAGAACATAAGCTTTGATAAATTGGACTGGTGCTTTAATTCCGCTAACTGGAAAATTCTCTATCGCCCTCAACGTTTGAATGCCAAAGTATGCGTTTTTTGGGATTGCCCGTTCGCCTAATGGATCAATTTCTTTTCTAGTTTCCACCTGTCTCTCTCCTGTTACTCCACTTTTGATTGTTCTTGGATTATTTTCTTTTTGGTCCTAAGTATTGCTTCAGTGACTTTAATGTTCTTTGGACAAACAACCGTGCACATGTAATAGCTTTTGCATCCCCAAACTCCATGAGGCTTCTTTAAGATTTGCAAACGTTCGTTGACATCTGTTGTTCTTGAATCAAAAATGTATCGTTGCTCTCTTAGAATTGCAGCTGGTCCAATGAATTCTTGGTCTTGCTCGGTCATGACTGGACAGGCTCCGTAACAGCAACCGCACAAAATACATTTTAAGGCGTCGTCGAATCGGTTGCGTTCTTCGATGGTTTGGATTCTTTCTTTCTCTAACTCAACGATTGTTGGATTTGAAGCTTCTATGGGATTTATCGATTTGATTCTTTCAAAAAATGGGTTCAAGTCAACAATCAAATCCTTGACAACTTCAAAATACTTGAGAGGTTCAATCACTATCTCTTTGGTATAGTCGTAGTCTTTGACAAGTTTTTGGCATGCTAAGGCGGATTGGTTGTTGATTGTTAAACCGTCGGAACCGCAGATTCCATGGGCACATGACATGCGAAACGCGAGAGTGCTGTCTTGGGTCCATCTTATTTTGTTTAAGCAGTCGAGTATTCGCTCGTTGGGTTCGGCTTCAATGGTGAAGGAGTCGTAGTGCGGTTCCATGTCGATTTCGGGGTTGAAGCGGTAAACTTTCAAAGTTACCTTCATTTTAGTACCTCCGTTTTTCTGGCGTAAACCTACCTGTAGCAATTGGCTTATAACTTTCCTTTAAACCGGTTGAAGTCTCGTTAACGAAGGTGTGCTTGAGCCATTCTTCATCGTTTCGCTCTGGGTAGTCACTACGGAAGTGAGCTCCACGACTCTCCTTGCGTTGAAGTGCTGAGTAAACAATAACTTCTGCAATGCGCAACATATTATTTAGTTCCAAAGCTTCCTGCAACTCGTAATTAAAAACTTTGGACTTGTTAGTTAAGCCTACATTTAAAGCGCGTTTCTTTAACTGTCGAATCACCAATAGGGTTTGTTCGAGGGCTTGGCCGTTTCTAAAAACGCTGCATTGTTCGGTCATCAACCGTTGCATGTTTTCCCTCAAAACAGCGATGCATTCACTACCTTTAGATTCGATTAAACTACTGATTTTATCCGTAACAATGCTTTCGGCTTGCACTGGAATTGGCTGAACAATTCTTGCTTTAATCTCTTTTAGAATGCTCAAGCCAGTTCTGCCTCCGAACACAACGAGGTCAATTAGGGAGTTGCAGCCGAGTCGGTTTGCTCCGTGAACGCTTACGCATGCGCATTCTCCAGCAGCGTACAATCCGGGCAAAATGGTGCCTTCCTTATCGGCTAAGACGTGACCTTCAATGTCTGTTGGTATGCCACCCATCATGTAATGGCATGTTGGAGCGACTGGAATCTGCTTTTCGCTCGGATCAATTCCCAAGTAAGTTTGGATAAATGAAGTAATTTCAGGAAGTTTTTGATTCAATCGTTCCTTTCCAATCTCGCGCAAATCTAAGTAAACGTACTCTTTGCCGTCAACGCCCTTTCCCTCGCTTATTTCTTTAAGGATTGCCCGGGAAACAATGTCTCTTGGCGCCAAATCTTTCAATGTCGGTGCATAACGTTCCATGAAACGTTCACCTAAACCGTTTCGCAAAACGCCGCCTTCTGATCTTGCAGCTTCGCTTATTAGGATTCCAAGACCGTAGATGCCTGTGGGGTGAAACTGGACAAACTCCATGTCCTCCAAAGGCAAAAGCGCATCCAGTGCCAATGCGAACCCGTCGCCTGTTGATGCATAGCCGTTGCTGGTGGTTTTGTAGATTTTGCCGCTTCCGCCAGTTGCTAAAACTACGGCTTTTGCATGGAAAACTTGAGGTGTGCTCGTGGCTATGTCGTATCCTGTGGCTCCGCAGCAGTTGTTTAAATCGAAAAGTAAATGCTGAATGAATATTTCGTTGTGAAATTTAACGCCCTTTTGGAGGCAGCGGTCATAGAGTGTGTCCATGATTGCTCGTCCAGTGCGGTCTGAAGCGTAACAGGCGCGTTTGATAGGTGCTTCGCCGAAGTTTTTTGTGTGTCCTCCGAATCGTCGTTGCTCAATCTTGCCTTGTGCGTTTCTGCTAAATGGAACTCCCATGTGTTCGAGTTTGTAGATAGCGTTTGGGGCTTCTTTGGCTAAGACCTCCACAGCGTTCTGGTCGGCGAGATAGTCGCTGCCTTTCACAGTATCGTACATATGCCATTCCCAATGGTCTTCTTCCTCGTTTCCAAGACATGCCGCGATGCCGCCTTGTGCAGCAACAGAATGCGAACGTGTCACGTGCACCTTGCTGATGACAGCTACTTTGACGTTTTCTGCGGCAGTCAATGCGGTGTATAACCCTGCGATTCCTCCTCCGATAACTACAACATCGTATTCATGAATCATAGTGTTGCCCTCAAAATGAAGTGAGTTATATTTCGAATTTTTCTATTATTTTATTTTCTTTTTCACCTGTAATTTCAGCTATAACATGGAAGAACTGTTCAAGTCCAGAGTTAACGATTCTCGGTTTTAGGAGCTCGTCGATTTGGAAGACGCCTGCTGAATTTGACATTTTAATTTTTATGTTGATGGGTTTAACGCCAACGCCGCCTTCTGTTAATTCTATGTCCACTTTTTCAATTGACAAAGCTGAAACCGCATGGATGTCTACTTTTCCTGATTGAAATGGAATTCGTGCTCTTCCTGCTTCCATGTCTAAGGCGTCAGCGATTCCTACGATACCTGCTTCTTTCGTTAGAATTTTGCTTGTTGGTTCATTGCTGGGTGGCTCTTCATGGGTAACGATAGCGTGGAGGACTTCTGAGGTGATTATTGCTTTTTCTTCTTCACTGTAAGTTGGAGTTAAGAATTTCTCCAAGAATTCTAAGGCTAGAAATGCGCTGTATTTTTCATGGTTACTTCGTTGAACAATCATTCCTAAATCATGGAAAATTGAACCTAAAACCACAACGACTTCGGCGTCTTCATTTTTCATGTCGTAATTTTCCACTATGCTTGGTACGATGAGTTTTTTTTCGACCAGAATTCGTAGCAAGTTTGAGTGAGAGGTTGGCTACGATTTTAACGTGGGTTGGTCCATGGTCAGTGTAGCCCATTCGTTCTATCGCCATGACGTTGGCGCATCTCCAGTAGGTTTTGAGTTTTTTGTCGTCTTTTACTTTTTCCATTACTGCCTTAAGTTTTGGATTGTTTCGGTAAGGTATGTTGAAGACGTAGGACACTTGGTGATGCTCCAGTATTGATTATTATTTAAGGTAGAGATTTAAACTTACATTACAGGAAATTTGTAGAGTTGAAACTTTTTTGTTTTTTATTGTTGAAGCTGCCTTGTTCGATGAACAGGCTTTTAAGCAACCTGTACATATTTTTTTCAAGTCGAAAATGAGGTTTAGTGTTTGGGAAAGAAAAAAGTGTTAAGCGAAGGCGCAATCGGCGAATTAGTCTATCCTGGACAAGGCGAAGTTTTAGGCGTAGTAATTAAGCTGCTTGGTTTCGACCGCATAATGGTCAAGTGCCAGGATGGAGCGGAACGTTTATGTCGAATCCGTGGCAAAATGAAACGTCGCGTTTGGATACGTGAAGGCGACATAGTTATTGTTTCACCTTGGGATTTCCAAACTGCTGAACGCGGTGACGTTGTTTGGCGTTATACGCATTCACAGGCGGATACCCTTAGGCGAAAGGGCATTTTAACCCTGTAATTCTATTTTTAACATTTCTTCTTTTTGTAGTTGTTCGACTGGTTTTAATACCCTAAAGCCGTTATTACATGTTTGATATTATGTCTGGAAAAGCTCAAGAGCGTATAGCCCACACCGAAAGAAGAATAGAACGTCGAGACAAAATGCTAAATCACGACAAATCCAAAGAACGTGCTACTGTGGAGGAGGTTTTTGACCAAACTACCCGGATGGTTGTTTTTGATTTAATGAACAGCGGTAAACTCTATGAGCTCAACGGCGTGGTGAGTTCAGGGAAGGAAGCGCGGGTTTACTGGGGCACAACCAAAGAAAGCGTTGATTTAGCAGTGAAAATTTACTTAACTTCTTCAGCTGAATTCAAACGGGGCATGCACAAATACATTGAAGGCGACCCCGATTCAAAGACGTTAAACATGATACACGCTCGTTGATTGCTGTTTGGGCTCAAAAAGAGTTTCGCAATTTAGGAGAAGCTGACGCAGGCAAAAGTGCGTGTTCCAAAACCCATCGCCGTTAAAAGTAACGTTGTAATTATGGAGTTCATTGGCAAAAAAGGTGTTAGCGCACCCTCACTTAAAGAGCAGGCGCCAGCTAACCCTGAAAAAGTCTACAAAATCATAGTTACTTACCTTAAACGCCTTTATCAAAAAGCCAAAATCGTCCACGGTGACTTAAGCGAATACAACATTATGATGTGGAAGGGCAGACCTGTAGTTTTTGATGTGTCCCAATCCGTTTCAATTCAGCATCCGCTAGCGGATTTCATGGTAAAACGTGATATTGCAAATGTAAATAGGTTCTTTAGTCGGATAGGCGTTGAAGTATTTTCAGACGAAGAATTGTATAAAATGGTTGTTGGTAAATAATGTCTGGTCAAGAGACTTTTGTTAAAATTCCAAAAGAACGCGTAGGCATATTAATTGGCCCTGAAGGTAAAGTTAAACAAGAAATAGAAACAAAACTAAATGTAAAGCTAGATGTTGACAAAGAAGGTAGTGTCTGCATAAAGCTTCCAGAAAACATACCTGATCCCTCTGTATTTTTAAGAGCAAAAGATATAGTGACAGCAATCGGGAGGGGATTCACTCCTGAAACTGCTTTTCGTCTCCTCCGTAACGAAGACGATATTTTTGACTTGATAGATTTACGCTTGATATTTGGGCGTTCTGAATCAGACATAACGCGGGTGAAAGGTCGGATAATCGGAACAGAAGGCAAAACAAGAAAGTTGATTGAAGAGTTAACTGAAGCCGATGTAGTTGTTTACGGTCACACAGTGGGTATTATCGGCAGTTTTGAAGAAGTAGACGCCGCACGTAATGCTGTCCAAATGGTTATTCAAGGTTGCCAACACCATACAGTTTACAATTACCTGCAGAAGAAACGCACAGAACTAAAGAAGCAGAAACTAGAATTGTGGGAGAAGCGGCCAGAAGACAAATAATTTTCTTTTTTTCGTGCTTCTTTAAGGTCAAAAAAGCTCTATGCTAAATCAGTTTATTTTTTCAATTTGTGCAATGCATTAGCCATTTATACAAGCGTTCCTTCTTTTTTATCAAGGATTGTTTTTTTATGGCAAACCAAATAAAAGTTGGAGATCAAGCACCAGATTTTACTCTCCCAGATGAGGACATGAAACCACTAAGCCTGAAGGATTTTCTAGGTCAAAAAGTCATATTGGCTTTCTTTGTTGGAGCCTTCACTACGACATGCACTAAAGAGGTTTGTGAGTTTCGAGATTCGATGTCTCGCATGGTTGATTTAAAGGCTCAAGTTATTGGAATAGACTTGACTGCGCCCCTCTCAAGTAAACGTTTTTCGGAAAAAAACAGGTTGCCCTTCCCCATTCTAAGCGATAACAAGCATGAAGTGTTTGAAAAATATGGACTGCAATTCTCACCTTGCAATAAGACTGAGTGTTGTTTTGGAAATGGGTGTTACCCGATTGTTAAACGTTCCATCTTTATTCTCGACGCAAAAGGTGTTGTGCGTTACAGGTGGGTTTCCGACAAATCAGCGATCGAACCAAGTTATGAAGAAATGCAAAAAGTCGTACAACAGATCACTTAGAGAAAGTCTTTTTTATACTTCAAAAAACAAAGTAAATTAGCCCCTCTGATATATTGGAATGCATATCTTAAGGTGGGCTCATAGACAACTCTCTCTACCTATTCTAGTTCTTCACTTGAAACAAGGATTACAGGGTACTCTTGTGAACCAGCCGCTTTGTTACCGGTGTTTTTGTGGCCTTCTCTACATCTCATTCCGTATCTTGTTTTAGTTTCATTTTCCCAAACCTTTTCTGTTGATCCACCACATATTGGGCACTTAAAATCTTTCATATATTTTCACCTAAACCGAAAAAGTCAAAAGTAAATAAGTATTCGCTTTGTTTTTCCAAGTTCTTCCGCTCTATATGCGTATTGTAAGCTTGTTTCTTTAAGCCTTCCTATCCATTTTCATTCTTATTTATGAGAAGAACTCCTTTCTCCTCAAACAAAGAATTGTCTCTAACGCTTAAAAATTATATTTCAGATCTGGAAAAAATCAAAAACTATTTCCTTAAATTTTTGGCTTAAGCTATAGTTCTATATTGGGTTTTTGAATATGAAAATGTTTACTGCACCCACCACAAACATATGCCTCAAGAACAAAAAAATGATTATTTAATGACCTAACAGGTTTCTCTATTTCTCTACTACAATTAGGGCACTTAGCCAAACTAATCACACGTCATCCATAACCCCATTTAATTTAAAGATAAAAACTCATGTGACTACAAGAAGAAACAACAAGTTAATTATTTTATTTGCTATTTTAATTAGTTGTACTTAGAATTTTTTTAAGTGAAAAGCAAAGACAGAAATCCAACTTTGACTATATTGCATATGGTAGTTTTTATGAGTAAACGTAGATTTTTTGATTCTCCAAATTGTGGGGGCTGCATCTACAAGGGCGGCAGTTACTGTTGGGGACAATGTTCGCTTAACATCTGGAAAAGAGACAGAGATTACTAGTGCTCTTTGGAGTGTCAGTTCTAGATTTATTCTCTTTTACACAACCTTTGACAAATATCTTTAGGATCTAATGGTTGACAAATACCATTAAGATTTATTATAAGTAGGTGGGCTCTTCAGGTTGGTTATCAAACTTCAAATTTCACACTTGAAAGTTATCATAAACCAAGCTTCACACTCAAGATCTTCATCATCCGCAATGTCTTCGGGGCCAGAGTCGTCATCGCCCACCCAGAACAAGACACATCCCATCAGTCATTAAAACTTTGGGTTAAAGAATAAAAAGACTGCAAATTTGCTTATGTTCTCTTACACGCATATCTGATTTTACAAGCTTAAGACTTCTTAAGTTGCTAAGCCCAACGAAACGGCCATTGTGAACGTTGAAACAGCTCCGTTGAGAATACGCGGTAATTCTTAATTTTTGGAGGGCTATCGATTGAATCTTCGACTCTTTTGAGCGCTTGGGCAAATACTTCTTTTTCAGACCTTTTTAATGCTTCTTCATCTATCCATAGAGTTAGGATTGTTACCACGTTGGGGTCGTCTACATCGAGTAATGAAATGGCGCCACGAAAACCCTCTGTTTGATGCGCTAAAGTGTTTAGCATAACATCTAGTTCGGAAAAACCCTTTTCGCTTTTACCTTCCTTAAAATACCACACAGTCATTCTGGCTAAAACCACAAAATTCACCTAAACTATTATTTGTAATTTCTCTTTTATAAGCATTAACAGTTCTCTATTAAAAACTCTTTTTTTTGTAACGGTTAAAGTTTAATACTTATTTCTACGCTGTCCCGCACACTTAACTGAAACCGCTACAATAGTTGCCCGAGTTGCGAACATAATTCCAAGTAATTTCCCCTTTGTTCAGCAAAAACTCCCGCATTAATCGCAAAAACAACAGCGCCCTTCTGCCGATTATCCTCAGCTAACTTGAGGTACTGGAAATACTGTTTTTTTTCGGCGTCGATGAATTCAAAATCAAACTTTCTTTCCAAGTGGGAATCACCTCCAAGGCGTCGCCAGTGATAATCTTGACTTTTGGCGAAAATGTTGTCTGAACGATATTTTTCCCTGCTGACTTTTTTCGTCCCGTTGGATTTTAATAGTGATAATCTCAGATTTTTCCTCATTTCTTTACCCATGAGAATTGGCGAGTAACCAATCAATGGATCCACTTTAAACACATGTTTGGGTTTTGCTTTTCGTTTTTCCTCCGCAGTAACTTGCCCATGTTTGATCTAATGATTGGTAGAAATCCTTTTTTCAACGCTGCTTTAATCTGTCTTACAACTTCAATACTGCTCAAAGTAGTTTGAGTTGTTATTAGGGCAACTTGATTTTATCTATAAAGTGAGCTTGTAACTTTGCGATTTTGGGGGCGATGACTGCTTGGCAATAGGGCTCTTTAGGGTGCCTTTTGTAGTAATCTTTGTGGTAGGTTTCAGCGTTATAGAACACTTTCAAGGGTTCAACTTTGGTTACGATTGGCTTGTTCCAGATTTCCTCCTTTGTTAATTCCTCAATTAGTTTTTCTGCTGTGGCTTTTTGTTCTGGGGTGCTATAGAAGATGGCTGAGCGATATTGTGTTCCAATGTCCGCACCTTGGCGATTGAGCGTTGTTGGGTCATGCATGGTGAAGAATATCTCCAAAATATCTTTGTAGGTGATGTTTTTTGGGTCAAAAAATATTTGCGCTGCCTCTGCGTGCCCGGTGGTACCTGTGGAAACCTCTTCGTACGAAGGGTCCGGTACCGTGCCGCCCGTGTAGCCAGGCTCTATTCGTTCCACGCCTTTAATAATGCTGAACGCTGCTTCGGTACACCAAAAACAGCCGCCCGCTAAGGTGGCGACTTCCAAGTTTTTGTTTTCGCTATGTGGTTGACTCATAAATAACGGCCTATATTCTATTGCTGTGCAGATTGAGAACTTAATTGTTTGTGGCTGTCATGGCACAATAACTTACTTTCTGTTAAACCTCTTAAGAGGTGCTCTATCTGCGTTAGGAGTGTTATCAGGAATATTTTGCATGCTATCCTATACTCGAAAATTTATTTGCTCTAAAACGGAAAATACTCTCTGTCGTTAGCTTATCATCTTTTAGTGCTTCTTGTGTAGTGTCTTTGTTAAAAGCGTGATAATAATTTCCTTGTTAATGAAGAAACTTTCTTATCTGTAACTGGAAGGCCTGTTTTTTTCGCGACTATTTCTAAAAATTCTTTTACGATGGTTTGGGCAGCTTTTCCTATTTCTTCTGGAACAATCGTTTCTTTGGTGCAAATACCTTTGCAGTTTATCACTGCAAGCGGGTTTACGTCGACAAAAATCCTATTTGTTTTATTATCGTAATCTTTGATAATAAATGGGTCCAAGACGCATATTGACGGTTTGAAATCGTGAATCTTACAAGTGTTTTCTTCGGTTAAGAAGAAACAGCTTCCGTCTTTCTTTCTGCGAATGTTCCTGTTAGAAGGGTCATTAGGGTCTTCCAAGAAATTCACGAATCCTTTGGCTTCAATTCGTTGTTGTTCTTTCAAATTGATATCCGGTGGCTCGTCTCTGCAACAAACTCCACAATTCCTACAATGAAAGCCTACTGAATCTGGAAATATGACATTTTCATATTGCATTGTTACCCATACCTATTAAGAGCTAAATGGGCAAAAACGCAGTTAAACTTTTCAATTCGCCTTCTGAAATGTACATCTTAGCGTTTAGCAAACATTATTTTCCTATTGAGTGTGCGTAATCGCTTGGGCTACATTTTAGACTAACTGCTGAAAAAACCTAAGCTGCGAGGCGTAGTTAATTCATGCCGCCAGGATTGTATGGATTGTAATTCTTGCATTCAGGGTCGAATAAACGCAGTGCTTCTTTTGGTTTTCCCGAACCAATTAAATTAAGAACTTCGAAGGAAATTTTCTTGCGCATCTTGTTCGCATCGTTTTCAGGTATAATAAAAAGTGTTATGCTTTCCAAAATTTTACCTAAAAAAGCTGAGGTGTCAAAAATATTTAAACTTATTTACAAGCCATTTATCTTAATGATTCCAACTTCTTATCAGTTTGTAAATCAATAGCGGAATCCATTTTACCGCCTAAGTATTTACAAAATAGTAGGGTTTTCTCAAAGTGACGTATAACACGGAAAAAGTCAATCAAAAGAATCTGCTGAACTCAATTCGGGTTACACCACTTGCTTCAGAAAGTTTCGGGGTCCGCTCAATGTGCACTCTGGTGGAAACTCAAGACGTAACATTGCTTTTGGATGGGGGTATCTCGCTTTGTCCATACCGCTTCAACCTGCCACCCCACCCGATCGAGTTCCAAACTATAGCTGCCTTGCGAAAAACCATTGCAAAAGCCGCGGATAAAGCAACGGTAACAACGATTAGTCATTACCACTTCGATCATCACACCCCATCTTTCGAGGACTGGGTTGTAAATTGGACCGAAGATGGTGAAACCGCACGTCAAATCTACCAAGACAAAATCATCCTTGCCAAGAATCCGGAGGAAAAAATCAACTCAAGTCAGCGTCAACGAGCTTGGATGTTTCAGAAAACAGGTGGTAAACACGCAAAAGTGGTGGAAGTGGCAGACCATCGAACTTTCATTTTTGGAAAGACTTCTCTGCGTTTTTCTGAGGCTGTGGCGCATGGGTCTGAGGATTCTATGTTGGGTTGGGTAATAATGACGGTCGTCGAGCATGATGGGGAGCGGTTTATGTTTGCTCCTGACATTCAAGGACCGATTTCCATGCATACGTTGGAGTTGATTTTGGCTGCCAAGCCCACAGTTATCATGATAGGTGGTCCACCGCTGTATCTTGGAGGCTTTCGCGTTGCGATCGCGCAGTTAGAGCAGGGACTGCGGAATCTGGAACAGATTGTTGAAGAGGTCCCCTTAGTTATTTTGGAGCATCATGCCCTTCGCGATGAAGCGTGGAGACCGAAAATGGAAGCGGTTTTCCAGAAGGCTTCGCGGTCAGGGCACAGGATCGTAACCGCTGCCGAATACATAGGCAAGGAAAACTTGTTTTTGGAGTCCAAGCGAAAACAGCTTTACCTCGACCAACCGCCGTCCGCTGAGTTTAAGATGTGGATGAAAACGTTAAACAACAAAAAAATCGCTAAGCCACCCATCTAATCTTCGTTTTGGTGGAAACCAAAACAAAATAGCAAAGAAAATTTATGGCTAATGTTTGAATTAAGTTTAGCTGCATTTGTTGCGTCGCTGGTCTTTGTTGTTTTGGCAGAGATGGGGTCGAAATAGTCATCGGGTTATATTGTGTAAGAGGATTTCGCAAGTGTAAGATTAAGTGCTTTTCCGCCATTATTTTTGTTCTGTTCGGGTTGGTAGGCTTATACGAGGTTTTTTCGGTTAAAGTAGGCTTAGGTTATACAACTTTGATTTTGGCAATTCTCATAGCTCTTCTGCTTATGCAATCTACATTATTTCTAAGGCAAAAGCCATAGAAGATTCCAAGGTTTGCCAAAAACCCGTTGACCTTTAGAGATTTATTAGGAAAGACTATAGGGTAAAGAACAAGCCTCAGAGTGGAGAGGTTTCTTTGAGAATTAGCGTTTTTTAATGTTGGTTAATTTTGTCTTTGACGTTTTTCTTGGCTTTCCCATTACAGCTGCCTTCCTAAGATCCAAGGGGGTATTTATGTAAAAAAAGGTCTTAAAATCAGGATCCAATTGTTCAATCACCATCGTAGAAATATAACGGACTCCACACAACTTTTCCACCATCGTTTGCATATCAGATCCATCTTCCGCTAACGCTTCTTTAGTAGCTTGAAGTGCTTGTTTTGTGTTATAAACAGCGTGCAAGGGTTCAATCTCTTGGTCTGTCCATCTTGGAACTGCAGCTGCTTTCCCAAGGCAACAATCCAAAAGCAAAGACAAGACTTCTGACGAAATAAACGGGCTGTCAAACCTTAGAAGTGCAGAGTACTCGCCATTAGCAGCTTCAAAACCTGTTAAGGCACCGACTAAAGGTCCTTTGGATTCGCTAACATCAACGGCAAACCTGACTTTTTTGGAGAAAACCAACTTTGAATATGAATCTGCTTGTTCTTGAGAGCTTGTAACAACGATTACTTCTTCCACAAGTTTTTCAACGGCATCAATTACATATTGGAGCAAGGGTTTGCCTCCTAATTCTAAAATGCCTTTGTAGCTTGTGAATCCTTTTGAGGAACCGCCTGCCAGTATAATCGCTGATCTGTTCAATTTAATGCATCTCCAATTAAGAAATTCTAGCACGTGCCGTATTGTTTAAGCTTTTTCGTAAAGAAAATGAAAGGAGTTGGCTAGTTTACTTCATTATCCTCTATTTTTCTAGCCATCTCAGCTAATATCTTGGTGAAAGGATGGTCTGGTTTATCTTGGACGAAAATTAGGTTTCCTTCTGCTCTGAGAATTTCGCAGAAGCACGGCACCATTCCGAGCATTGGAACTTGATAGTCAGTTTTGATTTTGTTTTGCATTTCAGTTTTCTTAGCCGTTATAGAGGTGTCGAGTACTTTGTTTAGGACCAAACCTGTTTTCTTTTCAAATAAGTTGTATAGTTCTGCTAACATGCGTTTTGTTCCGTCAACGTCTGATCTGTCTCCTGTTGTTGCTACAACCACGAAGTCAGCAGCTACAATGGCGTTAATGGATGAATACTGTAGACCTGGGCTGGTGTCAAAGAACAAGTAGTCAAATTTCTGGTCTTTGAGCATCGATTCTCTAAGCGCGAGAAGGCGACCTAAAGCACGCATTTCCCATTTGCGATCTTTTGATGATATGTCCCGGATTGCTTCGGTTGAAGGGTTTGCTAAGCATGTGTAAAATTTGCCGTTTCCAGGTACTCTGCTGCTTAAATCTATTAGGGTTTTGTCTATTTCGCATGTGTTATTTAGGTAATCGTTAAACCAGAAATCGGCGTTAGGAGTTTTGAGTATAGCAAATAAGCTTGGGGCTCTGAAGTCAAGGTCGAAGATGCAAACTTTTTTGCCCATTTTGGCGAATGTGGCAGCCAAATTGACTGAGAGGAGGGTTTTTCCTGTTCCACCCTTGTATGAATGAAACGCAACAATCTTGCTCATATTCTCAACTCTGAATTTCCTTATCTATGAAAAAGTAGGCTTTTCTACCCTTTCGTTCTTTCTTTAAGTACCCCATAATCACTAATTGATTAAGATATGCACTTTCCACAGCTCTAGCGCGTTTAGTTTGTTCAGCGATTTCTTCAGCAGTTGCTCGACTGCATCTGCAAATTGCCATTGCTGTTTTTCGTAAATGGTCAGGCATGGATAGAAGTGTCATTACATCTAGTGATGCATCGGGTAATGAGAGGGATGCTTTTTCGTAGTTGGGGTTGGCGTTGCCGTTTTTTTGGATTTCGATCATTATTTCCACTTTGTCATTAAGCTTCTCGAGGGTTAATTCTATTTTTTCTAGAATGGTTAAAGGTTTTTTATTTGATTGTTCGTTTTTGATCAAGTGTCTTCCTCGAGTTGTTATTCGTGTGTACACTTAGACAGTTTAAGCCCGTGTGTTTATTAAGTCTTGCGACATTATAGTACTTATTTGAGCTAACTAACCTAAAAATACAAACGGTTTAAAGTGAATTAAAAGGAAGCAAAAATATTTTATTAGGGTTAATGATGTTTTAAAGAATTAAACATATGAGTTAGTAGGGAATCGGAGTTTGGTTTCTTGCTTCCTCTACTATAGGTAAGACTTCTTTTAGTTCTTTGAAGTACTTTAATACCGTAATACCCCGTTGCGTAACCGCGAATACCATGCGAGCTTTTCCAAGGGTGCGTTCTTCAACTAGACCTTGCTTTATAAGAAATTCTAGGTATTCTTTAAGGACGCTACAGTTAACGTTTGCTTTGTACATAACATGAGTTAACTTAAGTGGTCCTCGATGGGCAAGCACCGTAAGAATGTCGACATACATTTCAAGTTTTGACCGACGCACTTTTGTTTTCCTCTTTTTTTGTTAAATGATTCGTTTTATTATAAATGATTTATGTATTGATAATTAGTGCTTTTAACCATCTTAGCGATTAATTTGCAGTTATTCTTGTAGCGTTGTTTAACACATTTAATCTATTTTCGAAGGCTGTAACCATGTCATCTAGCAATATTTCACGCAATTCTGTAGACAAACTGTTGATTTCGTCATCAAAAACATTAGCTAATTTTGCTTCTAATTCTTTCCTATCTTTTTCTGGTATTTGTTTCATACACTTTTCCTCCCACTTATATGACAAACCAGAAAGGCTGAAGGTATTTAACTAACTTATGAAAGCAACATACTTATCCAAAATTAATACCTAAAAACAAAACCTTCTCATTGAACATTTAATATTCAGAGAGCACCGCATAAACATATTTCTTGTTTTTCTTCAAAAGCAATGGGAAAAATAGTTACATTGTCTTTTTTTGGTAGTTTATGTAGCATTTTGTAATTTCCTTTTTGGTAACCGATAGTGTACAAACCCCAACCCATTATGAATATAGAGATTAGCGCGGGATACGTTATAGTAAAAATCTCTGGTTTTGAGTAAGTGTTGGTGCGGTCGTCGAGATTTGAACCCGGGTCGTCAGCGTGGCACGCTCTTTTCGTAAAATGAACATAATTTTGTTTGTTTATTTCTTGAATTTCTGTTTAAACTAAAAGAGCTATAATTAGTTTGGGTGGATAAAACATAAAATTGATTATGACAGTGCGGGAACCGGGATTTGAACCCGAGTCCTAGACTTGGCAAGCCTATGTACTAACCAAGCTGTACTATTCCCGCATGTAGCGCTCGCAACGCCACAATTTAATCACTTCCTATACTTGTATGTTTCTTTGTTTTTAGAGACTTTTCTATTATTCTCTTTCTAATTTTTATACAGTCTGGAACGCGCAAAGTTTTTTTAAAGATTGAATATAAGATCCATCATTAAGAATTGCCTACTTTCTTCTTCTGCAAAAAACATTTATGCTGAAATAGATCAAAAAACAGAAAAAAGAGTGAAAAGTAGGAGTGATTAAGGGTAACTGTTTTAGTTGTATGAGTGAACTCAAGCTTAGAAGAAAAAAAAATTTTCTGTGGAAAAACTGTCTGTCTTTTTTCTTTCACAATCTTAACTTTTAAATCCCAGTCGAACACCTTTTGTCCAATAAAGTCAAGCGTTTTCACCATGATTTTAAAAATCTCTTCAATACTTTTTCCTTCTTCAACCAAGTTAACGTATAGCTGAGCGCTTGACTAATTTTTATTCCTTTAAAAACCACTATTGTTAGCAATTGCGGCGTCATTAGGGTAAGTAGTACCGGTTTTCTTTAACGATATTTATTTTAGTTTTTAGATCTGCAATTTCATCCTTCAAGGATAATGCAAGACTTCTAAGCTCTGTTACCTCATTTTGAAGGTCATTGACTTCAATCTTTAAAATTTTAACTTCATTCACAAGTGCACTTTCAGTTTTGCGATTAACTTCTTCTGAAATCATTGGGCTCAAAGAGACCTCTACCATCTTGTCCCCACATGTTTGGGAAACCTCGCAAGGCATTAAAGAATTATTTTTGGGAATTGACGATTTAACCTCTTTTAACGCCTTTGCACGATCTTGATACGCATCAGACTGCTTAAGATAAATTTTATTTAAGTTGGAATCTGGATGAAGTTCAACTAATTGCAAGAGACATTTAACCGCTTTCTCGAATAATATTATCGCTTCATCGTCTTTGCCTTCCTTTTCTAGTTTAATAGCTTCAAATGCAGACTCGGTTGCAGACTTTTGAAGTTCTGTTTCTTTCACCACAATTTTCACTTTAGTTAATAGTTGATTTCACTTAGTTAGGTAGTAGTTGTGTCTATACTTATTTTGCCTTACGCTTAAATCTCTCGTGTTTGCACTCTTTCATTTTCTTGCTTCACTTTCAATTAGGACCCTGCTTTTCAAAATGGTAGATTGAAGTCACCATTTAAAAATGAAAAAATGCCTTTACTATACTTCGACTTAAGGAGAGTTATAAGATTGAGCCAAATTTTAATTGTTAAGCCTACGCTTTCTAAACCAGTTTTTCCATTGAACTTAAGAGGCTTAAAGGAGATTTTTCCAGGGTTTGCATTGGGTGATTTTGCGGTTCTGCAGGGGTCTGTTTTGTCTTTGGCATCACTATTGTGTGTGAAAGCGCAACTTCCAACTCAACTTGGAGGATTACAAAGCAGCGTTATCTTTATTGATGGAGGCAACACTTTTAGACTCTATCAAATAGCCCAATTTGCGCAGATCCATCGCCTTAACCCCAAGCAAGTTTTAGATAACATTTTCATTTCAAGAGCCTTCACAGCCTATCAGTTAACATCACTCATTACACATCAACTCAAGGAAACCATCAAAAAATACGATGCCAAACTCGTTATAATTTCAGATGTTGCAGGGTTCTTCTTAGATAAAGACATCCCAGAATACGAAGCCCAAAGAATCTTCAGTCAAGTTACAACGTACCTTTCGAATTTTGCCAGAGAAAACAAAGTAATAATAATCGCAACTTACCCGCCACACATGGAAACGGAGAGAAATAATTCCCTTCAAACCCAAACATGCACAAGAGCAAACGTTGTGTTATCAGTAAGAAAAACAAGTTACGCCCGACAATTTACTTTAGAAAAACATCCCTACCTAACCTCAAGCATTGCTGAGTTGCCAGATGAAAGCTCTACTTTAGCTGATTTTGTGGAGGTGGCTGCATAATGGGAAAGACAGTTGAATCGTATCGAATGGCTCTGGAAGATGAAATTCACCGGTGGAGCGGCTTTGAAAAAGCATTAAGAACCGAGGAGAGACAAGCATTTGAAGCGCTAATGGATTCTTGCAGAAACTATGCCTCAGCTGGAAGCAACGCCACTAATCCTATTCTTTTCGAACCAATGGTCATGTCGATTCTACTGTCTCTGCAAGTAAAAGTTAGCCGATTAGAGAAGGCTTTAGATGCAGTCAAGCGGCAGCCCTAAAATTCGCGGCTGGATATTCGACGTTTACCCCTCTAACATTGGCGAGATGACAGTATGGATAATAAGTGAAACCGGTCAAAGAATCAGACTAACCGATCAATTTCAACCTAAAATCTACGTTTCAGGTAAAAAAGAAGACCAAGAAAAACTGGTCGGCAAAATCTATTCAAACCCAGATATTGCAAACTGGAATTTTGTCTACAAATTTGCACAACCGACGGATTCAGAAAAATCAAGAGTATTAGAAATCACACTCAAAGACTGCAGAAAAGTATCCTCCTTAACCAACCATATACTAAAAATAGGCGACTACATGCGCTTTGAAGTTCATAACTGCGATTTACGCGGCGACAGAACATATTTTTTTACGCATGATTTATTCCCTCTTGCTTTCTTAGAAGTTGAAAACCTCAAAGCAGGGTTAAAGTACGCTCTTTTGGATTCTGTAGAAAGCATCGATTACACTCTTCCCCCTTTGAGAATAATGCATCTAAAAATCGAAGTAGCTAAAAAATGTAAAATAGCGAGTCTTCAAGATCCAATAGCTAACATAAGCATAGAGCAAGAAGAGAAACGAATTATAATTGACTCAGGGGAAGAAGCAGAAAAGCTCCTTCAATTAAGTAAGATGGTGAAGGAACTTGATCCAGACATAATAGTGACTAATGGTGGCGATTCCTACTTTTTCTCATACTTGCTTCAGCGAGCAATCGTCAGTGAAGTGTCTGACAAGTTTATTCTAAGCCGAGATGAAGTTCCATTTGTTCCCAAAGCACAACAGGGAAAAACCTTCTTTTCCTATGGTCGCACATTCTACAAAGCCCCAACTATTCGCCTTTATGGAAGAGTCCATATAGACGCCGGCAACACATTCATTCTAAACGAAAGCAGCTTCCAAGGTCTATTTGAAATAGCGCGAATCTGCCGGGCACCCCTGCATACTTCCTCCCGTTCATCTATAGGATCCAGCATGTCTTCTCTGCAGTTCTACCAAGCCTTCAAACAAGAGATACTAATCCCCCGAAACAAAAGCATCCCTGAAGCCTTCAAATCAGCCTACGAACTCCTCGTGGCAGACCGAGGCGGCTTTGTCTACGAACCAAAAGTAGGCATACACGACAACACAGGCGAAGTAGATTTTTCATCGATGTATCCAATCCTAATGGTTAACAACAACATTTCAGCCGAAACGGTGCTCTGCAAGTGCTGCCCAGATTCACATTTGCGCATCCCAGAATTAAACTACAACATTTGTGAAAAACGGATAGGCGTAGTCCCAAAAGCATTGGAGCTTGTCGTGAACAAGAGAGTGAATTACAAAAAGCTAAGAGATAAAACCCCGGACCCAAAACTAAAAGAAATTTACGATAACAGACAGATTGCATTGAAGTGGATTTTGGTAACTTGCTTTGGCTATTTGGGCTATAGGAACGCAAAGTTCGGAACAGTTGATGGGCACATTGGGGTTTGTGCATTTGGCAGGGCTGCTTTTCTTAGGGCTGCTCGTATCTCTGAGAGTCGAGGGTTTGAGGTTCTCCATGGAATTGTTGATTCGTTGTGGCTCAAAAAAGAAAACACCAACCTTGAAGAATACAGAGACTTATGCACCCAGGTAAGTGATGACATTGGGGTTCCCCTAAATTTTGAAGGACGGTACAAATGGATTGTTTTCTTGCCCTCAAAAATGCATCCGAACATTGGTGTCCTAAATCGTTACTATGGGGTAATGGAGAGTGGAAAACTAAAAGTCAGAGGTATAGAAGTACGAAAACACGATACGCCTCGGTTTGTTTACAATGCACAGATGGAAATGATCAACGTATTTTCGGCGGCGAATAACTCTGCAGAATTTATGCAGAAAATTCCCGAAGCACTAAACGTGGTAAAGGCTTATAGGCTAAAATTAATCGATGGAGAAGTGCCAATCGAGGATCTGATTATTTCAAAACATTTATCGAAAAACCCCAAGCACTACAAGCAACAAGTGAGCCAAGTTATCGCGGCAGAGCAATTGATCAAGGAAGGCTCCGAAGTCCATGCAGGCAATAATGTGCATTTTGTATTTACTGATTCAAAGAACAAAAGATTTGATCGTCGAGTAAAAGCTGAACAATTACTCGACAAAGGAGTAAACCCTGATGAAAAGAAATACTTACAGCTTTTATACGCCTCAGCCGCGAGCCTTCTGAGCTTCTCCAACTACACTGTAAAAACTGTCCAAGATTCGATAAAAGGCTATGAAAACAAAAATCTACGCAGCTATTTTTGAACTGACCCATCTTTTTGGTTTCTTTTTAGCTTGAATATTCAACATTGCGCGCTCAATTTTTGGCTTTCTAAAGCTGTTTTTAGCTTTCAGCAAAATTTTCACCTGAGACAAAGCATTTTTCTTTTTATTTTAATAAATATCCCTTTTGGGAAAGTAACTGTTTTGACAATAATTTGCTTTTTGATATATGTGTGCGCCTGAAACATTGCTTTTATTGTTTTCATTTGAAATAAGTTGATGTGAAAGGAAATGGCAAACCAAAAATTCTCCCAAAACCTTGAGGATGAATTCGCTGAAAAATGTAGAAAGGCACTCGAAAAATCTTGGGGAATTGAAATTCCAAAACCCAAGCTAAAACAAAAACCTATGATGATAGAGCCCTCATGTGAAGGGATCACTAACTAACAGGTGAGAATAATGTTCAAAGAACGATTACTTGAAACTCTAAAATTTTCTCAAAATGGGGGTAAGCCAGATGAAGAAACTCTTCAAACGATGGCTAAAATTCAAAATCAAAAGAAACTTTCAAGCCAAGAATTTCTTAAGGTTTATGACACAATAAGGAAAGAAGGACCTAAAACAGCGTATCAAAATCCAAATAGTTGGCGAAAAAGAGAAGACACATTCTAAAACTTAAAACTGGTTCACACTGAACAATTGATGTTTGACGAAGGTGACAAAAAATGGCTTACAATCAAGTAAAACTTTGGTTGGGAATAGTTGGCGTTTTTGTAATCTTCGGAATCATGCTTTGGTTTTTAATATAAGAGTTCAGCGAACACAAAAGTGAATTAACAAATCAACCGGGTGGTCAGCTACCTCTTTAACGAAATCATTAAAGTGTTGTCTTTCATTGATTTAAAAATAATCTTTATCTAAAAAAATACAATAAAAGAACAGTAAAAACACTTAATTTTAATAGGCTATTTGGATCCACAACAAGTCGCTGATAGTCCGCATTGTTCAATCTTTTGTGAACCTTGAATTCATAAATCTTTTTAACATATCTCACGTCGTACGAAATGACCTTAGTGCTTGGAAAGGGTAAAGAATGAATAAAAATCAGCCTCTCTTAGACCATATTAGTCCTGCAGGTGTAGAAACAATCACATTGAACACTCAGGAAATAAATAACATATTAGGTTTAAAATTACCTAAAACAGCGCTTAACTACCGGGCGTTTTGGGAGAAATCAAAAAATAGAAATCGTGTCCAGAGCCTTTTAGGGCTCTCTTCAAGTTACACTTGCAAGGTTAAACTTAAAGAAAGAGTTGTTATTTTTCAAAAAAATACTTCAAGTAAAGACTATGCCATAATTTGAAAAGCATTTACATTAACCCTCTATTTCGTCCAAGGCGTTTTTGAATTTTAATGTAGACATAAGATTTGATATTGTTGGGCGATTTGTTTTATTTGGCATAAATCTGCGTATTTACACGTTAGTTTTTGTCCTTCTGAGCAAATGAATTTTCCAAAGCAATGAGGCGGCATATAAGATTCAAATCCTTTTTTGATAGAAAATTATAGGTCAAGATCTTGTTTTTTTACCTTTCTCAAAATCGTCTGTTGTAATGTACTGTTGGACACATTGTTAAGTTTCTCCATTTGATATTTGATTTAAAGATTTAGAGGTGAATGAAATTGATAACTAAGAAACGGTTAATTTGGTATATGGCTCTGAGGCTTTAAACGAAAAATTACAAGTGCAAGTTCTAAGGTTTTTTAGGTTAACCGAGGTTCCAGGTGCATACTCATCTTGATCACGTTTATTCTTTTAGAAGGCGGTAAACTGTGTATCGATTATCGCGTAAAAAACTCACAGGTTGGAAATCCAAACTGTTCAGCGAGTTTGCTTTAAGGGCAAGACCTTGAAGAAAAAATCACAATAGAGATCATAGTGATGTGGTTAAATAATTAAAATCTAACTTTTTCAACTCAGAAGTTTGTTTGAATTGTTAAGAATGCAAAGATTTACTTTTTGGATTTGGATCCTGTATTTCTAAGATAAAACTTGGAAACCATAGCCACTACTAGAGTTGCTGAAATAATTACTATAACGGCAATAAAATTTGGGTTCGAAAATAAATCTTCTTTTTGTTTTGCAAAAGCTTGGGGAAACAAGAACTGAGCTGTTGGAGTATATGATAGATTTGTATTCTTGAGTGCTGCCAAGCCCAAGCGAGTCCTGGTAAACTATGTCTAGTTTGGAACCATACTGTTGAAGTAGATTTCCAAGTTCTATGCTAATTGGGGCAGACAAAGCGTCTGCCTCCCATAGTCCCCAAATTTTATCGTCTGGACCGCGAAAACCGTACGCGTAGTCTTCTGGAAGAATGTATGCAGTTCGATCGCTAACCAGGCTCACTTTTCTTGGGTTTTGTTGAGAATATTGCCAGAATTGTTTTAAGGCATCTAAATGATCTTGCCTTAGAATGTTGTCTGTATATTCTTTGTTTGAGTTGAAGACTAGAATGTACTTTGCTCCATTGTCATAGGCTACCAAAAGATCATTGTACAACTCTTCGCCTGACTCTATGTAGGGGGGTTGTCGGTATGTCCAGGTTATCATGACGCCCCATTGCTTGTCTTGCGCTGTTGCGGCACCCCTGCAAAGTGCAGCGTTCAATTGTCTACTGTAGTTCCAGCCAAACTGAGCTAAAAGGACATCGTAACCCGCTTGATAATCAAACTTGTAAAGTGCATAATCAGAAGTAAACAATGTAACGTTTTGTCCGCCAGAGTAAGAGTTTCTAAACCACTCAATAGATTTGCTTGTCTGCATGTTGAATTGGATACTAGCATTGGTATAGTTGTCGGCTTTTTTTACGGTTGTCCAATGAGGATCAAGATCCAATTGCCGTCCCTCCCACCTCATCCGCATAATAGAAACCCATGAAATTGACTCCCCAACGAGCATTTGCTTCCTCAATCCAACTAGATTTGTCATTTGAAAACCAATTGAAATCTAGAGGATAATCCTGGTAAACAATAAAGAACATGCCCTTATCGAAAAGATATTGGCATGCCTTCTCTAGCTCAAGCTTGTTTTGAGTAACGCCGGTGCAACCAAGCACAAAAATATTGGTGTACGGGCTGACTTCATCGACCAATTGCTTGATCTGATCAAAGCCACCATAGGCTATGTCAATGCCCACAAAAACATCTGGTGTATTCTCGGCTTGAACACTTGAAGAAGGAAAAACACCTAATAGGTTTAAACAAATTATCGTGATAAGAAACAAGAATCCGTAAAATCGAATCTTCATCAATCTTTAAGGCAAAACAACATATTTTAAAGTTATCCGCAAACACAGGCACAAGAATAAACTAGGTCTTTTTGCTAAAAGAAGTCAATATATATTTAGCAGTCTAAATGAAGCAAGACCGAAAACATTACTTAGTTTTGAGAGCAAACAATTAAAAAACTAGGATATGCGGTTAGGTTGAAACTTTCAAAAAAGAAGCTCTCGGAAAGCCTTTGACGGCAAGGTTCAATTACTTATTAAAGCATTTAATGCAGTCTATCTAGCAGTTGACTCAATATGAATATTTCTGAAGCAATGAAACTCAAAATAAAAATACACGCAAGCTGCGGTATTGACCTCAAAATGCTTGACACATCTGAAGACGGTCTTGTTCTATACATTGAAAGAAAAGCAATAGACATCGGGGCATACAAGCTTTTGGCTGATTATACTTCCCAGAACGATTTGAACCTGCAACTCGACATCGGTAACTTCATAGTTTCTAAGAATGCACTGCCGCCTCATTAAGACCTTCCAAAAATCTGGAAAGGCGTTGGTTCTGGAGGGCTTATTTATGCAGATAAATCTTGGGAAAAAGATTCAGCTACATAGTTGCGCTGTTTGACTAAGCTTCTTCTACTAAAGGTAGCACTCGAGTGAATTCTCGGAAATACTCTAGTACTTTTGTACCGCGTTGTGTTACTGCGAAAACTGCGTAGCTCTTTTTGACGTTCAGTTCTTCAATTAACCCTTGCTTAATTAGAAAGTCAATTTGCTCTTTTTGAATGATGCGGCTGTTATTGGCTTTGTTTATGATACGTGTGAGCGTCAATGGGCCGTTTTGCCTCAACGCTATTAGGATGTTAATATATAGTTCTAATTTCGATTGTTTCATGTGTGCACCTAACTTTCCAGTTGCAGTGGTGGTATTTCCACTCAAGAGCTAATATCTCTTTGCTATTTGTAGTTGTTTGGCTCGAACAAATTTGTAAAACCCTACATTTCGACTCAAAAGAGAATATAAAGCTAAATAAATGAAGAAAAATTGTCAACATCGAGCACGGTTTCCGCCTTTCTCAGCCAATCGCGGATTTGGGTACGGTTAGAAAGCATAGTTCACTTCTACAAAGTCAAAGATTTCAGAGTATCTCTATTTGAGGATTGGTACTTTAAAGTAAACCAAGCTGCCAGTGCCAACGAGGAAATCAATCAATCAATCAATCACAACTACGTGAATATCTTTCAGTATTTTCCTTATAAAAAACCTATAGAAAACTCATTAAAGAAATCGCTAATGAAGAACAATCAAGTACCTTTCTTACAATAATAAATCGAGAAAAAACCGAAATTTATGCAGTATATTGTTCAAAGCTGATTATTTTCAAGGCTTTCTGGTGACTTGCTCAGTTAGGTTTAGGTAGGGAATTAATCCATTCAGTAAGTTCCTTGAACATTTTCGTAAAACGAACATCTTCACTAACAAGCAATTTCGAATATTGTGACAGAACGTTATCGTCGAGTTTTTGGGTTAGTTTTGGCAGATTGAAGTCATATTTTTCGATAATTTTTGGACCTACCTCAAATGCTGGATCAGAAAACACCAGTTCTAACTCTTGCCTTTTTTGAGTCATTTGAGCGTAAATTTCTTTTCTTAAATCAGAAATCCCAGCTTTCATTTTCGCGTCAATTTCAGGAAGCCCATTTTTTATTTCTTTGTCGACTTTGTCTGAGGCTTCTTTTCCACCTATAGCTTCTGCCATCCCTGAAGCCATAGCGCCCATGGTGGATCCAATCACTTGGGTAAATAAACCCATCATCATGCTCATCAAAATAACGCTTGTATTAGCCATGGCGTAAATGATTTTATCTTCAAGAAGTATTTCTTTTTGTGGTGTAACATCCCTACTTTTTGGGGAGTGATTTTTTATGATAGGTCCCTTTTTTCTAACCATTCAACCACCATCAATTGTTATAAGCTTTAATTAACTAATAACAGTTATCCGCTTAGAGACTACTCAAATCACTTTTGAATAACAATCTATACTTCGATTGGTTGAGCATAATTGGGAATAACAACTTTTACACCAAACATTTCTTCAAATTGTTTGCGATTGGTTGTATGGATTGGAATGATTATTCCTGGGTTAATTCTCTCTATTAGTTCTTTGAGTTCTGGTTTGGAAGCATGCCCTGAAACGTGCCGCCTGGTAAATTCTTTTTGACCTTTATCATTAATGTCATAATCATAAGCAATTTCGAAGAAATCCATCCAATTCAGCATTTTTGCTTCATCTATTTCCATTTCTTCGCTGAAGGGTTCGGTTGAAGCTGAAATGTAGCGGGTCTTATAATTGTTCTCGGGCTGGGTTAAGTCGAATAGTTCGTTTGCATCCCAATAAGAGAACATTAAAACGTATTGGTTAGGACTTTGTCTTATCTGGTAGGCTCTAACTCCATTTTCCAAATGATGAGTTGCCAGTTCATATATTTCTTGATAATCATACTGTTCTTCCTTACTTGTTGTCGGCAATGGATTTTTTGTGTTGTTTGGGTCGCCACCTACACCTAACCGCTCAGCAATACGCACTATATTGAGATCAGATTGGGCGATGTTTCTTCCGTGGAAGTGTAGGTAACCTATTTTGTATTTATCGTAGTCTGTCATTGAATATAGTAGGTCACCTTCTCGTTTTAAGTAAACTTTGAGGTTGGTTTGGGTTCTTGGATCTGGGTATTCGGCAGGGAAATTAGTATGCATTTCGTAGAGAAGATATGCCAACTTAGGAGTTATTACTAGTGTGCGCCCGTTTTCTTTTGATGCTTGATAGACTGTGTTAAATCGTGTTAGGTCTTTCCACCCAAAGTTTATTAGAACTAGTCCTTCGGAGCGTCCAATGTCAACGCTTATGTCTTTGCTAACATCATTTTCTGTCAACACTTCATCCGAGTCAACACGGGTTCCTTCAGTGATTAAAACGTCGACGGGTCCATCTATTGAACGAACATAATCATTGATCGAGACTTCGTTTGCGCCATGAAATCTCACATCCCCAGTGTAGAGAACACGTTTGGCATTTGGAAGAGTTAAAAGTACTGAGCAGGCACCGGGAACAGAATGCCCTACTGAAATCAATTTATATTTTATTCCTTTTATTTGTCCCTCAGAGGCTGTGTTAAATGTTCGGTACAGAGGCGCAATATCGTAAGTAAACTTGAATTTGGTTTTCGGATCTTCAACAATTGGATGCTCAACTTCTTTCTCCTCAGTACAAGCGCACTCGCCTGGACATAGCGTCTTAAAGCCATCTTCCTTTTGCTTAATCTTTACTTTCTTAGCGATTTTATAATACTGATCATCCACTCCAGAAACCGAGACATCAGTCATTGCCTTCGCCAAAACTTTGGTTTTATCTGTACAATAGACTGGAATGCTTGGATCAATAAAACTAAGGTCTTGGATGTGGTCAAAATGAGCATGGGAAATAAATACCCCATCAACTAATGGATGCTCAGGATTGCACGGGGTGACATCTGTGGTTTTCCAGTAATCCAAGGCTTTAACCAGTGGTATTTTTTCGCTGACCTGAGTGTTCTCAAACAAAACCGTCATATCTACCAAGTTTGGGGTATAGATGCCGTCGATTTTAGGTAAAATCTCCAACCTGAGCATATCCCGCAAGGCATTCTTTGAACGAGCCACAAGGAACTCTGAAAAAAACTTGCAATATTCACCCATTCTGCGGCCAAAATCCAAAAGAACCGATCCATTATCAGTCTGAAGCAAGATTTTGTTTCCTCCGATTTCATTGACCCCACCATAAAATGTTAGCTTAGCAGTCATGACCAATCCCGATGTGCCAGATACAAATTAACTTACTTTAATAATTTGCCATTTAATACTTGAAATTTGGGTCTAAGCGGCTTTTGTTGATTCAATTGATCTTTAATGAGGTCATAGATATTGAGCCTGCAACTGGCTGATCGTTGAACAACTCTATTTTTTCTTCTTCCTCTTTTAAAGCAAGCGCATAAAGCATAGGCAAGTAATGTTCCGGAGTGGGAATTGCCAAATCAAAAGCCCTGCCTTGAGATTGATAATTAATTAATAGTTTATGGTCATCGTTTAAGATGAATTTTTTCATTCGTTCACTTGCCTCAATTGCCCAATCGTAACCAAACTTCGATTCATCCATGTTATCCCATGAAATCATGCCTAAATTGTGAACCATGTTTCCACTTCCAATTATCAATATACCCTTCTTGCGAAACATAGACAACTGTTTTGCCAATTCATAATGAAACTGCGCGGTTTTTGTATAATCCAGGCTCATTTGGACCACGGGTACGTTGGCATCAGGAAAAATGTGTTTTAAAACTATCCAGCAGCCATGGTCTAGTCCCCAATGAAAATCCAAATTTACATTTGTTTTGGTGATGATGCGGGTGATTTCTTGTGCTAAATTAAAGCTTCCAGGTGCGGGATATTGTATTTCATATAGTTCTTTTGGAAAGCCGAAAAAGTCGTGTATAGTCTTTGGTTTTTCAATTGCTGTTACGTATGTACCCTTGGTTTCCCAATGTGCAGATATGCAAAGGACTGCTGTGGGTTTGGGTATTCTTGTTGCAATGTATCTGAATCCAGTTACGAATTCGTTTTCTTCAATAGCGTTCATTGGGCTGCCATGTCCTAAAAACAGCACAGGCATCTTTTGATGATCTTCAAAATTTTTCATTAGTGTTTGCAACCTTAATTTTAACTTGCAAAATATGGAATAAACCTTTTTCTTTTCCAAGATAGTTCTGAGAATCTTCGATGAGACAAAAATAATTTATAATCAGTCTTTAGGTTTGCGCTTTCTTGCTGTTGTAGCTAGGTAGCAGTCACATACCGTTATGTAACTAAATGTAAAACTAGCTATAGACCATTAATGTCTGATATTATTACAGTGAAGAATCTTGTTGAGATCTACTCTGATGGCACCAAAGCCGTTGACGATATTTCATTCAACGTAGCAGAAGGCGAATTTTTCGGTTTCTTGGGTCCAAACGGCGCTGGCAAGAGCACAACCATCAAAATTTTAACAACTCTCTTAAGAAAAACATCTGGTACTGTTAATATTGCTGGATATGACGTTGAGAAGCAACCAGCTGCCATACGCAAGATTATAGGTGTTCAAAGCCAAGAAACAACTGTTGATGGTGACCTAACAGGAAGAGAAAATATTACCCTACAAGGGCATTTCCACCAGATGAACGGAGACGAAATAAAAAAACGTGTGAATGAGCTACTGATTCTTGTGGGACTTGAATCAGCTTCCGAAAAACGTGCTAGAAACTACTCTGGTGGCATGAAAAAACGCCTAGACTTAGCGACGGCGCTTATTCATAAACCCAAAATCCTGTTTCTTGACGAGCCAACAACCGGTTTGGATCCCCAGTCACGCTCAGCCATTTGGAGTTATCTAGAAAAAATAAACAAAGAAGAGGGCATCACCATTTTCTTAACAACGCAATATCTAGAAGAAGCAGACAAGTTATGCAAGAGGCTTTCAATTATTGACGTGGGAAAAATAGTTGCAAGTGGCTCTCCCAAAGAGCTTAAACAGGAAATTGGAGCAGATTCTATCAGAATATCTCTTGAAAATTGCGATAAAGACAAAGAAAGAGCAAAGGAACTCATAAAGAGCCTTACAGATGTAAATCAAATATTGGATTCCGAAGAATGTCTTACAGTTTACGCTAAGAATGCGGGGTTGCTGATTGCTGACATTGTTCGGGCTTTAGATAGTAGCGACATTCGTCTTGCTTCTGTAACTTTTTCTTCTCCCTCTTTGGATGATGTTTTTATGAAGCACACCGGAAAAAGAATTCGTACTGAAGAGTTGGTTAAAGCTCCCAGTAGAATGTTTGGAGGTCGACGCTTTTGACTTTGCTGTCTGATACTCGTTACGTTTTCGTAAGGTATATTAGAAAACTTGTTCGAACTCCTATTCTGCTTTTCTTTTCACTCTTTCAGCCTATCTTGTTCCTCGTATTATTCACACAGTTGTTGACAAGGCTGGGTAATTTTCCTGGAATACTACCGTCAGGTGTAGGCTACTTAGAGTTTGCGACTGCTGGGATTCTTATGCAAAATGCTTTTGGAAGTGCCTTGCAGTCAGGAAACTCGATTGTGGCTGACATCGACTCGGGTTTTTTGCAGAAAATGTTGGTGACACCGATGAGTCGTCCTGCTATTCTTCTAGGGCGATTGACCAGCGACGCTTTTAGAGTGGTCATACAGACAGCTATTATTCTTGGCTTAGCATATGTTTTGGGCGCCTTCGTTACTACCGGAGTTATTGGAATTCTACTGATCTTCTTCACGATTGCGTTCTTTGGTCTTGCGTGGTCAGGAATTTCTCTAGCATTGGGCATGAAGACAAGAAGTGCAGAGACTGTTTTTGCGATCGGCGGAGTCATTACTTTCCCGCTACTGTTCTTAAGTTCAGCTTTGTTCCCAATTAGCTTCTTGCCTGAATGGGTACAAACTGTTTCGAAGTTTAACCCTGTGAGTTACGCTGTCGACGCCTGTCGTGTTCTAATGATCAATGGTTATGACTGGGGTACGATACTTCCTGCTTGGGGAGTAATAGGGTTAGTAGCTGTTATAACATTGAGTGCTACTCTCTACCAATTCAGAAAAGTAGTCAGCTAAAAAGCTGATCTTACCTGGTTGGATAGATGAGTACATCAATTTCTGAAGGTTTAGGTAATGGCTTAATTTTTTATTTAGCCAGCAAACTTACGGGTTTCCAAAACTTAGTTTAACCCATTCAAACTAAGAATAAGTTATCCTGACATAAATGACATTTTATAATCAAGCATCACTTCAAACTACTCCTTGGGCAAAAAAAGCGCTGCTTATCGGCGCACAACTGTAAAAGTGGTAATGCAACTAAATTGTTTTAATGCTTGTTATAAAAAGGGTCTATTTTGGATTAATTGATTCTATTTTTTCTATATAGATTATGTAGGCTATCTCTATAGGGATCTTCGATTACATATTCATTTGAACATGGGAAGAGGTGAATAGAAGAATGATTTCAAGAGATTGTGATGGCTGCTCAATACTTAAGGAATGTAGCAAACGCTACGAAAGAGCAACAACTGGTGATAAAGTCTATTGTCCTGATGGGACTGCTCACTTAATTGATCAGTCAATGTAAATTATGAACTTTTTGTAGATGCAATTTGAATAATTGCTCACCCTTTTGATTTAGCCGAAATGGTAACTGCTGTTCTATTTGTTTTTGATGACTAATTCAATTGCGGGTTCAGAATGTATTTTTCTTCTAAAGTATCTATAGAAATTATGTAGAGAAGGGTTATAGAGTTAACCTGTTGTTTTATTTTTAATTTTTCTTAATCATTTTCAATGATGTGAGAGATAGTTTATTTTAACAGGAAAAAAATATTTTAAAACAAAGAAAAATTAGCTTAGAACTGCTTCGACGTTTAAGTTCAATACAACTTCGGAAATATCACTAGCATATTCAGCTGTGCGTCTGACGCTCTCAATAAGCAATCTTAAGTTAACGATTTCTTCAACCTTAGCATTCTGCGAGGAAAGAACAGCCTCTTTCTCCAACTTATGAACCTGGCTCAGTTTTTCGATAACATCCTCAGCCAAGTTAAAGTCATGCTTAAACAATGCTTCCATTGAATTCTCAAACATCGAATTGGCTAAACCGCTTAACAGGCCAATATTATCCAATGTCTCCTGGTTCACTTGTTCTTTTAGCAGTAGAGTATTTTCAGCGATTTTAGTTGCATGATCAGCTGTTCTCTCAACAGACTTTGCAATAAGTCTATAGCCTAAGCAGTCTCTTTGGTTGGCTAAGCCGATTTCTTTTACGATTCTTTGATTTGAAACAGCCATCTTCAAAAGCCGAACGATGTACAACCCGAAGCGGTTTACTTCGCGGTCGGTTTCAATAACTGCCTTAGAGCTGGAATAGTCGAGTTTTTTTAGTGCTTCTATGGCTTCTTTATGCATTGATGAGGCTATTATTGACATTCTGCTTAACGCATTTTGAATAGTTAATTCAGGATAATTAAGCAAAACCTGTAGTGTCAAGTCGGTGGGGCTGTCTATGACAATTTCAGTTCCAACCAAATAGTTTCTGGCAAAGTTCTTGATGTGGTTTCGAAGTTTTGAAGACAGCCCTTTTTGCCCCTGCGCGCTAATATGCAAAATGTTGTAGCCGCTCAAATAAGCGGAAATTGCTGTTCGCATGATGGCGTCCGGGTTGTCGTTTAAGGACGCTTTGATGAATGCTTCGTCTTGTTTTTCTTTTTTCGGAAAACTTGAAGATTTAATTGATAGTGAGCCGTCGTCCTCTTCACGGACCACCATGGGACTTCCACGTTTGAGCTCGTTCTTGATGGCCCAGCCCTTGGGCAAGGAAAGTATGAAAGTTGATCCGCCGGTGACTTGAAGCTTGCGTTGCTCTTCACTTAGTTTTTTAGGTTCTTTGGTCACACTTGTCTCCAGGTAACTCTTTCTATGGTGCGTCATTATATTAGGTGCACCTATATAGACTATAAATTTTATGTAGGTTCACTATATAACCTCGCGGTCTTTTTAATAGTTCGAAAAGGAGAATGGAGAATATGAACAGTAAATATACTATTATAATCGCAATAGTTGCAATCGCAATAATAATCGGTTCAGTAGCCGCATATGTTTACCTCTCACAGCCCTCAACATCATCAGCGTCAATATCTTTGCAGGGTGCCGGAGCAACATTTCCGTATCCGTTTCTTAACGCTATAATAACCAAATACTCAACAGACGTCAAACCCAACGTCTTAGTAAACTACCAATCCATAGGTAGCGGCGGAGGAATAGCAGCTCTAAAGCAACCAACACCTACAGTAGATTTTGCAGCATCAGACGCTCCACTTAGCGCTACAGACGCAGCAAACATCCCTAATGCACTGCACATTCCCGAAACCATCGGTGCAGTAACAGTCGCTTACAACCTTCCAGACGTCCCGTCGGGACTCCATTTAACGGGCAAAGTTATTGCAGACATTTTCCAAGGAACCATAACTAAATGGAACGACCAAGCAATTCAAAACCTTAATCCAGATACCATGCTTCCAGCCCAAACAATCAATACAGTTCACCGTTCAGACGGTTCAGGAACCACCTTTATCTTCACAGGCTACCTTAGCGCCTCAAGCACATCATGGAACACCACAGTTGGACAAGGCAAATCAGTGTCATGGCCAGTCGGCACAGGCTCAAGCGGAAACACCGGAGTTGCTTCCTCAGTAAACGGCATACAATACTCAATAGGCTACGTCGAATTAGCGTATATTCTCGAGAATGGCATGACAGTTGCAGCAATCCAAAATCCAGCCGGCAACTGGATTCAACCAAGTTTAGAATCAACACAATTAGCCGTTCAATCAGGCGCATCAAGTGGTTTACCAGCTGGTGATGCAAGCTGGACTAACGTCAGCCTCCTAAACGCTCCAGATGCAAACGCATACCCAATCGTCAGCTTCACCTACTTACTATCCTACAAGGAGCTAAATGAGATTCCAGGAATGACACAGGACAAAGCAACAGCGCTCGTCCAATTCTTCTGGTACGTAGTTCATGACGGGCAAGACTTAGCGCCAGGGCTTTCATACGCAAAACTGCCATCAAACGTTGTGCAAATCGACGAAGCAACTATCAGATCCATAACATTCAACGGACAACAACTCCCAACAACATAAGGTGGATAAAGCTCTGAAACAGCTCCACCCCCAAAAGTTTTTTACTAAAAGAATTAAATCCAGATTAACAGGCGACTTTCTGTTCAAGAATTTGGCCGCTATTGTGGCTGCTTCAGCAGTTGTCATCCTAATAATAACTGGATACGTTCTTACAACCGGTTCCGTGCCTGTAGTGCAAAAGTTTGGTGCAAATTTTTTCTTAGGCAACGCTTGGAACCCTGTTGAAGGCAGAGAACTCTTCGGTGCGCTCCCCTATGTAGTGGGGATTGTTTGTTACCTCAGGAATCGCGCTGTTAATCGGGGTGCCGTTAAGTTTGGGCATAGCAGTTTTTCTTGTGGAAATGGCGCCAAGAACTCTCCAGAGTGCCAATAAACTTACATAGTTGAACTATTGGCGGCTGTTCCAAGCGTGATCTATGGGCTTTGGGGCTTATTCATTTTCCGTTATTGGATTCTTGATTACATAGAAAAACCAATATCAACCTATCTTGGTTGGCTTCCGATTTTTAGCGGAACTCCGTTTGGTTTGGATATCTTTACTGCGGGAGTAATCCTTGCAATCATGATTATCCCTACGGTAGCATCCATCTCGAAGGAAGTTATCAGTGCTGTTCCCAATAGCATCCGAGAAGGCGCTTACAGTATTGGCAATAAACCAATACTGTAAGCGCCTTCTCGGATGCTATTGGAACTAGCACTGATAACTTCCTTCGAGATGGATGCTACCGTAGGGATAATCATGATTGCAAGGATTACTCCCGCAGTAAAGATATCCAAACCAAACGGAGTTCGCTAAAAATCGGAAGCCAACCAAGATAGGTTGATATTGGTTTTTCTATGTAATCAAGAATCCAATAACGGAAAATGAAGTAGGCCCAAAGCCCATAGATCACGCTTGGAACAGCCGCCAATAGTTCAAAATAGGTAACTTATTGGCACTCTGAGAGTTCTTGGCGCCATTTCCACAAAAACTGCTATGCCCAAACTTAACGGCCCCAATTAACAGCACAATTGCTTGAGTTAATTTTAAGAACCCCTCCCCACTACATAGGGGAGCGCACCGAAGAGTTCTCTGCCTTCCGACAGGGTTCCAAGCGTTGCCTAAGAAAAAGTTTGCACCAAACTTTTGCACTACAGGCACGGAACCGGTTGTAAGAATTTATCCAGTTATTATTAGGATGACAACTGCTGAAGCAGCCACAATAGCGGCCAAATTCTTGAACAGAAAGTCGCCTGTTAATCTGGATTTAATTCTTTTAGTAAAAAACTTTTGGGGGTGGAGCTGTTTCAGAGCTTTATCCACCTTATGTTTGTTGGGAGTTGTTGTCCGTTGAATGTTATGGATCTGATAGTTGCATTAATTACACAACGTTTGATGGCAGTTTTGCGTATGAAAGCCCCTTCCCACGCTTGCCCGTCATGAACTACGTACCAGAAGAATTGGACGAGCGCTGTTGCTTTGTCCTGTGTCATTCCTGGAATCTCATTTAGCTCCTTGTAGGATAGCAAGTAGGTGAAGCTGACGATTGGGTATGCGTTTGCATCTGGAGCGTTTAGGAGGCTGACGTTAGTCCACCTTGCATCACCAGCTGGTAAACCACTTGATGCACCTGATTGAACGGCTAATTGTGTTGATTCTAAACTTGGTTGAATCCAGTTGCCGTCTGGATTTTGGGATTTCTGCAACTGTAATCCCGTCTCGAGAATATACGCTAATTCGACGTGGCCTATTGGTGTCTGCCGTTTACTGAGGAAGCAACTCAGGTGTTTCCGCTTGAGCCTGTGCCGACTGGCCATGACACTAGTTGCCTTGCCGACTGTCATGTCCGTGATCCTGCTTCAAGGCGCTAAGGTAGCCTGTGAAGATAAAGGTGGTTCCTGAACCGTCTGAACGGTGAACTGTATTGATTGTTTGGGCTGGAAGCATGGTATCTGGATTAAGGTATTGCTTGGTCGTTCCATTTAGTTATGGTTCCTTGGAAAATGTCTGCAATAACTTTGCCCGTTAAATGGAGTCCCGACGGGACGTCTGGAAGGTTGTAAGCAGTGTTTACTGCACCGATCGGTTCGGGAATGTGCAGTGCATTAGGGATGTTTGCTGCATCTTGTAGCGCTAAGTGGAGCGTCTGATGCTGCAAAATCTACCTGTAGGTGTTGGTTGCTTTAGAGCTGCTATTCTCCGCCGCTACCTATCGATTGGTAGTTTACTAAGACGTTGGGTTTGACGTCTGTTGAGTATTTGGTTATTATAAGCGTTAAGAAACGGATACGGAAATGTTGCTCCGGCACCACTGCAAAGATATTGACGCTGATGATGTTGAGGGCTGTGAGAGGTAAACATATGCGGCTACTGAACCGAGTATTATTGCGATTGCAACTATTGCGATTATAATAGTATATTTACTGTTCATATTCTCCATTCTCCTTTTCGAACTATTAAAAAGACCGCGAGGTTATATAGTGAACCTACATAAAATTTATAGTCTATATAGGTGCACCTAATATAATGACGCACCATAGAAAGAGTTACCTGGAGACAAGTGTGACCAAAGAACCTAAAAAACTAAGTGAAGAGCAACGCAAAAACTTCAAGTCACCGGCGGATCAACTTTCATACTTTCCTTGCCCAAGGGCTGGGCCATCAAGAACGAGCTCAAACGTGGAAGTCCCATGGTGGGTCCGTGAAGAGGACGACACTCACTATCAATTAAATCTTCAAGTTTTCCGAAAAAGAAAAACAAGACGAAGCATTCATCAAAGCGTCCTTAAACGACAACCCCGGACGCCATCAAAGCGCGATTTCCCAGTTTGAGCGGCTACAACATTTTGCATATTAGCGCGCAGGGGCCAAAGGGCTGTCTTCAAAACTTCGAAACCACATCGAGAGAACTTTTGCCAGAAACTATTTGGTTTGGAACTGAAATTGTCATAAGAGAGGCAGACAGCCCGCCGACTTGACGCTACAGGTTTTGCTTAATTATCCTGAATTAACTATTAGAAATACAGAATGTCAATAATAGCCTCATCAATACATTAAAGAAGCCATAGAAGCACTAAAAAAACTCAACTATTCCAGCTCTAAGGCAGTTATTGAAACCAACCGCGAAGTAAACCGCTTCCGGTTGTGCATCGTTCGGCTTTTGAAGATGGCTCTTACAAATAGAAGAATCGTAAAAGAAATCGGCTTAGCCAACCAAAGAACTGTAGGCTATAGACTTATTGCAAAGTCTGTTGAGAACAGCTGATCATGCAACTAAAATCGCTGAAAACTCTACTGCTAAAAGAACAAGTGAACCAGGAGACATTGGATAATATCACCTGTTAAGCGGTTTAGCCAATTCGATGTTTTAATTCAATGGAAGCATTGTTTAAGCATAGACTTTAACTTGGCTAAGGATGTTTATCGAAAAACTGAGTTATAGGCTGTTCTTCCCTCGCAGAATGCTAAGGTTGAAGAAATCGTTAACTTAAGATTGCTTGTAGACGTCAGACACACAGCTGAATACTGTAGGTGATATTTCCGAAGTTGTATTGAACTTAAACGTCGAAGCAGTTCTAAGCTAATTTTTCTTTGTTTTAAAATATTTTTTCCTGTTAAAATAAACTATCTCTCACATCATTGAAAATGATTAAGAAAAATTAAAAATAAAACAACATGTTAGCTCTATAACCCTTTTCTACATAATCTCTATATATACTTTAGAAGAAAAACATATTCTGAACCAGCTATTGCATCATTTAGCAAACACAAATAGAACGGTAGTTAACATTTCCGTTAAATCTAAAGGGTGAGCAATTATTCAAATTGCATCAACAAAAAAAAGTTCATAATTTACATTGACTGATCAATTAAGTGAGCAGTCCCATCAGGACAATAGACTTTATCACCAGTTGTTGCTCTTTCGTAGCGTTTTCTACATTCCCTAAGTATTGAGCAGCCATCACAATCTCTTGAAATCATTCTTCTATTCACCTCTTCCCATGTTCAAATGAATATGTAATCGAAGATACCTATAGAGATAGCCTACATAATCTATATAGAAAAAATAGAATCAATTAATCCAAAATAGACCCTCTTCTATAACAAGCATTAAAACAATTTAGTTGCATTACCACTTTTACAGTTGTATCCCGATATGCCGCGCTTTTTTTGGCCAAGAAGTAGTTTGAAGTGATGCTTGATTACCAAATGTCGTTTATGTCAGGATAACTTATTCTTAGTTTGAATGGGTTAAACTAAGTTTTGGAAACCCGTAAGTTTGCAGGCTAAATAAAAAATTAAGCCACTACCTAAACCTTCAGAAATTGATATACTCATCTATCCAACCAGGTAAGATCATCTTTTTAACTGACTACTTTTCTGAATTGGTAGAGAGTAGCACTCAATGTTATAACAGCTACTAACCCTATTACTCCCCAAGCAGGAAGTATTGTACCCCAGTCAAATCCATTGATCATTAGAACACGACAGGCGTCGACAGCGTAACTCACAGGGTTAAACTTCGAAACAGTTTGTACCCAATCAGGCAAGAAGCTAATTGGGAACAAAGCTGAACTTAAGAACAGTAGCGGGAAAGTAATGACTCCGCCGATCGCAAAAACAGTCTCTGCACTTCTTGTCTTCATGCCCAATGCTAGAGAAATTCCTGACCACGCAAGACCAAAGAACGCAATCGTGAAGAAGATCAGTAGAATTCCAATAACTCCTGTAGTAACGAAGGCGCCCAAAACATATGCTAAGCCAAGAATAATAGCTGTCTGTATGACCACTCTAAAAGCGTCGCTGGTCAATCGCCCTAGAAGAATGGCAGGACGACTCATCGGCGTCACCAACATTTTCTGCAAAAAACCCGAGTCAATGTCAGCCACAATCGAGTTTCCTGACTGCAAGGCACTTCCAAAAGCATTTTGCATTAGAATCCCAGCAGTCGCAAACTCTAAGTAGCCTACTCCTGACGGTAGTATTCCAGGAAAATTACCCAGCCTTGTCAACAACTGTGTGAATAATACGAGGAACAAGATAGGCTGAAAGAGCGAAAAGAAAAGCAGAATAGGAGTTCGAACAAGTTTTCTAATGTACCTTACGAAAACGTAACGTGTATCAGACAGCAGAGTCAATAGCGTCGACCTCCAAACATTCTACTGGGAGCTTTAACCAACTCTTCAGTGCGAATTCTTTTACCGGTGTGCTTCATAAAAACGTCGTCCAAAGAAGGAGAAGAAAAAGTCACAGAAGCAAGACGAATGTCGCTGCTGTCTAAAGCCCGAACGATGTCAGCTATCAGCAGACCTGCATTTTTGGCGTAAACTGTAAGACATTCTTCGGAATCTAATATTTGATTTACATCTGTGAGGCTCTTTATGAGTTCCTTTGCTCTTTCTTTGTCTTTTTCGCAATTTTCAAGAGATATTCTAATAGAATCTGCTCCAATTTCCTGTTTAAGCTCTTTGGGAGAGCCACTTGCAACTATTTTTCCAACGTCAATAATTGAAAGCCTCTTGCATAACTTGTCTGCTTCTTCTAGATATTGCGTTGTTAAGAAAATGGTTATGCCCTCTTCTTTGTTTATTTTTTCCAGATAACTCCAAATCGCTGAGCGTGACTGGGGATCCAAACCGGTTGTTGGTTCGTCAAGAAACAGGATTTTGGGTTTATGAATAAGCGCCGTCGCTAAGTCTAGGCGTTTTTTCATGCCACCAGAGTAGTTTCTAGCACGTTTTTCGGAAGCTGATTCAAGCCCCACAAGAACCAGCAGCTCATTCACTCGTTTTTTTATTTCATCTCCGTTCATCTGGTGGAAATGCCCTTGTAGGGTAATATTTTCTCTTCCTGTTAGGTCACCATCAACAGTTGTTTCTTGACTTTGAACACCTATGATCTTGCGTATGGCGGCTGCTTGCTTCTCAACGTCATATCCAGCGATGTTAACAGTACCAGATGTTTTTCTTAAGAGAGTTGTTAGAATTTTGATGGTTGTGCTTTTGCCAGCGCCGTTGGGACCCAAGAAACCGAAAAATTCGCCTTCCGCTACGTTGAATGAAATATCGTCAACGGCTTTGGTGCCATCAGAATAGATTTCAACAAGATTCTTCACTGTAATTATGTCAGACATTAATGGTCTATAGCTAGTTTTACATTTAGTTACATAACGGTATGTGACTGCTACCTAGCTACAACAACAAGAAAGCGCAAACCTAAAGACTGATTATAAATTATTTTTGTCTCATCGAAGATTTTCAGAACTATCTTGGAAAAGAAAAAGGTTTATTCCATATTTTGCAAGTTAAAATTAAGGTTGCAAACACTAATGAAAAATTTTGAAGATCATCAAAAGATGCCTGTGCTGTTTTTAGGACATGGCAGCCCAATGAACGCTATTGAAGAAAACGAATTCGTAACTGGATTCAGATACATTGCAACAAGAATACCCAAACCCACAGCAGTCCTTTGCATATCTGCACATTGGGAAACCAACGGGACATACGTAACAGCAATTGAAAAGCCAAAGACTATACACGACTTTTTCGGCTTTCCAAAAGAACTATATGAAATACAATATCCCGCACCTGGAAGCTTTAATTTAGCACAAGAAATCACCCGCATCATCACCAAAACAAATGTAAATTTGGATTTTCATTGGGGACTAGACCATGGCTGCTGGATAGTTTTAAAACACATTTTTCCTGATGCCAACGTACCCGTGGTCCAAATGAGCCTGGATTATACAAAAACCGCGCAGTTTCATTATGAATTGGCAAAACAGTTGTCTATGTTTCGCAAGAAGGGTATATTGATAATTGGAAGTGGAAACATGGTTCACAATTTAGGCATGATTTCATGGGATAACATGGATGAATCGAAGTTTGGTTACGATTGGGCAATTGAGGCAAGTGAACGAATGAAAAAATTCATCTTAAACGATGACCATAAACTATTAATTAATTATCAATCTCAAGGCAGGGCTTTTGATTTAGCAATTCCCACTCCGGAACATTACTTGCCTATGCTTTATGCGCTTGCATTAAAAGAGGAAGAAGAAAAAATAGAGTTGTTCAACGATCAGCCAGTTGCAGGCTCAATATCTATGACCTCATTAAAGATCAATTGAATCAACAAAAGCCGCTTAGACCCAAATTTCAAGTATTAAATGGCAAATTATTAAAGTAAGTTAATTTGTATCTGGCACATCGGGATTGGTCATGACTGCTAAGCTAACATTTTATGGTGGGGTCAATGAAATCGGAGGAAACAAAATCTTGCTTCAAACTGATAATGGATCGGTTCTTTTGGATTTTGGCCGCAGAATGGGTGAATATTGCAAGTTTTTTTCAGAGTTCCTTGTGGCTCGTTCAAAGAATGCCTTGCGGGATATGCTCAGGTTGGAAATTTTACCTAAAATCGACGGCATCTATACCCCAAACTTGGTAGATATGACGGTTTTGTTTGAGAACACTCAGGTCAGCGAAAAAATACCACTGGTTAAAGCCTTGGATTACTGGAAAACCACAGATGTCACCCCGTGCAATCCTGAGCATCCATTAGTTGATGGGGTATTTATTTCCCATGCTCATTTTGACCACATCCAAGACCTTAGTTTTATTGATCCAAGCATTCCAGTCTATTGCACAGATAAAACCAAAGTTTTGGCGAAGGCAATGACTGATGTCTCGGTTTCTGGAGTGGATGATCAGTATTATAAAATCGCTAAGAAAGTAAAGATTAAGCAAAAGGAAGATGGCTTTAAGACGCTATGTCCAGGCGAGTGCGCTTGTACTGAGGAGAAAGAAGTTGAGCATCCAATTGTTGAAGATCCGAAAACCAAATTCAAGTTTACTTACGATATTGCGCCTCTGTACCGAACATTTAACACAGCCTCTGAGGGACAAATAAAAGGAATAAAGTATAAATTGATTTCAGTAGGGCATTCTGTTCCCGGCGCCTGCTCAGTACTTTTAACTCTTCCAAATGCCAAACGTGTTCTCTACACTGGGGATGTGAGATTTCATGGCGCAAACGAAGTCTCGATCAATGATTATGTTCGTTCAATAGATGGACCCGTCGACGTTTTAATCACTGAAGGAACCCGTGTTGACTCGGATGAAGTGTTGACAGAAAATGATGTTAGCAAAGACATAAGCGTTGACATTGGACGCTCCGAAGGATTAGTTCTAATAAACTTTGGGTGGAAAGACCTAACACGATTTAACACAGTCTATCAAGCATCAAAAGAAAACGGGCGCACACTAGTAATAACTCCTAAGTTGGCATATCTTCTCTACGAAATGCATACTAATTTCCCTGCCGAATACCCAGATCCAAGAACCCAAACCAACCTCAAAGTTTACTTAAAACGAGAAGGTGACCTTCTATATTCAATGACAGACTACGATAAATACAAAATGGGGTACCTACACTTTCACGGAAGAAACATCGCCCAATCTGATCTCAATATAGTGCGTATTGCTGAGCGGTTAGGTGTAGGTGGCGACCCAAACAACACAAAAAACCCATTGCCGACAACAAGTAAGGAAGAACAGTATCATTATCAAGAAATATATGAACTGGCAACTCATCATTTGGAAAATGGAGTTAGAGCCTACCAGATAAGACAAAGTCCTAACCAATACGTTTTAATGTTTTCTTATTGGGATACAAACGAACTATTCGACTTAACCCAGCCCGAGAACAATTATAAGACCCGCTACATTTCAGCTTCAACCGAACCCTTCAGCGAAGAAATGGAAATAGATGAAACAAAAATGCTGAATTGGATGGATTTCTTCGAAATTGCTTATGATTATGACATTGATGATAAAGGTCAAAAAGAATTTACTAGGCGGCACGTTTCAGGGCATGCTTCCAAACCAGAACTCAAAGAACTAATAGAGAGAATTAACCCAGGAATAATCATTCCAATCCATACAACCAATCGCAAACAATTTGAAGAAATGTTTGGTGTAAAAGTTGTTATTCCCAATTATGCTCAACCAATCGAAGTATAGATTGTTATTCAAAAGTGATTTGAGTAGTCTCTAAGCGGATAACTGTTATTAGTTAATTAAAGCTTATAACAATTGATGGTGGTTGAATGGTTAGAAAAAAGGTACCTATCATAAAAAATCACTCCCCAAAAAGTAGGGATGTTACACCACAATACGAAACACTTCTTGAAGATAAAATCATTTACGCCATGGCTAATACAAGCGTTATTTTGATGAGCATGATGATGGGTTTATTTACCCAAGTGATTGGATCCACCATGGGCGCTATGGCTTCAGGGATGGCAGAAGCTATAGGTGGAAAAGAAGCCTCAGACAAAGTCGACAAAGAAATAAAAAATGGGCTTCCTGAAATTGACGCGAAAATGAAAGCTGGGATTTCTGATTTAAGAAAAGAAATTTACGCTCAAATGACTCAAAAAAGGCAAGAGTTAGAACTGGTGTTTTCTGATCCAGCATTTGAGGTAGGTCCAAAAATTATCGAAAAATATGACTTCAATCTGCCAAAACTAACCCAAAAACTCGACGATAATGTTCTGTCACAATATTCGAAATTGCTTGTTAGTGAAGATGTTCGTTTTACGAAAATGTTCAAGGAACTTACTGAATGGATTAATTCCCTACCTAAACCTAACTGAGCAAGTCACCAGAAACCTGAAAATAATCAGCTAGAACAATATACTGCATAAATTTCGGTTTTTTCTCGATTTATTATTGTAAGAAAGGTACTTGATTGTTCTTCATTAGCGATTTCTTTAATGAGTTTTCTATAGGTTTCTAAGGAAAATACTGAAAGATATTCACGTAGTTGTGATTGATTGATTGATTGATTTCCTCGTTGGCACTGGCAGCTTGGTTTACTTTAAAGTACCAATCTTCAAATAGAGTTGCTTTGAAATCTTTGCCTTTGTAGAAGTGAACTATGCTATCTCACTGTACCCAAATCCGCGATTAGCTGTGAAAGGCGGACATCGTGCTCGATAGTGCCAATTTTTATTCGTTTCATTAGCTTTATATTCTCTTTTGAGTCGAAATGTAGGGTTTTACAAATTTGTTCGAGCCAAACAACTACAAATAGCAAAGAGATATTAGCTCTTGAGTGGAAATACCACCACTGCAACTGGAAAGTTAGGTGCACACATGAAACAATCGAAATTAGAACTATATATTAACATCCTAATAGCGTTGAGGCAAAACAGACCATTGACGCTCACACGTATCATAAACAAAGCCAATAACAGCCGCATCATTCAAAAAGAGCAAATTGACTTTCTAATTAAGCAAGGGTTAATTGAAGAACTGAACGTCAAAAAGAGCTACGCAGTTTTCGCAGTAACACAACGCGGTACAAAAGTATAGAGTATTTCCGAGAATTCACTCGAGTGCTACCTTTAGTAGAAGAAGCTTAGTCAAACAGCGCAACTATGTAGCTGAATCTTTTTCCCAAGATGTATCTGCATAGATAAGCCCTCAGAACCAAAGCCTTTCCAGATATTTGGAAGGTCTTAAAGAGGCGGCAGGGTATTCTTAGAGACTATGAAATTTCCGATGTCAAGTTGCAGGCTCAAATCGTTCTGAGCAGTATAATCAGCCAAAAGCTTGTACGCGCTTATGTCGATTGCTTTTCTTTCAATGTATAGGACAAGACCGTCTTCAGATGTATCAAGCATTTTGAGATCAATACCGCAGCTTGAGCGAATTTTTGTTTTGAGTTTCATTGCTTCAGAAATATTCATTATTGGGTCAACATCCGGATAGGCTGCACTAATGCTTGAATGAGTAATTGAACCTTGTCGTCAAAGACTTTCCAAGAGCTTCTGTTTTGAAAATTACATAGCTTAATTCAATGGCTCTTAAAACTGATTAATGTTTTCGTTCTTGCTTTCATTTAAGCTCCTAATCAGATAGTGACTTCTTTTAGTAAAAAACCACTTTTACTCTTGCACCAGTACGTACGGATAACTTTATAATATGTTGTTTCACCTTAAAGATTGATCAATATTCGATTTTACGGATTCTTGTTTCTTATCACGATAATTTGTTTAAACCCATTAGGGGTTTTTCCTTCAAGTGTTCAAGCCGAGAATACACCAGATGTTTTTGTGGGCATTGACATAGCCTATGGTGGCTTTGATCAGATCAAGCAATTGGTCGATGAAGTCAGCCCATACACCAATATTTTTGTGCTTGGTTGCACCGGCGTTACTCAAAACAAGCTTGAAGCTAGAGAAGGCATGCCAATATCTTTTCGATAAGGGCATGTTCTTTATTGTTTACCAGGATTATCCACTAGATTTCAATTGGTTTTCAAATGACAAATCTAGTTGGATTGAGGAAGCAAATGCTCGTTGGGGAGTCAATTTCATGGGTTTCTATTATGCGGATGAGGTGGGAGGGAGGCAATTGGATCTTGATCCTCATTGGA
>CAWEZP010000004.1:0-18462 GCA_963813675.1 Candidatus Bathyarchaeota archaeon
TCGAGCATTTAACTAAACATACAGTTTAATCTGCGTTATTCTCGCGCGGGTGGGATTCGAACCTATAAGCTGTAACTTTCTCTGCTTGTTTTCTCTGTTTACCATTTTTATTCCGCAAACTGGACAGTGGTCAATTTCCATAGATATTGGCTCTGCATCTTGGGCAACATGCTCTTTACTGATGGATTGACGAAATCTGCTTTTTAAGCGCGCACACCAGTGAGAACCGCCTATTCTTTTGGAGGGCTCATTTTTTAAATAATGGTCTGTTAAACGTAATTTTCTCAGGCGCTACGTATTTATGCCATTTAGACTTCCTGCCCCTCGCTTTTGAAAATACTCATTAATGCCTGTATTGCTTCTTGTCCATTGGATGTCTTAGCTAATAAATTGGTTTTTTCAAATAGAACGTTAATCTGTATTGGACAAATGCCTTTCTCTATCTGTTTAGGTAAGTCGCTGCAATTTAATGCCAACACATCGCTAATCCTTAATCCTGTGTCCTTCAAAAATAACATTAGCAATTTAGTTGAAATGATAGACGTGTTTTTCTCGCTAATTCTTTTTCTTATTGCTTCATCTGTTGCACGTTTAACCTGTTCACTGTCGCCAGTTGGATAATCTCCTTTTCTCATTATTAGAGGGAAGTAATGCATCTCAAAAAATGAACGAATTGAAGCCCATATCGCTTGAAGTGTTGCCGCTTTGCAACTTCTTTTCGTTTCGATACAATTATAGGTTAGCTCAGTTTCGTAGAATCTGCGTATTTTTTTGTCTGGGTTAAGCTGTCTTGTTCTCTTTTAGCAAATATATCGTCAGGACTTTTTTCTAAGCATCTACAGAATTGCAAAAAATATTGAAGATACCTAGTCGCTTTTTTTCATCACAGTTGCTTAGATCCTTCTGCCAATAAATAAGTGCTTTGCTGTTTTCAATAACAGAAGGCGACAAATCTATGCTTTTTCTCTTCAGCTACCTTCTGTTTATTGTGACAATTATTTGGGCTGGTGTGTTGGCTATAATACCACTCATTTGACGAAATTGCCACATTTCCCCTCTTTTTTGAGTATATTTTCGGCGAGAGCTGGCTGTTTTGATGGTGGCTCTAACAAGATGAAGCTATGTAGTAGGCCCATAAGAACCCAAAAAAGTGGTGTATTAGTAAGCGATTTTTGCCAGTTTTACAAAGAGGGAGGAGCCGTCATTCTTGGTAAATGCTGACCGTGTTAAGCGTAAACTGCCAAGTTTACTAGTTGAAAGCAGTACAACAGGAAAGAAAAGCTGGAACAGCCTCATGCGTTACCGTTATCGGTTTACTCAGTTTAAGAAGCGGCAGCCTGAAAAATTTAACTCTATAACCAACCGTATTCTCTTAGACTTGGCTGATTTAGAAAAAGTTGTTAATGAGTCAAATGACAGTGGTCGGCGCCATAAAGCTTCATGAAAGATTCTTTACTAAGCGATTCTAAATTCTACTCTACAGAAAACGCCGGTTGTTTACGCGGAATATTGGCGCCGGGAGGGGGATCCTATCTCCATTTTACCAGTAAAAAGACACTTACATGAATTATTTTGGGCTCTACTGTGCGTCGCTTGTACTGTTTTTAGGTCTTCTTCTTTCGTGGCTTATAAAGAATTCCGGCAATAAGCAATACCACTCCAAAGACGGGTAATACGAGCGCATCTTGGATGCCTTTTGCAAAAAAAGGACGATGCCCAAAACAATTAGTACGGTTCCAAACGCAAGGAGTCTCCCCTTATTTGTCTGATAATATTTACTCGGATCCAATGTTCCACATCCGCCCTCTTCGCTTCCAACTTTGCTACTTCCCTTTTGTTAGCATTTCTCCCTGATTTATTGCGTTGTTTTCGGGTTCTTCTTGAAACGATACTTGAAAAAATATCCTATTACCATAATAACAATGGTTACAATAATGACAATGTAAAGTGTCTCTGTAGTCATTTACCGCCACCTCGTTTCAATGTGTTGTTCTGTATCTTGGCAAGCATAAAGGTTTTACTTCCATTTTGTTAGTATTTCCTCCCTACGGAAAGTCGCTGTGCTAACAAAGAAAAGAGCCACATCAATTGCTAAAAGTATACCTGAAATTATAAGCAGGCCATTTACGTCAAGGGTTATTATGCCGACCTCGCTGACAAGGTATATGCCAAGGAGGGGGAAGAGAATAAAAATTCCAAAACTGTTAGCGCTTCGCACATCATTAACTCTCGAAGAAACAATAACGCTGAACAGAACACTCATAACAATAGCGACCGGCATCAGAACTAACAGCAAAGTGGCGATGTTCAAGTTTGGAAAATAATAGTAGCCAAGCGTATTGAAAGTAACTCCATCAATGCCCACCATGAAAACTACTGCAGCAGCATACATTGCTACTAAAGTCGGAATAACTGCGGAAATGGCTTTTCCAAGCAATATTTCTCCATCAGCAAGGGGCGTAGCTAGAAGCGGTTCCAGACTCTTCTCCACTTTCTCCCCCACTATACTGTAGGAGGCAATCCCTAAGGGAACATACGCTGCTCCTATAACTAAAAAGAAGGAAAAAGAGTTAAGCAAATTTGGAAGCACACTCGGCGCTGCAAGTCCGTGGCTTCCCCTTAATGCTAAATACTCCAGTATCACCGGAAACAGAACCGAGATGACAACGGGAAAGACAATGATTGAATACCAGACGTTTTTTACTCGCCTAAATATTTTGAAGTCCCTAGCTGCAACAATCCACGCCTTTGAAAGTCTCATATTTGTTTCCTCACAAGTTTTAGATAGGTATCTTCTAAAGTTGAGCCAACCACGTTAATTGATTTGACATGACCGCCCGACAGCACTATAGCCTCTATAACAGGTGAGTTTTCCTTGTCTGGGTTTTCCACGTCAAATGTTATCGTGTCGCCGCTGGTGGATAGGTTTTTTAGCGGCAGTTTTTTTAGTACTCCCAAAACGGATTCGTTAATTTGTTGTTCTAATCCGATAACTGTCTTCCTGCCGCTAACGGACCTTTCAAGTTCCTGTGGAGAACCGATTGCCCTAAGATTCGTATTCATTATTGCTACCTTGTCGCAGATTTTCTGTGCTTCGTCGAGGTTATGGGTGTTCAGGAAGATTGTTTTTTTCTCTTTTTTTAGTTGAAGGATGAAATCGCGGACTGTTTTCGCAGCTTCGGGATCTAGATTTGTGGTGGGTTCGTCCATGAAAAGTACTTGTGGGTCATGGATGAGGGCGCGGGCTATGGCGAGTTTTTGTTTCATGCCCTTGGAAAAGGTCGCTGCTAAAACGTTTCTCTTATCCCAAAGCCCTAACATCTCAAGAAAACGTTTATTGTTCTCTTTTCTTTGTACATCCGAGCAATCATATATTTTTCCGTAAAAATCTATGTTGTCGTAGGCAGTCAGATTTTCAGATAACCCGACGTTGTCAGGAACTAAACCGATGATTTTGCGGATTTTCAGCGAATCTTCCTTGTTGCCTATTTCATACCCGCCTATTGTGGCGCTTCCACTGGTCTTTGATATTAGGCAACAAAGCATTCTAATAGTGGTGGTTTTTCCCGCGCCGTTTGGTCCGAGGAAACCGAAGACTTCCCCGTCGTTTACATGTAGGTAAGGTTGTCTACTGCTGTTAGATCTCCGAATTTTTTGGTGAGGTTTTCTGTGTCAATCAATAAGAGATCACATTTGGCAGATTATTCGGGTGTCTTATTATGTCTGGGGTGAATGCTTGTATTTAAGACTAAATGTTATAAATAGGTTCAAGGCAAATTTGGACCCCAAAATTTTTAATGCTTGCTAAGAGTCAATGAAATTAAGCACTTATTTGTTGGCGAGGCAAAATTTTTGACAACTTCTATTGTTGAATGTCCGCATTGCCATTATAGATTCAATTACGAGTTTATTCCCGGAGCGTCTTTTGCCGCTATACGTCTTGGTCCGAAAAGAATATTCAAATGTCCCAACTGCAAGGAGCTTCATAACTTTAGGATTTCTCTTTTCGGGACTGCCCCGTCGCTTCCGACTCATGGCGATAACTCTGAAACGTCTATAGGCGGTAAAATATGGGCATTGCTACTTTGTCCATTTAATTATTCCTTTTTATTTTAGCGAGTTTTGAAGCCAAAACAACTTTAAGTTTCTTGTCTTGATAATTATCTATTAGTGGTCATCGTGGTTAACGCTCAAAATAGTTGCAATGCTGAAGCGGCTCAGAAAATTCTCCGTCAAATTCCCTATGCTCAGGGCTTCCACTTCTTTATGGCAGACGGCCATTATTCAGGTGAAACAGCAATGTCCCTTTGTTCATTCTTAAGAGATTTGGGAAGCATTGATGAACAATCGATAAAATTCCATTTTGATCGCGGTGACTATCAGAAGTGGTTAAGAACTACAGTCGGCGATGAGGAACTCGCCCTAACAATTGACAAATTAGACAAAAGAATTCCAGAAGAAAATCTCCGAAAAAAGTTGGCGGACATTGTGCAAAAAAGAATTTCAGAATTACAGTCAACGCATTAAATTATCTTGGTTGCTTTGCTGGTTTACCTACTGCGGGGCTAAAGCCCTTGCCGCACCTTCATAACCTAAAATGGGGCAAGTTTTATTTGTACAATCCCTGCACTTAATTCGTTAAGGACTTGCCGTACTTGCCTTCAAAAAAATTAGCTAGTGGGACTAACGCTGAAAATGAGCCAACAAAATTAGAACTCGAATTATTTTTCGAGTACTCTATGGATTTGTTGGTTCATATCGGTTTTGACGGATGTTTTAAGCAAGTAAGTCCTTCTTTTGAAAGAATCTTGGGCTGGAGAAGAGAAGATGTAATCTCAAAGCCGTTTCTGAATTTTCTTCATCCTGACGATTGCCAAAGGTCTGCTGCAGAGGCTAAAGCTAACGAAACGGGCAAAGACACAGTTCTTTTCATAAACCGATACCGCTGCAAGGACGGATCAGACAAATGGATTTCATGGAATTCCCATCCAATAATAGAAAAACAAATAGTTGTTGGCATAGGTCGAGAAATTACAGAGCGCAAGAAAGCTGAAGACTCTTTGAGAAGAGCTAATGAGACATTGGAAGAAAGGGTGAATAAACGCGCAGAGGAGGTTTCAAACGAACGCCACCGTCTTTACAGTATCCTTGAAACCCTTCCAGTTTACGTTATTCTTCTCGATAAAGATTATCGTGTTCCCTTTGCTAACAAGGTCTTCCGCGAGCGTTTCGGTGAGTCACATGGAAGACGCTGCCATGAATTCTTGTTTAAACGTGACTTACCTTGCGAGAACTGTGAATCCTATAAAGTCTTAAAAACCAATGGTCCAAATCACTGGGAATGGACCGGCCCAGATGGCCGCGATTATGACATTTATGACTATCCGTTCATTGAAGTGGACGGCTCAACTCTTATCCTCGAGATGGGAATAGACATTACTGAGCGCAAACGCGCTGACAAACAAATTCGTGATGTTTCTCTATACTCACGTAGTCTAATAGAAGCAAGTTTGGACCCTCTGGTCACCTTCAATGTTGAGGGTAAAATCACCGATGTTAATCAAGCCACTGAAATTGTCACCGGTTGTTCTAGAGAAGAATTGATTAGCAGCGACTTCTCAGATTACTTTACTGAACCCGAAAAAGCCAAAATCGGGTATAAACAGGTCTTCAATAAGGGGTTTGTACGAGATTACCCACTGGCAATTAAGCATAAATCTGGAAAAATAACCGATGTATTATACAATGCTACCATTTACACAAATGAAGCAGGCGAGATGCAAGGTGTTTTTGCAGCGGCAAGAGACATTACACAACTCAAGAAAGCCGAAGAACAAGTTCACGAGAGCGCAAAGAAACTAAAAGATGCAGAACGTTTAGCGGCCATCGGTGCTACTGCGGGTATGGTTGGACATGATATTCGCAATCCATTGCAGGCTATTGCGAGTGATGTCTATCTGTTGAGAGAAGAAATCAAAGACATGCCGGAACGAGAAGAAAAAAGTAATGCCGAAGAAAGTTTGGAAGGTATCGAGAAGAACGTTGATTACATTAACAAGATTGTAGCGGATCTTCAAGACTTTGCCAGACCCCTAAAACCAAATGCAGAAGAAACCGACATAAAACTCGTAATTGACGAATTATTGGCAAAGAATGGTTTGCCCGAGAATGTTAAGGTAACAGTTAAAGTTGAGCCTGAGGCTAGGAAAATCGTTGCTGACTCTTCTTACATAAACCGAATCATGTACAATTTAGTTACTAACGCTGTCCAAGCCATGCCAAAAGGCGGTAAGCTGACAATACATACCTACAAAGAAGGAGGCGACACTATAATTTCCGTTGAAGACACAGGCGTTGGCATCCCCGAAAACGTTAAAGGCAAATTGTTCACGCCAATGTTCACCACCAAAGCTAAAGGACAAGGATTTGGCTTAGTTGTGATCAAGCGTATGACTGAATCATTAGACGGAGTCGTCTCTTTTGAGAGTCATGAAGGCAAGGGAACAACCTTCACAGTTCGTTTGCCGTCAAAGAAACAGTAAAAAAACAACTGAAGAACTAACATAACCCCAAGCCAAATACCCATATAGTGGACGGTATTGTTAGAGTAATTGAGTTGTGTTTTATGTCAAAGGCTCTGCCTAATAAAAAGAAGCACCAAGCAGTTGGAAGAATTTTGAGGACGGTGCCATACGAGGAGGGTTTCAATTTCTATATTGATATTGGTCAACCGACTAAAAATACTGCAGCAAGTCTGGAACAATTCGCTAAGGAACTTGAAGTTGTAGATGTAAAGTCAGTTGACTTTCATTTTAAGAGAGCAGACTTTCAAAAATGGATTAGCAAAATATTGGAAGATAATGTATTATCCCGTAGATGGACAAAATTCCAGAAGATATTGTTGGGGAGCCGCTGAGAAAAAAGATTGCGGAAATTGTAACAGCACGAAAAGATGAACTTGTCAAGTTTCAACTTTCTTAGCTCCACACTCTTTGAAACAGGACTGTCATGGGTGTCTTTGGTGTAGTGGCGAGCTTATTTCTTGCAGCCAGGACACATTAGCCATCCTGCAAAGTGCGCGTTAGCTTGTGAACCTAATGGAATTTCAGTTTCAATGCGCTCTAATTACAGAATTGAAACCCAGGTTGCATTCATGGATATGGCAATCGCGTAACCATCGGATGTTGTTTGCAAGTTAACATAGTAGCCTGCGGTATATTGTAGCATTTTGGAAGCAATCGTTACTGTTAACTGTTCATGTATCTGGCTAATGTTAGATATTCTATCAATTACAACTGTTTGGCCAATGGAGTATTTTGTTGGCGTTATGTAGTCTGATGTTGCATATTTGCCGCCTTGTGGAATGTTTTGAGGTGTTGCTAACGGCTCTAAGCCTGTAGTATTAAGGGTTATCAAGTTTGTTATGATCGGTTCGTTTGCTTTTTCGGTTTTGATACCTATTGTTACGGACTCTATCTGCTTGTCCGTTGAAAAGATGATGTTACTGAGAGCGATCGGATATTCCGATCGAAAGATTAATTGCCAATTGTAGGCAACAATAATTGATGGAACTACCAACACGATTACTATGATTGCGATGAGTGTTTTTAGACGTTTTTGGTTTCTTGTTCTAGACATTGTCAACACTTTAATCTGCTTAGACGTTATCTGGTCATAAGCGTTTCCATAATTGCTCGCTTGAGGCATGGAGCTGTAACAAAACTGTTCTTTTATGTTTCTGATCCACAGTAATCCGAGCCTCTCTCGGACTAGCCACTAAACGCGCCTAATTTCTATCTAATGAGTCATCACGGAGTGTCGGGGGATCTCAGCACCATTTAGACCGTGTCAACCTGCAAAGCCATAAAGCAGAGTATTAAGATCAGAGGATTTTCCGCTCTGTCTTCCAACCTCTGACTGGGCATTCTTACAATTATTATTCTATTTTTAAAAGGTGGAAATGAATCAACCATTGTCATGGACAGGTGCAAGAGTTTCAAGCATTCGGTTGAGTTGCGTGAGTATTGGCGTTTGGAGAAGCGTAAGCAAAGAGCTCAAGCGAAAGCTAAGGCAGGCGAGGGTAATTATGTTTGAGGATTTCAAGAACAAAATTCGTGAGCACTGTGAAAATGAACAAAAACCCGTGAGTGCCTCGCTGTCACCTCAGGTCCTTGAGAAGCTTGAAAAAAGAGGAATAGACCCCGATAATTTTACGCTTAAGCAGTTATGGCCTGAAGTCTTAGACAAAGAGGGCAATGATTTGTCTCTTATGTCCGCAGTTGAATGGGATGCAATGGTGTCCTATGGCAATCTTCGCAAGTATCTTATCGAGAAGTATCCACAGTCTCAGCAGGACGCCAAGATGGTGGGTCAAGCCTGGGATGAAGAACCAGATGAACCCTACCAAATCAATATCGATAAAGCCCGAGATGATCCAAAAGGCAAGCTGTTCTGGCAATCAGTGCTTAAAATGGCAGCAATCTTTGACAAGGTTAATGTTTTGCAGACTCAAGCCACAGAATACGAGAAAATATGCCTACGCATCTACTGGCACTTAGCCTATAACTGGGCCCATGCACCAGACATCGATGTTTTTAGGGACAATTTTCAGAATCGTGACAGCGACATATTTGAGACAGTGGAAACCTACTTTAAAATCTGCAGAAAATACCATGTACCAACCTATGAGCAGCCATACTACTTCTTATCCCACGAGCGGAAGCGCGACATAAAGCTAGAGGGCGACATGCTCAAGCGCACGGGCAGCTACAATGAAAATGAAATCCGCATTTCAATTTTGGAGGGAATACCATGAACGAAATCCTTGAAAGGCGCTTGGAATTTCTAAAGCTCGAAGCTAAAGGCTTCTCTCTCTGCGAAATAGTGAAGGTGCTGAGCGAAAAATACCACACTTCAGAGAGAAACATCTACTATGATGCTGAAACCCGCGACAGCTGGCAACCGGTCCTAACTCAACTGTTCGAATTAGACAAGGCTCGGCTTATCCTTGTTAATCGGTATGAGTATCTCTATCGTATGGCAAGCTTTCAGTTCCAAACAGCAGGCGAACCCCAGAAACCAACGTACTTATCAAAAATGGTGGACATAACCGATCGGCTAGTTGCATTGTTAGGTTTAGAAACGCTTAGAGAAAAACAAGAAGCTGAAAAAAGAGCCCTATCAGTGGAAAACGAGCTTGCAAAGAACGAACCGTTATCGGAGTCAACGTCTGTATTTAGATAAAAATGAAGAACAGTTTATTGATTGAAAAAGGAAATACCATTTGACCCCAGAAGCTTGCAATACTCTGCTGGAAGACCTTCGTCTTTTAACTGGAGCTCACGTGTTAATGAGCGAAAATCATCACTACACCAAAGGCACTCATGAAAGCCCAGTTTCGAAGATACGGCGGATCTGGTGTGAGGATTGCCGTGTGGTTCAGATGCAGTTTAAGCAAACAAACAGCAAATGGGAATAACACATGTAGTAGTTAGTTTCTTTCGCATCTGTTCTCGGATAAATTCTATTTTTTCAATGCAAGCAAGCACCGAAAAAACCTCTTCTATATCTATCATTTATTTTTGTGGGGACAAAAATGTAGTTCCTCCTACATCCTAGTCACAAAACGACAAAAAATTAGGTTAAAAACAGTTAACAAGAAAAAAAGAAAAAAACGGAGTGGAAGTCTTAGGGGAACTAAGACGAAGCCTTGACAGTAAATGTTTGGAAGCCTTCGCCCATCAACCTTAGAGTGTAGTTTACGTCAACCCTAGGTGTCACCACAATCGTTGAATATCCCTCGTCGTCATCTTCTGGCTGAAGAACAATCACACCACTAAAGGTTACTGTAATGCTTTGTCCAGGCTGCAGATTAAACGCAGAAAGATCCGCGTGCTCATAGTCATCATATTCAAATTCTTCGTCATAATCGTCGTCGGTACTGAAAAGCGGAGTCAAAGATGAACTGCTCACCTTGAACGGAACAGCCTCAACATGAATATTTTCAGCAATCTCTTCGTTTTCATCGTCTTCGTCGTCTTTATCGTCTTCGCTGCTTTGCCAAGTTGCCGCCGAATTAAAATTACCATTCAACGTTAACCCAAAAATCCTAGCTTCAGATGCGCCTTCGTTTTTAAGTGTCACCGAAATTGAAGTCACATCGTCGTTTACCTTAAGTGAAGCCGAAACAACTTGGATATTGTTTGAAAATTCACGGCGTGTTTTTTCGAGTTCTTCATTGTCGTCGTCATGTAACTTTACTACGGTTCCGACGAGAACTTGCTCCTTGTCTAAGTTGCCCACAACAGTTGCAGTGGCACTTGGGACAAGCACATAATAGTGTACTAAGGCTCCATTTGCATCAACTGCCTTTATTTGGACAAGTGTTGGATTGAAATCTATCAGCACTCCTGAAAGTGCTTGGTTGACATGGCCGTTGGCTACTTTTACAACAAGAGTATTAGACAAAGCAGTCACATTGTACAATGCCCCTTTTACAACCGTTTCTACTTCAGCTATGGTGAATTGGATTTTATCTATTGCTGAGCCTACGGGAATTGTTGTGGAGGCAATTGTCTCAGTCATGTTGATTAGCGAGAGCAAATTAACTTTGCCTGAAGATCCAACAGGAAGCCACTCAATGGTTCCATTAGGATAAGTCACATGGAGCGAAACATCGGAGTAATTTAAATCGAGTAAAGTTGTTCCGTCTGGTACGTTTGGGGGGTCGGTTAGCATTACCGTGAAAGATGCTGCACTGACAGTTTGAGGAAGCATTGTGGGATTGGCAATTAGGGCGATTGATATGATTGCTACTGCCGTTAGGATTGCGGCTGTACTGTATTTCATTTTCCATTTTGTTGACATGTTATATTTTACCTCTGAATCATTGGAGGTGGCTGAGAATAAGAACCTACATTTTTGAATAAACTTTAAAGACCCTTTAATGTGTTTTCAATAGTTTTTAATCATTATCTTGAAATGGCAGCAAGGTTAAATGGTGAGTTTTCTCCAGAGTTTTGCTGTTTCGTACCAGAATACCACAAGCATGCCAAGGCAGACTGCTACTAAATAAGGCGCAAACTCTGAATCGAATAAAGCCGCCCACGAGAAGAACGCCACTATAATTGTGAAGAGAAGTGCAAAGAAGAACAACTGTGGCACGACTGCGGGTCCCACTCGAGAATATCCTTCAAGGATTTTGTCTGATCCTTCTTTTATTGCCAAGTATCTTCCGTGGTCATCTTGTTTTACGAAGCCTCCTTCTGAGAGTTTTCCAAGGTGGTAAGACGCTAGTGAGGCTGATGATAAGTTTACTCCGCGTTGTATGTCTCTGAGTTCTGATGGTCCGTGCTTGAGCAAGTACAGGTAAATTTTCAGTGTATTACCTCTGACTTCAATATTGGATGACATTCAGGATAAAGAATGTAAACTCTAATCATTAAGATTTCCGATAGTCTGAACTAATGGGTCAAACTCTAATTCTTCTCCCTCTGAGGAGTCACAATAACTTGGTTATGGAGGCCGAGTTATGCTTATTTATTCATGATTGTTTCAAGCAGGCAGTTCACCGTCGTAGTTATCGGTGGGGACAAAATTTTAATCCTGTAGACACGGTGAGTCAAGTTGGCGCTCAACTCAGCGCAGCCGTTAATCATAAAGTTTTTTTACCGTTCAAATTAAAGAGTCAACATCGCAGTTTTCGAATTCCTTGCACTTGCCACCAGGGCAAAAAAAGCGCGGCATACCAGGGCACAATAACTTTGGATCGAGAGTAGATGTTAAATGGGGAACCTTCGCAGTCCAGAAAAGAAGCAAAAGCGCTACCGTAGACGTGATGCAAATATTAAAAAATGCCACTATTCAGCTAGTTTGAGGAAAGGAACCCACTCGATTCAGGGGTAAGCCCGGTTCGACCCATATTGTTTGATGAAAACAGACTCGATCGACGGTTTAAACGATGGCTTGAAGCTAACCCCTTGCACCATCTAGTTCCATGTGTTCAAGCCTGTTTGCTACCTCTTTTGCTTTTTCCAAGACTTCTTCCTTAGTCGGGATGTGAATAAGTTCAGATTCTTCATCCAATAAACATGGTTCATTATTGTCTTCCTCTTCTTGCAACACCATCCAGTATCCATAAGCATCTTTGCTGTTGCTCCACCATTCTTTTTGAAGTCAGATTCGTTGTCATGATAGTACTTCAATGCATAGAGTACGTTAATCTCGTTATCTTAGAGTTCAGGCATGGTTAATGCTTAGGAAAGAATGCCCTGAAATAACGGGTTCTGAAATCTTAATGGTTGGCGATTCAATAGAAAAAGATATAGTGTCAGCCAAAGAACTTTGGTTAAAATCAGCACTTGCCAAATATGGACAAAAAACCCCCGAGGATGGATTCGCAGATTACCAGCTTTTAGATTTCAAAAAAAATCATCGATATTGTTGTATCATTTAAGTAAGCAAACCTTTATGCATTGAGCGATTTATTTAGCGAGTGCGCGCGATAACAAGAAGAATCAAAATTCTGAGTTTCAAAAGCTCATAATTATAGTGCCTTAATTCTGTTTTCCACAAAAATAGGTATCTGCTGAAACATAATAAGGTAGCTTGTCAAATCACTCATTAAGTTTCCTTCATTTTTTGACTAAAGCTTTAAGTCTAAGAATACCCGTTTTTTGAGACTGAGCGATTGTAGATTTGGCACTTGAAACAGAAAGCGAAAAGCATGAAGATAAACAACCAAGACTAGAATTCAATTTTCCAATGTTAATCCTCATAGTCTGAAGAGTGTCATTATTTTTTCAATTATGTTAAGCAAGCGGTTTACTATTCCGCTTAGAAGTCCAAGTTCGCTCACCATCGCTCGCAAATTACCCACATCAGACCTACTCACCGTTCGAGTCAGCAACGCAACCAAAACAAAAACAACCAAGAAAAACACTACGCCAATGATTAGCCGTATCCAGTTGGCAAAATCCAAATAAGAAATCAACGCATAAGTTAAGGCTGCTGTGATGCTTGACGAGAAAAGTATTCGTATGGATGAGCGCCAGTCAACTGAAACATCGTAGTGTTTTTTTGTCCAGCGTAGCGAAAGGAATATGCTGGGAAGCCCCGCTGTCAGCGTCGTGACGAGTAAGCCTAAAACGCCGAACTGCATGATGAGTATGTAGCCCATTGGAGCGCCTATGGCGGCTGTGATCAGGGTCAAGTACAGGTTGAGTTTGGTTTGGCCTTGGCTGTTTATGAGGTTGCCAGTGCTGAGGGTTCCAAACACTGTATACAGGTAGGTTGCAGCGAGCAAAGTCAGAAACAGAGGTGCTGAATTGTATGTTGCGCCAAAAAGCGTGGAGACTGCTGGTTCAGCTATACACATTATGAGTGTTGCTACGGGCACCACGAGTAGTGAAGCGTATTTTATTGATGATTGGAAGACGTTTTTGAGTGTTTCTTTGTCTTTTTGCGCATCCAGTTTGCTGAAGGCTGGGAACAGCATGGTTGTTATTGGCGTGGCGAAGAAACCTATCAAGACAACGAAGTTTACGGCGATTCCATAGTTGCCTATTATTACGTTGTCTTTGGTGTAAAATATTGGCAGCAAGAAAGCATAGTACTGAGTTAGAAAACCGCTTATTATAGCTGAAAGTGATAATGGTGCTCCGTATTTGAACATGATTTTTATGTAAGCTTTAAGCTCCAGTTTATTGGAGTATGGTTTTGGCAGCTTTCTGTAAATAGACCAGATAAGTAATATCCCGATTATTCCGCCGACTGTGTGAGCAACTACGTCTCCTGTGACAGCTCCAGACGCTGCAAAACCCAATTCCACAAGTGCAATTAGGAGGGCAGTTTTGATTAGGGATTGGCAGATTAACATTACGCTGTTGAGCTCCATTTTTTCAATGCCCGTAAATACTGCTGTGGCTGCATTGGTGAGACCACCAGCCAGGATAACGAGTGACGCTAATTCGATGAGTGGAGTTATCTCTGGGCGTTGGAAGACAGTATTTGCCAAGAAGCCTGAGAGGGCAAAGCAAAGCACTGAAAGCGTTAATCCTAAGGCAAGCTCGAAAATTAACCCAGACAAATAAACGCTTCTAACTTCTGCTTCTCTGCCTTCAGCCCTATACTGCGCTGCAAAACGCACCATCGCCGAGTTTACACCCCAATCTCTAAAAGTCGCAATGAGAGTTGGAGCTGTCAAAACAACGACGTATAAGACCGTACAGGTCAGAACCCAAGAGCCTGGCAACGAAAATGGTGCCTACTGACGAGATAATTGTGGATGCAACCAATCCCCAAAGCAAATGGAAACTGCCTGTAGCTGAAACCTTCGCCATATCCGCCGCTTTGCTCATTGTATTTTCTTTTCCCATGGGCTTTTTGAGTTTTTGAGTTAATGGAGCAAAGTAAAATCTAAATGTGCTGTCCATTGCAGGAAAATCGTGGGCAAAACTTGGCGAATCGCATAGAAGCCAGTAAAATCAAGTGAAAGATAAATTTCTGGCATTATGTACCGTAGCCTTTTCTATTTTTCGCTTAGTTCTTTTACTTTGATGTGTTGTTGAGAGTGAAGCTTGTTTGTTTTGATATCAAGCCAAAAATGAAAAACATCTTCGTTATGCATCTTGTGGCTGTGAGGTTCAGGTTGCACATGCGAAACTATCATGCTAAAGCAGACATCAGAAATTAACACTTTATAGTCTCCGTTTGCAAGAAGCTGAGTCGTAACATGACTTTCATCAGTTGGCAAATTTCCGTAACTGCCTTTGTTTTCGATGCTTAATTCTCTCTCAAGCCAAAGCTCCAATAATTCAGTGTTTGGTCGCTTTGGTTTTCTAATTTCCTTGTGGATATAGTTTATATACTCTTCTGGAATTGTCAGTTCAAATACTTTCAAAGCAAACACCAAAGATATTGTCTCAGCATTATTCAAATCTCTATAAATATGCATTGGAAACTATTTCTTTAACGATACATTCAAATGTATTTGGTGGAGCTTTCTATTTTTCTAGTTTCTAAAGAGCAGACTGGCACTGCATGGTCTGTCGAGGACGTCTAATTCTGCGTCCTATCGCAGCTCACCAATAACTTTGACCGTGCTCACTGTTTCTTCTTTGTTTTCTGCGAATTTGCATAGTTTCTTCCTTTTTTTAACCAAACAGCTCAAACATTGTGGAAAAACGGTTGTTGAATGATTTCCAAACGTGGATTTGTCAGATATGCCTTTAAGAAGCCCTGCAAATTTAAGTTGGAACTCTTCAGGGGTTGGCAACATGCGAGATATTGACTTAGACCAAGTAACAGGGCTATCGAGCACCGATGCTTCACGTAAGTTGAAAGAAGAAGGCTTTAACGAACTACCTTCAGAAGAAAAACGAAGTGTTCTAAAAATAGCCTTTAGCGTAATAAAAGAGCCAATTTTTCTGCTTCTGGTTGCCAGTGGAAGCATCTACTTCTTACTTGGAGATGTCACTGAAGGCTTAGTCCTGCTGAGCTTTGTTTTCGTGGTCATGGGCATTACTGTTTATCAGGAACAAAAAACCGAAAAAGCATTAGACGCCTTAAAAACGCTTTCAAGTCCAAGAGCGCTGGTAATTCGAGACGGAAAACAAATGCGAATTCCCGGACGCGAAGTTGTCTCTGGCGATATTATGATTCTTGCGGAGGGCGATCGCGTTCCAGCGGATTCCATCTTGTTAACTTCCAACAATTTGATGGTTGATGAATCGCTCCTTACTGGTGAATCAGTGCCAGTCCGAAAAATTGCCTGGGATGGCCAAGAACAGCAATGGCGACCCGGAGGCGATGATCAGCCTTTTGTATATTCAGGAACCCTTGTTACTCAAGGGCAGGCAGTTTTAGAAGTTAAAGCTACAGGCGCAAGAACCGAAATGGGTAAGATCGGAACGGTTCTGCAAAAAGTTGAAAGAGATGACACCCGACTAAAACAAGAAGTTTCGCATTTGGTCCGAAACAGCGCCATATTCGGTCTTAGTCTTTGCGCCATAGTTATTGTTGTTTATGGGTTCACCCGTTTAGACTGGATAGAGGGAATTTTGGCAGGTATTACGCTTGCAATGGCTCTTTTGCCTGAAGAGTTTCCAGTAGTTCTCACCATCTTCTTGGCTCTAGGTGCTTGGCGGATGTCAAAGAAAAACGTGCTCACCCGACAAGCGCACGCAATTGAGAATTTAGGTGCAGCAACTGTGCTTTGTGTGGATAAAACGGGAACTTTAACGCAAAACAAGATGTCCGTAGCTAAACTCTTCGCCAATGGTCAAATGTGCGAAATCGATTCTCCCTTGAAATTACCTCCGGACTTTTGTCATGAATTAGTCGAGTTTAGTGTTCTTGCATGCAAAGAAGACCCCTTTGACCCTATGGAAAAAGCAGTGAAGAATTTTGTCGAAGGCGATTTCGCAAAAACCGAACACGTTCATGGTGACTGGGAACTCGTTCAAGAATACCCCTTATCCCCAAAACTACTTGCAATGTCCAACGTTTGGGTATCACCCAACGGACAAGACTACATTATTGCATCCAAAGGAGCACCTGAAGCAGTTGCCGACCTTTGCCATTTCGACCAGAAAAAGACACAGGAGCTAGCTGAGCAAATCCAAACACTGGCCAAAGACGGATTGCGCATACTTGGCGTAGCAAAAGCTGTCTTTCAAAAGACTGATTTACCGATGGAACAGCACGACTTTAGATTTAGCTTTTTGGGGCTTATCGGTTTTGCCGATCCAGTTAGGCCAAACGTTGCGGGAGCAGTTAAAGAATGCTATACCGCAGGGATACGTGTAGTTATGATTACAGGCGACTATCCTCTCACTGCTCAGAGTATCGGGCGACAAATCGGCCTTAAATCAGTCGAAAACTGCATAACTGGATCAGAACTTGAAGGAATGAGTGATGAACAACTAAAAGAGCGGATTCGAAATGTTAACATTTTTGCACGGGTTGTTCCTGAACAGAAACTCAGAATAGTAGATGCCTTCAAAGCCAATGGCGAGGTCGTTGCGATGACGGGAGATGGAGTGAATGATGCTCCCGCTTTAAAGTCAGCTGACATTGGTATTGCTATGGGTGGGCGGGGAACTGATGTTGCCCGTGAAGCTTCTTCACTAGTGTTGCTTGATGATGATTTCACGTCTATCGTCGGCGGCGTAAAAATGGGGCGGCGAATATTTGACAACTTGAAGAAAGCTATTGCTTACATCTTCTCTGTCCATGTTCCAATTGCGGGTATGTCTGCTCTTCCTGTTCTGTTTGGTTGGCCGCTTATTCTATTGCCTGTTCACATTGTTTTCCTCGAATTCATTATAGATCCAGCATGTTCCGTGGTTTTCGAAACTGAGCCGGAAGAGGCAGATGTGATGAGCAGAAAGCCTCGCAGCATGAATGCAAACTTTTCAACAGGAGCGCTGCGGTTATTTCTTTCCTTCAAGGCGCTGTTGTACTGGCTATTGTTGTTTTGGTATTCCTAAGCGCCAATTCCAGAGGACTTGGCGAAGATACAGCTCGAACCATGGCGTTTGCAACGATTGTTTCGGCGAATCTGGCTTTAATCTTGACTAATCGTTCTTGGACTCAGACTATCGTGGGCACTTTGCGTAAACCAAACAAGGCTTTCTGGTGGATACTTGCTTTGGCATTGCTTGCTCTCGGAATCGTTATTTATGTTCCGCCACTTAGCAGTCTTTTCCGTTTCAGTGCTCTGAATCCGATTGATTTCCTAATTTGCTTAGGCGCAGGATTCGTCAGCATAATTTGGTTTGAGATATTCAAGGTGGTTAAAAAGCCTCAAAATAAACTCAAATAGTGCTTAGAAAAGTGGCGGGGAGAAAAGGATTTTGTCGCCAATTTACCAGTAAAAGAATGTTGAGAATGATCTGGACCAGACCACCCTCAAACTAACTCTCATTAGAAAAAATGGGTTTTCGGATAGTGTTTCCACTGCGGACGGAGTTCAACTCCCACCTCTGCACTTTTATTAGCAAAATAGCCGGGGGTTTGTTCTGGGGCTTTTTTAGTTTCAGAGTTTTATATATTTCTTTTCCTGAAGATTTTGTCGCCTTCAAAGTCGGTAATGTATTCGAAACCTGCTTCTGCCAAGGGGCAGCTTTCTTTTTCTGTTTTTGCAGCCTTTGAGGTTAGTCTTGGTCACCCTGAAACAGTGCTTCTCCAAGTTATTCATAGAACAAAGTATTCTCAATTTTCTCGGATCTAAAACATAGATTGTATGGTGAATGTCTTTTGTCTGGTGGTAGACCATTGTTTCTTTTCATTGTTTAACTGAAAGCGAACGCTGAAAACGTAGCCGCTGAAAAGGCTATCGGAAACACAAGAGATGTTAATTGGAGAAGTATCTTGGGATTCAATCAATCCAAATCACTTAATTATTCCGTTAAAAATAAATATGTAAATCTGAATTGTGCATTTGTGCGATTGAAAAATTTA
>CAWEZP010000005.1:0-9381 GCA_963813675.1 Candidatus Bathyarchaeota archaeon
GGAGCCCCAGTGATCGAAGATATCGAAAAAGTGTCATAGCCACTCCCGGTTCATCACCGTCAGTGTTAGTAAAAACGACCCCTGCTTTGTCGGCTTTCAATTTTAGAATCGGTCCGATTGTTGAATCTAGTTCAGCATTTACCAAGACAACATGTTTGTGATTTTTGAATGCTTCCAGTACCGCCTGGGTTGCATACTCGATTGTGCCTGTGACTTCCACCACTATATCTATGGTTTTACAATTGGTCAGTACCGTTGGATCTGTAGTGATTATAGGTGAACCCTGATTAATTGATTTGTCTGCATTATCGGAAGACTCTACAAGATTAAAACCAGTAATTCCTGACTCTGTGAATGCCCTTTTAGCATTTTCTACCGATCGATTAGCGATCCCCATGAGGCGAATACCTGGGACTGGTGTTCCTAGTTGTAAAGCTATGGCTCGACCTGTTGCACCTGCCCCTATCATTCCTACTCGGATTGGATTGTGGGTGTACTCACGTTCTTGAAGAATTTTGTCAACAATCACTTTTTAAACCTCACTTTTTATGAGTGGCCAGTTGCGGTCTTGTTCTGAAACCATCGTGACAGCTAAAGGCCATTTTATACAGAATAGTGGATCATTGAATCGCACGCCAAACGATAGTTTGGGTGTATAGTATTGTGAAGTCAAATAATAAATCTCGGTGGAATCTTGGAGAGTTTGATATCCATGTGCGTACCCCTCGGGCACGTAGAGCATTCGATTATTTTCTGAACTTAACTCAATACCATACCATTTACCATAAGTTGAGGATTCAGGCCTAATGTCTATAGCAACATCAAATATGCTTCCTCTAGTACAGCGAATAAGCTTTGCTTCCAAGGCTGGCGCTTTCTGGAAATGTAGTCCCCTAATAGTGCCTTTATGTAAGCTAAGTCCCATGTTAGCTTGAACGGGCTTGAATTCAATTCCGTGCTCCGAGAACTCTTCTGCGCACCAGACGCGCATAAACCATCCGCGATCATCTTTATGCGGATCAGAATCAATCACCCATGCCCCTGCGAGGGGTGTAGTTGTAAAACGCATGTCATAACCATAATCTTACGATATATAAAAATGATGTTATTTTCACATCTACATGTTCCTTTAAAATTTGTATCGTTACAACTTTTGTGAATAGAGCTTGAGTGTTTTGAGAAATTTTAATTCAGGTATCTGAAAATTTTAAATTGACCTAAGAATATGTGGTTTCAGAAAAGATCAATTTAGATTTGGGAAGGTCTTTTAACGATTATTAACCTTACCATTAGTAGTTATGAGGTTTTGAACTGAAATTATTATTGGTTCTATTTTGATTTAGAAAAATTTTTGATTTCATAAACATAAAAGTTAATAGATAGTTAAAAATTTAGATCAAGAAATGGTTTAGCTTGATATTTAGAGAATACAACTAACACTTGTGAAGTCCCTTGGAAACACGAAATCTGAATTACTCATTTTTGCTGAAAAATTGTTTAGAGCACCTTTTACCACCTGACTCCAAGGATGTTAGTGTTCACGATATTCGCAAGCTTTCGGAACAAGGCGCAACGGCCTTAGTATATTCATTCTTTCTTACTTATCTCTCAGCTGATTTAAGGCAACGAAAAGATTTTGTTCTAAAGATATTCAATGAAGAAGATGCGCAGGGTGTGTCCGCAGAATTTGCCACCCTAAGAATACTCAAGGAACATAACCTGCCAGTTCCAACTCCTTACTACTTTGAGATTGACAATAGGATAATGGGAAAACCTTTCATGATAATGGAGAGAATCATTGGAAAAAGTGGTCAAGGCTACTTAACCAATAAAATAAATAGTCAAAATATTGTTGCCAAAATGGCTAAAACCTTGGTTGAAATACATAAAATTGATCCGTCTGGAATTCAAGGTGTCGCCTTTCTAAGGGAAAGGTATGTGGGTGATCTTAGGAGGCAATTAGCGACAATTTTTTTTATTAAAAAATATTGTTTGAATTTTTTAGGTTTTTCTCCCCTCCGTCAAAGGCGATTTATAGCGGCTGTAAAACGATTGGAGGGGTTAAAGCAAGAGAAATTTTGCCCTGCTATTCTCCATATGGACTACGAGCCTAATCATGTTCTTGTCTCAAATGAGCGGCTTATCGTAGTGGACTGGGGAGATGCGACAATAGGCGACCCCGCATGCGATGTAGGATGGGCTTATCACTTGCTTAGGCTTAGAGGAGAGATGTTTGGATTGGATCTGGGAACATATTTTGTGAAGAGCTATGAGAAATATTTAGGCCAAAGGTTGGTGAACCTTCAGTTTTGGAAAGATGTAAGTGCTTTTAAACTTGCAACAGGTTTTGGCTTGTCACCTTTTTGTGATAGGAAATTCTTGAATTATGGGCGGCTTATAGATGTCAATTTTGGGTACGTCTTTGGAAAAATTCGGGAAGCTAGGCAATTGCAAAGAATGCAAAAAGTTTTCTTCAATCATCACTCCGATGTGTATCATAACTTGGATAATATTCAGAGTTACGCTCTCCAGTATTTGGAAAGTGGCAGATATGCCAAAACCCAAAAAGAATAGGATTAAGAAAGAAAATGATGAGTAAAGCTGCAGATATGGCGAAAGTTTCGGCAAAAGGCAGCTTCCACCTACTTTGGGGTTTGGTAGTTTCCACGGTTATTTCTTCAGTTGCAACGATTTTTGTGGCGCGGTTACTTGGATCAGACCTTTATGGTCTTTATGGGATTGTATTTATCGCACCAAACCTTATAGGCGTATTCCGAGACTGGGGCATAAACTCGGCAATGGTTCGGTTCACTGCCAAATTTCGATCAGAAGACAGAGCTTTAGAGATCAGAAACATATTGATCTCCGGAATAATTTTTGAAGTAGTTCTTGGGATATCATTATCGGCAGTGTCTTTTGTTCTCTCAGGTTACCTTGCTACAAACGTATTCCACCGTCCCGAAATAAGTTCCTTAATTCAAATAGCCTCAATTACAATATTGGCCGGCGGACTCATCAGTGCGTCCACAGCTGCATTCACAGGCATCGAAAAAATGGAATTAAACAGCATCATGCTCATCGTACAAGCCATAATAAGAACCGCTATAATGATTTTACTAGTTATCTTGGGATTTGGCACTGCTGGAGCAGTCTTAGGTTATGTTGTCGCAATAGTAATCGCTGGATTAATTGGTGTTGCGCTTGTGTGGACTCAATATAGGAACCTGCCAAAATTAGGCAAAGTTAAACTCGAAATAAAAGCCTACCTTACATCAATGCTGTCGTATGGGGCACCTTTGTCGGTTTCAGAAATTATAAGTGGCTTTAAGGGACAATATTATGCTTTTCTTCTGCCAATTTTCTACGTCACTGACAATACAGCTATCGGCAACTATGGTATAGCGTCAACTTTTGTCGTTCTAATTTCGTTTTTTGCAACGCCAATAACAACAATGCTGTTTCCAGCATTTAGTAAACTAAACCCGCAAAATGATAAACAAACTTTGCAAAATGTCTTCCAGTTCTCCGTCAAATATGCATCGCTCATAGTTGTGCCCGTGGCTGCACTCGTTATGTGCCTAGCTGAACCAGCTGTTTCAACCCTGTTTGGACAAACATACGCTTCGGCACCGTTGTTTTTGGCGTTACTTGCACTCACGTATGTTTACACAGCATTTGGCAGTCTGAGTATGGGCAATTTTATAAGTAGTCAAGGAAAAACCACTTTCATCCTCTACCTTACCCTAATCTCAGCAGCTATCGGTTTACCCACGGGATACATTCTAATTATGCAATTTGGAGTTATAGGCTTGATCGTAACTTCATTGGTGACGGGGATTCCTAATACTATAATCTCACTTTATTGGATAAAAAAGCACTATGGGCTAACTGTGGAGTGGGGCTCGTCATTAAAAATTCTGTTATCATCCGCTACAGCTGCCATCTCAACATATATTCTTATCTTAGAACTTGGGTTCCCCAGCATAATACGGCTGATTATAGGTGTAATTTTCTATGCGTTTGTGTTTTCTGCTGTAAACTTTTTAATCAAAACAATTAATAAATCTGACATAGAAAATCTCCGCGCAATGGTGAGTGATCTTGGTGTTATCGGAAAAATAGTTAATGGTGTTCTAAGCCTCTTGCAGAAATTTGTTTAAAGTCTCGTTGAGGGTTAAGTATTATTGAAATTGTGCAACGGTAAACTTTACTGACTCGCACATTTATAAAAGGCAAATTTTGCTTTTTGAAGACCAATTTAGTTGCAGGAAAAAGATTTTGGTGTTGGTTTATGTTATTCTTGTTGCTGTTTCTATGATGAAGCCTTTTCTGCCCAAATTATAAGTTAACCGGCGAGTGGGTATTATGGTTCCTGACATTTTTCGTAATAATTAGGTGTCTCATTGTTGAGTCTGCGGACCAGGTTAAGGCGAAGTTTATTGAGCCTTCTGCGAAGTGGTTCATGGTGGCGTCGGCTAGTGTGTCCTGCATGCCTTCTGTTAGTAGGAGTAGGTGGTAGTTTAGGTTTTTTCTGTTTTGATGCGTCATAGAGGTAACTAGGCTAGCTATTTCTTTGGTTTTATGCACCAAAAGTAGCTCTGAGAGGGAGTCTATTGCGACTGTTCTATGCTGTTCCATTTCGCCTAAAACTGCTTTAAGCAGTTCGGTTGGTGTTGTGTCTTTGAGGCTTTTGAATTTCCATGATTCATCTTTTTCAAAGGGTGTTGTGTCCCATCCGTAAGCTGCCATGTCTTCTCTTATGCTCTCCGCTGACGTGCTAATTGTGAAGTAGGTAATTGGGCAGCTCTTGCACCCTGTTAAATAGGACTTGTTTTGCGAAGACCTCGTTTCCAGAGCCTGGCGCACCTGTGAGAAGAATGATTTTTGGAGGCAACCCCCCCATTAAGAACTCGTCCAGGCCAGCAATAGCAGTCTTCACAGTCTTCATAAACAATAAACCTTTTTTGATAAGCACTACACCTAACTAAGTTATAACTTTTTTAGCGTTCAACTACTGATTAATTGTTCATTTTCTGTATACTGCCTCAATTAAAGCAACAGGTGCAGTTGAATTTTTTTGATTGTTCTTATTCTATTTTCTGATATATAACTAAAAAAGGTAGAGCAATAATCCATCAGCCTTTTAAGGTGGAATAACTAATTGAGAACCAAGAAATCAAGATATAGGAGAATAAAAAATGAATATAGGAAAATCAATAAGAAAATTCCGCAGAAACATGCGTGCAATCTCACCAGTAATTGCCACTCTACTAATGATCGCCATCGCAGTCGTCGCATCCTTAGTTACTTATGCTTGGGTCATGGGATACATGAACTTTACAACAGAGAAAACCGGCAAAGCAATACAAATCCAAAGTGTATCAGACTCAGGTACAAACTGGCTAACGATACTTTAACGTTGTATGTTCAAAACGTTGGTGATTCAGACTGTTAATTTCCAATGCAGCAGTCAGTGTTCATATAACGGTGCAGCAGCTACAGTCCAGTACCAACTATTGGCGCTGCTACAAGTACAACTGTCGCAGCAGGACACTGCAACAAGGTACCATACAGCTACAGGCACTGGCAGTACCAGTGTCTTACATCAGTTACTATTAAAGTTACAACTACAGACGGAACATTCAGCCAAATAACTCAGCAATTCAACATCATCCCATAAGTGGGAATTGTTTTGAGTACACTTTCTTTTTCTATTTTTTATTTACATAGTTTATAAATGAAGAATGATCATGTATGAGGGGGCATCGTTGAGTTGACATCTTACAAGAAACTGTTTTCTCTAAAAAAACCAAAAGAGGTTTCGGAACCTAAATTAGATTCACAAACAAAAATAAAGAAGAAAAAAGATCACGCCTCCAGAAAAATATCTTTGTTCACTAAAAAAAGCAAAGTAGATGTTCCAGTTACTCCTGTTCCTGAGATAGTGACATCAGTCCCTGAACCAGTTAACGAGAAGATCCTTGAAACTTACTCACTTATTGAGCCTTATTGTCAGCGTGAATATTGTTAAGGATTTGGACAGGGGAAACATAAAATACGTGGTTGATGAACCAAAACTCACAATTGAAGATGAAGCCCACCTTAAGCGGCTAAAAGAAATTCTCAATCAAGTAATAACCTTAAAGCCATCAGATTTACAGTCAAAAGAGACTGCTGGAAAATACTTAGTTGAGAAAAGTAAAGAAATTTTTGATAACTATGATTTTAAGATAGATGAAGCAACACAAGGTAGACTGCTTTACTGCATTGTTAGGGATAATCTTGGTTTTGGAAAAATAGATTCCCTAATGCATGACCAATTAATTGAGGACCTTTCATGCGATGGAGTTAATATCCCAATCTTCGTTTGGCATCGCAAAGTCTGAGTCTATACCAACAAACATTCGTTTTGAGACTGAGGAGGAACTTGACTCATTTGCTCTGCGACTTGCATATATGTGTGGTAGTCACGTGTCCATAGCTCAACCGCTATTAGATGCAAGTCTGCCGGATGGCAGCAGAATCAACCTTACCTACGGCAAAGAAGTTACCCGTAGAGGCTCAACTTTTACTATAAGAAAATTCAAACTTGACCCATTCACAGTAACCGATTTAATTACTTTTGGAACTATCTCAGCGGAGATGGCTGCTTTCTTATGGTACGCAGTAGAAAACCGAGTGTCAATCCTGGTGGCTGGCGGTATTGCAGCAGGCAAAACTACACTTTTAAACTGCCTAAGCATGTTCATAAAAGCCGACTTAAAAGTCGTATCCATCGAAGATACTCCTGAAATTAACCTTCCACATGAAAACTGGATTCCAGCTACCACCAGATCACATTTTGGAATAGCCACAGACTCTGCAGACGTTACATTATTTGATCTTCTCAAAGCTTCATTGAGACAAAGACCAGACTACATCATAGTGGGTGAAATCAGAGGAGCAGAAGCATACACTCTTTTCCAAGCTGTAAGCACGGGACACCTTGGGATGTCAACTGTTCACGCTGAATCAGTTGAATCAGCAGTTTACCGTTTAGAATCAGCTCCAATGAACATTCCTCGAACTCTCATCGCTGGAATAGACATCATATTGGTTCAAAAACGAATCGAAATAAAAGGCAAACCCGTGAGAAAAACGGTTGCCGCCTCAGAAATCGTTGGTTTAGATCCTCGTTCAGGAGAAATATTAACAAACGAAGTATACAGATGGAACGCTACGGATGAAACATTTGATTATACTGGTCGAAGTTACATTCTTGAGAAAATCGCTGAAAAAACAGGAGTAAGCATTGAGCAAGCTGAAGAAGAACTCAAAAATAGACGAAAAATAATAACCTGGATGGCTCAAAAGAATATTCGAAACTACAAAGACGTATCCAACATAATTCGATCGTATATGGAGAATCCTGCTCGCATACTTGCGGAGGCACTAAAAGACGAATAAACAGTTGCTTGCTCTCTTTCTTAGAAGCGTCAAAGTTTGTTCCTCAATCTCTGGTTAAAGAATTACAGAGCATGCAGGATAATCTATCAAAAGCAGCTGTTAAAATCACCTTTGAAGCTTACTTGGGACTAATGGCTTTCTCAACTATATTAGCCGCAGTTTTAGGCTTTGGAATTTCACTTTTGATATTCTCAATCAGACTTCCATTTGTACCTGCATTTATATTTTCAATAGTAGCTGCGATGATCGCAGGTATTGCTGTCTTTGGGTTTTGTTATGTTTACCCTGTTCTCACAATTTCTTCGAAGGTAAGAAAGATAGACTCAAATTTACCCTTAACCGCCAATTTCATGGCTGTACTAGCAAGTTCAGGTATGCCTCCAGAACGTATTTTTCGATCATTAGCCAATGTCGGCGATGAATTCGGTGTTGGAGACGAAATTCGACGTGCCATTGCTGATACCGAATTGATGGGTTTAGATTTAAACGATTCTTTAAGACGCGCATCTGTAAGGTCAGCTTCAAGAAAGTTTGGAGCAATGTTAGATGGCATTGTTACTACTTCCCATATGGGTGGCGATTTAGCGTCTTTTCTAAGAGATGAGTCTGAAAAAGCAAAGAAGCTTCGTGTTACTTCAATGAAGAGTTTTCTAGATAGTCTTGCGGGAATGGCTGAACTCTATGTTAGTTTCATGATTGCACTTCCATTGGTCCTTGTAGTTATGCTATCAGTAATGTCATTTTTGGGCGGCGGATCAATGCTTGCTGGCATGGATCCTCAAACAATTTTGATACTTATGACCTTCGTAGTAACGCCTGCAGGTGTAGGAATAATGTTGCTAATGGTCGATTCAATGACGCCTCCGAGGTAATAATATGGGCAAGGTAGAGATTAAGAAAAGGCAAATAACTGTGGGGATTTCGATACTTGCTGTAGTTATAGCTATAGCACTTATTGCAGTCGTATCATTTTCGGCTTTAACAACTTTTATCAATGAAATCTTTTTTGTTAGCGTACTAGTAATATTAGTTCCTTCGGCTTTTCTTGACTTGAAACATCAAAGATGGATATCCTCAATTGAAAATCAGATGCCTCTTCTCGTCAGAGGAGTTGCAGAATCTCAGGAAACCGGGATGACCCTAATTAGAGCTTTAGAAAAAGTTGTCGACAACAAAATGGTCAGTGGTCCCCTTTCAAAAGAAGTCAAACAGTTAGTTATTGAAATGTCATGGGGAACATCTTTTGAAGATGCACTAACCAATTTCAAAAATCGCATAAACTCACCTATCGTAAATCGCTTCTGTGTGCTTGTTTTAGAAGCCAGCCGATCAGGAGGAACAATCAAAAAAGTATTTACAGCAACTGCAGGGTTTATGGAGGAGATGAAAGATATCGACAGGGAAACCGACGCCCAAATGAAACCTTACATCATAGTAATTTACGCAGCCTTTGCAGTGTTTATAGTTACAGCAATTCTGCTGGTTCAATCATTTTTTGCTCCGATGTCTGGGTCTCAGCAAATATCGGGTAACTCCACCATCGGTGGGGTGGGTGGCCTTAAGGACTTCTTCTATCAAGACATGCTTGTTTCGGGTTTAACAGGAGGACTTATGGCGGGAAAAATCGGGGAACGCGAGTAGCTGGAGGCATGAAGCATTCAATCTTACTGGTCGTAGTTGGATACGCCATATTCTTTGCGGGTATACCGCCCAACTGGATGTGAAAAAATGAAGAAACTATTTAGAAACAGAAAAGCAGTTTCACCAGTCATCGCCACTGTATTGATGATAATGGTAACAATGGCTGGCATGACGATTCTATTTGGGTTTGTGATTTCATACTCTGATGCCTACAAAGCAGGTATCGGAAGTTCTGTTAAGGAATCTTTGACCATAGAAGATATATGGATAAGCCCACCCTCCCCGCCTTCCGTG
>CAWEZP010000006.1:0-31925 GCA_963813675.1 Candidatus Bathyarchaeota archaeon
TGGTGATTTTAATTTGATGGGTTAATCTTTTCTATTTTGGTTTTTTTCCGTTTTGTGCGCAGACGTATAATTCTTTTTTATGGTCAGCGTTTTTAACCGACCCAGTATCATTAGATTAGAAATATCTTTCTCGATGTGACATTTTTTCTCTTGATGATGAAAATTGTACAGATAATATCAAACGCTGTGTGCTATTATGCGAGAGTTTTTATATAATCCCAAATTTTGTCGCTAACAAAATGGAGTGTTTTGACAATGGGGCCTTTTTTGGTGTTCTTGGCGGTGGGTGAATCCAAGAGGGCCTCTCCTACAGCCAACGCTTTACCATGCTTCTTATCAACAACCAACCACTAAGTCGCCCTTGCAAATTCGCCTTCATACCTCAGGATGCCCGGAGCCATCACGGTTGCACCTTTGCAGACATATGGCACAGCACCCATGTCAACAACGATTTTTGGGGCTTTGCAACGAATTCCTTGAAGAGTAGAGTCAGGTAGGACCGCGTCGCCTGACTTAAAAATTAATGGTTTTCCACCGACGAGGTATATTTCGCCAACATCAGACTCGACAACTTCTACGGTTGCTTTTGTCAAACAAGGTTTCAAGGTCAAGTTTTAGGGTTTGGTTGTTTGGTTTATTATTTGTTTGGCTTCTTTGGCTTTTAGGGGGTATCTGCGTTGTTTGTAGGCATGTTGTCTTCTCGTATTGGGTTCGTGGTTAGGCTTATATTGTTTTTCTTTATTCTCCTGGTTGTTTATCGGTTGGTTTGCGGTCGGAACATTTTTGTGGCTATTACCGAAATCAACCTTTAACAGTATGATTGTGATGACTATGGTTAGGATTATTGAAGATGACAAGTATGAAGTTTTCTGGCTTAGGCCATACTATTTTTTATATATTGGATTTCCGGTTAAATTTCCTAGAAAGACACCTGCTATGGTGATTGTAGAGTTTGCCCAGGAAATAGGCTATAAAAAACTTTGGCTGGACTATACTTCATTAGTCCCAACGGTATAACTATTGGTTCATCTGGGATTGGGGTAGCCGCGGCAACATAGAGAAGAACAAATGCCCAGCGCCTAATTCTGGCTGCGTCGGCATCAAGACGTTTGCGCCGTTCTTCGCTCAGGTGCTTGCTGACAAAAAACGTTACCATGTAATGTATGCCTTTGGCTAATGCTGCGCCTAAAGCAACCAGAAAACCAATTATCAATAATGTAGTGGTGTCAGCGTTTGTTATGCCGATTGCCGCTGTGGACGCTATTAAAAGGTTTGAGGGTCCAGCGAACGGGATTAAGTTAAAACCAAAAGAGGTCAGAAAAACGATTATAAACTCAATTATTGATGCCATTGTAAAGTTATCACTTTTCCTCTCTTTTAAAAAATTACTCGCGTACCACACTTATAAGTGCAAGCTTATGTACTCTTTTTTTGGGCATGCTTTGCAGAGCATAATTGTTCTTTAGGTAATCTGTATGCTATGCTTAGATAGGTTTAAATGGAGAGAGTTCAAGTATAAAAGAGATAAAGATACGTGAGGATTCCAAAATGAGCGAAATGACAACTGAAATCCTTGAGCAGAATCTTAGCAAAATCGTACTTGTCCGGTTGAAAGGTGGAAAAAGCCTTCGAGGAAGACTAAAGGGTTTCGATCAACACTTAAACCTAGTTCTGGAAGAAGACAGAAGACACAACAGCTGTAGAAAACCAAAGGAAACTGGGACTTATAATCGTTCGCGGAGACAACGTAGTCCTTATTTCACCGCCACCTAGGTGAGTGTACATGGGAAAAGGAACGCCATCAATGGGCAAGCGCCAGGGCAAAACTGTCCACATTATGTGCAGGCGCTGTGGCAGACGCGCTTATCATGTGCGCCATAAGCGTTGTGCGGCATGTGGCTTCGGTGAAAAAGCAACCATTAGGCGTTATACTTGGCGAACAAAGACTCTTCAAAGACAAAGAGTCCTCTAAACCGCCAATTTTTAATATTTTTCAAATTAAACTTTTCGTTATTTTAAGCAGACAAATAGTTAGAAAATACTTCATAAAGACTTAACGATAGATTTACTTTTTAAGGACCTATAAAATTGTATATGTTTTGCCCTAAAAAAAATTAAAATAGAAAAGAAAGAAATTTTAGCGCTTACTCGTTTAGCGCGTTATAATAGCCTTTGTCTATTTTGACAAAGATAAGTGGTCCTCTACTTTGAGCCATTTCTCGTGCTTTTCGCAGAGCACTGTTTAATGTTGTAAAGAGTCTTTCTTTGTCGCTAACGTTTTCAAGATTCTTTTCTCCGAGCTCCATTTTCAACAAGTTCTCTGCCAAGATTTCAGTTCCACAAATTTCTCCGTTCTTTATCAGGGTAGCAACTACGACTTCTTGAAGTTCTTGTTTGTGCTCAATTTTGCGCCATAAAGGTTCAACGTTGGCCAGTGTTTTTGACATTTTGTTCCATTTGTTAGCATTCTGGTTGCCGATGAGTAGCTTGACACGTTCCTTCCACTTCTTAAACCAAATGCCCGTCCAAACTGTCAAAAAAGCATCTAATCTCTGCAGCATCTTCCTTGAAAAGCTTCTCTAGTTTCTCCACGAGTTCACATTGGTTTGATTCCTTTCCAATAAGGTTCCAATGAAACTTAAGGTAATTAGTGAAGTCTTGGCAGGCAACCTGCAATACTTTGCGGTCCGAACCCATTATATCTAGGGCTGGATCCGCGTCTTTCAATTTCTCCCCTAACATAATCTCTACAAAGTTCATACTAATTCCCGCTGAAGCCCTCTCCATATTCACTTAAGATAGAGGTTTTAATTAAACCTTATTTTTCCAGCGGCATATAACTGCCTTAGGCAGATAATAGCAATATGTCAGATTTCGATATACACAAAAAAGCTTATTCTATGTACTCTGGAAGCACATTTACATCAGGTAGAATCAAGTCAGGGCACTCTTTTATGAGTTCTTCACGTTGAAATAGCCCTGAAAGTAATGCAACTGTTCTTGCACCTGCGGCTTTTCCTGCCCGCACATCATTAACTGAGTCTCCCACTATGATGCAATCGCACATTTCCAATTCCAAAGCTTCTACGCATTGGATTAATGCTTCAGGTGAAGGTTTGGGTTTAGAAGTGTCTAGGGCGGTTACGACATGTGTGAAGTATTTTGCGATGCCAAAAGAATCTAGTTCTTTGAGAATGATTTGGTTTGGAACATGGCGCATAGTTATTAGTGCCAGTTTAGATTTTGCTGAAAGTGCTTCAAGTGTGACTGAAATGTTTGGGAAGAGTTTGGTTTTTGATTCTGTGACGGAATAGTACGCTTCTAAATAGACTCGCATGAACTCTTTTGTATTGCCATGCGTTAAGTCGTCGATTGTAAAGCGCTGCTCTATTCTTCTTGGGATTTCAAGGAGAACTTGCTTCTCCGGGGTCTTTTTTCCAATTGCGCGGAATGCAATTCTGGCTGCTTCAAGGTAAGCTCCTGTTGAATCTACGATTGTGCCGTCTAAATCAAGGAAAATGCCTTTTGTTTTCAATCTGTTATGGTTCATTTCTGTCTGTTGTTGAGTGTTTTATTAGTTTCTTAAAGGTTCCCTTGTGTTTTTCTGTTTTTTAAAAAATTCATTTTTCCATATTCAATCGGAATAGTAATAGATCTTAAAACTAAAACATACAAGTAATTATTTGAAATATAGATTCTCGACGACACAGCTAATATAGGCGCCTTAGCATAAACTTGTAGAGATAGTTTTGAATGTCCATTGACACAGAAGATTTTAAGGTGCCTGTTGGAAAAGCAATTAATTTGAAGGATTACGATTCATGTTGGATTCCAAAATGGTCTCAAAAACAAGAAGAAAAAGAAGGCAAAAAAACCGCTAAAGAACAAGCTTTAAAGCTTCTTGAATCTAACAGGCAAAAACTTGTTGAGTTACAGGAATTGTTTTGGGCAAGTGACACTTATTCAATGTTGATTATTCTTCAAGGGATGGATGCTGCTGGAAAAGACAGCACAATCAGCCACGTAATGTCTGGAGTTAATCCTCAAGGTTGCCAAGTTACAAGCTTCAAAACTCCATCAGCAGAGGAGCTGGACCACGATTTCCTATGGCGACATGCAAAAGCTCTTCCAGAGAGGGGAAGGATAGGAATTTTTAATCGTTCATATTACGAGGACGTGCTAATAGTTAAGGTTCGACCAGAAATCTTGGAAAAACAGAAATTGCCTCATGAAAAGAGCGGAAAACTTTTCTGGAATCAACGCTACGAAGACATTAACATGTTTGAACGGCACTTGGTTCGAAACGGTACCGTAGTTTTGAAATTTTTCCTTAATGTTTCGAAGAAGGAGCAGAAACAACGTTTGCTTAAACGCCTTGAAAACCCAGATAAAGAATGGAAATTTTCTCTCACAGATCTTTCTGAACGCTCAAAATGGACAGATTACATGGAAGCCTATGAAGATATGCTTAACAAAACAAGCACTGAATGGGCACCATGGTATATTATTCCTGCAGACAAGAAATGGGTCGTTCATGCGTCGATTTCTGAGATTATTCTTTCACAAATCAAAAAACTGGATTTAAAATATCCCGTTTTAAGCAAAGAAGAATGTGAAGCTTTGGAAAAAGCAAAAGCTGAACTGGAAAAAGAATAAACGTCCTCCAACTCCGACTATGGACTTGGCGAAAATACACAATGAGCATCGAGCTGTTTTCCGAAGGCTTCAAAGAAAGCTTGCCGATTCTGAAAGATGCTCCATTCTTCTAAACTGCAGTCTGAGTCTGAATAAAACTCAAGTAGCACTTGATCTTTATTTTCTTTAATAAATTCCGCTTTCTTTACAAGGCAACAGTGACTTCGGTCAAGTTTTTCTGCAAATCGAAGAAACGTAGAAAGAACTGCAATAGCATGATTTGTTTTTTCGTCTAATCCTGTGGTTTTCAACGCTTTTTTGGATGGCAACTTTTTTCTGTGGAAACGCGCGATGTTAGCCATTATTTGTATTTCCTTTTTGTCAAAACCGAGGAGTTCAGCGTTGCTTATTATGTAGTGAGAATGAAGTTGATGATCATTAAATGAAAGAAAATCGCCAACATCATGCAAAGTCGCAGCATTCTTTAAGAGTTCTTTTTCTGTCTCACCAAGATTGTGTAGCCCAATTTGTTTTGCGCTATCAAACAGCTGCAACGCCAAAGAAGCAACGGTTTCGGAATGTTTCTCGTCAAAGTTGCATGACCTGCCCAAATGCAGAACACTTCTGTTCCTCATAGGCGACTTTTGTAGTTCCCGAAAACCTTCAAAATTGGACAAGTACTCAGCAAGCAGTCCATCGCGAAGTTCTCGGTGACTAACGCAGATTTCCTCCAATCCAAACTCTTCCATGATGGCTTCAATTATGGCTGCACCAGCAATTATTATGTCAGCTCGATCTGGGTTAATAGCAGGCAACTTTTTTCTTTCTTCAAGGGACAAAGAGCAGAGAATCGGAGCTAACTTTTTCAGGTTCTTCCTCGACAAAGTGAGGCTGCCCCCGTTGCCGTTTTTTTTGAAAAGTTTGTTTGAGATTTCAGCCAAGTTTATCATTGTGCCTGATGATCCCCATGCTCGTCTGGCACCATATTCCTGAACCTTCGCTTTTAAAGGGTGAACTTTGCTGCAAGCGTATTGTCTTATCTGCTTGTAAATGTTGTTTTCAATGGGGCCAGTCCAGCCTTCACCAATGAACTGCGATGTTAACCTGATTGCCCCGAGCCTGAGGCTATCCAACGAGAAGCATTCATGTTGGTTGCCGATGGCAATTTCGGTGCTGCCACCGCCCAAATCTATAAAAATAGCTTTTTCTTCCCCGATATCTATTCCGCTTGATACGCCTAAACAAATTAATCTAGCTTCTTCTTGTCCCGAAATAACATTAACGTTAAGTCCAGTTTCATTATGAAGTTTTTCCAGAAACTCGCGTTGGTTTTGGGCTTCTCTAATAGCTGAGGTTCCAACTGCTATTATTTCAGAGGCGCCATAAGTTTTTGCTAGGTTGGCAAATTTTCCGCAGACAAAAATGGCGCGTTCCATGGCTTCGGGTTTAAGGATGTTATCTTTGAATTCTTCTTCGCCAAGCCTGACAACTTCTTTTTCTTGGCTAATGATGGTATATGAGAAATTGGGGTTTATCCTCACCACTAAAAGGCGTACTGCGTTTGTTCCAATGTCTACGAACCCAACTACATGGCCAGCGGTTTTGACTGGTCCCTTCCATATCAGCACCATTTTCTTAGCGAAGACCTTTTCAAACAAATCTTTCTTCTTATTAAAAGCCTGCTCTTCCAGCGAAGATTTCGTTTTGAACATACATTCAACAGTTATTCTCCTTGTACCTATCTTGACTATTAACACTTCTACGATTGATTGATGCGAGTAATCCAATCCGTCTGCTATTCGAAGAAGACTCGCTAGAACTTTCACTTTATGAATAGTTGCGCGGTCAAAAGATGATAGGTTGTAGTGTGTTTGTTTGGGCAAACCTTTGCGGTGATATCTAGCGATGCTTGCTATTATCCTTCTTTCCTGTGAAGTAAAGGGCAATTGAGTGTCGTTTAGAATTAGTTTGGCTGATTTTTTGTGGTGACCGCTTCCTGGCTTTGGATAAGCCAACATCATGAAGAATAGCAGCGCATTCAAGCCAGCATCTTTCACGCATTCCCAAATTGTGCAGCTTGATTAAACCGTCAAAGAACCCCAAAGCAAGTTTCCTAACCTGCTGGAAATGGTTAGTATCAGGCCAATATTTAGCCGAAATATTCTGGCAAACCTTCACTGCTGCTTTGCAATTTTGAACCATTTGGTCTTTTTTAGTTTGATCCTCTTTGATAATGACATCCAAAGATACACCACGAAGCAGCATTTGAGCGAAACTTTCAGGCAAACCCTTTTTTCTAATCATATTTACAGTGCCCTTAACGTTATACTCCAGCCGAATCAACTCAACTTTAAAAGGATTAAAACTTAAAACAGCATATGCAGCTTGAGGGTTTCCGTCGCTGGGTCTTCCAACGCTTCCAGGGTTGACGAAACTTGTGCCGTTTGCCTGATTCCAGAATTGTTCATGGGAATGCCCAACAATAATCAAATCAGCTTTCGCCGCATCGGCGAGGATTTTGAGCCGCCCAATTGGCGTGTCAGGGAAGATGTGCTCTTCGATCGACTCGGGGCTCCCATGTGTTACAAGCATTTTTTTACCTGCCACTTTAAGCCTAAGGTCGCGCGGCAAAGAATAGAGGTAAAGTTCGCAGGATTTTGTCAACTCTTTTCGGGTAAATTTCAATGCAAGGTTTTTTTCGGCTTTAGCCTTAACTTTACCTTCAACAACCTCCAGGTCATAATTTCCCAGAATGCTAAGCACATTTTTCTCGCATAACAGCTCTACAGTTTCGTTTGGGCAGGGACCAAAACCTATCGAGTCACCCGCATTTAGAAAAACGTCAACTCCACGTTCTTCAGCATCCTTTATGGTACTTTCCAAAGCTTCCAGATTGGCGTGAACATCAGATAAAACAGCGATTTTTACATCGGGATTTGCAAGAACACGTTTTATTTTGTCTTCATTGTTGACGATAAACTCTGAAGTAATATCCGTCCTGAGTTGAACAAAAAAACCTTCCTTTTTTTTCTCATCCCATAAACGAACAAATTTTGCGTAATTTTCCTTTCTTCTTTCCTTCACATAGTTTAGAAAATTCAAAAGCGCATTTTTAGCTTCTGTTGTGTCTGTTTTTTTCTTCTGTTTGGACTTGTTTTTAGCGTTTGTTTCTTGTATGAATTTGGGTATTTGTTGTGTCCAGACGTCGCAGTCATGCATTTCACCCAATAAATCTTGAAAAGATTTGATTGTTTCTATTTCTTCCGCAAGTTTATTTTTGTATAAACATGCGAAGGATTCCATGGTGTAACGGAGTTTCTTTGCCTGTATTCTCATTTCATGGTGCTTTAGAAGCTCTTTTTCTCGGTGAACCCAGTTTTCTAATGCCAAGAAATCGTCTAACTTAAACGATATGTGCCAATACGCTTTTTCCAAGACCTTTTCTGGATCAAAGGCCTTTGATGGTTCTGTGATGGTTTTTTCACAAAACTTGCCAAGGTCCCTTAAAACGCCGGTTGCTTCCAGTTCCTCCAATCCGCAAATGATGGCTGGTTGAATATTCTTTCTGCGGTCTTTATGAGCATTAAGCAGGAAGTCCACACCTGCTTTTTCTGCTCCAGAATCCAGTTTGTCCAAATACTGCACAACAAAGACTATCTGCACGTCGAGGTCTCTCGCATCGCCAAGCAACTGCGTGACTTTCTTAATCTCATACAACCATTTCTTGTATTCTTTTCTGGGCAAGCATTTTTTGAAAAGAGGTATGGTGGCTCTTAATCTTCGAGAAGTGACACGCGTTTTGTGAACATATTCGATGTCGTCACTTTTAATTACTCCATCGATTTGGGTTTCGAAAACTGTGAGAAGTTTTAGAAGCGCTTGGGCGCCAAATGTGCAGTAACTTCTGTCGCTTTGGCATGTTTGAGCCTTAATGGTCGCGTTCATTCCAAATGCCTCTGTTCTTGATAAGCCAAACTTGAGAATTGATGACTTCTTCGCCCTGTTTAACTGCGACTCTTTCATATGTCCCGTCGGGTAGCAGTCTTCTTGCCTTAACGTTGTCTCGAAGGGAAATTTTAAGCATGTTTTCAAGGATGGCTTGTCTCAGGTAAGGGTCGGGTACTGAAAGGAGAACTTCGATTCGTTCGTTGAGGTTTCTAAACATCATATCGGAGCTTCCGATGAGCACTTCAGCTTCAGTATCATCATGGAAATAGTAGATTCGGGCATGTTCAAGGAAGCGTCCCACTATAGAAATAACTGAAATATTGTCGCTTACACCTGGAATTCCTGGTCTTAAGCAGCATAAACCTCGGACGTTAAGGTCAATTTTGATTCCTGCCATCGACGCCTTGTACAGGGCTTGAATGATTTCTTTTTCCTCGAGGTTGTTGAGTTTAAACGCTATGTAGCCTCTGCTAGTTTTCTGGTGAACACTTATTTCCTTATCTATTCTCCTGAGAATTTCTCTCTTCAGAGTTTTCGGAGCCACAAGCAGATGTTTGGTTTCTTTTTCTTGAACCCCGTTAATTATTGCGTGGAATAGGTCTTCAAGTTCCAACCCTATTTCGGGGTTTGCGGTAAGGTAGCCGATATCGCCGTAAATTTTTGCTGTAACCGCATTATAATTGCCCGAGCCAATATGCGAATACCGGGTAATGCCTTTTTTTTCTTTTCTGGTGATTAGGCATAGTTTTGCATGTACCTTGAAATTTGGGAAGTTGTAAACAGTCTTTACTCCGCCGTTTCGCAGTTTTGCAACTAATAAGATGTTGTTTTCTTCGTCAAATTTGGCTTTTAACTCAACTATGGCGGTGACTTTTTTGCCGTTCCGCGCCGCTTCAATCAATGCGTCAACAATCGGTGATTTATGGTCCATTCTATACATTGTTATACAGATTTCTGAGACATCACTCTCTATAGCTGCTTCCCTCAATAGGTCAATTATTACATCAAAGCCATCGTAAGGGTGGTAGAGGACGAAGTCTTGTTTAGAGATGGTTTCAAAAATGTTGTTTTCAGAAATAACCAGCGGCGAGATGCATGGGAAGAAGCTTTTATCTTTGAGATCGGGGCGGTTTATTTTTAGCAGTTGCCAGAGGTCAACGAGTCCCAGCGGTCCATCAAACTCATATGTTAAGTAAATAGGCAAACCTACTTTTTTGATTATTGCTTGTTTTATGGAATTGGGTGTTTTCTTGTCAAATTCAAGTCTAGTAGGGAATCCGGCTTTTCGTGTTGAGAGGCTTCTTTGTACGGATTTAATGAAATCCGCAGATTCGTCCATTAGAATGCTTATTTCTCCATTGCGCGTCAACCTGAAGGAATACGCTGTGAGGTTTTTTTCCGAAGGAAAAATTACATCCAAATTATTGACGATTAAATCTTCCAAAAATACAAAGTAGAACTCTCCACTTTCTGCATCTTTACCTTTTTCTACTTGCAATTCTTTTGGAATACTGATAAGTCTGCCAAATTTTTCGGAGGGAACATCGAGCAAGATGCATAAGTCCGGTTGATTTTGGAAGCCGGATACATAAAGGGTCACATGCAGATTCTCTATTGATACGCTATCAAAACCCACTTTTGGGACTCTGATTAATGGAACAATGGCTGCTTTGAAAAACTCTCTCAAGTAGGTCTTGTTTTTTTCTGGTAAATCCTTAAAATTTCTAACGTATATTTCCTCTTTAGCTAAAGCAGGCACAAGTTCATCTTTCCAGCACTTTGCATGATTTTCAATTAACGGAAGAATTTCTTTGCGTGTAGCATCAATTTGCTCCATGAAGCTCATTCCATTCATGGATTTTTCTTTAGAGCCTGCATTGACTTTTTTAATTAGCCGAGCAACACGCGTCATGAAGAACTCGTCGAGGTTGCTGCCACATATGGCGATGAATTTAACTCTCTCGAGGAGAGGATGCCACAGGTCACGTGCTTCCTCAAGAACGCGCCCGTTAAACCTTATCCAACTAAGCTCCCTGTTAAGAAAATAGCTCGGATTATCTAAAAGTTTTTTTTGAGTTAAGGCATTGTTTGTGTCAGAATCGCGATTGTTTGGAACTAACAAAGTCTTCTACCTGCAGTTTCCCATCGTTAATGCCCTCTTCTACTTCATAATAAGCATCAATAACGATTGCATTATTATCAGGAAAGCAATCTAAAAAAATCTTTGCTTTCAACGTTCGCGCTTCTCTATTGAATAGTTGGTTTCCGCACATTTTGGTCTGCGGACCACAAACATCTCGCACTCGAAAAGGGGAACTTTTTTGTCCATTCCAAATCAGACATGCTGTTTTCCATTTGTTTGAGGCTGCCCTTTAGGGCTCTCAAAATAGAGTATATAGCTCCCAATAGTCTTATGTAGGAAAGGTTAAATTTCTCGCCTTTTAACTATGGAACATGAATTCTTTGACTCTTAAAGAAAACGGCTTTGCCGAATTCGTTTCGTTAAAAGGGCTATCATTTTCGTCCCTGCCCTTCGATAGAAGCAGTGTTTTTGTTCTTGCTGACTGCACCTTAACTGGAAAACCCGCATCTGACATTTTGTACATTGGCAAATCCAAAAAACCGACAAAAAGAGTTTTCGGCGGATATCTGTCTGGATACGGCGGAAAAACAACGCGAAAAATCAATTCTATTCTCCTAAATGATGGATACCTCGAAAAAGTCGTTATTGGCTGGATGTTGAGCGAAAACCCAAAGTTGGCACAAAAAGAACTAATGGAGAGTTTTAAGAAAGAACATGGCGAATACCCGGCTTGGAACGTTTCTAAGAAGGCTCCTGCAATTCCTCAGCCACCAAAGCCGAAAGCAGTGCCAAAAGTTGCTAAGCCTCGTCCGATCCATAAATAACCTGTCAAACGTCTAAGCTAAAAAAAACGGCTATTTTGGAAAATAGTGCCCAATTAGTTCTGTAGTTGACCAGGGCAAGCAATCCTTCTCTTTAAACCCCAACAATGCCGCGTATTTGTAGATTAAATCAGTGTTTTTAGCTTCTATTTCCAAAAACTCAGGAATAAAACCATGACTTCCAGAGTAGCAATCAAAGTCAAAGCGCGCGCCATCAAGTGTATAGCTGACCCTGTGCTTCTTCATGCTTTCAATTATAGATAAACCTAAATTCTCAAGGATTTTCTCCATTGTCTCCAGACTTGAAACGTCAACAGAGTATTCTTCTGCAGTTTTGGCAGTTGGGGTGAAGTAGACTTTTTTATAAGTTAGTTCTGTTTTATCCTGCTCTTTTCTTAGGCGGAGAACGTTTTTTTGCTTAATAATTGTGCCTTTTTTGAAATCAAAGAACAACGTTTCAATGTCGCCGTCAAAAATTTTTTTAGCGCCCAAATTGGCGAGGATCTTCTCAGCTTTCACCTTGTTCACTTCTAGAATTTTGACTTCTGTTTCTTTCATAAAAGCTAAGAAAGCGTTTGGCGGTTAAAAACTTGGCTATTAACAAAATTCTAAAGTTTTGTTTAGTAACCTAAAAATTGAGAAATGCTTGGTAATTATCAACTATTATTGTATTATGTTTGTTTTGATTGATAAGTTTCTTCCAAAGCTCAAATGCATTGCTTTGTATCAAACGGTAGAGTAACCTTCAAAAGCAACATTTCAACAATCCATACTTTAATGATACCTGTTCTGAATGTTAATTGGCAAAGCTCCTCAGCCGACTGCAGCCTTAGCGGGCGCGATGCTGATGTGTTGGCGCTAATTGAAACCGAAGACTTAGCCACCTTTACATTTGATGGAATAAAACGAAGAACAGGACTGCACCCTGAAACGCTCTCACGAATACTTAGCCGATTGGAAGAGGAAGGCATCGTGAAAAAGGTGCATGAAGGCTACAAGGTAACTCCGAAAATAACCGAATTAAAACTCAATCAACCACAAAAAGAAACCCTGACTACACCGCTTATTCAGACTTTCCTTCCCTCAGACCTGATGACTCAGCAGCTGATTTTGTCTCTTAAAGGCAAATGGTTTGGCATGCTCCGTTGGTTTGGAATATCCGAAAACGATCAAGGCGTTACTCTCAAATGGATTACGGAAGATGGTGCAATTCAAATAGCTGCAAACATCCAAGGTACAGCTCTAAATATCGAAGCTAAATTCTTAACAAACAACAACGTGAACCTGGCGTTGAAAGCTTCCTATCAGTTAATGTCACTTATAGGTAAGCTATGCATTACCTCGCAGACTGCACGACATGTCATGACCCGAAACGTTGGTTACTTCGGCAGCTCAACGATGCCAGCTTAGTTATGTGACTGACTACGTGCATTCCTTAGTCAACAAATACCTTTTATCCAATATACTCTTTTGGAGAAAAACCAAATGAGTCAATTAACTAACCCATTAACAGTCTTAAAATGGCTCTCAGAAGCAACGAGCACATTAATCAAAAAAACCTCAGAATCCGTCGTCAGCGTAAAATCACAAATGTCACATGGCACAGGCGTAGTATTATCCAAAGACGGCTACATAGTCACATGCAACCACGTACTCTCAGGATGTAACAACGTCAAAGTCGGAGTGGGAGAAAAAAACTTCAACGCAAAAATCGTGGGCGCAGATCCATACAACGACATAGCATTGCTTAAGGCAGAGAAGGGAGAATTTACACCCATCGAGATTGGCGATTCCGAGAAACTAAACGTGGGACAATACGTTTTGGCCCTCGCTAATCCATTCAACCGCCACCAATCAACCGCTACTTCAGGCATGGTGACAAGCGTAAACGGTACCATCCGAGGCTGGCGAGGAACAGCTATGGAAAATATAATTGCAACCGACGCACAGCTAAACCCAGGTTTCAGTGGTGGACCCCTTGTCGATGTAGAAGGCAGATTAATCGGTATAAACGCAGCTTACGTTTGGCAAAGAGGCATAGCGATCCCCATAAACAAAGTCAAAGCAATCACGGACCGCTTAATGACTGGAAAAGTGCCGCAGAAAGGATATCTAGGCATAGTCGCCAACACAGTCGCAATCCCAGAGGAAATCGCCCAGACAGCAGGGTTAGAACAAGAAACAGGTGTCATGATATTCTCAGTTGAACCAGGATCCCCAGCACGCAAAGCAGGATTAGCCATGGGCGACGTACTAGTCAAGTTCAATGGTAAATCCGTAACCGAATTCTACGACCTCCCAAGACTACTCACCCAAGACGTCATCGACAAAGAAACAACATTAACAATCATCCGCAAAGAGAGTATAGTCGAAACTACAATCATACCCACAGTTCACGGAGGCGAAGAAGACTGATAAACAAAATTCCCTTAGAGCTTGAACCACCATCACCGATGCAGCCACCGCCTCTACGCAGAAAACCATCACCAATGCCTCAACTAAGAACAGTTCCACGAGACGATCCATCACTACGATTATTTATAGCCGAACACTGGAACTAAACAAAAATTCTTCTTTTTTCTTTCTTTCATCCTGAAATAACTTATAAGCAAAATCAACCTATCACTAGTTCAGGGATTGCAATGCACGCGAGTTTAGCTTTCATAATAGGTATTTTAATAACCATTGCAGCGTTCCTGTTTTTCGCAGCAATCTCTGGAACAACCTACTACGGATTAGCTATTTCGGTTGAATTAACACTTGGAGTTACATTGATCATTGTAGCTTTGATTGTAGCAGTCATATTCTATGTAGGAGTTAAAGCTCAGTTTACACGGGTTAAAACTGGCAAAGAAGCCTTAATTGGTGCAAAAGGCACAGCAACTACTGACCTTAAGCCTAAGGGCGAAGTCCGAGTAATGGGCGAATTCTGGGAAGCCACAGCCAAAGACGGCGAAATAGCCAGTGGCCAAGCCATTGAAGTTATGGGTATGGATGGCATGCTCCTTGTGGTAAAACCAACCGAGCAAAAAGCTTAATTCTCAAAGCAATGAATACCACTAATTGAGGGATAAAGAATGGTTGATATTTTAGCTCCAGTTATAGGTTTTATAGCTATTATTGTTGCACTTTTCCTTTTAAGCGGAATACGTGTCCTAAAAGAATGGGAACGCATGCCGGTTCTAAGGCTAGGACGCTACGTTGGCTTAAAAGGTCCAGGACTCATCTACCTAGTTCCATTAATTGACCGGGCACCCTTAAAAATCTCAACTCAACTAGACACAATTCAATTCCGCACAGAATCAACTTTAACTAAAGATAACGTTCCCGTAAACGTTGATTCGGTCCTTTACATGAAACCCGTGGATTTGGAGAAAGCAGTATTAGCCGTTGAAAATTACTATCAAGCTACTCAATTGGCATCGCAAACAACACTTAGGGAAGTCATTGGTAAGGTCAGCCTCAACGAGTTGCTTGCGGAACGCGAAAAAGTAGGCGCCCGCCTGCGAGAAATTATAGACGAAAAAACCGAATCTTGGGGAATCAAAGTTACCTCCGTCGAAGTACGAGACGTCATTATCCCCGCCAACCTCCAAGACGCAATGAGCCGCCAAGCTCAGGCTGAACGGGAACGTATAGCAAGAGTAACTTTAGCTACAGCCGAGTTCGAAGCGTCAGCAAAAATGATTGAAGCAGCCAAAATGTATGAGGCAAGTCCAGACGGTCTAAGGCTTAGGTGGATGAACATACTCTATGAATTGGGTCAACAATCGCAGACAAACACAATCATGCTAATACCTGCGTCCATGCCCGAAGCAGGCTGGCCCCCAATTGGAACCTACGGCTTTAAAGACCTGACCAATGCGCAACAAGCTCTCGCTGCAAAGAAGAAACCACTGCCAAAGCAAGAACCTTTACAGCCTGAGCCATCCGACCAGGCGACCGAATAAGAAGATTTTTTTATTCTTTTCTTTTTATTTTCACCAAAATTCTGCAAATTAGAATTTCGAATTTGTTTTTACAGCTTTTACCGTGCGCTCCAATAGCAACGCAGCCGATTCTTGATTAGGCCAACTCCCAAGTCCACAGTCAGGACCCGTAAAAGTCATCCGTTCACCATACTTTTCTTTGGCAAATTCATACCGTTTCTTTATTGTTTCCATCGGTTCAACCACTTGTTCCGTCGTTGGTTTAGTGATGCCCTTCTCGTATAGTTCAGCCCAAATCGCATCAATGTCTGTTCGAGCAATGCCAACGCGAATTTGCTTATCGGCTTGCTCAAGCATGCTTTTGGGGACTGCCTCAATATTTTTTGGAGAAGCAGCATATTCAAACGATAGCACATCAAGGCCTTTTACGGACAGTAAATTACGTATTCCTGACGCGAAATGCAGGTGGATCTGTTTGGTTGGTCCTTGAAAATCGTAGGCTGTTTCGAGTGTTTCACAGATCAACTCGGGGGTTCCTGAGAAACTGCTGTGGCCAAGACTGGGTTCATCGATGGATACGGCTTTAGTTTCAATATACTTGTTGTTTAATATGGAGTTTTTTGCAAACCGATTTATAGTTTGGGCAAACCCATCTAGCACATCGGGGAAAGCCGTGGTTCCAACTTCAGCCAAGTACTGCTCGATTGGGCCAAAAATTGATACCCGCAGCTGGATTTTTTTGCCAAACTCTTCACTAAGGCGTTTAGCTTCTTGGTTGAGTACATAGATTTCTGGAAGAAATGCTCTTTCTTGATCGACAACAAAGGAGCCCTTTTCCATGGCATCGTGGACAGCATCGCCAACCTGTTTGATTCCACTATAATGTTGCGGAAAATTGACCACATCTAAGCCTGAAACAATTTTTTTCTTAAAAGAATCAACAACTACTGAACAAAAGTTATTTTGGACAAATTCGTCTTCTGCTGGGTTTTTACCTTTAATTATTGCTTCTCTTGCAAGTTCATACGCCTTGCTATAGACTTCCCTTCCAATTCCCTGGGGCAATGGAAAACTGCCAATATCCTCAACTAAAGTGTCCATAATGCATTATTAAATATAGAAATTCATTTAAAGATATATCCCACCAAATAAACCGCTGAAAGGTATGAATCTATGTCTGAATGCATATTCTGCCAAATTATTCAAAAACAATTGCCTGCAAACGTAGTCTACGAGGATGAGCAAGTCGTGGCCTTTTTGAGCAATCGCCCAGTTAATGAGGGGCACACTCTTGTGGTTCCAAAAAAACACTACGCGAACTTTTATGAGATTTCGGAGGATGAGGCTGCTTATCTTTTTAGGATTGTTAAACGGGTTGTGCTGGCTGTCAGGGATTCCGTAGATGCTAAAGGCATCCGAATTGTGCAGAATAATGGGGAGGCCGCTGGGCAGGTTGTTTTTCATTTGCATGTTCATGTGATTCCAATGAAACCTCAAGAGGGTTTTAGTCATGGTAAAGCTTTTCGAAGTCCATCTAATTCGCGTAGTGAAGACGAGTTGGAGATGGATGCTAAAAAAATTAGGAACTGTCTTCAACGGGCAAACTGAGAAAATAAAAGAAAATTGCCAATATTTCATTTTACGCTTTATAGAAGGTAGGTTCTGCTTTGACAGATACCTATCCAATTCAACATGGCTCAAATCTACATTTGTATAAAGTACATATTCTGCTCGAAGGGTTGGAACAAGTGTGGCCTTTTGCCAAAAATAGGCACATCCTTAAAAGAGTGAAAAACAATCATTGCTCATTCAAAAGACGGATAAACATGACTCAACAACCAAACGAGCAAAACAACAATAATGAACTAACCCCTCAAATTGAGAAACTTTTAATCGACAACGATTCCATGAATTTTCCGTTTCACGCCGCATACCTTGTTTATGAAGAAGCTTTCGATAAGGCAACGGAAGCACAAGCTAAAACAGAGTTAAACCAGAACATTCAAGACCTAAAAGAAAACAAAATAGACCTTGAAACGTTCTATCGAAATTTGGCGCCTTTTAGAAAACTCGACGTCCCCCGTCAAGAAAGGTTCTCAATGCAAACTCAGCGAAAGAAAGATTGGCGAAAGAAAACGCAGCGCCAAGAGCGAATCAAAAGGCATAAGAAATAGCCCAACGCTTTTTTCATTTTTCTAAAGAATTCAGTGCTAATTTTTACTTAAGCAAGATCTTTCGATTTTACTGTTTAATCATGTTTAAACATTATATACGGAACGCTTAATTGCCTCAGAAGTTTTCAGTGATAAACTTAACGTAGGGATAAAACCTTGAAAACCATTGACGTTGCAGCTTTCGCATTAAATGCAGCATTGTATGTTGCTTTAGGCGTCTTGATTTCTTCGGTGTTTCCAATCTCTTTTGAGGGTGTGCGTTTTTGGCCCCAAGTTATAATTCCGGCAGTGTTCGCCGTTGTTTTCGGTCCATGGGTTGGTGGATTTGGGGCTGCAGTGGGCATATTTGTAAGTGACGTATCTTTAGGAGGCAGTCCCCTTCTAAGTCTAATGGCTGGGATTACCTCAAACTTTCTGGGTTTCTGGCTTATTGGTTACATAGCTAACAAAAAAATTAGATTAAGAAGCTCCACCGTCATATACGGCGTGGTTACGGTTCTTTGTGCCATAGTGGCTTATGTTTATACCAACTTGCTGGCTGTTGGAGTAATTATCGGTTGCTTCATAGTTTACTCAGCAATAGTCATGTGGCGTAAGTCCAAATGGCTCAGTTACGAAATTGGCTCAGTAGTAGGTTTACTATTTGGAAGTATAATCATAGGTTTAGTTGTGCCAGTCTACGCGGTGTTTTTCGCGCCAAATGTAACAACACTGCCAGCGTTGACATCTGCAGGTGTTCTTGGGTTGTTCACATGGACATTTGTAACAGAAATACCCTTTCTGATAGTTCTGGGACCGCCGATTCTCGGAGCGATCTATCGGGCATTTCCGACATTAGCAAAACTAAAACAAAGTGAACCTCAATGAAACTGACTGCTAAAGCTTTTGCGCCAGCAGCCATCTCCAGCTTTTTCCAAATCCACGACACGGAAAAAGGTAAACCAATTGCTGATTTAGAGAAAATGGGTGCGATAGGTGGAGGGTTTGGGCTTGAAAAAGGAGTATTAACTACAGTAACCGCGGAAGAAGCATCAGAAAACAGCGTTGACGTTTTTATCAATTCCAAATTGGCTAAAGAAGCGAAAACAACAAGGCAAGTAGTAGAAACGCTCCTAAGTAAAACCAACAGCTAAATACAATATTACAGTTGAACACCAAATTGAAGTGCCTATTGGAACAGGATTTGGCACAAGCGCAGGCGGAGCATTAACAGCCGGCTTGGCACTCAAAGATGCTTTAGATTTACCTTTGACTTATAATCAGATTGGCAAAATAGCCCACGTTTCCGAAATCAAATGCCAAACTGGTTTAGGTACAGTTAGTTCATTGACGTTTAGCGGCGGCTGCGTACTCGTCGTTGAACCAGGCGCACCTGGCATTTGTCAAATCGACCGCATACCATTAAGATCCAGATTACATGGTCGTAGCAGGCTTTTTCAAATCAAATATCCTCAAGAAAACCATCCTTTCGTGCCAGAAAAAAAACAGGAAATAAACCGCTACGGCGAAAAAACTTTAGAAGCAATCCTTTCAGAACCAAGCCTGGAGAATTTTCTAGAATGCTGCTGGGATTTCTCGCTAAAAGCGGGATTTGCAACCGAAAATACCCGCCAATTGGTAGAATCAGCAAAGAAGGCTGGAGCGGTGGGTGCAGCCCAAAACATGATTGGCGAAGCCGTGCACGCAGTAGTACATGAAGAGAACGCTAACTCAGTAGCAGAAGCTTTTAAGCAAACCTTGCCTTCACAACAAGTGATAGTTAGCAAGATAGATTTTCAAGGCGCTAGGCTGGTAAAATGAAAAAATTCCAAAAAGTCGCCGTCGGCGGAACCTTCGATGAACTCCATATGGGACACAAGACCCTACTTGGAAGAGCATTTGAAGTCGGCGACAAAGTAATTATCGGTTTATCTTCAGATGAATTTGTGTCAAAAATGGGTAAACCCCATGAAACAGCATCCTACAATGAAAGACGAAAAGAACTCAACGCTTTTTTGGAACTGTCGGGTTTAGACGCAAGAGCTGAAATCGTGCCATTAAATGACCCATGTGGCTTAACCATTTCGGGTAAAGGCTTGGAAGCTTTGGTTGTTAGCAAAGAAACGCAGAAAACGGCGGAAAGAATCAATGAAAAACGTCAAAAGGCTGGGCTTGCTCCACTTGAAATTGTCGCGGTTAACATGGTTCCAGCTGAAAACAATACTCCAATTTCCACAACGAGGATTCGCAGTGGCGAAATCGACCGCAATGGGCATTTACTAAAGTAAACGATTCTCTTTAGAGTATTTCTCCTACTACATTAATCGGTTTAGGAATCAGCGACTTTAAATCTTCAAGACTATCTCTATCGATTGTTGCAAGAACAACTGTGGCTGGACCAGCAGACTTGTTCAAATCTAACCCTTGCACTTCAAATGTTTTCAATTGTCTTCCAACTCCATAAGCCATCATTTTAGCTTCACTTGCAATACCGAATCCTCCAACAGGCCAAATATCATGAACGTACTTTCTCTGTGAGAGTTGAGTTACGTTTTTAAGGTCTGCAATTTCGCCTCTTGCTTCTGCAGCAATTACTTCATCTCCGACCTTGGGTTTGCCAATCGCAACAATCAAGTCGCCAGGACATGTTTTTCCAATCCTGAGTTCCTCCTCATTTGCGAAGCCAACCACTGTTAACCCAACCCCAGTCTGTAGGGTTTCAAAATTGTCCTCTGTATTCTCCATTATAACTTGGTTCGGGTCAAGACCAATGCTTCTGGCTTCTCCTCGTATACCTTCAATTATGGCATTGCCTGTAGGTTCCTTCTCAACACCTAAAGTAACAGACAAAAGCAGCGGAAATGCACCTGTTGCAGAAACATCCATTAAAGCAACTCTTGCCAAAAACTTTCCCAACATACGTCCGTCCACTTTGACTTTGTCCATTTCTTTGGGTCCAACTGCTCCAGACGATGTTGATCCTGCCACGATGGCGTGTCCTGTGGGAACTTTTAGTATTGAAACATCACCTCTTCTAGTGTAACTTATTTGGGCTGGTTTCACTTGGAAAACTATGGGTCTTAACATAGTGCCGACGTTTTCGGTTAGGTGCAGATAGATGGTTAACGCTTGACGAATGACTTCTGAGCGGGTTAGGCTGTGTTTCTTGGATAGTTTATCTATGTCTTGAGCTAATTTGTCGGGCAAACGTACGTTTATGACTTCCATTATTAGTCACTATTGTACAATTAGTACGCTTGAATTCTCTTATCTTTTATCCTGCTCAATATCAATTGGATTTGTTTTAAAGCTTCATGAAAAAAGGATTCACTTTATTTACGAAATCTGGGCAGTCTTTTGCAAAGCAAACTTACAAACTTCTACAAGGAGCGTTGTTAAGAGAGTAGCCAAAATCGATTAAGCGCTTTAAAATAGTTAAATCCGTGGCTTTTTCAATCTATATTAGAATAGCGCAAATGTTATATGTATTAAAAGCTAAAAAGTTAATGGAGTGTTCCAAATTGAAAAACAAAATTCTATCTCTAAGTTTACTGTTCATTTTAGCAACTATGATGATAATGTCCTTTTCGCCAGTCAAAGCTGTCGGTGAAGGACAATGGATAACGACATACACAATTGAAGATTCGTCAGGGCAACTTCTGGTTCAATATGATCCCACAACGAACACAACTAACATTTTGGCGCCAGTATTGCCTGGAGCTGACATTAAAGTCACGTTCACTATCAATATTGTTGCTCTGGGCGCAGATACACTTAGACTTGCAACAAGCCTACAAAAATCTACATCACAACCCAGCGGCTATTGGGAACCTTCAAACCACAACATATGACATGGGGTCCACATACAATCCAGCTTCCCAATCTACAACATTCAAATGGACAGCGGGAACCTTTAACATGGTTCTTTATGGAAAGGTTCCAAACAGCATCACAACCGTAGCACAGACGGTTAGCGTTGTTAGCTTATACGGTGGTTCAGGCGGAGCTGCCCTCGACCAAATAACCGTTAAAGCAACCAGCGCAGGTTTAGCCAACTTTAACGTGCTCTATTCTCAACAAGAAACAAAGCTGAAAGGACTCATATCAAGCGGAGTTGCCCAAGGATACATCGATATTTTCACAAACGTTCTCAACGCATCCAGAACCATAGCTAATGCAGGTGACGTCAGCGATGCAACAGCTCTCTTAAACAGTCTCAACACTTCCAATGCACCAGTAACTTCAGCGACCGAAATGCTCTTTATACCTATAATAGCTGTGTTAGCAGTTGTAGCAGTTATATTCGTAGTCTTGTTCCTGAGAATACGTGGAAAGGTTAGCTACTTCCAGCTTGTAGTTGAAGACCAAATCAAAGACTTAGAAGGCTTAACAATCAGAGCCTCTAAAATCGATAGAGCAATGTCCTCAAGTCTTGAGTCAGTAAAAGACAGATTAAAAAGATTAGTTGGGATGTGATAGACTACGCGAATCTACCAAAACAGCGTTCAGTTGATAGGTCTTGGTTCAGCAGGCACCAACATAGTTGAAACTTTCTTATCAAACAAAAAAACAAAAGAGCTAATGGAGAACGACCTGACCCGTCTTTCTCTTTTAGCCATAGACATAGCTGACCCAGAAATCCGAAGCCTACAAGAAACATATGAGCAAACAGTCAGATCAATGATTAAAGCGGGTATCCCACGCGAACGATTGCGTTTAATCGCTCAATCAGTCAAATTTCCCACCGCCGAAGCAATGTTTGACTTCATCAACCAAAAATATGGTGAATACTTAATAGGTGAAGGTTCAAAACTTGAAACCTTTGTTCCTTGGTTGCAAAACACAATGGCTATTCCACCAATGGCTGGTGGTGCTGGTCGAAGAAGAGCTCTTGCGAAAGCAATCTATGCCCTAAACTACTACCAACTAGGCATAATTCGCAACTGTATTAACTCGTTTAAAGAACAGGCGCTTTCGTCCATTATGACTCCAACAGTAGCTTTGGTTTATGGACTTGGTGGTGGTACTGGAAGCGGTGTGTTCTTTGACTTTGCTAGGACACCTGCGAAAAGTTTTGGGTTCAGGAGTACCAATTATAGCTTTCGTTATTACTCCGTGCGGTGGAGATGATCCTCCAGCAAAAGGATGCTCAGCCTTCGTAGCAATGAACGAACTTTCACTACTGCTCAACAAAGATTACAATGATTATGTCATCAAAAATTATGGGGAAATTTACCGAAACCCAATCAATGCTCTAGTTTACCTACCTTTGTTGCCCGCATTTTCAAAGGTCGGCAACATCGTAAGCGCAAGACAAGAAATGGATCAAATGGTCGTAGACCTACTGTATGTTTTAATGGACTTTGACTTGGCAGACCTGTTAGGCGGTATAGGAACTGAAGTGGGTCTAACTAACAATTCATCGCATACCTTGGGCATGACAAAAGTGACCTATCCAGTTGAAGACTACATTATGGCTTACAAGTTGAACTTTGAAGGAATGCAACTGCTGCAGGAATCAAGAAAAGAAAAACTAGATATCCTCGAAGAAATTAACAACGTCATTAAAGTAGATAGCGAGATTACCCGAGACCTCTTCAAGAACTATCTGATAAAAACAGGCACCTACAATGAGGAACAGTTCGAAGAGAAACTAAAAACTACTATAAATAGCAATCCAAGACTCGAAGATGACACAACCTTACATGTAAAAGGAACTGAGATACAAGTCAAAAACTGGCTAAATGACATAATGAAATTCCTATCCACAATAAAGCTCATGGGCAAGATAGGTCCTATCGAAGAATCCATCATAAACTTGACACTACGCAAAGATGGCAACAGAAAACTAGACAACCTGGAAATCTTGTTAACAAACCTGACAAAGACATACTTAGAATTCCCTCAACGAAAAGCAGCAATTATTGAACGCTTGAACCAACTTATACCAAGCTCACAAATCTTCACTCTAAGACAAAAGAAAGTCATAGAAGATCTTGTCAACATAGCTGAGCTAACAGAAAAATCACTGACCATTCTCAAATTTTACGACGAAACCAGATACTTAACAGACGCATTACTGCGGTACTACGAGGTTCTACCGGAATGCAAAGCCGAACTCGAAGACTTAAAAGCTATCCAGACAGAACTCGGGACGATCTATTTAGTAATTCAACTTATGCTTAGAACACCAGCCGACGAAGCAAAAATGATCGACGAACACTTAACCTACATAAACGAAATCTTAACCCAGCGCATGCAAAAAAGAGGCAACTTCGACAACGAAGTCATGAGAATTCAAGAGATAAAAAAACGCAAAGAATTCGACAAAACTAAAATGGAGCGGCAACTTAGAAAGTTCCTTAGCGGAAAGCGATATGCCCGAGAACAACTGTTGGATATAGACCGAGAACTCAAGCGTGTTGAGCAGGAAGAGTCTTTTGCGCTTGAGAATCTCAATAAAGTTGACAGCACGATCAAACTCTACGAAAAATTGGCCAAACGGTTCGAATTAGTGTCTGAATACCGCAAGCGATTGAACAAGATCGTTGATTTACACCATGAGTACAACGGAAAGATTGCTGAAATAGGTTCACAAAAGCCATACTTCGAGAAATCAGCGGACTTAACCGAACGTGAACAACTTAAAATAATATTCAAGATACTTACCGAGCAAGAAGACACATTGACACGCGAAGTAATCTTCAAACAAATTCTTGACATGGACCACTTTAAAGACTACATGAAGAGCGTTATCCGAGCTTTCAAGACACCAAGCGTTATGGGTTTCAAAAACACCTACAAAACCGATTACATATGGGTAACCATATCAACCCCGCCAAACATGTGGTCTGAAGACCTCTCACAGGAAATCTACACTGCACTAGCAGGATATGTAACCAGCGAAGTCTCAAGAACAATCACTGTGCGCGTTATCGAGTCAAGAGATGCTTGGACCACCCGAGTAATGGTTGTCGGCGGACGAGGCAAACCCGAAGACTTGGAATCCTACGATGAAATGCAACTGTTGTACAGCAAATCCAGCGATTTCGAAAGGTATCTATCACGCTCATTCTTACTGGAACACGGAGTACACGCTACCAACATAGTTAAAGCATTAAACAACCACAATAACGCCAACGACAAAAAGTAAACTCATTTAAAAGGAGTATTTTTTGCTCCTTTATCTTTTATTACTTTTTTTATTCATCTAAGTTTTTAGTTGCTGTTTTCTTTGTCCTACGCGCTCTTTTTGGTTCAGGAGCGATCTTTGGCTCTTCAGCATTTTTGGGTTCATCAACGGATATTGGTGGCTCCACAATTTTTGTTTCACTCTAAACCCATCAGGTGCTATCGACATTTTTTGGCTCTTCATTCATTGTTGTTTCATTTACTATTTTAGGTTCCTCTATTTTTGGAGGCTCAATGACTTTTGAGAATCTCGGCAATATTCGGTGCAGCTTCAATTTTAGAAACAACTTTCCACTCTTCTGTTATGAAACCTTTCTCAACTGCATGATCCTTAAGCGACTTTACCTTAGTCTCCATATCTGACAACATTTTGGTTGTTTCAAAGCCGCCTATGAACAAAACTGCATCTATTCTGTCGGTCATGTCTTGGGTGTAGATAGGTTCAGTTATGTAGATTGATTGTAGGTTTGTTTTTTCCTTAAACCAGTTTGTTATCGTTAACTCGATTTTGCCTCTTGGAAGTTTATCTTTCAGACTCAAAGGCATTCGCAAGAGTACGTACAGCAAAGAGGCGCTTGGCAAATCAACGTTTAAGAACGGTTTTAACAACGCAGCATTTAGCATGTTATCTAAGGAACCGAATATATTGTAACTGGAACCAGTAACCAACAAAGCAGTAAAAAGTTTAGTGTTAAAAGTTCTTGACAACTCTGCAATTTCTTCAACAAGCGAATTTTTGGCTAAAAACATGTTCAAAAGATAATTGGTAACGATATTGCCTTTGATTGGTTCACCTTTTCGGTCAACACCCTCGTAACTTTCAATTTGGTCCCTTTCCAAAAGCAAAACTGTTGCACCATCAGTTGCCAAACATGTTTCTAACGCGCCGCAAGCGTTGAATTGGGCGTCTGTAGGCTGAATTTTCGAGGGTAAAACCACTATGGACAGTGAATCTATATTTGCTTCTCTGAATTTCCTAATATATATTGGAAGAGATGCGCTACCGACTCCGTCCCAAACTGAAGAAAAGATAATCGCGCCGTGGAGTTTTTCAAGAGATTTCTTTCTTAAACTCTCCAAAACTGAATTATCTCTCGAAATGGTAGGTAAAACATTGTACCAGAAATGTGTATCTATATGTTCTTCTTCAAAGCCTAAAACAAAATGTGCATCGTAACCTTTTGGAAGCCACTTGTAGATTTCGTCGCTTGACTTCTCAATCAAGATTGGTAAAGTAACTTCTTTAGTAATTATGGGCTCTTTTAAGATTGTTTTTATAGGATATTCGCCGATGCATACTAAGACTTGTTTTTGCAACAGCGGCTTTAGCCCTTCAATATGTTTTTCTATGCTTGCCAGCACGTTGAACGTAGCTTTGCCATCATTCATCCGAGGTACCTACATAAGCTTTAAGAGGAGTTTACCTAAAATAAGGTTTTAGGTAGATTGCGTGAAGAAACCATCCCTAAAAATTTCTGGCGTTATCTCTTTGGTTAAAACCCGTTTGCAGAAAAGAAAAGACAACGAAGAGCAGGAACGCAATCTTGAATCTTCAACACTAAAAATGATTACTTTTCTGTTTACATCTGTTGCCATGGCTCTGGGTATGTCTTTCTTGCCGATTTTCCCTCAACCAGTTCCAATTCTACTGGCAGTTTTGGTTGCTTTTGTTGCCTTCAAGAGTCCACGTTTAGGCATGCCTATCGGAGGCGCTATCATTGGGATAGGGTTACTATTCCATTTGGCCGAGTTAAGATTTATTTCCTTCCTTGGAGATACAACGGTTCGCGTCGCATTTATTGCCGTTTGGCTAACTTTGTTTATTGTTTTACCTCTCATTTCTAACCGTTACAAGAGCGCCCTTGCCATTGATTTTGGCATATTGGCAGTTACGATGCTTTTCTTCGCTCCGACTTATTTTTTGGCTATTCCTTTGATTTTAGCTTCAGCGGTTTATTTCAAAAAGAACGTTGTTCTTTCAATAGTATATTACGTTTTGATTTCTGTACCTCTGCAGATCATGCAATACTACAATGATGTTGTTACTCAGATTGTTAGGACCTGATTGGTGGCTTGCAGCTGGATCGAGCCCGCCGCTTTTGGTTTCGTTGAGCTCAATTTCTAAGTCCCTAACTTTGTCTGGTACCCAGGTTCGGCTGTTCGATATATCCAAGGTTGTCTATGACATTGCAGGTCAAACCACTTGGGTTCCCGATTGGACTGGACGAACCATCAAGGACGCATTGTCACAGTACCTTGATTCTCTTCCAGGTTTACTTATGTTTGTAGTCATTGTAGTTGGGCTTGCTTTAACACTTATGTTCTTTACAAGAACACTGGTTAAGGAAGGCTTAATTGGTAAGGGAGACAAGCTTTTTCAATGCTTTACTGCTACCATTGCAGCAGCTTTGTTCTTCATTTTATTAAGCGCTCTTCAGGTTCCGTTGGCTTTCACAGCTGATGTTAGTGCTGTAACGATGGTTTTGGGTATTTTGGCAACACTTGCTTTCACTTTGCCTGTGGCTTTTATCGATTCTGCTCCTAAGAATAGAGCTTCAAACAAGGAGATTCAAGAAAAAACTAAAACACTCTTGAATAGGATTTTGATTTTAGAGGGGCAACTTGATAATATCAAAAATAACATACCCGTGATTGTAACTTCGCCTGAAGGAAAAATGCTTGTAATCAAGGATTCTCTTGAAGATACATTGATGAATGCTGAAAAACATAGATATGAGCAAGAAGAGTTGGATCAGAAATTTGACCAATTAGACCAACTTAGTAAAGAAATCGACTCTTTGGAAATTGAACTGAACGTTATCCTTTCTGAATACCACATTCTAGCAACTTGCGAGTATTCAAATTGGGTAGGAAAACTCAAGGATGCCGGTTTGCCGATCAAAACATTGGCTAGTGCATCCATTCAAAAAGAAATGGTCTTGGAACAGCGAATCGAAGCTATCAAACAAGTTTTAGACAGCGGAAGAGTACTTGCCAACGAAGTTGCTTTGGTAGCTGATCCAATTTACAAAATCATAAGACGCCTATATGACCCGACTCTTCCCGAGAAATGCCGCGCTATAGAATTTGCAAGTGAAAAGCTAAAGACGAAAGAAGCACCTTGGATTGTCATCGAAGCATTGTTCAGTTCACTGAATAATTGGAAGCGTCAGTACGGCTTTGAAATCCAGGCGTCTATGAAGCATCTTCAAAACTCACTTGCACCGATTGCAAGTCTAAGTAGTCAAAATGAAAGTTTATTAGCGGTTTTTGGCGAAAACACCCCTAAAGTGCTTGGTTACGCAAAGAAAGCAGAAGAAATAAAGGCTGACGCACAGAAAATGGTTGAAAAAGAAAAACTGGATATCTTAGATGTTATCACATTACAAACTGATGTTCAAGGGTTCCTTGAAATCGCCAACGATGTCTTGACCATGCTATATACTGGAGTAATAAACGATGAAGACGTTATCGACAACTTACTGCCAACCAAAGATTACTTGTGGGAGAAAAACTCGACATTGCCCGAACGACTAAATAAGGCAATTGAAACTCTTTCCAACCCATCAAATTACAAGATTAACCTGATAATGGAAAACTTACCCCTGTACCTATCATACATAAATGAAGCAATCCAAACCTTATCGGTCTACAAAGAACGCAAAGAACTTCTGTTGAACTATCCCTTAGCGGAAGCAGCTATCGAAGAACGCCTAAAAGTTAAGGAAAAGCTTTTGCCTGAGGATTTGCCGTTTCAACCACGGTTTGCAGCGGAATATCTGAGGCTCTACTACACACAAAGATATGGGGAATATTCGTTTGACAAGGACAATGCGATATTAACCAAACGGCAATAGCTGAATTTATAGAGCTTTTTAATTTCTTTCTCTTTTTAGGTCAAAAAAAGAATATCGCTCAAACATAACAACGTAGTTCACAACCACAACTACAACCAAACAAACCCCAAACTTCAACCTAAACCAAGAAACAAGCCCAACTCTAATTCCCTAAAAATCTGCACACAGAAAAAAACCCACAACAACAACCAAACAAAAACACAGAAAACAAAAGACAACAAACCCAAAACAAACAGCTCCATTTTCCACAAAAAAAACAACATTTCCTCTATCGGAAGTTCAGATTAAGCAATTATTTTTCTCCACGCTAAACTCGACGCCAATGCTTGAGCAATACTCTTCACAAGCCATACTAGACTTCTTAAGGACTCTAAATCAACGGGGCATAGTCTGGTTAAAAATCAAGAAAAAAAATGCGATTTGGGTTGAAGAAAGAGGTTGGGGTGAAGTGAGTGAGCTGTAATTCTCTTTTTGTTCAGGATGTTGGCATCTATTTTTATATTTCAAGTTGCTCATTATTTTGGCAGGTAGATTTTGAGGAATAAAAAATGGCTTTTTTTGTTGATCGTGTTGATGCTGGTAAACGTTTAGCATCTGCGTTGAAGAATTTTTCTGCAGAAAAAGGGATTGTTCTGGCAATTCCAAGGGGTGGAGTGGTCGTTGGTTACGTTATTGCTAAAACCCTTAATTTACCATTGGACGTGATTATTCCCCGCAAAATTGGTACACCAGATAACCCCGAGTTAGCTATTGGTGCTGTAGCTGAAGATGGAACTGCAATTCTCGACCAGAATTTAATTAAATACTTGGGCGTTAGCCGAGAATATGTTGTAGAAGAGACTGAACGTCAAAAACAGGAGATCAGACGCAGGCTCAAATTGTATAGAGAGGACACATCTTACCCCGATCTCAAGGGACTTGATGTTATCGTTGTAGATGATGGAATCGCGACTGGCTCAACAATGAAAGCGGCGTTGGCTTCTGTGAAAAATAGGGGTGCTGCCAGCATAACAGTTGCAGTTCCTGTTGGTCCACCTTCAACCATTGAAGAACTTGAAAAAATGGCTGACCGAGTCGTATGCATCTACACGCCTGAATTCTTCCAGGCAATAGGTGAATTCTACAGGGATTTTAACCAAACTTCTGACGAAGAAGTCATCGGTTTGCTGCTGGAAAACAAACGAAACATAGATAAAAAATCTTAAGGCATGGTGATTGTTTGATCCATAACAAAATGAATATGAAAATTCCTGTAGGTGAGGTAGTTGTCGAGGGAACTTTGACTTTGCCACCTGGCACTAAAGGCGTTGTTTTGTTTGCGCATGGAAGCGGTAGCAGTAGATTCAGCACAAGAAACCAGTACGTTGCAAAAGAATTCAACAAAGCGAAGATCGGAACTCTGCTATTTGATTTGCTTACGCAAGAAGAGGAGGAAATAGATATAATGACAGCGAAATACCGTTTCAACATCCCTTTGCTGGCTGACCGTCTCATAGGGGCAACAGAGTGGTTGAGAAACGATCCAAAAACAAAGCAGTTAGCTTTCGGATATTTTGGAGCAAGTACAGGCGCAGCTGCAGCATTAATTGCCGCTGCAAAACTTCCCAGCGAAATTGTGGTTGTGGTTTCGCGTGGAGGACGTCCTGACCTTGCTGGAGAATTCTTGCCGCGAGTAGTGGCGCCAACTCTGCTGTTGGTGGGCGGCTTAGATACAGAAGTGATTGAACTCAATCGCCTTGCCATGGACCAAATGACATCTGAGAAGAAACTGGTTGTTGTTTCAGGGGCAACGCATCTTTTTGAGGAACAAGGCACGCTTGAGGAAGTCGCACAGTTTTCAATTGATTGGATCCTGCGATATATGCGTTAACAGACTCTTAAAATATCTCTAACCTCTGCAAAACCACTAACTACCAATATTTTAAGAAGACTTTAATTTTTTGTTGAACCGAGCTAAAGCTGGCTGATAAGAGAAAAAATTGAATGGTTTTATTCTTTAAGCCGCTTTAATTTATTGTGGTGGTGGCGGAGGTGACGTGGGTTGATTATTAACGTTGACGATTACGTTCTGCTGGTTTTTGTTTTTGCGGCTGCCCCAAGTCAATATAGTAAAAATTAACCAAGCTACAAATCCGTAGATGACACCGTTGAAAACAGCAATTATTAAAGCGAACGCGTTTGTGCTTGCGATTGAGTAGGTTGATGTGTATTGTTCTGTGTTGGGCAGGGCAGCTCGATATATCTGTTGTCCCGGTGGAATCGAGTTGTAAGCCAAGGTTGCAAGCAGGACTACTGCAAATACTACTAAGAATACTATTGCTCCCTTCATATTTTATCCTTAAACCGCTTATTCGACTGTTTGTAATATAAGCTTTGTTTCAGAAAGCACCATACAGTCGCATTTTTAGATTAGTTACATTGCGGAAACATGGCAAAAAAGAATAAAAAGTAATGTTTAAAATTTGATGTTGACTGATTTGGAGAAGTATCCAAAGGGCATCTTGACTCTGTCACCGTACACCTGCTTGAGCAAATTCGTGTAGTCGCTGTTTTCGTCAATATGGAACTCGAATTTCCCCGCAGTTGAATGAAATTCCACTTCGAGATCATGCACTTGTCCTTCCTCGTTGCGTTTCACTTTCACTTTGATTTCGCCAATCGTACTATTGTACAGCTCAAAGTTGCCAGGTGTCTCAGCTAAAATCGCTTGAGGTGGTATCGTTAGGTATCTTTGTGAATACCCCCAGGTAGCTTTCAGCTGCTCTGACCATTGACCAAAGAAGCCTTTTCCTTCTGCTTTAGCTTGATCTCTTGACTGCTGCACCGCGTTCTTTAACATTTCACTTGTCATTTGCGCAAAAATCAAACGTTGGCTAGTCAATACTCCAGTATAAGTGTCCCATCTTCCAAGCGATTTAGGCTTTCTGAAAAGAATAACTCCAACCGTGGCTTCCCCGCCAATTTGAGGCATGATTGGTACAGGTTGAGGTTGCACTCTCGGAGACGCTTGAGCCATTGGAACCTGCATTCCGTAGGTGGCTGAGTCTGCATAATTGGTACAGGTGCAGAGGTCGATGAAGTTGAGGGCGGCGAGTAGTAGGAGAGGCGCTCACGTTTAGGTTGAGGAGGTTGTGTATCGACCGGAGTGTTGACAGGTGGCTTAGTTGTGGCTGCTTGGGTTCGGGCGGCTCCGCAGTTGCCGCAGAATTTTGCGTTTGGGTTTATTTGTTGACCGCAGTTTTCGCAGTAGGGCATGTTAATTCACAACTATTAGATGTTTTGTATTCTGTTAATAAATTTGACTAATT
>CAWEZP010000007.1:0-6702 GCA_963813675.1 Candidatus Bathyarchaeota archaeon
ATACAAAAATACAAAAAACAAAAAGAAAAAACAAAGAAAAGGAGTTGGTTTATTTTAGCGGCACGTACATTGAAGAACGTGAAGCACCAATACCGGGGGTTCCATGTCTAACTGGTTTGTTAGTTATAGCGAATTCTCCTAGGTAGTGTCCAATCATTTCTGGTTTGATATCTATAGCGACAAACTCTTTGCCGTTGTGAACGGCTATTTTTGCGCCTACCATTTCTGGAAGAATTATTAGGTCTCGAACATGTGTTTTTAAACTGACTTCTTTGCCTTGCTTTTGGGCTTCTTTAGCTGCACGTAGTTTTTCGAGCAGTATACGTTGTTCCGGTGTTAATCCGCGTTGTAGGCTTCTTCGTTGGCGTGAGGGAAGCATATTTATGAATTCATCCATAGACATGCCTGTTATACTGTTAAGGCTGTGTCCACGGTAGCTAAATTCTTTCGGCATTTTTCAACATTCCTAAATTTGATTTATCCTCTTTTATAGTTTCCTTAGCGGATTGCCCGTTTCTTCTTCTGTCCTGGGCCCCTAGCCGCGATCAATCCAACTTTTTGTCCTGGTGGAGCACCGTGCGAGGTGGTTGTACATCTACGAGAGCTACGTTTGCTACTTCCGAATGGGTGACATGCTGGAACCATTTTACGACCACTAGTTCTTGGGTAAGTGTGACCTTTGGCGCGCATTAGATGGAATTTTGAGCCTGCTTTAAGGAAAGGTTTCTCGATACGTCCAGCCGCGGAAATTACACCGACAGTTGATAAACAGTAATCGTCAACGTACCTTGTTCTTCCAGAGGGCAACCGAATCATAGTGCCTTGTGGAGTATGACCGACAACAGTTGCATATGCGCCTGAAGACTTTGCCATTTTTCCTCCGTCGCCTGGACGAAGTTCAATGTCGCAAATAATTGTTCCTTCAGGAACCTTTCCTAAAGGTATAATGTTGCCTATTTCAGCTGGAGCTTTTCCACCAAGGCAAATTTGCTGCCCTGTGAAAACACCTTCAGGAACAACTGAATAAATGGATAAGCCATTATCAAATTTCACCAGAGAAAGTGGCGCGCCACGCCCTGGATCATGCACGAGTTCTTGTATGGTACCCATTATTTGAGCATCAAAAGCTTGCTTGGGTGCAATTGTAGGATACTTTGCTGGAGCAACACGTTTGTGAGTTGAGGCTCGGAAGTTTCGTCCACCGCGACCTCTTCTTTGAACACGAATTCGTTTTCCCATAAGTCATGCCTTCTATGTTAGAGTATTCCAAGTTTTATTGCAACGTCTGAAGCTTTGTATTCTGGTTTTAGCTTCACGTACGCTTTTTTTACGCCTTGAGGAGTAATGAGAATGTTTATTTTTTTAACTTTAACCTCGTAGAGGGTTTCAACAGCGCGTTTAACATCGCTTTTGCCTGCTTTAAGGCTGACTATAAAGATTAGTTTGTTGTCTCGTTCAACCATTACGCTGGCGGATTCCGTCATCAGCGGAAAATTGATTATTTCATTAATATCCATTACATTTGATCTCCATAAAGAGTGGTTAATTTTTCTATAGCGCCATTAGTCCAAACTGTTAATCGTCCTGGATGAGTTCCTGGTGCAAGCATTTCAGTGTTTAAGTTAGCCACGGTTGTTATTTGAACGCCTGGAAGGTTGCCAGCAGCGTTAATCAAGCTTTTTCCGTCAACAACTACTATGAGTGGTCCAACGGCTTGCTTCATTTTTCTCCCTCTACGCTTGCCTTTGCCAGCGCGAACACTGCGACTATCACGTACACGAGTTAAATCTTCAGCCATACCGAAGCTTGTGAATGCTTTTTCAACTTCGCTGGCTTTAGTTAAGCTTTCAAATGCATCTTCAACTACTAATGGGAATTGTGGAACGGTACCAATTTTGTGGCCTCTTGAGGTCACTGTTTCTTTTTGTCCAGTTGCTGCTATGGCTGAAATTAAAGCTAATTTGGCTTCCTTCTTTGGAATGGCTCTCAGAATTCTTTTTTCTACTTTTGGCGGATGTGGTTGTCTTCCTTTGACGGTGCTTGGGGCAAAAGCTGCTCTGCCAGCACCACTTTTCATGCGGGGAACTCTTGCAGTTGCACTGCCAGTTCCACGTGATTCTGCGGTAGTTTTCTTGCCAGCCATAGGGTCTCTGCCCTGCTTCTGTCGTCTGTTAGATTGAATAGCTAAGACGGCGCGTTTTATAACGTCGGGTCTTAGGGGGGTTGAGAAAACGCTTGGAAGCGTAATTTTGCCTGTTGATTTGCCTTGCAAGTCAAAGATTTCTGCTGTTTTTTGTGCCATGGCTAAATTCACCTTATTTTCCTTGTGGGGACTCCAGTGAGATATATGTTAATTGTGGTGCTGCTTCGGGAACTTCGGTGGGTGGACGTGCAGGAACGCGAAGACGGATTTGGCGTTTTTCTGTTCCAGGTATGCTGCCTGAGATTAGGATGTATGGTCCGTTTACTTCACCGTATCGGATGAAGCCTCCTTTAACAGTGACTTCTTTACCGTTCTTACCGATTTTTAATATTCGTTTGTTGAATTCGATGCGTTGGTGATAACCCATTTGTCCTGCTCTTGGAATGGAGTACATTAAGTGGTGCGGGTTCCAGGGACCTAAAGTGGCGATACCACGTTTTGTTTTTCTGCCTTTATGCTGCAGACATGTTACTCCCCAACGTTTAACTGGACCTTGGAAACCTTTGCCCACAGTTATGCCGCCGACATCGATGTATTGTCCATCTTTGAACACTTCTTCAGGGGTAACTGTTTTGCCTAAAAGTTGCTTTGCGTATTCGAATTGCTGGACGATTGTTCCGCCGCCGATTTGGATTTCACTTGTTTCAGGTTTCTTCTTTGCGAGACTTGTTTGTGATGGCTGAGTAGCAGCGATGACTCGAACTATGTTTGTTTGTTCAAGGTTTTGAGAGAGTTTCTCAAGCATTGCTTCAGTGTTAAAGGTGTCGGGTAAAACTAGTGTTCGATCTAGTATGACTGGTGGATCTTTCATCCAGGCTTCTGATATATTTTGGAGCCCGTATGGTGTTTTAGTGTAAGTTCTAATGCCACAAATAAGGATAGGTGGCGTTTCTAGTATGGTTGCTGCCCGTGCAACTTCTTTACCGAAATGAGGAGACCGTTTACGGTCCTCGATTGTGAATACATAAGTCATGCCCGCTTTGTAGGCTGCTGAAAAACCTAAGAGTTTAGGAGAGTCAGATTTGATTTCTGGCCAGTATCTTATTCGTGCTGTTGGTTTCTTCGCACGATGCCTTGGCAAATAGGCTAATGAACCATGTTTTGGAGCATGAGTTTTACGATGTCCCATAGTACTTCCGCTTCGCGCCTCTACCAAATAGTAAAAGGGGTTATAAACGTTGCCTTCAAAAACGCAAAAGGATGGTACAAGTATTGAAAAAGCATCCAGCCATTTTTAGGTTATTTAGCGGATGCTAGATTAGCTTTTTATGGATAACTATCGTTTGCAACGTATAAAGATTTCACTTAAAGAGAATAGTGGTCTTTTGTATTAAATGGTTTTTTTAAAAAGGCACAACTTCTTAGTTTGCATTTTGGGATTTCAGGGATTACGAGTTAAATCCGCGGTTCCATGAGAACTAAGCTTTATAATTTAAGTTTAATCTGATAGATTCAACTGTTGTGCAAAATTCAGTTGCATCAGCAGCAGCAACTTCTCTCGTGACCGTTGTCAATCGCCCGCCTTTTACAATTGACTACGTTATGGGTGGTTATAACAAAAATATGGGTTAAGGGAAACGGATTAAGTTTTGGAAATAAGCTGTTTTCTCTATGGCTGTTAAGAAATCTGAACTAAAATTTCTTAATCTCCACTGAAAACTCTTTTAGCCACAACTACAAATGTTTAGGCTGGAGCCGGGGTGGCGGAGTGGTTATCGCGCCAGCCTCGAGAATTGTAAAAAAGAGGGCTAAGACCGAAAGGCAAGAAAGCTGGTGGGCTTCGTGCTCGCAGGGGTTCGAATCCCTTCCCCGGCGCCAACCTTCTAATTACTAGTCACAGAACCAGAAAGATTGCAATTAATATCTAACTTTTATCTGTCAACTCCAGAATTCTGCTCCATTGTTCAGAAGTGAGTCGGAAGTTTGTGCCTTGCGGATTCATAAAAACCTGCAAATTCAAGAGTGTTTTGTCTTCAACACATTCTCGTTGAAGAAGCGGCTTCTCTAGACATACTCTAAAGTATTCCACATAAGCACTGTATTTTTTTTGAAATTTGCTAAATTCACCTTTGTTAAGGAAATATTTCTCTTGATTGGGGTTAAGAGGATTCTTGGCTGGATTATTCAGTATCTTACATAATGCATAGATCCCCGCTTTCTGGCCTGACCCCCAGACTGCAACTAAGTCACCTTTTTGAACAAGTTTAGAGTGTTGGCTTACCAGCCATTGTTCAGGCTCTATTGTTTTTTTTATTCTTTCAAACCAGTTATACACTGAAGGGTTAAACTGAAAAAGCCAATGTTTCGGTTGGGGTATAACATTAAGTAACGTTCCACAGCCCAGACAGAAATGACTGCTTTTATACTGCTCAGGGGATTCTGTTTTTCTGCATCTTCTGCACTCAAACTCTAATTTTGTCAAACAGCCACCTCTTTATTGTCAAGAATAATTTGAAGCAAATCATTTAACTTTTGAGTAATTTCATGCAGGTTAATCAGGGGGTTAGTTTTTTGGTTATAAAATTTTACATGAAAACTCAAGGATGCGTGAAAATATCTTTTTGAGTTATGTATTAAAAAAGTAAGCGTTCGAAGAAAAGAGGGGAGAAGTTGCGGAGAACTAATTTGTTGGCGATATCGTCTCTTTCTCTGGTGTTCGAATTCTTTCCCCGGCGCCAACAACAGTCCTATGGAAAAATCCCGGATATTTTACAGGATAGTGTTTATTTTTACGCTCCTATGCGTTTCTTCCGTAATCGAACAGGATGGAGCATTCGCCCGGTTTCCCCAAAAAATTTTTTATGGGTCGAGGTTGAGGGCTACTGTTCCAATATGTTTGTTGAAGATTAAAATGCTAACCCATAATTGTTGGGTTTACATCTTCTTCGTTGATGTGATGCATAACGTGGATAGCTAATCCTGTAGCGGCACCTGCGGAAAGCCCGACCAGCAAGTAAGTTAGCCATGTATAGCCGCCAAGCAACCCAACAACGGCTAACGCATCAAACCCTAGTGCAACAGCAAGATAGCCGACACACCACATTTTCACGCTCATCCCGCGCGGTTTATTGATACCTATTCCGCCGAGCATGCCTAACATTATAAGAAAGCCGACTAAAGCAAAAAGCAAATTAATTAAATTTAAATCGAAATCCAAACTGTTCACCATATATCTGGCTATGTCCATTTTGGAGTTAATTAGTTTATCGAATTCGCAACTTGCGTAAAGATGCAGGATTACTAAAGCAATTGAAGTACCGCTAGCTTTTTTTACTATATGCAGCGATTCTTTAAGCCTTAAGGGTGTGGATACATAACAAACTTCGACGTTAGGCAATGCCATAAATGGGCACAACTCTTAGTCAGCCGCAAACAAAAACTCTGTGAAGCCCAAGCAGCCGTCGAAAAGCTCGATTTTGATTCTGCAAAAATTTTGTTTAACCAAATCGTCAATGGGGTCATGGGCAAACAGGCTGACCCAGGCATGGCGGGTTCTCTTTTGTATCACATGGCTATGGTTAGCAAGATGGATTCAGAAACCCAAGTGATCTTAAAAGAGCTAAGCGTTGAGTTGCCTAATGTGTCCGCACAGCTAAGCAACATTTATTGTGATTTTGAGTCCGACGCTAAAGAACTTATTCAAGAAGTAGCCCCCCTCCCTTTATCTTACCAAGAAATAGCGAAAAGTGCAAGGTTAAAAACCGAACAAAAAATCAGGCTCTTTAACAAGCTAAAACAAATAACCAAAGAAGTTGAAGCATTGTTAAAAAGCAAAAACCCCAAAGCGGCAGAAGCAATGGAGAAAGTTTTTGGTGACTGGGCAGAACAAGTAATACTGATGCGTCTCATCCAAGAATATGAAACAATCAAGGGTCTATTGGTTACAGCCAAACTATCCAAAACCATGGGTTTACTTGCACTTGAAAAAGCTATGTCTTCAGTAAAGGAAAAATTTGGACAAGAAACAGTCAGCATTGCCCTTGACGTTACATTAAAGGTTGGTATGCGCCGAGAAAAGTTGCAGTCAGTCATGTTAAGCGACCACTTCATCAACATGACTATGAGCAACGAAGCCCTAGATGGAAAAATGGAATTTCTGAATTGCCCAATTTTTGGAAGCCACAAATACGCAACGGAAAAATTTAGTATAGACCCAAAGGTTTCGGCTCTGTTCTGCAAACATTTCTGTTTTGCCCACGCCAAAGCTATGCTCGACACAGTTTTGCCTTTTCCTTTTACTCTTTGGCAGCCAAAACTGATAGCCACAGATGGAAACTGCGAATTCTACCTCAAACTAGCTCATTCACCAGAAGCCAAAAAACCCGAAAAATATATTCCAATAGTAATGTCATGGAACGTTACTCGAGAATGCAACATGAAATGCAGCCACTGCTACATTAACGCAACAGAAAAAAAACTTGCCAATGAACTATCCACTAAAGAAGGCAAAGACCTCATGGATCAAATATGTCAAGTTAGCAAGCCGCTGCTTATACTGA
>CAWEZP010000008.1:0-28233 GCA_963813675.1 Candidatus Bathyarchaeota archaeon
CTTTAGAGTTCCTCACTTCACACTTTAAATAAGGGAGTTATAGTTTTTGAGAGCAACAGGAAGCGCAAGCGAGTTGCAACTGGAAGAAATGAAAAAAGAAATCGAAGCCCTCGTCATAGCCAAAGGCTTCTACAACAAACCCGAGGATATCCCAAAGAAACTGCTTTTTGCTTTCATAGAACTAGGCGAAGCCAGCGACGCTTGGAAAAAAGGGTTGCCTGAAGAAAAAATCGCAGAAGAACTCATCGACGTTCTCTTTTACGTTTTGGATGCCAGTCGTTTAGCATGTCCAACCATGAATATGGATGAAGTTTTCCGGAAAAAGCTTGAGAAAAACCTCGGTAGACCGTTCCAGTATGGTGAAGGACACCGCAGCAAACAGTCCCAAGAAACCCAAAAGTAATGACTAAAGTTTTTATGGCAAACCACGAATTAATGCCTGTTGACAAAAGTGGACTTCACATACCCAAACAACTTGCTTTTCGACTGCAGCAAATGTGGTTTATGCTGTGGAGACACTAAACAAAAAACAAGACACATCTTGCTCTTGGAATCCGAAGCAAGTGACATTTCAACAGAAATTAACTTGCCGATAAAAGATTTTGCCGAACAAATCAAAGATAAAGCACCTTACTGTTTTGAAATGAAAAAGCCCAAAGAAGGCAAATGCTTTTTTTTGAAAGATAACCAATGCAGTATTTACAAGCTAAGACCCCTTATCTGCAGGTTTTATCCATTTGAACTAAAATTTGACCCAGACAAAGACATTCACGTTTTCGATTTTACTTTCGAATGTCCAGCAATAAGCAAAGGCAAAATAATGACTTTGAAAGATTTCGAAGAATTATTTGCGTTGGCTAAAGAACGATTATGTTAAAGTCGCCCCAGAACATCCGCCTGCTCTAAAATAACCCCGCAATAATGACACTTCAACACCAGCGGTTCCTCGTCTTTAACATAGAATTTGGAGACAACGGGTTCATCAGCGTTGCTTATGCAGCATGGGTTTGCGCATTTGATTATGCCTTCAATCGCTTTAGGCAGCTTTACCTCTAACTTTTCAACCACGGCATAATCATGAATGATGTTGATAGATGCATGAGGAGCCACAAGAGCAATTCTGTTAACTTCTTGAGAGTTGAGTGCTTTCCCCTCAATCTTGACAATATCTTTAACTCCAAAACGTTTGCTGGGAACATTGATGGCTATTGTCATAACTTTTTTTTCTTTGCCAGTAATTCCTAAAATTTTTACAACATCTAAGGCAAATCCACCGCGAATATGGTCAATGACTGTTCCATTTTTTATTTTGGAAACTCTAAGCTCCTTATCACTCATATTGTGTCCCGTACAAGCTACGCATAGGCAACAAATAAGAATTTACTAAAGAAATTTTTTATTTGTGATTGGAACGTAAATCGATTACGGTTGTTCCTGCGAATTTGTCAAAGTACCTCATGAAAGCGCTATTTTTTATTCGCCACCCGTAAATTAAGTCGAAGGGAAGCAAAGGCAAAACTTTTCCAAAGTTCCGAACAGCGGCATGGTCATAGGACATTTTTTTCCCATCAGTTCTAACAACCTTTAAACCAATAATTCGTTTTCCGATGCTTTGACCGTTAAATCCCTCAAGCAAAGTGGAGTAAAGCCAGAGAAGCCCGACAGTTATGGAAAGTAAAGTGCTTACTCTATTGCTTATGAAGTTTGCGACAGAAAGTGACAGGATATCTGGAAGAAAAGTAATTGCAGCTGTAATTGCAAAAATCAACGCAAAATCAATAAGAAATGCTAAAGCCCTATTTTTGAAAGAAGCAAGAGGAAGTGAACTTGCCTTTCCCTCTACATCAGCAACCTCTGCCCAACCCTCAACATCATGAATAACGCGAACTGCGCTTTCTCCAGCTCGGCTGAGCTTGTACTTGCCGCTGGAAGTTTGCTCAATAAAAGGTGATAATGAACGTAAATGAAAACTAAGCTTACCTGTATCAACTTTAAGCAAATTTAGTAAGTCTGTGAAAGATGATTCACCGTTATCGCTAAGGTCAAGTAATATTTCCCTTCGTAATGGATGCGAAAGGACTGAAAGTATTTTTGAAACGTTTCCTTGATCTACAGCCATATTGCAAAACCATTTGTTTTAATGATTAATGATGGCTTACTCATGAACGGTTTTGGCATATGACCCATTAAAAACCACTTCTCACATATAAGTGCCACTCAAATATCTCTATCAATCCTTAAGAAAAACCATGTTTTAATAGCTAAAAGACAACCTATTAAATGGTAATATGTCAAGCGCTGAAGTAGCAGTCCAAGTATTCAGGGAACTGGAAATTGAGGATTTTCGAATACTCAATATTATCGAAGCAGGCATGAGTAAACACGAATTTGTCCCCAAAGAACAAATTCAAAAACACTCCAAACTTCCCATGGATCGTATAGACTTCACACTGGGCAAATTAAACAAGTTAGGCTTAACCTATCGAACAAATGAAACCTATAACGGTCACACCTTAAACTATGCAGGATACGATTGCCTAGCCATAAACGCCCTTGTTAAAGCTGGAGTAATCGAATCGTTTGGGCAAACCTTAGGTGTTGGAAAAGAAGCCGACGTCTATGATGCATTAAGTTCAACGGGCAAACGTATAGCAGTAAAATTCCATCGGTTGGGAAGAATAAGTTTTAGGCAAACAAGACGCAAAAGAGGATACAGTCGAGAACATTCTTCTTGGCTTTTCCTATCGCACATTGCTGCCGAGAAAGAATTTGAAGCTATGAAGTTGGTTTATGGAAAAGGCGTTGCAGTACCTGAACCAATAAGCCACAATCGCCATGTCGTAGCCATGGGTATGATTGAAGGTGCCCAACTTTACAAATACAAAGACGTGGGCAAACCAGAAAAGATTCTAAAAGATATTCTGCGAAACGTCAGGAAAGCATACTTAAAAGCCCATATTATTCACGCAGACCTTAGCGAATATAACATTATTCTACAGCCTGATGGTCACCTGTTAATCATTGATTGGCCGCAAGCAGTAAAAACAGATCATGCCAACGCGGCGGAACTGCTTGAACGAGATATTAAAAATGTGCTGATTTTTTTCAGCCGTAAATTTAATATAAAATTGGCTGAAAAAGAAGCCTGTGAGTACGTAACTGGAAAAGCCAGAAGCTTGACGTTTTAGTGCTTGTTGGCGTCCATAACTATATAGAGAATGTTGTTTCCGCGAAGCAACACATTGCCATAGTTAGTCATTAATTGGTCTTCTTTGAATTCTGTGGCGCCTTCCAAGAGAATGTTCATGTGCCCATCGCACTTTATCATTTTTCCCTTGTATTCATAGCCATTTTTCAGAACAACTTCAATATTGCCGTGCAATTGTTTAATGAGTACGTTCAATGGTTTTTTACTTGGTTCCATCATCGTCAATTTTAGGGTCCCTGTCCATTCCTGTTGATATGCAAGAACCCCTTACCAAATATAAAAGTCTTATGAAAATGGATTCTGTTAACTATTCGTTTATTGGAGGTTTCATGTAAAAAACATGGGTTTTTTTGGTCACTAATTATTATGAAATCGAACTTGAATTAATAACCTGAGCTATCACCCTTTTTTGCTTTAATTGTAAAAACTTATTAACTTTAAAACATCTATTTTATGATAGCGAAAGATGTTTTTTGATGGTAAATCCATTTAAACGTATTATCGCTTTTCTCGATAAGTGCCCTTGCGCTTCAAAATGCGATCTATACAAACCAAACAGCGAATGTGACCGTGGCGGTTTCAATCGATGTGGAAAAGCATATGAATTAACCAAGAAGAAAACAAAGAAGAAATGAATGCTTCTATTTTGAGTCGAAAATTCTTTATTGCTAAACAATAACAAAAATTACAGTATTAAAAGCGGAAGATAAGAATTTATTTTGAGAAAATAAGGTTACTACCTGAGATTTCTTCAACCTATAAAAAATGAAAGTGAAAAGAAAAGAGGTTGGGTTATTGACTGCGGATTAAAGTTTGGACAAAATTGACAGTGCTGCTACAACTAGGAAAGCAATGCCGGTCCAGAACAAGTCGCCACCCGTGAGGAAATACACAACGATTGCAACGAGAATTGCTGGGATTAGGACTAAGAATAGTCTGATTAGGATGATAATAATCAAGCCTATAATGACAAGTACTATTAGGAAACCAATGTCAAATCCGCCAAGTCCCAAACTGCTCAAAATAGAATAAACTAGACTCATTAAGATAAAATTCATCAAAAGTCCTCAATAAAAAATTGTAATACTACGTAATAAGCTTTACCAAACAAGTTAATGCTCAAAAAAGTTAAGCATGTCATTTTTGATTTGATTTTTGGAAGAACCTCTTTCTGAACCTGAACAACACCAAACGTCGTTATCCTAAACTTTTCATCAACAGTCTTAGCAGCAAAATCATTTTTTACCAGTTCGCCAAGGCGTGTACTGGTTATTTTGCCGCTTTTCCCAAGCTTGAATTGCAACTCGTCTTTTGAGAGCGAATCACTGTTAACTAAACCAAGCTTATGACCTAAAAAATAAGCTGCAAGCCAAACTAACAATGCATCATTATCTGTTAACTTATTTTTTGACGCGAGCAAACTCACGCCGTCTCCAGAAAAAGCCACTATGCCGTTTAGTTCTTTAGCAAGTTGAGCCACATCTATATTTAGCCAGAGTTTTTGGGCAATTTCAAAAGAGGGAATGAAGTCTTTGAAGAACTGGTTAAGAAGAAGCCAATACTTCTTGGGGTTCAGCTGAAAACTGTTTTTCCACGTCTTTGTATTTTATTTGTACACATATTTTTTCGGGTCCTTCACTCAACTCATTTTGCCTCTGAGCCTGGAGAGAACTTCTTCTTCAACCCATTTTTCACCTTGAATTGTAAGTTTAAACTCTGGTTTATTTGGGTCTGGCTTGAATATTTGTCCACGCTTTGTCATTTCATTTAACCGAGCAGGAACCATAGCATTTATGCCGCTGGATTCTAAAAGTTTAGTAACTTGAGCAGCGGTACTCTTCTTTTCTTCTGAAGCATAAAGAATCAATCCAACAGCCTCATAATGCGTAAGTTTTTCCCGTGTAACTATTACCGGACCTTCAGTCGTTGGTTCAACTATGCCTTTTAATTGAGCACCAGAAGGAGTTAATCTGTTAGAAACAAAATCAGATAGTTTCTCAACAAAATTCTCAGGAATAGTTTCAAGCAAACTCATTATTTCTTGTGGGCTTTCGCCTTCAATTACGACTTCTCCAAAGGAAGTTTTAATGCGTGCTTCAATACGTTTCATAGGCTTAAGCCTCTTACATGCTATAAAGATGTAAGGCTTTTTAGGATTTGCGGCTCAGAGCTGTTTTTAAGGGGTAAATGGGGCTATTTTAGTCGTTCCTTGAGAAGTTTGCCAACTAATTCAGGATTAGCTTTTCCTCGAACTTCTTTCATAGTAGCACCCATTAGCATTCCGAAAGCGTTCTTGCCCAATTTATCAACTCGATGCCTTGTTAGCTAAGATTACTCTATCAATGACTGGTGTTAAGTCTGCTTCAGTAAACATTTTTAGACCCAAAGCATCAATTGCGTTTTGCACTGTTTTGCCTTCGTTCTTGGATAGCCAACTGAAAACGTCAGCAAGGGCCTCTTTGGCGAGTTCTCCTGAACCGACTGCTTTAAAGATGCTTTTTATTTGATCATCTGAAACATTGTCAAGCTGGATTCCTTCACGTTTTAGGGCTTTTAATGTTTCAGTTAAGAACGCTGACACTGTAGACGCGGCCACTGCAGCTCTCTTTTACGATGATCTCAAATAGACTGTTGTATTCTGAGTCAACTAATTGCTTACCCAGTTTCTCATTCAAGCCATATTGCTTGATAAGGCGCATAAGTTTCTTTTCAGCTGGTTCAGGAAGGTTTGATTGAACCTTTTTTACTAATTCTGCAGTTATGGGTTGAGCGGGAATATCGGTTTCGGGGTACATTCTTGCTGCGCCAGGACGTGGACGCATATACCTTGTGGTTCCATCATCCTTGGCGGTACGGGTTTCCGCTGGAATATGAGTCACTGCCTCCAGAGCACGCTCTACTACCGCTTTTAATGCATCTAAAACGTTTTCTGCTGTATCAGCAACAAAAACTACAGCGTCACCTTCACCTGCATTGACTGCTTTGCGCAAAGCTTCAACTTCTTCAATGGTGATTCCGTAGTTGGGCATTTCGTCAGTGTGGAATATTCCTCCGACTCTACCCCAGAACTTAGCACGGTCAGAGAGTTCAGTGCCTAAGCGGAAATTAGGCATCAATTCACGCCCAAGCAACCCAGCAAACCCTGGAAGTTTGACTGCCAAGGCTTTCTGGTTTTTGTCTATTGCCTTGCGGATAACTTTGCATTTGGTGTCTTTGAAGACGTTTGCAACATCGACGAAATCTTGTTTTAAATCTTCAGCTTTTATGCCTCGGGTGGCGAGTTCTTCTTTGATTTTGATTAAGCCAAGTTGACGTTGAACCTCATACTCAACAACTGTGGAAATCAATTCGAGTTCTTGAACGCCTTTTATCTCGATTAGTGCGCCGTTTGGTAAGGAGACGTTGAGGTCTTGGCGAATCGTTCCCAATCCACGCATAACCTTACCAGTATCACGCAGAATCCGCCCAATGGCAAACGCAACTTCCTGCGCTTCCATTGGCGAATAGATTACTGGAGCAGTGGCAACTTCGATGAGTGGAATTCCCAAGCGATCAATGCGGTAACGGATGGTTTTTCCTTCATCTTGTGTTCCTGTTTTGCGAGCGGCATCCTCTTCTAAGCTTGATGCCTGCATCGGAATGATTTTTTCGCCGACTTTTATCCAACCGTCCAAACGCTATGATGCAGGTTCGCTGAAATCCAGTGGTATTTGAGCCATCTATAACGGTTTTGCGCATAACATGTACTTCATCCACCGGTTGCATGTTCATCATCAAAGAAGCAGTCAAAACCACTTCAACCGCGTCCAAGTTGATAGGGTGGGGCGGCTCCTCATCCATCTCGACGAGGCATGAGCTTGCTTTGTTGGCTTCGTAGAGGATTTTTACACCTTTCTGGAATTCGAAGAATGCTGCTGGGTCGATTTGTCCCAGTTCACTCTGGGTAGGTCGGAGTCTACGCAAGAAATGTGATTTCGGGTTCTTCTTTGAAGAGTTCAGGCGGGCAACTGCAAAAGAGTTTGGAGTTGACATTTAGTTGTTGGTGGATTTCTAAGCCGACTTTTAAGCCTACTTTAGCGTAATCGATTGTCATTTTATTGTGCTCCTTCGATGATTTTGTCTTGAGGAAGAGTTCTCGGTGAGAATTCGCCTGCAATGTTGGTTTTTAGTAGGTTCTTTGCCTCTTCAACGTCGCTGGTTTGTCCGAGTGCCCACATGAGTTTGACAAGCCCTGTTTCTGGGAACATGTCATCGAGCGGCACAACGCCAAACGATAAGAGGTCACGCCCAGTGTCATAGACGTTCATGTTTACGCGTCCCCAGATGCACTGGGAAGATAATGCTACTACCACTCCCTTGTCAACAGCATTTTTGATGGCGTCAAAACAGAATTTGCTAACGTGACCTAAACCTGAACCTTCTAGCAGAATTCCTTTCATACCTTTTTCAACATAAAAGTCGATGATTGACGGGTCAAGTCCAGGATAGAACTTTACTAATGCCACTTTTTCACTGAAGTTAGGTTTGAGAACCAGTTTTTTACTTGGGGTCTCGGCGTTGGTACTGGTCGGCTTGCATAGTAACTTGTAGGTCTTTGACTTTGGCGATCGGGAAGCCATTAATGGATTTGAATGTGTCTCTGCGGCTTGTGTGGCACTTGCGCACCTTTGTGCCTCTGTGAACTGTGATTGCGGTGTCGGAGACGGTTTCATGCATGGCTAAACCAACTTCAGCGAAGGGTGCTTCTCCAGCGGCTTTGACTGCGCCTATGAGGTTTGTTGCTGCGTCGCTGCTGGGTCGGTCAGACGAACGCTGGGCTCCAACAAGAATAACTGGAACAGGCAAATTTTGCAATGCAAAGCTTAGCGCGGCAGAAGTGTAAGCCATTGTGTCCGTGCCATGAGCGATTACTATGCCATCTACCCCTTGCTTCGATGCGTTTGGCAACGGTTTCTGCGAGTTCTGTCCAGTGTTTTTGGGTTATGTTTTCGCTGTAAAGGCTGAAAACTATCTCAGTGTCAACTCGGGCAACGTCGGCGAGTTCTGGAACCACACCGTACAGGTCGCTAGCTGAAATCGCTGAGCGTACGGCTCCTGTGCGGTAGTCTACTCGACTGGCGATTGTTCCACCCGTACTCATGATGATGACGTGAGGCAAGGCTGGGTTTTGTTTGGGGATTGGTGGTGAAGCAAAGGAAGGTTTGGTGCCTTTCCCGATTTTCTCAACTTTCACGTCTGCGGTGGCTTGGATGCCGATGTTGTAGCCGCTCTTCATTTTTATTATGATTGCAGTTCCTTCGCCTGAGCGAGGAATCAAGATTCCCTCGTATATTTTTCCTCGGCTCGTAACTCTAAGGATATCGCCTATGTCGCAGTCAGCTTGTTTTAGCAATTCCAATGCATTGCCTTTGTAACCCGAATCTTCAATTTGGCTCATACATAGTTCACCAGTTTCTTTGAAACGTAAACTCCATCACGTTCATACCCGAAACGCATGTAATACCTTCTTGTTCCTAACGCACTGATAACTAAAAGCTTTTTCAACCCCAACTCCTCACCTGCTAAGCGTTCTGCTTCTTTTAAGAGAATTTGTCCATAGCCTTTATGCTGTGTTGCACCTACTGTGTGTTTTCCAACTGGTACAAGTTGTCCGTAAACGTGGAGTTCACGAATAATTGCCGATGGCACTGATGTTATTTCAGGTCTATGCGCTCTTGCAGAAGGAACACGCATACGCAAATATCCTAACAAAACCTTGTTTTCTGGGTCTTCGACTGAGATGAAAAATTCCTGTCCTTCCGAGGCTTCGTAACGTTGAGTTAAGATTTTGACTTTTTCTAAATCAGGCTTCACATGATTAACTGCTAATCGATGTCCCACTTCGCGGCAGCGAATACATTGGCATTGGACTGCCTTGCTCTTTGAGTTTAGATTGCACAAGTTCTCGCAAATCACTCTTTTTAACACCTGCCAAGATGAGTCTCGCTGGAATATCCCGTTGCACACGCATCAACCTTATCCAGGGCGGAATAGTTTTTTTGATTTCAGCTATCAGGTTTGCTGCTTCTTCGGTTGTATAAGGTTCGTACGTGCCGTTTTGGTACCATTCATAGGTTTTAGTGCCTGCTATTGTTAAGCATGGATAAATTTTTAACATGTCTGGTTTGAAGTTTGCATCGTTGAAAATGCGTTTGAAGGCTTCTTTGTCTTTTTGATGGTTGGAACCAGGCATTCCTGGCATCATGTGATAAACTATTTTTAACCCAGCGTCCTTGGCAATTCGAGTTGCTTCTGCTACATCTGCAACAGTGTGGGTTCTGCCTACTTTACGGTAAATTTCGTCGTCTGGATTTTGCACGCCAAGCTCGATTCGTGTGACACCCATGTCAAGCATGGCATCTATGTGAGGTTGTTTTGCCCAATCAGGACGCGTTTCAACCGTGATGCCAACGTTGCGGGTTTTGCTTACTTCCGCGTTAGATTTTGCCTCTTCCAAGTTCAGGGAAGTCTTGCATGTTAATGCATCCAGACTGCGTTGAATAAACCATTTCTGGTAATCTATGGGTGTAGCCGGGAAGGTTCCGCCCATTACAATTAACTCGACTTTGTCCACTTTATGACCTATCGCAGTTAGTTGTCTGATTCGGCTTTTTACTTGTTCATAAGGATCAAAACTGTTTTGAGTTCCACGAAGCGCCGCAGGTTCGTAGCCTGTGTAGCTTTGGGGGCTGCCTTGAGTAGGTCCTCCTGGGCAGTATGCGCAGGGTTCAGGCTGCGGGCAAGGATAAGGTTTAGTCATGATAGCGATTACTGAGACGCCTGAGATTGTACGCGTATTTTTCCTTCGCAAAATCGGCAAGAGCTTTTTAGCTTCAAGCGTCGTTAGTTCGCTTATTAAATCGGCGTTAGCTGGCACAGCTTCTAAATGGTACTTTGCCGCTACTTTGATTTTTAATCGGTTAGCATCCTCGTGAGTGGGGGATTGCATAGATAGTAACGTTGTAATTATTTCTCTTAGTGCAACTTGATTTTTCAAGTGGAAAGTACCAGAAGTAAGGTTTACTTTACGGATAAATAAACTGCACTAAAATTAAAATAAGAATTAATATGTTGAAAAAACGTTTAGCTTAGACCCAATTTTGGCCTGCTTTTCTTTGTAGAATAACACGTTTTTCGTAGTTGCGTTTGTTTCTAGTTTTTGGGCTTGGAGCAGTTTTCTCTTGTGCCGTGATTTTTGGCGTCTGAGACCTTACTTTTCCAGCTTTCGAAAGTGATCCGTGAGTTGGCATAATTTACACCTTTGGCAAAATAATCATGAATGTTGCACTTAAACCTTCCCTAATAAAATTGTCATGGAAATACACTACTAAACGACAGCACAGGATTGACTATTATTCCTCCTGTTATTCGTCCAAAAAATAATAACTTAATTATTGAATAAATCTGTTAAAAAACTAATATTCCGAAGCGTATTTGACGGTTGTGCCACAACAATCACATGTAAAATGTGCAACGAAAAATATAGTATTCTCTAATTTTTTGTCTGGTTTAGACAATTCCTTTCCACATTTTGGACAATTAACCTTATGGGAAGTAATCATGATCAACTTGGCTAATAGATTCGTTGATACTATATAGGAAGTTGTTGTCTCAAATGGTAACAACAAAATTTCAAATTATTCTGCAATAGTATTATGGTGAATCAGAAAGTGCCATATACCCTCATGATTACTTCCACAAAATATTTTTTTTAAAGTACATTTTGGTATTTACCCCAAAAAACATTAATTCATTGTGGCAGTCTTGAAACCCTCAATACTTTTTCTGAGTTCTTTCTTTTGGTTTTAGAATGACTGTTGCTAACCAATCTTCTTGAAGGTATGTATTTGCAGCTTCCAAAATGTTCTCACTTGAAACAGCTTTAACTTTTTCAACATGGTCAACCAATGCATTTTCACTCTTATACTGCATTTCCATATAGGCAAGAATCTCTGAGCAATCCTGTGGATCATCCATTCCTCTAAGACTAGCTCCTACGATTAAATTCTTAGTTTTTTCAAGTTCATCGGAGGGTACTTTTTCTGTCCTTAATTTCGTCAATTCTTTAAGAATTACGTGTTTAGCTTTTGCCAAGTTTTTATTTTTCACTGCGCAGTTGATTCTGAAATATCCGAAATCAATGCCCTTGTTATGATCTGAGTTCACGTCATAGGTTAATGCGTGTTTTTCACGTAGTTCAATAAATAGTCGTGAACTCGTTCCACCGCTGAGCAAGGCACTCATCAAGTCTAAAGTAGGTGCATCATGGTGACTTGAACAAATCGTTCGGGCTCCAATGCTCAGATATGTTTGAGCTATTCCAGACTTTTCTTCAATAACCAACGGCACAGGCTTGGCAGTTTCTGCAGGAAATACCTTTCTTGGCAACGGTTTGTTATAACTTCTGTCTTCGAAGTTCTTAATAACCAACTCTTCATCTTCTTTCGAGAAATTACCCGTCAAAATCAATATCATGTTATGGGGGACATAGTTTATTTGGTGCTCAGTAATCATTTGCTCTAAAGTTAATCGTTTAACCTTTTTTGGAAAGCCACCGACAGGACGATTCACAGGATGGTGTTTGAATAAACTTTTCATAATTAATTCTTCAATTCTCTCTGTAGGATCATCTAAAGCTTCAGCTAATTCGTTGAGAATGATTTTTCGTTCTTGACAAAATTTTTCAAACTCAAAATCCGAGCTAAAAAGCAACTCTGAAATAATAAAAGTCGCTTCTGCCAATTTTCCCGGCAAAACATCCAACATACTCATCATATGTTCATGATCAGTATAGAAATCTAAAATTCCACCTGAGTTCTCGATGCTTCGAGATAGCTCTATTCTTTTTTGAGATCCTCCTGCGAGCATATGCTCAAGGAAATGGGCGACTCCCGCTATTTCATTGGGTTCTTGATTCGACCCGTACTCAATAGCTATGGAAAGCTGCGTGGTGTTAGCGGATTGACGAGGAAATAGTAGCACAGTCAAACCATTTGGAAGCGTTTTCCTGCTCCAAAACATAGCAGTAGTCATAACCCAAATCAATCAGGTGTTTCTAAAAAAGATTAACTAATGTTTACCTTGCTTTTTAGAAGAATTTGAGCTTTCCAAATGAAAACGATGCAGCAATTTGTGCCTGAGAAACAGATTTCTGGCCAAAAGTTTTCATTGTGATTCTAAAAGATGCCAGTATATCAATTCTTGTATTTGAAATCTAATTTAGATATTTACATTAGTACTTTTCAATGTGTATTCAAACAAAAAAATAAACTATCTTCACAAACTTTTTAATCTTCACGTGACAATTCAAAGTTCGATAAGAATGACTAGAGTAAAATGTAAGAAATGTTGCAATGTCTTTGAACAAGGACTTGGAGGAATAGCTTTAGCGCCCCATATTGGTCCATTGCACTATGTGAAATGTCCCGCTTGCGGAAAAAGAAGTTGGCTAAACGTTTACTCATCGGTAAAAGATCCAGTAACTTGGCCTTCTGAAGCAAAGCAGACACAGGTTGAATCTTTAGAGCTGACTGAGGAAGAAAAAGAAAACAAACGCATAGAAGAATCTAAATACGAAAGACCCTAAATTCAAATCTCTGGATAGCTTTGAACATGATTGACCTCCAAAATCTTACTCGAAAATTCGGCAACTTGACAGCCGTTGACAACGTTACTTTGCACGTCGAAGAGGGTGAAGTTTTTGGTTTTCTTGGGCCAAACGGAGCAGGAAAAACCACTACTGTACGTATGCTTTGCTGTCTAATAGGCAAAACCAGCGGCGAAGCCCGAATAGGCAATTATAGTGTCGACACCGAAGCAAACTGTTTAAAAATAAGGCAAATGGTAGGGTTCCTGCCCGAGAATGTTGGGTTATATGATAGTTTAAGTGCGTATCAGAATCTTGATTTTTATGGGCAACTATATGAAGTTCCTGAAAACAAGCGAAGGGAAAACATTGAACGTCTTCTTACTTTGCTGGGTATTTGGGGGCGAAGGGAAGATGCGGTAGGAACTTTTAGTAAAGGCACCAAACAAAAAATTGCAATTGCTCGATCCCTGATTCATGATCCATCTGTATTGTTTTTGGATGAGCCTACCGCAAACCTTGATCCTGAAGCTTCAAAAACAGTGAGAGATTTCATTTTAGAGCTTAAAAAAGAAAAGCGGACAATTTTTCTCAATACTCACAATTTAGATGAGGCAGAAAGGCTTTGTGATCGAATTGCCATTCTAAAAACGAAGTTGATTGCGGTTGATTCGCCCAAAAACTTGGAGCGTAGTCTCTACAATCGAAAAACGATAGTTCATTTGCAAAGTGTCACAAGTGCAATTAAGACTTCTGTGGAAAAATTGGATGCAGTTAAGAATGTACGTGTCAGCGATAATAGACTAATTCTTGATATTGATGATCCTGAAAAAGATAACCCTGAGGTTGTAAAGGCAATTGTTGGGGCAGGTGGCTCCATCCAATATGTTACTGAGTTACGCTCTACGCTTGAGGATGTTTACTTGAAACTTATTCGGGAGGCTCCTACTTAATGAGACTTTGGAAATCATGGATTGTCACCAAAAAAGACCTTAGTGTATTTAAGAAAAACAAATACGTGCTCTACTCACTAATTGCAATGCCGATTCTTATGGGTGTAGTTTTACCGGTAATTTTCATTTTTGCTTTAAACACGGAAATTAGCTCGGCAACATTAACCGATGCACAGATATCGGCTGCAGTAAATCAAATTATTAGCTTATCAACAATGTACTTTGTTCTCATTCCGGCAATTCTTCCTTCTATCATTGCTTCCTATAGTTTTGTTGGAGAAAAAATCGAGAAAAGCCTTGAACCCTTACTTGCAACTCCAACTACTGATGGAGAATTATTGCTTGGCAAAAGCTTAGCCGCCTTCATTCCTTGCATGGCTGTGACTTACATAGGCGCAGCCATATCAGGAATAATAACGGATATTTGGTCGATAACCACTCCTCGGGTCCACACCTTTTTAATTCCTAATCCATATTGGCTTTTAGTTATCGGAGCAATCGCGCCATTAGCATGTATAATGAGTGTAGAAGCCAACATTATTGTATCTTCAAAAGTAAACGACATACGCGCTGCACAGCAATTGGGAGGATTAGTTGTATTACCTCTGATTTTTGTTGTGATTTTTGCTTCAACAAGTGCTCAAGTCTCAACATTACTTGCGATTGGTATTTCGGTTGCGTTAGCTATCGCGGATATCGGGTTATTTTACTTAAGCAAAGCAACTTTCCAAAGAGAAGAAATCCTCACCAAATGGAAATAAACTTAAGCAAACTCACTTTTTCTTCAATTTTGCTCCATTTTTGAGAAACCCCATAAAGACCATTATTTTCTCTTGTAAGTTTAAGGCTTCAATCTTTTGGAAAAAAAACGCAAAACGTTTACAACTTAAACTATAAGTCAGAAATCTACAATACCTAATAAGGTCAGATTTAATCACTGTGGATTGGAATAAGAAGCATGGAGTGGTTAACGCTGAATACCAACAAATTTTACCCAAACAATGATTGGCTTTATTGAACATACTGTCAATTGTTTGTCAATTCAAAAATTGGATTTTGCAAAGCATAGTTCACAAGAGAAACAATTTTTGTTAACGGCACTTAACAATTGGGCAAACAAGTGTTCTCAAAAAATGTTATTTATGGTATCGGGCTAAACATGAAATTGAGAAATCAATCATGAATAATTCCAATATTTGCTGGGAATGCAAACATGACAAATTGAAACTCAAAATACTTGTGCCCCACAACGGTACGATTAAGGAGTACCTACAAAAGACAGGCGATCTTCAATCACAAATCGTCGCTATTAGTAAAGAGGAACAGGGAAAATACAACGTTTGGTTTCGGTCTGAAGGAAAATTGAGATTATTGTGTTTTAAGATGCTTCACGTATGCAAATTAAAACAAGGACTGGAGACAAGTAACAAAATAGTAGCATGCGAAAATTATGATTTAAAGAATGACAAAAACTCAATTAGCAACATTATTTATAGCAAGACATCTCTGCCAGAAGAAACTAAAACTTAATGAAAAAACAAAAAAAAATTGATCTTTAATCATACCACAAAATAAGAAATATCGATAGAAATATGGAATCAAGTTTTACTTGTAAGATCAAGAAGCTGTTTTTTGGTCAGTCCTAATCCTGGCGTCGCATCAAGTCTCTTTTCCACATCGCCATTTTTGAAAAGCAGAACTGTGGGGTAGTATTCTATCTCGTATTTTTCGCATAAATCAGGCTTATCATCGATAATTACACTTATACATTCTTGCGGGTTGTTTTTAGCATAATCTTCAAAAATAGGTAGGAAACGCTGCGAGTAAGGACACCATGTTGCATAGAATAGAACAAACGCTTTTTCTTTAGCCTTAAAGACTTTTTCAATATCACTTTTCACTTGTTTGGTTTTACCTTTTTCATTTTTGCTCATTCTTAATCACCTCTCTATCTTCTTCTGGGTAATGGCTGCTGTCACAAAACGGTTTGTTAGTTGATTTTCCGCATCGACACAACGTCATGCGATTCCTAACCTCATAGAGCATCCCATCCGTAGAATAGACTGGTATTCCGCCACGAACCCAAATTGGTCCATCAACTCCTTTTCCTGGGTCTTCAATAAAACCCACGGATTTCTCAAGATCTGGCTCAATTGTTTTGCCATTCTCTTTATCTATCACCACTAATCTCCCTGAAGGGCAGTCACCAGAATTACGAATGGCGTTTTGCTTTAGTGCGACGTCATCTGATTTTGGAATTTGAGGCCAAATGTCTCCTCCGCGATGACAAAAACGCGCAGAAGCACATAGGATTTCAGCGTCTTTCAACTCTAATTTTGGGCCATCAATCGTTTTTGCCATTTTATCAAATGGATCATTATCGCTTACTTCCGTTCCATCAAAATTAACCTTCACATGAGTTCCATCGCAGAAAGGTCTGCTATTGGATTGCCCACATCGACATAAGGAATAAGTTCCTGAATTTTTCAATTTTTGACCAATTAACCATTCAACAGGAATACCTTGACCGTCGCATTGTATAATCATTTTTCTTAAAGGAACGCTTCCAGAAACCAAGTAAGGACCATTTTTTAGAACCCGTATTTTAGAATCACTGATTACCTTTGAAGTCTCTTTGTTTTCCAAATAATTCAACTCGATTTAATATTGTAAAATTGGTATATCAACTGCATGTTTAAGAGCAACATTCGATAAATTAAATTTTCTGTTCTATAAGACTGAACAGATTAATATTCTGGTTTCAACAATTTCTCGCAATGGATTATTTAATGCATTTGTGTATAATTACTTAATTTTCATTTTAACGATTTGTATTTTAAATGTATTCTAAAAAATTTTAGCTATCAAAGAAGATCAAGAAAACGAATAACAACTGGTATAACATAAAAGAAAAGAGATATTTGGAATCAATCATTATGGAACATAAGGAAGTGCAATAATTGGAAGAACTCAAAAAATTTAACTTGAACGAGCTTAGCCAGTTTGATGGAAAAAGCGGTAAACCCGCATACATTGCCTACTCGGGCAAAGTTTACGATGTTACTGATTCCATAGAATGGGCTGACGGTGATCACTTAGGGCATACAGCAGGGCAGGATCTAACTGATTCGATGGAGATTGCACCTCACGGTAGTGAAATCTTAGAGGGAATGAAAGTTGTCGGGGTTATAGAACATTAATTTCTATTTAATCACGTATTTCAAGTAAGAAAAGCTATCTCAAGCCTTTTGGTTAAGTCAAAAGTGACTATAGCATAGACATAATAATTAATTCTTATTGATGACATTTTATAATTAACTCAAAAAATAACAGTGAATTTTGAGTACGGTTTAGGTAAAATAAGCTTATTTTTAATATCGTTCCGATGATAATATATTTAATGAGCGAACTTGACAAAAGTCAAGAGAGGCTTATGATGGTTAAGTTTTTATTAGTATAAGCATGTTATAGATAAGGCGTTCAAATTGGATCCTCAATGCGAAATAATCGGCAAATACGTTCTTCCACTCTTCAGGTCTATGCTTGCTAAAGAACTTGTGCAAAAATACCATTTTTCCCAGACGGAAGCGGCTAAAATGCTGGGTACCACTCAAGCCGCTGTTAGTCAATATCTTAGTTCAAAACGCGCTTACAAAGGCATCGAGCACGTTGAGAAGTTTCTGCCTCAAATCCAAATTATGGCAGCTGAAACTGCCCAGAAACTGGTGAATAAAGAAATTGCGGCCAAAGATGTTACTTTTGATTTCTGTAGGTTGTGCGTAACTTTTTGTACAAAAGATTCCGTGAAAACTGGTGTCTTAAACCCTGATTATTATATTTGAACACATATTTCTTGGGAACTAAGAAATTTAAATAGATTTTAAAAATAAGGTTCAAAATTCAAAGATTCAACTACTTCGCCGACCAAGGAAATCCGTTTGTAAAATGATTTAGTTGTAAGCATTTCAGTTATTAAAGAAGAGTTTAAAATATGTGACGAGGATGGCGGGGTTTAGCCTGGGAAAGGCAAAGGAATTAGAGCATTCGAAGCAAGTCTGCCTTCGTAATGATGCCAATCACAACGCCTTTTTTGGATACTAAAACAGCCGAGTAAGTTTGTAGAAGACTTGTAATCAACGATAAGGGCGCATCCTCGTTTATCTGCGGAAACGCTTCTTCCATTATGTCTTCGGTAGGCAGATTGGAGATTTGTTCTAAGTCTTTTCCTGAAAGGATTTGGCGAAGAATAGCCTTCTCTGATATACTGCCTACAGATTGTTTTCCATTAAAAACAGGTAATTGTGAATAACTGTGATCTTTCATTATTTTTACTACTTCTGAGATCGGTTGGTCTTTCTGAATGCTAAGGACGTCCGTGTGGAGAATTTTTTCTGCTTGAACCTTTGTTTTGAATTCTAAGCGTTCGAGTACGTCGAAAATTGTTTTTACTTTTGTGTAGGATGAGTCGATGGTTCCTGCTTCGAGTTTGGCGATTAGGGATTGGCTTACGCCTGCCGCTTTAGCTAGATCAGTTTGTTTTAAGCCTAATTGTCTGCGACGTTTGCCTATTTCTTGCAATGTTGGGAACATTATTGTGTAGTTGGTTTGGAAAGCTAATATTCTTTTTGGAATATTTTTTGCAAAAATGGTTATAACGACGTTATCAGATGTTTTATTTCAATAAACAAAACCAGAAGGAGCATTAAAAAATTTGACAAAAAAAAGATTAGACACAGTAGCCGTCCACTCAGGTCAAGAAACACCTGATCCAACCACTGGATCAAGGGCTGTTCCGATCTACCAGACGACTTCATACGTTTTCAAAAATACGGATCATGCGGCGAATCTTTTCGCCCTGAAGGAATTAGGGAACATTTACACCCGTTTAATGAATCCAACAACGGATGTCTTTGAAAGACGCATAGCCGCTATAGAAGGTGGCACAGGCGCATTAGCGGTCGCGTCGGGGCAAGCAGCTGAAACTTTAGCGATACTTGCAATAACACAAGTAGGCGACGAAATAGTAGCTGCAAACAACCTCTATGGCGGAACTTACCAACTATTCCACTACACGTTCCCAAAACTTGGCCGAACAGTAAAATTCGTTAACTCACAAAAACCGGAAGAATTCAAGAAAGCCATAACCCCCAAAACTAGAGCTATATATGCAGAAACAATTGGCAACCCAAAACTTGACGTGCCCGACTTTGAAGCCCTCGCCAAAATAGCACACGACGCAGGAATACCGCTTATAGTTGACAACACCATCGGTGTCGGACTAGTTAGACCAATTGAATATGGTGCAGACATAGTTGTTGCCTCAGCAACCAAATACATCGGAGGCCACGGCACCAGCATAGGCGGAGTAATTATTGATGGTGGCACATTCAACTGGAACAATGGCAAATTCTCAGAATTCACTGAACCAGATCCAAGCTACCATGGTCTAAAATACTGGGATGCTTTCAGCAACTTTCCCGGACTCGGAAATGTCGCATTCATCTTTAAGGTACGCGTCCAATTGCTAAGAGACATAGGTCCTGCAATAAGCCCATTCAACTCTTGGCTATTCCTGCAAGGACTAGAAACACTGCCTCTAAGACAACGCAAACACTCTGAAAACGCCTTAAAGGTCGCACAGCATCTTAAGCAGCATCCGCTTGTAAGCTGGGTCATCTATCCAGGCTTAACTGACAATCCTAACCATAAAATCGCCTCTAAATATCTAAAGGGTAACTACGGCGGTCTCGTAGGGTTTGGAATTAAAGGTGGAAAAGCCTCAGGACGCAAACTTATAGAATCAGTAAAACTGCTTTCACACTTAGTAAACATCGGCGATGCAAAGAGCCTAATTGTTCACCCCGCCTCAACTACTCACCAGCAGCTAACTCCAGAAGAACAAGCGGCTACTGGAGTAACTGAAGACTACATAAGATTGTCAATAGGTATAGAAGACATCGAGGATATAATTGAAGACTTAGACCAAGCGCTTAATGTTTCAGCGAAACCTTAGATCGATTGCAATGTTATAACTGCAAATCCTTCATTTTTTGGAGGCACAAAAGTTCATGTCTGATAACAAAGAAGAAAGAACAGAAACCAAAACACTCAGTTTCGCGTATTCACCAGCCGAGCTCATTTTGGAATCAAGCGAAAAGCTTGGTCCAATAACACTTGCCTATGAAACATGGGGCATTCTTAATGCGCAAAAATCAAATGCGATTTTGGTTCTTCATGCACTCAGCGGCGACGCTCATGCTGCTGGATCCAGTGGCTGGTGGAACAACCTTATCGGTCAAGGCAAGGGCATTGACACGGACAAGTACTTTGTTATATGTAGCAACGTTATAGGTGGCTGCAAGGGTTCTACTGGTCCATCTTCAACCAATCCGAAAACTGGAAAACCCTACGGATTAAGTTTCCCTTTAGTCAGCATCAGCGATATGGTTGAAGCACAAAAACATCTCATCGACCATTTAGGCATTGAGAAGCTCCTATCAGTCGTCGGCGGCTCAATGGGCGGTATGCAAGTTTTACAATGGATGGTTTCATATCCAAGAAAGATACGGTCGGCGATTCCCATAGCAACTGCAATTAAACATACCCCGCAGCAAATAGCATTCAACGAAGTTGGTCGTCAAGCGGTAATGTCAGACCCAGACTGGAAAAACGGCGATTACTATAATTCAGCTCCTCCCTCAAAGGGTTTAGCTATAGCAAGAATGATAGGACATATAACCTACATGAGTGACACTTCAATGACTGAGAAGTTCGGCAGAAAAACCCGAGCAGATAAAGAACCCTTCAAGTTCAGTGCGGACTTCGAAGTTGAAGGCTACCTTCGCTACAGAGGCGATAACTTTGTCAAACGCTTCGACGCCAACAGCTACCTCTACATCACAAAAGCCATAGACAACTTTAACCTCCTCAACGGTCACCCCTTAGGCATCGTCTTCAAAGGTCTAAAGGCAAAGGTACTCGTATTAGCTTTCAAATCTGACTGGCTCTACCCATCCTATCAAAGTCAAGAAATTGTAAAAGCATGCAAGTTGGCAGGTGTAGATGCTTGTTACTGCGAATTAAATAGTCCTTATGGACATGATTCTTTTCTTCTGGAGACTGAACAGGAAACTCAACTTATCGGAAACTTCTTGAAATCGGTAGAAACTGCAAAAGTAGATGCGCACAAACATGACAAAACAAACCCGTGAAATAGAACAAATGGTTATTTCAAGCTGGATTAATAGCGGAGCATCTGTTTTAGATTTAGGCTGCGGCGACGGCGAACTCCTTTCTTTGCTAATGAGAAATAAGCAAGTACATGCCCAAGGAGTAGAGTTTAGCGAACAAGCCATCTGGCAATTGTGTCGCAGCAGGTCTTAGCGTATTTCAGCAAGACATCGATACAGGTTTGACGGATTACGCGGAAAAAAGCTTTGATTATGTAATATTAAATCAAACGTTGCAGCAGGTCAAGAAACCGGATTTTGCAATAAAAGAAGCTTTGCGAGTTGGCAAAAAAGTCATAATTGGTTTCCCTAACTTCTGCTACATTTCTGATCGTTTCCAAATCTTTTTCCGAGGAAAAGTTCCAGTAAGCGCTTCATTGCCCTATCAATGGTACGATACCCCTAACTTGCACTTTTTAAGCATCGCAGACTTCAAGGAATACTGTAATAAAAACTTCATAACTATTGAGAGTTCAGCGTTTATTTCAAAAAATCGGAAAGTTAATTTTTTGCCCAATCTATTTGGTGAAGTAGGGCTTTTTTTGGTTTCAAAATAAGAAACCCATATAGACTTTTTCCATAAAAATAGTTTATTGCTTAATCTGCTTGCCATTTAATTTTTTTTAAGATGTAAAGGTGAGAAAATTCAAATTGTTAAGTATCTTCTAAGGCTCTTTTAGCTTGCGCTAACATTTGTTTTTAACGAGAGTTAATTTTGGACGTATTTTCAATTAATCCATGTAATCGTCACTTTTTCTAGCACAAATCTGTTAGATAACGTTAAATATTGAACGAATACATATCAATTTTTTTAATTTAGGGAATATGTAATTTGGAGGATGAACATTGAGCGAAAGAGTACATAAAAATGGTTCATATCTAAACGGAAAATCAACCGTTGGAACAAACACCCGAGTGAAAGACACAAGCACAATCAGCGGCATGTGTCCAATATGCATCCATGATTGTCCTATTTTATGCGAAATTAGCCTCTCAGCATTCAGAGGGAGAGAAGCACTTTATCCAGAGCCAGCACAGTTCGGAACCAGCACTGCAGGAGCACTCAAAAACTTTGGTCTAGATTGGTCACACTTTAGCATCCAAGCAGGATTATTTGATGCACAAGGAATCGCGGAGACCTCAGAAGCAGCCATTTTTCCAAACGCAAACTTGGAAACAATTGTAGGCGGAATGCCTCTCAAACTTCCAATATTAACAGGTGCTTTTGGATCAACAGAAGTTGCACGTGTTAATTGGGATGCTCTAGCGATCGGTGCAGCTCTATCAGGCGTATCTGTAACTATCGGTGAAAACATTGCTAGGCATGGATATTCAAGCTGAATTGACAAATGGAAAAGTTACACATTCGCCAGAATTGAAACGAAGAGTGGATTCTTTCAGAAAGTTCTGGGACAAAAAATATGGCGATGTCATCATCCAAACAAACGTTGAAGATCAAAGATTAGGCATAGATGCTTACGCACTTTCTAAATTAGAAGTAAACATTATCGAGCGCAAATGGGGGCAAGGAGCAAAGGCCATTGGCGGCGAAGTACGACTTAAAAGTATAGAGAAAGCAATTTTGCTAAAGAAACGAGGTTACATCGTTATTCCTGATCCAGAAGATTTGGTCGTTCAGGAAGCATTCAAGGCTGGAGTGTTCCAAACCTTTGAGCGGCACAGCAGAGTCGGAATACCTAAAGAGAAATCGTTTATTGAAGACATTGAATGGCTACGTGAACAAGGAGCAAAGAGAGTTTTCCTAAAAACAGGTGCATATCGACCTTCAGCAGTAGCGTACACAATGAAATTTGCTTCAGAAGCCAAGATTGATGCATTGAGCTTTGACGGTGCAGGTGGCGGAACAGGCATGAGTCCAGTGCCAATGATGGATGAAATGAGCATCCCAACACTGTACTTACAAGCGTTAGTTTTGCAGTGTGCCCAAATTCTGAAGAAAAAAGGCAAACATGTTCCAGACCTTGTAATGGCAGGCGGATTCATCGAAGAAACATCAATATTCAAAACTATCGCGTTGAGTAACTTGGGTCAAGGGCCACTTGTCAAAGCAGTCTTGATGGGTCGTTCGCCTATCACCGCAGCTATGAAAGCAAACTACTTCAAACAATTAGCTCAAGAAGGTAAATTACCCAAGAGCTTCGTAGACAAATTCGGTGCAACTCCAGAAAAATTCTTCATTGCAACTCCAGAACTGAAAGCGAAATATGGTAAAGACTTTGATGAAATTCCGTTGGAAAGCGTTGGCGTTTATACATACTTAACGGACAGAGTTGGCGTTGGATTGAAACAATTAATGGCGGGCAATAGAAAATGGAAGCTTGATTTGCTTACGCGAGGAGATTTGATGAGTCTCAGTGAGATAGCTACCAAAGTTACAGGCATTCCATTAGCACACGAAGTTGAAAATGATGCAGTAGTCAAAATCTTAGACTACTAATTTCTTCTTTTTAATTTAAATCTTAAAGAGGCTTTGAAAAACGATCGATAACATTGACGTAGCAATATCTAATGAACAAGAAAAATTAGCGAAATACAAAATAGAAATGCAAACAGTTCGTCAGCTTTTCATAAAGGCTACAGGTGTTTTTTTTGCCAATTGGTGCAATTCAGCTGCAAGACATTATGTAATTAGTGATTCTCAAAATACTATAAGTTTGGGTAAAGACAAGTTAGCTCAATTAAAAGTAAAGCTAAAAGATCTTACTGACAATGCGGAGAAATATGTTAATGAGTTTCTGTCTGCTGATTCTTTATGGTGGCATTTATCACAAAATGAAGGAGATAATTTTGTTTCTGCTTATTCGCAATATGGAAGTAAGTGTCCTGAGATAATTGATCATCCAATTCGAAAAGGATTGGGAAAATTAGGGGTTCTTTTAGAAGAATATGGTTACAATGTTGCTACTAAGGCAGGAAGTTATGATGACGAAGTTTCGGTTTGGAATAACAAAAATGTTAGTCCATACCCATCTAATCCAGTGCCTTATTATCCAGATAGCTTGGATTGGTCGTCGGATATGAAAGCTTTAATGAAAAGATACGATGAACTTTGCAAACAAGCACATGAAGCATACTCTAACATTAAGCGTTTTCAGCAATCAAAGATAGATAAACACGCTGCTGATCTATGGGACTCAGTATAATAGACTCACTTACTTTTTTAAGGTAAAAAAAGGCCTATTTAGCTGGCAATAAAAATTGGATTACAAAAACTTCATCAGAAAATTCTCTTCTATAATTCTAGCTCTAATTGCTGTAAGTTTAGGGTTGCTGCTCCCGGGAATAGGATTACTCTGGCATCCCTACACTTCGATATTTCTTGCGTTAATTATGTTTTTTGTTGCACTCAATATTAAGCCAAGAGAATTTGTAAACTCATTAAGAAACTATAAGATTATTCTTCTTGCCCTATGTTTGGTCTTTTTGGTGCCTCCAATATTTTCAGTTGTTGGGATACCTTTTTTCAAGCCAGTGGAGTATGCCGCGTTAGTGATTGCATTCAGTGCACCTGCTGCAATTTCCTCTGTTTTTTGGTGTGATGTTTTTCGTGGTCATACACCTTTAGCTCTCATCATAAGTATGGTGACAAATATTTTGGCTCTTGTTACTATTCCAATTACGATTTTGCTTGTGACGCAGACTATAGCCCAAATTGACTCGGTTGCAATTTTTACGAATCTGCTTTTCATTTTGGTGGTGCCTTTAGTTGCTGCGCAGGCTTTAAGAAGACTTCTTTCGCAAAAAACTCAAAGAATCGTTGTTCGCAGTCCCCCTATCCAGCAGGCACTTGTATTATTTCTTATTTGGGGAGCAGTTGCACCTGGGGCTATTTTTGTAGAGGAAAGCCCAGTTGAATTTATGTTGCTTCTGTTTTTTATTTTGTTAATTCTTAGCGCCACTTTTGCTGTAGCATACTTTTCTGGTAAGAAGTTTGGTCGTTCTATTGCAATTGCGTTGAGTGTTGCAAGTAGTCATAAGAATTCAACATTGGCAATTGTAATCGGAGAACTTGTATTGGGGCCTATTGCTTTGCCAGCCTTAATAGCGAATTTGGTTGGGCAAAATCTCTTTGTTATTCCTGCTAGGGCAGCACTATATTTTAGTGAAGATGAGTCGTCGAAAGTCTGTATGTAAAATACAATCTGCCAAAATGGGGATTTCTACAAAAGCAAGACATCAGAGCTTAGTTGTTTTGCTACTCTGTTGCCAAATTCTTTGCTTTTAGTCAGTTCTCCTTCCGCCACAGGACCTGTAACCCCTTTTACTCTTATTGATAGACTTGGCGAAAAGATTTTGAGGTTAGGCAACTTTTTTCCTAAGATTATTTCCAGTTTTTTCACTGCTCTATCAACAGGTCTTTTTCGACCAGAATAAGTACCAAAGACAGCTACATTTTTGGCTTTCAAGTCAAGTTCAGCCAACGTGTCGATAAAATTCTTCATGGTCCAAGAAGGTCTACCCATATGATTTGGCGCACCTATTATCAAAGCATTGTAGCAGACTAAACTTTGAAAGTCAACTTCTTTAGCATAGCTAAATGCAGCTTCAATTCCTTCAACTTGCTTTAAGCCTTCCAAAATGTTCTCTGCAACAGTTTTGGTATTTCCATATTTTGAGTCATAAATAACGAATACTTTCAATAGTAACCCTCAAACTACGCCGCCTTTTCTAAGTGCGGAGGCTTTCGTCGTGAATCCAAAGCATGGTGCAAAGCTAAGCTTGGGTGGGATAGCAGAAGTCGAGGACCTGAATAACGCATAACCTTTCTAACCTGTAATTTCATTTCAGGATTATAGCAATGGATTAAACATTTGCCACATGTGCTCTTTTTCTCTTGAAACGGACATTTATCAAGACGCATAAAAGCATAATTCCTAAATTGCAGACATTCGGTGCATAATTCACCTTTGGTTTCATGATGACCTCTGCAATAGATCTCCGCCATATATCCTATTGTTTTCTTTTCACGCTTCATTCTTTTGTGTTCAGGATTTGGAGGTTGTGGTTTCATGTTAATCAGCTACAAAACACAAAGGGTTCCTGCTAACTTAAGGATTTACCCTGACATATTAGGGATTTTAGATGCTATAAGTTAGTCTCTTATGTGTAGAACATAAAGGCAACGCGAATTCACACAAACTGTACAATATATTCGTCAATCTCAGCAGATCTTTGAGTCAAAGATGTTAAAATTCCATCACATGTGTACAACAGTTGTATTCTTTATCATTCTATAAGGTTAGGTGTGCGTTCGTAATAGTGTATAATCTACAACTAAAAGATGAGCTTCATGATAAAAAAGAGCTGGTTATTTTTCTTCGCGCTAGTATTGGTAGGTTTTTTGGATTGGTTAACCACTGTTTTTGGCGTTGCTTTTTTTGGAGCAAGCGAAAATAATCCTTTGCTCGCTGGTCTAGTAAGTTCAAACATGATGCTCTTTAGCGCAGTGAAACTGTTTGCGGTTGTGGCTGGGGGTTTAGCTTTCTACAAGGCAGTCGGATTAAGCACAGGTTTTAATCAGGGCTTCACAAAAAGATTCTTGGACATTAGCTTTTCTTTAACTTTCTTAGCTCTTGCCATAGTCGTTATTAACAATTTGACTGTGTTGAAATTTTAGCAAGAATTACTATTATTCTAAATATCATATACCGATATCTTAATGCTATACTCATTTTTGTCTGCTTATTTATTGGGCAACACCGTCTTGAGTACGAAAATGGTTATCTCAAAGGTTTTTTTCTTCTATTTTTAGCGGTGAGATTATTTGATATTTCATAATTAACGGATTAAACAAGGCTTCCAAATTTTCTTTGTTTTTTCCATAATCAAAGAGAGTGGTTTCCATCTTTGGCTTAGACTCTGCTTGGATTCTACTTCCAATCTTCTCTTCAGTTATCATAATTTTTATGGACTCCCCCCAAGAACGCAGGGAGATTCCATTTTCACCCCACAATTCAATTTGTTGAGGCTTTTCAGCGATTCTTTGTACTCTTGGGTGGATCATTTGTAGCTCCATTATGAATACTAGTGAATTGATACTTCAATTGGTGAAGCATCAAGTGTTACTTCAGCGAACGCTCGCTATGTCATCATTCATTCCCTGTTAGAATTAGAAGGGTATCTTTTATTTGATTTTTTAATTTTTAGGTAATATTGCAAAATCGGGAGTCATTGATACGATGGTGAGTAATCTAGAACTGTTTACTCTCTTGTTTTTTTAAGTTAGTTAAACTTTAATTGTTGTTCCTTCTAATCTTAGACAGGTGATACTAAATGGTAGTTCCTTTCTATATGCTTCTTAAAACCGAGCCTGAAAAGTCTAATTATGTTGCTCACGAGACCCTTAAGATTGAAGGTGTTAAAGTTTCACATTCAGTTATTGGAAATTACGATGTCGTTCTCTATGCAGAAGGAAAGGACCTTGAGGACTTAAGACGTATCCGCGTGGCTGTGGAGCAAATTGAATTTCTAAAAATAACTGAAACATTAATGCATGCCTAATTTTTTGGATTAAAAATTAAACAAGTTATTGCATCTCTTCTTCTTTCAAAGGGTCTTTGTGTTGTCTACGGTCACGCTCTGTGTCGCACACGCTACGTGGGACATGTTTTCCGAATGAAATAAGGTCCAACCTATGAACTTTAGAAGATTCCATATTGCTTGTTGAATGGAGCATGCTCTCAGATTTTTTTATAACCATTTTTTGTTAGCGCCTCTCTTTTCTAAGTCAATTATAACAATGTTATGGTGGAATTAAACTTTCCCTTTCGTAACCCGATTTACAATAATAACTCTGAAAAGCAGAATTCTTTGGCGCGAATAAGGCTACCTATATTCTAAATTATCCTAAGAAAAAGAACATCTAATAGTATCATCTGTGAGTGAATTTGTTCAAATTACAAGTAAAAAGTAAATTGCCCCTACAGGTTCTTTGTCTTCGTGGGATTATAGGCTTAAGTTAACCCTTGAAAATTTGGACATAACAAAGAAAATGACGTACAAGAAGCAGACGAGAATGACCAGCCAAGGATAAGAAATCTGTTAGCAAAGGGCTACAACCCGGTGTTAAATACTCAAGATGGAGGCGTCCACTATTTCAGAAAAGCTAAATAAACAACGGTCACAATCTCAATGCGGTTGCAAAATCGCTCTTAAGATATTTGTACCGTGGTCTAGAGAAAAAGCATGGATGTGGGG
>CAWEZP010000009.1:0-627482 GCA_963813675.1 Candidatus Bathyarchaeota archaeon
AGCCATTAGACAAATTAGTTATTGTATAATTACCAGTTATGGTTACGTTTTGTTTCCCATCAAGGCTATAACTTAATTCCAAAATAGGTTTGTCGACATAAAAGTCTAAGGAAATACTGCTTGAATTGTAACTTTCATTTTGCGGTGAAAAAATTTGATTTCAGGATGCAAAGTGCCATAGCCAAGGGGAATATATTGCTCGTTTATTTTCGTTGGTGTTGTTTGACTGGATTGGATGTACTTTCCTGTTGAATCATAAGTATAAGATATAACTAATCCACCTATTGCATACAAGGTGTCATTTACAATTGCCAACCCAAAATCAGTTCGTAAGGTTGGCATGGGGGTAGCTTCTGTCCAAGTATTAGTTATGGGTCGTAAGCTTGGTTCACAGATACATGAGGAACTTTCTGAGAAGTTACCCCAAGAACGATAGACTCGCTTAGGGACTTTCACTCCAACTGTTGCTCCTACTGCAGTTCCACCTACACCTACTTGACCATCTTTGCCTTGCGTTAAATTATTTTTTTCGGGGTCATAAATAGCGACTTGTTGAGCTGGATAGCTACCGCCATAGTAGGGACTTGTCGGAGGAAGCAAAACATCGTGAACGTTAGTCGCTATTATTTTATTATCGACAACAGCAGAGTAACTTGGCATAGGTGTAGAGCCTGTGTCTATCCAAGAATCGTTAATTGGGTCGTAAATAAGGATGTTTGTATTACCGGTTATGTAAATTTTTCCGTTTATTTCTTGGGCTGAAATGCCTATTCCGCCAGTCGTAGGCATAGATGTTTTGGTTGCCCAAGTGTCTTTGAGAGTATCGTAAACTTCAACTTTGTTGGAATTTATGATACTGTAGAATCCGCTTCTTTCATCAAGTAGTTTCATACCTACTGCCCCTCCGATGCAGTAAATCTTATTTTGATATGATGCAACTGCGAAAAAGGCTCTTGGAGTAGGCATGGATGTTTTGTAAGCCCACACATCTGTGGTAGGGTCATATTGCTCGGTTGTTCCCAAGACATCATCGATAAAACTATCCGCTGATGTAGTACCTCCGATAGCATAGACCTTGCCATCTACCGCAATAACGCCTAAACCGCATCTTGCTGTGGGCATTGGTGCTTTCTCAGACCATGAGTTCTCTTGTGGAGTAGATGCAGAAACAGGATTAGCCGTCATAATGCTTGATGTTATTAGGAAGACGAGAACAAGTGCTAAAGCTAAAGCTTTACTCATAGCAACCACTTCACTGTTGGATGGTTTGTAAATAAAAGACTTCTCGTACAAGACTCTTGACTGAGATTCGTAAAGGATTATTGACTAAACTGTTTTAGCTTTTGTTTGTGATTTTGGCTTAGAGCTTCTTGCTCTGACTTGCTTTTGCTCTTCTGACTTTTGTTATTGCTTGGAGCATAATCACAATTACTGTCACAACAGCTACGGCAGCCGCCAATCCATAGACCGCTTCAAGCAAACTCAGTTGACCCGGAGAACCATTATTTGATGCTGTAGGACTTGGAGAAACTGGCATAGTGAATATGATTGATATTTGATGTGAGCTAAAGTGGGTTGTGTACCAGACATAGTAGTTGTTGCTGTTCTTGTGTGAAGCCTTGATTTGAAGACAGCTGGTTGTCTATGTATATTTTTGGTGTCATTCCATAGGTTACTATGGGTTTTGGAATAGTAATATTGCTGAAGCCTGCTGTTCCACTTTGCCCCGTTACGGTCAATGTGATTGTAGTTTTTGCTGTCATTTGGTCAGTTGTGATGGTAGTGTTTGACATTTGGATGTTCGTTATGTTTCCTTTGATTAATAATTCAACTTGGGCGCCTTGATCTGTTATAGCTTTGATGCTGTTTTGGGTGGAGCTTGGTGTTGCTGATGGTTTTGGTGTGAAAGTTGTTTTGGGGGTAGGAGTTGGGTTGTTGTTGGTTGTTTGAGGTGGTGATGTTGGGGTAGCTGTCGGCGTTAGGGTTGGTGTTGGTGTGGGTGAGGGGGTAGGTGTCGGCTCGAAGTATACTGGGGGTTTTTCGGGTGGCACATAATCAGAAAATCTAGTTGGCTGTATGTATGGGTAACGGTCCGAATTATTGCTGTTAATTACATAAGGTGTTTCACTGACGCCATCTCCATTGGAGTCCACCCCTTGAAAGACGCTCCAGTAGTTACCACCAGCTGGTACTTCCGCGTCGAATGTGTTGTTTACTGAATAGGCTTGGACTATACTAGAGGAAAATAACATTTGATGTTCCACAGAAACTTGATTGGTATTGTTAACCAAGTTGTTATGGTAAAACTGGTTATTGCTACCCATGACAAATAAGGCCAGTCCACATTTCGTTATGTTGTTTTGAGCCGCAACTATGTCATTTGTTGCTTGAAGGTTGAGACCAGTTGAGCAGTTATGGATCTTGTTTGAGTAAACAAAATTTTGGTTACCATAAGTAAAAAAGATGCCAGATGAAACGTTGTAGATGTTGTTTTGGTAGATGTTGTTGTATTGGCTGGCCTCTTCAACTTCTCCAAGGTGTATTCCGTAAGTACAGCTTTGGATGGTATTGTTGTATATGTCGTTGTATTTTGAAGCACTCAGATCTATGCATCTTCCGTAAGTCTCTTCATATGAGCCTCTCGGAAAAATAACATATCCAACCGAGAGATCGTTATTGTATATCCTGTTGACGAAGTTGCTGCTAAAGAGCGCAACGGTTTTCGCTGGATTATTGGTTATGGAGTGGTTTGTGGAATCGGTAAGAGCGATTACTCCCTTACATGACGTTACAATGCTATTGTCGGTTGCTTGTAGTTGTATTGTTCTTCGGTAATCGCTGTTAGGTGCTACATTTCTAACGGTATGTCATGGCAGTTGTAGACAAACACTTGTTCGCCGCCATCGATGATTTCATTGGATTTTCCCGTCACAAAAACGACGGGTTTATCGTCGATTGTGTTGCCATTGAGGTTTTTCTTTGCCAAAGTGTAGAGGTCTCGTCCGCATTTAACGAATTTGTTGTTGGTTATGGTTGTTCTATTGCAGGTTGCTCCGACATAGAGACCTTTAGCGGAATCGGCGGCTTTTATGGTGTTGCCGTTGATTAGAATATCCTTGAAAACTCGTCAAATATGCCCCAGCCCTCAACACCTGAGCCCATACTTTGAGGATTTACTACTTCTGTATTGTTGTTTAGTATCTGATTGTTGTGGGTTGACCCTCCATGGAGGGGTAATTAAATCACAAATGAATGAACTGAATCCAACTGTGAAATTCTTGAGCGTAAAATTAGCAATCGTGACCCCCTGTACGCCTCTCGCGTATATCCCCATGCCTGTGCCGTTAGATATTACAGTGTGTCCTGCACCGTTTACCACTATGTTATCTTTCTCGATTACCAGAAAAGGTGTTAGTTCATGCCCAAGATAGTTTGAGAATTCTACGTTGACATCGGTGTTGAGGGTGTATACGTTGCCATTACGTTGAAGCTTGTCTGATCCTTCGATTGTACCGTCGGATTTGATCAGTATCGCGCCGGGGCTAGTTGGTCGGTTAAGGCATCACTCACATCGGAGAAAAGAAACGGTGAAAGTAAAAACATGCAAATAAGAAAAACAGATAAGCTCTTTCTAAAAAAACCAGTATTTAATTTTAATTCCAGCAAATGGGTTCGAGAATTTCTCGGGTTTCCCATGATGTCTAAGGGATAGACTTCTTGATTTAAGCTTTCTTGTAAAGGTTTCTTGACCTAACAATCTAACCTAACTTGATATAAGTTTTTTGACGATAACCCGTCCATGAAATAACCGTGCAGCTGCACATAACACCACTGCTGCGATTGCTAGCCAAAATGGCAAAAGAAAACTTGCTAAAACCGACGCGCTAATGCTAGCGCCCATCGTTAAACTTGTCGGTAAACTGACGTTGGCTGTCCCTAATATGGGAAGATTTAATCCAAATGCCCCGCCAATTGTTATCGCTATTAATCCAAAGAAGAAAAACAGTAAGATATACAATGGTTTTTTGTATGAAAAACCAAGCAACTCTTTGGCGTATGGTTTTGTTGGCATAATCGAGTAGAGAAGCATTATTGCTCCGCTGGCAACAAACGTAAGGATGCATATGAGGTTTAATGCCCAAATCAGCGGCACCGTAAACGGTGTTCCAAATAAACCAAAGCTGGTGTTAATAGGTGAAGCATTAACTTGAATGAGATTTTCGCCGACTGTTAGTTGCCACCAAGGAACAAAGAGGGAAACTGCAACCAATACTAATGTGGTGACTCCGGCGGCAACTCCAAACCAGTTGATAACGCGGTTCATCATGTTCACCGTGGCAATTGAATGGATCCAGCATCTAAACTATCTAAGTGAAACTGGATGCCTCCAACTTCGGCATTGATGTTTTCTATGATGATGTTGACTTTACCGTTGTCTTGGTACTGTGTTTGAATTTGATTGATTAATTCTGGGCTGAGATTTCCTGCAACATCTATGATACCGTTTTCGCCTGGAGCAATATTAATTGGATTAACCAACGTAATGTTGCCTAACAAAGCATTGTTATCTTTAGATTTTATGTTTGCTGAGAATTGGTCAACCGAAATTTGATTAGTCAAAGGATTAGTAAAATTAAAAGCCACATTTAACGCACCAGTATTTGGATTGTATTGTGGTTCACCTGTAAGGGATGGAGATACAAAGTTAGAGGCAGTGACATTGCCTAATTGCCCGTTTGCAATATTAGCGATTTCTGGGGGAACAACTAAACCAGCCAAGTTATCACTATAAATAAGCGCCATACCAGCGAGAGGACCAACAACAATGGCGATAGAGAGAAGGGTTAAAGCAATTTTTATTTTTTCCATATCAAACATACTCTAATTGTTGCAGTTTACATTTAATCTTTGCTGGAAAAACCTGTCAAGTTTCTTGTTTGCACTCTTTGTAGGGAGTAGTTAATTACGTCTTTAACGCGGTTAGTAATTACTGGACCTAGCCCATGTACGGCTTTTTCCCAATCGTCCACATTGATGAGAGCGTTTAGTGGGGTTTGGTAAGAATCTAAAATCGCAGTGGCTTTTTCGCGTCCAATACTGGCAAACTTGCGATGAAAGTATACTTGGGCATCTGAAAGGGTATCGCATTTTTTAAAAGCATGCACCACTGCGCTACGTTTTTCAACAATTTGTTCTTGGCGTGCAGCGGTGTACAGAAAATCAATGGTTTCTTTGTATGAGGAGGTGCTGACTATGGCTATGCCGTTTTTGGCAAGGTTAAACATGGCACCCCAAACTGAAGCTGGTGAAATGCTACTGTACTTATAGATAATAGGCATGTAGCCTTCAAGCACAATGAGTGATTTGGGATAGACTTCTTTTAATCTGAATAGTTGCTCAAAAAGGTAGCGTCTTGTAAGAGTGTATACGAAGTCGTTGACGGTTTTTCGTTCAACCGCACATTGATCGGAAAGTATGTAGTCGCCTTTCTCAAGCATTTCAGTTTTTACGTTAACACCTTTCTCAACTAAGCCTTTAACGATTTTTTGAGCACTACTTGCTTCGCGGCTATCAACTATTATGGTTGGTTCTTCACCAGGTTTCTTTTTCTCATTAATGAAGGGAACCAACGTTTCAGTACCAGACATACAGTCAACTCTGCATACGTAACCAGAACTTGATGTTTATTTTACTTCCGCTACCTAAGCAGCAACTTAAAAGATGAAGGATTCAATCCTAAAGTTAGAATAGAAAAACTGAAAAAGAATTTACCTTTGCAAAGTTAATTACTCATATCTTATTAGGAATAGTGGCTTTTTTGCTTCTTTTCGCCTGACTTCCAGGGGTACATCTTTTAGAGATACCTGCGCCAACCTTGCCCCAACTTTAACGTGATGATTTTTCAGGTAGACAGATTCTCCACTTATGCAATCCATACATCTATTCACCTATGCAAGCCACTCTCAAACATGACATATATGAACTTGTGATTGCCACAACACAACAACATCCAACAAAAACATGATGTGAAATATCAGAAAGCAAAAGTGATTATTCTATTTTCAAACTAGTTTACACTGAAGTTTTGGCTAAATTGTGTATTAAAAATATTGTTTTCTAAAAAATAAACAAAAATAAAATGAAGGGGTTTATGGACCCTTTTTGGTGATTTCTTTAATTGCGCCAGCTGCTACGGTGGTGCCCATGTCTCGGATTGCGAATCTGCCGAGTTCTGGGAAGTCAATGAATGCTTCGACTGCGATTGGGTGAAGTGGTTCCATTCGTACCCATGCTGCGTCTCCTGTTTTGAGGTAGCTTGGGTGCTCTTCGGATACTTGTCCTGTGCGTGGGTCAATTTTCTTTATGAGTTCAGTGAATTTAACTGCGATTTGTCCTGTGTGGTAGTGGAGTACTGGTGTGTATCCTGCTGCGATTGCTGTTGGGTGGTAGATAACGATGATTTGTCCGATGAATTCTTTTGCAACTGTTGGTGGGTTGTCAACTGGACCTGCAACGTCTCCGCGGTGAACATCAGTTTTTGAGATGCCTCTAACGTTCATTCCGATGTTATCGCCTGGTTCAGCCATTGGGATTTGTGTGTGGTGCATTTCGATTGATTTAATTTCAGCAGTCTTATTTGATGGCATAAAGATTAGGGTTTGACCTGGTTTGAGGATACCTGTTTCGACTCTGCCAACTGGGACTGTACCGATACCCGTGATGCTGTAAACATCTTGAATAGGAATACGTAGGGGTTTGTTGGTTGGTTTTGCTGGAATCTCAAGAAGATCGAATGCTTCCATTAAAGTTGGACCGGTATACCATGGCATCTTATCGCTTTTCTTGATCAAGTTGTCGCCTGTCCAGCCAGAAACCGGGACGAAGTTAACTTTCTCAATCTTGTAGCCGACCATTTTGATCATTCTTGTGATTTCATTCTTCATTTCATCGTAACGATCTTTACTCCAGTTAACGGAGGCATCATCCATCTTGTTAATGGCAACGATAAGTTGGCGTATACCTAAAGTGTATGCTAAGAATGCGTGTTCACGAGTTTGACCGCCTGCTCCAATTCCTGCTTCGAACTCGCCTTTTTTAGCTGAGCTGAAAAGAACTGCTGCGTCGGCTTGGCTTGCTCCAGTAATCATGTTTTTGATGAAGTCTCTGTGACCTGGCGCGTCAATGACGGTCATGTTGTATTTCTTGGTTGGGAATTGCAGGAATCGAAGGTCAATTGTGACACCTCGTTCTCTTTCTTCCTTCAAGTTGTCTAAAACCCAAGCGAAGTGGAATGTCGCTTTGCCCATTGCTTCGGCTTCTGCTTTGTAAGCGTCAATTGTTCGTTGGTCGATAACGCCAGCAAGGTACAATAAGTGTCCTGTGGTTGTTGATTTTCCATTGTCAACGTGACCCATGATGATGATGTTTAAGTGTGGTTTATCGCTTTTGCTCATTTTCATTCCTTCTATTAATCTTACCTAATTTTGTGAATTCGTTAACACATCAGTCCTCCGATTATTTTAAGTTTATGATGTTCCTCCCACTTGCAGTATGACAGAAAAACCCAGAAAGCTCAGAAAAACCAAACGCAAACGACCAAGCCAAGTTAATTTTTGCGCACAAAATAACTTATAACCTATAGCAGTTTATGGCTACTTATGAGTTTCAACAGCGGAATGATTCAGGGAATATCCGTAGTAACAACTACTTGGAATGAAGCAGAAAATATCGAGGAATTAATTCGCAGAGTCAGATCAACACTTCAAGATGTTCCGCACGAAATAATTGTTGTTGACGACAGCTCTTCTGATGGAACACTTAAAGTTGCTGAACGTTTTGCTGATGTTGCAGTTGGAAAAATTCGAGAGGGACAAACCAAAGGTTTACTGTATGGGGCCAAACTTGCCAAGTTTCCTGTGATTGTAACTATCGATTCTGATTTAGAAAACAGTCCTGAACTAATACCGAAACTTGTGGAAAAATTAACTGTATTTGATTTGGTGGTTGCGTCACGAAGCGTTGTTCCTAGATTTTCTGAGCGATGGGCATCTAAAACATTGGGTAAAATCTGTGGTGTTTCAGATTTTTACTCGAATTTTAGAGCTTACAAAAAACAAATCCTCGCCAAAGATTTGATTGGTGGAGAAACTTTTGGCGGAGAATTATTGATTGCAGCCAAGAAGAAAGGGTTTAGGATTGGCGAAATAACATATGAGGCTCCGCCAAGACGCAGCAAACCCCGAATCGGCGGGTCAATTAAAGCCAACTTAAGGATAATGGTTGCTTCATTGAAATGCTTTTTTATCTATCTGTTTTAGTTTGCGCACCAATTTTTTTCCGGGATTAACCAAAAACAAAAGGGAAGAAGAGTAAAGAGATAAAGTAATCGAAGAATTCAACAAAAGGTCCAGACCAAAATTCTACGAGTAAAACTTATTTTCGCTCGATAAGCTCGATTAGGGTTCCGTCTGGGTCTTCGATAAAAGCAATCGTTGTTTTTTCGTTAAACTTGAATGGTTCATCTGTGATAACTACGTTTTCTTTACGCATGGCTTCAAGAGTTTTGTTTATGTCAGCAACTTCGAAGCCTAAATGATCAAACAACCGCTCTTCATACTGCGGGTTGGGCAAATTTGTCTTGGTTATGGAAAAAGGTTAGTTCTAATGTGCAACCTTTAGCCTCTGCATCCTGAAGGAACGCAATTTCAGCATTGGTCTGCTTGATTTCATGGCGACTTAGAAGTTTTAACCCGAAGAACTTGGAGTAAAAATTGATCGATCGCTCCATATTGCTTGTGCGAATGCTAGTGTGAACAAACATTTTTTTCACCTGTTATTAATGTAGGTTTTTCATGATCTTTTAAGCTATGGGTTTTCTTGCTTGTTGATCTAATGTTTTATTGACAAGTGCATCTGCCCTTTCAATTTGGGGGTTACTTCTTGGAACGTTAACAAAACTGATTTTTTTAAAACAAACCTTCAATTGCTGCACTTTACGCCAGAGCTGCCATAACTCGTTGTTTTTAACGGCGTATTGACCGTTTAGTTGTTTTGCGACAAGTTCACTGTCCAAGTGACAAACAATCTCCAACGTTTTTTGGTCAGAAGCAAACTTTAACGCCATCAACAATGCTTCGTATTCAGCTTGGTTATTAGTGTGAACTCCAATGAAACGTGAATCAGCCTTTACTGTTTCACCTTTGTCATTTAATGCAATGAATGCTATTGCTGCTGGTCCAGGGTTACCTCTTGCTCCTCCATCAGAATAAATCATCAATCGCTGACTCATGGGGTTTTTCACTTACCAATTTAGCGGCTATTAGGTATCTGGCTTGATTGGGTGGTTTACGAAAAAAGTTGTTTTACAGCTTTATTTTTTATTAGCGCCATTAATTTTGGCATAAGTTCGCATCCACGCTCTATTGTGCCAAGGCTGCCTTTAGCACATTCTTTCTCGCAGAATTTGATCGCTTTGCCATTGCCAACAATTTTATCGCCTGAAATCAGAATTGGAACAGGTGTGTCACTGTGAACTTTTAGAGCGCAAGGTGTGGCGTGGTCAGTTGTTATGCAGATAAGGTTGTCCTCAAGCGAAATCTGCTTCAGGAGCGGCCCAAAGAAGTATTTGTCGATGGCTGAGATAATCTGCGTTTTCAAGGTGCAGTTACCATCATGACCTGGTTCGTCAGGTCCTTTTAAGTGAATATAGAAGCAATCATGTCGAGGCAGAGCTTTCAAGGAGCGCTTTCACTCTAACTTCACAGTCTTTCTGAAGGTTACCTGACGGGGGTGGAAGCAATGACGATTCCATACCAGCCTAGTTGGGCAATGCCACGTTCTGCGTGCATATCCGCTAAACAAGCAAAATTTACATGATAACGCTCGTTAATGTTGAAGAATTTCGGCAGCAAATGTCCTGCATCCCTTGTCAAAACAACGTTTGCTTTAAGTTTGCCTTCTGCAGCACGCTTCACGTTTATAGGGTGATTTTCCCAGAGCACATGAGATTTATCTATAAACTCGTTTACAAGTGCAGCGGAAACTTTGGCTGCTTCTGTTTTGTCGGTGGGTTCGCAGGTTTGCAGAACCATTTCAACTTCAGCTTTGGCTACACCAAGTCCGTTAACGATTGTGTATGCAGGGTCGCTGTTAGTTATATTGCTTGAAAATGGCTTGGCTTTACTTTTAATTAGAAGTACTGCTCTGTGCCCCAGTGTGTTACGGAACTCAAAGGTTGCAGGGTAAGATTCGAGTTTAACATCTTTGTTAACTGCTTTGCTAAGTTCAGTGGCTTCTTTAGTGCTTAAGGTACGTGCCACTCGGCGATCGAGGATGTTTTTTCCGTGACCTAAAGTGGCAAAGTTGCATCGCAGTGCTAAATCCCCATCCCGCATATTCAAGCCTGCACCAGCCGCTTCAATGACGCCTCTGCCTGTGCTATACTTGAAAGGGTCATAACCTAAAAGCGAAATAACAGCAACGTCACTCTCAGGCGCTACTCCTTTCTGCACCGAGTACATTAAACCTGTTTTCCCCGTTTTTGCTAGAGAATCCATGTTGGGGGTCTCGGCTAGCTTCGAGAGGGGTTTTGTTGCCTAAAGATTTTATTGGTAAATCGCCCATACCGTCGATAGCAACGAAGATTAGTTTCAAATAATTTGCCTCGTTAAGGTTAAGCTAACTCGGTTAGCTTTATTATTTTTTTGCATTAAAATACCTATCTTTTCAAATAAAGAACTTTTCTGATTTCATCTTGGGTTTCGTGTGGACTTGCGGTTGTGTTTACGAGGTAAACGTCGGTTTGCTCGAAGAGTCTTCGGAAGAATTTTGTTCTCACGTCAATTTTTCTTTTGTCCTTTACTAGTTGATGTGGGTTGCAAAAATTGTGCGCCAACAAATATTCAATTGCGTCATCTACGTTTAATTCAGTGACAATGTTCTTGTCTGATGGCTCACGTTTTAGCATGATTATTTTGTGTATTGTTGCCATTGGAATCACGCCGCCGTTGCCCACTATCCAGCGCACATTCACTATTGCCCTGCCCCGTTGATCAAACATGGCCTTATCAACTAAACGTTCGTACTCATTCCATATTTTGCCAATGTCTGCTTGGATGTAAGTGTTTTTTTCGGAGCCAAACGCTAAAGGTTCACGACTGCTAAGTCGCACAAAGTACCAGTCATCGCTAATCAACCGTGCAGTTGGATTGCGCAGCAACCCCCATGAATGAGTTGTTTTGCCCGTACCTGATGGAGCAATAATTGAAACCCCCAAACGATCAACTTCAATCATAGCACCGTGAACTGAGTAAATCCTGTGCTCATCTTCCAATATGTCCCCTGCAACAGCTAAGGGCAATACTTTTTACCCAACCGTAATAATCCACGTTAATCAAAAAAGCAGTTTTCGTGTAAGGATCATATTTAATGCTGAAAGGTTGACCTGGCTTTGATAAAACAATAAGTCGTCCGTGAGAACGATTGTTTTCATTTGCAGTGAAAAAGTTGTCTTCCCACTTATTTTTGGTTGCTTCAGAATCAGTCAGGATTTTCATGCAGCAACCGTAAATTTCCGCCTTACTCGTGTAAAGTAGTTGAGATTCATAGGTTTCATAGAGTCTGTCTTTTTCTTCAGTATTTATTAGCTCAACTGCATAACTCATAGAGTATGGTCACCAAAAACTATCTTATGCAGGTTAGTTCTCAGACAAACCGATAAGGATTTCGCGAAAGCCAACAGCAGTTGTTTTGCTAATTTATTTTTTTGTAATTGTAGTTTGAGGCTTTCTTTCTCGGGTATGCTAATACTACTGCAGAAGCTACCATCATTAGAACAATCGCCAATGCAATAAATCAATACATCTAAACTTAACCGACGTTGTTTGATAATTGTGGTTTAGATAGGGTTGGTTCGAACTCGTGATGTTTGTTGGAGAAGATACTTGAGTACTTGAGGAATCTTTGGGTGTTGACGGTTGTTGTGGAGATACCGTTCTATGGAGTGGGGCTGCTTTGGGCAGATGCTAAGTCAGAGATTTTGCCAGCGCCAACATTTACACCTATAGGGTAATCAACCTCCTAAACGTCAACAATCAAAACCTTAAACGAAGAAAACTCATTAAATCACAAATTGAGACGATCCTAAGCTCGCCCTTTTGATTTAAGCTACTTAGCGGTTGTTTGATTCAAGAAGTGAAGCTTTTGTTGGTAAAATTATCGTTTATAACTAAAAATTAATCTAAAATTACATAAAAAAAAATAATTATTTGCATGTGATTGTACCAAGCCTATCACAACTTTTTATATGAATTGAGAAGCACTATAGAAAGTGCTCACAAAGAGTTAGTCTAAATGACAAAGAAAAACTACCCAGAAATTAACTTTTTATCGGGTCAAGACAGCAGCAGCAAATCCGCCAAATATCAAAAAGGGATACCTACAATCAGATGCGTGTGTGGATTAAGAATTTTGATAGTCCCCGATTTGAAAGCTATGAACCGGGCCATAAAGAATCATTTAGCAGAGCATGAGCAAGCAGATTATGGTTTAGTGTTTGACTCGTTGGAGGAGTTTTTGACAGAGCAGATTTTGATAGCGGCAAGCAAAATGAGTCTGCCAGATGTAAGTTGTTGTGAACAATAAGCCAGGTTTTCCAAAAATTAGGGGCAATGAGGGAGTAAGGCCTTTACGGTTTTATCTTACCATCATCAAAACCAATATAAAAAAATCTAATTATTGGTTGATCTATCCTATGGGCCAGTTAGCTGGGCGTGTTGCGATCACCCATTATGTCGACGATTCCTTCAAAATCCGAAATCTCAATTATGTTTCCTTCAATGTTTTTTCCATCTGAATCGGAAAACTATCATGTACTAAAGATATTTTATCCGAGGTTCCAGCCCCCCAATAGATCGGCTAGAACAGAACTATCAACTTTCCTAATATTTTGAAGGAGCCAGAAAGGTAACAGATTAGAAATCACACGATAGTTTGTTCGTGGCGAGCGGGAGGAATTTGAACCCTCCATTCAGTGGAGACCTCCCCGCATTCCCCTTCTCTTCAAGATAGGGCTTCTAAGTTATTCATTTGATTTTAGAAGTAAATATCCTGAGCAGATTGAGCTGTAAAATAATCAAAAGGGTACCTGCAAACAAGGGATGAGTTTAAACCGAATTAATACCTTGTGTTTTCTCCACTTTCTTTGCTTTTCTTAGAAAAACTAAAGCCGCAAAGGCAACCGCAACAATCACTATTATGCTTAAACCAAAATAAACTAACCATGACGAATCTGAATATACCGTGGAAGGTGTGGTGGAAACGGATGAGGGCAAGTTTAATTGCTGTGTTGAAGTTTGAACTAAGAGAGAGTAGCTTGAAATTTTTGTCACTAATTTAGGTGACGCATCAAATTCACTGACCGTGAAGTTCGCAGAATTGCCTGGAATTAAAGGACCGTTTAAGGTAACAAATCCCACCGCAACTACAATACCCGCACTGTTATAGTAAGTCCCAACTACCTTGATGTCATTCGCTGTTTTACTACCACTATTAATTATTGTCCCCGAAACTACGTAAGCGTTGTTAACAATACCGTTAGTGAAAACAATCAGGGGAAAGATCTGGATATTCAATATTATTAGTTGGAGGATGATTAGAAACGTTGAATTCAAAAGTGATAGCTTCTGGAATAGTGGTAAAATCAATTTTGCCAAAATCAAGATAAAAAGGCGCTTTTTGCTGCGGGAGAAAATCATTCACATAAGCCATCGAGGTGCCTCGTAAAAATTGTGACCCATCAGAAGCAGAAACTACTACATCCAAAGATGCATTCCCCAAAACATGATTGCCCGTGTTCTGCAGTTCACCAACTACAACAAAATGACCGCTTGAACTAACATAACTACTATGACTCAAAACAGTAACGCCAGTATATGCTGCTTGAGCAAAAACGTTCGAAACCGGCACTAAGCTAAAAACAAAAACAGTGCAAACTATTACTGCGAAAATGTGAGTCTTATCCAAGCGAAGAAGCACCATTCATTCCTTTAGCATTTAAGAACTATTAAAGGTCTTTCACTTTTACTGTTCCACAAAAGATGAAATTTACATTTAATATCGTGAAGTTGTCTTACGCTGTTCTGTTTGAGCAGTGGGATTGCTTGGAGATTTCAATCTTTTTAGACCCATTCCGCCCAACACGAATCCAAAACAGCAGCCAAACAGAGCTGTCCCAAACGTCCAGATCATCACTAGAGTTGGCTGCAGGGTTTGTAGCAGCCCGAAGAGTTCAAACTGACGGTAAGTAGTGTATACAAACAAACAAGCTGAGAATAGAGACACAGTAATTGTTGCAGACAGCATTTCCTCCCATCTTTTGTTAGAATACATCTTTCTGATTATGATTCGCCAGGTGACAAAAATTGCTGCGGCTGATGAAATGAACCCGATGAGCATTTCGTCAAAATACAGAGCGCCTCCGAAAAGCCCTATAGCTCCTATTCCGTAGGTGTTGGTGCTGATTAATGCAAAGTTTAGGATGATCATAAGTGACAGGGTTAGGAAAACGGTTATGATGAGTTTTCCAGCGCGTTTCTTTTCTGCTTGGATGTTGAAGTCGTCTGTTTGAGTTTGCTTTTTTCTCCTTATTAGACGGAATAAGATGAATATAGACGCAAATATACCTGCTAAAATAATTGCAGCAACTATTATGGCTGTGTAGTCGTTTGTTCTTGTTGTTTTTTCTTCAATGGCTTGCGCAGGTCTAAAGGGCGTTAACAAAGGATAGCGATCAATGTTTGCTTGTGTTATCTGGTATTTAGTGTCGCCCACTCCGTCGCTTCCAGTTTCATTTTGATAAAAGCCGCTGTAATTATCGATCCCATGATAGGTATCCCAGAAGTTTCCACCTTGGGGATAGCCATTATCCCAGACGTTGGGAACTGGAGCTAAGTCGCCTCCCTCGACTTGAACATAATTATCTGTGAAGTCATTGTGGTAGAAAATATTGCTGCTTGCATATGGGTCCATTTGGATACCGTAACCAGACAAGATATCATTGTGTCCCTCAATGTTATTCTCAATTAAGACGTTCTGAGAACCGCTAAGAAAAACTCCAATCCGCTTGTTGTTTATTATGTCGTTGGTTTTTATCAAATTGTTTGAGCCGTCGATTTGCATTCCTATGTCATTTTTAGCTATTAGATTAGAAATAATCGAGGCATTTGATACCTGCAGGTTAATGCCTGCTCCAGTATTATCCATTATACGATTATTCGTAACCACACAGTTCGAATATTGAGATAATATTCCCATGTAGTTGTTTACAAATTGGCATTGATCTATTGTGACGCCGTCACTTTGGAGAAGAAACACAGCGAATTGTTCATCGCCTTTTTCAGCTTTTATTTCTCCATCTATAGTAATGTTGTGCAGGTTTACTTTTGAGGAGCTCTGAGCTTCGATTGCATAAAGGCAGCCTCTGATTGTTATGTTTCGTATTTCAACGTTGTTAACTGAGCCTATGTAGATGCCAAGACCAGAATTACTCAGCTCTTGGGGGTTCCCGCCTTCTAAAGTGTAGCCGTATCCATCGAGAAGTATCCCGCTTCTTTCAATGTAGATACAGTAGTCCCCACGTGGGCATTGTATGTCTCCGGTTAACGTGTACGTTGTTCCATGTACATCAACTGGCGCATCGAGAGGATCGATGCTTCCATCAACTCTAATGTGAATTGCTCTACTCACAAAGTTTGCAGACTCAACATTTTGGATACCAATATAGAAGAAAAGTGCTGCTAACAGGAGGATACTCAAGAGAGCGCTTAACGCTACTTTCTTACTCAGGAAACTCACCAAGCATAATTCTGTCGTTTCGTTTTTATGATTTGTGATAATTCTTGGAACGCAGGGTTCTGATTGAAAAATGTGCAAGCTAAAATGCCTTGTGGGACTTGAACCTATGCTCAAGTAGAGATATCACTCGCTTTCCCAATTTTTCTGTTTAGCTGGGGGAGTTAAATTTTAATGTGTGCACGCATTATTAATATCGTAACAGCCTAGCTTTAATGGTGTGAACACCTTGCTCTTTGGACATAAAAACAGACTCCAAGTAGACGTGGGCGATTTACAGAATGAAGAAGAATGTTTGTCCAACTTTTTGCAGTCAAATTTCAATGTATCCGTTGCCTCAATTGAAAACAAACTGATTGTGAATTCAGAAAAGCTGTCTGTGTTGGAATTGCAGCAGGTAGTGGCAAAATATGTTTATCGCCATAATTTGAGCAGAACTCACTGGGTTTCTGTCCAAGATAAAACCGTTAAAATCAATAGGTTCAAGGGCGCTAAGAAAAAAGAAAAACACGAGAAAGGCACACCCCATCAAAACATTACACAAAGCTGGGGACTATAAAATGCATTTCTCAACTATTACGTTATCTTGGGTGTAAATGAACCCAACCAAGCAACCATTTTGTTAGATGATCCCCATTTTGACGCAATACAGAAACAAAGAGAAACTTGATCTTAAAAACCCGAAGAAATCAAAGAACTGCTAGAAGCTGGGTTCGAATACGTTTGTCAAAAAGATACGTTAATATTCCTGAGGAAACGAAAATGATAACGAAACCAAGCATCTCCGTTGGGCGGAGACTTCCAAAAAGCGGCCGGGGTGGTGTAGCTTGGTAGCATAGAGGCCTGTGGAGCCTTTCGCCCGAGTTCAAATCTCGGCCCCGGCCCCATCTAACTTCATTTTCACTATTTAAATCAAAAAAAACAAATGTTCATGATTTAGGAACCCCCAAATATTGAGAAAACAAAATAATCATATTTTAATGGGACTAAGCTGTTGCAAGAGAAATTGCCGATAAAATAGAGGATTTTAACCTTTCAATGTGGCTATAAAACCTTTCACTACATCTTTTATTGACTGAAGTAGCAGATGCTCAATCTTCTCAGCCCCAAGCTTGTCTAAGCGGTCCACTCTAAAGTAAATCGGCGGATGCGAATCCAAGCCAACCCACTCTTGCAAGCGGAAACTCGGCGTTCGCTCGAATAGGAGTCTGTGAAAACCGATTTTTTCCAACGACCTCGCCAGAACTTTGGGTTCCCCCATCATTATTGCGGACGTCAGATCTGCACGGGCTTCAAAGAATTTCGCTATAAAGAAAATAAGTGTCATGACAACGAAGAAATAAACTAAGAAAAACAAAGATGTGAATAAGAAGGGGAATAAAGCGAGTAGGATGTAGAATCTAAACAGGAACTCTGCACTTAACAATCCAAACAGAATTAAGGGATCTCTGCCTTTGAGATGCCCAAATTCGTGCCCCAAAACGCTTATGACTTCAGGCTCTTCCAACTGAACAAGCAAACCAGTAGTAATCAGAACTATCCCTCTGCTTGGGCTGGGACCAGAAGCTGCAGCGTTGGGAACCATCGTGTTTGAAATCACGATTTTAGGTACCTTGTACCCGAAACGGTCAGCAACTTTCTTTACCAGTTCGTAGACATTGATTTTTCTGGTTGATAAAGTACCAAGTCTGCATGATACATTGTATTTGGCAAAGATTTTTTCTGCTTCTTGGCAGTCGATTGTACCTTGTTTAGCTATTATTTCTTCATAGATTTCATTCTTTAAATTCACCAGTTGCTCGAGTGGGATTTGTTTGTAGTCGTCAATTGTGCCCAAAGAGCCAATTGGAGGTTGGTATTCCAAGAAGGTAATGATAGGGTCGTCTTTGGTAATTGTCCAGTCTCCTGACTTGGCAATTATCTTGTTTGAATAGAAGACAAATATGAATTGTGAAGCAATGAGAATTATTGGAACAGCCCAGAAGTAGGTTGGAAAAAAAGTTAAAACACCAAGGAACAGCCCCAATCCAAGCGCGATAAATACGAAGCTTAGCAGGACTTGTGTTTCTAAGAAGAGGCGGTTGAAGCTTTTTTCGTGGAGCTTCACTTTTTCAGGTACAATTTTTTCGCCTTCTCGCCATGCAAAGTACCATGTTATTTTGCGGGCTTTTTCCTCGAATAATTCTGTAGCTATTAGTATATCTTGTCTCGCTTCTTTGATGGTTGCATCTGAAACATCCATGTCTATGGGTGTTATCGTTGCGTTTAAGTTGTCTGTGCCTGTCACTTCAACTTTAAGGATTTGTCTTCCTTGTGGGTCAAGTACATCGTATGAGATTTTGTTGCTTGTTTGGGTTGTTTCTCTCGATAGGGTGGTGAACCGCTGTTTTTGTGGAGCAAGGTATTTTGTATAGATGAAGTCAAAAAGCTTCTCAAAATAGAGAGGCGGAACTTCAGTTTGTATTGTGTAAGAAATGGGAGTGGAAACCATGCGCCTCAAAACCTGTTATTACCTATTTTTGAGTTGTTTTTCTCAGTTATAACTTTATTGCAAGTAAGGTTATTTTTGAGATTTGGCAAATGGGATAGCGTTTATTAATCCGAAAAACATTGATAGAAATCACCAAAGCCAAAGGGTGCAAGGTGAATTGTAGATTCTAAACCAACTATCAGGTTGGCTTGGATTCGCAATTAAAATTGTAGCAAATTATAATTATATAACAACCCAAATTATGAATTAAGAAGGGAATATTAGAAGTGACTGAACACAAAAAAACAATACTCGTTGTAGATGACGATAAATCCATACTTCGAACCTTCACACGTATCCTTGAAAAAAGCGGTTACGAGATTGAAACAGCTGAAACAGGTAAAGAAGCCATGGAAAAAGCTGAAAACCGCCATTACGACTTAGCACTTGTTGACATCAGGCTTCCAGATATGGATGGCACAGATTTACTTGCAAAACTCAAAAAACAATTACTGAATACGGTTAAAATCATGATTACTGGTTTTCCATCCTTAGAAACCGGCGTTAAAGCGCTTGATGAAGGAGCTGATGCTTATTTGGTTAAGCCTGTGAAGCCTCAGGAGTTACTGGTTCTTTTGGAAGAGAAACTTAAGAACCGCCAAGAATCCGCATAAGTTAACCATTAAGCCGCCAACAGTTTTTTATTGAACAGGAAGGATAAACGAAGTCGTTTTAATAGAAAAAGTGCAATGAGTCTATGAACTCTTTTAAACAATAATTTTAGACCCGATAAGTTGCAGAATCCCTGCCCAAGCATTAAGCCTCGAATTTACATTGGCTTTCCTCTCGATAAAAAATGGTTTATCAACAACCTTAAGCATAGGTAAATCGTTAAGGCCATCTCCCACTCCAAAGGTCTCAATTTTTCCAAACATTTGGCAGTAGAGATGTTTTAAAATGTTGATGGCTTTTCCCTTATCTGTGTTGCCAGTAAGATGGAAGTATCTGCCTCCTTCGGTACATTGCAGACCCTCATGTTTTATGGCGCTGAAAACATGTGATTTTCTTCCGTCCAATATACGGAATGGTTCATCATGTTCACGTTTCTGAGCTAATTTAGCCAAAAACAAAGGTAAACCAGTATCATAAGCTAATTCTTCAAGAGTCATGTCGCCGAAACCCACAATTTTAGCAGCTGTCCTCTCTTTAATTTCGGCAAGTTTCTTCCTTAAAGCCCCGTAAGACGCCCCTAATCGAATAACGTTGTAACCTGTGGCATATGAGCAATCATAGCTGAAGGGAAAATAGAGTTTAGGAATGAATATGGCGGCGCCGTTCTCAGCGATAAATGGCTCGCTATTACCAATGGCTTTGCGGTAAAATTCTATTTCGTTGCTCGTTTTACTGCTGCAGAAAACAATAGATCCGCCCAGAGCGGTTAGTTGATTTACAATGGGTTTTGACTCGGAATAGTCGTATTTGTCGTTGAGAAATGTGCCGTCCATGTCAGCGAAAACAACACTTTTAATTTTCAATTGCAGCCTCCCTTAAACGTTCTCTAATATTTGGCATAGCAGCTTTGGTTCTTAGCCAATCGGGCATCTGCGATTTCGATGGATCCTCTAGATACCTTTTTCCAGCTGAAAGAATTGCTTCAGATAAGGAGTCAACGCTGCATTCTTCTTGGTGGCGATCATAGTCGAGGTTGTTACATGTGGCGTCAGCGTGGTATTGTCGAATTTTGTCCTGTGCCATTTTGCGATACATCACTTGGAGGCTTTGAAGAAAAGGCTGAGACACTTCGATTCCGTCAGTCTCCGTCAACGTGCGAAGCAAAGTAACAAGACTATCCTCAGCAGTTTTGACCAAACCGTTTCCAACTACTTCTTTGTGTTTATGATCGTAGAATCCCAAATCAACCTCGCAGATATGTTCGCAGGATGTATTCCTATTAAGCTCAGCTAACAACCCCATTTCAAAACCCCAATCGCAAGGAATCCTAAGACGCATAGCTAAATCACTATAAATGGCAATCTCCCCCGACAAAGGATAACTAAACGATTGCAAGTAACTCACAAACCTTGATTTATGCTGAAGTTTCTCCTGCAAAGCTTCCAACACAGGATTCATAAACAACCTTGTTATACGCCCATACATTATTCGTTTTTCAAGGTTAATTCTTGCATAGTAGCCTTTAGAGAAGAAGATATCAAGTTTTGGTTCAATCACGGGATAGAGCATTTTGGTTGGGAGCATCCGAGTATAATTTAGTATATCAGCGTCATGAACGACGAAAGCGTGAAGTTCTAGAGAAGCGATACCCATTGCAATCCACACATCCCTGCCCTTTCCACTTAAAGCGGTTACATCAAGCCCCTTGCTTTTCAGCTCTTGCAACACGGACATTACAGTTGGTTTGTTACACCAGATAATGTTGTGAGGAACCTTGAAAGCGCTAAAAACCTGGACCACTTCGTCATAGCTCTGCTGGTTTTTGACTGAGAGAGCAATAAATACTTTCTTGAGGTAATCACAATGGTTTAATTCATTAATTATTCCCGCAAGCACTTGGTTTTTTAAGTCTGATTCGATTATCGGGATGATTACGCCTGAAGGGTACTCTTGAGATAAGCTCTTGAGTCGAGTGCTCATAATATTGAAGTCCATGCTAAAATCATGAATTTTAGCAAAGCTTCTTTGGTCAAAATCCATAGCAAAGTACCCTCTGGTTTTGAGGTAACCAACAAATTGAATAAAAGATTTTTTGACAACTAAAATTGACTAAAAAGCGAAGTTCAGCACTCTTGTAGCGAAGACAAGTTAACAAAACAAGCGATTCAAAATACACTCAACAACCTTACAATTTTTTGAAGTGTGTTTTTCTTTCTTTTTTACATTTGAATAATGCTAATTATAGCTATAGAAGCTCAGTAAATGCTTCAAAACATGAAAATTTGAGTTGTTCTTGGAAAAAAGGCAAATCTTTTATTGAGTTAAATCAAATAACAAACAAGGGGCAAAAGCTTGGACGAACCCATCATTGAAATCGGGTACATTAAACATTTCTTTTCAAAAATCAACGTTGCCATAATTGAATTAACTCTACCATTGTCAGTAGGCGACCATATCATAGTAAAAGGTCCCTTAACAGATTTTAATCAAAAAGTCGAGTCAATGCAGATTGACCACAAAGAAATACACAGGGTGGAAGGCGGGCAAAGTGTAGGTTTAAAACTTACACAGTTGGCAAAAGAAAAAGATGTTGTGTACAAGAAACTTTAGGTATAATTTCACACTCGTTTTAAATGGTGATATCACCATTTTCCGCTTGCACTTTTCCCTTTTCGAGTCTTAAATTAATGAATTGAAGAATGAACCGAGGGCTGAGTGTTAAACGGTTTTTTTATTGAAAGATTTCTATAAAAAATTTGAAAAAATCTAAAAAATAAAAATTAAAAGAGGGATATATTTTTACCATTCTTCTTCTTCCCATTCCTCGTCTTTTGTCTCTTCCCATTCCTCTTCTTCTTCCACTTTGAATATCATGTCCTTATTCACCTCACAACAACCCGCAAAAACTACCTTCCCCCTTCAAAGCCTTAAGCATTTACATTCGTCAAATGACGTTAAAAATCGCCAAAGTAAACAACGTTATACATCCTAAGACATTTAATTTTCTATTAAAGGGATTACCGCATAGCCATTTTTCTTCAATAGATTCCAAATAAGAACGTTTGTTAAACAACCCTAGTTAAACTGAAGGCTAGTAACACGTGTTTTGTCAGTGAGTAAGCTCTCCATAGGCAAGTTTTTATCTAAATTTATTCAAAAACCGATTTCTATGTATCAGTATCTGCAAAAACTCTAAAGATTTCGTTTTGCTCGGTATTAAATTATCCAGTGTTTTTCGCATTGTGAGCATTTGTGATAATTTCTCGTATGATCGTCTGTTCCAAGACATTGCGATTCCTTGCCTTCACTCTTGCAATGAGGACACCTACTATTACAGGCTACCCTATGTGAGTAGTCATTTTGCTGCAATTAAACTTGTGCGCAAAACTAAAGCTAGATTTTGAGGTAATGCAAGAAGTAATGATGAATTGCGAGGCAGTCTTAGCCGAAAACGAATAACAGTTTCCCGGGAGTATGTGGTAAACTAAGGCATCCTTGATTACATGAAGCTTATATTTGTAGATCATGATCAGTGATATGGTTGCAAATGTGTGCATTTCAAATAGAAAAGTGCCAAGTAGTTTGGTCAAGAGATTCTGCATCCGAAAACGATAGACAATCAATAATGAAAGAATTAAGAGGGATGTCAGTTGAAATCCAAGAAGCTGTCGAGTTTACTAAAAAGTTAGGCGAAATAAGAATGAATGAAGTCAAGTTCTGGCTCAGCGTTGACACTAAAATTAACTGTACTCTGTCAATTTTTTATGATGTTCCTGCTGCAGCATGGGGTATGCTTCTTGAGGAAATGGATTCAAAAAGTTGCTACCCTAAAGTTGTAGGCGAAATTGCTTGCACGAATCCTATGACCTTTCGCCTTATTGAGGAAGAGAGTATTCTTAAAACTGAATCCTTTTCTAACCATTAATTATTTCTGATCGACGTAAACAACCGAATGCAGGTAAATGCCAAGTCTTTTATGTTTACTTATTCAAGCCCTTCTGCCAATACTATTTAGAAAAAACAAACCACAAAAACGCAATGTTTTCTCAGGCTTTCTTTGTTTGTCGATGGTTTTTTGACATATGCAAATCTAGATCAACCGTAGTACTGAAGGATTTTCCACAAACATGACAAATAAAAGCCTCCGTCTCCTCCTTTTCAATTGGATCATGATAAGGCAACGGATTCTTTACGTCCGGTGAAGGTGGAACAACTTCATTTGCTTCTGGATGAATCTCTGACTCTGGTTTAATGTAGGGTAAATCTGATTCAGTCATATTAAATCTAAAATGTTATTTGGACCTCCTTTTCTTAAACATATGTGATAGCCTTCTAACAGCAACAAATTATCGGGTACCTGCTTAAGTTTGAGATAAGGAAGACCCTCATGATTAGCGCTTCTTCGATCTTTTGCAGTCTTCGCCCAAGCACCAACCGTATTTTTGGATGGTTCGGCAGCTGTAGGGTCTAACTTCGTTTTTTTCAACTTTGTTGGTGAAAAACCAGTTCACTTGATAGCGTGTTATGGAGTCGTCAAAATCGTTAAGGCACCTGAAAAGGTCAATTATGCTCTCGGGACTATGGAATCCAAGAGAGTAAGCTTCCTGCAAAAGAGCAAGTCGCTGCTGATGGCACATCTCCCCCGAGTTTAGGGCTTTAACAAAACAAGGCCTAATTCCATCTGAACTCTCAAAAGACAATGTCTTTGGCACATATTTTATCCTTTTTTCTTTGAGTGCTTTTCTAAATTCCCGTGCTTTATCCATCGCTGACAAGATGTCTTTTTGTTTGAGCCCATAGAGCTTGAAGTATTCAACACTTCTAACTTTATCCTCTTCCAAGTTGACTGTCAACTACAAGGCATTCTTCACCTGATTTCTCATGAATAGAAAATGGAATACGGCACATCCGATTAATGTCGCCTACAACCGCATAGTCAATGAAGCGGTAATCGTGATCTTGTAAAAGTGCAAGCTGAAGCTGTTTGTAGACTTGCTTCCAAAACTCAAGCTCCTGATTTATTTCGTAAACTGAGTCAAAGAAAACATGAACATGATAACCTCGCCGTGTCCTAATGACAAGTGGCTTAATGTTTAGGATGCCAAGTTGTTTTAGAAAATATTTTACTTCATCTCTTAATTCTGACTTTCGTTTTTGAGTTTCTGCTTCAGCAAGTATTTCGCTTTTTTTGCAGTAGTCAAAGTCAAAAAATACCTTCTCGATACCCAAGGGTTGAGCTTTGTCTTTCTCTGGTTGAACGCTGATAAATGCAGGTACTTTGTTTTCGGCGCATTCCTCAATAAACGGAAATATATCGTTGGGATTGTCGGTGAACCATCTTTCAGGGTTTCCCAGATCCCTTCCGAAAGACCCGAAAAACTCTAGAAGAAACTGTTCTTTTGTTATGTGGTTCTCCATTGCCCTTCCCTATGCGCGTCTTAAGGTATTCACCATTCATCTCTTTTGCTTATTGCTTCTTGCTCTTTATCTTGTTCTATTTCACGATAAATATTTTTAGCAGAAGACGAAACAACAGTTAGATCAGAACCCGCAACATTCTAAAAGGTCAAGACCTAAAAGATCTCAAAGCTGACATGACCGAAACACTCAAAAATAGAGTAAGGGTGTTTTTTTAACAGAAAACATGAGAGACTAAAAACAGAGAAAACCCGATTGTGAGGTTAGTCAAGAAACCTTGACGAGAACCCTTTTATTATCAAACAATTAAAAGTTAAATTTAGGTAAATATGGGTAGAGATCTTGCTTTAGTGCTTATCCTTGTCTTCCTAACAGCTTCGTGTATAATTGTAGCTATGCCTATTTCTGGAGCTTCTCCGAATTCATGGATTTCCAAAGCTCCGCTTCCAAGATCCATTAGTGGTTTAGCTATTTTGGATGAGAGAATTTATGGTTTTGCAAGAAGCGCTACCTATGAATACAATCCAGCAACTGACACCTGGCTCTCAAAATCTCCTATGCCGAGTCCGAGGTCAAGTTTTGGAACAGCTGTTCATCAAGACAAAATTTATTTAATTGCAGGACTCGAAAAAACTGACTTAAATGGAGTAGCCACCTGTTCCTCCGCAAACCAAGCATACGATCCTTTAACTGATAGTTGGGAAAACAAAGCTTCCTTACCAACAGCACGAGAACAATTAGAAGCAAATGTAGTTGGCGACAAGATCTACTTGATAGGAGGGCGAACTGGCGGACAATACTCCACTTCGGTTGGCTTAAATGAAGTCTATGATATTGCAACGGACACATGGACAACAAAAACTCCAATGCCTTATCCCGTTGTGGCGTATGCTTCTGCAGTTGTTGATGGCAAAATCTATGTGATGGGCGGTCAAGGCGAATTTAATGATCCCAAGAACTTGGATTTGGTTCAGATCTATGATCCAACAACTGACAAATGGAGCTTCGGAAACCCGATGCCTAAAATAGTGTGGCAAGCAGCTGCAGGAGCCACATCAGGCACATTGGCACCCAAGAGAATTTATCTTATCGGCGGAATCCCTGAAAAAAGCATAGATGGTACAAATCTCAATCAGATCTACAACCCAGAAAATGACAGCTGGACAGTTGGAGCATCTATGCCGACTGCTCGATTTAATCTGCATGTTGCAGTCTTGAATGATAAGCTCTATGTTATGGGTGGGCTTCCTTACTTTAATTTACAAGGCGATTGGTCAAACGAGAATGAACAATACACACCTACAGATTATGGAACACCTGACCCTACTTCGCCGGCTTTGCCTTCGCCAAACCCAACGCTAACTCCATCTCCTCCTCCAAGCTCATCTCAAACAAATTCAGCACCAGCCAACTTGATGTTGATTGCCTTTGTTGTGTTAGTAATCACTTTAAGCGCTGGTTTGTTGGTATACTTCAAAAAACGCAAACGTGAGGCTTAATGAAAACAAAGATTTTAGCCTTGACATTTGTATTGGCGCTTTCAATCTCATCAATGGTTGTAGTTCAGACTGTTAAGGCACAAGGTTTGTCAATAGACCTGGAATTTGCATGGTCTCCACCGGCATATGTGAATCAACCATTTCAAATCACGGCAACAGTCAATGGTGGAACGCCACCTTATACTTATCAATGGTACACGAAGTGGTTTCCTCCATGGGAACCCGGAATGGATCCAGAACAGTATCGCGCAAGTAGTGGGAGTGAAATCGCTGTTCCTGGCGCAACATCTGCAACATTCTGGTTCACCCCAAAAGTCGAAGGGATCTACTGGATTTCTGTTGGCGTATCAGACTCCGCTGGACAATCAGTTTCCCGTTTTCCATCTATTCAGCCATTCCAGCTTATCGTTCAAAACCCACAACCAATCAACCTCACAATTAAGCCCGATGGAAGCGTTGAACCAAGCACAACCCTGCTTGAAAGAAACGGAACCACATACACCTTTAAAGGAGACATTTTCGGCACCATTTGGGTTCAAACCAACAATATCATAATTGACGGTGCAGGGTATACGCTTCGAGGAAACGGAATTATTACGGGTCAAAATTCGGAAATCGGCATACTGTTGGGTGGACCTGATTTGTCGCATCGAATATGCAGAAATGTCTTGGTGGAAAATTTAAGGATATACAACATACCAAGAGGCATTTTCTCGGTTGGCTCAAGCAACAACAGTTTTATCAGTAATTACTTCGACAAATCAGGCATTGAAATTCAAGGCAACGCAAATTACTACAGGTGACCTAATTAAGCACAATACTTTCATAAACGCTAGCTTTTCGTTGATTACAATCGCCTTCCGAACGGATGTTATAACGGAAAATAATTTTATTGAACAGTGTAATATTCGTTGGCTTATCTAATGCACCAGTTGTGGATAGGAATTACTGGAGTAACTATACAGCAAAATACCCTGATGCAAAGGAATTGGATAGTTCAGGAATATGGGATACACCATATGTTTATGGTAAAATTGTAGGCGGTAGTCATGGAAACTATTCATGCATTGATTATCACCCCTTAGTTAACCCTATAACAGATTTTGAGATTCCCAACTTTAACCAACCACCTGTCCTAAGCACACGCCCCCAAGGTTTGGTGCTTCCAACGATTAATACTGGTCAAGAACCACCACGAAACAGAGCCTTTCCCCACTTCTATTGTTTTCTTTGTAGCCCTTGTAGTCGCTGTATCAGTGGCCACTGGTTTGTTGGTCTACCACAAAAAACACAAAAGGTAGTTTAGTTAACAAAGTTTGACTGCTATAGCCAAGAGTTTAGGGGTTAAATTTAATACACAACTCTTGCAAGCAAGCAATCCTCTCATTTATTGATTTGCGGTTGACACCCAAAAGAGGGAAACAAACAACGACCACTATTAGAAAAGATTAATAGTAAAATTAAGAATACCGAAGGTTACTGTTTTATGTATCCCGATTAGAAGACTTGGGCTTCAATCTTTTGAGGAATATAATAACAGTTATGATGATAATTATGATTATGACTGCTACTCCAATAATGAACAGTAACGTATTAGATGAAGCATTAGGAGCGGCTTGATTGCCGAAAGCATAAACAGTGTGGTCATCCGAGCCAATATAGACTATACCGTTGGCAACGACAGGTGATGATAGAGCCGCGTGGCTACTGTCACTAATTGTGTAATTCCAAAGTATTTCGCCGTTTGTAGCGTTCAAAGTGTAAAGGTTGCCAGTATTAGATCCAACATAAACCGCTCCGCTCGCAACACTAAAAGGTGATGTTTCAATTTTGTTGCCTAACGATTGGGACCATATTTTTTCGCCGCTATTTGCATTCAAAGCGTAAACAAAGCCATCCTTTGAGTAAGCGTACAAGACATTATCCAAAACAGCAGTGGTTCTCAAAGAATTTTGAGTTGTGTGAAACTGTTCATTTTTCATAAAGGTGGTCCATATTTGTGAGCCATCAATGGAGCTTAATGCAGAAACGTTAGAACCAATACCTACATACAAAGTTTGGTCCTCAATAATTGGAAATGAAACAGAAGTGTTAGGGGCATAATCCCAGATCAATTCGCCGTTGCTGGCATTTAAGGCATGAACCTCGTTAATATATTTTATAGAATTATAAAACGCTAGAAGTGGAAAATACCATCCCGTCTTTAACAAAGGGGTCACCCGAGGCACCGTCGATGTTGTAATACTTCCAAACCTCTTTGCCAGTTGTACTGTTCAAAGCAAGTGTGCCATCAATTAAACCAAAATATACAATTCCATCAGCTACCGCTGGAGTACCTGTTAAACCCCCTACCCCATTACTCCAAATTTTAACTCCATTCTTAGCATTGAAAGCATAAACGTTGCCATCAAAAGAACGCACATACACTATCCCGTCAGCAACAGTTGTTGAAGAGTCTCCAACAGGAATAGAGTGGTTCCACAACTTTTCGCCATTTGCAGAGTTAAGAGCATAGAAGTTACTACCAACATGGTACTCTTGTGTTCCAATAAAAAATGTGTTTAAGACCCCTACGTAGAGCACACCGTTGTCTATAGTTGGGGATGAGCACACGCCATTGCCTAGTAGAGTATTTCCAAAGCAATGTAGGGTTAAAAGCCAAACTGTTGTTTTCAGCCGATGTTACAGAAACCTGCCCAGAGATAACTAAGCTAGGCAAAGTCAGGAACATCACTATTAGCAAGAGCATAACTACAAGCACTACTATTGCTAAACCAATAATGATATTTTTTCTCTTGTCCAAACAAACCCGCATGATGCTTAAACCAACCCTATCTCTTAACTCTACCCATGTTCCAAAGCTGGAACAGTCCTTACAAAGAAAAGGCGGATACACCATAACGTGGGAAAATGTCTACTTTGTCGGTTGCTTGTAGTGTTTTACAACCTGAAAAATCGATAAAATAATTATTGCTAAAATTGAGATAACGAATCCCGCTAATATATGGGGTAAAGTTGGCGTTGGGAAAGCATCTACGAAGGCTATCCCGATTGTGTAGTATGAGCCATTGTATTCTATGTTGCTTGTACCGTATTGTCTTGTTAGTTCATCGATTTGAGTATCGTCATAGTGAACAATAACATAGTTTTCTTCATCATCTATGACTTTGAGAACATATTGGTCGGGGTTTGATAGTACAAAATAGTTTGCTGGTTTCTCAGTTAATTTGTTAGCATGAATGGCATAGGAGGGTTCGGTATCTAACCTCATCTGTGTTTGATACTGTATTTGGGCATAAACAGATAACAAGAGGATAGCTGTAAAGAAAATCAAAGCTATGTTTGCTTTAGAAAGTTTCCTTGCCATTTTCAGTCAGAAGCCCATATGCTTTAAGTAGCTTAAAAAATTTAGTACCTAATGATTGAGGGGTGGGGTACACCCAATCGTGGGAAAAGGTCTAGTATTCACGTTGGCGGTCTTTCGATGCCTTTTAAAAAGTAATAGTGAAAGAGCCATCGCTAAGGCGATTACTACAACAGCTACAGCAGCAACAGGAACAATTGGGAATGGTTCAGGCGAGTTCACATTGAAGAATAGTGTTTTTGGAGAAGCAGCATTTCCAGCCAAGTCAGCTACATACAAAGTTACATTGTGCTCTCCGTTAAGCAATCCTGTTAGAGTGGCGTTCCCCGTTATTGTTTGATTTCCTTTGTTGTCTAGACTGTATAGACTCTGGGAAACGCCTTCATTTACTGTGAAATCCAATTTTACCTCTGAACTGTTGTAAGTTGTGTTCTGGGGAGATTGGACGGTAATCCTTGGCGGAACGAGGTCTTTGATGAAGCTAACCGTTGAGTGACTGTATGTCTTGAAAGTGGCAAAGTGTGTAATCATGGTAAATGTATCTGAGCCAAGCTCCTGGCTTGTCACGTAATATCCCACGCCCACAGCGTAGAGTTTAATGGAGAGGTTGCCTCCAGGAACTGCGGTAAGGTCTATGGAGAAGGAAGTGTTTTCTCCGAAGTTCTTTGCGATATAAGTGACTTCGTTCGGTTTCCAACTGCCCACATAATACAGCTCGGATACTGAATAGTATATTGATATATCGCCGTTGGTTTTGGGTATGATTACGTCGAGTGTCAGATTCACATTTTTTGGGTAATATGAACCGTTTTGGGGAGCGTGGATTGCGACTATCGGTGCCTGTGTGCCTGCTGGAGGCGGAACCTCTGTCCAGTCCTCTTCACGGCGGTAGGGGTTTGCTTGTGCAAAATCGATAGACAATGCACCGATTAGAGTGATAAGGAACGCTATGATGAAAAATGATGCTACGGTTCTGTTTAGCATATCTATTCGTAAGCTATGGGGTGTTTGCATGATAAAGGGTTTTTGTCAAGGTTTCTGAACTAAACCCCTTTTTGGGTCCAGTTAGAGACTAATCATTGGACTATTCTTAACTGTGAATCTAATTTCCTAAGTCGTAGAGCCTGCCAAAAAACAGCAATCCAAGACAAAATTGTAAGTATAACTAATAATCCAGACTGGATAACGTATCGGTAATATTGAATATCTGTCTGGTTCAAAGGAACTAGTACTTGAATTACTGCTCCTGTTGGTGTTTTTGGCCATGGAAGAAAAGTGTACCCTGGAGTTGACCATTTGAGGGTTCCTTCATATTCGTAAACATGAGAGGCTACGTAGTGGGCAGAAAAACTGTAAACTGAAATGACCATCGCAATTGAAATTAAAACAGCTAACATTATCTTTGCTTTTCTACTGTTTTTCATGCTATTCGATTAACTGTTTAAGTTTTATGGTCTTATATTTTTCTATAGACTGAAAAATTGAGATTAAATTTTAATCTTTCTCTCTCTGATTCTCACTAACTAATTCTCTCTACTTCTAACTCTCCACTACTCTCTCTTTCTTAACACATACAAGACAAACAAGGACCGAACACTTTAGAAAATTTGAATTAGCTCATTTAGAGGTAGGCGAGATAGGATGGAATAGGTCTATAGTTTGCAGTTTGGATTCGGGCACTAAATCATTATACAGAAAGCCGTTACCATAGTTGCTCAGGTTTACCGTGATTGTTGGCGCTTCGTTTAATGTATCTCTATGTAGGGTAACTGAGCCATTGTTAATAGTCACATAGCCAATTCTTTGAACGGTAACGGAAATAGTGTTTGGGGTTCCAGCACTCCATAGCCCTTTCCCACTGCCACCACTTGAATAGGCACCATATGAGCCTATGGGGATACTCAAGAGAGACTCATTGTCAGTTATGTTGAATGGGAAACCGCCCATTGTAACTATGCCACCGGCACCAGTTAGGTTTACAACTTGTTTACCCAGAGTCACCAACTCTTGAGGTGGAAAAGATGGGTCATAATTTGTACCTATCCAGTAAAAGGCGCTTTCAGATAAGTTTGTGTTAGAGGTGACTTGGATTTTGTAGACTTCTATTTCTCCGTCGCAAGACGTAAACTGAATCCCGGGCAAACGTGTGAAATTCAATATTACTGACGATGCATACGTACTAACAAGAGACATGTTGACGTCGGTATCTCCAATGTATGAAGTATGATTGAGCATTTCTCCAACATAGGCATAGGCTATTGACAAACCAAACTGTTTTTGCAAAGATGTATTTGCGTTATTTTGATTTTGTGCACTGTTGCCGGTTAATGTGGGATAGAATATAACTAATGCAGTAATCGAAGAAATAGCAAACACTAATACAATAAGGATTGTTGCCATGATAATGTTTTTTTTCAGGAAACTTTCCTCTTAACAATTTAGAAATCGATTGCAATATAAGACTTTTCGTAGAATTCTCTTGACTGGCTGTAGTCAAAGTTTGTTAGCTGAGCATTTAGCGTGCGTTATTGTCATAAACCTTCAGATAGTTTATGGATTGGGCTTTCGATGCTTTCTATAAAACATCAGAGAAGCAATGGCGATCCCAAACACTACAACCACTACCGAACCAATTACGCAAGAGTTCCAGATGTTAATTCACTATCAGCCAATACGATAGATGGTAAGGTAAATAAAGACAATAAAAACAAAGCAACAAACAATAGACCGAAACTTTCACCCAAACTATTCATACTTACTCTTGGAAGCGATTTTCGCCTAAAAGGTTTTCATTTAAAGTTTCTTGACTAAACCTATGCATCTACAATCTAAGACAGATTTTGATTGTGTCATTTGAAGTATTTTGCAGTTTTTCTCCTGTAAATTACAGTTGCTAACAATGCTCCGATTGAAAGTGTAAGCAAAATCCAAAAAGGAAATTCACTGACCTGTCTGTCCTGAGAGAACTCTAGCACTAAATCACCTATCACAGGCTTGCCATACTCAGAATGCATCTGCACCAAAACAACCTCTGCTGAACCATTTTTTGTTAAAGTGAAATTTACTGGGTTCCATTGGGTATCAGTCTGTGTGGAGTAAACATTCAGGCTTGCAAAGTTATTCTCCAGATAAACTGTAAAGTAAGCCGTTGAATTATTACTCTGCAAAGACAGGTATGGACTTATGTTTAGGTCATAGAGGAAAAGATAAGACCCATTAACCATTTCAATTGGGTGTTCATAGTGAATTTTGAGTTCAAAATAGTCTGAAACATTCTCAAGATTGCAGTAAATCATCCACCAATCACCTATGGCTGTGTGGTGCAGTGCCTCAGGATAACTTTGGGTGTAGTTGCTCCAGCTCATTTCTTTGCCATCTAAGCTAACATGTATGTTGGTTGTTTGTGGAGGCATAGGATAAACCAGGGGTAAGTCACCAGTAAAGCTACAATCGAGTTGTTTCAGAAAGAAAATTGGGTAGTCTCCATCAATCTTTGCCCACAAAGTGCCATTTATGCTTGTAATGGTATAGTTGATGTATTCTACAGGCATAGAGAGATTTGGAATTGAGCCTTCAGGATTAGCAGTTGCTGGTTTAGCTTCTAATAAGCACATTGATATTGAAACCAAAAGTGCCAAAATAAGTATTGTAACAATTGCTTTATTTTTCAAGACTATCTCTTACCTTTCCCTTTTTAATCAGGACTACAATGGAGAGTAAGGAAAAAAATATGGGTAAAATCATCAACCATGAAAACTCTGGGATTGCGTGTGTTCCAACTACCTTGAAATTGTGTTTGCTGTGACTGTAGTTTATTTGCAAAATATTGTTTGCTCCATCGTTAGATATGGTGTAATCTACGTCTTTTACCAGTAATATTTCATCTTTGTAGACTAATAGCTCTCCAGATACAAGATTAGTTGGGATAGTAATTGTGCAGTACCCTGTTGTTCCAGATTGCCCATCTACTTTGAAGTTTAGTTCCTTTATGACAGGATTAAATGTTAAGTCAGTAACGGTAGAATTGCTATTAGCAGTAACTGGGTAGGTTTTGTCTCCAACTGAGACATTAAACTGGAATGAAGAAGGTGTTGCTGTTGAGATGCTTGTAGGTGTTGGGGATGCAGTTGGTGGAGCGGTTGGTTGCATAGTAGCTGTTGGATTTGGTGATAAGGGTTGAGTGAGGTTGACTGTTTGTGTGTTGCTCCAATCACTTGTTTCTGAAACATCAAAATAAAAAGTTGCACCCGTCTGTTCGTAGACTATAGTGTAATTGCCCGTATTAGCTCGAACTTGAAAATCAATCAAACTACCATTAACAAACATCTGTATTGGTGAGACAAAAGGGTAGTCGCTTGGATAGGGTGTTTTTATAATAATTGTAGTAGTGTTAGCGTCAGATTGTACCTCACCCATTCCTCCATGGCGTATCCATTGTTCTGAGTTAGGGTCTTTTACTCTATAATCGTAAACTATTGCGTTAACAGATTCACTACGTGTGAATGCTTGGTTTTTTATTACCAGCTCTATTGTACTTTCATTTGGTGCTCGTGCAGTAAACTCTGGAGGTGAAGGCTTAGTTGACTGGGCATAAACACTCTCAACCAGAGTGCAACTTGAAAAAACAATAACCATAAACATAGTCATGGCAAATTTCATAATGATTGTTTCCTTAATCATAGTCATCACTCAACTTTCTTCTTCTAAATACAACTACAATAAATAATATTGAAAGGAATAAGGGTAAAATCACTAACCATGAAAACTCTGGAACTGTGGGAGTTGGGGTTGGGTTTATTGTATCTATGGTAAAGTTCGCTATTTGTTTAGAATAAAGTCCAGTTCCAGTTTTAAGGTCTGTTGCACCCGCAATAATTGTATGTTGCCCCTCAGATAGACCGCCCAAGGTTGTATTCCCAGTCAAGTGTATTTGTTTTAAGTTATCTAATTGGTAAGAAACCGAGTATTTTGGGTCGTTTACAGTGTAAGTTAACGGTATTTCTTTGCTGTAGTAAGTAATATTGTTTGGCGAGAGAAGAAGTGTTGGAAATATTAGAGTGGTGTTTACAAGAAACGTTGCTGAATCCGAAAGCACATTTCCTTTAGAATCAACCGATACCACTGTCACTTTATGATAGCCATCTGTCAGATTACTTAAAGTTCCTTTCCCAGTGCAAGTGAGGCTGGTTTCATATTTAGTGATGCTTAATTTTACGTTAGGACTACCATCCAAGATATAGGATAACTCAACTAAACTTGTTTTTGGTGCAGGAAGAACTTGAACTTCTATGGGAATGCTTGTAGTCTGATAGATAACCCATGGAATGGCATCTGGAGATTCTATGAATACATGAGGTTTACTAAAAGTGTAAACTGACCACGGATTTGCTTCCACAACAACCATTTGAGATAGGGGTTGTATTAAGAAAATTATCACTAAAACTGTAGTTAGAGCAAAAATAGCTCTTCTCATACCTCTTTCCTTCTCTTGTACAATAGGACTCCCACAACTAAAACCACTGCAAAAATAACAATTGGTAGTGCCAATAGTATTGGCTGAAAACCTGAATTTGGTACAACCTGTTTAGCTATTGTAAAGTTAGTGGTGTTTGAAATACCATTATTGCCAAAAATCCCACTAGCAAACAATGTTATGTTATGTGAACCAATACTCAATTGTGATAGAGTGTCGTTTCCATTGATGGTAATTCTTGTTTGATTATCTAAACTATAACCTATCCATGAAGCAGTTGCATTGAATGTAAAACTAAGTGGTAGTGTAAATTGGGTTATGTTATTTGTAGTGTAGTTTGTGTTTTGAGGTGAAATGATAATGGGGATAGGTGTTGGAGGATTTGGATAAGGATCTCTGCTTATTACTTGAGGGTATTCTTGGAATGAAACTATTTTAGAATTAGATTCTATTTGAAAATGCATGGTTTGTGTGATATAGGTGTCATTTGATCCATTCGTTGAAATAGTTTCACCATTTCTTGTATAATATCTCATATAAGATGCCATTGAAACAACTACTATGTGCACTACATGTTCAGTGTCAGTTAGGTTGCTGAAAGTGGCTGTATAGTCTGTTACAGTGCTACTTCTTGGAAATCTTTCCACAAGCAAGCGAGCGCCATCCAAATACACTTTTAGCAAATATTGTCCATTGATAGCAAATCCCTTATAGTATAAATTCCAAGACTCAGGTTGAATAATAAGAAAATCTAATTTGAAGGTACCATCAGCATAATAATCAGAGTAATTTTTTGGACTACCAATCACTAGAGTAGGCAATTCAATGCTAGGCGAACTTGGGTAAGGTATAGGATTAGCATCCACTACTGGCACTTGAGTTAGGGGTTGAATTAGGAAAATTATTACTAAGACAGAAGTTAGTATAGCAAAGCCAAGGCTTGGTTTCTGCATTTTCTACCTTCAATTATATAATAAAAAGATGTAACCAGCTTATAGTTCTATTCAAGGAACAGGCAAACAGCAGGTTGTTCCAAAGCTGGAACATTAACTAACCGTAAAACCCCACTTGATTAGATAGGGTGGGTATACACTTGCTTGGGAAAGGTCTATTCATTCAAGTTACTGATTTTGTCGATACTTTCTAAAAAAACAAAACCGATACTACAATAATAACAGCCCAGTATAACGCTGATAGCTAGCAAGAAACCCGCATTTGGGCTAAGTAATTTCTTAATCTTTTTGGTTCTATTCATACTTTCACAGGCTCAATAATTTGTTCATTAAATTTTCTATTGTTGCTGTCTAGGTATAATCTTTCTCGCGAAGTGGTTTTAAAATTGGTCGAAAATTATGAAAAGGCTATTTCTGGAGACAAACTAATACCATTTTTTAATTTGTGAGACTGCCTTTTCTGTAGTTTGATTTCCCAGCATACAATCCAGCACTTTATTACATTCAACACATTTAGAAGGAATCGATTGATTCGAATCTTTTTGAGTGAGAAAACCAAACCAATGTTGACAGGATTTCTCGTCTTCCTGCCCATATTTACTTTCACAATGTGGACATGCGTAATATTGAATTAGTTTGGGTTCTGGAAAACCCTTCTTACATTTAGAACAATGATGTTTTTCTTTTTGAAGTTGACGAGCTTCTTCTTTTCGAATTCTAGCTCGGTCTTCCTCACGAATTTGCTCCAATATCCAAGTAGAAATATGCTCATTCTTATCTTTCATTGAATTATTCATTAATCAGTTTGTTGGACTTGCTATTTCAATTTTATAGATTTCAAATAAGTACTATTGAGATTCATAACTTTGAATAAAAAATTGTTGGTAAGTTAAAATTTAGATTATTTTTAGTAACCTATTTTGTGGTAATGTAATGTCTTGTTCTATTTTCTGGTTAAACTCTCTACCTTACTGTTAGTGTAGAGGGCTGGTGTCTTGATTGTAACCGGCCTTTGGGTTAAGTAATTTTGTACTGCCTTCTTCACTCATATTAAATTCCTAATTTCCTATTTCTGCTGTCTAGTTATAAGTTTAAAGAAGTTTTCTCCTCTGGCATCAGAGTATTGGCTGTTTGAAATTCGAGCATCTAAAAAGATAATGGGAAGGTGTACTTTGCCTTTGCTTCGTCGAAGTGTTCAGCTACAGCATGGTGTCACCAGTGCATTGAAGTTTTTTTCTCTTAGCGGTTCTCTATCGGAATAAACTGTTTTCCAAATTCCCCAACATAATCTGCAGATGGGCGCAGAAGAACAGCATCTTCATATTGTTCTATCACATGAGCTACCCACCCAGAAATTCTGCTCGAAGCAAAGAACAACGGGAAAAACTCTTTTGAAACACCTAATGCATCCATTGCGACTGCAGCATAGAAGTCTACATTAGGATAAATTTTCTTCTTTTCAAAAACCATCTGTTCAATTTCCATGCACCTATTATAAAGAGTCAAAGAACGCTGGCGATGACAAAAGTCTTCGACTATGTCTCTGAGATGTTTCGTACGAGGGTCTTGTGCTTTGTACATTCGGTGACCAAAACCCATAATCTTTTTCTTCTCATCCAACAAACCTTGAATGTATTCATTCACGTCTTTTTCAGGGTTTATTTCATCCAACATATCCATCACTTTTTCGCTAGCACCACCATGTAACGGTCCTTTGAGGGTTCCAATTGCTGAAGTAATAGCTGAATACATGTCTGAGTTGGTACTTGCAGTTACACGTGCAGCGAAAGTGGAAGCATTAAACCCGTGGTCAGCATGAAGCGTCATGTAACGATGAATAACATTTGTTTCTTTTTCAGGCGGGATATCCCCTTTAAACATAAATAAGAAGTTTTGAGCGAAACTGAGTTCCTTTTTCGGTACTATAATTGGTTTTTTCAGTCTAATTCTATTAATTGTAGCTACAATTGAAGGAACTTGTGCAATTAATCGTGTGGCTCTTCTAAAGTTTGCAGCGTCAGAGAAATCTCCGCTATCAGGGTCGTATTCTCCTAGGTGCGAGACTTCGGTTCTTAGAATATCCATTGGATGACAACTTTTTGGAGCATTCTTTATGCTCTCAATAATTTGGTCAGGTAAGTTCATCTCGATGATAAGTTGATTTGAGAAGTCATCTAATTCATGTTGGTTTGGAAGTCTCTTATGAATCAATAGATAAGCAATTTCTGCGTAAATTACTTGCCCTACAAGGTCATCGATATTGTACCCTAAATAGTAAAGCGAACCGTTGGGATCTACATAACTGATCTTTGTTTCAGCTGCAGCCACATCTCTTAATCCTCGTACCACTGATTTTTCAGTTATTTCACACATCTATTATCACACACTTTAACTCTAATTCAAATACTTCCAACCCAAAACTGCGGGCATCATCGCCTCGTATAGGCACTTTCTCGCTATTACCAACAATCACCTGCTCATTATTTTAAACTTTGCAACAATAATCTGAAACAACAATCCACAAATCCCATACACGTATGCCGCAGTATCGGAGTGGAACGACAAAAACAGTGGTGACTTGATGTGTTGTTGGTAATCTGTTGGACAGTTGTTGTGTTTAGATAATTATCAATAATGTATATTAATACTTAATATACACTATCCAATTGGGACTGAATAAGAAATGAGTGATAAATTACGGGAAAGCACACAATACTTAAGACAATGCATGACCGTTGAAAATGAAGCCTTTAACCTCTACGAAACGCTATCCAAAAAAATTAACCAACCAGAAAATAGTTTTATTTTAGGACTTGCCTACGACAGCCTAAAAAATACTAAAATCATACAGGCAATACTTGATTGTTTTGACCCACTTGATCCAGAAAACAAAAACGCCCGAAAAGACTTGACCGAATTAGCGGCCCAAATTACATTGCTCGAGAAAAAAATCTCCAAAATTAACAACTTAGATTATCTAGTTTCAAGCGAAATTCTAAAAGAATCAATAAACATAGAAGTTCTACTAACTGAAGTCTACACAAATTACCTAAAGTCTTCCTCACCCAAAATAATCATAGATGAATTGTCCGAGACTATTGTTGTAAATTTGGAGACCTTCAAGAAGATAATTCAAGACTTTATTGATGAAAAAGGCAAACATAGAGAAACAATCGTCGAAACTATGTATCTTTTGGAAGCTAAAGAAACAGAAGTCCACAGACAAATAACACCTATAATTAAATATAGAAATCCTGATGCGTGGATTCGCGAATCAACTATTCATTCGTTCACATCCACCCCGGCAAACACCCAAGAGTAAAAATCTGAAAAATGAAGTAAAAAAACTAAAAGTTTGAAGAAAAAATTAGAATAAAAACCCCATTTTTCCATATTTTTCTTTTTTTTCTCTATGAAGCAGGAATCATACTTTGATGATTAAGCGAAGTTACGTTTAGGTGCTCGTTAATTCGAAGGCGGTAGAGAATATTGACGGCACAACTAATTTCTATTTACTCGCTATTTCTTAAAATGTTGTTGGTTTGTTTTTCGATGTTTGCAGGTTGTTTTTTTATTCATTAAGTGTAGGTTGGCCTTGGGTGGCTGCCTCGTTTCTTGAAGATTGCAAATCCCACAAAGCATGCACCTAATACCGCTAGTCCACCCAGAACGTATTCGGGAACCACGAAGAGTCCGCCTCCGCCGCTTGTTCCTGTGGTTATTGCTTCAGATGCAGTGTGTGCGTCGTCGCCTGCAAAGCTTGCCTTGACCCACAATATTTAAGTAGTACTTCTGTTGCAAGTTGTACTTGGAGCTGAGGTTGGATTATGGAAGTTCTGGTCACTCGCAAAGGTCAAGTCACCGTCCCTGTTGAATTAAGGCGCAAATACAAAATAGTGGAAGGCATGAAATTAACCGTTGAGGATTCTTCCTCAGGCATAGTTTTCAAGGTTATTCCAAAAATTGAAGACCTCGCAGGTGTAGACGCCCAAACAATCACTATAGAAAAAGCGCTTGAAATCATAGATAAAATGCGCATCCAAGACCGATACTAAAATGCAAGCCATACTAGACACCAGGTTTCTGGTTACACATTTTCTTGCCCCTGATGAAGAAACAAACAAGTGGACCAAAACAACCCTTGAAAATCTTCAAAGAGAACCTAACTTGGGAATTATACCTTCTATAGTAATTCATGAATTCTGCAAGTTTGAAATGCAAACCCTTGGAGCAGACGTTACCAACATTAGAATCAACATCATTTTGAAATCAAAATTAGTTGTTAGCGATTTGGACTCAGACATTGCTATTGAAGCTGCACGTTTAAGATGTAAATATGCAGACTTGCCCACAGCAGACGCCATCATAGCGGCTACCGCCATCAAATCATCAGCTAACTTTGTCCTCACCGACGACAAACACATCAAACAAATCAAAGAAACCAAAACCAAGTGGATATGAGCAATCTAAATTGAATAACTAATTATTTTTTTTGGTTGTTTACTGATTACGAATTCATAATGGTTAATTGGCTATTTTGGTATTGAAAATCTAACGAAGGTAAGGTGTAGAAAAATGATGATGAACAAGCAAAAATTCAAAAATCAACAATACATCGTGGACCTACTTAACGTTGAAGGTAACGGTTCTTTTGCCTGTCCTAAATGTGGAATGATAATCTCACCTGAAGATGAAACCGAGGAAAACTATACGATTGTAAATACCAATGTAGTCAATGATGAACTAGTTGAGTTAGTTGTTGCTTGCGGCAAATGTGGAATTACGATAGTACTTACCGGGTTTGAGCAGATGTAAACTATTTTTTTGAATGGTATAGGTGAAAGATTTAGTGAAATTGTCTAAGACTACGCAAGGCATTACTGCTTTTGCTATGGCTCCGTTAGTTGAGCTTGAGACTAAAGAAAGAAATAGACGCCTTGAAGAGCGGTTGAATCGTTCAAGAAAAAAGCAGAACCATATGTCTTTGGAGAAGAAATGAGTTTTTTGGCTCTGTCACAGATTCAAATAGTCAGGTAATTGGCTAATTATTTGAAATGAGGAGATGCTATAGGGCTTCGGTTAGTTTTAGGATTTTGAAGCCTGGATTTGGTTTTTGTTTATGAATTTAGTCTCTTTGATATCTTTTAGGTGCAATTCACTTGTCACAATTTGGGCGTTGCAAGACCTTGCTGTAGCTAAAACAATAGAGTCCACTATGCCCAAGCTTGTTGATTGACTTATTTCAGCAGCTTAAGTGAAAGTTTAGCTGTAAGGTCCACTTTTCTAACTCAGGTAAATCAGCAATAATTAGGCTAATTAAAGTGTTAAACTTCTCTGGGTTTAGCTTCTTAAACTGCCCAAAACGAAAACGCACCCGCATAAAAGCTCTCAACCCTTCGTATATCAGAGCTACAATTACCTACAAACAAAGAAGGCAACTTACTTAACACGATCAGCGCTAACCAACTAAGAAGTCTCCAAAAAAGAAAGATAGAAACGGAAAAAACTGTATGAAAGATTATGGGGAATGGCGCCGCTGAAAGGACTCGAACCTTTGACCTACTGATTAACAGTCAGTCGCACTACCGGGCTATGCAACAGCGGCAACCCACTGGTTCTTCGTCCTCTTTCAGTTTCACAAGAGTATTTAAGTTTAGTTGTTTTAAAAATGTTTATTCTATTTGCCTGACTTTATGCTTCTGCAATTACAAGGAACCCCTTGTTAGTTAAAAAGTAAAACTTTAAACAAACATTCTTCTATACACTGTTGGCGGAGATACTGTTTTTATGTCAATTTAACACAGAGTTAATTTTACATTAAATTGAAGTGTTTTTGCGTTTCGCCACAAAAATGTATATCAAGGTATGCGTCAATTTAGCTAGAAGAGACTTAGAGAGGGGAATAAGTTTTGAAAACTATGGTAGAGTTTAGATGGCATGGTAGAGGCGGACAAGGTGCTTGGACAGCCAGCGAACTTTTGGCTCGAACAGCTCTTGACGAAGGCAAATATATTCAATCTTTCCCAGAGTTTGGACCTGAGCGAATGGGTGCTCCAGTAACTGCCTTCACAAGAATCAGCACTGAACCAATAAGATTACATTGCGCAATCTATGACCCAGACGTTGTGATTGTTTTAGACAACACATTACTGAAATCTGTCCCTGTTACCGCTGGACTAAACCGAGATGACGATTCTTTAATTATTAATTCTAGTGAAGCACCTGCGGTTTTGAAGAAAAACCTCGGGGTTACTAAAGGCAAAGTTTGGACTGTCCCAGCAACGGAGATTGCTATTAGAATTTTGGGTGCTCCAATAACAAACACTGCACTTTTGGGTGTGGTTGCTAAAGCAACTGACATAGTTACTTTAGAAGGTATAGAGAAAACTTTGAAGGGACGTTTTAGACCTGACTTAGCCGAGAAAAACTTTGCAGTTATCAAAGAAGCTTACAAAGAGGCAAAAGTGGAATGAGCCGCAAAGAAAAAACCTGGAAAGAAATATCAATCGCAGGCATTCCCCCAAAATCCAGCATTGGATTCATGACAGGCGATTGGAAAACTTACATGCCGGTGTGCGACCTTGAGAAATGCACTGTATGCTTAACTTGTGTTATGTTCTGCCCAGAAGGCGCAATAAAATGGCGTCCCGAAATGGGCAAAATCGAGTTTGACATGAGTTTCTGTAAGGGATGCGGAATATGTGCTAACGAATGCCCTACAAAAGCAATAACAATGAAAATGCCCGAGGAATAAAAATGACTCAAAAACCAAAACAAGTAACAATGGCTATGAATGGGGATGAAGCAGTTGCCTTCGCAGTTAAACAATGTGACGTTGACGTTGTTGCAGCGTACCCCATCACACCCCAAACAATCATTGTTGAAAAATTCAGTGAATACGTCGCCAACGGGGAAGTCCTAACCGAATTCGTCTGCACTGAATCAGAACACAGCGCCATGACAGCTTGCCTATCAGCGTCAGCGACAGGCGCAAGAACTTTTACCGCCAGCGCCTCAGCAGGGTTAGCGTTAATGCATGAAATGCTTTTTGTGACATCTGGTTCAAGGGCGCCAGTGGTTATGGCTGTAGCTAACCGAGCGTTGTCTGCGCCGCTAAACATTCACGGTGACCACTCTGACAGTATGGCTGAGCGAGACAGCGGATGGATTCACATTTATGTTGAAAATGCACAGGAAGCATACGATTCAATTGTTCAAGCCTTCAAGATAGCTGAGGATGTTGGAGTTTCGTTGCCGATAATCGTGGGTTTAGATGGCTTTACAATTAGTCACACGCTTGAAAGAGTAGATGTCCTCTCTGAAGAAGAAATCAAAAAGTTTGTTGGCGAACGTCAATTTCCAATGGTGCTTACCCACGAAGGAAAAACCGTTCCTTTCAAACTTGACCCTGAAAACCCCATGACGATGGGTCCGAATGCGTTGCAGAACTATTATTTCGAGTTTAAGCGTCAACAAGAAGAAGGCATGCGCAATGCATTAAAAAAGATACAAGAGGTCAATAATGAATACGCTAAAATCAGCGGCAGAAGCTATGGCAACGGACTTATCGACGCCTACAAGCTTGAAGACGCAGAAATCGCAATCGTCTGCATAGGTTCAACTGCCGGAACACTAAAGGTAATAGTTGACCAGTTAAGAGAAGAAGGCTTGAAAGCTGGGGTTTTACGTTTGCGTACCTTTAGGCCGCTGCCAACAGAAGACCTTCGAAACGCACTGAAAAACACTAAAGTCGTTGCAGTTATGGATAAAAGCATGAGTCCAGGCGGTTTAGGCGCTGCAGTTTTCAACGAAATCAGAAATGCACTCTACGATCTAAAACAACGTCCAATTATGGTGAATTACATTTTTGGATTAGGCGGCAGAGATTATAGCCCCAAAGACCTACGACGTGTCTTCGAAGATTTAACTAAAATAGCTAAAACCGGGCAAGTGGAAAACCAAGTGCATTATTTAGGATTAAGGGAGTAATGGAGGAAATAGAATTGACAACTCAAGAATGGAAATTTACAGCTAAAGATATTGCACTCAAACCAGACCTTTTCCTGTCAGGCCATAGAGCATGTGCAGGCTGCGGACCAGCATCAATGCTTAGAATGATCATGAAAGCAACCCGTGGACCAACAATTGTGACTCAAGCAACAGGCTGTATGGAAATAGTCGGATCCATTTACCCATACTCATCTTGGGCTCTACCGTGGCTTCACACCGCTTTTGAAAATGCTGCTGCAAACGCTTCAGGCATCGACGCAGCAATAAAAGCACTACGTAAAAAAGGCAAAATCAAACAAGAACACATCGACATAATTGCGTTAGCTGGCGACGGCGGAACCTACGACATCGGCTTACAAGCATTGTCTGGCGCCGTGGAACGTGGACACGACTTCCTCTTCATCCTCTACGATAACGAAGGATACATGAACACTGGAATCCAACGAAGCAGCTCAACCCCCCTTGGCGCAGCAACAACCACAACTCCAGCAGGGTCAGTCAATCCTGGCAAACTTGAAAAGAAAAAGCCCATCACCGAAATAATGTTAGCACATGAAATGGAGTATGTTGCTACTGCAACACCTTACTATTGGAAAGACCTGATGACTAAAGTGCGCAAAGGCTTAGAAGTTGAAGGCCCAGCATTTCTGCATATTTTTGCTCCTTGCCCAAGAGGCTGGAGAAGCGAACCAGCAAAAACCATGGAGTACTCCAAGCTCTCCGTTGAGTCATGTGTTTTTCCAATCTGGGAAGCAGTAAACGGCAAAAGACAACTCTCAATACCAAGCAAATTAATTGCCCTGGCACCGCAGAAAAAGAAACCTGTGAAAGCTTACCTTGAAGGACAAGGTAGGTTTAGACACCTCTTCACACCACAAAACCAGCATATAATCGACGAAATCCAAAGTACGACTGATCTACGTTGGCAACGACTTTTGCAGAAATGCGAATCTACCTAAATCTTTTTTCCCTTTGTTTTTCTTTCGTTAGATTTTTGTCCTAGACCATTTTGTAAAAATCAAGCACATAAGGCAACTTCATCTTTCTTAACGAAGATACGCCCTATTGTTTTTCAATATGCCTTATTAATTCAATCGCTAAAACGACCTTTAGTCCTCTTAGGGTTTTTCAACAATGTTTTTGACTAAAAATCCGCTACCGAAAAAAGCATATATGTCAAAACAACGTTTCTCATTAAAAGCACTGGTGAACAAAAACGTCTAATGCTGAAGAAAACAACGGCGAAATGGTAGTTACTCCCTGGGAAGTAAAGGGCAAAGTAGACTACGAACGCCTCGTAAAAGAATTCGGTACCCAACCTTTAACTCCAGAACTTCTCAAACGAGTGGAAAGCAACACTGGTAAGCTCCACCTTCAGCTTGAACGAAAAATTTTCTTCAGCCACCGAGATCTCGACACCGTGCTTGACCTCTACGATAAAGGCACAAAATTTGTCTTGTACACAGGAAGAGGACCATCTGGACCCGTCCACATCGGACATCTGGTCCCATGGATATTCAGCCTGCATATTCAACAAAAATTCAAAACACGGCTCTACTTCCAATTAACAGACGATGAAAAATTCTTAATCAGTGATAACGCAAACCTCAAACAAACCCGCAAATGGGCTTACGAAAATGCGTTGGACCTCATCGCGTTAGGATTCAAACCCGAAGACACCTTCATCATTTATGATTCAGAGGATATCGACTTACTCTATGATATAACACTAGAAGTAGCCAAACGCATAACCTACAGCACCGCACGAAGCAGCTTCGGATTCCAAGATAGCACCAACATCGGCTGGGTTTTCTGGCCCGCCATCCAAGCCGCACCCTGTTTTCTCCACAAAAAACTCACAGGCGAAAACGTACCAGCGTTGATTCCGGCTGCCATTGACCAAGATCCATATTGGAGAGTAACACGGGACATTGCTCAAAAACTCGGCTACTACAAACCGGCACAAATCCATTGCCGCTTCCTACCAGGTCTTGGTGCAGGCGGAAAAATGAGTGCTTCTCAGCCTGAAACTAGCATATTTACTATGGATCAGCCTGACGCAGTCAAAAAGAAGATATGGAACGCATTTACAGGTGGCAAAGGTACGGCCGCGGAACAACGTAAAGAAGGCGCTGATCCTGATGTCTGTAGCATTTTCCAATACTACTTTTTCCTTTTCGAAGAAGACACGGCAAAACTTGTTGAACGCGAACGTAAATGCCGAGGTGGAGAAATGCTTTGCGGTGAATGCAAAAAAGACATAGCTGAAAAACTCAACATATTCCTTGGGCAACACCAGGAGCGACGAGAAAAAGCTAAAGACGTAATCCAACAATACCACGTAAAAAGATAAGAATTCAATAAAACTCAGAAAAGCATGGAAAAAACCTTGCAATACATTATTATCCCTATATACTCCACAAACCTTTATAATTGATTTGTCGGAAATTTTTCAAGAAGAAGAACCAACCGTGCTTAACCTTACCGCTTTTTCAAGATGTTCTGGCAAAAAACATGGAGCACAAACAATGAACTATAAAGAACCAATAATAATCGAGCACCTAGCCTTTCTATCTGTAAAATACAATTTGTACCTGTCAGAACTCTACCAAGCACTAATTTCAGCTAGGGCAATTGGAAAATCTACATGTGGAGACCTTACAATCGATTACCGCGGAATCATAAATCATCAAACAGTTTTTCTAATTACAAAAGTCAACAAAGTAATAATGCAATTCAGAGTCGAAGAAGCATTTCTCCTTAGAAAAAACATAAGTTTTGAAAGTTGGTTGAACACTGACAAGGTACGCCGTCAAATGTCTAAGCAAAATCTCGGAGTAGACTTAATTTTTATCCAAAACCTTCGACGCGGAATGAAAAAAATCAATCTAAAAGCAGAGGTTTTAGAGACTGCAGAAACCAAAATAGTAAACACCCAGTATGGAAGCAGAGTCAAAGTAACTGATGTGTGGGTATCTGATGAAACTGGGAAAGTCAAGCTTTGCCTTTGGGGTGAACAGGCAAGTCTTCCTTCTGCAGGGGATATGGTACAGATTAAGGGTGCATCGGTGCGAACTTTTAAAGGTGATAATCTTTTGAGTTTGGGAAGATACGGAACTTTAACGGTATTGCAACCGCTATTGGTTGATAACGAAAAGCACATAAATAAAAATTTTTAAATTCAATTTTTTTTTAATCCTTCCTTCACGCTTAGCAATATCCCCAAAAAGTGGCAGTGCCCCAAATTAAAGAAAGGGAAATAAGTTTGACAACCACAATAATTGCATATTACAAGGTGGTTTATGTGTCGGCTAAAACCCAAGTTAACATAGCTTCAGCTTTTAGGCTTCTTCACCCTATGCACACAGTGCTGATTTCATGTGTTGGAAAGGCTAACAAACCAAATATCACCACTGTTGCTTGGGCCATGCCAACCTCAATCAAACCACCGCTCCTCGCCATAAGCCTTGCACCGACCCGCCACAGCCACACCCTAATTGAGGAATCAGGAGAATTTATCGTTAACATCCCAACTCTCGAAATCTTGCAGGCAGTCTACGCGTGCGGCTCGCTAACAGGCAGAAGCTTTGATAAATTCAAAAAAACTAGTTTAACACAGATGCCAGCAAAGCAAGTCAAAGCACCTATCATCCGCGAATGCATTGCCCACCTCGAATGTGAAGTAGACAGTCAAACCACAACAGGCGATCACACAATATTTGTTGGCAAAATCCTCGAAGCTTACGCAGATATGGGCGCATTCACTGAGAGCGGCTACGACCTAAAAAAAACCCGAGTAATCTATCACACAGGCGGAAACAACTTTGCTCTTCTGGATCCTAAACTCTATAAATCCTAATAGGAAAACACCACTGCTTCTCCTTGTAGTTTAACTCACATATTTTTCAAGCGGCAATGTAATGGCGGAACAAGCGTAAAATAAACACAACTTATAAAGCCTTAAACCAATCTGAAAGTTGCCTATGACAAACAAAAAGAACAAAAAATACAAGATAGCACAAAAGACGATACCGACAGAAACCACCGTAACATTCAAAGAAATTTCGGAATGAAAAGTCGTCGCCAAATAAAATTTTTGTTAAAACAAATTGGTTAGCATAAATTAGGCGATAGCAATAATGCTTGAGCGGAATCGGTTACGATTTCTCCAATACGCAGCGATCAGACAAATGTTAGTTCTCAGTGCTTTTGGCAAAATGAGAGGAAGTCAGAAGGTGGGTTAAGGTGCCCGTTAATTTGCTTAATTGGTTGGTATGGTTATTGTTTGTGTAGTGCTCCAGGCGCTTCTCCCGGTTTCGTTAAACGCGCTAAATTGAGGTATTCGCCAGCATGGGGGATCATCAATCAGTTTTGTGTAGAACCCGTCGATTCCTAGCACTTGGATGTCTACTTTACCGCTTTTGGTTATGTTGCCGATCCAGATGCTCCAACCGCCCGGGTCAGGATTAGTACTGCCTAGCCCAAACTTTACGATCGTGTAGTCTGTGGTTGATGGGGCAAGGTTGGGTGTGATCAGTGCCCAGTCTTGAGCAGTGTGGTCTTTTACACGGATATTATAGTACAGTTTGACGAGTGTTTCGTTTACGACTGCATAATTGGATAGATCCCCAGAGTTGTTCACAAAGACGTCGATGAACTTGACAGATATATGGTAAGTTCCAGACGCGTTCGTTATGTCATGCGAAGCATCTTCAAGTTTCAAGGTGAAGGTTGGAACGTTAGGGCTAATTTGGGTGAACGCAGGCTCGATCGCAATCAGGCCTGATACTAACAGTAGAAAGCTGAGGAATAGTGCTATTTTTGTTCGCATAGGTAGCTATTTGTAATGTTTTGAATAAAAGCTTGCCAGTTAAGAAACTTTGACTAAGATTAGTCAAAATACCTTTACTACAAGCTTTTTATTGCAACCGACACAAGAATAACTTATGAAACCAAACAACACATTCGCTCTTCTGGCAATCTTCACATTATCCGCCTCAGCAATGCTAATTGCGTTTCCCTCAGGCGTTTTGGCAGCTAATCCATCGGTGCCAGAGTTCTCGGTGGCATACGTCGACCACTCCTACGATGTACCAGTAACACATTGGACAACTACAGATCCCTATACTGGAGAGCAAATAGCCCATAGCAGCGGCGGAGAACACGTCGATAACCGAACCATCGACGTTACAATTAAGAACCAGCCTTTCACCCCTTACAAAGATGCAACTACTAGTAACCAAATAGTGAACATGTACTACAATATTCGTTCCAAAGGGCACTTTGTGGACTGGAACAGCGCCAGTGGCAGTCATGGTCAGAGTGGTCTTCAAGCATCCGCTTCCCCAACCACAGCCGTATCCTTTAACGTTGGATACTGGAATGTGCCTCAGGGCGGCCAAATCGATTTTCAGGTACAGGCAACTTTAAGCTACGTAAATAGCACATATTCTGGAAGCTGTTTCACCGGCTCTCAAACTATTGTGGTTGGGCAAAGCGGCTGGAGTGACACACAAACACTGACAATCGGTAATCCAACCTCTTCATCGCCAACGTCACAGCCTACTTGGTCACCAAACCCAACTGCAATCCCAACCTTCAACCCGTATCTTCCAACAGCGACGCCAACCCAGCCAAACATACTAACTGGGATACTGTCTGGTTCTAACTGGGAGCAAACTGCTCTCATAGTTATGGCTGGGATAATTGCCTGCTTTGTGATTGTGGTGATGGCGCTCCTGCGCAAAACAACTGCCAGAAAAAACCTGTCATAGTCAAACGAAAGCCATATCCACCCTTTTTCAAGCTTAACTATTTAGCTTGATGTAAGGGGGCTACAGTTTTTTCCGAGTATTTGGACACGTCGTGGTTATGCATTTAAGCATCCAACGCATAAACCAATTTTAAACAGAAGCGAATTGCAATGCCCTACGACAAAGAAGAACTCGAAAAATTCCGCCAATCAGGCAAAATTCTGCGCGAAACACGCGAGGAAATGAGAAGCCAAGTAAAAGAGAACATGCCGATCATCGATGTCTGCGAGAAGGTTGAAGGACTCATCCGGGCTAAGGGCGGCAAACCTGCTTTTCCTTGCAACGTCAGCATCAACGAGGTTGCTGCACATTACACTTCACCTCCTGAAGATAAGTCGTTGATTCCTGAGGGATCCACGGTTAAAGTGGATTTAGGCGTCCAAGTAGACGGTTACGTCACCGACACTGCCTTCACAGCCTGTTTTAGTTCAGAGGGAAGAAGTATGGCAAACACTGCCGAACTTGCTTTGAAAACTGCAATAGACAACATTCATGGTGACATGGCGCTTGGCAAAATTGGGACTTTAATCGAGACCACCATAAAAAACCGCGGCTTTAAACCCATCAGCAACCTCACAGGGCACTCAGTTGGACGATACCTCATCCACGCTGGAACCTCAATCCCTAATGTTGCTGGATTTTCACCCAACAAAGTAAAAGCGGGCGAAATCTATGCAATTGAACCGTTCGTTACCGTTCCCGAAGCGATTGGCCGAGTGGATGATGGCCCACAAAAGACTATTTACCGCTTAGTAAAAGCCAAATCAGTGAAAACTGACTTAGCAAAAAAAATGTTAAAACACATCGAAACTAATTTTAGAACACTGCCCTTCGCTGAACGCTGGCTAATTGGTGTTGTACCCAAAGAGTTGCATAAGGCAGCCTTCAAAGAATTATATGATTCAAAAGCAATCATGGGGTACCCTGTTTTTATTGAAGCCAGCAAAAAAACTGTTGCTCAAGCTGAGCACACAGTATTGATAAAGGAAGACGGTTGTGAAGTTTTAACTTAAAATTAAAAATTAAAGACTAATTAAAATTAAAAAAAGATAATTAGACGTTGAAGGTTTTTTCTTTTTCTTTGACTTCTTTGTAGATTCCAGTTATCATTTGTTTTGTAGTAGGGCATTTTTGGCATGGAATATCAAGTTCTTTGTATACGTAGTCACCGCGTTGGAATTCACGTAAAGTTTTACTTCCGCATTTGCATTCGATGGTTGTCATTACTTTGGGAACTTCAATTTTTACTTTGGCTGACTGCAACTTTGATTGGTAGAGTAAGAATACTGAAAGTATCAATGCGATTAAGCCTATGCCTGCTAATACGCCTGCAGCTAATTGATCGCCTGCCAAATAGGTTTCAAAGGCTATGAACAGTGCTGTTACAGCGAGTGCCATGACTATTAGGACTATCATGGTAAGGTAGGTGGAGATTTTTTTGTTTGCTGATTCTGTTGCTTGTGTTTGGTTTTGTGTCATGTTTTTCATCCTCATTATTGACCAACTCCAATTGAGTTGCCCACGCCAACGATTATGACTTTGTCACCTTCTTTGGTTCGTTCCAAGATGACTCGTTTAACGCGTTCAATAACTTTGTCAGTTGCATCATGAATTTCTTTGCGCATTGGAGATACTGCGTCACCGATGTCTTCTTTGACTATTACTGCATAGTTGCGGATTTTGTATTTAGTTAGTTTTTCTTCTATCTTGTATGCGTCTACGCCTGGTCCGCCTATTGCTGCGCCAATGCCTTCTGAGACTTCTCCTACGAGTTCGCCTTCAAGTTTTAAGCCTGCATCGATCATGATTAGTAGGCCAATTTTGCCTTCGTTTTCTTCAATAGCTGCTTCAACTGCCTCACCTGGTTTACCAACATTTCCACCTGGACCTTCTGCTTTGATGATTATAGCTGTACGTCCTTCTATTGGGACTGTTGCCATTACACAGTCTTTTGGCAGTTTACGAATTTCGTAGCCGTGCATGAGTTTTCCTGCCACTAAAGGACCAGCGCCATCGCCTATTGGTTGCCCAAATGAGAATGCTTTGAGGGCGCTTGAATATGCTTCAGCTTCTTTCATCACCATGGGCAAAATCATTTGAAGCTGCATTATTACATAGAGGCTCAGGGTTTTTTTGCCTTGGATGTAATAATGACGTACGACTTTGTAGATGAAGTTAAGTGCCATTGCTGCCTCAAGTGTGTTTTCGAGGTTGTTGACTTGAACTTCGTCATTTTGGATTGCAGGCGCCATTAGTCTGACTTCTTCTTTCAGACGTTCGTCGCGCACATCAAGGATGTGATCAAGCTTATTCACTATCCCTGCAGGATCCATGCCTTGGGGCCCGATTGTAAAGTATTCTAGGTAGCGGTCTACACGGGCTGAGATGTCGTCGGTTGGTTTCCCAATTTCCTTTAATGTTTCTATAGCGGTTTTTCTACCTTCTTCCTTTATGTGCCGCAGTTTATGGAGGCTGTTTTCGACCTCGCGGATCATAACGTACATTTGAATACGTTGACCGTAGAAAATTAAAACTATGAAGAACACATATGATAGCAAACTGATAATCTGGGTAATTGAATCGCTTCCTGGAATAAGACTCACTTTAAGACACCACTTCTCCAAAAACAATTACAAGTAAGTTATAAAGCTATGCCAAATCACGTTGAATTCTTTATTAGAATTAATAAGAAGTAGGTTGCCAGCTTTCCCAGGTTCACGTGGCCTAAGACCACACTACAGCTGGAAACGGAACACGGTTTAACTTCTGAGTTCGGAATGGGATCAGGTGGAACCCGAGTCCTTTGACCGGCAAACCTACCCCTATTGTTCAACTATCTCATATATACCTTCTGTTTTTGTTTCAGAAAGAAGGACATTCACAGCCTTTTTCCAAGGGCTTGACACTTTGTATGCGCTAACATACTTTGTTTCTAGTCGAATTGGACATTATTTAAAATGTTTTAGCGCGGGAACCCCTTGCTTTTGACAACCGAACCTCTTTTTTCAAAATATTTCTAAAAGTGACTAACAAGTATTAGAAAAAAATCGATACTACAAAAACCTCATGGCTTCTCAGAAAGCACGCTACAAATACAAGAAGAAACACTCAGCAACACCACTTATTTTATCCAACCCTAAAAAACTGGTTTTTATCCAGTCAAAAAGACTAATGATGCTTAAGTCTATATGAGTAAAATGATGTGCACAAGAAGTCAAATTCCATGATTTTTGTTCTTTTTCTATGAAACATGCAGTTAAGGTAAAATGTAAGCATGTAGCTAATGGATGGTGATATGTATGTCTACCCTTGAGTGGAAGTACGCTGAAACCGTTCAAAGAAGAATTCGAGTTATGAAAGTTAACTATCAGGAACGACACCTTGATGCTCAGAACATCGATGATGAGGTTCCACTGTGTCTTGAGGCACAAAGCGGGCTCGATTTAAATAAAATAAAGAAAGCGAAGATTTACTATGCAACCATCAAAGTGTTCACTGCCGAACTCAGCGGCGACCTTGAGAGACAACTAACTGAGTTGTCAATGGAAGACGCTAAACTTCGCCATAGTTTACAAGTTATGAAGCAATCGGGGTCTCAATTCAAGAAATTCGAGTTAATAGCAATCAAATAGGCGCTAACAATTTTTCTCTTGCCTTGTTCCAAATTGTTGATCGTTAATGAAATATTTTTATTGTTACAGTTTACTTATTTGCTCACTGTCTATGAGGGTGGGTCATAGTCTATACAGGTATTGACTAAGCGCCAGAAACCCTATTTACGCACCACATAATTTTTCCGGAAAAGTCAATTGCAGAAAAGAAATTATAGATTATCTGCGTTGGCAACGCAAATAGGGCAAGCGGAATCAACCATGACCTTAGAGTTAGAGAACTTAAACTTGCACGTTTAGGCATACTTCACGACAACCAAGCAGTTAAAGCGTATTTGCCAAATAGCTCAATTCAAAACACTTCGAAAAAGAAAGTAGTTTATACCTATACGACTTTTCTGGATTTTAAAGACCTAAAATGGAATGCACCAAAATATCAGAAAACCACCAAGATGTAATTTATTGCTTTTTGGTTGTTCATCAACATACTTTCTGACAAAAATGAAAAAGAATTTTTCACTTGAGAAACTACTATTTCATTAAAAGTAAATGGTGGGGCTGATCGGATTTGAACCGATGACCAACGGGTTTCCCCAAAGTAGACCGCTCCAGAATTTCGTCATCCCCTAACGGGTCAAGCAATCTAATGCTTTCTGGAGCCCGCCGTACTACCTGGCTATACTACAACCCCAAACATTTACTTTTAGAAACATACAATACAGAATTATAAAAAGACATTGGATTTAAGGAGTAATCTCTTCAAATTATCACAAAGTTTTCGCTTCAAACTACAAAAAAACAACAGAAACCAATACACGCGCCTACACAAAGAAGCCTCAAACAGAAGAAATTAAAAGTGAATTTTCCAGCTTTTCTTGGAGACAACGCTTTGTTATTTGGTTCATCCAGCCTCTCTTCTTGTTGTTCCACAATTTGTGCATCTGAAGAAGGTAATTGTTGAATGGATAATCTCGTCTGCGGCTTCCACGTTCCAAGTTTCGCTTTCGGTGTGACCACATGTTAGGCAGACCACATTAACTATCGGCATTTGTCTTAGCGATGCTGCTTTTTTGTCTATTACCACAATTTCCAATGATTTGCCGCAGTGTACGCTCATTTTTTGTTTTCTTTCTTCTTGTTTTAGAGGCTTTTTGTATTTACATTTTGGGCACCTGAGTGAAGGAGCGCCCTTCTTTACTACTTGGAGCAATCCTCCACATTGTGGACAGAAGTTCATTGTTGTCACCTTATGGAAGCTTTTCTAATTGCAATGATTTTTATGTATTGTGAATTTCAGGTCACAAATAACTTATTTTATGTCCCATTTGGTGCAATTAAATGACTTTAACAAGTCCATAGGCAATTAAACAAATAACACTACGACCAGGTTTTCTTATTCTTAGAAAAATGATCTAAAAACAATAAAGGACATCAATAGATAGAGTATGAAAACCTCAGAAAAAAGAAGAAGGTATTTAGACAAAAAAAAATAGGTTAAGCTTCTATTTCCTTCTCTTTATTAGAATAAGCGCCGCAGTAAAAACCATCAAAACAACAACGACAACTTCCAACGTGAGGATAGGAAACTCTGGAACAGAAGGCGAAGGATTTGGAGTTGAGCCGAAAATGTTGGTTTCAATTATGCTATATGAGTAACTTGAAGTCACCGGTTGAGGTTCAGATTGAGTCATTGTTTGTGTAAAAGATTCTAGAAGAATTCCAGAAAGTTTGTCATAAACATAAGTCAAGGTTGAGTTGTAATCTGAGGTGCTTATTTCGACGGTCAAGATGTTAACTGTTCGCATAGACCCAAGATACGTTCGGCTCTCTGACTGATTTACTGAATAAGTATCTGGTGGTGGTATGGTGTCATGTTGATTTAGGTTTGCCGCTATGATCGGACCTTGGGTGCTCGGGGTTCCATCTTCAGTTCCAGTTTCAATATTCCAAATTGAAATCGTACCGTTGCCTGGCAAGGTTGTTCCATTTTTAAATTGACCCGTTGAAAGCAAAGTCACTTGTTTACCTGATACGCTGGTAACTTGTAGTTTTAGGAAACCGTAATCATTGAAGGCTTCAAAACCTTGTCCGTTTCCTGAAAAGTTTCCATATTTTATGTATTGCCCAACTGTTACTCCTGGATTGTAGTCTACTGCAAAAACGGGTAAGGCTAAGGCAAACAGAATAACAGTTGCAAGAATTATAGATAATGGGAATTTAAGATTTTTCAATTAGAAATCTCCTACACTCTTTATGATAATTATAGTTCTTATATTTACGGTGTTCTTCTTGCACCACAGTGGGGACAAAACGTTGCAGATTGAGCAAAAAGTGTGTTGCAATATTTGCAAGGAACCATAGCAACCTCTTTGGTCGATTCTTTTTCATCATCGTCTGAACCGCAACCACATCCACAACCACACATTTTCATATCATCTCCATTACGATAAATGTGTTTTAGCTATTTCTTGCTGCTTGCTAAGCTGCTCCATTAGGACTTCTCGAATCATATCGCAGGCTTGACTGATTTTTGGGCTGGTGACCCTGTAGTAGATGTTTGAGCCTTCTTTTCTGGTTTTAACAATTTGGCGTTGTCTCAACAAAGCTAAGTGCTGGGAAACATTGGATTGGCTTGCGCCTGTTATTTGGGTTATGTCGTTGACTGTTTTTTCGCCGTCCTTTAAGTAATGCAGAATGGCTAATCTTAGAGGGTGCGCCATTGTTTTTGAAACTTCAGCTTGCATTTCATAAATTGTCATATCAAGATTGCTTCCCATTTCAATCGCCTCTTTATTCGAATATTCTAATGTAATCGCGTCCTTTTATATTTAACAAAAAATAGAGAAGAAAAGAAAGCTTAGGATACAACCTTGTCCTTAACTAACTTGCAGTTCTTGTATGAAGGCACCATGCCAAGTATGATACCAGACTTGTCCACTATAGCCATTAATGCTCAGCATGCCATAGGGTGTTGTGCCATTAACGATTTCAATCGTATAGTATCCAGAGAATGTTGCAACATCACCTGTTGTCGTTCCTGGCAGATACGTGGTTAAGTATTGTTGTGCATTAGTTGTTGCTTGACTTGCTGTTACCGGTAGGACAGTAGTTGAGGGTCCGTAGATTCCGCCCAAGATGCCTCCGCGCATCATGCCATATTGAGTGTTCCACATCATGTTAGGCCCCATTTCAGGATAGATGCTGCCAGTGTACTTGTTGATTAACAGTTCGAAAGCTCCGTTGCCAGTGTTTTTGTCGTTAACTTGGACGTAAAAGTTGTTTGTATATTCCTCCACTTGCTTAACTTCCAAGTTAGTATTACCAATTGAAGCCACATATTTTTGGGCGATGGTGTCTGCATTGGCAATGCTTAGTGTTGTTCCAGTGTAAGTGTAGGGAGCGCCATATCCGTAGCCTCTCATCATGCCGCCAAAGCCGTTAAACATTCGACCCATCATTCCGCCGAACATATAGGGGTAGACTGGCTGGTAATATTGTGTTGAAGGCGTTGTGCCAGGCTGAGTTGTATACGGTGGGCTGTTTGAGCCATAGCCGTATCCGTAGCCTCCCATCATGCCGCCTCCACTTCGACCCATCATTCCTCCATAACCCGTATTCGGGTTAAATGCAAATGGTCCCATTGCCGCTACGGTTGAAACCAGTAGCGCAGCTGCAACCACTGCGAGGGTTGCTAAGGTTATTATTTTCCAGTTTTTCATTTTTTTTACCTCACTTTTTTTTATCGTTATATTATAATATCCTTGGAGGGATATGATAGTTCGCTGAAACAGTCAGTGAAACAATTTGAAACAGTTGAATCAAGGTTATCCCACCCAAGACATTATTATATTACAATATGATCATGTCTTTCTTATAGGTCTTTTCCATCACCAAATTGAAAAACCATGGAACAACACAGGAATCATAAATCATTCGATAACAAGAGAAAAATTCCACTGTCAATTCAAGTTAAACTCCTGGGGGGTTATACCGTTTGTTTAAATATCAGCTCTTACAATTTGGGAAACACTTCAAGTTAACAGTTCAGCAAAAGGGTTGAATTAATGAGACACATTCCGATACAATTACTTGTTTCAGCATGTAAAAACCCTGAATTTTTAATGATTCTCGCTGACGGAACCTTTCTACAACAGCCAAGGAGCATCCAATAAGTTGGAAGCTATAGATGTTGCAATTCTAACAATGAACAGCGAACGAATGCTAAAGGAATGCGTAAACTCCGTTTACAAGAATGTACCTATCAGGAACCTGATTGTAGTTGACGGATTCTCCACCGATGCGACAGTCAGTATAGTGAAAGAATTCCAAGAAAAATATGGAAACGTAAAATTCGTCCAAGAAAAAGGAACCAGAGGCAAAGCTAGACAAACAGCAATTCAACTAGTAAAAACAGAATGGTTCATGTTCGTAGATAGCGATGTCATCTTGTCAAAGAACTGGTTTGCTAAAGCCGAAAAATTCGTCAAGGATGATGTGGGCGCAATCTGGGGAATTGAAATCTGGTCGGTTCTAAAAGGAGCAAAAATACTAAAGCTCTTCGAACGAATGACACTAAAAATATTCGAACAGAGAGGCGGAACACACGACATTCTGATTCGCCGAAAAACCGTGGAAGATATTCAAATTCCCCCTCATCTGCACACTTACGAGGATGGATTCATAAAATCATGGATAGAGAAAAAAGGCTTCAAAGTGCTTGGCGTCTATGAACCATACTGCCTTCATTTTCGACCAGATAAAGTTTGGTCAGTCAACAATAACGTTGGATTCATGGTCAGTGACCTTAAGTACGCCATATATCGCCCAGTTCTTTTGCTTTCATACGGCTTTTACTCCGCAATCGTCATCTACCAAATTGTCTCAAATAAATTCAATAAGACAAGCCGTTTCCTAAAACCTATTTTAATTCAGGAGTCGATAGGAAGGGACAATGATCAGATTGTGCCTATGACTTAACGGTTTTTAGCCACTCCAAAAAACCTTCACGTACCTTTGTGGGGTTCTCGAACACGCGAACATCTTCAGTTTGCTCCAATTTGCGTACCTGATCAGCCTCTTCTTTACGCACCCGAAGTTTCATTTCTTTGCCATTGGGAAGTTTGGTATAAACTATGCTTTCCTTGTAATCCACTGGCATAACCCAAACAGGCACAAAAGCTTTGAGACTCATTAACGCAGAATTTGTAAGCAATGTATCTCCGATGCCGTTAACCAGTTTTGCAACAGTGTTTGCTGATGCAGGCATAATCAAGAGGAATTCATATTTGCGGCTCTGCACCATACCTGCCAAAAAAGGCGAGTTTGCGTTCATTTCAACTGTAACTTTGGCAAAGCTATTCTTTAATTCCTCATCTAAACGGTAGAATTTGAGCATAGTCTCGCCTGCTTTGGAGATATAAACGTCTATTTCCAAAATGTCCTCTGACTGCTTTTTTAAGTCCTTCATGGTTTCGATGATTTCTTGGATTTTGTCGCCTGCACCAGTGATGCCCCAAGCAACTTTACGTTTTTTAACTTTATTTTCCATCAATTATTTCTCACTATATCGATTCTATAAACTCAGAAAAACGCTTAGTCGTTTTTCGAAGACTCCTAAAACCTTCCTCATCCAACTTCACGCCTTCCAAAGTATCTTTAGTCCAAAAATTCGCTCCTAAATTCGCGCCGAAAAAACCGCCACTTACAGGAATCATGCCGTTTAGAACAAAGAAAGTTATTATCTGCTGAATTGCAGGTTCTTGTCCGCCAATTCGGTCACCACCCAAAGCGACCCCCATTCCGATTTTACCGCGGAAAAAGTTTTTGTCACTGGCAACGGCAGCGCGACAACGATCCATGATTGCTTTGGTTTGTGCACTCACTCCTCCATTGTAAACTGGCGTCGCAAAAACAATTCCTTTAGCATCTTTCATCAAAGCGTAAAGTTCTTGCATGTCATCTTTGATACCGCATTCCTTATGTTTTAGGCAATAATCGCAATGGGTACAAAACCCAATTCGTTTGCTTCTAACTGACCAAAAATGCGTTTCAAACCCTTTTTCCTCGAGCATTTTTAGGGCTTCTTTTAAAACATAATCGGTTGCTTGTTCTCTTGGGCTGCCGCAGATTCCAAGTATCATATTCTTCACTAAACCTTAACTGGGATTTGGCATTAAAGTCTTACCCCAAAAAATAAACACTTCTCAAAATTGAATTAAAAATTGTTTTTTAAAAAAAACTAAAAACTAAAAATAAAGAAGAAGATTATTCTTTCTCGAAGTATTCTTCTGGCGTTGGTGGAACTAGTGGTAATCCTCTGCGTTCACGGATCTTCTTTATGTTTTCAGCTTGCATTTGTTCTGGAACATATGCCCAACGACTGAACTGTGTGGCCCAAAATGCTCTGCCTGATGTTGAACCGCGCAATTCATCCGCTATGCCGAAGCTTTCTGAAATTGGCATTTCTGCTTTAACGGTAATTATGTCATCTTCTGAGGGCATGTCTAGGATTTTGCCGCGACGTTTGTTTAACATTGTGATGACGGCGCTGACATATTCGCTTGGAACTTTGCATTCGAAGCTCATCAATGGCTCAAGCAGTTTTGGATCGCTCAAGAGTATAGCGCAGTAGATTGGTCTCCAAGTCATAGGTATAGCTTGTGCTGGACCGCGGTGGACTGGGTCCTCATGGAGTGTTATGTCTTCCAGGTTGATTTTTAGGCCGTAAGCTGGTTCTTTTGCGAGTGGTGAAGTGTGAACTGCTTCGCGGAATCCAGTTTTTATGTGGTCGATGATTTCTTCAACATATTGGCGTCCTCTAATTCGGTTGCAGAGTATACAGTTTTCTTCAACTGCAACGGCGCCTTTGGCTTCGTCTGCTGCCCAACCAAGTGACCGTAAGATTTTGGTTCTTTCGTCTCTGCTTTGCATGTCGCTGATTTTATCGGATTTGATAGCTTCAATGACTTCATCAGATAATTTGTCGATGGTAATCCACAGTTTGTTGTGTTTGTTGGGGCTTTTACCCATGATTGCTGGTCCTTTGTAGTCATGACTTATTGTTTCTCTAAAGATAACGATTGGCTTGCTAAGTTTAACCTTAAGGCCTGCCTCTTGCATTCGGTAAGCGGTAATTTCAAGGTGAAGTTCACCCATACCTGACAGGAGGAATTCGCCACTTTCTTTGTTCATGATGAAGTGAAGGTTAGGGTCTTCGGTTGTGAGTTTGTGCATGACTTTGTCGAATAAGGGCAGGTCTTTGACGTCTTCTGGTTCAACAGCAACAGTTACGACTGGGTCTGAAACATAACGTAAACCTTCAAAGGAATGAACATCTTCGCCTTCTTCAGCGATTGTTTCTCCAACGTGAAGAGATGGCAAGCCAGAGATGGCTCCTATGTTACCCGCTGGAACTCGGTCGATAAGGACTCGATCTGTCGCCATACTCATGAATACTTGTTGAATAGTGCCTTTTTGGCTGCTGCTTAAAAGCTGAACGGTTTTTCCTCTCTCGATTGATCCGCTGAATATTCTACCGATTGCAACTGTTCCGCTATGTGGATCAACTTCAATGGTTGAGATACACATGAGCAACGGTGCTTTAGGATCAACTTTTGCCATCCCCTGACCTGTTTTGCTAGCTACATCGCCTGGCCAAATTTGAGGCTGCCTATAGGGCTGAGCGTCATAGGGATTTGGAAGATGTTTAACAAACATGTCCAAGATTGGTTCTGGCAAAGGAGCGCGTTTACTGAGTTCATCGACTTTTCTACCGACTTCAATTGGGTCACCTGTGTAAGCATCGATGATATCTTGGAAGGAAACTTTCTTCATTTTCATGTGATCCAGATTTAAACCCCATTTGTGAAGGGCTGACCCAAACGCAACACGACTATCTTCAATTGTTACTTGCCAATCTTTCTTGTGCTCGGCAGGTGCATATTTCTCGATTAAATTGTTAACTCTTAGGAGAATCTTTGCAAATCTCTTCTGGATTTCTTGGGGAGTTAGTTTAATTTCTTTGATCAAACGGTCAACTTTGTTGATAAATAGAATTGGCTTTACGCGTTCTCTTAGGGCTTGCATTAGAACAGTTTCGGTTTGGGTCATTGGTCCCTCAACTGCATCAACGACTACTAGTGCGCCGTCTACTGCTCGCAAACTTCTTGTTACAGCTCCTGAAAAGTCAATGTGACCGGGAGTGTCGATTAAGTTGATTAAGTAATCTTTTTCTTGGTAAGTGTGGACTAAGCTGACGTTTGAAGCGAAGACAGTCATTTGACGTTTCTGCTCAAGGTCCCATGAGTCAAGGAATAGTTTCTGACCTGCAGTTTGGGTACTTATTATGCCTGCCGCTGCCAAAAGACTGTCGGCCAAAGTAGTTTTTCCATGGTCAACGTGAGCGATGATGCTGGTATTGCGTACATAAATGGGGGTTTCCATCAGTTTTACAATTTCTGCTGTTTGCCTATAACGCGCCATAACTATACAAACTCCAATTTAATTGAATTTATTACTTGAAAGACTTGCTTTTTAATTATTTGAATCATTATTTAATCTCTCATGAAATTGGTAAGCTACATGGAATTCGAGTTTGTAGCCTATTAACTTTATGGCATGATTTTCTAAAAATATTTAAGTTAAAAAAAAGGTGCCAAGTAAGTTTTAGCGTGGTTTCTCCCAAAAAAATGCCTTAATTGCTAACAATTATTGCTCTTAGGACACGGTTTAAGGATAATTCGCAAGTTGGTTAAGGCTAATTCCGCAAAAAAGAATAAATCTATTTTGTTTTTTTATTAATCAAATAGTTTGAAGGTAAAGGAGAAGAAAAATTAGATGCTTAAGAAAGGCTTTGCATACAATTCACCAGTACCTTTCATTTCTTTCGGGTTAACGACAACATCACGTGCGATTAGTTTAAATGCAACAACCAACAAATTACCTAAAATTAAACCATCAAAATAGACGATGTAGTTTAAAACGATGAGGATATGAATGTATCATCCAAACGATGCTCAGGAAAATAACGCATTACATAAAGAGTCCTTAGCACCGGTCATCTTCACTTATTGTAGAGGTTGTTACTAACTAATTATTGAGGTTTTGGCGGAATAAAATTGGAAAAAGCTGCTTCTTTGCCGATTAACGAGGTTTTCGAGGACTTAAATACATCAGAAATTGGATTAACAAGCCAAGAAGCTAAACTGCGCCTCAAAAAATACGGTTATAACAAGCTCTCAGAAAAAAGGAAGATTCCATTCATCCACAAATTTATCACACACCTAAAAGACCTCTTCGGAATCTTGCTGCTTGTAGCCGCCATACTATCTTATATAAGTGGCAGTCCAGAACTTGCCTTAATCATCCTTGCAGTCGTTTTCGTAAACATTTTCGTCAGCATCATCCAGGAGGCACGCGCAGAAAAAGCCATGGAAACCCTCAAAAGCTGGATGCCCGAATACGCCAAAGTATTCCGAGATGGCGAACTCAAGAAAATCTCAGTAAAGGAGATTGTTCCTGGAGATATCGTTCAATTGGAAGAAGGCGACCGCGTTCCAGCAGATGCACGTTTGTTAGAAGTTTTTGATTTATGGACAAATAACGTGCCTTTGACTGGGGAATCTGAGCCGCAGCCGCGGGTTGCTGAAGCAGTAAAAGTAGTTGAGAAGGCATACTTGTATGCGCCTGACCTTGTTTTTATGAGCACAAGCGTGGCTAAGGGTCAGGGAAAAGCTGTTGTTTACGCTACAGGCATGGAAACGCAGTTTGGGAAAATCGCCAGTTTAACTCAGACAATTAAAGAAGAAGAAAGCCCCCTGCAAAAAGAAATCGCTTTAACCGCCAAGTATGACTTTATTATTGCTGTAGTGGTTGGGACAGCCTTTTTTATTGCTAGTTTTCTTTTCTTGAAGGTTTCTCTTGCAAATAGCATTCTTTTCATGATCGGTGTCATGGTTTGCTGTGTGCCTGAAGGTTTGCAGGTTACAGTTTCAAGCGCATTAGCCATCAACGTACTGAAGATGGTTAAACAACACGTTCTTGTCAAACGGTTGTCAGCGGTGCAAACTTTAGGCAGCGTCACCGTAATCTGCACAGACAAAACAGGCACAATCACTAAAGGCGAAATGACCGTAAACAAACTCTGGGTAAAAGACAGAATCATTGAAGTCTCAGGCTTAGGCTATATGCCAGCGGGCGACTTCACTATAGACGGTCAACCCCTCAAAGAAGGAGAAACAAAATCTCTCGATAAACTCCTTGAAATTGCTGCTCTTTGCAATGGCGCCAAAATTGATCCGCCCACTGACCGGAACAAAAATTGGAGCGTAATCGGCGACCCAACCGATGGAGCACTTCTTGTTGCAGCATTGAAGTATGGTCAAAGTATCGAAGAATTAATCGCAGAGAAACCTACTATTGATATTTTACCGTTCAGTTTTGAACGAAAACGAATGAGCACAGTTCACGAATTGAATGAAAACGTTTTGATTTATACCAAAGGTGCACCAAGAAACATTTTAGATTTATGCAATAAAGTTTTCGTAGACGGCAAAGTGGAAGATTTAACTCAAGAAAATATGGATTGGATAGAGACAAGAATCCACGAATTTGCCAACGAAGGTCTACGTGTTATAGCATTTGCTTACAAACAAATTCCCAAAGGCGATTATAAGAAAGACGAAGAAACTGAAAAAGACCTCATATTTGTCGGTTTAGCAGGAATGCGCGACCCACCTAGAAAAGAAGTAAAAAACGCAGTTCAAAAAGCTAAACAAGCCGGAATAAAAACCGTCATCATCACAGGCGATTATGGTCCAACCGCACAAGCCATAGCTCAAGAAGTTGGCATAGTTGAAAAAGACTTCGCGCAAGTTATACGGGGCGTTGACCTTGATGACTTAAGTGACCTAGCCATAGTGGACGAAGTCAAGAAAGGCAACGTGATTTTCGCTCGGGTTGCCCCTGAGCAGAAGCTCCGGATAGTTAAAGTTCTCAAGGGAAGTGGCGAGATTGTTGCAGTCACTGGGGACGGAGCAAACGATGCGCCTTCACTTAAGGAAGCCAACATCGGCGTAGCCATGGGTGCTTCCGGCACGGATGTTGCAAGGGAAGCCGCAGACATCGTGCTACTCAACGACAGCTTCGCATCAATCGTTAAAGCAGTCGAGTCCGGAAGGGCAATCTACGAGAACATACGCAAATTCATAGTCTACGTGTTCAGCCACAACTGGGCAGAACTCATTCCGTTCGTTCTCTACGCAGCATTGGGTATCCCTTTGCCACTGCTCGTTGTCCAAGTTTTAGCCATTGACTTAGCCATAGAAGTTATTCCCAGCTTAGCGTTGAGCCGTGAACCCCCAGAAGCAGGCATTATGCAGGAACCGCCCCGAAGCATCAAAGAAAGGCTATTTACGCGCAGAGTCCTTATCCGCTCAGTGTTTATCGGAGTAATTATTGCTGTAGGCGCCATGATCGGCTGCCTAAACGCTTGGGCTGCAGGCGGATGGCAAATTGGAATGCCCGTGCCCAGCGACTGGCAATTTGGAGTAAAAGGAATAACACCAAACCCACTCTACCTCAAAGGTGTCACTATGATGTTCGCGGGGATAGTAGTGGCGCAAGCAGGAAACGTACTTGCATGCCGAACCAGCAAACAATCAATCTTCAAAACAAGCCTCAAAACCAACAAATGGATAATCGCAGGCATTGTGTCTCAAATTTCAATTCTGGCAGTCATGGTTTATGTACCGTTGATGCAGCAGGTATTTGGAACAACCGCGTTGGGCGTCACAGACTGGATATACCTAATTTCGCTAGCATTGATAGTTGTCTTTGCAGAAGAAATCCGTAAGTTCATCTCAAGAAGGTTCGGCAAAAAAGCTGAAGACTTAAGCAAACACGACCACACCTAAGCATTTCAAAGTAGCTTCAAACTTTTTTTCACTGCCTCGAGCTTTTTCGAGTAGTTGTTCAACGCTTTGAATTTTGCATAAATTATTAAGCAAGACAAAGAATTCTTACGTTTGAAAAATATGCAACACCTTACTCCAGAAGCAATTTGGAGCCTAAACGAAGTTGAACTACGCACACTGTTGAATGCAGATATCCTTAAACCAAGACAAAACACAATCCATTTTTACGCTCCTAGCTTTACCTACTATAAAAATAAACATTATTGTTCATCAACAAAAGCATTCCCAACCATATCGATAACTGGCAACACCTGTGCGTTGAATTGTAAACACTGCGGCGGCAAAGTCCTTGAAACAATGCATTCGGCAGTGACACCCGAGAAGTTGTTTGAGTTGGGCTTGAAATTTAAGAAAAACGGTGCTAAAGGTTGTCTTGTGAGTGGCGGATGCTTTCCGGACGGTTCAGTGCCTTTGGATGATTTTGTTCCGGCACTTGGGCGATTTAAGCGGGAACTTGGCTTAACGGTCTTTGTTCACACCGGTATAATCAAGCAGGAAACTGCAGATGCGCTCAAGGAAGCTTGCGTTGATGCAACATTGATCGATGTCATCGGCTCAGCTGAAACAATAGGAAAAATCTATAACCTCAAAGTAACAATCCAAGATTACGCAAGTTCACTTAAGGTGCTTCAAGAAGCAAAATTAAACATTGTTCCCCACGTTATTGTTGGGTTAAATGATGGTAAACTCGACGGGGAAATACAGGCGCTTCAAATGATACAGAAAATCCAGCCTTCTGCACTTGTGATAATTGCGTTTATGCCCATCCGCGGAACAGACATGGCAAAAACACCGCCGCCCAAACCAACCGACATATCCAAAGTTACGGCGCTGGCACGACAAATGTTTCCAGAAACCCCTCTTATCTTAGGATGTATGCGTCCGAAAGGAAGAAGTCGAGGAGAAACTGACGTTTTAGCCCTGAAAGCAGGGGTTGACGCCATCGCGTTTCCAAGTGAAGAAGGAGTTGAATACGCGAAGAGTAAGGGTTACAATACGGCTTTTTCTTCTTATTGTTGTGCTCAAATGTGCGTTGACGCCCTCAAACTTTAGGGCTTAACATTTTTTTGCCGAGAAACACTGCCCAGACTGAAATTGCAAGTGCCGATAGGAACTCTGGGATGGCGACGTTTGGTACATAATTAAATGTGAAAAACAGAATCCATGGCAAAGCTGCTACAACCCCAACCGCAACAGTGAAAGCCGCAATGCGCCGCTGGTGATTGAGCCAAAACCCGAAAGTTAAGATGAAAAGAGCAATCGGTGCTAATGTGAAGAATGCTACAGAAACGAGATAGTGGGTTGGAGAAAAATTCTCGTTAAACACGCTAATAGCGATTAGTGCTATGGTTGCTGCTCCGAAAACGGTCGAGCCTATTTTACCCATCCTGTTTTTCCTAAAGTAGGTTAATAAACCAAATATTGAAAAGTTGAAGGCTAAGACTCCACTGGCAAAGAGCCCAAAGTTGAAGAGTGAAGCCGTTAAGCCAGAAACGACACCCAAATCGCTTAGAGCGTTGTTTGACCAGCTAAATGTGGGATAAGAAGCGATGGCTGTTAGGATGCAAACCAACGCAATTATTGGCGCTATTATTCCTGAAGCTGCCGCCATCTTCGGGTAAACAAAATTTTGTGGCTCAGACATAGTAAACTTATTTGTGGCAGCTTGCTTTAAGAATTTGTGTATGCTGGAACAAACCGCCGAAATCTATGAAGCGACCAGTTTTTCTCTTTCGCCGTTTTCGCTTCTTCTGCCGTTCGCCTAAGAATTTCGATAGATTCATCAATGGCTTTTCAATCTACTGGAAAAGGCACGCCGTCTTTTCCGCCACAAGCGCTCAGAAAATATTAATTCGTGATCAAGGTCGAAAATTAATTGTCAGATTTGTTTTCTCTCTTTGGCGTTTTTAGTTTACTTGGGTCTTTTAGGAAATTTTGAAGAAAATCTTGGACATTTTCGTGCAAGTGTATAATCTTTTTTTGATTTTCTTCCTTGGTTACCGGTTTTGGCTGAAAATAACCGTGTTCAGTCATGTAAAAAATTACGCTTGAGAAATCTCCTGCGAGGGCGCAATTGACCATTTTCGTGCCCGTTTCTAAAAGAGCATAATATCTGTGATGACCGTCCAAAACAGCGTATGCTTCAAATTTTGGATGCTTAATTACGATTAAAGGGGCAATTTTCTCCCCGTTTTGAATCTTCTTCTTGTACATCTCTATGGCTTCCGGGTCGACTTTTGTGTCGGCAACGAGTTTTTCAATCGGCAAACAAATCAGGTATTTCTCAGGATTAGCAAAGACGTCTATGTTGATTTCTCGTTCTTTTCGTCTCAGCAACCGCGTAAATCGTAATCTTAACTTATCGACAATTTCGAAAACACCTTGCACCAAACAAAATACCTCTATAGATATATTAAAAAAATGGATAAATAGGTTTCCAAACGTCTTTTTATGGTTGATTTAGAGGCTTGAATCAGACCTATTGCAGATCTATGGTGCCAGCTACACGAAGCTTGGCGCCTTCCAAATACATAAGAACAGCTTTATCGTTTGGCCGATGGACAAGTGGTTTATCAAGCGTTAAGGTTAAGGTGGGTTTTTTCCAGTCGCCTGAGTCTGCTACAGTGTCTACTTTTGCGGTTATGAATTGCGTCCAGTGACCAACATGCATGACCATGCCTGGTTTGATGGGTGTTTGCCAATATTTGACAAGCTCGGCTTGTGTTTTCAATGTAGTTGAGGTTTTGATTGCAGGATCATTCGTTAAGACGGTCCCGCGGTCTAAGTTTTCCACTTCAATGTTTTTCAAAGCTAATCCAACGCGATCGCCCTCCCATGCAAGGTCGAATTCTTCGTCGTGTTTTTGGATAGAGCGGACCTGTGCGGTTTTGATTGGGGGAAGAACATTGAGTGTTGCATGTTTCTGAACTGCGCCGTAAATTACTATTCCAAGAATTACTACTCCAACGCCTTTAACGTTGAAAGCATGATCTACTGGCACCGATCCGATTGCTTGCTGTCCAGCTTGAACGTCAATTGGTTTTTGTTGTGAAGCTTCCAACAACAGTTTTTCACGTAGAACGTTTGGGTCATCTGCTATAATCTCAAATTTTTCAAGGCTTGTTCCTTTTATGAGGGCTTCAATTTTTTCTTTAGGAACATAGTTTCTCAGGATTATGTAGCCGCTTTTTATGTTGCTGCATTGAAGCATTACAAGTTGCTCGCCAAAAGTGGCGTTTATCTCATCCACGATAATTATGGCTTTTTTGGCTAAGGCACAGGCATAGAAGAGTGGCGCCAATCGTTCGGGGTATCTTGTGGGTTCGATGAAGGTTACGGTGTCTTCGCCTTTTTTGAGGTTGTATAGGGTTATGTCTGTTGATGTTCCTTTTTTGGCAAGGTTACTACCGTAATCTACGGGTCCGAGGATGGCTACAGTAATGTTTCCCATAGTTTCATGACCTTTAAGCTATGCGCATTTGTGGTTTGTTCTGCAAGATAATGTTATTGGTGACTCCCATGTTTTATGTCGAATCTGAAATGAAAAATATGGATTAAGACTTGTATAATGCATGTACGAAAGGTTCTTAAGGCATCGGGTAATCTGTTAAACGGCAAGAAAACGGCAGATAAAACTGCCATTTCAGGTAACGACCAGTTTCTAATTAGAAGCGGGTCAGACCAATAAAAAAGTCCGATGAAGAGGTGAAAAGAGAATGGAAAATGTTTACGCAGCAATGCTCCTTCACAAGGCAGGAAAAGAAATAAACGAAGAATCAGTAACAAAAGTTCTCACAGCAGCAGGCGTCACAGTTGACCCTATACAAATTAAAGCACTCGTTGCATCACTCAGTGAAGTAAACATTGAGGAAGCAATCAAAGCCGCACCAACAATGATGACAGCAGCTCCAATCGCACCAGCAGGAGAAGCAAAATCAGCAGCAGCCGCACCAGAAGACAAGAAGAAGAAAGCTGAAGAAGAGAAAGCCAAGGAAGATGCAGCACTAGAAGGATTAGGCGCCCTATTCGGGTAAAATAAGCCTCACTCTTATTTTAACCAATTTTTCCCATAAAATCTTTTACTTTATAATCAAATTAGCGATTTTTATAATTGAGATTTATAAATTTATAGCGGGTTTGCTGGCAGCTCTATTGTTTGATCGGTTTGTTCAGCAACTGATTGGGATTTAGATTGGTTTCTGGTAGTTAGCAGTTTCCATGCGACGATAGGTAACCAACCGGTGATGATGCACACAGTCGCCGGGAACCCTCCAATGTTGAAGTACTTTGTTATTTCAGGCAAAAAGGCTTCCCAGATTCCAAAAGCTAAAGCCATAGCAACAGCCGTTATGATGCCGGTTCTTTTGCCGAACTGCTTGAATGTTTGGACTGCTAGAATTCCTGCAAAGAAGAAGTCACCAAGGCCGAGCCCGCGGAATCCAATTTCGCCTGCTTGGTTTAGGACAACTGGGAAGTTTGGCAGGTAAACCAGAACTGGAAGACCAAGTCCAGTGAAGGTTCGTGCCGCTGTCACCATTGGTCCGCTAAAAACCAGTATGACATCCAGCACCGTTAGCAGCACTGCAAAAAGTCCCACTGTTTTCCAGTTAAACATGGATGAAAGATACATTATGATTAGGATAGCAAATGTGAATCCGAAGACATCCATTAGGATTGGGAACCAAACGCTGACAGTTCCTCCGTATGCAACGTTGAAGAATACGAACAGTAAAACAAATATTGCGGGTGGTTGAGCAGCCAAATACCACCGTGTCTTTGAGATAATATTTTTTTGTTCATAAACTATAACGCAGAAGCATAATGCTGTGAGCGCAAAAAACGCAATTGCTCTATAGATTGTATAGGCATCAACTATGGGACCAATAAAGCTCGCTACCCCAACAATTAAGCTTGCAATCCCGAATCCTGCTGAAAGTAACTGCACACGAATTCTGGTCACGTTGGAGAATACGAGTGCAAAGGTAAACAGGAGCATAGTGTAGGAGGACAGGAAAACTATCATGAGTATGTTTGGAAAAACTTCTCCTAGGTTTAGCATTGAGGTGACGGCGATAACTGAAATTGCAATGGCTATGAAGAGTACTAGAAGAATGATATCTCGGGTCTTGAACTCTTTCTGCTCGACGGTCGCTGCCAATTTGCCTTCAGCACGTTTGTTTAAGAATATGGCAACGATTACTACAATCAAAAGCGCAGTTGGCATGGCAATGTCAAGAGAGGGCATAGACTCCACAATAAACAATAGAGACTTTTATGCCTTTAGCCAAAAGGCACTAAAAAACTTAGAAAAAAAGGTCAGTTGAAATGCACGTTTAGAATTGCTAAGGAAGCCAAAAGCGCCTCTTCTGTGCGAACGGTTACGGTTCCTTGATTAGGCACCATGTTAACTACAAAATCTGCGATGCTTCCCAGTTTTATGCCTTCATCTTCGGCGATTTCATGCAGTCCTTTAGATGGAGCACCAAACGCCACTAAGACACGTTGGCTGCTCCGCCATTTCGCGTTTATTTTGTTGGCAACATCCATAAAGTTATCACCTATCTTTGCTGTGGCAAGCTTCAAATCAAAATCTCCAGCAACCATTAATTTCACAAAAGACCGCTTCTCTACACTAACCTTATAACCCCAATATTGCGGAGCATCCTCGCGGTTGGCAGCTTGAACTTCAATCTGTTTGCCAACATTAACTACTTGCAGGGTTAAGCGGTTGCCTACAGCAAACTGTTTTTGTCTCAAAAGCGCCGGTTGCTGAACACCAATATCCACAACTAACCCCTCTTTAACCTCAGATAAAACCACGCCTTCACGGTACTCGCCAACTTGCAAATGTTTAGTTTTACCGCTCAAAGGATGATGCGGAGTACGCAGTGGCGGCAAAATTCCAGCATATTCCAAGTCTGGTTCAAGCTTAAACAAACGTTTGCGAAGGTACTGTGGCGTCTCCAAATAAGTAAGTAAAAGAGCAATAAAATCCAAGTCTCGACGCTGGTCGATTTTGGTGCTGTCGGGGTAAACTATGATTTCATCCACTCGAAAAATCGCCGCTGCCCTCCCAATAAGACCTATCTTCGATGTTTTCTCTCTTGGATGAGGTGTATCGGAGATTGTAGATGCTGGAATAGCTATTGAAAGTCTCTTTTTATCCATTAAGTGAGCCTCTTGATGCATGCTGTCTGCGTGGTGCTTAAAAGGCAGAGATGAGATATAAAACTGCGTGTTATTTGGAGGATCAAGCGATTGGTAACCCCCTTTTTGGATGATGTCGAAAAAATTAGCGCCGTTGATAAGAGTGGAATGCTGAATTTTAGCGTAAATGCCGCGAAACATTACCGTGAAGCAGCTCAAATAGCTGAGAAAATCAATGTTGATTATCCAAAACCAGACAACATCATTGTAGCTGGTTTGGGAGGTTCAGCTATAGGAGGCGACTTACTCAAGGACTGGGCAAAAAGCCAGTTAAAAGTTCCGATTGAAGTCAGTCGAGAATACAAGTTACCGGCGTACGCCAATAAAAAAACACTTGTTTTTATCACAAGTTATTCAGGCGACACTGAGGAGACACTCAGTAGTTTTCTGGATGCACTCAAACGAAAATGTATGATTTACTGTATAAGCAGCGGGGGCGCACTTTTGAAGTATGCCAAAAAACTCAAAGTTCCCCATCTTCAAGTCTCCAGCGGAATGCCACCACGTGCCGCGTTGCCCTATATGCTTTTACCACTTTTGGTTTACATGGAAAAAGCAGGCTTAGTAAAAGGGTTAAATCAAGATTTAAATGAAACATTTAGTCTTTTGGAAAAAATCAGCGAAGAAAACGCGCCAGAAAAGCCAACAAACGAGAATTTTGCAAAAAACACAGCCCTAAACATTGGAGAATCAGCTCCAGTCGTTTATGGGTTTGGCGTTTACCGAAGTGTTGCCCAACGGTTTAAGCAACAGTTTAACGAGAACAGCAAATCAGCAGCCAAATGGGAATATTTTCCTGAATTGAACCATAACGAAGTTGTCGGTTGGGAAGGAAGAGGTGAACAATGCAAATGGTTCTCAGTAATATTCATCCGCGACATTGACGAACCAGTGGAAATCGAAAGTCGAATTGAAACAACCAAGCAAATTATGGAGAGGGTCGGGTTGGTAATGTTTGATTTGGAGGTACAAGGTAATAGTCAATTGGCAAAGATGTTGTCAACCATAGTCGTTGGAGACTTTGTAAGCGTTTATTTAGCAGTCTTGCATGGAGTAGATCCAACACCAGTTAGAACCGTTAACATTCTGAAAGATACATTAAAACAGAATGGGATAAAAGACAAAATAATTAGCGCATTGGAGAACCTTTAGTTTGGTCTATTCTGCAAGTCGGCCTTAATTATTGTTGTAGCTGATGTCAAGTAGAAGAAGAAGCAGCATTTTTTTTATCTTCTTCTACCCAAAGATAAATTCTTGAATTGATTGGACGAGCTATCTTTTTTAAAGGGCTGAAAAAAAGATGTGCTATTGAAAAAAAGAAAAAATACAGAAGTATTTAACGTCTAAGCGATGAATTTTGCGAATTCTTTTTCTGCAACCTCAAGCGACACCATTTTCGGTGGACGCTTAAACCCATAAGCGCAAATTGACTCTACTGCCCCGTTAAGCTTCTTGTTCATAGCCAATTTTACAGCTCGCACTATATCAAAAAGAACGCTGCCAGCGTTTGGAGCATCAACAGTTTGGAATTTAAGATCAATTTTCATGGGTGCATTACAAAAGTAGGCACCACTTATCCAAAAGTAACTATCACGTTTGTTTTGCAGAAAATCTACATAGTCGGTTGAGCCTGCAACAATTTCGGCTTTGTAGGGTATCGATGCTGCCACAGCCTCGGTTTTTATTATACGCTTTGCATCGCGTGTTCGATCCATGGTATCAACGGATTCGGTTCCTCCACCAACATCAAGCTGATAGGTTTCGTCGATTCGTACACCGCTATCTGAGAGCAATTTAAGCAATGTCTTATGCAGAGCGGTTGATCCAACTTGATCAACTAAGTCGTCACCGACGAGCGGAAGTTTTGCTGATTCAAACTTTTTTGCCCAGACGGGGTCGCTTGCTATAAAGTTTGGTGTAGCATTAACGAAAGCACATCCTGCCAATATGGCTTGTTCTGCGTACCATTGAGTGGCTTTTGTGGCTCCGCTTGGAAGCAAATTAAGCAAGATTTCAGCACCTGCCCCTTGAAGAACTTTAACAGCGTCTGTGTCAGATACCTTACTAACTTGAACGATTGCCTTAGTTTGGTTTCCAACACCATCGAGCAATGGTCCTTTACTGACCTTGACACCCGTTGGGGCGACATCACAAACTTTGGGAGCATTATTAGGTTTAGCGAAAATTGCTTCAGAGAGGTCTTTGCCAACTTTACGATCATCCACATCAAACGCCGCCACTACTTGTATGTCTTTAGGACTAAAACCACCTAGAACTGGGTTGCGCAATCCAAAACAATCTTGTGGCTTCTCAAGTTTTCCATAGTATTGGATACCTTGAACGAATAATGAGGCGCAGTTTCCAACGCCGATTAATGCAACTTTAACTTTAGGCATTACTTTTTGCACCTTGCTTGGCTTTTCTATTTGCTTTTGCCGTATAAAAAGATACGCAGTCAAAACCTGTTATAATGGAATTTAAGTCCGAAAAACATTAGAAAATAACCCCGTGATCACTTTAGGCTCTTTTTAGCGCCCTTGCATAAGGCAGAATGGAGTTATTTTGAGTAAAAATAGAAATGTTGTGCCAGAATAGAGAGTTTTAATAAAAACTAAAAAAGGGGAGAAAGTTGTTTTTGTTGAGGTTTTTATGGTTTTTTCCTAAGCATTAACAGTGCGAGGATTGCGCCTATCACTATTATTGCTACTATCATTCCAATTGACAGCGGTAGGAAGTATGTGTCGCTCATTGATGGTGGACTTTCTGTAGGTGCTACTGTTGGGTGGTCATGTGTTGCGTCGACAACGAATGCACTTTCAGCAGATGATGCATAGTATGCTTTTGAACCAGCGAAGGTAACGAATACTGAGTACTTTCCTGTAATGTCTGGTGTCCAATTGAAGCTGTATACGCCGTTCGAATCGCTCATCGTTGTGCCGATGTTTCGGTAGTTGCCGTTAGCATCGATAACCTCTATAGATAGTTGAACACCTGCTGCAGTGGAAGGACGCTCAAACTGCTTGTAAACGTATAGCATCCATTCGCTTTGGCTTGCGTCAGATACTGCTGGAACACCGTTGGGGAATCTTGTTGTCAAAGTAGCTGTTCCTGGAGATATATCAGTGACCATGCCTTCGATTAGTACGCTGCTGCCTTCTATTGAGACTTTAGGTGATGCGTTAACCGTTAGAGCGGTTGGACCTTTACCAATTGCGTATACGCGTTGGTCATATGTGTCCATGGTTGCAATGATGCTGTCACCGATGACTCCGTTTCCACCCCAACGAGTTTGACGGTACATACCGTTTACTCGCCAGATTACACGCCGTTGGATGCGTTGAGAGCAGATTATGGTCCACCGCGTGGTACAGGCTGCTCAGCAGAGTGTTCGAGTGTGCCTACGTAGATTTTGCCGTCAGCTATTAGAGTCAATCCAGCCCCACCAGTTCTCACCAGTGACAGGTTCTTTGTATGCATCAGCTCATAGCGTATGTCCAGACTGTCTTGCCTGTAGCCATAAGTCATAAGCGTATACTATTCCGCCGACACCGACTGAGTAGAGTTTGCCATATGCAAAGTACCATGTGTGTTCTGCGTTGCCCCAGCCGTAAGCATCTAAGTAGATTTCGAGTCTGTTTTCCAGAGGAATTTTCCGGTTTGGACGCTAAAGCCGTAGTGTGTTCGCAGTTCTTTGTCCCAGATTCCGATTACGCCGTTTCCAATGTGCGTCTTGAACATAGTTAGTTGCTTGTGTGTAGGTAAAGTGTTTGAGCCTTCGTTCCATTCTGAGGGTGGTGTCCAGTTCTCGAAATTGCAATAAGAGTGCTCTTTGTATTGTCCCGGTGATGTAAGTGGTAGTGCCCATACATTGACGTTTGTTCGGTTGAAGTTCATGCCGACCATTCTGTTCGTCATTGTAGATTTTTAGTGCTGGTCCGCCGATTCCGCTGGTTGGAGCTAATAAGGTCCTGCTGGGATTGTTACGTTCCATGAGTAGCTTCGTGGGGTCGTTGCGTTCAAGCCTGGATAACGACTTGGGTTTGACAATGCATTTCCGTGAGCTGTGTTACCCCAGCTGCCATAGTCGGGTGCTGCCGGATTATTGCATTCTGTAGTCCACAATCAGTTGAGTTCCAAAGGGCCATCCAGCTGTGGTGTAGTCGATTTGGTATATCAGGATTTCACCGCTTGGACCAAAGACTCTGAAGCCTGAGTTGGTACGTTGGTATCCTCATTTGTTCGTTGCCAGTGAATGGGTCGAACGCACCCAGTAGGTGTATGCTTCGTTTTGTGGTGTGGTTGGGTCATTAGCTACTGTCCGGTGGTGACCCAGATGTATGAGAATGTGCCGTCATAGTTGTAGCTGTTGAAGTATAGAATTTGACCGAATGAGAGTGTAGTGCGTTCTTGAATAGCCATTGTTCTCCAGTGTGTAGGTTTACTTGCCCATATTGATGTGCCTAATGCGCCGCTTCCTGCTTCATTTCTTACGTAGTATAGTATTCCGTTTAGTACTACTGAGCCTGGGAATTTGCCTTCATATGCGTCGCCTGTTTCTGCGCTTGATGGAACTCCATCGCCCCAAAGGCCACCCATCATGCCGCCTGTGGTTATCTCTGTTGTCCACAATACGTGTGCTGTTTCTGGTGCGTCTTCGTTGTAGGGTGCTAGTGAGTTGTCTGGTCTTGCGACCCAGTTGCCTGAAACTACGAACCATTCTCTTAGTTGCGGGTCAATTGGGCGGCTCCAGTATTCTGCTGGGAGAAAATGACCTGGGTAGGCTGTCAGTGGTTCTTGTTGTACGGTAAGGTTCATTGTTGCGGTGCTTGCTTTCATAATAGTTCCTGCGGCAATTGTGTTGCCTCCTTCATTATTATAGAAGGAAACTGGGTTGGTTTGTTCTGGGAAGTTTGTCGTTAAAATGTATGTCCCTAGTTGGTCGGGTGTGTACGTTGTGAAGGTTGATCCAGTTGAGTCTGTTTTGAAGGGCCCAAGAGTTTGTGTTGTGCCGTCTGGTTTGGTCACAGTTATTGTTATACCGGTCCAACCGTTGAGAGTGCCAGCAATTTGTTGTAGAATTCCGGTTTTTAGCAGTGTTACTTGTCCGACACCGATTGGATTAGGAATTGCGTCGATGATGGGGTATGTTTTTAGTGTTGGAATTGGAGTTGGAGATGGAGTTGTTTGTGCTTGTACTTGTGCTATTGATGCAATGAATGCTGCTATTAGCAGAATTGCAAATATTTTTTTAGAGTTCATATATTTTCCTCTTTGTATTTTTCTTTTTTGTTTTTTATTAGGCATCTATTGAGCTGTTAAAACAATAGCTTGCTTAATTCAACATTAACAATGGACGAATTAATAAATCTTAGTCCAAATGGGCACTGACGGCTGAAAAAATAGCTGACGTGTTTTGGTAACAACCAAAATAGAGTTATCTATTTTGCAATACTGACAGAAACACTTGCAACATTGTCATTGAAGCTACAGGCCTGCTTAATATTTCAACTGAAAAAAGCACTAAAAAAAAGGGAAAAATTAAAGGTTTTTTTCATTGTTTTATGGTCGTTTCTTCATCATCAATACTCCTAGCAGAAGCTAGTACTATTATGACCAAGACGAATAGACCTGCGATTGCTGGGACGAAGTATTTGTCAGCGGCTGATGCTGGTTGTGTTGGCTGTGGTGTTGCTGTTGCTACTGGTTGGTCAACGACGAATGCGCTTCCAGCTAATGATCCAAAGTACGCTTCAGAACCAGCAAAGGTTACATATACTGTATATGCGCCTGAAATGTCTGGTATCCAAGCAAAGTTGTATTGGCCGTTGGAGTCAGTTGTGGTTGTTCCACGACGGTTGTTGCCGTTTGCATCAAGACTAACTAGATATCCACTGGTACACCGGTTGCATTGTTTGGACATTCAAATTGTTTGTAGACGTATAGCATCCAGTCGCTTTGGCTTGCATCAGAGACTGCTGGAACACCGTTGGGGAAGCGCATTTTATAGCATAGGTCTCTGTGCCTGGTGAAATGTCAGTTACTGAACCACGTATCATTACGCTTTGTCCAGAAATCAAACCTGCACCGGGTACATCAACTGTTACTTCGGTTGGGCCTTTGCCGATTGCATAGATTCGTTGGTCATATGTATCCATGGTCGCGATGATACTGTCGCCGATGATGCCGTTACCACCCCAGCGGGTGTTGCGGAACATACCGTTGACACGCCAAATTTCAGCGCCGTTAGAAGCGTTAACACAGACTTGTGGTGCACCTCTTGGCAGTGGTTGCTCAGCAGAGTGTTCGAGCTGTTCCGACATAGATTTTGCCGTCAGCAATCAGAGTAATCCAGCCCCACCAGAATTGGCCAGTGACTGGTTCGTTGTATTCATCTCGCAATTCATAGGTCCACGATGTTGCTCCATTGGTTAAGTCATAAGCGTATAGTGTGCCGCCTAGACCGACTGAGAAGAGTTTGCCATATGCAAAGTACCATGTGTGCTCTGCGTTACCCCAGCCGTAAATGTCGCAGTAGTGTTCAGATTCGGTTGCCCATAGGTATTTTCCGGTTTCTGTACTAAAGCCGTAGTGTGTTCTTAGTTCTTTGCTCCATACTGCGATAACACCGTTTTCGACTTCGTTAGTAGCGCCAGTATAGTGTAATGTGTTTGAGCCTGTTAGCCATTCAGCCGGTGCTGCCCATCTCTCATCAAACAGTTTTGTCGTCGAAGTTGAAGTCTTTGTCAAGCCATGCGATGTTTAGTGCCCATACACGAACTTGTGTTTGATTGAAGAATACACCCATCACTCTGTCTTCATTGTAGACTTTTATGATTGGTGTAAAGAAGGACATGCTGGTTTCTATTCCGGCAGGGATTGAGACGTTCCATGAGTAGCTTTGTGGATTTGATGCATCAAGTGTTTCGTGGTTGAACTATTCTGCCCCAACTGCCCCAGTCTGCAGATTAGGGTCTTGGCCTGCTGACCACAGGCGGTTGAGTTCCAAAGAGCCATCCAACGATTAGCAAAGTCTACTTGCAAAATCAGAATTTCGCCGCTTGCACCACGAATTGTGGCTATTCCTGAGGGAACATTTGTCATGTTGTAGAGCCATTTACCATCGAAAGGGTCGTATGCAGTCCAAGTGCCAGGTAGTTGCTGTACCCACAGGTAAGTGAATACACCGTCGACATTAAAACTGTTGAAGTAGAGAATTTGGCCGAATGATAAGTTGTATCGTTCTTTAGACCAAAGTTCCTTTCCTGTGTGCAAGTCAACTGCTTTGATTCGATGGAATTCGTAGGTCCAGCTCCACGTTGTAGTAGAGTATTCCGTTCATTGTTATTGAGCCTGTGAATTTACCTTCGTATGCATCGCCTGATTCAGATGAAGCTGGAATTTACCAGTGCCCCATAATCCACCGGTTAAACCGCCAGTAGTTAAGTCGTCAGCCCACAAAACGTGCGCTGTTTGGGGTGCATCTTCATTGTATAGTGCCAATGAGTTGTCTGGTCTGATAACCCAGTTACCTGAAACCGCATACCATTCTCGAAGTTGAGGATCAATTGGACGACTCCAGTATTCAGTTGGAAGAGCATGACCTGGATAATATGCAAAGGTTCAGTTGTGACGTCAAGGGTCATTGTTCGCTGGTGCTTGCTAGCATTTTAGTGCCTGGAGCTATATAGGCGTCTCGTTCAAAGTCCATGAAACCAGGGGCTGCTACTGTGTTGTTGGGGAAGTTTGTCGTTATTGTATAGTTTCCAACTTGGGTAGGTGTGTATTGTGTGAAACTTGACCCTGTTGAGTCTGTGTTGAAGGGACCAAGTGTTTCGGTGGTACCGTCAGGTTTCGTAATGGTCATTGTAATACCTGTCCACTGTAGATCGGCGGAGCCTAAGGCTTGAGAGATACCGTATTTGAGTAGTGTTGCCTGTCCAACTCCTGTTGGGTTTGGTATTGCATCAACTAAAGCATATGTTTGCTGAGTAGGTGCTGTCTGTGCTTGAACTTTTGTCATAGGTACAATTGAAACCACAAATGCGAATATTATCAACATTGCAAATATTTTATTTGTTTTCATTTTCTTTTTATTTCCTTTCATTTTTAAAGAAGCCAAGTTATTTCTAACTTAACTATCCTGCCAGCTATTAGGGATTGAACACTTATATATTTTATTTAAAAAATGTGTGCTTGAGTTAACAAAAGAATGAATTGGATTTGCTAAACGCACTTTTATTTCGTTGATAGATCAAACCTTCATCAGAATTTTGATTTTCGAATGTGCGCACATAAAACAAAAAGTTAATTTCTGCAGATCATGTTTTTGGAGTTTATCAGCAAACCAGCAGCGCTGTAAACGCGGCTATGAAAATAACGACAACAAGAGCCTGTTAAATAAAATTCGATGCGTTAGTTCTATTTCTTGATTGTTTAAGTTACCATACCGAAACAAGAAATTATCTGTTAAAGCATTAGCCAGGTACGCAAATGGGTTATAGAAAACAACAGAAAAAAAAACACACCCTGCGGCTTTTTGTTTGCTGCGCATTGCTCCATAAGAAACGCTTATTAAACGAGGAGGATTAAACTGTAGAAGCCAGATGTTTTGGGCGAGTAGATCAGTCTGGCATGATCGCCACGTTGGCATCGTGGAGGTCCCGGGTTCAAATCCCGGCTCGTCCACCAAACACTTGTCGATGTTTATTCCTTGAAGGCGATTGATTGCCGATTTAAGGGCATTTTCACCAATTTTTATATGGATTTAAACCTATTTCTAATGCTATATTTGGCAATTCAGGGTGCGCAGTTGCTAATTGAAATAAAAGGGAAAAGGGTTGTAATGCGTTTACGTATTACATTTCTTTTTTCTATGGTTAGCTTATAACGTAGTCTTGCATGTTCACGATCTTGTCTACCATCAAGGACAGTTAGATACCAATCGTGGGGGAAGTTTGTAGAATCTTTACAGCTACAATCAAGGATTAAGCTAAATTTTTAGTTGTTTTGGGAGTCTTTAATCACATTTAGTTTCATGATTACAACCAATGGTTCAAACTACTACAACCAATTATTTTGGCGCTACAAACATTTAGGAAAAACGCTTCCACAACCACAACAACAACCAAACAAAACCTAGAAACCCACCTAAACAAAAAACAAAACCCAAAACACAAACGCTCAGAAACCTTGTTCACACAAAACTCCAACAACAACAACCAAAAAGAAAACTTGAAAAAGCACTCAAAACTCCGATATTATAACCCAAAATACAACGGCATGTTATTTAGTGACAGAATTCATGTATCAGCCATGTCTCATTACGATGACCTCAAAGCGACTCTGTTAACGAAGAAAGACGAAGAATACCAGATGCTAATGGAAGTTGCAGAAGAATATCTCCACCAAGAAAGAGAAAAAACAGCCCAGAAAAAAAGCGGAGTACCAACAGAAGTAGTGATTCGAGAACATCTTTTGAGAAGAGGGTTTAACCTAACTTTTAATCCTAAAATAAAACTCGAAGGGTCAAACATAAAGAACGATTTATTCTTACTCAAATCTACAATCAATCCAGATCAAAAAGAGTATTCTCCCAGTGATGTTAATTTGGTAATTGTAATTAAGAATAATGCTGTTGCTAATCAGTCAGAAATATTAAAGGAAAATTTTGATGCATTAAAAAAATTGTCTAAAGATTTACGTTTTGCAGTTGTTATCCTATCAGAAAAAAAGGGTTACACACATGAAGTAACTGATGAAAAATTAGGAAATGAAGGATACCTATCGTTCACTCTTGTTTCAAGGCGTATTTACCCTAAAGTCGGAGGATTGTATAGCCCTGGCGCGATTATGGATCTATTGAAAAATAAAGAAATGAAGAAGACAGGCGATTGGGAAAGGCTCATTGCTTATTTGAGAACCGCTTAAATCGGATTTCTTTGGACAACAGAAAAAATTTTAAAATACAGTTGCAATCCAAAGTCGCAAATTTTTTACATTCAACTGTTTTGGTTGCTTTCAGGTTTGTTTTCTTGCAGCCAATTCCTCGATGTCATTAAGGTCTTTCCAGCAAACGTCAATTTCAACGCGCCTTCATAGGGGCATATTTCAACACACCGTGCACAGAGCATGCATCTTGATTCTGTTACGTCTCCGCCTTTCTGGTCGAACATTGCTGTGGCTTGGGTTGGGCAAACGCGTTTACAAACGCCGCATTTAGTGCATTTATGCTCATCCTTCTGAAGCTTTGTCAGGGCTATTTGTTTGAAGGGTGTAAATGAGCTGAAGAGGGCTGTTATTGCACCTAAGGGGCAGATTCGGCACCACAACCGTCTGTAAGCCAAAGCCAAAATCGTAACTACAATTAGGACAGCCAAGTTTATGGAGGTTAAGTAGAAACCAGTTATCCAGAAAGGGCCGTACGCAATTTGGGATATGTAGGACCAATTCATTTGACCGATGCCGACTTCAGCTAGAATACAAAGAGGTCTTGCGGGACAGACTAGGCAAAATGGCTCATTGATGTTGCTAACTATACCAGCTTCAGTTCCCTCTGGCCCCCCAATGTTGGTTCCCGGTATAAGTTGAGTTCCGAAAATCTGGGATGAAGCAAAGATTACGCTTAAAATCATGAAAACTGCAATTATGATGTAACGTGATTGCCCAAGCTTTGCACTATTCTTATCCGAAAAGCTCAGGTGCCGCAACCTTACGGATTTTCTGACGCGTGTTAGTAAGTCTTGGTATAAGCCGAAGGGGCAGAGCCAACCGCAGAATGCTCTCCCCAAAATTATGGATGCTACAACAAGCATACCGATGACTATGACTATTTTTTCTAAGCCAGAAGTGGTGTAGAATACTTCGTATCCTCTGACGTTGGCATTCCAGAACGGAAAGACATATGCCTGCAACTGCCAGATGGCGCAGGTGACTGTTCGTCCATTAGGGTAGTAGCATGCTAAGATGGGAAGGGAGATACCGTCGGGGAATTGGTTGCCTAAAATGTCAGCGCCGATTAAGTTGTCACGTGGCGAAATTCCTAAGGGATAAAATAGCGAGTTTGGTTGGTTGAATGGTCCTATTATGAGGCCCAAGAATACAATGAATACTGCGGCGGCTTGGATGAAAAGTCGCAGGGTGCTGACTTTTCGGGTTTTGTCTTTTGATAGTTTAAGAATAAGGGTAATGCCTAAGGCTACTATTATAGCATAAACCGACAGCACTATGATAGGTGAATTTAGCGGAATCATCCTTTTAGCTCCTCACTTTAACTCGAATTACGACCACAATCGCTACTATGACGGTTAACACGATTGAAGTTATGATAATTATTGAATGCTGCAGGTAAAAGGGCAAATTACTGTTGTTTGGAACATTGAAATTGAAATGTGATACCGAAACGTTGCCTGTTAAACCGGAAACAAGAACTGTGTTGTTAGACAAGAGTTTCCAGTTTTTTCCTTCTGCGAGAAAGCCGCTACTTACGCCTGCAACCGTGGGAATACTTATACTCCATTCAATGGATTGGGTTTGCGTGAGGTTGAGCCCTAAGTTTACAGTCTGCGTACCTACGCCTTGTGCGTTGTAACGTAGAGTGGCGCTTCGACCGTTGAGGTAGTTGGAGCGGAACGAAAAAATCGTGATGTTAGAGTTTTCTGCGCTGAAGGTAAGGTTTCCAAGAGGCTGAGAATTGTTAAGTCTAAGATTTGCAAAGACCCAACTGTGATTTACCAGTTTTGCTGATGTATAGGAGCCGTTTAAGGCGAAACTTATGGTGCTATTAAGCTCAGGAATGCTGAACCTATCCGAAGGCATGAATGTTGTGGCAGTCTGATTTTGTGAATTCACGCTGGAAAAAGGAAATAAAAGGGCTATAATGATAACAACAACGGGTAATGTTAAGACTCGTTTGGTGTTGGTCGCCATCAAAGTGCCACTTTAGGTACCGATATGTTGGTAACGTTTAGCTATAAGGCTTTTCCAAATCGGGTTTTCACCGATTAACGCCCGTCTACGAATTTTTGACAATTGATTATATGTTGAAGTCTTGTTCGGGATTTGGCTTCTGTGGCGAACCTGGATTCTCTGGTTGAGCTGTACTCTGGTTAGCCGCTGGTTTGTGTGATGTTCGCTTTTTCCGTACTAGAAGCACTAATACCAATAGGACAACGACGACTACTATTCCTCCAATTGCACCGAACATAAGCAGGTTGTTTTGTCCTTCAAGATCCCCTCCCGAGTTTGTGCTTGTTGGTGCTGGAGAAACGCTACCGGTACCACTTGTGACATCTACGGAGGCCAGTGAAGAATCCCACGAGAAAGGTATCCCGTTTTCTGTTCCATCTATACCGATATAGTAGTTATGAGAGCCAGAAGCTATGTTTAGTGGAATTTGGATTTGCATTGGGTCAAATAAGTGGTTGCCACCGCCTTCAATGGTAAATGGGGTAGTTAACTGGTAACCCACGACTTGACCGCTGGGCATCCAGTCGAAATGTATACTTACGGCAGTTATTGCCAGTGGATCACTGGAAGTACTGCTGAAATAAATGGCACCGGTTACTGGGTGACCCGCCGGCAGTGTCTCGCTTGAAAACGACACTCTTGCTGTTGCTTGATCTTGATTTAGACCGGCAACAAGACCAATGCACATGAAAGCAACGATTATAATGGTCAAAATAACTGATATTCGAAGTGACGTCACTTTGAATTCTCTCCTAAACCTTCAAAGGTACCTTAGAACATTTATGCTTTTTTAACTTTACCCCAAAACCCACCCTAATTGCATATTTGTCAAAATACCACTCATTTAAGGCAATTTACATCTTTGAGACTGGTGTCTACGATAGTCTTAAGTTAAGCCAAACCGTTTTGGCATTGGGAAACAGAATAAATGGATGTTTACAGCTTAGCAAATTTAGCATTGGATTTAGCAAGCATCATAAATTTCCTTGCCTTACTCTTAATGCTAAGAGCAGTCATAAAAAGCCGAAATGCACTACATGGGTATAGCATAATAGGTTCATTTTTGACTTTTGTTTCTATAGTCGGCTTCGAAATAGCCTATTACCTCATGGGCAACATAATTGGTTTCGCATTAGGTTGGGCCACAGTTGCCTTTTGGTTTATAGCGTTTGCTTATAGTCTCAGACAAAGATTGAAGGGAAACCAGAAACAAAAGGAAATGATAGAACCTTAGTTGGCTGGAAACTGAATAGTGAATTTGGCGCCTTTCCCCAATGTACTTTCAAAGCTAATTGTGCCGCCATGAGCTTCTATAACTCTCTTGCAAACCGCCAAACCAAAACCTTGCCCACGTGGTTTTGTAGTGAATAAAGGAGTAAAAATCTGTTTTTTAATCGCGTTCGAGATTCCAACTCCCGTGTCCTTTACTGTAACGGAGACTTGCCCTTGAGAACTAACATACCCAATCAAAGTTAATGTGCCTCCATCAGGCATAGCCTGCACTGAATTAGTTACCAAATTAATTAAAACGCGTCTTATCAGGTGAAGATCAGCTTTTATCTGTGGAAAATCATCTTCGATTTTAATCTTTACCTTAATATTATTTGGAGCGACAACCGACTCTAAAACTCCCATTACGAGTTCTTTTAAACCGAAGGGTTTTTTGTCTATTCTAATGGGTTGAACGAAAGCTTGGAGGTCAGAAACAATCTTATCCATGTAAACCGCTTGCTCTTCTATAACTTGCAAGCTTTCATTAAGATTATTTTTAACTTCACCTTCAGCAAGAGACACAACCTCGTTTTTTGCAAGGTACAATTCGCCGATAACTGTTTGCAATGGATTGCGAAGATCATGCCCAACCATTCCAGCGGTCTGACCAATCGCAACTAAACGCTCTGAATCGCTAATCTGCTTTGTTCGGTCATCTATTATTTTTTTAAGTACATCTGCATACGTTTCAAGGTTTTTCTGCGAATCTTTCTGTTCAGTAATGTCTCGAACTATGGACCATATCCCTATTACTTTTCCTTTTCCATCAGTTAACCTCCAGGTTCTAACTGATGCAGGAAAAACTGATCCTTCCTTCCGTTTGTATTCTCTTTCAAAAACAATTGAACGCCCAGTTTGCAAAACTTTCTTTACAATTTCTTTTCTCTGTTCATGCCACTTTTCAGGAAGTAAATCTTGGACCGTAAGAGCCCTTATTTCTTTTTTGGAGTAACCAAGCATTTTAGCATAGGCTTGATTGCAGTCAATCATTTTTCCTTGCAAATCCCGAGCCATTATTCCATCCTGTGTTGTCTCGTAAAGTATGCGATACTTTTTTTCTGAAATTAAAAGCTGCTGTTCCGATTTTTTTTGTTCCTCAAATTCACGTGTAGCCTGCTTCTTTTGCAGAGTTATATCTATAGAAATTGAAATAAGAAAATTCTTTTTCGGGCTGTAAACGAAGATTTGAAACCATTTATCTTCAGACTCTATGTAAGTTTCAAATTCCTCTGGAATACCGTTTGTAGCTACCCTTCCATAAACTGCAATCCAGTCCACATTGTCGTTTTGTTTTTTTGATTTAAAATCAGTTGAGTTATTTCCATTGCGGTCATTTCTTTGGAAATAATGAAACATGTCATACACCTTGTTACTTTCAAGAAGGATAAAATCAATAGGCGAGCCTTTTGAGTTATAAATCATCTTATACAAAGCAATGCCCTGAGGAAAACTGTCAAAAAGCGTTTTGAATAGTTGACCGCTTACACCTAACTCTTGTATAAAACCTTTGCTTAAATTAAGATGTTTCTTGTTTTCCAAGCGGTTTTTTAAAGAATTATTCAATGGCGTTATCTGTTTTTTTGCCTTAGACTGGGTAACATCGATAGAATTCACTATCTTTATCCCCAAGTAATAGTTGATTGAAATACATAAAAGACTTTCTAATATCTCAAATATTAACAAATAAAAAGTAAAAAGTTTGCGCTCAAAAGAAGCAACCGTTAATATCAGAAAAAAAATTGGCAATAAAAGAACAAGACAAGACCTGGTAGTAAGGGTGTTTTTAGCTGTTTATGCGTAAAACTGGGATTTTTGAGTTTTTGCTTTAGAAATAGACTTATGGTTGTTTTATAGATTGTATTTGCGAAGTTCGTATGCCTACTAATTTGCCGCCTGAAGCGATGGATAAATATGAAGCTAGTTGAAGCTGCCCGTTCTCCTAAAGAAAAAATGGATGCCATGCTTGAATTCCTAAAGTATGTTCCGCATCACAAAGGTACCATGAAGTTGCGCGGCGAAATGAACAGGAAAATTGCACTTATCCGAGATGACTTGGAGAAAAAGAAGCGGATGGGCACGGGCAAGAGCAGTGGGGGACCCAAACTATTCATAGAGAAAGAAGGTTCAGCGCAAATAGCTTTGATAGGCATGACGAATGTGGGTAAAAGCGCCCTCATGAGTGCGGTAACAAACTCAAAAGTTCAGGTTACACCTACACCGTTTAGTACCCATGAACCTGTCCCAGGCATAATGAGTTATATGGATGTACAGTTCCAGATTGTGGAGGCACCTGCAGTGATGGAGGGAGCAGCAGAAGGAAAAGCAGGTGGCAACGTCACACTTGGTTTAGCACGCAACGCCGATGGAGTAATTTTAATGGTTGATTTGGGCAGAGACGCTGTTCAACAGTTGGAATTGGTTTTGGCTGAACTTGAAAAAACACGAGTTTTAGTTTACAAGCCAAGTGGAAAAGTCGATATTGATAGGCGGCATTCCGGCACAGCACTGAGGGTTATTCTCGTTGGCAAATTGATTGGTTGCAGTATGAATCAAGTGGAACAGTTGTTGAGAGACTATAAAGTTCACGACGCAATCGTGAGAATCAGCGGTGAAGTTTCACTGGAGGATGTGGAGAACGCCATTTACGAGAGCACTATATACAAACCCGCAGTCATTGTTGCTAATAAATTAGATTTGAAAGGTGCTCAAGCGAACCTGAGGCATCTGAAGGCTTTTGTTAATGGAAAATTGCCTATAGTTGCTATGTCTGCTCAGAACAAAGTTGGTATTCAAGAACTGGGAAAAGCACTCTTTGATTCGTTGAGATTAATTCGAGTTTACACGAAAGAACCAGGCATGAAGGCACACGCGGACCGCCCCTTCGCACTCAAAAAAGGCGCCACCGTCAACGAGTTGGCAAAGAACATCCACAAGGAACTCCTGATGAATTTCATATTTGCTATGGTTTGGGCGAAACGGTTACCCTTCAGCCCCAAAAAAGTGGGAATGAATTTCGTATTAGATGACGGCGATATAGTAGAGATTCACGCTAGAATTATCTAGGTTTAGATTATAGGCTACTTTTTATAAGCAAATAACTCGAAGCATATTGCAGGTTGTTTTTATAATGTTGCATTAGTCTGTTTTTGAAACGAATAACGCGGATTTGGCTTTATCAAGATAGACTTTTCCATCCTCAAAAGTCATGTAAGAGGCGATTATTTCCACCGTACATGTATTTAAAATTACTTAAAATGGTTATTTAGAGCAAAATCTAACGTTAATAGACTTAAAACAAAAAATAAGAAAAGAAAAATTGTTTATCTGCTGGATTGTGCAACGCGTTCGATTTCGTTGCGTTTGGCGATGGCGACACTTTTTATGTCTTTGTTTGCTGCGAGGACGAGTTCGTCTGCGAGAGTTTCTTGTATGCTTCGGGGGTTGTTAGCTGAGGATGCACGTGCACCTGTTGTAATGTGGCGTATAGCAAGGTCGATTCTTCGTTGTGGAGCAACATCAACTGATAGGTGGTAGACGACTCCTCCATAACTGACTCTTGTAGTGTCTTCGCATGGGGAAGCGTTTTCAACTGCTTTAACTAGAACTTCAATTGGGTTTCTGTTTGTACGTAAGTTGATGATTTCGAATGTTTCCTTAACAATGTTGGTGGCTTTGGCTTTTTTGCCGCTGTTTTTGCCTGACCGCATTAAACCGTTGATTAATCGTTCAACAACATTGACTTTAGCTTTGCGGAACCGCTGATGTTCGTGGCGTCCCATGCTGTGGGGTGCAACCATCGGGGTTAAATTCAGGTAACGTTGCAAGCCGATGTCTACGACTGCAATGTCTTTGAAACTCCATTTTTGGAAGAGCTTAATTTCTTGAGGTTGAGCTACTGATACTGTTGACATAATCTATTACCTTGCTGGTTTTTGTTTTCGACCGTAGACGAGTTCATTTAAGCTTACGCCGTTAACCATAACGACCTTCCATCTGACTCCTGGAATGTCTCCCATAGCGCCGCCTCTTGTTCCGCCGATGCCTTCCACGACTACTTCGTCGTGTTCGTCAACTACGTTGAGGGCGCCGTCTCCGGGTAAGAACGCTGTGATTGTTCTGCCGTTTTTGATAAGTTGGGTGCGGACGCATTTGCGGATGGCACTGTTGGGCTGTTTTGATTCAACACCTACTTTCTCGAGAACGATGCCCCGGCTTTGGGGTGCGCCCTGCATAGGGTCAACTTTCTCATCTAATCTAAGCATGCGTCGGTTAAAGTAACGATCTGACCAACGGAAATTCTTTCGTTTCTTTGCTAGTTGCCTTGCGGCAAATTCGCCTCTTGGTGACTTGGAACCCATTCTAAGATATTCCTTCTTTTTGCAACATCATATTCATAATACAAATATATAAACAAAACGAACACGCAGCAATCTTTTGTAACAATGGCTTAAATTATCCTTGAATTTTTAAAGACCATTAATTTAATAACTTTAAAACCAAAAATGAGTATTTATCTAAAAAGTCTATTCATATAAATGCATGTTCTAGTATGTTGAATTATTCGGGTTGTTTCTTTGCAATGGTGTTTAAGCTAAAATATTTGACAAGTCTTAACCCGAGGGGCGAAATAACGTAAGCTGGATTTGTGCCTGAAGGATTTTTTTCGATAACATTTTGTTCAAGTAAGAAGGCAAGGTCTTTTATTAGCTCAATTCGCTTTAAATTTGCAAAGCTTTCAATTTCTGTTAGTTGTATTGGTCCGTGAGTTAATAGGATTTGCAGGAGAGTAATGTATTCTTCGAGCTTTGTTGGCTTCATTGGGAGTCTCTGTACTTAGTAATTGAGAGTATTAACTATATTAAGCGTTTACTTGAGTACTAGATTCTGGCTAGAAAATATTTAGATTTTTCACCTATTTTTTAGTGTTTTCTATCAAATAATTGCAAACTTACCATATTATGAGGATATTTTCAGGTCTTGCCAAGATTATCGAAGAAGAACCCTCATCAAAATAACAAGCGGAAGCCATTCGCCATCAACAATCAATTCAGCGTGCAATCTCGGGCGATCGCGTCTAAGAAAATACCAAATAATCCCGAATTCATAAACAATTCCAAAGGCAAGAGTTGAGATGAGGTTCATAGAAAACTCCAGTCAACAAACAACAGAGTAGCCAGATTACAAGTGAGCCATTTATTATTAGTAGAAGTTTCTTAGTGTTTTTTAGGCCAAGTGCGATTGGTACTGTAGTAATTCCAGAAATGCGATCGCCCCTTATGTCTAAAGCATCAAAGATTATAGTATTAACAAGTATTTGCGCAAATAAGTAAAAGAAAACAAGAACTTCTTTGTATGCCGGGTATGGATTGTATAGTTATTGGCAATAAAGCTCCGGTGAGTGCCCAACTAAATGCAACTACAACGCTTTTGACTCCCACCACTTCTTTGAGCCTTGGAATTGACTTTGTAATTTGTATACTGTAAGCACAACCAATCAGTAATGGAGCAGCAAGAATTAGAAGAGCTGAAAAGCTAATTGAAATGCCTATTGCCATGCTGACAAACATGGCAGCGGCAGATGCAACTATATAGTAATGAGTTTTTTTTGGAGCTGTTTCAGACCTGTTGATGCACATCTTCTTTTTTATCTGTAACCATGTTTAAGCAATAAACTGAAAAAGTTGCAAGAAATGCAGCCAATACCACTTTAGAAGAAATTTCAGTACCATAAAGAAAACATGCAAAAACCACGACTAAAGCCCCATTCAAAGCCAAAAAGACAGAGTTTGACATAGTCAGCTTTAGGGCTTTAACAAACATACGACCTGTCTTAAGTCTTACGCCAACTATAGTTCTACTTTCCTCGCTTGTTTAAGATAATCCTGAAAAACCTCTTCACCCCATTGAAGTGACTCTGGATCCTGAGATATTAGGTCCATACTGTAATCGTATTGACCGTTTAAATCGAAAAGACCCATCGAGAAAAGGTTCTCTGTAACAGTCAAAGCAATTTTCAAGTCATCTATCAAGTAAATTTTAAGCTGCCCTTCATTCATAAATTTCTGGAAAAGTTCACCGTCACCAGAAGAAACAGTGTTCTCCAAGGTTTTCCCAAGGACTTCGCTAGTTAATATGAGGTCTATAGTTCCGCCTTGATTGAGCAATTTTCTAAAAGCCCCCAAGTAATCAGAGTGAAATATCGGAGAGGTCCCAACAACTTTTTTTGTGTTAGCCATCATTTTCAAATATGTCTCGTGAACTTTTCCAAGTTCACTACTTTCAGTTTTTACTAAAGTTGCCTGTTGTAGCGAACCTATTTTAAGCGTTAAACTTGGCGGTATGGGTTTTACGTCATGAGTTAACCAGAAATCCTTGAATTTTTCCATGACGTCGGTTGCTCGGTAACATTCCTTACAAATTTGCGCCTCTATTCGTCCTAAGGAAGATAAACTGTATATTCCAACGTTTTTTGTAGTGAGACCAAGTTTTTCGAAATTCTTTTAGAACATGCAAAATGGTTGTTTCTGTACTTTCCAATTCAGCTTTTAGTTCTGAAAGCCTTTTATCGCCTTTAAGAAGGCGAAGCAAGATTTCTTGTTTGAGTTCCGATCTGAATAGTGCTCGGTACTCCATGTTGGTCCTCCCCCAATCTAAAAGTTGTTGTCTTAATACTTATTTAAGTCGATACTATATTTAAGTTTTGAGAAAAAAGGGCTTTAGTTTTCTAAGACTATCCATTGTCAACCAATCAACTTACGAATTGCTTTATTCAAGCAATTTTGCCCAAGTTCGGCAAGATTTATATCTCAAAAGAGATAATATAAATTTCCGCGAGGGTAGATATGCACAGTCAAAAGAATTTTCATTCATATGAAAATCGCTCCATAATCAAATGTGAATGCGGATTCGAAATTCTAGTAATTCCAGAAATGGAAACAGTTGGCAGCGCTATAGATGCCCACGTTGAGCAACATAGACGAAAACAGAAAGATCCAACAAAGGGCGAAATCGATGCGAATAATATTCACGACTTTCTTATTCAAGAAGCTCTTCGAAAAAATAGCTCAAATGAACATCTAAGCATAATCTTGGTTAACTTTCTAAGAAAAAGATTAATATCAAAAATAGATCAAGTTTTGTCAAAGACAACTTCTAGTTTAGATAATGTTTTAAAAGGTGTTTTCGTGGTTGCAACTGTGCAGTCAAACACGTTTAAAATGGTTGACGCAAGATTTGATTTAGGTATTTGGAGGTCAATTTATGGTTGAGGTTGAGGTTGAAATGAGGCAATATGAAGCCGGAGAGAAGGTTGCAAGCGCGAAAATGGATGTTAATGAAATAATCAGCAAGATCCGCGATTTTGTAGACAGCATTAAGGAGACGTCAGTGGGTAGACAGCCTATGGCGATTGGTGTGGACAACTTCAACTTTTCGATAGGCAAGTCTGAGGGGAAGTATAATTTGAAGTTGAATGTGACTTTTTCGTTTACTCCCAAGGAGCTTGTTTGATTCCCCTAAGCTTATACCCTAGAGCAACATATTTACTGAATAGGGTTTATCATGGAAAAGAAATGTCCAGTCTGCAAAAAACCTTACACCACATTTAATGCTAAATCGAAGTATTGCAGCGATGCCTGCGCTAAAAAAGCTGGCAAATCAAAGTAAAATAATCAAAAGTTAGCGGCAACCTGCAATCCCCAAAATTTTCTCAACCTAAAGCATGCAAAATTAAAAATATTTGTATGGATATAGTATTATTTGGTGGTTAATGTGGACGAATATGTTAAAGGTCCAGAACCCGATAGGTGGCATTGGATCAAAAACTGCAAACAGTATCCGCGTGTTACTATTCAGAAACGCAGTTGGAGACCGAGTTCTGATCTTTGTGATGAATGTCAAGATTTAGAGCGGGCTTTGATGCGTAAAGCAGCTATGGTATAGCAAGTTTAGGGTTGACTGGGCGTTTAAGGTAGAAGTGAGATAGATAGCCCATTTTTTGTTCACAATTATTCAGATGAAACTAATTGATTAGCAGTTACGCTATATTTGGATCCTAATTTCGATTGTATGACGAAGCGATAGTGGTGAGTTAAAAAGCATTATATCCCCGCGATGTAGGCAGAAAAATTTAATTGCCGCTTCAACGCTAACTGAATCAACCAAAAATTTTTACCAAGTCCACAAATCATCGAGGGGATTACGGTTGCAAAACGAGTATGCCATCCAAACAATCAACTTGACAAAGACATACAAATCAAAAATCCCAAACAGCAGCCGCTTTAACCCCAAAACCTTGTCAGTAAACGCCGTAGACAACCTCAACTTAACCATAAAAAAAGGCGAACTCTTCGGATTGCTAGGACCAAACGGCGCGGGCAAAACAACCCTCGTCAAAATTCTCTGCACACTGCTACCTCCTGACGATGGAACAGCCACCGTAAACGGATTCGACGTTGCAAAACAACAGATGCGAGTAAAACAGTCTATCGGCACTATTTTCAGCGTTGGTGAACGCGGTTTCTTCTGGAGACTAAGCGGCTATAGCAACCTGGAATTCTTCGCCGCCATAAACAACGTTCCCAGAAGTGGCAGAAAACAACGAATCATGGAGGTTCTGGAGTTGGTGGGTTTGCAGGAGAAGGCGTTTGATGTTTTCCAGAAGTATTCGGGCGGCATGAAAAGAAAACTGGCTTTGGCTAGGGCTTTGTTGGCTGATCCACCTATTCTGCTTCTGGATGAGCCCACAACAGGCTTAGACGTTACTTCATCAAGGAACATCAGGGACTTCATAAAAAACGACCTCAGTAAAAAACATGGCAAAACTGTCCTCTATACAACACACTACATTGAGGAGGTTTCCCAGATGTGTGACCGCGTCGGCATTATGAACAAGGGTAAAATCATCGCTTTAGACACACCTGAAGCCCTCAAGGGAATGGCGAAGAAAGGCGAAGTCGCTGACATTGTAGTCAAGAATATGTCTGAGGCGCAGGTGAGCAGTCTGAGGGGTTTGGATGGCGTCGCGGGTTTAGCAGCAGAGGTACAGGATTCAGTTCTTGGACAAACTCGGCTTCGGATCCGTTTAGAGAACGTAGATTCGTTGCCAATGGTGTTGGATTTCTTTTTCCGCGAGAAAATCAAGCTTGTCAACTTCCGCCAGGAGGAACCGACTCTTGAGGATGCATTCATCGAGTTAACAGGAGCCAATGCAAGCAGATGACGTTGACCCAAGAACTCGACAAAATCTACTACTTTATGAAACGCGACATCATTTCATTCTCAACTTACAAAACAAACATCCTGCTCAGCGTCGTAAGTGCCCTTTTCGGAGCACTGTCATATGCGTTTTGGGGCGCTAACGCCTCAATGCCAAGCGTGCAGAACTTAGGCATGCCCGTCGTAACTTACTTGTTGATTGGGCTCGCCTTCAACACCTACTTGTCTCAGAGCCTCACTCTCGTTCAGCGAACAATTAACCCGTGGAGTCTGGAAGAAGTGCTGGTTTCGCCCACCGGACTGGTAACTTTTATTGTTGGGAGTTCGCTTTGGGGCTTCATCTGGAGCACTCTTGTCATCGTCATTTATTTGTCGGTTGGAGTTTTAGCCTTCGGCGTTATCCTCAGCGTCAACATCATCGGAACCATCATAGTCGTGGGATTGGGCATTGGAACATTCATAGGTTTCAGCATGATAGGAGCCGGTGTCCTGATTTTAACCAAGCAAGGCGACCCCGTAACCACAATCATTACCTTAGCCACCAACCTATTTGGAAACGTGCTCTTCCCAATCTCTGTCATGCCGCTTCCGCTACAGATAATCAGCTTCTTTGTGCCGCAGTACTACTTCTTCACTTGCATTCGACCCATGCTCATTGGGCAGGGTATCGGGGTGATTCTGCCGGACCTATTGATTCTGGGTGTGATGTGTGCCATAATTCTTCCCGTCGGTTACCTGGCTTATAGTTGGTGTCTTAAAATGGCGCGGAAAAACGGAACCCTCTCATGGTTCTAGCTTTCATACATCTATTTTTTTAGTTTGTTTTCGAAGAGATTTTTTTGAAGTTAACTTCAAAGGCAGGCTGAAGGGTTCTCCAGTTTCCATGCTTCAAGCACAAAGGGATTAATTTCGCCCACAACGCCAACTTCCAAGCCATTAACTATGACTTTGCCAACTCTGCCTTCGATAAAGCTCGGGTGAAGGGTTTCTTTTATCTGCCATCCAACCCCAAAATTAGCCATAAAAGAGTCTAATGCGGATTTGATTTCGCTGAAATTTGCTTGAGGATGCGAGGTCACGGCAGATAGCCAATCTTCATCACGTGTTCGGGTTTCTAGGTCTTCATCGGGCAACGTTACTTTGCCGAGTTCAAAGATTTTCTGTGGAAACTCCACTGACGGTTGTTGCTAAGGAACTCTATGAGGCTTGGAAGAAGCCAGTTGCGCATGCAGGTCATGGTTACTATTTTGGGGTTGGCGAGTTCGACGATTTTGGTTGGAGGCATGTTCATTTTTTGGAAGAGTGTTTCCTGGTCAGTCAGGGTGGTGTTGAGGGTTTCTTGGTAGCCCAGCCCAACCATTAGTTCACGGGCAACGTCGATGTAACGTTGGTCGGGTTTTGCACGTCCAGTCGTTGGCAGTTCACGCCATGCTGGCTCTATGTTGTTGTAGCCGTATGCGATGGCGACATCTTCGATTATGTCAACTTGGTGCATGACATCCACGCGGTAGCATGGAACCAGCACCGACACGCAATCGCCTGAAACTTTTTCAACCTCCAAACCCGCTGTAAGCAGCAAATCAGAAATTTGTCTTACACTCAGCTTTAAGCCCAAAAGCCTGTTCGTGTACTCAACACTCAACGAAACAACACGGTTGTCAAAATCAGGTGTAACCACAACTTTCTCAATGTATTCTGACTTTGCAGGGTAATTGATTGTTGCCGAGTAAGCTTTTCCTCCGCGGTCGATCAACGCCAACGTAACCAAATTAAGGGTGTTTAAAACTGTTTTATGCAGGGTTCCTGTGACTTCAACAAGCAAATTGCGTGATTCCTCGGTAATCTTGCCTAAATCATTCGAGTTGATGATTGGTGGGAAAGAGAGGACTTTGCCTTCGGAATCGAACAGCATAGGGTAAAGAGGATTCTTCTTAACTATTTGGCCGTACTCGATGCCTTTTGGGTGGCGCTCAAGAATTTCGTCTAAGCCCATTTTTTCAGTGAACCCTAATGGAACAAAACTTACATCCGTAGGCTTAACCGCAGTGTATTCAATTGGCGGTTTAATAAGGTCCAAGTTGTAGATGCCGATGGAGGTTTTTTGGCGGCTTCGACCGTTCGTCTGGTCCAATTTGTCCTGGAGGTGCATGATTCCTTTGATGGTCGTGTCTGAGAGGTGAATATCTTTGACTATGGAGCAGCAAATGTAGGGGCGAATGTTGTACAATTGAGGGTTAACATTGACTTCGATTGCTGATTTACCAACTGAATACTGTCTTTATTCCCTTAGCCTGGTTTAGATAGCCTTGTAACGCACGGCTTAATCCTTCTACGCTCCAGAGGTCAGGACGGTTGGTGTCTTTCATTTCTATGCTGACGGTGCATTCTTTTTCGTTAAACCCCTTCACTTCAGCTTTGACGTAAGCGAGGATATCGTCGAGTTTTGCCATGTCACCGTTCAATTTCACGTTGAGCAAACGTTCCAGTTCAGGGTAATCTACATCGATTGTTGGCATTTATGTCACCTGTTTTTTCCGTAGCCAACCGAGGTCTTGGCTAAAAATCATGCGGATATCCTCGATGCCTGCACGCATCATGAAGAGGCGGTCCACACCCAAACCCCAAGCGATAACTGGCTCTTTCACGCCAAGTGGCAACGTGACTTCGGGACGGAAAATTCCTGAGCCGCCGAATTCTACCCAGCCGTAGCCTTCCTTGTAGGCGCTGAGTTCAACGCTGGGTTCTGTGAATGGGAAGTAGTCGGGTTTGAAGCGGATTTTGTCTGCTCCAGCAATCTCCATCGCGAACTTGCCCAAGACTCCGAGCAAGTCTTTCAGGTTTAGGTTTTCATCAATTATGATGCCTTCGACTTGGTTGAATTCTGAGAGGTGTGTTTTGTCGGTTATTTCTGGTCGGTAGACGCGTGCGATGGAGAAATGTTTGCTTGGGACCTCAAATTTTCCAGCTTCAAGGGTTCGTGCGCTCAGGCATGTTCCGTGTCCCCGTAGAAGTAAACGTTGAGCAGCTTGAAGGGAGTATTTGTATCCCCAACCTGTGGAACCTGTTTTCCAGCCGTTTTCATGAGACTCCTTCACCTGCTGCACTGTAGCATCATCAGGTATACTGCCAGTCTGCGGGTCTTTAACGTAATAGATATCGCTGGCTTCACGTGCTGGATGGTCCTGCGGCACATACAATGCGTCGAAGTTGAAAAAACTGGTTTCAACGGCAGTGCCCGTCATCTCTTGGAAGCCAAGTTGAACCAGTTTCGCTCGGACTTCATCGAGAAATTGGAGATACGGATGTTTTTTTCCAGGCCAAGTTTTCGCCACAGGCGCTTCGATGTTGTATTTTTGGAGTTTTGCAGTTTTCCATTTGCCAGTGATTATGATTTCGGGGGTAAGAGTTGTGATTTCTTGTGGTGCGATCGTGGCTTCGGATGCGGCTTTTTTGCCCTCTTCGGTGATTTGGAGGGTTCGGGTGGTTTTGGGTTCGATTGTTAGGAGTTTTCGTTTTTTGAGTTGTTCGGTGGCTTTTTTGGAGTTCTGGGCTGAGGTCTTCTTGGGAGGCTTGGTGATTTGTTTTCAGGTGTTTTAGGAAGGTTTCGTCGCAGTCTTCGGGCAGGGTTGTTTGGTGTAGGAGGGCTTCGGTTATGTGGAGGGTGTTATTTTGCGGTGTATAGGTTGCCCATTTTTTCCTAATTGTCCATCCGAGGGCGATTTGGATGAATTCTGGTGCTAAGTTGGCTTTTTTGGCGGCTGCTTGGAGGTCTGCGGTTCCGCCGAGTTCCGCAGTTGCTAAGATGAGGTTGCGTTCGGGCAAGCCAGCTTTCGCATACTGCTCACCTTCAGGGGTTAGTTTGATGACGTTTTGGATTTTCGCGCGAATAGCAACAAAGTTTTTTTCTTGAAGTGTCAACGCGTTTCGCATGACAGCTGTGTCTTGGATTCCGCAAGCTTGAATTAACTGGTCCACGGTCGCTGTTCCGCCAAGTGATTCCAACGTGGAGAGTAATTGTTGTTCTTGGGTTCTGAGTTCAGCCATCTGTTTGCCTTCGCAGAGTTTTTGCTATTTGGATAGTTGTCCCGATAATAAAAGCATGCTGATGCAGGCTTCGATCCATTACTCATGCGAACAGCGTTACCTTTAATATTAAATGAAATATCAACATATGGTACCTTTAAGGTGAAAGTCATGGGAACTTTAAGCGTTAACCAGATGGCTTGGAAAAAAGCCCAAAAATTCATCGAAACCCCAGAATCTTACGGCGTAACAGTTTCTAAATCAACTGCTGGAGCAACAATCGTCGATGCAGGCGTCAAGGCTTCAGGAGGTTTTCAAGCAGGCAAATTGTTAACTGAACTATGTATGGGGGGCGCAGGAAAAGCACAGTTAAGCTTCAAAACATACGGCGACTTAACTTTCCCCTCAGTCACTGTTTCCTCCGATTTCCCAGCAATTGCCATGTTGGGCTCACAGTTTGCAGGGTGGCGCATCAAAGAACCAGACGGCTCCATAGCTATTGGTTCAGGTCCCGCAAGAGCCTTAGCGCTTAAACCCAAGGATATTTTCGAGGAAATCGGGTATAAAGACGCAAGCGACAAAGCAGTCATTACCTTGGAGAGCAATGTTCTTGCCTTCTGATGCACTTATCGAGAAAGTGGCAACTGCCAGCGGTGTTTCAACCCAGAATTTAATTGTCGTTGTGGCTCCGACTGCAAGCATCGCCGGTTTAACCCAGGTTGCAGGCAGAGTAGTAGAAGTAGGAATCCATAAACTCCGTACGCTCGGCTTAAGCCCAAAAGTTATTCGTTACGCGATGGGTTACTGCCCAATTCCACCAGTTGGCATAGATTTTGAGGTTGCAATGGCAAGAACCAACGACGCCATCCTCTACGGCGGAACAGTATACCTCACCGTCGACTACGACGATGAAACAGCGCTCGCAAAACATCGTTAACCAAGCACCCTCAATGGCCTCCAAAGACTACGGCAAACCTTTCCTCCAAATCTTCCGAGAAGCCGACAAAGACTTCTACAAAATAGACCACGGATTATTCGCGCCAGCAGTGTTAATGATAAACAATGCTAAGACAGGCAGAACCTTCAAGGCGGGAAAAATAAACCCTAAGGTATTGGCAGAATCCTTAGGATTCTAACCTTTTCTTCTATTACAGTTTTAATCGCGACATTATCGCAGCTGTTATGCCAATTGCAATAGGTACAGTGTACAACGCCACTATTGCATTGAAGATTGCACCTAAAGGCAAGAATATAAGCACTGCTTCCTGAGGCATTTCTAAACCTATGGGGTATGATTGCGGCAACGCAAAATAGTTAATTACACTCAACAATAAGACTCGTAAAACTATTGCTAAGCCAGTTGCTGAAACAGTAAAGACTAAAAGATGCTGGCGAAGATAGTTGCCGAAGTTTTCAGCTTTGCATTTACGTTTTGAAAGCCAGTATGGAATATAGATTCCAACAAACATCGCCAGTACCGCTGCAAAGTTGTAGAATGGACCTGAGGGTAAGTATCCCTGGAAAAATATTAGGAGTATAAGAGTGTTAATTGCGCCTACGATTATACCTGAGCGGGGTCCAACCATTAGAAAGGCTGTGACAATGGGGATTTCCCAGAGTTGAAAGTATAGGAATGGGTATAGCGGGAAGGGGATTTTTGGTCCGTAAATGTTTAGGGCTGCTGCTAATGCAGTGAAGATTATGATTAGTGAAAGTGCTCTTGTTTTCATTTTGGTTTTCCCCTCTTTTGTGTTGAAAGCGTGTGTTACCTATTTAAGAGTAGTTACCCAAAAAAGAGTTATTAAATTGGGCTAAAATTGATAAACAAGCCAAACAACAATATGTAACAGTGAAGCATCCTTGACTGAAACAACCCTCCAGTTCTCATCCTCAGGCGAAGTGAAACGTTGGCTTGAAACCCAAACCAGTAGCATCTTAACACCGGTACATGCTCAAGCCAAAAAACTACGCGACGAAATGAACACATCAGTCCAAGCAGTAATAGAAGTTAGCAAAATGCTCTTCGACACAAGCTCAAAAGAAATAGAAAAAAGAAACATGAAAGTCTACAATCGCGCAAGAGCCCTAAACAAGCTGGCACGCTTATTCCTTGACCGCCTCAAAAAACTTAACCCCCCTGAACAAGTCTCTTACGATAGTTTAAGCAAGTATGCCCAGGAAACCCAAAAAGTCATTTTGGTAACTGACATCGACATCAAAAATTGGTTTCCAAGAATCTCTCCATTTTTCATTATGGATAGACGAAAATTCTCAGCAATATATGAGCGCGCCAAACAATCATACACATCCCTAAACGACTACGTCACCAAAGAATACGTTAAAACCAAAACTTTGGAAGAAGCACTCCAGCAAATCAATGAACTTCAAAACGTTGAAAAACAGTTGACAATCCTCAAAAACGATAAAGAAACAATAAAGAACGAACGCTTGCCAATCGAGCAAGAAATTGCTGTGTTGGACGAAAAAATTAATACCCTCAAATGCAAAGGACCCGTTGACAAACTCAACATGGTTAATTGTGAAATTGACGCATTAAGCAACGAATTAAAAAATTCGCTTAGACACTTCCAAAAGCCATTTATCAAAATGCAAGCTTTAGCCACTGGAGGCGGTGGTGGAGGAATAACTCCTGACGAACTAAACAAAATAAACCAATATTTGGATGCGCCCTTTGATGCGTTGGTTTCTGAGAAGACGGGGTATCCACAGCTTAGGGAGATTTTACGCAAACTCACAGAGTTAATGGCTGAGGATAAACTAAAGTTGAAGCCAGAAAAGGCACGCAAAGCTGAGCAATCAGCAAATGAAATTCTGAATAAAGACTCTTTGGCGAACCTTCAGATAAGATGTGTGGAGATGGCGACTAACAAGGACCAGTTGTTAGCTTCTTCGAAGATGGATGAGATAAACCAAACCATTGCACAATTCCAAGAACAAGTCGATTTGCTGAGAACAAGAAAAACAAGCGTAGAAACTCATGAAACAGTAAAAGAGAATGCTTACAAAGAGTCAGAGGACAAAATTTGCAGCCTCAAACGCACAATCGAGAAAAACGTCTACAGTTCAATTGACAAAAAAATCCAAATCGCATAGTTTTTTGTTTGCAGTTAATTTTTTTCCTCGATTAAAAAATTATTGCCAATAAGAGATTCTATATATAAGAGAGAAGGGTCAGCCAAAAGATAACAAACCTTTCAAAATATCTTAAATTAAGTTTAAAAATATAGGAGTAAGTTAACTTTAAGCAATACACCTAAAACAGCATGCCAGTAGCTCAAGGTCTGTATCCGCTGAGGGTACATAGCGCCAAAGCTGCTGCAGTTATATCTGCGGTTGTTCCAGGATTAAAATTATTTCCAGCTTTTCGCAGTTTCTTATCGAATTCGATAAGATAGTTTTTTCCCTCCGCTGTTTCTGTGCCACCTAGCTCCAAGATTTCTTTAGCGCCCAAAGAAACTTCACGAGACTTCTCTATGCCAACTTTTCGTGAAATAAAAGTGTCAGGATATTCGGAGAGAACCTTGAGAAAAGTGTTGACGATTGCATTATTCATATCTTTCTTCTTCAACTGTTTCATCATGTAAGGATAAGCGATGTCAAACGTTATAGGAAAATTCTTAATCCACTCACTGCAAATATCATCATAACCAGCTGCGATTTTAAAAACTTCAAATAAAGTTACATTTTCTTTAATTATGCGTTCCTTGGAGGCTGGATCTTTAACACTGAGATCAGGTGCGCCATTAAGACCGCTTGGCTTTGCAATATCAATGGCTTGATAGACATCGACTGAATCTTGGGCTGTTGTTGATTTTACAACTAAGTCCATATTTTTCCTTAACTCTGAAAAATCAAAGTCAAAGTTTTTTTTGGTAGGCGTCATACCAGCTGCAACGGCTAAAGGTGCAAACAACATAATGGTTCCAAGCAGAGTATTTCCACCTCTCTGCCAATCATTAATGTCAGCAATACCCATTTTGATAAGTGAACCTAACCCAGCTTCAGCAAGAGACCGCTTTTTTTCTGCAATTTCAATTCCTCTGTATGCGGCTTCTTGAAATGATGGACCTGATGCAATTGCTGAAGCAAGAAAATGTTCACCTCTTGTTCCTTCAAAACCAACAACTAAGTTTACATTCCCAGGTTTATTAGCACTAACTTCCAAAACTATAGCTAGTTCTAAGCATCTAGAGATGTATGTAGTTTTTTCCCAGTTTCCCATCTAATGGGTGCACCGACTTTATGTGGTTGAAAAAAAGGTTTATTAACGTTATGTAAAAAATTACAAACAATTGAAGCAACTTACAACTATAAATCTAAAAGGGGAAATACATGAAAGCGAGAGAGGGCGACTTAATCAAAACAAACAGCAACGTCGTTTTTGATGTTAAAGGCTTAGTTCATCCACCTAAGAAAGTTATTGCTTTTCCCCGTTTCATCCCCTCACCGAAGGGTACTAGGCAGGGCAAAGATGCGCTCTACGGCAAAGTCTACAGTCTTGGCGACCGATTCAAGTACCTTCAGGAAAACCATCCCGACCTCATAGTTTTTGACCCCGTTTTCGACGAGACAATGTGTGAAGTACCTGTAGACAAAATCAGCGAACACTACCAACCATCAGAAAAGCTGGCGTCACTACGCAAAGGCGAGAACCTAAGTGTTTTAGAAAACAAGGCGTTACTTTTGGCAACAACATTAAAGGAAAAAGCAGATATCCCATGGAGCGCCATCGGCATCTCAGGTTCAATAATGGCTGGGTTAACGAACGAAAAATCAGATATTGATCCTTTAGTTTATGGTGTTGAAAACAGTCGCAAAGCCTACGCTGCACTAAAAGAACTTCTCACAACTGCAGATTCAGGTTTCAAACCCTACAGTCGAAAGGAACTCCAGACTCTCTTTGACTTCCGTTCGAAGGATACCCATATGATCTTTGAAGACTTCGAAAAGGTTGAAAGCCGAAAAGCGTTCCAAGGCATGTTCATGGGAACCGACTATTTCATTCGTTTTGTGAAGGACTGGAACGAAACAAGCGACCTGTACGGCGATGTGTGCTACAAGAATCGTGGATACGCAAAAATAACTGCTAACATAGCTAACAGCTCCGACGCATTATTTACCCCCTGCACTTACAAACTTGAAGATGTCTCAATTGCAGAAGGACCCAAACTCACACCAATAAAAGAAATCGTTTCTTTCCGCGGCAGGTTCTGTGAACAGGCAACAATTGGCGAAAAAATTGAGGCACAAGGCAAAGTTGAACTCGTAACAGACAAGAAGAATTCAAGTGAACACTACCGATTAATTATTGGCAGTAAGCCGTCGGATTATATGGTGCTTAAGCAATCGATTTAAAAGAAAAATAACATCAAATAGAAGTTACTGCTGCTGTTGCTGCTGCTGCTGCAACCCATTCCATTCACAACAGTTGCAACAATCAACTTAAACGCAACTTCAATTCTTCATTGTGAATTAGTGCATTACTTTTAGGACTTGTTCATAGTAACGTGGACAATAAGTCAACGTAACCTGCCAAAAGTTTCCCGTTGGCGACTCGACTTCTTCCAGATTGCCCTCCACAATCACAGTTTCGTCTTTTTGGGCTTGCTGTCGGAACTCTTCCATGTAACTGAAAATCCGCGTTGCTTTTAGGCCTTCTGTGGAGCCGCCAAGAACTTCCAATGGCTCGATACTGTAGACAGATGGTATAAACAGTGCATCCTCATCAGCGGTGATGCGTGCTTTAAGTTTCACCCAGCCCCTTTGCTTAATTTTCGCTTGCGAGTCATATTCGGATTTAATTTCGCTCCAAACCTTCACTGGTTCAAACTCTGCTTTAATTACTCTACCACTTCGGGCGAGTGTCATCGTATAATCCGTATATCATTTTTCGTCGTTGATGCCAAACGAAATCTTCTACGTCAAAGTTCTGGAAACGCCAATCTTTACCCTTCATGACCTCTCCAGATTCAAACTCATTTCTTAAACCCGAACTTCCATCGGAATATAGCTGTGCCATTGTTTGACGCATTTTGGCGTTTTCAGCCTTACCATAGATTGTGAAGTCTATATCCGAAAACTTGGGGTGATGGAAACCATGGAGCATAGAACCAAAGACACCGAAATCATAAGTCTTTAGCCCAGTGTGTTTAAGAGATATGTCTAAGACCCTTTCCATTGCGCTTAAGAGAGGATCGGTTGGTCCTGCCTTGATCAATTCCTGCAGACGTTCAGGAGGTTTTCGCGCCTCCATTATCGAGGTTTGGGGTACGCCCACGATTTTTATGCCAAGCATTTCGTGATTGATGAGGTACTTTGGGTACTTTTTGGTGATTAACTTCATGCCCTCGTCATTGTAGAACTTGTAGAAGACTTCGCTCCTGCCTGTCCTAGGCGCTCTTGGGTCTTTGGAGAGAAAGATTTTGGATGAAGCATACTCAGCGTCGCAGACATAAGCGTTTTTGGGGTGGCTGTAGCCGAAAACTCGGAAAATCAAGCCTTCTTCAGTTTGGATGGCGTCGCGATCCCGCAGAACTAAAGTGGCCATATGTACTCTTCTTCCGAAGTTGCTGTTCCAACAACGACCTGATAAAAGACACTGTCGTTACTTGTAGATTGAACTTTTTCGAGAGTTCCCGCAACTTTAATTTTTTGTCCTACTCTTGCGACGTTTCGGTAGCAACCTATGTTTGAGACAACTTGGACGGGAATTTTTTCCAGATCAAGTTCTGATTGGTCGTCTTGAGGTTGGTAGTTGCTAATTCTGTAGATTGCTGGACGATACATGGTTTCAGTATCGTCACAAACGGTTGCGATGAAACGAATCTGAGCCAATGGAGTATAGGTGTAATCTCCGAATTGAGCTTTGATTTCTTCGGGTTTTTTTGTTGCGTTATACATCCAGATTTTGCCCTGATATTTGCCCACGAATTTTCGGGCTGCTTCAATGCGGTTACCCGCAATATAGGTGAGTTTGTTTTCGTTCACGAGTCTTTGAATGGCACCTTCTACAATGCGAAAGTTGGTTGTGCCATAGACGACAAAATCTATGTCTGATTCTGGCGCATGCATTTCCAAAGCTATAGAACCATGGATACCCAAATCGTTGCATGGTACACCTGATTCTTTTGAGATTAAATCGATTAGTTGAAGCGACATTGCTTGAAGTTTATCAGGGTTCTTAAGGTTCTGAAGCCAAACCAGACGGTCTTTGGGAACAAAAACTTGTTCAATGGCTTCAAGGGGTGCAGTTATGAGCTCCTTGCCGCGTGTTTGGTCAAAGTAAGAGGTAGTTTGGGAAGGTTTTGCGGAAGGCTTCGATGAAGGTTTGGTAGTTTTGGGCGGTGTAGAGTTTTTCTGCGCGGAAAAGCTGGTTTGTAAGTTCGCTAGAACCAAATTTCCATGTGCGAGTGAGCATTTCTACGTTGAATAGCTGTTTGTATTGTGCAGGGATATACTTGAGGAACGCAAAAACGCGGTCGTCGGGGTGTTCGTACCCAAACGTGTTCATGATGAAACCGTCTTTTGTAACGAATGTGTCCCCGTCCATGGGAGTCCAAATGTCTGCTTCTTCTTCCGTAATTGTTCACCGCAAAATAAGGGGGAATAGTGGATTAAAAAAGCTATGCATTATTGATAAATCGAATGAATAATTATTTAGATCATAATTGTGGTATGAAAAGCAATTAAATAATTTGCACTTTTGGTTGGAAAGGCTTTTTAAAACTTGTTTGGTTACCTTAGATATTATGTATCTAAGGGCCGTTACAAACCTACTTAGGAGCAGGCGATTCTGGATTTGGCAGTTAGGCAGCGCCTTCATCTATTCTATACCCGCTACTATAAGGATTACAACCGGTAACATTCACTTGCCTATTTTGAGCATGTTTATGGTTCCATGGGTCACTCCATATGTTCCCGGAAACATAGTGGAGAAGATTTTGGTTAACGCCTTCTTCCCCGGAGGCGCAGGCGCAGTGGCAGGCGAAATCCTTTACTCAAAAGTGAAAAGCGCAAATCTCAGCAGCCGACAGAAGTATTTGGCACGGCTTGCCGGTGCGTGGCTGTGGACGGCTGGATGGTCGCTGTTCCAGTTCTGGGGTTACATTCAAAACGTCACCGGATCCTACGGCGACAACCTCTTTGAATCCCCACTTGTTTTTCCACTCAACTTCCTATTGGCTTCCCTCGCAATCTTCACACCTGACGTCGTGGGCTACATCAAGAAAGAAGTTGTTAACGCTTACCATGGGTTGCGCCGCGAAAAAAGTTAATATTGCCTTTTCTGCTTAAAGTCAAGTATGTCTTTTCATGTTAGGCGCAAGGATCGAGAAATCACTGAGTCTGATGAGATGCACCAGGTTCTAAAAGCCACCAAATATGTGACAATTGCCCTATGCATGGAAGGCGAACCTTACCTTGTCGCTTTGAGCCACGGCTACGACCAAACCCGCAACTGTCTCTATTTCCATTGCGCATCCGAAGGCAAAAAACTCATCTATGCAAAAGCAAACCCCAAAGTTTGGGGACAAGCCGTATTGGATTTCGGCGTTACCCAAGAATGTGACTATGCTTACAGTTCGGTTCATTTCAGCGGCAAACTCTCTTTAATTACCGACTTAAATGAGAAAAAACACGCTATGGAAGTTCTCATCCGTCAAGTCTCGCTTGACCCCGAGGCAAAACTTGCAAAAATCAAACCTGAAAAACTTGAATCCACCACCATGGGCAGAATAGATATCAATTACATATCTGGCAAAAGTACCAGACACCAAAAATAAAAAATTATTGGGTTACTGCTTTTGCAGCGTTCATTTTGCTCCAGTCAAAATAGGCCAGGGTAATTAGAATAATGCTCCAGACTGCCCAAAGCATAAACGCAGGACTAATGAAATAGAGAATTAGGGCGAGCGCACGGTTAACCACGGTATTGAATATGATTAGTTGGTGTGCCCACTTCATTTGTTTCATTAACCCATACAACGCTATTATGTATACTACTGCAACGACCAAAAGGATTATTGTGCCTACGATGAGAGCATTACCAATACCTGCAGCGACTCCGATATAGCCAGTGTTTAATGATGCTGCACGCGAAACCGAGTTTGCCCACCAGAACACGACGTTACCGATGTCACCGATGATGTTAATTAAAACAAACAGCATAAAGATTTTGTGAATTATTCCTAGACTCGCTGGTTTAATTGTCATACATTGCCTTCTTGTCTGTTTTTCTATTTAAAACTTGCAGCACTCAACTGCCTAAGCTCGACCAATCAACTTGGTAAATCTGTAGATCCCCATTAATGTAAACCTGCGTAAGCCACCCAACACCATTAAAACGTGCTACACAACCCTGATAATTAGCCAACTCTTCACCTCCAACGTACACGTAAGACACATTATACTCGCGAACAACCGCCTCCAACTGAGCCACTGTGCCATTATAGGCCATGTCAATATCATGCCCCCTCTGGAACACCTCATCCAACGGAACCCCATGACCATAAGCCCAATTAAAATAAGAAGAAACACGAAGTTGACCCCCAATCATACTCGATGGAGCATGAATAGAATAATACGTCAAAAAAACTGAATCAGATGGTGTATTATCCCTAACCCATAACCCAAGCTGATATTCATTCCAACTTGCACCGGAATAATTGGTGCCGACATTGTAAACGACTACACTTGCCGAAGTCAAAACTGAAAACAACAGCAACCCCAAAACAGCCACTCGCCACTTCCGAACCCACACCTTAGCCAAAACCACACTGCTCAAAACGGCGATGGGTATCCACGCAAACATGAAGAACTTGTACATATCCCAAGGGTTCGGCGTCAACAACAACACATTTGGAATTAAAACCAAAAACAGGAGCGTACCTTTGAGTTCCTCATGGCCCTTCCAAAAGAAGGAGACAATTGCCAACAGAAATGGCACGCCAAGATTCAGGGGATAGTAGATAAAGGGATTCTGAGCAAAATTAGCAATCCAAGCAGCACTTACAGCAACCGTCAATGGCGGTCCACCTACTAAGATAAAAGGCAAAGCCAAAGCAGTAGGCACCAGAAAATATAGAAAACTAAGATTGAGACGCTTAAAGTTAAAGAGAACACAAACAGCGAAAACAACAAAGCAACAGAAAAACGCTACATTATGGAACTGAAACACTAAACCAGTAATAACGCCTGCGAGAAGGATTCTTTTTTTGTCATCCATATTTCGTAGCAAAGCCAAAACCAAAGCAAAAGCCGGCAAACCAATCAACAGCGGTCGCTGCTGCAACAAATTATCAAAAATCGAAGGAAGACCAAAAGTGCCTCCATATTGGTAAATGTAATTTTGTGTTGGATCAAATTGTCCATTAATTAAAGATGAAAAAAACCCAAAGTAACTTAGTCCCCATCCAAACACTCCCAGAACAGTTGCAAATATAGCAACTTTTCTGCCATAAATTCTTGCTAAAGCATAAATTGAGAGTGCAAAAACAAAGATGAAAACAGCGTTTAAGACAGGCAGAAGCGTAGGCAAATAGCCATAAACTTTTTCGACGATGGCGGTGTGGAAATCAACAAAGTAATGGTAAGTTAACTTTTCTCCTGAAAAATTAGGCATCTGGGGCGGAAAATTTCCATTGTTTATGCTTTCAATTATTTCATAATGCAGTGGGGTGTCTTGCCAGTTTGAACCTGTTAAGACTATGCCGTATTGGTTTCCGTACCAGACGCTTCTAGAGAGGACAGCTATGTGAGATTAGCAAAATTATTGAAAAAACCAAAATGCTGGCTTTTTTGATTTGCTTTATTTTGAGAAATTTTTGGGGCTTAAATGGTTCGCCTTTCTTGTAAACAACCAACGTATAAAATGCAGTTAAAGCCAAAAAACTAAAAAATATTATATCGCGTGAATACCCAAAAGCCAACGACAAATAATAAACCAATTGAACAGATACTAAAACACTGAAAACGGGTACGAACGCCCAAATTTCATGGGTTTTTAAGCTAAAAAACCTGTAGGCGATTAAGCCTGGAACCAACAAGGTGAAGACCAACGCAGTGAAGAGTGCTATGTAGCCAGAAATGAACGAGGCAACCTGTCAACAGCAACATAGCAATTGTCAGCCAGTATTTTTGGAGAACCTCAAAGTAAACTCCGTTTGTTTTGACTCTTTTCACCAACCTTCAAGGAATGTTAACCAAATAATAATTTTGAAAGGTATTAAAATTGTCGCTAAACTAAACCTTCAACCCAAGTAACAGAGCATTGTAACGCATAGGCACTTTCCATCAAACTGATCAATATCAATTCCGAGAAAGGTTAATTAGCTAAAGTTATCAGTATTGTTGCGGCGCTTAATGCCCAGGTAGTATAGTTCGGTCCAGTATATGCGGCTGTCGCCCGTAGGACCCGGGTCCGAATCCCGGCCTGGGCGCCATTTTACTCTATAACTTGAATGTAATATTTTGTAAGAGATTTTCGAGTTCTTGACAATTGAAATATAAAACTCTGCACGTTAAAGCTAGATAAATCGACCAACTCATAGACCTCTACGTGCAATCAAGCGGAACCTCGGTTATTCCACAAGAAGAATTAAAGAAAAGAATACTGAAGAATTTCTCAGATTCATATATTGCAAACTTTGGTGGCACAAAATTGTCTTCGGTATTCGTTCAATGGACCATAAAATAGCAGACGAATCAACTACTGACAATACGCAAATAAAGGAGAGTCTTAGGGTTTTGCCTGTTTTTAAGGACGTTTATATTTATTAAGACAACCCGGAAAAAGCGTTTAAAAAAGTGCTTTTTATACATTTTCATGCAGAAAAAACATATGAGAGCATAACCAGATATTCAAACATACATGACGCTTACACAGAAACTCCAAACTATGGCAAAATCTAACAACTGGCTACTGGATATCATAGAAAAAGTAAATAAAAACGCGGTTGAAGATCGACAAATCACAACCCGAGCCAGAAACGACAGCCTCTGCGTCCTTTGCAAAGGAGCCCGAGCGCTGTGCGGCAAAACCCGATGCCCAATAATGGTAAAAGTCAACTATTTTCTCAAAAGCGCACCATTGATGGCTACTGAAGACATCGATGGCATGTCGCCGCCGAGCGTTTTTATTGGAAGAATTGGTTACCCAAATGTTTACGCTGGACCGCTTGTGCCGCCTGTTCATGAGGATACCGGGATCTATGATTTACCTGAGCGATGGTTTGGGAAGTCGATGGATGAGATTGTGGGTTTTCGCAGCTTACTTGTACGCGGTAAACATAGGGTTAATGTGCAGAAGTTTATAGAAGGGGGAAAAATTCTTGATCAGACACGGGAGTTAGCTCTTGCTGACAGTTGTGTTGACATCGAGTTGAACCTTACAAAAAAACCTCGGGGCTCAATTTATCTTGATGATAATGTTCAGCCGTTTGGTCCTTCAGCACCCATTCGCGACCTTCATGTTGGCAACGCACGTTACGATAACAAGATTGAGAAAGCATATTATGATACGGATTTGCGAGCGACTCAGGCTGTAGTAGACCTATACAACCGAGGGGTTATAGTAAGCAAAATCCAGAAAGCGTTCAGTGTAGGTGCTTTCGGTGTAGAAAAGAAACGACGCCTTGTTCCAACCCGCTGGAGCATAACGGCCGTCGATGACATAATTTCCAAGAACCTGCGGGAAAAAGTCAAAACTTTCCCTGAAATTAACGAATATCGAGTTTACGAATCCATTTACATGGATAATGTGTTTGAGATTTTAATGATTCCTGCACAATGGAGCTATGAATCCATGGAGGCATGGTATCCAGGCACTGTCTGGAACCCAAATGGCTCAAGCATCTCTATTTTCTCCGATTGGGAAGGTAACAACGGACGAACCACTTATGCTCAAATTGGCGGCTGTTACTACTCAGCGCGCTTAGCCGTTTGTGAACAACTCCAAAAAGAACGACGCCAAGCCACCGCTATCGTGCTCCGAGAAGCTAGACCAGGCTATATAATGCCCATCGGCGTCTGGCAAGTCCGTGAAAACGTTAGAAATGCCATGCACCAAAAACCCTACATTTTCAAGAACCTTGCCGAATCCCTCCAATTCATTAGCGGCAGATTTGAAATTCCAATGCAACGGTGGATACTGCAAAGCGAACTATTAAAGAGAGCACTGTTCCAAAAGAGAATATCTGACTTCTTTGGTGGCTAAGTGATGGCAAGTTTTAAAAAACCAGCGCCTTTATACCTTCAACCTGAACTAAAATGTTAAACTCTGCAACTAAACGCCTCAGCTTACCTTTCTCAAACCCAAAAACCACTTCACTCGAGGTTGAGGCAGCAGCTGTTTTCGCCGTTGCAGAGCTCGAGAGAAACAGGGGCGGCGGCTTTATCACAAGACAACCTGAAGAAAAACTGGTTTTCCTATCTAAAATAGGATATCCCCTGTGGCTTTACCCCAAAAACAATGTAAACTTTATTTTCGATGGATTCGGCGATTCAAGCTACAGCATTTCTTACACTGAGGTTCCGTCGGCTAAAGCCTTTATAGAAAGTCTGGAAGCTAATTCGAGGCCACGGGAAAATTACAGTGCATTCCTGTCAGACCATTGTGATTATTTTCAGCAGCCCATCAAAGAAAAGCAATTTGTGTTTAAGGGCTTAATTGCTGACGTAAATTTTAGAAGTGAGTTTAGTGTTTACTTTAAAGAAGCATCAGAAGTGAATCCCGCAAGTTCCCTTCAGCTTTCACCTACTCTTGATGAAAACACTATTTTCTCTTTGATAACCGTGTTTGGCAAGCTGCAATCGGGTCTTAGAGAAGAGGTTGAGATGCTGCCTGAATGCTCAAGGCTCTTGAATAAAATAACAAGCCAGTACGTAACTGAACTCAACTATGAAGCTTCAGCTGCAACTGAGGAAACAGATGCTAAAATCAGAGCTCAAGAAGAACTCATAAACCCCAAAATAGCTAAACTAAACAAGGATTACAAAACCAAAATAAAGGGTTTAACTGAAAGTTTTGACAACGAAATTGAAAGCTTACAAAAACTTAAAACTAAAACCCAAAAATTCATCGAAAGCAACGAGGGAAAAATCAAGCTCTACCAACATGAAGCAAAAACGCAAGGCACAAAGAAACATGCAATTTACGAGAAACGATGGAAAGAGAAAATTAAGCAAACTCAAAAAGAACTTAATTATCTAAAAAAGAAACTAAAAGACATAGAGGGGAAAGTTACACAACTCAGTCGGCAAAAAGTGCAGGAAACTTCCAAGTTAAATTTTGGGCTCGACGCTGAAATCAAATTTGCCCGTCAACCTTTGCGAGAGCTGGAGGCTGCCCGTGACGCTAAAACGCTCATCTTCAAACTGGAAACCGACAAACTTCTTAAACAAGAGAAACCAGTAATCGAAGGCTTAAGCAAAACCATCAAGTTAAGCGAGGCAACAAGAGCTAATTTTGAGGCGTTGGGCATAAGAGAACAAGGATTGCGGAGTTCGGCGTTGTTTTACGTTCCGTTTTACGTGGCTTGCTATGAGGCAGGCGCATCAAGACGATATCTTTTCATTGCACCATCCACGATTACAGGAATTGATTTTTCTGGAAAACTGAAAAGCGCGTTTGGGATGTCAAAAATCAAAGACCGCCTCAATCCACGTTTCAAATCAGCAACAAACCTAATCAACAATGTGCAAACTCTTACCAAACAAAACACTGTATTTGAAAACCAACTCAACGACTTATCCCAAAAAAACAATCTTCTAAGTAATTGCTTATTCATGGAAAAAGTTGCCAGTGGTTTAGGTTACCTGAAAAATGAGGGGTGGCTCTCCGATAAGGAACAGCAGGTCCTAAGCGGCAGATTGAAGAGTTAGTGTTTGTTGTTTCAAAAAACTTATTGGACGCCTCACATTGTTACTGTTATATTGTTTAAACCGTTAAGGCAGGTCGAAGGCTTTGGTCAATTATGGCTGAAAAAAACGATTACATATTGAAAGTTTCAAATCTTGGCGTAAAACTTCAAAACCAAATCTTACTTGACCACATAAACTTCAACGTTACAAAAGGTACCACATTAGCCATACTGGGACCAAACGGCGCAGGAAAAACAGTCTTACTCAAAACCCTTCTAAACCTAATCCCTCACACAGGTTCGATCGAGTGGACGGAGAAAGTAAAAATCGGCTATGTCCCACAGTACGTCGCTGTCTCCGATATTCCTATGTCTGTTAGAGAGTTTCTCTCGATTGGAAATGGAGTTGACATAGAAAACTCACTAAAAAAAGTAAGATTGAACGATAACAGTATTTTAGATAAGCGGTTAGGCGTCTTGTCGGGTGGGCAACTTCGGCGGGTTTTGATTGCTTGGGCATTAAACGATAACCCCAACGTCCTGCTTTTGGATGAGCCGACAACAGGCGTTGACATGGATAGCGAAGAACCTATCTACTTGATGCTTAACGAAATAAAGAAAACCCAGAAAATAACGATTTTCCTAATAACACATAACATACACATCGTCCAGGAATACGCTGACGCTTTGCTGGCGATAAACAAATGCGTTACTTTCTGTGGACCAGCCGAAGAAATAGGGAAACCAGACATCCAAAGACAGATTTACGGCGAAACAGTCTGCGTTGAAACCGAACGAGGAGAAAACTAAGCATGCTTGACTCCACCGTCTACAGTCTAGTATTATCAATCTTCGTCGGCGTAGCCGCAGGCTATTTAGGTTCGTTAATGGTTTTGGAGAAGATGGCGCTTGTCGGCGACGCACTATCACACGTTGCCCTACCAGGCTTGGCAATAGGGATATCTTTCGATTTTAACCCATACTTAGGCGCCTTTGCCTTTTTATTTGTTTCAGCAGCTATAATTTGGCAAATTCAAAGAACTACAAAAATCTCTTTCGAAGCCCTCGTCGGCGCAATGTTTACCCTAGCATTGGCAATAGGTATTTTGATTTATGGGAACAATTTGGATGCTCTTGAGGCAGCGCTTTTCGGCGACATTTCCCAAGTTACGTTACTCAGCATGTCTATAGCCGCTGCAGTCTGCGTTGTAGCGATTGTTCTCACGAAATTAATCTATGACAAGCTAGTATTGGCGATGATTTCAGAGGATCTTGCCATTTCAAAAGGCATCAAGGTCGCAAGAATAAACCTGCTATATCTTTTCCTGGTCTCCGTCGTAGTCGCCATCGGCATCCAAATAGTTGGAACCCTACTCGTCGGCTTTCTCGTAATCGTTCCGGCGATAGCGGCCAAAAGCTTGAGTGCCCACATGCGAAGATACTCGATGCTTAGCGCAGTTTTCGGTGCCACTGCCGGGTTCTCTGGAGTCCTTATCTGGAGCATCTTCTTTGGTCCTGATTCAGCTATTCCATTCTCTGGTCCCATAGTTGTTTTCTCAGGAATCATAATCTTCGCAGCATCCCTAATGATCAACTGGAGATACAAATTAACAACTTAGGATGGAATCCAAATGAAGAAGTTCACGGGGAAAACCTCAACAGCCATAATACCTTATCCGGGTAACAATATTTTGTTGATTAAACGCAACACAATTCCCTTCAAAGGCTACTGGGCATTGCCTGGCGGCAGAATGGATCTGGGCGAAATCATCGAACAAACTATTATTCGGGAGGTTAAAGAGGAAACAGGACTCGACGTAACCATCGTGCGCAAAGTCGGTGAGTACGTTGAGACGGGAGTAAAAGACGACGTCGAATACGAGTATTACCCAACTTGTTTTGTTGTAAAACCCGTCGGCGGAGAAGTAAAAAAGCAGGAAAGCGAAATCCAAGAAATCAAGATCTTTAGCCTAAATGAGCTTCCTAAACCGTTAGCTTTTGTTCATGAAGAAATGATAAAAGATTACGTGGACACCTCAAAAACGGCTTGACCACGTTATTCGGGTTGTGCTTAATTTTTTTTACATTTGTCTGTTGCTTTTCTGTGTTGGTGGCGGTGGGATTGGTAGTATTGTTGCTTTTGAGAGGTGGTCTTGCTCATTAAGTATTAATGATATGGCTTTGCCTTCGGGAACTATTATCTTTGTGTTGTTCTGCAAAGATGCTGAAATAGTGTCTAGCTGCTTGAAAGTTATGGCGCTATCTTTGAAGTAAGTGGTTAAAGCCTCGTTTCTCAACTTGGTTGCTTGTGCGTCTCCTTCCGCAATTTGAATTGTTGCAATTTTCTGGCCTTCAGATGAAAGAATTGCTGCTTGCTTCTGTCCTTCTGCAACTTGAATTGCAGCATTTTTCTGTCCGCTAGCTAATGTAGCTTGAGCTATGGCAGTTTTCTCTGCGGCTTGTCTTTCATTGTCTGCTTTTAAGACAGATTCCATAGATACAATTAGTTCTCTTGGAGGCTCCAAATCTTTGATTTCTGCCCGTACAATTTCAATGCCCCATTTTTCGGTTTGTTCATCCAACGCGTTTTTGAGACTGGCGTTTATAATGGGTCTGGATGTGTTAGCTATAGCCATATCCATGCCGCCGATAATGTCTCTTAGCACTGTGCGAGCTAACGTGTCAATTTGAGAGGCAAAACTAGCTACTGCATACTGTGATGCTTTAACCGACGGTTCTTCTTGTTTGATTCTATAGAAAACCACTGCGTCGACGCCCATGAAAACCTTGTCCTTGGTTATTACGTCCTGACGCTGGACAGGTGTCATTCGCTCAGTAACGTTGACTTTGATGATTCGGTCAACGAAAGGCACCAGCAAAGTTATGCCTCCTTCAACAAAACGATGATACTTGCCAAATCGCTCCACCAAACCTTTCTCTGTAGGTCTAACAATTCGAAGAGATGAAATTAAAGCGTATAATACTATCACTAAAGGTACAATTATAGCCAAGACTAAGATTATATCTACCATACTATCGCGCTCCTTGTTTCTGTTTCTTTCTATGCAGAGCAAGACAGATTTAAGATTTGTTATAACAACAATATTCCATCGCTAAATAGCTACGTTTCTCCAAAAGGCATATTTTACACAATCATTAAAATCGAAATAAAAGAAAACAACTAATTGTTTATGGAAATGTGACTTAAGAATGTAGTAAAAGCTAAAAGGAAGATGAGCGGGCCCGGTGGGATTTGAACCCACGATCTCCAGCTCCGAAGGCTGACACCTTAATCCGTGCTAGGCTACGAGCCCCTCATTCTGACAACCAAAGTAATGGTGTAGCATTAAAAGATTTATGACAATTCTTATAAACCCACATAATATTAAACTTGTGTCGCTATAAAAAATGTGGGCCGGTAGCTCAGCTTGGCTTGAGCGTTCGACTGATAATCGAAAGGTCGCCAGTTCAAATCCGGCTCGGCCCACCATCTTTATCTTCTCAAGAAGAATTTTTACAAAAAGTTTTACTGAGAGAAAAATATTTAATTATTAGGTGTTTTTATGAGTAAAAATAGCTTAACTAAAGAAAAAATTATTGGAACCAATTGTTTTAATTGCAAATTTATAGCCAACAACAATGAACCTGTAGTTTCACAGGAACTAAATAATGAAGGTGGAATTAACCCAAAAAACGATGAAGAAATGAGTCGAGCCGAGACCGCTGACTTAATTACGTTACCAGGCGGTTCTAAAGCCGATGCATCAACCAAGAGATTTTGTTACAGTAAAAAAATAGAAATGTACGTCACTGCTCGCATGTGCTGCGCATATTGGGATAATGAAAGCGTTAATAGACCTTGGAAAAAACAATAAAGAAAAGAACACGACGATTTTGAATAGGTGTTATTGATGACAGAGAAAAAAAGTAAAAATCAAGATAGCCACGACGCTTGCGTTATGGCAGTAGCCGAAGAGTTGAAACGGGATAACTGGACAGTTAAGGCAGATTTAAAAGGTTACGAGAAGCCCTCAATGATAGGCAAAGGGTACCTTCCAGATGTTCAAGCAGAAAAGGAAGGTTGTTTAACGCGTATTTGTGAAGTGGCAACCCCTGACATGTTTGAAGGTAACAAAGAAAAGTATGTTGAATTCAAAAACTACTGTGATGAATACGACTTTCACATGTATGTGGTAGATAAAGATGGCACGCGCAGACAGATTGATCCACAATCTTTCGGAAAAAAATAGCATATACAGAAGTTAAATCTAAAGTTTATAAATCGTGGATTTCAATTTTTTGCGAACTTGTTTGAATTTGGTAGTTCCTAAAACTGCCAACGCTGAGACGAATATAGCCACGATTAAGAAAGAAACATCGGGATTTTGAGTTTAATTGTTTTTTCGTGTCTCGTGATAACTGTCTTAAGTCGAAAGCCTTAATAATCGAAGGGTTCAATTTTTTTATGAAAGGGGCATACAATTTGGGGCAATCGAAAATGGAGATTTACCTTGCAGTAATCAAGGTCTTAGACCGCGGAGATTCAATGACGCAACAACAAATAATGCGTAAAGCTGGACTTAACTTGCCTCTTTCACCAGAATTCTTCAATTTTCTAATCGGGTTAGAGGTAATCTGTGAAAAAACTATTGGTCCTAAAGTAGAATATTTTATCACAAAAAAAGGACACATGTTATGTGACTATTTCGGCTTAAACAACGACAATTCAATATTTAGCAGAACTAAAGTATTTAGAAGCAGATAAACCGCTCAGACTATAAAACAAAGAAATATTCAATTTCGTTGTTAATATGAGACTGACAAGAAGCCATCTTCGGCTTTGTCGGGATGTGTAGTCTAATCCTCCAAAGAACCTGGTCATCTAAATCACCCTTAACTGGCGACCTCGAAAATAATCTTGTTTTTCTCGGTGCTCTCTGAATTTTCGGATTTATTCCCAATAGTATTTTTAGCTGCCTGACGTTGCATTTGTTGAGAATCATGCAGGACCTCGAATTAGCCAAAAAACAACTCTATGAAAAAAACCTAACACTTGCCATCGTCAAGAAGGGCATAATACTTTTCCAAACCGATTCTCACAGAATCTCCGGTTTCATTGGAGCAATAGAAAAATTCGGAATCCAACTAAATGGTGCCTCAGTAGCTGATCGAGTTGCTGGGAAAGCACTATCGCTGTTGTGTGTTTACGCTGGGATAAAGCAGATTTACGCAGAAGTTCTAAGCAGAAAAGCGCAGACAGTTTTTGAAGACAATAAAATATTGTTCGAGTGGAAAGAAATCATCGACAACGTTCTAGACATGGACAAAACAGGTGTTTGCCCCTTCGAAAAAGTCGCCGCCGATATCTCAGACCCGCAAGAATCTTATGCTACATTCAAAACATTGCTGGCAAAAATGAAGCCCTGTGGGTGATTTCGGTCACGAACAGTTTATATCAAACAATCCGCTAGTTTCTATTAGTTATTAATGGAGAAATTTAAAATGAGCACTGAACCTTTTCATGTAACCGACTCAAATTTCCAAGAAACACTCAAAAACAACAAGTTGTTTTTTGTTGATTTCTGGGCTAACTGGTGTGGACCATGCCGAGCTTTAGCTCCAACCATCGTGGAACTCGCAAAAGAGTACAGTGGCAAAGTTTTAATCGGCAAACTTGATGTTGACGAGAACCCTGTTACAGCAGAAAAATTCCAAGTCTTCAGCATACCCACAATGATAGTTTTCAAAGATGGAAAAGAAGCAGAAAGACTAGTGGGTTTATGTCCCAAGAACAAAATTGGCGACACACTACAGAAACATTTAATGTAGTTTAAATGCCACTTTTTATTTTTTCATACATTTTCTCAAAAGTCCAGCGGATGCTTGATTTAAGCTCTTTTAAACGTTCATCATCGGCATTCTTAATTATTATTTCGCGAATTAAGTCGCCTTCACGAACTATGTTGTAAGAAAACATTTTATCCGTAGATAATTGCCCTAACCTGACAAGCTCTTTATCTTTTTCCTGCATTTTAGCGAAGACTTTCTCAACTAAGAAATTAGTGAATGGAGGGGTATTAACGCTGAATTTTTTGGTTTCATCAGGCAGCACGTGAATAGATTGCTTTTCAAAGTAGATGAGTGCCAAGGGCTCATCAGCCATAGTTTTAAGCGGTATTACGCTTTCTGGTTCCGTATGCTGATTGGCTGGGGCAGTTTTTGGCGGTTCGGGTTCATGTTTTGGCAGAACAACTTCTTTAGGAATAGCCGTTTGGGCAGTGACTTCTTTTATGTCTCCACGTTTGAAACCTTTTTCAAGAAGAATCTGGTTAACCGTATCAAGCGTATCTTGAACCTCTTTAGTTTCAGCCTCTAACTTTTCCAACTGCTCTTCAAGCCTTTTTTTTAGGGCTATCATTGATTTCAATTTTTCTGAGTCTTGAGCCAAACGAACCGCACTCGCAACTACTTAGGCTATTGGTACTTATCAGTTTTAGCTTTTTGAAGTATCACCAATTTTCTTTAGTTGCGCGCGATACATTTCTACAATTTCTTTGGAAGAAGTCGCATCTTGGGGACTTTTGTCAGTGCGGTATTTACCTGTGAACCGGGGAAACCGAATTGCTAAACCAGCGTCTTTGCGGATCGAGTTCATTGCTGCCAAGTGAATGGGACTCAAAGTAACTTCTGCTCCTAAAATCTCTAAAACCACAGCTGGTTCAAACCAGACATCTGCCTCCAACATCGATAGGACTCTGCTGTTTTTGCGTGGAATCACATGTTTCTGGAGCATTTCATGAAGCTGCGCTAAATCTTTGTCGGTGAAGCCTGTGCCACATTTTGTCACGGTTTCAAAAGTGTCCGTTTCCTCGTTGTAGGTAGCTAAGAGCAGAGCACCGTAGGTTCCAACCCGTTTGCCTCTGCCGTGAAAAGCGCCGACCACAACCAAGTCTACAGTATCTTTCATTTCACTCTTGTAGTCGCGTTTATATTTTATCCAAAGCCAACCACGGCTTCCCGCTTGATAAACGGAGTCTTTAGCGAGGGATTTGCACATTAAACCTTCGCAGCCTTCCGCTATAGCTTGCTCAAAGAAATCCTCTAGTTCTTTTGGGCTGCTGACCAATTTTTGCGTTGCGGGCTTCATCCGATCGCTCTGCTTGATTATTTTTTCCAGTTTTTTGCGTCTTTGCAGGAACGGTTCTTGTGTTAGGTCTTTTTCGTCAACATAAAGCGCGTCGAAGGCGAAAAGTGAAATTGGATAATCCTTTATTGCCGCTTCTACACCATATTTTCGTCGGCGATGCATAAGTTCTTGAAACGGACGCATATCTCCTGTTTCGAGATCCATAGCAACGCATTCAGCTTCTAAAATGGCTTCTTTAGCACCTATTTTTTCCTTTATTAAATCTACAGCGTCTGGGTACTGATCAGAAATATTTTCCAGTCGTCTGGAAAATAGCACGACTTTACCGTCTTTCTTGTGCGCTTGAATTCTCTCTCCATCATACTTGTATTCTGCTATGCATTTCCCGCCGAATTTCTCTAAAATTTCTTCTGGAGATCCAAGACGCTCAGCCAACATGGGTCTTATGGGTTCAAAAACCATAACTTGGTACTCTTTGATGCCCTCTATTCCTTTCTCGACCACAATGTTTGCCACCCTTCCCAAGTCAGAGGAAATGTTATATGCGCGTTCGATGAGTTCTCGTGCTTCTTTTCCGCCTCCGTAAGCTATCGCTAAAGCATCAAGTACCGACATGTCTGCAATACCCAAACGCAAGTTACCGGTTACTGTGCGGATTATCCATTTTGCTTCTTTAGATGATGCATCAGTCAGAAGTCCACAAAGAAGCGCCATTTTAGTGTCTACCGCACCAGAACCTGAGGTTTTTGCGAGTTTATCAAGGGTCTCGTAAACCCACTCAACAGTGAGTTTTTTGGTGAAGAAAGTGGATTGTTTTCGTTTTGATAATTGTTTTTCTGAGGTTTCTCCGATGTCGCCGCTCTTCTGCAATTCAGCTTGGATTACATTTTCACTTTGCCCTGCCGCTCGGGATAGAGCTTTTATGGCGAGTTTTTCTGCCACACCCATCTCAACACCCATGAAATCTGGGTACAATTTGCCTTGAGTTAAATAAACAACTTTAGCTATGACATCTTTGGGCGTTTTCTTTAGCAATTCAACAAGCAAATCGGTCATTTCTAAACGTTTGGTGGTTGCTTCGATTTTCTCGTAGGAGTTGGCGATTATAGCGTAATCCATGTTTTTAGCTCTCAAGGAAATACTGCTTGGTTGACCTTTTAAACTTACCACATAGTCTATAGAAGAAGATTATTTTAACCGAACCAGTGCTAATTTTAATCATGAACATCTGTGCATTAGGTATTTTTCGAGAACAGGAAATACAAAACGCTTAGCTCTAGCAATAGCCGACACTACAAAAGCACCCATCTATGAATTAGCCGCAATCCAGCCGGTCGAAATTCCATCGAGAGCATACCTAAAGTTGGAAGGCAAAAAAGTAATCTTATTCTGCACTTGCCGCTTCTTTGGAGATGACAGAACATTAAAAAAAATATGGAGCAAAATTAACCGCAAAAGGCTACGAAACGATTTTAAGCGTTTCTAAAAAAGGCATGAAGTCAGGTGCGATCGCAGATTTCTCTGATGTTCTCGCTGAAGTCAAGAAAGTTTTGGAAGAGTAACTTGTTCATTATGCCAATTTAGATAAATAAAATTAAAAAAAGAAAATGGAAAAACTATTTGCTTAAAATTAACAATTTAATGTTTTGTTGTTTTAGGCGCCGTCAATTAAATGGGCTGTTCCATCTGGGCAGTAAACACAATTACCTTTCTCAGCGATATCGAATCTTTTACTGCACGGTTTCATTTGGGAGCATCCGTCGCAATCTCGTGATAACATTTCTTTTCCTCCTTTTGTTATTATGATTTTTTCAGTGACCATCACGCACATGTTTGTTGAGCTGGCGTTCTACCGATTCACACCCATGTACTTTCAGGCATTGAAGTTCATATATAGATGCAAAAGGCTCTTTTAAACATTGCCATTCTTAAAAAACCATGCCAGTCAAGCAATAAACCAGTAAATGCCTCGATTAGCTTTCAGTTAAATTTAGAAAGTTTCGGTATGCATTATCTCGTTGATAGTTCTGTGAGATCTGGCTGAGGCAACTCGTTGGGTAACCTACCAGAATCAAGGCTACTGGACGCATATATGTTGGAGCGTTGACGACTTTTCTTATTTCACTCTCCTTGAAAGCGCCAATCCAACATGTGCCCAAGCCCATCGAGCAGGTGATTAGCATGATGTTTCAAATTGCCGCAACCGTATCCTGAATACAATACAACTTTACCACTTGCACCATAAATCTCTGAAACACGTTTCTTATCAGCATCACCAACAATTACAGCTAATGCTTCTTCTCTTTGCAACGACTTCTGAAACATTCATTTTCCAAGACTCTTATAGATACCAAAAATTTGTTTGAAAAAAAAATATAGTTTACCTTACACAAAATGGTTTTGCAGCGTAACAGTCTTAAGCGCTGACGTTTTAGTTATGATAGGATGATGAGCACTAGAGTCTGAGCTTAAGCAGTGAGATGGACTCGACGGGCGAACTGACAAAAGTTCAAGCGGAAAACTTATCAATAGAGTAGCCATGAGAAATAAGCTAAATCATAGTTAATTGGCGTAACAAGAATCGAGGTGAACAATAAATGGTTGAAATGAAAGTTAATGCTTCAGAGCTTAAAGGCGACGAAAGCAAACTAATCGAGAAACTAGCAGATTTCCTCAAGGAGAAAACAGGTGGAGACGTATCTACAGACTCAAAAACTGTAACTGTGAAAGGCGAAGGTGAAGCGCTCGCAAAAAAGTACGTGCGCATTATCGTTAAGAAATTTCTGCACAAACACGAGCTATCTGAAACTTTCAAAGTTATCGGTGACGAAGAGGCATTAAAAATTAAGGAAAGAAAACTTGACGAAGAAGAAGATTAAACTCTTTTTCTATCAAAATAAATAATTTTTATTTTTAATTTAAGCATTAGCGTGCTGTCCTAATCCCTGAACAGTCTGTTCCAGAGCTTAGCATTAAATCAAAACAACCCTAACTGTGTACACAAAAGGTTGTTTGAGAATGAGCCACAAAAACTTAGCCATTGGAACAGCAGCAATTCTGGTTTTCTCTTAACTTTAACAGCGTTACTAACGACTTCTTACTCAGCAATAGAAACCATTAATCCCATAGCAGCCCTGACAGCAATAACCGTAGCTATAATAGGCATAGCATGGTTCAAAAAAACCGTTAATAGGCAAAAGTCTCTACATTATTTTTGATGGAAGATACTTCGATTAAAACCACTGCTCATTTGAGAATATTTATTTAGTCATGAATGGAAGTTGAAATCTTGAGAGAAGCGGTTAAAGTGAAAAACTTAAATTGTTATTGGCGTGAGAAATAAAGAACAATCCAAGGGAACTAAAGTGATCAGCAACCGACTCAACGACAACGAATTCGTTACACTTCACAATCTTACAAAAAGCTATGGTACCTTCCGCGCATTAGACAGCATTTCCTTGGGAATAAAAGAGGGAGAAATCTTTGGTTACATAGGACCAAATGGCGCGGGAAAAACAACCACGATGAAAATTCTCGTCGGCTTAATCACTGAGTTCCAAGGAGAAGTATCAATAGGCGGCCTCCAAGTTCCCAAAAGAAAAGACGAAATCCATAAACTACTAGGTTATCTTCCCCAGAACGTTGCTTTCCAAGAATGGCGCACCGTAAACCAAGCGCTTAAAACATTTGGAAAACTTTCGGGATTAAGCGACTCAAAGGTCGAGGAACGAATTCCCGAGATTTTGGGTTTGCTTGGTTTAAGCGATGCACGACACAAGAAAGTTTCGCATTTGTCGGGCGGTATGATGCAGAAAGTTGGGTTAGCACAGGCGCTTCTTCATGAACCCAAACTGTTGGTTTTGGATGAGCCTTTGGGCGGATTGGACCCGTTGAGTCGTTTCCAGTTTAAAGATATTGTTTTGAAACTTGCAAAAAAAGGCACCACCATCCTGTTTTCTTCGCATATCCTTAGCGACGTTCAAGATGTTGCAGACCGAATTGGCATAATCAGTCACGGAAAAATCAGGCAAGTCGGTACATTAAACGAGTTAAAGTCTCGTTTATCATCTCAAAAAATTGTTCAAGTCCTGCTTTCTTATGCCAGCGACAGATGGCAGGAATTTGGCGCAATCAGACATGTGGAGAGCGTGGAGCAGCCTTCGCCAGGCAGAGTTTTGGTGCATCTTGAATCGGGAGCAGATGAAGACCAAGTTGTTAACGACATCGTTCAAAGCATAGTCAAGATGGGCATTCGCGTGCGAGGCGTTACTTTGCTGGAGCCTTCGCTGGATGAAATTTACCTCAAGTACGTTTCGGAAGCTGAGAACTAATGAAAACGGGCTTACTTTTTGTGGATGAGTTGCGTGGATTCTACAAGTCTAAAGTCATGGTTTTCCTATGGATAGGTTTACCCATCATTGCATTGCTGTTTCGCTTCATTTCTGCAGGCAGTTCGGGGCAGAACATTTCATTCACTCTTATTTCTGCACTTATAGTTTCCAGTATTGGCGGCACTTTGGCTTCAGTTATGCTCGCCGTCTTCATCATCAACGAAAAAAATAGGCACGTCTATGACTTATTCCTAATTAGACCACTGAAACGAAGAGACATCATCTTGGCTAAATTCTTCTCGGTTTACACCTGCGTCGCCATCGCAAGTTTCATTGCCATTTTAGCAGGAATGATAACGGATTACATTACCACGGGATCTTTGTCAACTGCAGTTTTGAGCAATGCCGGGCAGTCTTTGGCAACGAGCTTTGTCAATGATTGCAGTGTCATGTGCTGCGGGTGTGCTAATCGGAGTCGCTTCGCCCTCGGTTCTCGTCGGAGCAATATTGGTCATTTACGGTGGAAACCAGATTTCAGTTATTCCCCTGATACCAACCCTATTGAATATACAAGAGGCAACAATATTTACAATCCTTCTTGCAGGAGCTGTGGCTTCAGGATTGCTTTTCGCAGCAGTAGCTTTGTTTGAAAGCAAACAGTTCTAAAAACAAATAGATCCTTGCAGAAATTCAATTTTTTGTGAATTAACAGAAAAGTTTGGAAAATAAGAAGAAAATAGTTGATAGTTTATTTGCGCTTCAACATGTTCTCCAAAACTGGCTTAAGCTTCGCGTTTTCTGCTTGAATTTTATCTTTACCCAATGCTTTCATGTCTGCGTCTATTTCTTTGATGACTTCAGCGTAATGTATGCCTTCTGCTGCTGAAACATATTCTACTCGGAACCGTTCTGGACTCATTCCGAGTTTGGTAAGCATGCCTTTGAGTGCGTCGGTTCGGGCTTTCATCTTGTAGTTTCCGCTGATATAGTGGCAGTCATATGGTAAGTGACATGCACCAATCAAAACCGTTCCTGCTCCAAGTCTGAAGGCTTCGAGGACGAATTCTCGAGCAACTCTACCGCTGCACATAACGCGGATGGCTCTTACGCTTGCTGGATAATCACATCGGCTGATGCCTGCAAGGTCTGCGCCTGCGTAACTGCACCAGTTGCAGAGTATAGCAAGGATTTTTTCTTCTGGTTTATCCTCAAGTGCCGCTCGGATTTGAGCCATGATTTGGGCTTCCGTGAAGTGCATTTGTGTGATGGCACGTTGGGGACATTCGGCAACGCATGTTCCGCAGCCGTGACAACTGGCAGTTATTATTTGTGCTGGCTTGCCTGGTTCAATACGGATAGCGCCATATGGGCATTTGTCTTGGCAGACGCCGCATTTGGCGGTTTTGTTTCTGCATTTGGTTTCGTCTACGGTTGAGATGATTGGTTCAATCTTCCACTTGGATTTGCTGATGACAGTGGCTGCTCTTGCTGCGGCGCCGCTACCTTGGGAAACGCTAGCTGGAATATCTTTTAGACCAACGCATGTGCCAGCGTAGAAGACACCGTCTGTTGGTGCATCCATGGGTTTTAGTTTAGGGTGTGCTTCCATAAAGAAGCCGTCTGAGCCACGCGACAAGTTGAGTATGCGTGCTATCTCTTCTGAGCCTTTTTTGGGTATGGCGGCAGTTGCAAGCACAACCATGTCTGCATCGACCTCGATTGGAGTGCCTAGAAGTGAGTCCTCTGAGTGGACAGTTAGATTGTGGGTTTTTGGATCTTCATCAATACGGCTTACTCTACCACGAATAAAGTTTACTCCTCTTTCCCGGGCACGGTCATAGAACTCCTCATAGCCTTTGCCTGGGCTTCGGATGTCCATGTAGAAAACGTAGACTTCTATGTCTTCTTTGTACTTCTCTTTAAGCTGAACCACATGTTTGAGAGTGTACATGCAACCGAAATTGCAACAGTACGGGTACTTGTTTTTGTCTCTGCTGCCGATGCATTGGATGAAAACGATTCTATGTGGTTTTTGACCGTCTGATTGTCGAATGACTTTGCCGCCGGTTGGACCAGCTGCTAATATGAGTCTTTCAAACTCCATGCTTGTGATGACGTTTGGATATTTCCCGTAGCCAAGCAGTGGCATGTCATAAGGTAAGTAAATGTCAAAGCCTGTGGAAACAATAATTGCGCCAACATCAAAGTCTACTTCCTCAGGCTTCTGGTTAAAATCGATGGCTTGACGTTCACCGCAAGCCTCGGTGCATTTGAAGCATTCAATACAGTAATCTTTGTTGATAGAGTAAATAAGCGGCACTGTCTGGTCAAAGGGCACTGAAATTGCTTTGCGTGTACCAAGGTTCATGTCCCATTCATTTGGGTACTCAATTGGGCAAGCTTCCTTGCATTCACCGCAACCCGTGCATTTTTCTGGAATAACATAGCGTGGGTTTTTGCGGATTTTCACTTTAAAGTTGCCGATGTAACCGTCAACTTTTACGAGTTCTGAATTAGCGAAGATTGTAATGTTTGGGTGTCGTGCGCAATCTACCATTTTTGGTCCTTCAATACAGATGCTGCAGTCTAAGGTTGGGAAGGTTTTGTCTAATGCAGCCATGTGTCCACCTATGCTCTGAGAGTTTTCAAGCATGTAGACTTTATAGCCCATTTCTGCAAGGTCTAAGGCTGCGTTCATACCTGCGATTCCACCGCCGATAATGAGCGCCTTGTTTGTGACTGGAACTTCGATGGTTTGGAGCGGTTGCATTAAACGTACTTTTGCAACGGCCATTCGTACGCTGTCTTTGGCTCGTTCTGTTGCTGCCTTGGGATCGCTTTGGTGGCACCAAGAGGCGAATTCTCGAATGTTTGCCATTTCGTAGAGGAACGGGTTTAAACCTGCTTCGGAAACAGTGCGTCGAAAAGTTGGTTCGTGCATTCTGGGTGAACATGCAGCAATAACTACGCGATTTAGGTTTTGTTCTTTGATGGCTTTGCGGATTTCTGCTTGTCCAGGGTCTGCGCATGTATAACGGTTTTCTTTAACAAACACAACGTCTGGAATTGTTCTAGCGTATTCAGCTACAGCCTTAACGTCTACTGTGCCTGCAATGTTTAAGCCGCAGTGGCAAACGAAAACGCCGACTCGTAGTGGTTCAGGTTTGCAAGCACATGTTTCAGGTTGGTTAGGTGAAGCTTGTGAACTACTCATTTGTGTTCCTCCGATTTGAGCGCCTCAGAGAGAAAACGTTTCTCAACAACTTTGCGTCTGCTCTCGGCAGCCTCAGATTTCAATTCTTTAATTGCGTCCTCGGGACTGGTGATACGCTCTAAAGCTTTATTCCATGTGCCCGAATGGATGGGTGTATGGTTAACTTTTGTACGTTTGACACTTAAAGCGTCGTCTACTGGGCAAACATTTTTGCATGCCCCGCAGTATGTACATAATAATTCGTTAACGTGAACTTTCTTATCTTCGCCAAGCAGGAGCGCTCCCGGAATTGGGCAAACGTCTAAGCAGTCTGTGCAACCTTCAGGACATTTCTCTTGATTTACACTGATTTTTCCTTCGAAGGCTTTATTGACTTTTAATGCTCCTTGATTGCATTTGACCTCGCATAATTTGCAAGTTGGACAGTAATCTTTTTGGATGTCAAGGTTGACTTGCACACGTTTTTTCTCATTTGACGATAGAGCAGCCATGTCTTGGATGGGTTTTCCGTCAAACCCAACTTTCGAGATTTTTATGAGCGAAAGTGGACAAGCATTTTCGCATTCAACACATTCTTTTTCGCATTTGCGGGTATCTACAGATATGCCGCGAACCAGCTGTGGGTAACTGTCTTTCGCCAAGATAGAGAGGTCATGTTCACCGTTTAAAGTTACTTTGATCGCTCCATAGGGACAGGTGACATCGCAGATTCCACAAAAGTTGCATTTTGCTAAATCTACGTCCACTTTGGCTTTCTTCGCTTTTTCACCCTGAACTTTAGGTTGCTTTTGGGTTTTTATGGCTTCTTTAGGACAAGCCAGTGAGCATACTTGGCAGCCGACACATCGGTTCTTGTCAAGGGTTAACTTGTAATTTTTAACTTGCAAAACCCATTCTAAAGTTAAGGCATCTGCCGCATCGGTCTTTACAGTTTTTAACGGCATTTATCATTCACCAAGAGATTTACGTACTCACGGTACAAATTTTTGTCCAACGCTTAGCATTAGCTAGAAGGTTTGAATATAGTGCTTTCGTTATAAATATTGCTTGGAAAAACCAACCTTCACACGTAACAAAACTATAAACTAAAGCCAAGCAACCTCAAACTATCGGTCAAAGTGTAAATTCGATATTGAAAGCAAATTGATACGATACCTCAACTATATTTTTTGGCTGATTCCCCGCTCATTTATGAAATGACAATGCTGGTCAAGGAATGGGTTATGATCTGTCCAGTCACTAAATTTGAATTAGAGTTTTTTGGTTGCGTTTCTTTGGTGGAATGTTGAAAGTGTTTCTTATACATGTAAGATAGCGTTTTTAGGACAGCAATGCTGAAGAGCACAAGGTAGAACAGGTGGGCTATGGCTAATAGTTGGCTCTGTCAAGAGTAAGGGTGCACTAAATGGATAACCTATTGTGCTTGGTAGCAAAACTGTGGCTATGGGAATAATTAGCACCAGGTTTGTTTTGTTGCTTTTGAAGAAAACCTTCCAATCGCCGCTTTTGTACAAGACAAGTGTTGCTATTACAAACAGGCTAAGTTCAAGTGCTATGTTCACCGGATCAGTAATTCCAATATAGTATGAGCCTAACTCATGAAGACCATACTGAGTTGTTGAAAAAGGCCAGAATAGTTGCAGTCTGCCACCTATGAAGAAGTCGCCTATTAGTGGATGGGAAATTAAAGCTAAGAAATATGGAATTGCCTTTTTTCGGTAGATAATGAAGAGTGGGATAAAAGCGATTAAGGCAACCACAATCGAATGCGTGGGACCCCTATGTAAATTGGATCCCGTCAAAAGATCATAGATTATATCCACGTCAGGCAGTATCGAGAGAACGAGCAAAATCGGTATATTAAGTTTGATGCGAAGCGCTTTTGATGAGCCTTTCCCTAAAAGGTAGGCGATTGCCATGTGTCCTACAGCAAACAAAGCGGTTTTTCTCCTTTAAACTCAGACAATTCAGTTTGCTTGTCTATTAAGCATATAGGTTATTTTCTATTGTTGACGATCAAGTTTAGATGAAGGTTGAGCCGCAAATATTGGTAGCAGAATTACTAATTTGACAATTTGTTTGAGTTTGATTAATTCAGGTTTACTTTTTGTGATCAAATAAGAGGTCTTTTGGTTTTGCTATACTGGCGTGGGGCTTTGCAACCTTTAAATTCTTCTTTTAACTATAGGTTTTCCAGTGATTATTTATGTCCATGTCTGTTACTGCCAAGGATATTTGTTCAAAGGAATTAAATTCTGTTAAAGACACTGATACACTTTCAAAATGTCTGGAAGGTTTCAAAAAGGGAATGCCCCCAGTTCTGGCTGTTTTGGATGAAAAAGGCAAGTATGTGGGTATGATTACTCGACGATCGATTTTGCGGTCGCGACTTGATTTTACTATGGCTAAAGTTCGGCCTTTAATGCAGGTTGCGCCTCAGGTTTCACCTGATATGCCGTTGGGTGAGTTGGCAAAATTGATGATTGGAAGTGGGATGCGTCAGCTTCCTTTGTTTGATAAAGGCAAGCTGCTGGGCTTTGTTACTGATGAAGATGTTATTCACGCGGCTGTTGGTGATGAATGGGGTCGTGGAGCGGTTGAGAAGGTTATGACGCGGGCACCTCACACTATTGAAGCAGGTCGTAGTGTTGGAGCGGTTTTTGGTTTGATGCGTGACTATGGCATCTCGCACGTTCCAGTAATGGAAGGTGGTCGACTTGTGGGGATGGTTAGTATTGAAGATATTTTAGAGAATATCTATTGGCCACAACGTCGCCAGACCAAAGGAGATATAGTTGGCGAAAAAATCGAAACCTTAGGCATTGCCGTTAAAGGAATAATGGCTTCCCCTGTAATTACAGTTGACAGCAAAACAAGTTTACGCGACGCTGAAAAGCAAATGCACGACCACGATGTATCGTGTTTGTGCGTAGTGTGTAACGATCGGTTAATCGGAATTTTAACTAAACTTGATTTCTTGGAGCCTATCTCGCAGGTTGCAGCTCAAGCACGAAAGTTAACGATTCAATTCGGCGTCAAAGACATAGAAATCGATGAATCGCAACAGGGATTCATGATGAACGAATTCGATTCGTTCTCCCGCAAATACCAAGAAGCATTCCAACTGGGCACACTTTTCGTCTACATGAAAAGCCACGGGGACACAACAATGCGCGAAACACCAATGATCCATTGCCGTCTACAATTCCGAACAACTCGAGGAACATTCTTTGCAGCAAGTGAAGGTTGGGGAGTTGAACCGACTTTCCGTGTTGCATTGGACCGCCTTGAACGTCGTTTGCTACGTAGCAAAGAACTGCTTGCTTACAACCCAAGGTTTGCGAGAGACTACATGCGCAAAATGGGTCTGCCATCAGAAGAAGAATAAACTTCTTTTCCTTTTTCCAGGTATATTCTCTGGTTAAAACGCTGTTTTTCAAAATTACCTATTTTCTTTCCAATCTGATTACCTATTGAGATTTGTAACGAATTCTAAACCATATTTTTTATTTCGTTTTTATAATGTAGGATGTTTGAATAGCGTGTGGGTTTGTTTCTGTAGTTTTGTTATGTTTTAGCTCTATTTTGCCTTGGCTAAGGCTTTTGGTTTGGTCAGCAAAGGCTTCGAGAAATTTCCATTGTTCCACAGCTGATGCAAAAACCACCGCTGAACTGGACTATGATTAAAGTTGGTGAGAAAGAAATTAGTTTGACAATGGCATTTGGGCTGTGGGTCCGGTTGTAGAGTGAGATTGCTCTGTCGATTAGAGCTTCCAAATCTGTGTCGGAGAGCATCAGATTGGTATCCTTGAGCCGTCAAAGCTAAGCTTTGAAATTCCAAATTCTTCTTGGATTTCCCGCAGTTGCGCTGCGTTGAATATTGGTCCGTCGCGACAGACGCGGTATTTGCCGATCATGCAGCTTCCACATAAGCCGATGCCACAACGCATTAGACGTTCAAGACTGGCTTCTAATGGGAGTTTGCGTTTTTCGGTCATTTCAAAGATTTTTTTAATCATGACTTCTGGTCCGCATGTGTAGATCATGTCAAATTTTTCTTTGTCTAAAAGCTCGGCGAGTGGCTTTGTGACGAGGCATTGGAGACCTGCGGTGCCGTCTTCTGTGGTGGTTATGAGGGTTTTTTCATTACAGACTCCGCGAATCTCTTTAACAAATAGTAGTTCGTCTTTGGTTTTGGCGCCTTGAACAAAAGAGAGTCGCTCGGTTTTAGCTGCCAACTGTTTTGCCAAGAATAGTAATGGTGCTGTGCCTGTTCCGCCGCCGACTAAGAGAACTCTGCCGCGGCTTTCCGTGAAATTGTTGCCAAATGGACCTCGAATGCCTACGGTTGCTCCCGCTTCAAGCGAGTGCATGTGCCTTGTGGCGTCGCCAACTGCTTTGACTGAGACCGAAACCAAATTGTCACCTGCATCTAACATGCTAAGCGGAATTTCATCTATGCCGGGTATCCAAAGCATCAAAAACTGCCCCGGTTTAGCTTTGCTACATAATTTATCGGTAAATGTGAAGGTTTTCACTGTTGGACTCTCATTTCGAATCCGAACAATCTGAGTTGTCCGCAGTGAATTATTTGTGGTGTGCAAGGCCGACAATGTCTTTTACACTCCCAAAATGTTTACGTCTCAAATATGTTTCTACTCCTTTGTTTATGGTTTGGAAAACTTCTATGTCAACTGCAACAGCTGTGCCAATCTGGACCGCCGAGGCACCTGCCAAGAAAAATTCCACTGCATCGCGCCAATCTGATATGCCTCCGCAGCCGATGATGGGTACGTCAGCGTAGGCTTCATGGATGTCGTAGACGCATCGCAGGGCTACGGGTTTGATTGCGGCACCTGACAAGCCGCCTTTCAAATTGCTAAGGATTGGTCGCATCGTTTCTGTGTCAATCGCCATGGCTTTGAGCGTGTTGACTGCTGTTAATGCGTCGGCACCGGCTTTAACAGCCGCATGAGCCAAAACGGTTATGTCTGAAACGTTTGGGGACAACTTTACAATCAAGGGCTTACTAATAGCTGCCTTAACCAATTGAACAACTTCTGCGAGTAAATTTGGGTTCTGACCGATTTCGGAGCCAGTTTGCTTTACGTGGGGGCACGAAACGTTGAGTTCAACCGCATCCGCGCCTGCCTCAACCGCCTTCTTAGCCACTTCAGCGTATTCTTCAGCGGAGTAACCGAACACACTCACGATAAGTGGAACACGCAAAACCGTTTTAGAAAATTTGATTTCCTGCGAGTAAACATTGATTCCTGGATTAGGCAACCCCATAGCATTGATTAACCCAGCTTCTGCTTGAACCAAAGTTGGATTTGAATAGCCAAAGCGGGGTTCTATACCTACGGATTTTGTAACTACTGCTCCGGCCCCGCCTTTTGCTACGCGACGAAAAGATTCGGAGGAGTACCCAAGGATTCCTGAAGCCAGAATCGTCGGGTTCGCCAGCGTCAAGCCAGCAAAGCTTATGCTTAGGGGATTTGTTTCCAAATAAATTCACCGTTCGAATCTATGTTAGTGCTTTAAATTAGATAAAGGTTTTTTGCAGATTTTGCAATTAAAATAATTTAATTTAAGTCTTTTTCATGTCTAATTTGATTGGGCAAATAAATAAAAACTGGTTTTGAGGGAAAAAAGAAAAGTGAGGGTTTAGCCCAACTTTAAAGCAGTTTATTTCTTCTTTTTAGCTTTTTTATCGTCTTTTTTTGGAGCTTTCGCCACGCTAATAACCTCAAAGCAATATTTGGGGTCAATTTGTATTTAAAATTTGCTAAACACTGAATCTCCTGCCTTAACCAACAAAAAGACCTAAAAATAGACGCTATAAGCAAAATAAGCTTAAAAATAGGCAAATCATAAAGGCGTTTTATACGTACTTTTGTAGGTGTACAGTTTACACATTTTTCTGTCAATAGTAAGTGTTTGGTTTGCATGGTAGATACTGGTTGGAAAGTCTTTTATAGCAGTCCGATGTAAAAAATTACACAGCAGTGAAAACATTTACAGGGGACTCATATGAAAATAACAGTCACACCAAAGCAAATTGCCCTGACAACAATATTTGCAGCTTTATTTTTTGTTCTTTCGCTAATTGCACCCATAAAAATTCCTACAACTGTAGGGACCATAGAAATTAATTTTGCGGCTTTAATAGCCTCAATATTTGGGATAATCCTAGGACCATACCTAGGTGCATCAGCCGCTCTTTTAGGATCCACAGTAACATGGGCACTAACTGGAATGTCACCTTATGGAACACCTTTCATAATTGCCCCAATGTTTAACGCGTTAATAACAGGTCTAGTGTTCTATAAAAAATGGAAATATGCATTTGTAATATTTGCAGTGATGATAGTTTCATTCCTCTTTACGCCTCCAGTAACCCCACTAACAGGACAAAGCATTCTAATAGGATTAAATCTACCAGTAAACAATTGGTATATAGCATTAGCAGTCTTATTTGACAAAGTCATCGCATTGGCATTAATAGTGCCCTTAGCGTTATTTGGAAAGAAAATATCAGTTGTTTATGGAAGCGCTTTCTTTTTCCTTTTAGCATTTATTGGCAATCAGGCGGATAACATGTGGGGCTCTTTAGCTTATGCTACTCCCCAAGTTTACAGCACCATTTTTCAAACTCCACTTGAGGCTGTACAAATTGGTTTTCTGGCAAGCCCATTTCTTTACCCAGCAATTAGACTAGTCCAAGCATTCATTGCAATGATCATCGCGGTACCCTTGATACGTGCATTACGAGGATCAAACTGGCTCTGGAACAAGAATAACATTATAAATGAGACTGAAAAGCCCACCTTTGATAAACCACAAGGAACCTACTAGTGCATCAATCATTTTGTTTTTTTTTAAAACATTTTTAAGGCATACAAGACTTGAACTTTTATAAAAGGTTGTACCCTTACTTGAAATTATAAAGTTGAAAAAGGCGGGCTGTAAACTATTTCCTATTTCAATAAGCTACATCCCAAATTGATATATAAAATATAACTATATGAAGGCAGCAACACAATAGCGAGCACGCAATAAAATGGCTATTATGAAAAAGGATATCGTGCTTCTTACACTAATCAGTTCGCTGCGAATTGTAGCGCTACCCCTTTTCTTTTTCCTCTACAATCTTGGAAACGTAAACGCATGTTTAGGTTTGCTGGCTTTTTGTGCAGCCACAGACTACTTTGACGGTTACCTTGCAAGAAAACTGAAAGCTACATCGCGGTTTGGCGCATACTACGATGCTACAACCGACTTCATTCTAATGTTTGGAATATTTGCATTATTTTATTCGTTTGGGAATTATCCAATTTGGCTGCTGATTCTTATAGCCACAGCTTTCATTCAATTTATAGCCACAAGCTTCTACACAAAAAAACTCTACGACCCTGTGGGCAGGTATCTTGGAAGCGCTCTCTACGTAGGTGTTGTTTTAACCTTGCTTTGGCCAACTCTAGCAATTTTCATTTTTGTGCAGTATGCCTTCGCAGTATTCTTCTCAGTCTCGATCGCAAGCCGGACAATCAGCTTAACAAGAAAACGGGTCAAAACAGCCCCAAATTAATATACTGTTTGCTTATTACTCCTCTTAAATTCGGTGCATCCTTTGTCGGAAAAATCATGCCCCAGTCAAACGGACTTACCAAACCATATTCGTGTTTCAGTGGGAACTGCAGTTGTTCTTGGTCTTTTAGAGGGCAAATTGGACGCTGAACCAACAACGGCTTACTTGATGACTTATAGATTGGGTAAGTGTACTGCGAACTGCGGTTTCTGCCCTCAGGCTCGTGATAGCAAGGGCAACACTGAACTGCTCTCTCGAGTCGTATGGCCGTGCTTGCCAACTCCAAACGTTCTAACTGCACTGACTGAGAAGGCGAAAGAGGGAAAAATAAATCGTGTCTGCATCCAAGCTCTAAATTACGCAGACGTTTTTGGGCATATTGAAGCCATTGTAAAAGAAATTAAAAAGCGCTCCACGATTGCTGTTTCGGTTTCTTGTCAACCGCTTAATATCCATAATATTGAGTGTTTAAAAAAATCTGGCGTTGACAGGTTAGGCATTGCATTAGACGCAGCAACCGAAGCGTTGTTCATTGAGGTCAAAGGTTCAGGTGTAGGTAGCTTGTACACTTGGGATAATCAATTTAAACAACTAAATGAGGCTATAGGGGTTTTTGGGAAGGGAAATGTTAGTACACATGTAATTGTTGGTTTGGGCGAAACGGAGAAGGAAGCAGCGGACGTTATTCAAAAGTGCTTTGACTTGGGTGTTTTGCCAGCGCTGTTCGCGTTTACGCCTGTCCGAGGCACATGGTTGGAAGCTAAATCGCCTCCAAAACTTGAATCTTATAGGCGTGTTCAACTTGCCAGATATCTAATCGTCCATGGTAAAGCAAGAAGTGAAGACATTCTGTTTGATAACGAAGGAAAAATCTGCAGTTTTGGAGTTGCTAATGATGTGTTAGAACAAATAATTGCCAGTGGCTTGCCGTTTCGTACTTCAGGCTGCCCAGATTGCAACCGACCCTTCTACAACGAAAAACCAAGCGGACCCATCTACAACTACCCAAAGACATCCAAGTCAAGAAGAGGTAAAAGAAATAAAAAAACAACTATGGTATTAGTTGATCAGCAGTTTGTTCAGATGTCTTCTTGGGGGTTTTTGGCATTTTAGGTTTTTGCCTTGTTACTTGCTCAACTAAACGCCAGAACTCATCCATTGTGTAGCCTTTGAGTAGTTCTTTCATGAGTTTTTTGACTTGATAGTAAGTCATTTGGGCTTCGCCTTTGTCTAGGCTTTCTTGCGGTCCTTTGATTCGTCTGAAGAGCTCATCCATTTGTCTTGGCGATGCGCGAATTCCAGCTTTCTCAAGGAGTTTTTGTATAAGGGTTTGGCCGGTGTTTCTGCCTATGAATATCATTGTTTCTCTGCCAACGATTTCAGGTGGGAAAGGCTCGAAAACTAGTGGGTTAGCCATCATTTCTTCGACTTCTTCTTCAACTTCGTGCGTGAATATGTTTTCGCCGATTATGGGTTTGTGGAATTGTATTGGGAGCGCGAATGCTTTTTCGGCAGCTTGGGCGAGTCTGTAGATTTTTCCCATGTCTATGCCTGTGTCAACGTTGTAGAGTAGTTCGGCTGCTGTCACAACTTCTTCGAAGGGTGCTATTCCTGCGCGTTCGCCAAAGCCTGCGATGCAGGTGTGTAGGTATGATACGCCTTCTTCCATTGCTGCTAATGTGTTTGCTGAGCCTAAACCGAAATCGTTGTGGCAATGGATTGACAAGCGGAGCTTTCTTTCTAATAGCGTCAGGTAAACCATCTCGGATATGTGAAATTAAGTAACGCATCGAAAGCGGCCTTATGAAGCCTACACTGTCGGCTACGCCTAATCTGCTGGCACCCGCTTTGACTGCTGCTTCAAAAACTTGCAGTATGTCTTCAAGCGGTGTTCTTGTTGCATCTACGAGGACGAAGTTTACGTTTGTACCGTGTTTTTTGGCGTATTCTATACTTTCAACTATTCTTTGAAGCGCTTGCTCCTTAGTTATTTTTAACTTATATTGCAAATTTAATCCGTTGATTGGGGATTCGATTGTTATGTCTTTTATGCCGCTTTCCAAGCAGGCGTTTATGCTGTTTTTTGTTGCTTCGGCTGATGCGGTAAGCTTGGAGTATGTAAAAGTCTCGTTAACAATGCGTTTTACTGTTCGTTTTTCGTCTTCGGATAATCCTGGAAAGCCAACGTTTATGATGGCGACGCCTGCTTCATCCATTAATTTTGCAAGTCTAACTTGCTCAACGTATGTTAAGTAAACCGTTGGGGCCTTGATGCCTTCCCTGAAGGTTTCATCCCAAATGAAAACTCGGTCGGGAAGCTTAGGCGGCAAATTCTTCCGCAAACGGTTGTAATTGGCGATTAACCCCTGGCTTTCAAGTTTTTTGAAGATAGTCTTCCTCATTTAGATACAATCCAACAATACGAACTAAATTACCATCTTTAATTTGCTAATACCTATATAAAACTGCATCTATTTAGCAGTTATACTTATTTTTTGTTTTGAATGGTTGTGGGTTTTTGACGTGTCACTTCTTTGGGGCTGTGTAGATTTTTGTTTTTTAGGTTTGGGTTGTTTTTTGTTTGCTGTTTGGTTGTGGTGTAGGAGGTTTTGACTTCACATGCATGTTGGTTTACTGGTTGTGGATTGTGGAATATGTTGGAGTGAGCTGGTTGTGGGGAAGAAACAAGTTTTGGTGTTATAATCTTTCTTAGAGACTTAGAAATCTGAATTCAGAAGCTCTTAATCCCAAGGTCGTCTTGAAGAGAGTATTTCTATGCTTTTCAAACAAAAAGCAGGAAAAAACATGGGCTCGATACTTTTGATTGCAAAAGTCTTAAGTGCAAAAAAGACAATTTAGCTTCGAGAAAGGGAACCCAAAATGAGCAGTAGCCTAAAAAACACCATTGAGAAAATAAAGACCTTGGAAGCTGAGAAAAAGAACCTTTTAGTCGAAATCGAAGGACTTAAAAAAATAGCTGATGCAAAAGCTGTTTCACTTGAAAGTGAAGTTGTTGCGTTACGAGATGAAGTGAAATCGCTAAAGACTCTTGTTGGACCAGAATCGAGCAACCAGAGCAAAATGTAACTGATGATTTGTTTATTCTTAAGTGGTTGATACTGGTAGTTCTTTTCAGCAGAGAGTTAATTGTGCACGTCAATGCATTACATGCTGCTTGCCTTGCACTAGTTGATGTGTCGGTTTCAAGTTTCTCTAGTTCCTTATGCAGGCGATCGGAGTTCTCATTAAGTTCCTGTTTACGTTTCTGATAGTTGTCATGGAGTTTTTCTTGTTCAGTTGTAAAAGTCTGCAATGTCACTTCTAACTCGTTTTTTGATGCTTTGAGATTATGCGTTGTTTGCGCAAGTTGCTGGGCAGCTTTCTTCTTTGCGCTAAATTTGTAGAAGCTGATTTTGATTTCTTGTTCTCTTGTCAATTGGTCTTCTAACTCGCGGATTTTTGAAGATAACCGTTGTACTTCTGCGTTTCTTTTGTTGCTGCGTTCTCTTGTTTCTTCAGCGTATTGTTTGTCGGCTTCGGCGATTTGGTGGTTGTTGTCGGCTAACGCTTTTGCTTCATCAGTTAAGTTTGATTCTTGAAGCCTATTCTCTGTTAGTGCGACTTCGACATCAAGGAAAATTTGGGTGCATTCTTTAACGAACTGCTCGTCGGCAGCTATTGTGGGGTTGGATTCGAACTCGGAAATTACCTGCCGTACATTTACAAGCCAATCGTCAAAGTACTGGCTGAATGGTGAGAGAGCAAAAATTTGGTTTCCAAGGTTACTCAATCCATTAAGAGTTCTCTCTGCAATTTCCGCCGCGGAAACCTGAGGAACTTCTTCCTGCAGGTATTTAGCGCCTGAACGCTGTTTCTTTTCTTTTGCTTTTTTGTCGTGTGCACTCTTTGATAATTGTTTGCCGCTGCCTCGGCGTGAACCAGTTTGAGGTCTGAAACTCATAAAATACCCTTAGCGTAAGAAATATTTAAAGAATGGCACACTTCGCCAGGGATGAAATGTGTTTAGCTATAGAAATGTGCCGTCGACGGGTTTTGCTATTTTGATTTGCGTTTACTAAGCACTAACAATACGGCAGCAACTGCCACAATAGCTATTACAATTATAACTGCATAGATCCATGTGGGGGTTACTTGGGAACCAGTCGAGTCAGAGCCAGATTGCGTAATTTGTTGGAGTAGGAGAAGAATTTGTTGAGGTTGCGGTTGGTGAAGGGTTAATTATGGGGCCAGGAGAGGCAGTTGGAACAGTAACCGGTGCAGTTCCCTGAAGAATTGGAGCTTGGACATTTATTAGAAGCGAGTAATCAGTGATTTTTTTAGATGCAGGTATCCCTGTCTGGTTTAAGTCGAATGCGCCAAGTTTAAATGAAGCTGAACCAGAAGGCGACAACGAAGCAACAGTGTTGCCATAGCCTACTGCAACTGTGGCGCCTGTAGAGTTGTAAAATGTTCCAAACACGGTAATGTTGCTTGCTGTTTGGCTACCGGTGTTTTGGATGTTTCCGTTTACCCAGAAGACTCCTTTGTCATCTGTTGTGCTACCAATTGACGATTGTTTGCTTGTGATTGTCAAATCGGGGTATTGATAATTCGCGGTGGCGTTTGCTTGAGCAACTTGTAAGTTGACGCTGGCGATGTCAATGGAGTTCCAGGTTCCATCCGGAGAATTTTGCGGCGGATAAAAATCCATGTAGAACGGTGCTTTCTGCTGTGAATTTAGGTAAGTTACTTCGGCTGGGGGTATTCCAATAATAGTATAGGAGCTTGATTGGTAAATGCCGTCTCGGGACACAATTGAGCCAGTTAAAATAACAGATGTAAGAGTATTAGTACCTTGATTCTGAACTTCACCGACTACAACTATTAGCCCAAGCGAGTCAATGTAATAGCTGTAATTTAAGATTTTGACGTTTCCTTTTTGATCTTGGCTAAGTGCGCCAGGAACCATAGTTAACGATAAAGAACAGATTGTAAGAATAACTAAGAAGATGGTAACAGTTTTGTTCATTGGAATAGCCCCTCTCTAATTGCACCAAACAGCATTGCAGTATAAAACAGTTTTTCAGAATTATGCCTTAATCTAAATTGGTTGAGTTGTCGCAGGTTTTGAGGTATTTAGTTTATATGGTTTTTTGGGGTAATTCTTAAATGTAAAAACGTCGGATAAGACATTAGAGCGGGCTCATGTGATTGAAAAATTACATCCTTATGTAGTGTTTCTTCCAACGGAGAAAAAAGATAAAATACTATCCGCCATATTCGGCAGTAAAGCAGGTGTCGACGTACTCCGTTTCAGCCTAAAACAAGGGATTGCAAAAAGCATCTACCAAAAAGATCTCGTTAAAACCCTAAACTATTCAAACAAAACTATTATTGAAAATCTAAAAACGCTAACAACCCTTGGTGTATTAAATGAGTCCATGGAAAAAAACGACAAAGAAGGTCGAGTTATCTGGATCAAAGCCTACCAACTTACCAACTTAGGCAAATGGTTTGCGCTGCTGTTGGCTGAGGAAAAAGAATTAAGCGAAACTGAAAAAGCCGAAATCCTCCAATCACTATTTCGCACCTACGTGAAACAGGTCAAACGCCTAGCAGAAGAAATAGGCATAAACAAAAAAATGCTAGAAGAAACCTTTAAAGAAGAAATGAAAAGTGGCTCATAGGCCAAAGCTTTTCTTTGTTTGAGTGGAGCAAAGTAGATTTTTTGGAAGTTTTAAAAGAGAGTTTATCCCACTGTGTAGTGTGGGAAAATGGTACAAGTTTCAAATGCAACTGAGTTTAGGGTCAAAATTGACTCAAAAGGCAGAATTTGCATTCCGTTAGAGATAAGAGAGCAAATCGGAAACTTCGTGACCCTCAAAAGAACTCCAGAAGGCTTCCTCTTGTTGCCCGGCAAACACCAAGACGCCGTTGAAGAATTAAGCAAAATAATCAATTCTAAGCATCTCCGAACAGGTAAACCTGAGAATTGGTCGCCTGAAAAGATGAAGTCTATTTGGAGTAAAACTGAATGATTGTGGGCTTAGACGCAAACATCATCTGCTACGCGTTTGATGATGCTTATCCCGAGCATGAAAAACTTAAAGATTTACTGCTAAAGTTATCTCCTGAAAACAAAATTGCTTTAAACCCAACAACAATCCATGAAGCCTACCACACACTAGTTTTCAGCCAGAAATGGACTTCAGAAGAATCTGCAGACGCCCTGAAGGTGCTTCTAAACAATCCATATTCCGAATTTTATAATCAAACAAGAAAAACCAGCATTATAGCCCTCAACTTATCTGTACAGTACAAACTTGGCGGAAGAGACGCACTAATAACAGCCAACTATATAGCAAACAAAATCGCCTTCATGTATACGCATGACAAAGCTCTTCTAAAACTTCAAAAAATAACCTGGAAAAACACTAGCCTAACTTACAAAGATCCGCTAATCCAAAAATAAGCAAGTCAGCCTGAGTCCTAATTGCAATTGATTGCAGAAGGATAGAGGATTGGTTTTTTGGCTATTAGCATCTTGAAATTAAGTATCTCTGGATTTGCTAAGAGCATGTGTAGAGTTTTGAGTTAGCAGAAAGTTAGGATTTGATTTTTTTGGTTCTGGCGCTGGAAGAAAGGTATCCTTGTCCTTTTTGAGTGATTACGTATTTTCCGTTGTTTTGCACGAGCATACTTTGGGACATGAGAATTGTCAAGTATGACTCGGTTGTCACATCGTTTAAGCCAAGTCGGTTCATAATTCTGCCCTTATCTTTTGGTGTTTCGCAGAAACGTATTATTCCCAGTCGGTTGCCAAGAGCCATTTTACTCACATGAAATGTACCTGTTTGGTAGCAATTAAGGCTGTGTGATTGCATGTGTGTTATAACAAGTTTTAGAAAAGAAATTGAAAATGGGTTGGTTTTGGTTTGTGGGATTTGGAGATTTGTTTGAGGGGAGAAGGGAGAGGGAGCTAAAAATTAATAGTTCTCCAAACCTTTCCACCCAACCCATTCTTTTTTGTTTTGTTTTTTGCCCTCCAAGATTATAGTGCTTTGAACGCTTCGAACCATCTGTTATACTGCGATAGCATATCGAGTGAAACACTTGGTTTGCGGTCTTCGAAGATCTGTTGGAAATCAGCCATCGTTAACGCCCTTGGTTTGGCTTCTTTATCCATTGCTTTACCTGACTCGAAGAATTCTCCGATAAGGCTGAGTTGCGCTGATTGGCAGACATCGCGTATGTCGCTTCCTGAGAAGCCCTCTGAAATTCGTGCTAATTCCCGTAAATCCACATCCGCTTCAATTTGCAGATTGCTCGAGTAGAGTTTAAGCATGTTAAGTCTTGTGGCGTGGTCAGCTAAAGGCACCAAAATACGTTTCTGGAACCTTCTGATGAAAGCCCAATCTAAATCCCAAGGCTTATTCGTTGCGCCAATCACGTAAACGTGCAATGGTTTGCCCTTGTCAACGATGCCGTCCATTTCTTTGAGGAACTGGTTTTTAACGCGGATTTCGCCGCCGACCTCGTTAGAGTGGTTACCCATAAGCGAATCTAGTTCGTCTACAAACACGATTGCTGGTCTACCGTCTGTAGCTGATTTGCGTGCGGAACCGAATAGTTTAGCCACGTTCTGTTCAGCTTCGCCCAACCACTTTGACATGATTGAAGCTGCGTCAATGGAGTAGAAGTTTGCATCAATCTCTGTTGCAACCGCCGCCGCCAGCAAAGTTTTGCCGCAGCCAGGAGGACCAAAAAGTAAGATGCCGCGTGGCCAACCAAGAGGGAACAGATCGGGTCGCTGCACTGGGTAAACGATGGCTTCTTTAACTGCTTTTTTAGCGGTATCCAAACCTACAACTTCAGCCCAATTAACTTTAGGTTTCTCAGTCATCACGAGTTCCTCATTTGGCTTACCGTTATTGCCTGCCGCCATTTCCGTTTCCATCCATCGTTGCTCCTCCTCCGCCTCCTCGAGCATCATCGTTAGCGGCTTGATTCATCTCATTTGACGAAACAGTCCCTTGAAGGGCTTTGATTCTTTCTTGATAGGCGATTGCCCGTTGCACGTAAACTTTGTTTAAACCGTACTCTGGGTAAAGCTGCACAAGTTGCAGGAGACTTTCAATTGCTTTTTGATATAGGGTAATGGCTCTTCCTTTTTGCCCTTGCTTGTCTAAACGTACAGCATCCAGGGCGTAAGCTGTCGCTCCTTTTTCAAGTTCATTTGATGCACTCATACTATTTTCTCTCCTTCTCTCAATTATTCAGGCGAACGTAACTCAATTTTTATTTTGCCCTTAGTTCCTAAGTTCTCGAGGGCACGCTCAATTTCTTCATTAGAAGTCTTCAGTTCATTCGAACAACGTCCTAAATCAATCTCGCCGTTTGTTTTGCGGACGTATTCGAGAAGTACATCTTCTAAGCATGGCTTCTCAACTTTAAGCGAGAACTCTTTGATTTCAGATTTTTTGTAAGAAAACAATGTCTTTTCCGGGTCGAACCCAGATTCCTCTACTGTTTTACGAGAAAACACCTGCGAAGAACTGGCTGTTAAAGCAACAAGCTCCTTAATTGGGGTTTTTTCTTTCATAGGAGCAGAAATTGGTGGTTCTGGCAGTGTGTCAGCCAGTTTCTGTTCAATGAAACAGGAGACTTCTTTTAGGATTTCTTCGCCCGCCTCTGTTTTCTTTCCAACTGAAATAATATTCTCATCGCTGGAAAGTTTTGTAGCGTGGAGAGTATCTTGGATTGTTTGATTAACGGTACTTAGTTCTGAGCTGACATCAGGTAGCACCTGGAATAATTCTTGGGAAACACCTTGAAGTAACCGTAGGGCAGGTTTTAAATCGGCGACTATATCGCCTAATTCTTTTATTGTTTCAAGGCGCATAACTACACGTTCAATAGCTAACTGAACGTTGTAGAGAAACTTTATGATTTTTCGGACTTCCGCAATCTCGGTAGCGCACATTGCGGCTTTATCTTTATTGTTCTTTTTTAATGCAAACATGCAGGTTTCAAAAAGAATTCGATCTCGCTCTTTTAAGCGAAAACTTGCTTGTTCGAGCTTATTCTGCTGGACCCTTAAAGTAAAAATAGATTTTGTGGCGACTTCACGTATAGGGGGAGGGGTTTGATTAGTTAAGCTTTTGATTCTTTAGCCCTCCACACCTATCGTTTCAATGCTTTAGCTTGATTAAATTCCAGCTTTTCCTATCTCTTTAACGTAAACAACTACTGGAGGCTCTGGAAGTTTTGATGCGTTAGATACTTGTTCAGCGTAGATTTTGTTGCTTCTCAGCTGTGAAGTAATTGACTGGTCACCTAGTAGTACGCTTGAGAGTTTGCTTTTTGTCAATTCGAAGTCTGTTTTTTCTGTGGTGGCTCTTCTGAGTGTATCTTGTAATAGTGCGAAGGCGCCTCGGTAGTTTTCTTCATCGACTTTTCCGATTTCGTGTTCAATTTCAAGGTTTGCAATTGCGTAGCTGAGTGATGATATTTCTTCTGTGCAGCGTTCGATTTCTATTACGGATTCATCGATTATGATTTGAGCGTCTTTTTTAAGTTGTGTTAACACACTTGTGAAGCTGTTGTGGAGGTCTTGGCAGACTTCTGGTGTAATTTTCTTTTTCTCTAAGAGGTCTTTGAGGGCGTCATCTTTGCGCCAGATTAAGGGTATGTGGTCACAAAGGGTGCCTGCTTGATTTTTGATTTTTGAAATGAATGTGATGTCAGCGCCATTGAATCTTAGGCTTTCCATGGGCTGTTTTGAGAATTGACCGTCGCCAAATTCGATGTATACGGCGTCAAATTTTCCACTTGGAGTTAATGCGAAAGAAGCTACTTTTCCAATTACTCGTCCATATTCATTCTTTATTGGTTTGCCAATAGAAAGAAAAAGATTGGAGTTAGACATTTTGTGTTTTTCTCCTTATCTCAGAATGTTGTTTTTTCAGCTTGGGATGCTGGGGATGATGATGGCATTCCTGGGGGTAGATCTGGGAACTTGTCTTTGATCTTTTGCTCTGCAACTGTTGCTGCTTCGGTTAGTATCTTTGACGCGTCCTCGTTTACTGTGTCGAAGTTTAGTGTCATTCCGCTGCCTTGGCCTGCTTCAATCATTATTCCGCTTAACATGTTACCGATTTCGCCTAGTTCACTTTCTGCTTCTGGAAACACGCTAACTAAGCCTGCTTTGACTGAACGTAGAACACCCACGGCTGGACCGAGAGTTGATACAACGTCGCCTAGTTCGGAGACTGTTCGTAATCTTAAAGTAATTTGCTCGAGAGCAAGTTTAGCGTTCATAATTAACTTTGACATTTTTCTAACTTCAGCTAGCTCGTTTGCGAAAACGTTTGCGCGCGCGCTATCATGTTTTGTGTAAGCGTCAACTATTCTTGCGAAGATTGCTTTGTCTCTTTGACCGAATCTATCTGTTGCTTGGTCAAGTTTCTGCACTTGAAGCTCTATGCGTCTGACTGCAAAGTCGAGTCGTGGTTTTAGTGGTCCTGGGGGTTTTACTGCGTCTTTAATGCGGTTTGCGAATGGCTCATCTTCCTTTTTACTTTCCCACTTTTTAGCGAATCTTTCTGACAATTTGATTACCTCTGCAAGCACAAGATACAGAAAATAATCTTATACATTGTTAATATGATCGAAATATGCACGTATATCTGTACAGCTATATGTGATGGTAATATTGCGCTAAGCCTTTAACTATAAACGTTAAAGAAGAAGTGGGTACTTGAGGAATTATACAGAAATGTGTAAGTTAGACTAAAATGAAGCTTCAACTGACTGGTAAAATAAAAAGGTGAATTGAATGAATAGCAGATTAAAAATATTCGGTTTAATAGCTGTTTTGGGTTTCGTAGCAGGCGTTATTGCACAGGTCACAGCAACATTCCTTATCCCATGGCTGATAATAGTTTTGCCATCTTTAGCCGGTTTAACTAGCTTCATGGTTGCAGGATTTGCAGGTGCAGTCCTAACAGTTGCAATCGTTGGCGCTTGGGCTTATATGACTGGTAAAAAAGATCCTTACTAAAACAAATCCAACATCCCCAACCTCTTTCTTTAACCCAAAACATAGTTTATTTTTTCTCATTTTTTAGCCAAATCATGAATGTTTGTTTTTGAGTCTTTTGAGAAGTCAAATACAGTTTGTGAAGAATGTTGTTCAAACAACAGCGGCAAGCTTGATTAAGAGAAAAATAATTGTTTAAGCTGTTCTGCCCAATAGAAGAAAAGCCTGTTGAATTTGCAAAAAATGGAGCAACCTGTTGTGGGTTTGCTGATCTTTGTTTGTGTGTTTTTTGTTTGGTTGTTGTTGTGGGTTTTTTTGTGTGTGTGATTTTTTGCGGGGTTTGTTGTGGGTTTGTTTTTGGTGTTGGGTTGTGGTTTGGGTTTTGTTTGGTTGTTGTTGTGGTTGTGGAGGCGTTTTTCAATATAGTTGTGATTTGTGCCCTTCTCTGGCGGGGGTTTGAAAGTTATTGAATTTGGTCATTTGGTTTTCTTTGTTTAATTTTGCTTTGAATTATCAGCGGTGCTCCAACGAAGATGAAGGCTATTCCCATAGGTTTGGGTTGTGGAGTGGGCCTATTGCTTCGTACCAGACTCTTGGGTGTCTTTCGCAGCTGAAACCTGTGAGGTAGTAGTAGAGTGTGTTGAAGAGGAAGTAGCTGCCGAGACTTAAACCGTATGAACTCTCAGAACTCCAACCTTTTTTCTTTTGCCCATAGTCCAGAATCCGAGACTTAGAAGAAGGCGCTTAAAGCAAAAATAAGCCTAAATTTACCATTTTTGAATCTGTTTTAATCTTTCTATTTCAATTAATAAAACTAATTTTTTTATCAAGTTGATTTTAAAATCTTTTAAGCAAGGTCAAAACAAATACGGTGATAGGGAAAGTATGAACCGTCTAAAATTGGCTAGTTATATTATTCTTGCAATTGGAGTTGGAATCTGGCTCTATTTGTTAGTTCTGAGCGTTATTGACACACGAAGTCAATACAGTATTGTCAATATTCAATATGCAATCGTTGCTATGGTTTTGGTTGTGGTTAGTTATTTTATAAAACGTTATTCAAAAAAATCTGAAACAAAACAGACCCTTTCTTAGAAAACCTGTCAATGAAATTCTTAGTCAAGAAAACTAACTATTTTCTTTTAAGATGTGTTAGGTTTTGTTTCTTTGGTTTTGGTAATGAGTAAAATTATGATTACACTCACAACATAGTGATGAAATTATTAGTTGGGCTCAATAGCGGAAAAAGTATTCACAAGCTTCCAGCGTTTTTATTCCCCACTTTCGGCTTCATCGTACCTCGATTTTCTCATAGCCCATTCTAAGATGGAAAACAGCAAATTTCAATGTTTTGGTATTGTCGACTAACATTAAGTTGACCAATCGGAAAAGGTTTGCCAACACAATGCAGGTTCGCAAAAATATTATTGTGCACAAATATATTAATTGTTCATATAGCCATGTAGCGTGATGCATAGGTCAAAGAAACTTTGTTAGGCAAATAATCACAGTCAGCGGTGATTGGATAAATCTATTTTTTGGGTTTTTTCTTCTATGGTTTGGCTTCTTGGCTCATTTAGCAGGTATGGTTATAGCGGGAAGTTGAGTTGCAAAAAATGATTTCTCAGGCAGCAGTGTGGGTTGGAAAAAGCAAGTTAAACGTAGGAGTGTAGTCCTGCGATTATGAATGAACTTAATGCAGTAATTATCGTTAGCACACATGCTAGTAAAATTAGCGCTTTTGAAATTCTAGAATACTTTTCAAAGTATGCAACTTCCGCCAAAGACAAAACCACAAACAAGGCAAGAGTCAAAGTTTCTTTGGGATCCCAAGACCAGTAACTACCCCAAGCAATCTGCGCCCAGAATCATCCCTGTCACTAAACCAAGAAAAGTAAAAACCCAAGCGATGATACCTGAATATCTAACTATTTTTTTGTCGCTAATTCCATATCGAAATAGAAGAATGGCAAAGAGAAAAATGAAGATGTACCCTACAATTGAAAGAGGTGGGTGAATGTAAAGCATATTTGAGTTTAGAAAGTCGTGACTACTCAATGAATCTCACCAAATTAAAATTTAATTGTACTAATTTAAGCAAAAAAGATTGATTTAAAGAATTTTGCATTGTTTTAAAAGCTACATTTTCTCGTTCTTTTTGATTTTCATTCTGTTTTATCCGCCTTTTGAGAACCAGCATTGTTAAAATTGCAGACAGCAGTGCCATTAGTGTAATCGCAATTATTGATGATGTTTCTGCCTGAATTATGGAGTCAATCTTTGCTGCGACGGTTACTGATGCTTTTTGAGTTGGATTTATAGAATCTACCGCAGTCGCCCGTATTACGAAGTCTGCTTGTTGATTAGGAACTACCCAGATGAAGTTGTTTCTCGAAGTCAAGTTTTCTGCAAGAGTTGTCCAGGGTCCATTGCTGCCTATTTTGCTTAGCTCCAATGTAATGCTCGAGCTACCTGAGCCTCCTGTGGTTATCCATTCAATAGTTTTGTGTCCGGTTGTTAATGTTGCGCTTTCAGTTGGAGTTGTAAACCATATTCTTAGGGCACTTTGTTGATTTGAGCTATTCAGTGATGGATTGTTCGTGTTTGGTGTTGATGTTTGGGTAGGTTGTGTTGTTGAGGTGTAAGTTGAAGTTGCTGTTGGAGAAGGTGTTTGGACTGGGGTTTGTGTTGATGTTGAGGAAGAACCTGGGATTGTAGTCGGGGCAGGAGTAATAGTGGGAATTGAAGTTGGGACAGGTGTTGAGACGGGAGCTGAGATAGTTATTGCAGGAGCGGGTGAGTATGTATCTTGGAACGAGAGACTTTGATGCGAGTTTTTAGCCGTTGCACCAATTACATAACTGTCTACCCCTGCAGACACTCCTGTAATTTGCCAAGTTGCGAAGGCAGTTCCCTTCTGAAGAGCCCCAATGTTGTAGGTTGGTGCGCTAACTGTGAAATGCCCATTCTGCGAACTTAATGTTAAAGAAACGCTAGACAATACCGTATAAATTGCAGTATTTACGTTGTTTTCAACTATTACTGTTACGGTTGCTGTTTGGCCTACTGTTAATGTGGTCGGTAATTGATTTGCGACGTTTCCTTCTAGAATGTCTAGGTACTGATTGTATCCTCCATGACATGAGTTGCATTGACTAGTCGACGTTGAAAGGGCTGGCGACAAAAATATCGAAGCGACTATGATTATGGCAGCTGCAATAATGAGGTAGGAAGCCTTATGCATCTTAAATAATTGTTTTTTCTGTTCTTTTTGTTGGCTAATCATTTTTTTCACCTTTTAGGTTAAAGCGGAATGTTGATAGCAGTCTCTCAATTTTTTCGAAATGGATGTGGAGAGCTGGATATTTCTCGGCTTTGATTTTGATTATATTTATGGTTCGGTTTTTTAGGGTCTGCAATACTTGTTTTCTAGCCAGAGCTAAGACTAGAAATAACATTCCGGGGATGAATAGGAAGCTTGGCATTATCTGACTGTCAGTAGTTTGGGTAATTCTTATTGGGGCTATGTCAGATGAGGTTTTTTCAGATTCAGATGCATCTGATACTGTTACGCTGATGATGTAGCGGTCGTTTTGTTCCAGATTGGGCACCGTTAAGATGTAGAAGTTAACGTTTGTCAAGTTTTCTGCGAGGGTTATCCATGGTCCACTGATTCCAGATTTGCTTAACTCCAGCTTGGTCACGAGATTACTTGAACCGTAAGTGGTTCCCCATTCAACGGTTTTGGTGCTTCCAGAAATCCAAGTTTCGTCTTCACTTGGATGTCTGAACCAAACGCGGAGAGCGGGGGTTTGAGAGAGCTGAGTTGTTTGGTTTGTTGTTAGTTCAAGCGTTGGGCTTGATGATAGTGACGGTATTGTTGTTGGGAATAATTTTGGATTTGAAGTTGGTGCAGTCGTCGCGGATGGAGTTGGTGAAGTTAGAGGATTAGGTGTAGGAGTAGATGTTGGGGTTGGATTAGGAGTCGTAGTAGCGATTTGCGTTGGTGTTGGGGTTGGAGTAACTAATGGAATAGGATTGGGCGATATGGAAAGAGTTGGAGTGGGCGTTGGAGTTGGGGTGGGAGTAGGGGAAGGAGTTAGTGTTGGCACAGTTGACGGAGTTGGTGTAAGAGTTGGATCTGTAACAGTTATGGCTGGACTTGGTGAATAGGTATCTTGGAATTGTAAGCTTTTATGTGAATTTCTGGCATTAGCAGAAATAACAAAAGCATCTGGTCCAGCTGAAACACCAGTAATCTGCCAAGTTGCAGTAGTTGTTCCCTTCTGGAGAGTCCCAACACTGAAGGTTGGAGCATTAACGGTAAAATGTCCATTCTGTGAAGTTAAAGATAAAGAAACACTCGACAAAGCGGTATATAGTGCGGTATTTACGTTATTTTCTATGACCGCTGAAACTGTTGCAGTCCCACCGACCTGGATTGTAGTTGGCAATTGATTCGCAGCATTTCCCTCAAGAATATCAAGATACTGATAGTAACCGCCATGGCATGAACTACATGGACTTGTTGACTGAGAAAACGCCGGTGACAAGAAGATAGAAGCTACAACTATCACGGCTGCAACTATCAGAAGGATTGAAGCTTTATGCATTCGAAAGATTGTTTTTTTCTCTAAAGTCATCTTAATCAGAAATTGACTGGTTTTCATCCTTTTTATTCCGTTTTGAGAAGCATACTTTACGTATTTAGGAAGCCTACTTCGCAAACAAATGGTTATGACAATTGTCACGACCATGCCTGATACTGCCAATTCAACTACAATTTAGAATAGCAACTCATCCAATAACGGCACAGAAGCCTAACATATAGCAAAGAAAAACAGAAAGAAGCAGGAAGAAATCATTGAAATTAAGAGATTTCTCATCGTCCAAACTATGCGGACTAATCACCTAAATTGATTGATTTGTTAACAGGTTTCTCAAAATTCTATTGGTAAGGCAAAGATGGATAAATGATGGCTGAGAAGGTTGAGTAATCAACGCAAGATACAAATTGGTATAATTAGAATTGATTTTTGCTCGGTTAAATATTTTGGAGTCAAGTATGAAAAGTTTTTGAAACAAAGCTTGCACATGCTATCCAAATTTGTTTTGTAGCAAGGTTTTTGGGTTTCTTTATCTCTTGTTTCTTTTAGATAATTACTCAGAAATTTCGACTTGCTATCACGAAATAACGTAATTTATCCGAACTCGGGAACAAAAATGCAAAGAAAGGAGGTATAAACTGAAAAAAATTACGGTGATTTTGGCTGTAATAGTAATACTTTTGATTGGTTTTTACATGCTTTATGAAATCTCGAATTTATCTTTAAACCCGCAGCCGTCCAAACTTGAATCTCCAAGTCACGACGAGTTAGTTAACTATGCTTTGTTCTTGATTAATTCAGATCGGCAAGCAAATGGCCTACAAAATGTATCTTTAAGCAGTGTTAATTCAGGTCAACAGCATGCTGATGAAATGCTTAAAACTGGTTATTTTAGTCATTGGGATGTGAATGGATACAAACCTTACACAAGGTATACTATTGCTGGAGGAAAAGGGTCAGTTAGTGAAAATATCGGTCAGTATGAAAATTGGTTATCTGCAGGAATCGGCCAAAAACAAGCGCTCAACGAATTAGAGTGGGGTATGATGAACGATGATGCTGCTTGGAACTGGGGTCATAGAGAAAACATACTCAGCCCCTTACATAACAAGGTAAGCATCGGAATAGCCTACGACTCCAATTACCTGTATTTTGTTGAGGATTTTGAAAATGACTACATTTCATGGATTCAACTAAACAATACAAACAATCAAGTCATTATGCAAGGAAAGCTAGGAAAACAACAAGGGGACATCCAACAAATTGCTATTTTCTATGACGCCCCAACACCTTTAACTGCTGACCAGTTATCACAAGAACCTTATCAGAGCGAATATGATTCAGGAGCTTACATCGGGTCAGTCTTGCCTCCGAACTGGCAAGCGACAGACGGAATCACAATAACTGCCGATACGTGGTACCAGAACGATGACAGTTTCCAAGTTAGTTTCTCATTATTACAGGCATTAGATGTTCATTCACATGGCGTCTACACATTTTATCTTGAGACGGGAAATAACACGGCTGAGTCCCTTACTTCTTATTCATTTTTTGTTTGATATTAAGTCATTTAATTTCAATTGTTTCAACCAATTCCAACATAGGATCCGCTTTTTTTCCTTTCTTATTCGTAAAAAACCAACGACCTAAGAGCATTATTTTGAGACTCAAGAGGTGTAGGAGTGTAGTCCTGCGATTATGAATGAACTTAATGCAGTAATTATCGTGAGCACACATGCTAGGAATATTAGCGCTTTTGAAATTCTAGAATACTTTTCAAAGTATGCAACTTCCGCCAAAGACAAAACCACAAACAAGGCAAGAGTCAAAGTTTCTTTGGGATCCCAAGACCAGTAACTACCCCAAGCAATCTGCGCCCAAATCATCCCTGTCACTAAACCAAGAAAAGTAAAAACCCAAGCGATGATACCTGAATATCTAACTATTTTTTTGTCGCTAATTCCATATCGAAATAGAAGAATGGCAAAGAGAAAAATGAAGATGTACCCTACAATTGAAAGGGGTGGGTGAATGTAAAGCATATTTGAGTTTAGAAAGTCGTGACTACTCAATACATCTCACCAAATAGAATTTTAATTGTAATAATTTAGGGCAAAAAGATTGATATAATGAATTTTGCATTGTTTTAAATGGTACATTTTTTTGTCCTTTTTGATTTTCATTCAGTTTTATTCGTCTTTTAAGAATCAGCATTCCCAAAATTGCAAATAGCAGTGCTGTTAGTGTTATCGAAATTATTGCAGATGTTTCTAGCTGAAATAATGAGAAAACACCGGTGACAAGAAGATAGAAGCTACAACTATCACGGCTGCAACTATCAGAAGGATTGAAGCTTTATGCATTCGAAAGATTGTTTTTTTCTCTAAAGTCATCTTAATCAGAAATTGACTGGTTTTCATCCTTTTTATTCCGTTTTGAGAAGCATACTTTACGTATTTAGGAAGCCTACTTCGCAAACAAATGGTTATGACAATCGCCACAACCATGTTTAAACGTTCTAATTCAACCAAAATTCAGTATAAACAACCTCACTCAAACAATATCACAAAAGCTAACAAATAGCAAAGAAAATGGGAATGGAAATGGTAATAGAAATTCAAGACCACCAAACTAAGTAAATTTACGAATTTAAAGAAATCAATTTTACTTCTGTTACTGTGCTTACTCAGTCACATAAATTAAAATAGTGTATTACAAGTCCTTTTTAGGTAACAAGCGCAAGCTTGCTTAAAATAATAGTTAGGTCAGTTTAAGGTTGAGAAGTTTTCTATGCAGCAAGAGAGTTTAAGCGTAAACATAACAGAAAAGGAAGCAAACAATAAAGAAAAAGAGGCAGTAACCACTTCCATAGTTAGTTATCTCGAAGATTTTGGACTAACAGAAAAGGAAGCAAAAGATCTACTATATCTTATCTAGGATAGGAACAGCAAGCGCCAATGAGATTTCAAGCGCTTCAAATTACAATCGACTTCAAACCTACCGTTCAGTAAAAGGACTACTTGACAGAGGCTTAGTAGAGATTTCTCTTGAACGACCAAGAAGATACACACCACTCAAAATTGAACATGCAATCAGTTTGCTTGAGCAAGAAGCCGCCAACAGAATAGTACAGTTGGAAAGCAAAAAACCGCTGTTACTCCAGAAATGGGCAGAAATGAACGGATTTTCCTGTTTCCAGGGCAAGTTATACGTTCAGGATAATTCAAGGAAGCAAAAATGTTTTCAAGTTTGCTATGATGCTTTATGAGTCTGCTGAAAAAGATATTGACTTCATCTTAAAGGGCAACGAGATAACACGATGGATCATTGAGGGCGCTGATGATTCTCTGCAGAAAACAAATTCGAAACAAGTTAATCACACGTGCGATCTCAGAATTTGATGAAAAAAACATTATAGCCATGCAAAGATTTCTTGAGTTTTGTGATTTACGCCATGTTTCTCCATTAAACATAGTACCCCTCGTACTAATCGATGGCAAAGAAGCCCTTATTTGCTTAAATGGCAACAATCAAGGTATACCTGAGAATGCCATTTGGACAAACCACCCAGAATTTGTCAATATGTTGGCTGGTTACTTTAACCTGCTTTGGGGTAATGCCCAAGATGGAAAAACCATGGTTGAACAGTTTAAGCAATTACACTACGGATCAGTTTAGTGCCATGACTTGTTTGTTCTGCTCCCGAAAATAACTCGTAGTTTTATTTGAAGCTATTTTTCCAATACTTTTGAAGCTAAGTTGTTTATTGTAAATTATTATTTTGGCATTACAAATCTGAATAGTTTTTACAAACAAATCAGTAAAATTTGTTTAAGGGAGAACTAGTATTGGTAATAAAAAAAAATAAGATTAGAAAGCAAAACAACATAACTGTTAGTGGGTTGTTTATAAGAACTGAAACAACGTTGAAAACGTAGACTCTAACTAACAGAGAGCTATTTTTCTCTTATTCTATTACTTTGCGATTATATTCCACAGCATTCTTAGTCCTATAACCAGAGCTTTTCGCTTGCTTACACTGGCACCCTTAGATAATCCTACACGTTTTCTGAAAGTTATTGGAACCTCCACAACACGCAACTCTTTTTCCATAGCCACTTTCATCATATGTGGCGAGAAAATCATACCTCCAGTCTTGAGAGAACCTATTATTTCCAGAAGAGCTTCTTTGTTGATTGCTCGCATAGTGCACCCTACATCCGTAAACCTAGTTCTAGCCAAGAATTTCATATTGAAAAATCTCAACTCCAATATCTTAGCTAAGAAGAGGTTCCCCCAAAGAAAAAACCAATCCATTTGGCTGTCTGAATCAGTATAAGCCATATGAGTTCTGCTTCCGACAACCATGTCAGCATCATCTAAAAATGGTAACAGTTTCCAAATGTCCCGCCCCCTGAAAGTCATGTCACCTTCAGCTAAAATTACTATATCAGCGTTATCTTCGCGTAATGCTTCACTTAATCCGCGCATGCAGGAAAAACCGTACCCCTGTTTATACTCTCGTACAACATTGGCGCCTGCTTTGAATGCAGTTAATGCTGTCCGATCTACACTATTGTTGTCAATTACAATTACATTCACAACATTTCTCTGTGAAAGAAATTCTTGAACTGCTTTACCAATAGCATCTTCATCATCGTAAGCTGTTAGCACTACGCATACGTTTTTCATTAAAGACGGACTGTGAGAAAAACCCGTAATATCTAATTCGGGATTAACTCTTTCGAATAGTTTTTGCTCAGTCATTACATCAACATCAATTTATTTCCGTGCAACTTTCCATTAATGTGAGAAAATTAATGAAAGCTAAAGACAACGCTAACAAGTTTCTCAAACTAATAACCTCTCAGTTCTTCTTTAAAACATATGTTGTTGTATCAATGCAACAACATCTTACAACCAATGCAATCATATCTACAGAGAAACAATTCATATCTAAAAAAGATTAGATGATAAAAAATGTCAAAATAACACATTTTTTAACTGGTTGGAAAGTTCTGCACAATTCTAGAAGTCATGTTTTCGGAAGGTTTTATTTGGGTAACAATTATATGGTCGAGGAAAATGTCAGAAGTATTTGTTTGAGCGGTTCCTCTAAATTCGTACGCTCCAAATTCACTTACTTTAAAATTCAGCGGAAACTCGTAGTAAGTGTTTGATTTATTAAAGTCTGAAGAAAAAAGATTAAGTTGAGCAAATTCTTTAACTTCTCCGTTTTTCGAAATGTTGAAAGAAAGATGATATCCCGTGCTGTTTGATCCTTTATAATCAATATTTATGTTATATTGGAAATTGGAAACGTAGAGATAAATCAATTTTCCATCAGAGGGAAAGTCGATTTTCAATCTAAAGGTGGCTGTATATTCGCCTGGCGGCAAGAAGGTATAAGGACCACTCCAGAAAATTGACGAAGGTTTGTTTTGTCGTGAATGCAGGAGTGCAGTTCCCGTTGTGGAATTGATATCTTTAACTACCGATCCGTCAACTATAACTAAAGAATTGTAATCATAAATATCATATAAGTCATCAAAAAATATCGGCGCTTCAGTATAGTTTCGTTTTAGAATTAAGGCGCCATCTGAAGATGCATAGACCCCAAATTCCGAATTCTTAGAAATATATGATAGTATTATAGGTGCAACAATATTGTCGCTTTGGATATCTACAACTATAAATTCTGACGCATCCAATTCTTCCCGTAAAGCTGTGTCAAATGTTTCGCCGGGAGGGTAACGAACTCCGCTGGGAAAAAGGTAAACATTTATTCGGTTTGAGAGCAATGGGAAAATGTTGTTTTGTGTAAGTACAGAAGCATTTTCAGGTAGGAGTGTTAGGAGGTTAAGAACTTTTTGATCATGCTGAGTAAATTCGGGTACGCCATAAGTGAAAAAACCTATGCTGTTGAAAGGTTTGTTATTTAGAGGAGTTGTGAAATAGCAGAATATTATAGCAAAACAAATTAAAAGTGCAACAGCAACTTTTACTGATTTCTTTGAAAAAAGATTCTTAGGCGGATCTTTAAGCTTTTGCAACCCTAAGACAGCCCCGTAGGCTACAAATGGAATAATAAAAGCAGTATATTGAATATTGAATTGATAGAATGGTGAATAATTACTTAGAAAAGCAGGAATAAACCAGGGTATCAGACAAATGGCGATCAAAGGTTCAAGAAGAGGCAAAAATGCGACAGATCCAAGAATAACTAAAACAAACGATAGTTTTTGCAGACCATCAAATTGCAATGCAGAAACAATTCGCCCAGGATGCAGAAGTGCTTGAGATGGAACATCTAATAGACTATTTGCGCCTATCTCTCTCCAATAAACATCCCCTGTCAACGGCTGCACAAGAGGATTAAAAAAACGTATTATTTGCAGGCTTATAATTAGCCACACTACAGAAAGTATAATTGTTGCCATTAACCACAATACTTTACTTTTGTCTATTGACGCTTTTTTCCATGGTTCCAATTTAACAAATAAATAAATTGATACAAAAATAAGAATAATAGAAGAAAATTCAAGGCACAACAAAGATAGCAATATTGAAGCAAAGTAACCAAATTTATTTTTCACATCAAAAAAATATAGGGCAGATAAGAAAAATAGTGGAAGAAAAGCTTCTGGATGGAAATCATACCAATTTACTCCCTGAACCAATGGACTCAAAAGGTAGAGTGTTGCAATGACAAGCGCCAATCTTTCGTTATGTAGCCTCATTGAAGCCAAAAGAAAAAGAGGTAAAGCACCTAACGCCAACACTACTGATTGAATAACAAGCAGAGTAGGTGGATTCGGGTAAATAGCGTAAAAAGGGAGCATGACGAAGAATATAGGGCTGAAATGTATTCCAAAGAGGCTCCCTGTGGGATTTGCTATTAAATCAGTGGGGGAATAAAGTAACTTTCCGTTGAAGAGTGTTGTGTGAAGAACTTGATTGTAGGTTCCTAAGTCATAAGCGTAAGTATGAAAACTGTAGTATCTTACAATAGTAAAGATTGAAAAAAGCAGAGCATAAATCGTGATTTCTAAGAGTAAGATATTTCTGCTTTTACCAAAAAAACGAACAAGAATTTCTTTTATTGCTAAATTCAACAATTTGCCTTCTCGAAGTTAATGCTACTCATAGTGGTTCAATCTTTTTTCTGTGAATTTTCTCGGCAATTAACATTGAGTGAATCGAAAAAATTGGATTATAATTTCCCTTTGGAGCTATAACTGAAGACAATGTACCAATACCCATGATAAAATGTACAACACCAGATAACAACTTTGAGGACTTAAATTTTAAGGTGAAGTTGCTCTTAACAACTGACGGTCTAGATGCAAGAAAACGCGTTAAATTTACAGCTAAGATTGCTGGAGTAAGTCCCAAGAATTCAGTTGGACGTAAATTAACATTTAACATGTATTTTACATAACTTTTTAGTGGAACAATGTGTATTGGGCAGTAAACTTGATCCAACAAAGTTTCCTGAGAGCTCCACATTTCCTCAACGATGACAGTTCTAGATTTGCAGCAGTATGCAATTCCTTTTAGAGCTCTAATAAGTTCTTTGTTTTCTAATATGTGTTGCAAAACTGTTATTGTTAGAACAATGTCAAAAGCGTTTTCAGTAAACGGAAGATAAGAGACGTCCGCAACTACAAAAGAGGAGGAGTTGTTTTTACATTTTTCCTTCGCCTGTGCTATCATGAACCTCGATAAATCTACACTCACAAGACTATTTTTTTCTGAAATTACTTTTGTCCATCGACCTACTCCACAACCGGCTTCTAGAATCTTGAAGTTTTGAAAACCTTTTAGAGTAGGCATCAACATTTTTCGCATTGCCTTATCAATAATTATATTTCGAAATCTAGAGGCTCCAGGCACCAAGACCGCGTTGGATTGACATTGTTTAGCTGCATTGTCAAAGTAATTTTTTTGTTTTTGTTTCAGATCGCTTTTCCACCTAAATTACCTTTCCGATTTGGGTGTTAATTCTATCTCTTTATTGTTTTTTCCGTTAATCCTATTTAGTATTTCTTCAAGTTCTAAAGCTGAGCGTTTCCAAGTGAATTGGTTGGACCATTCATAAGCATTGCAAGACATTTTATTCCAAAGGGCATCGTCGTTGATTAGATTGGCGATAAGATCACTCATGTCTTCCAGTCTACCAAAATGATATGAGAGGCCATTGTAACCGTGCCGTAACACATCAGCTGGGACTCCATCGCTCGCAACAACTGGAGTTCCACAACGATTCGCTTCAGCAACTACTATGCTGAAACCCTCAATTGGTGAAGGCTGAACTAATAGTTTTGCTTGAAGTAGCAATTCGAGTTTTTGAGGTTCCGAAATATTTATGCGGAACTCAACATATTTAGAAACTCCAAGGTCTTTAGCTATTTTTTTTAGGTATTGTAAGTAGCCTTTGTCAATTTCACTGACTTTTCCTGCTATCACCAGCTTGCAAGGTTTGTTTGTTTTTCTAATTACTTGTGGGATCGCCATTATAGCATGGTCAATTCTTTTGTATCTTCGCAGTTTCCCTAAACAAATAATATTATTTTCCCTGATTTTGCTTGATTTGATCTTGTCAAAAGTTGCTCCCACTCCATCGTACACAACTTGAATTTGTCTTTTCTTAAACCCCAATGAAAGCAGTTTAACTTTGGCACCTTCAGACGGAGTCAATATATCACGGTTTCTATATATTCTGGCCAGGAATTGTTCAAAGAAGGAAAGAAAAGCTGCAATTATGACAGGATATTGTTGGAAAAAAATTTTTTCGTGCCTTTGATGCCAAACTGCAATTAATGGTTCTTTAACATAAAGTGCACTGAAGTAAGGAAAACGCTGACCTCCAATAGCCTCTTCAATTACAACATCAAAGGTTCCCTGCGCTCTTTTCAAATACTCGGCAAAAATATTCAAAGGCAAATTCCAAGAACCTTTTACTCTTATAATTTCAACGCCATCTTTCTTTTCGGTGGATTCAGAACCTTCAAAACTACTGCAATAAAGAGTGATTTGGTGCCCTCTAAATGACAAACCTCTGGCTAACTCCCAGAGATAAAACTCGCCTCCAACAGCATCAGGATTCATGAAATCCCTATAAGTTAAGAACAGAATACGCAATTTCCTGGCTCCGTGTAAACTATTTTCTGATAACCTTTGAGTTTGTTTGTTCTGTTATATCTGTCTGTCTTAATAATAACTCATATATGGTGAAGAAAATATTTTTAACAAAATGTTTCAAATTTTGAAGCATCAGTTTTCACATTGCTGCTTTCAAATTCGGCTGACGAAGTTGGTTTGAAATATTCAATTAAGATAACTCTTATTGGAATAACCATCCACCAAAAAATTAGATTGAAAAAACCTAAAATTCATCTTTGAAAAAATGCAGAGAAGAAAATTAAGAAATTTATAAACGAAAAATATTTGTTTTAAAAAAAAAACTTTTTCAACTTTCTTCAGGTAAGGCATTGAAAATAGGGGATTAATTTTATCCCCATATAGTTATTTGCGCATTTTGGCGGGTATTGTCAAAGAATGATCCGACTGAAATTATGCGATTGCCTAAGCCAAAGTTTGCAACGGCTACAGAGTTGACTTCTGTGTTAGCTGTGACGAACCAGTTCGTCGAAGATATTGTTGCCAAAGTTCCTCCGTTCGCATCAATGATTTGGGCATTATTCCGTTGCCCATCGTTGAAAGTTGATCCTATAATGATGTCCAAGTTCGCACCGCCAGTATAATTAGCTGCAACTAAGGAACTAATTCTAGTGTTTGACACTATAAACCAAGATGTCGCTGATTGAAGTGCTAAAGTAGCTCCGTCCCAGACTGCAAGTTGTGAGTTATAACGAGTTAGATCGAAGTAATCTCCGCCTGTAATTATGCTCAGAGTTGTTCCTCCAGTTATGTTTGCGAGCGCTACCGCATTAATCTCAGTATCGCTTGTCCAGAACCACGGTGCTACGTTAGTAAATGCTAATGTTGCGCCATTCCAAACAGCTAACTGAGCATTCCAGCGAGTTCCGTCAAAATAGCTCCCGCCTGTAACAATGCTTACGACGCCAGTTCCGCTAATATCGGCAGCAGCAACAGAGTTTATGTAAGTACTTTGGGTCCAGTACCAAACAGTTACTCCTTCAAGGGCCAAAGTTACCCCGTTCCATGTGGCTAACTGCGCAACCCAACGAGTACCATCAAAGTAAGCGCCACCTGTAATAATGTCTAAGAAAGCACCTTGAGTAATGTTAGCAACGGCAACGGATGAGATTTGAGTATCACCAGTCCAATACCAAGTTTGGACATTTTTAAGAGATATATTAGAACCGTTCCATACGCATAGTTGGGCTACCCAACGTGTGCCGTCAAAGTATGAGCCCCCAGTGACTATCTCATTTAGGCCATCACCATCTACGTCTCCTATAGCAACAGAAGCTACTTGAGTATCATTGGTCCAGTACCAAGCTTTGATATTTTCCAGAGCCATGTTTGAAGCATTCCAAACAGCTACCTGTCCATTATAACGCATGCCATCACTGTAATATCCGGCAGTGACAATTTCTGCTACAGTATCATTATTGACATCGCCTGTTGCAATAGAAACGGCGTTGGTGTCGCTTGTCCAGTACCAGGCTTTTGTATTTTGGGAAATAAGCGCTGATGCGGGGCTCGCCATAATTGCTAATGAAAGCAGTCCTATCACGGAAAATACCGTGAATATCTTTAAGAGTTTGTTTTTTGATATTTTAGAAACCTCCAAACTTTGGACTTGGTTAGAATTTTTATTTTTGTTATTTATTGTTTTAAAAAAATAAGAATTTTTTGGGAGAGAAAAATGATTAGAAACTATTTTTCCAGTCATTGCAATCACCTTAGACGGTTACCGTGTTAGATGGTGGAGAGTTTACAGTCATTGATGGGTAACCAGCTACAACCGTTGTGCCAACAGTGTTTGAGGCCATTACTCTGTAGTAGTAGGTTAATCCTAAACCAGCAGTGGTATCAGTATATGTTGTTGCTGTTGCTGATGTTGGAGTGAAAGTTACCAGATTAGCTGTGAATGCCGAGTTGGTTGCCCTTTCAATTGTAATACCGGTTGCGTTTATTGCATTGTTAGTCCAGTTTAATCGTACGCCTCCCGCAACTATTGTTCTGGTTAAGTTGGTAGGTGCGTCCGGTGGCATAGCTAAGCACATAGGTCGCATCATGTCGTTTTCCTCATGACCCAATAAGTGGCAGTGATCAACATATTCCCAGCCAAAGTTTGTAGGAAGATTCGTTACCGTGACAGGGTTTCCTAATGGGTTAATGTTCGTGAAACCCATTGTTGCCCCTTGTGGCTGTGTTGGGTCTAATAGTCGAACGCTGTTTGGAACTTTGAAATTATGATTGTTAGCTGCAATTGGTCTCAGTGCAAGTATAATGTCTTCGAGCGGATTCATTTGAACAGTGTCTTTCCAACCAAGCTCATTAGGATCAGCAGGTTTTATGGCCCCATCCCAACCAACGCGGTTTATGATTTGCACATTGAAGAGGTGGAAGTGCATAGCATGAGTATCCACTCCGTTGTGAGTAAATTTCCAAAGTTGTGTTCCGTCGTTTAATGATCCAATTGGTGTTGCAGGATCCGAGTTTCCCATTATTTCATTTGGCGGGTCAATGTACGCTTGTATTATTGTTGTCTGAACTGTTCCATTTGTATTAGGTATTTCGTAGGAGAGTATGGCGTTCATTCTTCCATAGTCGTTTGTGAAAAGTTCGTGAAGACCTTTTGGAAGTAAAGGCATGGTGATTGGTACAGTTTGACCTATTGGGGTAAAAGTATGAGTTATATCTTGGATTGTTGCGTAAGCTGATATACCAGCTGGGAAGTTGCCATTATAAGCTGCGTTGTAGGGTGCTTGAGGGACAATTATAGTGTCCAGAGAAGTCCGGAAAGCATTTGCTAATGCTGTCTGAAGTGCAGCTAAAGTTGCTGGGTTATAGTCGTTAGGAGGCGCTGTTGAGGATGGACCGGCGGCTACACGTATTTGCATTATGGTTCTCGTGTTAGGACCATAACCTGCAATTGTATTCGGAGCTCCTCCAGTAGATGTTTGGTCCCCGTTACCTGTGAAGTAGTCAAGTCGTGGGTCGGATGCTGGCACCGGTGCGGGTGAGTCGTTATATAAGATAAGTGTTTTACCTGCAAAGTTTGTGAAATCAACTATTATATCTGCTCGTTCAGCGGGTCCTAAGAAGCATGCTTTCTCCAAGACGTTCAATACTGTTATACTTCTGCGGTTGTAGTCATAGCCTACTGGTCTATTAGTTATTAAGGCAGGAGCTGGGAGGAAACCTCCTTCAGTTCCAATTTGGATTATGGCAGGTCCTCTAAGTTCTGGATCTGGAAAACCGCCTGATCTAGCATCTGGTGTTGGATAGTCAGCTGGCCACTCACCTGCATTTGCAGGAAGCATACCAACTTCAGTCAGACCTGTATAAATTGCCGCTGTTGCAGTTGCAGTTGTTCCCCCTCCACCTGTGGGAGCCGAAATAGTCACTGTTGGAACTGTTGTGTAACCGCTACCCACGCTTGTAAGGGTAATGGCTGTTACGACTCCGGCTGTTATTGTTGCTGTTGCAAGTGCACCTCGTCCTCCACCGCCTGTAATGGTAACAAGTGGAGCTGATGAATATCCACTTCCTCCTGAAACGATGTTGATTGTGTTTACGATGCTGCTGACTTGGTGCAATTGTAGGTTTACGAATCGGTCGTTACATGCATTTAAGACTCGGAATCTGTAGATTTGGGGCTGAACTGTTACATATGGGTAAGCGTTTCCGTTGACGATTGGTGTATCCATGAATGATTCTGGTGTACCGGATGGATTTGGAACTCCCGGAATAACTGGCGGCTCCCAAGGCGCAGCCGTAGGATTATAGTATGGGTTTGTGATAGGTCCATGTTGTACTGTCCATGGAGGCCAGAACCAAGGTCCATAATCCCATCTGCCACAAGGATTTGCACCAGTCATATCATAAGGATTCTGATTAGGCATGTAAACGTGAGGGAACCACAAATCACCTGTGTGTGGAGTTGGAGGTGTAATGCCCCAGTTCCAAGTTGGATCTTGAGCGGCTATAGTTGTAGCATCAACAAAAGACCTGTCTTGAATAACTAAAGGAATCCCTAAGCCAGGTAGAACTACTGCATTTGTTGGATTAGCGCCAGAAGTGTTAGTCCCATTAATGAAGTCTGTTTCAACTTGATCTGTAAGTAAATAACCTGCAGCTTCTCCCGCGTAAACGTTAAGGCGTGTAATTCCATATGCGTGATCATGGTAGAACATTAGTCGGGCACTTTGTTGGTTGCTGTAGAAAAATGTTAGAGTACCATCGGGTTCAACTCCACTATCCATATCAGGCACGTTTCTTACCGAAACACCTTTTTTATAAGGAGTATTTTCAGTTGCAGGAGTAGTCCATTGATGAGTAGTTCCATCGCTTATCCAGATTGTGTTTCCACCGTGCAGATGTAAAGTGGCACGGTTCTGTGTGTAGTTGCCTCCATTAGGTCCTGCGCCAGCACCCATGTAAGTTGTATCACATGGTATGAAAAGATTGCCACCAGCACCTGTAGGAAGTTGGTTAACAAACTTAATTCTTACCGGGCGATCTCTCGATGCAACAATTAATGGACCAAGATAGTGAATTGGAGCAACATCCGCACCAGCATTGTTAACCTGTACATAGCCTCGCAACGTAGTGGGAGGTAAGTCCGTATGCATCTTTTCAGTATATTGTCGCAGATGAATAATGTAATAGTCTGATCCTGGGTACGTTGTTCTGTCAGCAACAGCTATTGGAATATACTTGCCTAGATTGTTTGCTCCTCCTGCCCCAAGACCAGGAAGGGAATCGATGAATTTTCGAATGCCCCCAGTAATAGCAACTGATGTATTAGTGCTAACTGTTGTAGTTGCTACGGCACCTCTTGCTCTTGGACTTGGATCTCTAATCGTAACGGTTGGAGCACTTGTATAACCTGTACCAGGATTTGTAAGAACTAAGACTGTTATTACGCCTCCAGAAACTCGGGCGATAGCTGTTGCGCCAGTTCCAGCTCCGCCTGTCAAAATAATAGTTGGTGTGGTGTAGCCACTTCCCCCGTTTGTAACTGTAAAACCAGTTAGGAAGACTGTGGTTGAGACTGTAGTACCAACAGTTGGTAGTGGACTGTTGGCATAGTTTGGAGTTGTCCCAAAGTAGTCAGGAGTTCCTCCTGGTGTAGGGACAACTGTGGGCTGAACAGTTGTAGCTAATGGTCGGGCAGCTGCAGCCGTCTTCTTTTGCTCAGCGGTTATTTTTCCTTTATAGTTCAGTTTGGCATTATTACTTTTTTTGGATGATGGAAGATTTCCAATAAGCTGTGGAGCTGCTAGAACTAAACCGGCGACAGCTGCTCCGCCGGCGGCAACTTTAACAAATGTACGTCTTGAAATTTTTCCCGATAATATCTTATCGGTGCGCCTATCGCTCTGTTCCGTTTGAGGACCTATTCTTTCTGCTCCTCGCGCGATAGTAGCTGTTTTAACAAATTTAGTTTTAGGTTTGCTATTTCCCGAACTATCCATTGGTTGGTTACTAGGCATATAATATAACCCATTTTAATTCAAGCTATGATGCATATTAAAATATGTGACTGTTAGGTGACAACATCATATTATCTATCTCACGATAGCAGAAAAAGAAGCATTTTAACTCGGAAGATAAAGCTTGTTTCTAAGCTAAACTAAAGAAAGTAGACTGTCCAGTTCCTACTATATACCCATTAAGTGATGCAGAAACAGATACAAAATAATTTCCCATTTGAGCATCAAAAACCAACTTGTAAACAAACTGGATTTTTCCGCTATTATCGGTTACACCATTATTTGACCAAACAATACGCCCATATGGGTCAGTAACCGTTGCGTCAACTAAAGCATCATGAAGAGGAATTCCAGTAGATCCATCAGTAAATGTGATGTTCAGAAAAACGTAAGACCACTTAACATAACGTGGTCGGTCGGTGTTCACGGTTAAGCTTAATGTTCCTAACTGGGGTGTTATTGCATCGTTTGAAGGAGTAGATTCTCCTATTGAATTGTTTGCGGTGACTTGATACTGGTATGGTTGATCGGTAGCAGCAGAGGTGTCGAGATACTGGGTTAAATTACCACTTATTGTAGCAATTTTTGTTTTAGTTTGCCCATCTATTCCTCGGTAGATATTGTAGCTTATTACTGGTAGTCCTCCATTGTCAAGGGGCACGGACCAGCCTAAGGAAATTTGCAAGTTCCGTGCTGTGCTAAGGTTTGTAGGTGGAGAAGGTATTGTTTGGACATTTACTGTTAAGGAAACATTATGTCTTAACGAATTGGAGGTGCTGACGATTGTGGCATAGTAAGTTCCAGCCTTAGCACTCTGAGGTAAAGTTAGCGTAATCATTACGGAATTTGTTCCTTCGGCTTCAAGTCTTGGGAATAAGGAGTTAAATGTAGCTGTCCATCCAGGGAGGGTTGTTGCAGAAAGTGAAACTGCTCCATTAAAACCGTTGAGTGATGTTAGTGTCAGATTCGATGTGGCGAAAGCCCCATTTTTTAGGGTTAAGTCATTTGGAGAAGCTGAGATTGTATATTCGAGTCCACCACCTATAGTATAATTCCATGTTAGAGGGCTACCTAACCCTGTCACGAGATCGTGACCAATAGCGGCTGAAAAGTTTCCGTTTGATCCACTGGTAACATCTCTAAAGAAAGAGGCAGGATTACTTGATTTTGCATCTTGGTAAAAGTTATTATTTGAAGCAGACAACCCAAGGGAATGTATAGCAGCCCATTGTGGTGAAGCAGCACTAGTTCCACCCACCGTGAACCAGCCTATTTGACCCTGATAAGTTGTGGTATCATAGACTGAATAGCCTGATGCAGGATCAGAATTATATGAGACATCGGGTATTGCACGTTTACCGTTTGCACCCGAAATGTTGTAGGTTAATTGATATTGAGGCTCATTTTCATAAATGCTTAAGCCGCCGCCACTTCCAGTCCAACCTGTTTCTGAAGCTACTGTTCCATCAGGATTAAAGTTAAGGTGGGTACCTCCTACTGCAACTACGGTTGGCGAGGTTGCAGGATAAATTACTCCTGCACCATTGTCACCTGTAGCTGCAAAAAACACTTTGCCATTAGAACTGTTAAGGTAGGAATCATAGGTGTTTTGGTCTGGGAACTCGGATGTGCCCCAACTCATTGAGACAGCTACTACATCTGGACGATGGGCAGCATAGTTTATGGCGGCGAAAAGATCTGTTAAAGAGTTGCTTTGGGCTTCAACTAAGAGTATTCGGGCATTTGGAGCTATGGCGTGAGCCCACTGAACATCAAGCGAGATTTCCAGTGCCCAAGTTGCATCCACAGCAATGTTGGGGCGCATTTTATGAATTTCTAAATTCGTGGTTGGTAATCCATATTGATTGCTGAAGGCTATGAAGTCATTTTGTACGGTGGGGCAATCGTAGGCGTCGATTATCGCAATTGTTCCCAAGCCGCCTGTTGAGGGAAGATTGTAAGCTTTTCGAATTTGAGTAGGAGAAAGCCCAGTAGGAGAGGTTGTTGCAAGAGGGTCTGCTTTTTTGGAGGAGTTGCCGTGTGAGCTGTTTAAATGAAACAAAGTTTGCGCTGACCTTTCATGCACTGGATACAAAGATTCCGCAAATGCCAAGTCGGGCAAGCAAATAACAAGAAAAAGTGCAACTAGAAAAATTGCCTTACACGTTTTGGTTTCTATTAGCCATCTCATAGCGGATTAATCCAGTAAATACATGTTATTATCGAAGGAAACTTTGCTAATTCAAGTTTTATTTTTTTCAAATCAAGCCCTTAATTACCCGAGTTACACGCAGATGTAATTATACAGCTTTGAATTTCTGCACAAGTATACCGCTTCATTTTGAAGTCTCTAATTAACCATACGCCTAAGTTACAATAAAAGAGATTGTGACTGTTATTCAACAACCACAGCTATGATAGCGAATCATCGAACATTAGTTCAAAATCATGGAAATGGAATAAGCTATCTTAACAGTTTAATTGTTCGTTCACTTTGATAGAAGCAAGCGTGTAAATACCTTAGCAAGATTATTTTTTAAAGTGATTTTTTATGTCAAACAAAGAACCTAAAAAATTTTCGCGACGTAAATTTCTAAAAACAGGTGTTATAGCAGGCGGCGCAGCAGTAATAGGATTAGCCGTAGGCTTACCATCAATCGCTAGCTTAGATAAGTCAGGAAAACTTCAAAAATTCGGTTTAACACAATTGCCTTTAGTTAGTGCATCTCCCACGGTGACGCAAACTGCAGTTGATGGCGCAATGATACCCAAATGGATTGATCCTGTTCCGACCTTCGTTGGAGCCAGAGTCAATGCGATGATACACAAAAAATTGACAATCGACAATCTCGAGTTGCAACAGAAAATCTTGCCAGGGACATTCTACGATGCATTAGCTGATCCCTACAAAAACGGCTCATATGTTTGGGGATACGCTGTAAACAACGGCGTGTCAACGTCAGGTCCAAATTATCCAGCTTTCACAATAGAAGCCAAAAAAAATGTACCAGTAAACGTCACCTACGTCAACAGCTTAGACAACACTACATCTAAACTGCAACAATACATAACCGTAGATCAAACTATACATTGGGCAGATCCACAAAACCAATTACTCCCTAATGCTATACCAGGACAACAACCCGAGGGACTACCAGAACCGTATAAGGGTCCAATTCCAGTTGTAACACATCTTCACGGAGGAGAAGTACCATCATCATCGGATGGAGGACCAGATGCTTGGTTCACAAAAGGATACACACTTAGAGGACCAGCATGGACTGCAGGAACAAACCAAAAATACTATTACCCAAACGGTCAAGAAGCAACAACTCTCTTCTATCACGACCACGTTCTGGGAGCTACCAGAACTAACCTGTACTCTGGCTTAGTAGGTTTCTACTTAATTCGAGACGAATACGACACCGGAAAACCAGGAAAAGGACTCAACCTTCCAGCAGGACCACAAGAAATCGAGTTAGCAATCCAAGACAAAATGTTCGACACAAACGGACAATTGTTCTTCCCAGACGGCACAGGAGACATGCAAAACTGGTCCGTAACCTCTAACCAGCCAACCGATGGAGCAGGATTCAACGGTGGACCACCTAACCCCAACGTGCACCCGTATTGGATACCAGAGTTTTTCGGAGACATAATTCTAGTAAACGGCAAATCATGGCCATACATAAACGTAGAACCACGCAGATACCGATTCCGTATAGTGGACGGCGCAAATGCACGCTTCTTCAACCTCAAAATCCCAGGAGTACAAATTTGGATAATTGGCACAGACGGAGGCTTGTTAGACAAACCAGTACTTGTAGACACATTATTCATTGCTCCGGGCGAACGCGCAGACATAATCGTAGATTTTGCTAAAGTTGCAGGAACAGAAATCATAATGACCAATGACGCAGTAACCCCCTACCCAACCGGAGGTGGAGGACCAGGCTCAGACGCTGGACCAGGACCGGCAACAAGCCAAGAATTCCTCAATACAGTCGGGCAGATAATAAAGTTCAAAGTTGGAACCAAAATCACCGGTAAAAAAGACACAAGCTTTGACCCAGCCGACAAACATGCGACCCTACGAGATGGAAAAAAGAAATCACCTGAACCTATAGTTCGGCTCGCCGACGGCAAAGGTGGAATTGCAAAAGGAGTCAAAATCGACAAATACAGAATGATAACACTAATCGAGGTTTCAGGCGAAGGCGGACCTTTGGCACCGATATTGAATAACACAAGATGGGAAGGCACAGACGCTAGTAATAGTCCAATCACCGACTATACACTCGTTGACGGAAGATACCTGTCTGAAACACCAGAAGTTGGCTCAACTGAACAATGGGATATAGTTAACTTAACAGCTGATGCACACCCAATTCACTTACACTTAGTTCAATTTCAACTGATGAACCGCCAGAACTTCAACGTTGGAGTTAACTTTGACACAGACGAGGTAGACCCCAATGGATACAGAGCACTCTATGACAGCTCATTCAAATCAGGAATCTTTGAGCCGTTTAACGGTCCGCCAGAGGACTACTTCACCCTAAATGAAGCAGGAGCAGTCGGAGGAAACCCAGATGTTACACCATTCCTGCAAGGATCCATTATACCGCCAGAAAAATGGGAAACCGGTTGGAAAGACATGATGAAGATGATGCCAGGACAAATATCGCGCATAATTGTTCGTTTTGCCCCACAGGAATTCAAAGTGAATGAGGTCAAAGCAGGTCAAAACAAATTCCCGTTCGACCCAACAACTGGACCAGGCTTCGTTTGGCACTGCCACATCGTTGACCACGAAGACAATGAAATGATGCGACCATACACCCCGGTGAAGAAAGACAGACCATCTAGACCATGTCCTCCACACAAGAAAAGAAATATCCCCACCAAAAAATACAAAGAACATACATAAGACAAATTGACATCAAAAATCATTTCTTTTCTTTTTTTTATTTTTAAAATTCTTCTTAACAAAAAAATACACAAAACAATCAGTCTTTGCCTGCTAGCAAGAACCTTCTGTTAAAGTAATCTAAAAGAAGCAACAATAATTGTCTATTCCTAATTCTATAAGGTAAAAACAAACTCGAATTTTTTTTAATCAAAAAACGAGAAAATTGTGAACCAGAACGCAAACATTTATTTTCAATTCTAAAAGGAATCGATTACTTTTCCTTCTTTGATGACATAAGTTCTATCCGCCAACTTTGCCAAGTTTGTAACATGCGTTGAAATCATTATTGTTTTTCCTTCCCCTTTTAGCTCTTCGAAGAAATCAGTGATTGTTTTTGCAGATGCTTCATCTACAAATGTTAAGGGTTCATCAGCAACGATTATTTTCGGTTCAGTAATCAAAGCTCTGGCGACAGCCACTCTTTGCTGTTGCCCGCCAGAAAGTTGCTCTACGTTAAAGTAAGCACGCTCCGACAAGCCAAGTTGATCAAGCAGCTTTAAAGCCGGTTCCTTGTATTTTGCTGGGTCTACATCGTGGCATATGAGGGGAGTCATGACGTTTTCCAATGCGTTAAAGTTGGGAAGAAGGTTGATGTGTTGAAAGACGAAGCCCATGTTTTTTCTTCTAAAAAAGGCTTTCCAACTGTCAGAGTATGAGGTGATATTTTCTCCGTCGATTATTACCTTGCCTTTTGTAGGCGTCAACAGTTGTCCAATCATGCTCATCAACGTGGTTTTTCCGCAGCCACTGGGTCCAACTAACGCAGTTATCGCTCCGCTTTCAGCTATTAGGTTTGCATCTGTTACGGCTTCAACCTGATGTTTTTTTCCCTGATTGTAGATTTTGGTTAAGTTAATTGCTTCAATCATGCGCGGGCACCTCTCATGGCAATATCTGGGTCAACAGTTGCGTTGAGCCAAGAAGGTATTACTGTGGCAAAGAGAAGAGGCACAATAGTGACGGCAAAAGTAAAGAGCACTGTTTGGGCGCTAATAAAAAGAGGCACTGGAAAACTCGGGTAAAGGTTAGCCCACCCCAACATGAAATCTCTCAATACGGGGGCACCAAGAACACCATCGAAAAGAATGCCTATTGTCAATCCTAAGGCACCTGCCAAAGCGCCTAGTACTAAACTTTCTATCAGCCGAATTTGAATGACGTCGGATGTGGAAAACCCAAGAGATTTGAGCAGCCCAACTTCAAATTTTGACTCATGTCCAACAACAACGGTTTGGTTAAAAGCAATTATCGCCACTGAGATTAAAATTACATACCACACAATTGAGAAAAACCCAGATCTGTCACCGTATGTTTTTTCCTGAGCCTTAAGAAGAACATCTTTTGTTACCACACGGCAGTTTGGCAACTCGGTTATCTGTCGAGCTACCAAGTTAACTAAAGAGGATTTTGTTTCAGTGTCTACGGGAATCACATAAACCATTAAATCGGTTACTTTGTCGTCAGGTATATTAAAGAAGTCTCGGGCAGCGTTAAGGTTCATAAGAATCGTGTCTGCGTTATAGATGCTGGATTCGCTGTTGAATATCCCGACAACTATGTATCGCTTGATTTCATTGGACTCAGTTAGTATCGACAGCTCAGTTCCAACACTTGCCCCCAGCAATTCAGCCACACCCTTTCCAATAACCACCGTTTCATTCGACTGTGGATCAAGAAAGTGTCCTGACTCTAAAGGGTAAGCAGCCTTCTGATCTATTATAGAGGCGCCAAGTTGAGGCGTTGTCTGATTAACTGTAGCAGAGTTGCCTATGTCAAGTCCAACGACAACAACAAGAGTGTTTCCAATATTTCCATATCCCCAAATTCTTTCTGAGATTCCACTAATTCCAGGGGCAACTCCCAGAATGTGATTCACATAGTAGGTCGAGATTAGTGTTTGTCTTCCGGCTTGTATTCCCTGAATTGTTAAATCAGGAGCGTACTTTAAGCTCAGAGAACCTTCCTTCATGAGACCATCTGACATGAATGCAACAGCGGAAAAGGCAGAGGCTGCAACAGTGAGACAAATGAGTATAACCGCCGTTCTTAACCTATATCTTTGGATGCAGTTCAAGGCGTAATTTAAAAGATTTTTAAACCGTTTCATTTCATTTTCCACCATCTGTAAAATTGCCAGTCACTGTAAAGTTAGACGCCATCTTGAAACTAATATATGGCACACCCATAGAGAAATAATAGCAGTAACCTCCAGGCACATCGTAAAGTCCTGTGCACAATAACTCGACCCCCGGATTTCTTGCTGAAGGACTAAGATTTCCAACAGCTACGGATGGCAACCCTATCAATTGTCGTAAAGGGTCTGAATTGTTCTCTTTAATTGTCCAAGAAATTTCGCTTAAGATGCAGGAACAAAAAACAAAGGCAAGCAAGATTGCGATTGCATAAATCATTAATTTTGTCTTCATTTTTATCTGCTTCCTCGAATATTGATTTGATAAGTAAAGGTACCTTGGTATCCGTTTCCTTCAGGTGAAACAAACGATACTTCATTTCCGTAAGCAAATGCGAAAGATATTGCGAGTTTTGGTGGAGGCGGCTTCACTAAATCATAACCCGAAAAGGTTACTGTGGTTAATTCGACGTAAGGATTGTTGGGTGTTGCCTCAAAAGATACGATATGTATGCCGTTGCAGTACAAGGATAGAGTTCCTGCCTTTTGCCAATCCTGAAACGTTAAGTCAACTACGAGAATGGCTGGATCATAAGTTGTATAGTTAAACTTTGAACTTGCTCTTTGACCAGGCGAGAGCGTCACGGTTTCTTTTGCGTATTCTCTTTGGTTGAAAACACCGATTTGACCAGTTTGACTTGAAGCTGCAAGGTAAGGAGTAATTTCTACAAAAACCATAACAAAAACAATAACAATTATCACTATCGCAATTTCAATCACAAAGACTTTTCTAAGGTTCAGGGATAAAATCCCCCAATTAAGATTTCAAAAGTACTTAACGAATTGGAAAAAATAGCTAACTTCAGGGTTGGCATTTCAAACATTGTTAAAAGCTCCCAATTGAATCTGCAACATCAACAATACAGTGCCAATAACAGCTAAAATAATGCATGCAAGCAGAACTTTTCGCATTAGCGTCGGAATTTCTTGAACCCCAGACATTTTGTTTGAAAACCGTCTAAACAGAAAGCTCCAGATCACTAATGTTGCTGAAACTGAATATGCAGCGATAACGCCCCAAAGGAGAGGATACTGGTAAGTTATGAAGCAGAAGGGGCATCCGATGTTAAATAATCCCGGTGCCGTATTCGAGTAAATAACCATGCAGCATGGAACTACTAAGGGCTTTAGCCCACCGAAAAAAGAGATGTCCAACAAGGCATCTATAAACAAAAGTGGCATAAGTAAAACGAAACCGCGTGAGAGCGAACTCATCAATGGAGTTCCTTTAAGTTTTCGGTTCATAACGTCAAAGAAAAGCCAACCTCCAAATGCGAACATAGTGAAAAACTTCAAGCCCAAGTCTGCCCAAGACCAAGGTGCGCCTGCTTGAAAAACACCAAATTCACACATTGCACCTGGAACGGAGGGAATTAAAGATACGACAGTGATCCAGAATAGAGGAATTGCCAGAATTCGAGTTCCAAGTGTCATCCAGCCAACAGTTGAGACTAAGTAGAAATCTTTTTCTAGCTCATAGCGCTGGTCGGTGGATGCTCCTTTTATGCCCGCTTCTACTTTATATGCTTTGAGACCAGCAAAGCAACCTACGGCTAATGCGAACAGAGCTATGGCTAAGTCTACTGCTACATAAAGGTTTACGATCATTCTAATTTTTCTCCGTAGTCTCTGAATTGCTTAATTTATTAGCGTTTCAGTTTCTTGTACGCGAAGATTGAGCCTGCAATGATGACAACACCGGCAACCAAAGCTATGACAAATGTCAGAGTGGTAGGTGCTGCAGTTGCATCTGCTTGCGCATACCAAGTACTTATTGCTTCGGTAACCAACTTGACCTGAGTTGTTGAGGGCAATGCGTATAATTGTTCTGGGGAGGTATATTGGGAGTACCCGTTGGCGAGTAGGTTGTCAGCTGCTGTTTGGTTATATGCGGCTCGAGCTGTAACGCAACTTCCTCCACGAAGGTATATCGCAGTTGATGGATTAACATTAACTACGGCTCCATAGTTAGAAGTATCGACTGTTATCGGGTAGTTTGGTCCGTACCAGTCACAGTAAGTTTCAATATGCAATGTTTCATAATCATTGATAAGCTGCATCGCGCACATGTAACATTCAACATAATGAACATTTCCGATACCATCAGTTACTTTATATCGTTCTTGGGACTCGGGGGTTACATCCATTCCGCAGGCCTCGCATTCAAGAATTGCTCCATTTATTGCAGTTGGATTTGGTGAATATGTTGGCATAACAGTTGGTGAAGAAGATGGAGATGTTTTTGGAGAAACTGATGGCGAAATACTCGATGTTGCGGAGGGAGTGGGTGTAGGAGATGGCAATCCTATTCCATTGATAAGAGCTGCTTGAACGACGCCTAATATTGTTGGATTTGCATTTGCGGTATCGTTGCTTAAAGGTGAGAGCCATTTTGAGGTACCATTGTTTGGTGGTGCAAGCAAAGCGTCTGCTGCTGAAGAATTGTATACTATTCTATTCTTAGTGCAACCTCCAGCAGTGATGATCAGGGCATCTGGGGGATTGACTATAACATCAGTTCCATTGTTTTTGGAAATTATAGAAATTGGATAACTAGGTCCATAATAATCGCAAAAAGATGTAATATTTATGTCCCCATAAGTTCTTTGAAGTCTAAGAGCACATACGGGGCAACAAGCAATGTGGGTCGTACCAGTAGCGTCAAAAATTTTGAACCTCGCTTGACCAGTAACATCTACACTCATTCCGCATTGTTCGCAAACAGAAGTTGTTCCTCCACCGAATTGCAATACTGCTTGAGCTATCCCTATGCGAGTTGCATTAGGAAGAACCGTGGCGTTGGTCATTGGTGATAGCCATTGTGAAGCACCATTGTTTGGGGATGCAAGCAATGCATCTGCGGCTGCAGAATTGTAGACTAATCTATTTTTTGTGCATCCACCACCAAGAATGATAACCGCATTCTGGGGATTTACTGTCAGAACGCTACCATACTGTTTGGCGTTTATGGTTATTGGATAAGTTGGGCCATTTAGATCGCAGAAGGATGTGATACTAAGTTCTCCATAAGTTTTGAGAAGCTTGAGAGCACAAACTGGACAACATGCAACATATTGGTTACCCGCAGCATCAACAATCTTGTATCGAGCTTGACCAATTGCATCAACATTCATTCCACAAGAGTCACACGGTTTCGTGGTCATTTGACCATTGGTTAAGGTAACTATCCCAGAACCTAACAAGGCTGAAATAATAAGTATGTTAACTATGATTCTGATTTTTTTTTTAAACAATCTAAATATCACTTGCCACATGATTAGCGCTTGCTCCTTTTGAAAGTTTGTTGTTGCACAAATACAGTCACATTTTATCAGGTCAATTTTGTTATTTCTTGTTAAACTGTTTTTTTGCAAATTTTTTTCTTTAAAATCCAAGATACCGTTTGCATTTAGGGCAGTAACGTTGGTTTTCTTCTATTGTTGAATGACAGAACTTGCACGCGGGAGGATTAAACCATTTCGATATTAGAGATTGAGTGTCAGCAGTACCTAATTTGTGTTCGTATCTTTTGCCTACAAAAACGCTTACCTCAATTAAGGCAAGTAGAGCCAAAAACAAGTATAAGTCTCCTTGAGGCGTTGCGCCCGGCGAAATTAACATGGCAGCGATTGCAAGCCCAGCGTAAATGTACTTTCGTTGCTTGGTAATTGTTTTTGTATGCAATATACCAAATCGGACTAATATCACAAAGAAAGCTGGAATCATAAAGATAATTCCGCTTATTATAACTGTGAAGAAAATTGTGTTGTAAAAATCCATTATCGGAAATATTTCCATTGCATTAACAGCAGTGTAAAAGGGAACGAACCCTTGAATAAACTGGGGCACTAAAAAGAAAAAGCCAAAAATAGCGCCAAATACGAAAAGAACGGTCACTACTGAAACAAATGGAAAAATTGATTTTCTTTCATGTGGATACAGGGCTGGATCAATGAATTTGTAAGCCTCATACGCAAATATTGGCAAGGTTATGCCGATTGCGAAAACCAAGGCTGCATAAGCATATAATGTTATAGGGTCGGACATTGAGGTAGCGAATAGCTGTGTTCCCGCCGGCAAGAACATGGCAGCGATGTATGTTAAAATCACTGACATCAAGGGCTTGTAATTATCAGTTGTTGCAAAAAAGTCCGAGTTTCCGGGAAGAATAAGCAGGATAAAAAGTGAAACCACAAAAACTGCCAGAACTATCTTCATACGTTTTATGAATTCCGTAACGTGACCCCAAAATCCTTCAAAGAAATTTTTTGTTTCTGGCATGTCAATTAACTCTCAATGTTCCGGATTAGCTTCTTTAATTATTAAATTTTGGAAAGGAAAAATAGAATCCCCTACAGTTCTTTTCTCGTATTGAGCAGAGAAATTTTTAGGGACTCCGTTGTTTTTAGCCAAGAAAAAATAAAGGCTGTAGAAGCCATTATTCGGCGCCTAAAATTTTCACTTTTATGGATATTTCTTCGGATAGTTGCTCTCTTGTTTTTCCTTCAGTAGGTATGCCTAGTTTTTGGGCTGTTTCAAGTAGCATTTCATCTTTTGTTTTGATTGCAGGTGTTGGTTGAGCAGCATGTGCGGCTTGTGGAGCTGGTGTTGGAGAGTTTTCAGTTGTTAAAGCAGCGTTATTGAATTCTTTTGATGCTTTGCTGAACTCACCTTTAGCTTGTCCTAATGCACGCGCAAACTGTGGAATCTTTGCTGGACCCCACATGATAATGACGATTGCAACTACACCGATGATTATCCATTCCCATCCTTCGAGCATTTATAAAATTCTCCTGGATATTTCTTTAGATTAACTAATGGTGAGTTGTTTTCTTAAATAGATTTGCTGTTGTATCATAGCAATCACAACCGCTTGCTTGGTTTGCAGAATATCTAAAAGTGAATAACCAATAGATTCTGGGCGGTACTTAGTGATAGATAAATATACGCTTGCATTATCTTGTGAAATAATAATCAACTTCACCTTCAATAATAAAAGCAGTAATAGATTATTAAAAAACAGGAGCATTAGTTGAATGAAGTATTTACTCGTTGTCGGAGACGGCATGGCGGATTACCAAGTGCCAGAACTGGGAAATAAGACCCCGCTTCAAGCAGCTTATAAACCAAACATGGATTCTATAGCTGCAAAAGGCAGAAGCGGCTTAATCAAGACTGTTCCAGACGAATTAACCCCAGGATCCGACGCGGCAATATGTTCAGTACTGGGATACGACCCAACAAAATATTGCACTGGAAGAGGACCCTTAGAGGCGCCTTCAAGAGGCATAAAACTTGCAGAAAATGATGCAGCCTACCGATGCAACTTAATAACAGAAAGAGATGGGGCAATCCTTGATTATTCTTCCGGGCACATTACAACTGACGAAGCATCACAGTTAATTGCAGCTATACGAAAAGCTTTTGAAAAACCTGGCGAAATCGAGTTTTGTGTAGGTTTAGATTATAGGCATTTTTTGATTCTGCGCAATTTTCCAAACCCAGAGCGCATTCAATGCACACCTCCGCACGACGCCAGGGGAATTGCGGTTTCCGATGTTTTGCCAAAAGCAAAATCGCCAGAAGCGGAAAAAGTATCACAAATGCTCAGGGATTTAATCGAGGGGTCCAGAGAAGTTCTGCGGTCTCACCAAGTTAACGTTGCAAGAGAAAAAGCTGGCAAACACCCGGGAAATCTGATTTGGCCTTGGGGCGGCGGCAAAAAACCCTCCATGCCAACACTCAAAGAAAAATACGGTATAAAATCAGCAGTCATATCCGCGGTTGATTTGGTGAAGGGCATTGGAACTTACGCTGGCATGGAAATCATTAATGTGCAAGGCGCCACAGGCTTGGATAACACGAATTATGAAGGCAAAGCAGACGCTGCACTAAAAGCGCTTACAACTAATGACTTGGTTTTTGTCCACGTTGAAGCACCAGATGAAGCTGGACATTGCAGAGACTATAAGTTGAAAGTGAAAACTATTGAGGATTTAGATAAACGGTTGCTGGGCAGAATCCTCAAAGGCTTAAGTGAACCATACGCAATCGCAATCCTCCCAGACCACCCAACCCCCATCAAAACAGGAACACACTCAAGAGAACCCGTACCGTTCTCAATTGCTTCGCCAAATTTGAAACCCGACGGCGTAAAAAAATTCGACGAGTTCTCTGCCAAAAAGGGCGCTTTTGGTTTAATAGAGAAGGATTTTCTCATTTCGCTTCTACTTAATTCAGGCAAACCCTAAAATTTTTTGTTTGGAAGCAACTTATGTTTATTGGCATTCCTGTTTTGAATCGATATCTTTTATTCGTTTGTTTATAACAGCTGTGATTTCAGGGTCATTTTCAATGTGCTTTGCGTCCAGCAAGAGTTTTTTTGTTAGACAAATGCTTTTTCTCCGAAGAGTTTTCCGAATTTGCTAGACCGTTTTTCAAGGACCCGAAAATACATAGGAAGGACACAATTAAAAATTTAACTTTCTGCTACAATTTACTTTAACTCCTACACTACATTAAACCTTACCAAAAATAAAAAATCGTTACAGAGATCTTCAAGCGTTTTAATTAAAGATCTATTCAAAAAGAGCCGTTTAAGTAAGAAAATCGCTTTGCCTGTGCTAAAGAGTTAAAATAAACGTTTTACCGTAACTTAAAAGCAGAATAAAATGCAAATTGAAAAGTCCAATTCTGTTTTCGAATTACTCGCAAAACCAATCCGCAAAGCCTTAAAAGAGCTCGGCTTCTCCGCACCCACTCTGCCGCAAACGTTGGCTTTTCCGCCTATTTTGGAAGGCAAGAACGTACTTTTGATTGCTCCCACTGGCACCGGAAAAACCGAAGCAGTTCTTTTGCCAATTTTCTCAAAACTAGTTGAACAGAAAAACCAAGATCGCAAAGGTATACAAATCATTTACATTACGCCGCTTAGAGCGCTGAACCGCGACATGTTTAAGCGGTTAACTTTTTGGAGCCAGCAACTTGACATAACTGTTGAAGTTCGCCATGGAGATACTGAGATGAAAATTCGAAGAAAACAAGCCCTCAAACCTCCGCAGATGCTTGTCACTACACCTGAGACGCTCCAGGCGATTCTTCCAGGCTCACAGATGCGTAAACACCTAAAAAACGTTGAATATGTAATCGTTGATGAAGTTCACGATTTAGCATCTAGCAAGAGGGGAGCACAATTATCCATTGCACTCGAACGCTTACAAATGGTTACGGGAAAGGAATTTCAAAGAATAGGCCTGTCAGCAACAATTGGCAACCCACATGAAATCGCCAAATACCTTGTTGGAACACGCAGAAAAATCAGCATCATCCCAGCATCAGCGGAAAAGAGATACCGCTACAACGTTGAGAACCCCTCTCCCATCGAGAAAGATTTTGAATTAGCTGGAAAACTTGATACCTCTCCAGAAGCTGCTTCGAGAATTCGGCGTATACTTGAGTTAGTCGATTCGCATAATTCCACACTCATCTTTGTTAATAGCCGCACGATGGCAGAAGTTTTGGGTCACAAGTTTGCTCAACTCAACAGAGAAGATTTAGCGGTGCATCATGGCTCGATTTCTAAAGAGGAAAGGATAACAATTGAGGACTCCTTCAAGAATGGCCAACTCAAAGCCATCATCTGCACAAGCACACTGGAGCTAGGTATAGATATTGGACAGGTGGATTTGGTGATTCAATACATGTCTCCTCGCCAAGTTAACAGCCTAATCCAGCGGGTGGGAAGAAGCGGTCACAGTTTAGGAGGAGAGTCTGAGGGAATAATAATCACAGTTTACCCCGACGATGCCCTCGAATCATTGGCAGCTATAAAGAACGCCCAAGCAAACCTCATCGAACCCGTCCCAATGCATGAAGGCGCACTAGATGTTTTGGCACATCAAATAGCCGGGTTACTTATGGATCAACAAGAAATAAGCCTAACAGAACTAACACGCATAATCCACAAATCCTACCTTTACCGAAAAATCGGGAAAAAAGAGTTACTAGACCTGATACACTTTTTAGAAAGCCTCAACCAATTAAGATTCGACGAAGACGAAGAAGTTTTGAGCAAAACACGCAAAACCCGCGTTTACTACTATAGCAACCTATCAATGATTCCTGACGAGCGCAGATACCCAGTCATAAACGTGATCAACGATCGCAAAATCGGCACTTTGGGCGACGAATTCATGGCACTCCACGCCAGAGTCGGCTTAAACTTCATAATGAAAGGCAAGGTCTGGCGCATCGTACAAATCGAAGAAGAAACCGGAACAGTACACGTCATACCATCTGAGGACCCATTTGCGTCTGTGCCAGGGTGGGATGGAGAAATCTTGCCGGTGCCCTTTGACATTGCCCAGCAGACAGGACAAAACAGAAAAAGGATCGCCCAGGTCCTCAAAGAAACAGGGGATATTGGAGTTGCCGCAGAGGTTTTGGCCAAAGAATTAGGCTCAGACAAAGACAGCATGTTAAACGCCATAAGCGAAGTCAATGAACAAATTTTACAGAATGCCCCCCTGCCAACAGAAGACCACGTCGTCATAGAACTATATGACCGATACATTGTGGTACATGCTTGTTTTGGAGAGTTAGTTAACAAGACTTTGGGCGGAATCTTTGACAGCGTCCTCTCTGAAACTGAAGTTATCACAGGATGGTGGACAGATGGCTACCGAATCCTCATAGAGGCACCAAGGAAACTAAACAAACAGGAAATCTCCAAGTTGCCACAAACACTTTTCGGCTTAAATGATGAAGCCGTTGATTTTGCTTTTAAGAAGTATCTGGAAGCAAAATTTCCTTTCGGTTACAAGATGAAGTCTGTGGCTGAACGCTTCGGTGTGCTGCCTCGCGGCAAAACCATGAGTCACCAGCGGCAAGCTGAGCTTAAGGCTAACTTTGAGAATACGCCCGTTTACCGTGAAACCATACGGGAAGCCATGATGGAGAAAATTGATTTAGAAAAAGCTAAACAAATAATGCACGATGTGAAAGCTGGCAAAATAAAAGTAACAACCTACCAAAGCTACGACAAGCCAACGCCTCTGTCTTACTATATACTGTCTAAATTTGCTGATGTAACCGAGATGATGGCTCCAGAAAAAGTCATAGTTAACAATATCGACAAACTCAAAATGGCGATAGATGCACGGGAAACAACTTTGCTCTGTATGAAGTGTGGGGAGTGGAAAATTCACGAAAAAATCAAGGATCTCCCTGAACAGCCAAAATGCGGAAAATGCGGTTCGGAGCTACTGGCGCCGCTTTATCGATCACAAGACAAAACGCATCTTTGCGATGCTCTTGTGCGTAGGCGTGAAGGCAAAGAATTAACGCCTGAAGAACTAAAAGAACTCAGCCAAGCCCGAAGGAAAGCAGATTTGATTTTAAGCTATGGAAAACAGGCGGTTCGCGCAATGCAGGTAAAAGGTGTTGGTCCCGAAACGGCGTCACGGATACTGGGCAAGATGCAACCAGACGAAGACAAATTCTATATGGACCTGCTCAAAGCTAAAGTCCAGTATTTGCGGACAAGAGAGTTCTGGGACAAATAGCGCATGCTAAACAGGATAACTATGGAATTGTATAGGTATCAGTACTGAAATGGATTGACGAGAACCCGTGTCTCTGTTTAGCAAAGCGGAGTCCTTTTAATTTCTTTAACTTGGTCTATATCTGAATCGTCGCTGATGATTACATTGATTTTCCTATTAAGCGCTGAAGCGATATGTATGGAATCGCGAGGATGCAAATTGTATTTATTTATTAAAGCCTGGGCATGGCTCAGAATATTTTCGTCTGCAATTATCCAGTGCAAGTTTGAAAAACCCAGTAACTTTTGACCTTGACTTATTGCTTCATATCTTCCCATTTCTTTCCTAACTATCCAAACAACTTCATCCCACGTTAGTGTTGACGTGTATGCTGATAATTCGCCTTTTTCTATACTTTGCAATATTTTTTTAGCATACTTAACTTTGGGTTCTTGTTCTTCTGCATACAGTATTGAGTAAATGAAAACATTTGCATCAATGTAGGGCATTTCTTTCTTCGACTTCTTGATTTAATAATTCTTTTATGTTTATTCGTTTCTTGAGTTTTGGAGCAGTAGTTGTCATAAAATATTCAGTATAACTCCCACTAACTTGCGGCTTTTTTATCACTATTTCCTGGTCTCGCAATTCAAGGGTTACTTCGACACCAGGTTTTAATCCCAATGCTTCTCTCATTCGTTTGGGAATTACAACTTGACCTTTCGGTCCCACATTTTTTGTAGGCATGCTTTACCAACCACTAATAATAAAGTCACACTTTTTATTAAAACTTTCCCACTAATCAGTATAACTTCTTATGTCATCTTGCTTTGCAAGGTTTTAATACCCATTCTGCTTGAGTTTGGCTTAGCTGTGGTTTGAGTGGAAAAGCAGGAACCCCGAAAGCTGAAGTGTTCGATTGGTCTATGGAGTGCCGTCGCCATCAATGTTGGCGCTATCATAGGGGGCGGAATCTTTGTTGTCACGGGCATCGTTGCAGGCTATGCCGGGTCAGCACTCGTCGTATCCATGATAATCGCAGGCATAATCGCATTCATAACAGCCTGGAGCTTTGCAAAACTGACTGCTTGGCAACCCGTAGAAGGCGGAGTATATGAATACGGGCGTCAACTGGTTTCGCCTTACGCGGGGTTTTTGGCTGGTTGGATGTGGATAGTCGCAAACACTTTCGTTGGAGCGGCGGTTTCGCTTGGTTTTGCCTATTACTTGACCTCGGCTTTCCCAGGTTTACCCACAGGTATAGTTGCAGCAGTTTTGTGCCTATCGTTTACAGCTCTAAATTTGGTTGGCGCCAAAGAGTCAGCAAGCGTAAACAACGTCTTGGTCGCCGTCAAACTTGCGGTGTTGGCGTTTTTTGTCGCCTTTGGCGTCTTACATGTGAACGCTGGCAATTTTGTTCCGTTTGCGCCATTTTCAACTGGTGTGTTGTATGGAACGTTTTTCATCTTTTTTGCTTACGGCGGATTCGCAAGGGTGTCGGTGATAGCGGAAGAGGTTAAAGATGCCAAACGAAACGTGCCTCGGGCGCTGCTGTTGTCTTTGGGAATTTCTATAGTGGTTTATGTTTTGGTTGGGTTAGTTGCGGTGGGGTTGCTGGGTCCTAAAGGTCTTGCAGCTTCGCCTTCACCTTTGAGCGCAGCCATCGGTGTCACCGGCAATTCCCTGGCAGTTCAAATTGTGTCCATAGGAGGTTTAGTGGCAACGGCAAGTGTTTTGCTGACGGCGATTTTGGGAGTTTCACGTATGGCTTTTTCCATGGCTCGACGCAACGATTTGCCCTCTGCCCTAGCTCGGTTGCACCACAGGTTCTTAACGCCTTACTACGCGATTCTCGCCACGGGCGTCTTAATGGCAGCTTTGGTTTTGTTTGTAGATTTGAAGAGTGTAGTAGCAGTTAGCACATTTGCGCTTCTTTTTAATTATTGCATAACTAACATCTCAGCATTCAAGCTCAAGAATGGGCGAAAGCTTGGGCGGTTTATGCCTCTGCTTGGTTTAGCAACTTGCATTTTATTGTTAGCATTTATCCTGTTTGCCACTCCAGAAGCGTGGCTTGTGGGCGTTGTTTTCTTGGTTGCTGGAACAATTTACTTCTATGCGCAAAGAAAGCTCAAGGATAAAGATGAGAAATTGGAAGCTTAGGGTGCGATAAAGATTTTAAGGTTAAAAAAGGTAATCTGACAGGAAAAATCGATGCCGATTAAAGCTGTCCTATTTGATATGTTTGATACCCTCATGCTTATCGAAAAAAACCATGAGTTCTACAGTCCAGCCTTGATTCGAATGTACAATTATCTGAATAAAAACGGCATTGATATTCATTTTGACAAATTCAATGAAGTTTACATCAAGGTTCGTGATGCGCTCTTTGTTGAGGCGGATTTGAATTGGGAAGAACCCCACTTCAACGTCCGCGTTTCACAGACGCTCAAAAACTTAGGCTATAACTATGATGTCTCAAGTCCCATTGTAACGGCAGCCACTAACGAGTTCTGCGAAGAATTCATGAAGTATGTACGAATAGACCAGAACGCTAAGACAATGCTTGAGCAGTTGCATCGGAAATACAAATTGGGAATCGTTTCCAACTTTGCAATTCCTGAATGCGTGTTTAAACTCCTTAAAGCTGACGATTTGGATGGATTATTTAATGCAGTTGTGGTTTCTGGAGCAGTAAACAAACGCAAGCCAAGCCCAGAAATCTTTAAAGTCGCCTTGAAAATGCTGGACGTATCTGCATCTGAAACAGTATTTGTTGGAGACACCATCGATGCAGATGTTGAAGGCCCAAAAGCAGTCGGAATGAAAGTAATTTACATAGAACGACGAGTGCAGAAGAAATCTGAGAAGTTTTGCCCTGACCTGACCATAAAGAACCTAAATGAGTTACCTTTAGCGCTTGAGCGTTACTAAAACGCCCAATATTGTTGAATTAAGTCTTAGAAGAAAACACTCTTTTTTTACGCTACTGTGGATTTTTTAGCAAGTTGACTAATTTGCTGTATTTTTTTAGAAATTCTAATCCTTAAAGTGCAAGGCAGAGTTCATCGTCAATTCATAATCTATTTTGAGACAATAAACCTCTGGAAATTTTTATTTTAGGCTTAGCACTCGCATCTTCTTTTCTTTAACTATAAGAAAATGACCCTCTATCTTTGCTTGCGTTTTCAAGACCTTCAAGGTTATATCAACAACTTGTTGAGTTGATTTTGGAGCAAACTTTAGAAGAATAACACCCCGAGCCTTCAGTTTCTGTCTGAAAATCAGTTCTCCAAAATCAGAGTCAAAAGTTATTAAAACTCTGTTTTGCTTATTTGCCGCCTCTAATACGGCTTCATCGCTTATTCCTGAAGTAAGCACCTCCTTTGTGGGGATAATATCTATTCCTTTGTTTCTAAGGGCGTTAACAACTTTATTGGAGATATTTTCGTCTGCAAGGAACTTAGGGTAATGGATATACCTTCTCTTCCTTAGCCATTTCAGCGGCATATTTCAAAACAGCCATTACATCTTCTCGCACTAACTGAGAATATTCACTCAGGACCTGTTCAATTGTCCAATCATTGGCAAGAAGATCCAAAATAAACTCAACGGAGAGCCGAGTGCCTCTAATCAAGGGCTTTCCAACCAACACTTTTGGATCAACAACAATTCTTTCTTGCCAATCTCTATGCATTTTTTCTGTCACAACCCTTTAAAAGTCAGCGAGAAAATATTAAGATTTGTATTGAGCTGTACTTTAAGAAAAGCAGTTTAGTCGCTGTTTAGCTGGGCTGGAAAGTTGCCTATAGAGGTGGCCCAGAATTCTTGACTTAAAAAAATTACTTGTTAGTGTAGGAATGTTGACAAAAAAGCTCTTATGTGCTATAAACTAAATTTTGCAATTGAAAAGCTTGATAAACTTAACTTTATCCAGTTCAGATAACCTTTCCAAAGATTACAGAAAAACTTTATTTCGTATAGACGAGAAAAAACAACTGTGAAATAGCTATGTTGATTGGTGCAATTTCGGATTCGCATGATAATTTACCGCAGATAGAAAAAGCGGTACAAGCTCTAAACAATCAGAAAGTTGGTTTAGTGCTTCATGCCGGCGACTACGTGGCTGGATTTGTAATCCCAAAATTCAAGGCTTTAAACTGCAAATTAATCGGCGTTTTTGGCAACAACGACGGAGACCACGAACTCTTAAAGAAACGCTTTAGCGAAACCACCAACTGCACAATCCACGACCGATTCACAACAGTGACTATAGAAGGCTATAGAGTTGCCCTGCTCCATGGACACGAAACTGAATTATTAAACGCCATAATCGACAGCGAATCCTTCGATGCCGTAATCCATGGGCACTCACATAACCTGGGCATTGAACGAAAAGGCAAAACATTATCAATAAACCCAGGAGAACTGTGCGGATACCTAACAGGAAAACCTACCTTAGCAATTTTGGACACAGATAAAAATGAAGCAAAAATAATCGAACTCTAAGACACAAAATGTAAAACGCTATTTATACCAAAAAAACTTGACTCTACACTTTCAATGGTTCTTTATCCACTAATAACCAACTGGACACCCTTGTTGTGTAAACATGCATGGTAAACCCAGTCCACTTCTGAAGGAAATTTGCATTCTTTGAGACGATTACCTATAAATCAAGTCAACCATTTGTGTCTCTTCGCGAACTGCCAAACACCAAAGGATTGATGACATGTTTGACCAAAACACAAACAACGAACCACCGACATTCATAAAAGCAGCCACTGAAACTCAAAAACGCCGTAGCCTACGAAAGCACAGGAAAATATGAAAGCGCACTAATGTCCCTTGAAGAAGCACTCGCCATCCAACCAAACTATATTGATGCTTGGATCATAAAAGGAGTAATTTATGGCAAACTGGGAAAATGCAGTGAAGCAATCAAATGCTATGACAGAATTATCGGAATAGACCCACATTTTGCAGATGCGTACAGGCTTAAAGCCGCTACATTTACAACATTGAATCAACATGAGAAAGCAGTCGAATGCTTTATCAAAGCAGTAGAGTTGGATCCCAATAACTTGGAATATCGTTTGAGTTTAGCCATCGCTCTTCAAAGACTCAAAAAATATGACGATGCACTCAAATGTTATGAAGAAGCAAAAAAACAAAGACCAACCGACGGCAGAATCGACTACTACATTGGACTCATGTGGGGAAACCTGGCAGATTACCAAAAAGCACTAGCTTCTTTTGAGCAAGCACTGCGACTTAAACCTGATTTCACCGATGCACTGCTTGGAAAAGGAATAATGCTGTCAAGACTTAACAGAAAAGAAGAAGCAAAAGAATGCGCCGACAAACTACTGGAAACAAAAGGCACATCAGAAAAGCAACAAACAGCAAAAGCCCAATCCGAAAATGAATCCATCCGTAATGAATTTAACGCTGCCCAAAAAAGGTTCAAAACAAAATACTCGTCAAACTCAAGTTAACTTGAAAACGCTAAACAGAAATAACACAACCAAATTATTGGATGCTTTTATTGTAAGGCTCTCTTAGCAAGTTAGCCCTAACAAATATCTGTTTTAGTTCCTCATCGCTCGCTCCCTGGCGAATAGGCGTCAAAATGTCAGTTAGATTATCGTTTCTCATTAGACAGGGCTTAAGTTTGCCGTCGCTTGTGACACGAAGTCGAGTGCAATGCATGCAGAAATCAGTGTTTTCTATGGGTTTGACAACTTCGACGGTCGCGTTTGGCAAATGGTAGATTAGGCGGTTGTGCATAAAAGGGCGTTTTTCTATCGATACAGCTTTTTCTTTAAGCATTGCCTCTTGCTCGTCTAAGCTACGGTGGTGCTCTTTATAGTAACTGTCGCCAACGTTTACGGGGTCAAGCTCGATAAGTTGCAAAACAATATTGTTTTTCCCCGCGTAATCAATCAAATCTGGAACGTCGCCAACATTAACGTCTTTTAAAACAACTGTGTTTAGCTTGACTGGACAGAAACCTGCTTCAATGGCGGCTTTTACACCCTCTAATGCAACTTCAAGTTTTCCCCCTGTCAACTTATGATATGTTTCTGGGTTCAAAGAAGGCAAACTTATGTTCACGCGTTTAAGCCCGCACTCACACAACTGCTTTGCCATGCCACCGCCAAGCAGCAACCCATTAGTTGTCAGCGATAAATCCCTCAGACCCTTTATTGCTGCTACACCTGAGACAATGTCTGGCAGGTCCTTGCGCATAAGCGGTTCTCCTCCAGTCAACTTCACACGCGAAATACCTAAACTAATCGCGATTTTGGCTATGCGCACAATTTCTTCAACTGACATTAACTCTGCTGAACGATTTGCCCGTTGCACTTCTCCTTCTCGGTGACAATAAGCACATCGATTGTTGCATCGTTGGGTAATTGAAATCCGCAGGTTAAGTAGCGGTCGACCGCAATTGTCCATTAAATTCATCGTTATTCACGTGCGTGCCTAACGATGTGAGGAGCCTCGGGCAAAATAAGCATTTCGAGCGCAGTCTTCACAGCGTCAGGTGAACCTGGAATGCAAAAGAACACACGACCTTTAGCGACTCCAGCTACAGCACGAGATAAAACCGCAGCGGAACCCACGTGGTCAAAGCTTATTCTGCGGAAAAACTCGCCGAATCCCGGCAACGTTTTCTCAAGAAATGGCGTCACCGTCTCAATTGTGATGTCGGTTGGGGTAATGCCTGTACCACCTGAAAAGATAACTACATCCAAATTTTCCAAACCCAACCCATACATCGTTGCATCTTGAATCATAGTTTCATCGTCAGCGATAATCTTTTTAAAAAGAACCTTCTGCCCTGCCTTCCTAATCAAGTCCACTAAAGTGTCTCCGCCAACATCGCTAACGTCTTTTTCGCCCGCCTCAATTTTGTTATAACGTGAAGTGCTACAAACGAAAACGCCAAAATTCAATGTTTTAGGGGCTTTTGATTTATGTGATTTAGAACTTTCACTCATTGTTTATGCCTGCTTATACTTTTTAACTACGTGAATATTATCAATTGACGTCGAAGGATACTGACCTCCTGCGTCTTTTTCGTATTGCTTGGTCATGTCCCAAACAGTAAGTAATGCCATAGAAACAGCGGTTAATGCTTCCATCTCTACGCCTGTTTGGGCTTTGGTTTTAACAGTGGCTGTAGCCTTTACCGTGCGTTCATCAGCTACTTTCACTTCTACTTCCACGTTTGTCAACGGCAACGGATGACAAAGAGGAATCAAATCGCTTGTTCTTTTAGCCGCTAACACACCAGCAATCTTCGCTGTGTAGAGTGGATCGCCCTTAGCGATTTTTCCAGCCTGAACTAAACCAATCGTTTCCAACTTCAACTTAATCGAGCCAGTCGCGGTTGCTTCCCTGAAAACCTCTGCTTTACTTGAAACATCAACCATAGCCAATTTTAAATCAACCTTGTTTACCATGTTCCCAAGCGACTATTAGGTTTTGCACTGCTTTAGCCTTTGCTGAACCCTCATTAAATCTGTACATCCTAACCCGACCATATTTTCGCTCCTGCAAAATGCCTTCGCACTCCAATAACTTGAGGTGACCTGAGGTCGACGCAAAATTCAGTTTTAGTCGCCTAGCAACATCCGAAACGTTAAGTTGCCCCAGTTGATAGATGAGTTTTAGGATTTTCATTCGAGACTTTGAAGAAAAAACTTCCTCCAACTCCATATTAAGTCCGCCCTTTTTCTGCTTGCAAACTCGCAGTTAACGCCTTCTCCAATTCGCCCGCAGGAATGGAGGGCAATGAAAGCCGTGTTGTCCGTCCACGCGTCTGGAACGACGCTACCTCCGTTTTCAATACGCTTAACTTTGAGAAGTACTGAGCATAATTCCAGATTTGTGTATGCCCATTTGGTGTTTCGCTGAATTCTTCACATACAACCGCATAGGCTTTCTCAATTTCAGATAAGGAAACGAAAGCTTCCTCATTCTCTTTGAAGTATCGAGCTACGGCGAGAAGGAATAGTTTTTCATGCAACCCAAGAGACAACAACTCACTACGACGTAAACCAGGTATAATGCTTGACACTGCCATTCTAACGCATTCTGGCTCCACACAACCAGCGTCCTGAGCATCAGCGTATTTGCCAGCACGCCACAATAACTCAATCCCAAATCGGGCGTTCCCAGTTTCAGTGAAAGCTAACTCAGATATTAAGTCAACAACGTCCTCGGGCACTGAGCCATACTCAAACGCCATTGCAACACGGTCATTTAATATGTCAACAAGTTGCGGTTTGCCATAACGTTCCAAACTTATGATGCTTCTTTGCAGGGTACTTTTGGCGCTTTCATCCAACGGCTCAATAGCTTTTAAATCACGCATAATAAAAATAAATGATAACCGCTGCGCTTTGCCCTGCCGCATCTCCTGCAACCGTGTCAGCTTGTAGACAGCATCTGAACCTTCCTTCTCGATTAAACTGTCAAATTCATCGAGGGTTAATATCATATGGGCGTTTTCTTCATCTAAAACTTGCATCAACGTACCCAATATTTCTTCAGCACCGTAACCGCGCGCTGGATAGTTGGGGCGAAAAACAGTAACAGCACGATGCAGAATCGGCGAAAGGCTACCACGGTATTCACGACAATTAATGTGGACATACCGAAATTTCATGCCCCGCTTGTTGGCTTCGGAAGTAATGTTTGCACCAAAATGTTGAGCGAGCGCAGTTTTTCCTGTGCCAACCTCGCCGGTTAAGATAACTCGCTGCGCCATTTTGTCGGGACACCTCAAGATAAAATTGAAGAATTCCATGAGGAGACGGTTTTGCGTTTCCCTGTGTGGCAACTTTTGTGGAATGTAGTTTATGTCAAGCTTAGCTTCGTCTTTGAATACGCTTTGATGCTGCACCACTTACATTCCTCAAGATATAGTGTATTGTTTGGGTAATATTATGTTTTAAAACAAAAGCCTAATAAATACATTCAGCAATCACTATTTTCCGACACCGAAATGATACCAAGATACTTCTTTTTCACTAAAGGAGTTGGCAAACATAAAGAGCAACTCCAATCTTTCGAATTAGCCCTGCGAGATGCAGGCATACAAATGTGCAACTTAGTTGCCGTCTCAAGCATTGTCCCCCCTGGATGCGAATTGCTCACTCGGGAAAAAGGCTTAAAGAAGATTCAACCCGGCGAAATCACGTTTGTCGTTATCGCCCGCAACGCAACCAACGAACCCCACAGGCTCGTTGCATCATCAGTCGGCGTCGCTATTCCCTCAGGCAAAAACCAATACGGTTACCTCTCGGAACACCACTCCAATGGACAAACTGACGAAACGGCAGGCGACTATGCAGAAGACCTAGCAGCAACTATGCTGGCAACAACCATGGGTATACAATTTGATCCTGAAACTGCATGGGACGAACGCAAACAACTCTTCAAAACCACAGGGCTCATCATCAAAACAGCCAACATAACTCAATCCGCAGCAGGCGACAAAAACGGCTTATGGACTACCACTGTGGCAGCAGCAGTTTTTGTTCCGGAAGAAAACAACAATCCAAAAGAATAATATCGTAAAAATGGCAAAGGCAAGTTTCTATAACTTGCATATTTTTCACTATTTAGTAATTTTGATTTTGAAGTTTTCTATTTTGAGTCAGCATCCAGCCTTTGAAAAGCTTACAATGGAAACTTATCCAACCTCAAGCAATAAGACCAGACGAGGAAGAGAAAATTAGCGAAACCATAGAGTTCCAAAAGAAACTTGTCATAGTAGGCAACTTTGCTGTTGCGCTATGGATTTTATTAGACATCATAGGCGTTGTGCTGTTTAATACTGTAGCGGGAGCTGTATTTCTCTTGGTTGCAGTAATTGGCATTTATGGTATCCTAAAATTCCTAGGCTGCCTCAGGCCTTGTTACAACTGCAAAAAATGCACATTTGGCATGGGAAGAATAGCTGTATTGTATTTTGGGAAACGCAGCCTCAAAGACTACACAAAAACATACGGCTTACCAGTCGCTATCTTCTTCTACATTCTACTGGGTCCATTTCCATCTGCAGTATTGCTCTTTTCCACCGTTCAATCGTTCACTATTCTAAAAGCCGCGGTTTTTGCTGCGCTCTCGCTGATTTCAGTCTATAGCGCGTTGACTTGGCGCACAACCATCAAAGCGAAAACTTCGAATTAGACTTCTATTGGAAGAACCGCTCCAACTTTGAAGTTTTTGTCTTTTTAAGCACTTCAGCACAGACTTTTGGGTCGAGCGATTTATACTCCAACCCAAGCGTTACAAGCAGCCTTTGCACATCCTTACCCAAACTAGGTGCAACCAACACTGCCCGGACCTCTCTGTTAACTTTAGCTTTAATGGGTTCGACATACTTAGCCAACTGAATGGCAGCCTCTTTTGATGCTATTTTACGTTTAACTTCCACAATGACAAGTTTGCCGTTTTTGTCTTCGCCATATAAGTCAACAAAGCCTGGCTCAACTTTTTTCTCCCAGCTAATCGGTTTAAAGCCTTCTTCGAGAAGTTCAGGCTTAAGAAGAATCGCACGGTGCATGTCATCCTCACTAGCATTTAAAAGAAAATCCCCAGAATCCAGCAAATTAAGCGAGGACACCATGAAAACATTGGAGAAGATCACGCGAACACTTTCCCGTGGCTTCTGACGAACTCCATGAACCTCAAGTCCGTCGGATTTGATTTCGACGTGGAAGATACTGCCTGCAGGTTGCCAGTTGACAGGTTCGTAACCGACTGGTCGGTGGACCAAGAGTGAGCCGTCGGATTTGATGATTAGGAGACGTTCGCCCAGTTCCAGCGTTGAGGTTGCTCTACCAACGTAGTGCACATGACATGCACCTGCGACAACTAAGGTTCTTCGCTGCGCAAAGGCTTTCTCGATGAGCACCGCAGCTTCCGCTAATGTAGGTTCGGTTAAGACCGCTAGTTTGTTTGGTTGTTGCAATGTGTTTTCGCCAACTATTTTAGGTAGGCATTGGGTACATAAGAATTCTTGAAGGATTGGGCAGTGGCGGATTGGAAAGATAAGCGCAAAGTAATGCAGCTTTATAATGTGACGGCTGAAATGTACGATGAGCTCTACGCACAAGAACAAGAGAGAAAGTACAAAAAAGCCTTAGAAAACGTCTACGTGACCGGAAAGACCGTTTTAGATGTTGGTTGCGGTTCAGGATTGTTCTTCAAAGAAGTTGCAGCTCAAGCATGCTTGGTTATAGGCGTTGATGTTTCACGTAAAATACTATTTAAAGCCAAAGAGCAAGGCAAGGCTTTTTCAAATGTTGCAGTTTTGCAGGGTGATGTTGACCACTTGCCGTTTAGAGATGAATTGTTTGGTGCTGTTTTTGCTTTTACGGTGCTCCAGAACGTGCCCAAACCAGCTGAAACTTTAAACGAGTTAAAGCGAGTTGCCAAAAAAGGCGACAAGATCGTGGTGACGGGGCTCAAGAAGGCGTTCCCGCTGACTTCTTTTATAGATTTGCTTGATGGTTCAGGTTTGATAGTGGTTGCATTTGTGGATGATGAAGCGATCAATTGTTATGTGGCTGTTTTAACGGCTTAAGTTTTACAAATCTGCCATTTAACCCATTTTTGGAAATACGCCGATGATGAAACAATGTCCCACTTGTCATTATTTTGCCATCTGGCGAGTTCGTCAAACCAAAACTGCTGCAATAATCAGAATGACTACCAAGACAATTACTATTCCTACATTTTCGTTTGTTGGCAAACCCTGGTCACTCATGTTTCATATTCAAGTGGAAAATACAACTCGTTGCTTGGTAAATCATGAGCGGTTTTAGCGTCTTTACTGCCCAGGGCATACACTTTATCATCGACTTGCAAACAAGAAAATTAGAAAAATATTTTGCTAGGGTTGTTTTTATTTGTAAGCCTGATTCTTTTTATCATTATGCTGTTAGAATAATTATGTTCTTCGAAAAGCACTATTTTTCTTCAGGTTCAGTCTCGTCTTGCTCGCGTCTTGGCTCAGCAGCTTCTTCAGTTTGTTTTTCAGCCGAAAGCAACATGTCGATTAAGGCTTTCTGGTCAACTTCTGCTCTTGTCCGCCAATCCAAGAATAATTGTCCCTTCTCGTCCTGCATTAGATAGCCATAACGAATGTAGCGGTCAATGTTTAAACCAATCTTCCAATTCGGCATCTTCTCGCCCAACATTTTTTCAACGTCTTTACGTGATGCCTGCCCTTTTTTGCTGATGATAAAAGAGATAGTTATAGCTAAACCTGCTAAATCGTCAATTCGCCAACCCATCAACTTATCCTTAGCCACCGAGCCTGTGGACAATGCAACAAAGAACCGTGCTTTATCCAGCTGCTCGATTGTTGGTTTTTCAGGGGTTTTTTCTTCTTCAAACACTGTTTTAACCTGCAAATCCAGAGGTTTCAGATAATCTTCAAGTAAATCGAGCACTTTGGGATAGTCGGAACCCAACACCTTATGCAGTTCCCATCCTTTTACACCGGGTTTCTGATGTCGCTTGTAGAAGAGCATCTGGGTTGCTTTCTTGATTTTGCTACTGTAAACGCCTTTTTTCTTGCTACTCAAAATTGTTCGCCTCGTTTCCATTTTTGCCAATCTTCAACCGATACCGCTAACGCAACCGAGGTAGACTGCTCAGTTAATGCTTCCTTGCGGGGTTTATCAAAGGGCAGGATGAAAACTGTTTCTTCTAATCGGTCAATCTCCAACGTCGCGTAACCATAAGTAATCAAGAAACTAGTCAAGAACGCGCGTTGCACAGTTTCATCATATGTGTCTGAACCAATGAAATCCCAATATGCAATCTTGCCATCTACGCTTTTTTCTGCGGTTTTGTTTTTGAGTTCCTGCCAATAACATTCCAGTTCCTCAGAAAATTCTTTGTCTCCTAAAACTCGTTGCTTGACAAGTTCATCGCGACTAACTGCGCCCATAGCAACTTCTAAAACATCTATGTCTTTCCATCTGTCACCCATAGGAGCCAACGCACCCCAATACAGCAATCCCTGCGCCAAACTATGGAGGCTAAGTTGCTCAAACTCAATAATTGGGCTCCAAGCTCCAAGAAACACATCAACCATTCCTTGTTTGCTGGTTTGGCGGATTTTCTCTTCCAACAAGAATGGGTCAGTATAAAGGGAGTTTGAGCGCTGTTTAACCCATTCGCTTTGCATCTTGATTACTGAAGCTAAATGGTGAAGGGCTTCTGCGTCAAGTTTTAGTTCGTCGGGGTTTTCCCAATTCGGAAAATACTCATGGACTATCTTGATGATTTCGTCAACGTTTAAAGTGAAAGGCTCAACTGCATGATTCTCGATGGCTAGACACATTTCAATTATGCGTTCCAATTTTTCTTTGCCCAGTTTCTTGTCATGTTTAATTGTCTGCATTAAACAACCTCACGCACAATTGATTTTCCCTCAAGATTCTGAACAGTAATTACGTTAGCGTCTTTCTGAGCGAAGGTAATTTGGCTTGGGGTAATCACGACGTATTGGGCAGTGGCGTCCTTTATTATTGAAACCAAGACTTTCGCTATCATTTCACGGTTTTTTGGGTCCATATGAATGTCGTATTCATCTACTGCACGGAAGGGTGAACGTACATGCTGCTGCAAAGCCAACAAGAAACCCATAGTTGCAGTTGTTCTTTCGCCGCCGCTCTGAGTGTAGGCATCCAAGGCCACGGGTTTGCTACCCTTAAACCCAACGTAAATCTCAAGCCCTGCAGTCTCTATGTCTTGCGCACTCGAAAGTTTAACTTCCCCAGTTGCAAGCGTTTGAACCATGATTTTCTGGTACTCAACATTAACCCGTTCAAGCAAGTTCTCCATAACACTGCGCCAAGACTGCATGCGAGTTTTTACTTCTTCAAGAGTTTTCTCACGGTTCTCAGCAACCAATTGCGCTTTTTCCTTAAGTTCCAAATAAAGCTTTGAATAGGATTCATATTGACGTTCGATATCCTCAGAAACGTCAGCTAACGCGGCTAAGTGCCCATTTGTTAAGCCGATTTCATCTTGAATTTCAGCGCCGCTCTTAAGAACTGCTATTCTTTCACCAGAAGTTTGAGCCTTCAGAATTGCCGTGTTTAACGTTTCTTCGGCGTCCTTTATTGATTTCTCAATCGTCTTCATGTCGACGATTGCATTTGCCCTTTTAAACTCTAGCAAAGCAAGCTTTACGCGCTTTTCTAAAGCATCATTCGCTATTTTATCTGCTGAATCTTCAAGCTTAATCAGTTTTGTTTGGTTTTCTTTGACCCGATCGTTTGCTTTGTCGATTTGTTTTTTAGAGGTTTCCAGCATTTTTCTGAGGTTTTCGCTTCTCAAAAGTTTAAGCTGACTTTTGTTTACGATTGCATTTTCTAAAGTTTGAGCTTCAGCTAGAAACTGTTCAATCAAGGATAAAATGGATTCGTTCTGGGCGATTTCGCGTTCAAGACTTAAGCGTAGATCAAAAACCGATTTAACCTCGCCCTTAATTGCTTGTTGCTCGGTCCGCTGACCATCCAGCTGGCTAATAATTGTTTGACGTTCATCTTCTATTTTACCAAGTGATTGTTGGTTCTTGTTAAAATTCGCCTGTAACCCTTTGATTATGGCTTCGCGCCGTTCAACTTCTGCCCAAACCAGTTCACGGTCTAAAAACCGCCGTTTAAGCTGCAACTGTTTTTTCTCTTGATACTTATCATATTGTTCGTGCCAGTAAGCAAGTGTTTGCTGAGCTTGCTCGAGCAATTTACTCACTGACTCTTCTTGGCTTAGAATACGCATTAGTTTGGTTTTGGCTTGTACAACATTTTCTCGGAAAGGCTCAAGTCCCACAGCTGCTTCTACCATGCGAAGTTTTTCTATGTTACTAAGGACACTGAATTGCTCCACCATGTTTTGGTGCATGATGATTAACATGTTGTCAGGATCTACACCGAATTTGCCCAGCAACCTTTCAATATCTTGTTTGCTAGCTACACGGTTTTCGAGTTCAAAAAAATATTTTCCGTCTCGGCGTAAAACGCGGGTGAGGAATAGTTGGTCTTTACTGTATTTTGAGACGGGACGTTTGTTGCCTTGTTTGCTATTGTCTAGGATGAGGGTTACTCTAGCTTGGTCTTTTCCCCAACGGATTAAGTCGCTAAGTTTTCGGGAACGTTCAGTGTATGTTTGTCCTAAACCAACAGAGATAGCAAGTAAAAGAGAGGATTTTCCTGCGCCGTTTGGTCCGCCAATAATGTTAACACCTTGTTTAAACGGTACTCTGGCGTATTCGTAACTCATGAAATTTTCAAGGATAACTTCTTGTATTAACATTAACGTTTTTGCCTCTATTTTGAAGCGTTCACACTATTGAAAAGCGTCTTATTAAAACAATATTGAGCGAAATGGAGATATCTCCTTCACATCTCCCCTATCTTTTGAGTTCTCACCTATTATATAGTTCACTATTTAGCGGTCGGATAGAAGAATAAGTGGTGAAAAAAGGGTGTTTCTTCTTCTTTTAGTTTCAGTGGGCTATCTGGAAACGATTAAAAGGTATTTATATCAAAGACATTTAAACAACCCAGTTTTTCTTGACGGAAAAAACTTAAATTCTTTAGAAAACGATTCATTCCTCTTCTAATGGAATTTGTTAGAGCTAAATCAGATCTTAACAACTCCCAAGTTTCATTGAAAAATGAGTGAATCATACAAACTTTAACCGCTCAGATCATGCAAACAATGACTGAAAGTTTTTATCTAAAGACAAAACAAAGGAGCGGGGTAACTGATTTGCTTTTCACGGATTCTTTAGGTATGTGAGTCGCCCTTCAACTTGTCTTTTCACATTTTGATTATTTCGAATGTACTCTACAAGGACATCCTGAGCAGAAGTAGAAATCAATTTAGCTTTAATGACCGCCGTCAATTGCTCTTGCGACAAGTTTAGGTTTGTTAATGAATTCTTGAAGTGGTATCCCTGAAGACAAATCGTGTAGAGCCCGTCTTTGGTCACCTCAGTTTCGTTAATTTTCAGCGATAGAAACTGTCGACTTGATATATCGTATACGGCTCTAACCCCGCTGTTTACTTGGTAGCATTCTCCTTCGCCGTCAAGGTTTTCTAAACGCATAATATGGCTGAATATAGTTCTCAAACCAAGCCCGCTTACCGAGTATCTTGAAAGAGAATCATCATATGGAAAACAAGTACGTAAATCCTTAAGAGTAATTACGGGACCAAATTCTTTTGACCGAATCGAACCACTTCCAACCAAAGCAACATCGCATTCAGCTCTCTCAGCAAAAGCATCCGCAACGAGATTACCCAATGAAGTTTCAACTTCACGTTTTGGATGGGTAAGGGCAACTGCAAGTTTGCCTATAATCGCGTTATATTTGTTGTCAACTTCTTCTTGGAAGTGGCTGATGAATTTTTGGAGATTAACGTCGGGTTCAGCTAAATTGTTGTCTATGGGAATTAATCGCCATGTATAGTTAATTATTGAGTTCGTGTCATCGTCAACTTCTATGTCTAAACGTCCAATATGGTCTGATCCGACGCCTGCTTGAACAACTAGGATGTTGTTTACTTTGGCGGGTTCTTTGAGAATTGTATGGGAATGGCCACCGACAATGAGGTCAACTCCAGCCACTGGATTGATTAACTTTGCCAGCTCCAAGTCAGAGTCGAAACCGATATGGGTTAAAATTATCGTTAAATCTATGTCGTCATTTTTGTATGCGTTACATATTTTTTCGATTTCCCGGCTAGCTTCCTCTAAGCTAACGAAACTGCTTATTAATTCGTCTTGTTTTAGGGAATCCATAACTTTTTCGGTAATTATGCCAGTGAAAAGAACGTCAAATCCTGCTTTCTTAAGAATTAAGTGAGATTGCATTAGTCTTTTGTTGTACTGTTTTATGTACAGGTTAGCATTTACTATTGGAAAATTAGCCATTTTCTCAAGAAACAACAAATGCGGCAAACCATAATCGAACTCGTGGTTACCTAAAGCGACTACGTCGGGTGAGAGGTAATTCATAATTTCGATGGTTGAGATTCCCTTGTATTCGGTGTCTATGAGTGATCCTTGAACCATGTCTCCTGATATAACGTAGAACACATTTTCTTCTTCTTGCCTAACTTTGTTGATGTAGCCCGATAGGAGAGATAAACCGCCTATGAGCTTGCCCTGTTGACCTTGAATTTCCGCTAAAAAGTCACCGTGGATGTCGTTGGAGTGAAGGATTGTAAACTTCTTAGTTACCATAATCACAACCTATCTAGTAAAGATATGGATGTTGCAATTATGCTTAATGTTAATTCTGAACAAAAGAAATAAAATTCTTTTGGAAACTATATTGTTCCACAAATTTCAAAGTAAAATTACAGCTTTTTTCAACCAAGTTAAGAAAAATCCCTTATTTCAACATTCAAAAAAGAGTTAAAGTTAAAAGACTTTTATTGTGATATGTACAACTGTTAATAGGTTAAGATTTATGAAGTTCGCAGAAATCGCCATATTACTAAGAGAAATTGTTGACAGGTGCCCCGGGTTAGATGGAAGCACAATCACTTTGATTCCTCAGAAAGCTATGTATCCGTTATACAATGGGTACCACATTAACATTAAAGCTAATCTTTCAAAGGAGAGTTTAGGCAATTTGCGGAAAATTGTGGAAGGGCACGACTTAGTTATGCAGATTAAGTCTGACGCAGTAATTGTGTATGAGACCAGATCTTCATAGAAGCGTTAAGTAAAATGATTTTGGTTAACAATCTTTTAAAGTGTTATTTTTGGCGTTCACAAACTCTTATAAAAAACGCCAAGTCCCATATAACTTAGTGAAGAAACTGCCCGAACAAGAATTTCCATATTTTTAAAAAACCTAAAGTTGTTGACGATACAATTGGTTCCTCCTGAACCTAAAGGACATCAACCTTCACCACCTTTGAGCAATTCAACTCTGAGCATGTTTATCTGCCAACATGCCACAAAGGCTTCAACACAAAAAAAATTTAACCAAACATTTAGACAACAGTGCGCCAGAACCGCCAAAAGAGAGTCAAAGAAAAAAAATTCTTTGACTAATCTAAGGTTTACACTCTAAACAATAAACTTCGTTATTACAAGGCAGCTACGTTTTCATCGCCTAATAGCCAATTACGGACTGCTTAGGTGATGCTGACGTTCTGAATGTCGAAGTATCGTTTTGCCAAAAAGCGCAAACGTTCGGCGTTCTTGCCGTTTTTACCTATCGCGACGCCCTTATCTTTAGGGTTAACAGTTATGACAGCCATCTTTTTGCCATCAGTGCGTTCGGTGACGCGGATTTCGCGTACAGCTGCTGGTTTTAGCGCGTTTTTCATGAATGTTGCTGGGTCTTCGCTATACTCGATGATTTCGTGTTTTTTGCCTGTCATTCGTTCAAGGGTATGGATGTTTCTACCGCCCTTGCCGATGGCAACGCCGACTTGCCCTTGGTTGACTATGAATATCGCTCGTTGCTCTACTTCGTCGACTATGCAGTCTTTTACGCTGGCGCCGCTGATGCTTTCAAATAAGGCAATGTATCGCATTTCGTCGCAGGTAATTTTTATGCCGGTTGTTATTTTGTTTCCTCCATTTTTTATTCTTTAAGTTGGTTTTCTTCAGTTACTTTGAGAATATCTGAGTCCCCTGTTTCGCGGATACTCAAGGCAGAAATAATGAAGAGCTTCTTGCAGACTTCAGCTAAATCCATTGATCCACCTTTGTAGGTTATGACGGGAACTTTAGAGATTTCTCCATAGTATTCTATTTGTTCTTTTATGTCTTTTGGACAGTTTGCAGCTAAAACTATCATTTTAGCTTTGCCGGTTTTGGCGTTTTGCAATGCAACATTGGTTCCAAAGGATACTTTACCTGTTTTCACTGCGGACGCTAACGATTTATCTATGTCTATCATGCTTCGGTTTTTCCTCCATCTTTTTCTTGACGCTCGAAAGTTGACATATACAGTTCAACTAAGCCTGTGCCGATTGGTATTGATTGCCCAACTATAACGTTTTCTGTTACACCGGCTAAAGGATCACTTTCACCCTTCACGGCTGCCTCAACAATGTTTGGTACAGTGATTTCGAATGCGGCGCGCGCGAGAACACTTGCTTTCTTGCCGCTGATTCCATGTCTGCCAATTTGCTGCACTTCGCCTGTTGTAGTCATCATGTCTGCTACGAGCATTACGTGGCGTACGTCTACGTCTAGACCTTGATCTTCCAGAACTCCTTTTGCTTCGTGAACGAGTGCGTTTCTTGAAGCTTCGACACCCAGAGTTTTAGCGATTTCGTGGATGTTGTTTGTGGTTGTTCGTGAAGTATCAACACCTATGACTTCAAGGACTTTGGATAGGTTTGAGCCGTCAGTGCGTATTACCCATTCACCGTTCTCTTCAGTGACTAGGACACGTTTAATGTCTGGAACACCTTTAACTTGGTAACCTGGAACCTTAGCCAACATACGTTTGAGTTGCTCAGCTTTTTTAGGTTTAATCTCGACGGTCATGTCAGTAACTGTTACTGTGGCGTTTTGGAGTTCCATTCGTTCTTTGAGTTCATCCATTGTTATGGCTCTGTCATCCATCATTTGCTTGTTTAATTCAATGATTATTTCTTCGCGAACTGGATCTTCGTATATTGCTGAAGCCAAGTTTTCAACCGAAGTATAGATGATATTACGGGCAACTTCAACAGCGCCTTCTTTGCTCTTTGCGTGTTCGCTTTTGAGGTAAATAGTCATGATTGGGGTTGAGGGGATTCTGCGTGCATCAACAATTTCGATTAGTCGCGGTAAGCCTAAGGTGACGTTTTGTTCTTTGACACCAGCGTAGTGGAAGGTTCTAAGGGTCATCTGGGTGCCTGGTTCACCGATTGATTGGGCTGCAACTATTCCTACTGCTTCTCCTGGCTCCATTAAGGCACGTTTGTATTGCTCAGCTGTTTGGGTAGTGCATTTTGTTACTGCTTTGGCTGTAAGTTTATTCTTTGCAAAGTTCGCTTTAAGTTGGCTTAGCAGAATGGGTGTTAACTGGTTTTCAACAATTTTGAGTTGCTTTTTAATGTGTTCTGCGGATGCCATTTCGCCTTTTTCTTCACCCAGTTTTATTTGTTCGATTAATCGGTTGACGTTGACTGCTTTGCCGTGGTCACTTTTTGCTGGGTCCACTCCATCTTCACCGTACCTGAATTGTATGATGTCTCCTGCGGAGTCTCTTACGGTGCTGTCGTATTCTAAGCGAATGTGCTCTAACGCGTTGATTAATCGTCTTTGCATGTAACCGCTTTGTTGTGTGCGGACGGCTGTGTCGACTAGACCTTCTCTGCCTCCCATAGCGTGGAAGAAGAATTCAATTGCATCTAGTCCAGTTTGGTAAGAGTTATAGACGAACCCTCTTGCTCGTGGGCTTGGGTCGCCATCAGGGAAATGTGGTAGTGCCCTTCCAGCGTAACCTCTTAGGATACGTTTGCCTCGGACTGATTGTTGCCCAACGCAAGCTGCCATTTGACCGATGTTTAAGCTTGAACCTCTTGCACCTGCTCTTGTCATGACAATGCCTGCGTTTTCCAAAGTGAAGTCTTCGTCTGCTATTTTGCCTGATTCGTCTCGTGCTACTGCGAGTTCGTGCATTACGTAGATTTCAAAGGATTCTTCTATAGTTTGTCCTGGTAATCGCGGTAGAGTTCCGTTGCGGAAGTTTTCGATGTGTTCGTCGATTTTCTTTTGTATGCGATCCATTGTCTTAGCCATTCGGTTTCGGGCTCTTGGCGAGAGGACCAGTTGATCATAAGTATAGCTGAAGCCTCTCATAGAGATGAATTGTTTGAGTAAGTGTGTGACTTTGTTTAGGAATTCTCTTCCTGCTTGGGTTCCGTAGTCTTTGATGATCCTGTGAAGTAAGCTTTCGGATTGTTCAGAGCCAATTGAGCGTCTGTCAATTACACCTGAAACTAGTTGACCGCTCCTTACAACGACATAAGCATCGTGTTTGCAGGCGTCTTCTTCACATTTAGTGCAGCCTTGACAAATGTTAGCTTTCAAAACGTAATTGAGCGTTTTTGGAAGATATAAACTGAAGATTTGCTTGCCTGACCACATGGGTTCGGGTGTTTTGATTTCTGGGTCTGGCACTTCTCCAGTATAGTTTGTTGTTGTTAGTAACCTGTTAACTTGGCTTCTGGTTAGGTAATTGCCTTTTCGTGTGAAGTAATATGCGCTAGTAACGAAGTCTCTGATGGCGCCGATGATTGGTCCGCCGAATCTTGGTGAGAGAATTTGATCTTGAACCTGCATTAACAGTAAGCTTTCAGTTCGGGCTTCTTCGCTTTGTGGAACGTGTAAGTTCATTTCGTCTCCATCAAAGTCAGCGTTGTAAGGTGGACAAACGCATAGGTGAAGTCGGAAGGTCTTGTATGGCAAAACACGAACATAGTGGGCCATGATGGACATGCGGTGAAGTGAAGGCTGGCGATTAAAGATAGCTATATCACCGTTTTTGAGGTGTCGTTCAATTACGAATCCTAATTCTACTGCTTCCGCAATTTTTGTTCTGTCAACTACGAATTCGAGTCGGATACGTTTGCCATCTGGTCTAATGATGTAGAGTGCGCCTGGATAATTTTCTGGACCATTAATAACGAACTTTTTCATTTCCTCGATGTTCCAAGCAGTTACTTTTTCTGGAATAGATAGTCGCATGGCAATATCTTGTGGAACACCAACTTCGTTTATGTCAAGGTTAGGATCGGGAGATATGACTGTGCGTGCAGAGAAGTCGACACGTTTGCCTGAGAGGTTGCTTCTAAAACGCCCTTCTTTGCCTTTCAACCGTTGTGAGAGAGTTTTTAGAGCTCGTCCACTGCGGTGTCGTGCTGGCGGAATACCTGATGCCTCATTGTTGAAGTATGTTGTAACGTGGTACTGTAAAAGTTCAGATAGGTCTTGGATAATGAGGGTTGGTGCGCCTGCTTCCATGTTTTCTTTCAAACGCTGGTTAATGCGAATGATGTCTACAAGTTTGTGTGTTAGGTCATCTTCTGAGCGAATACCTGATTCAAGCGTGATTGATGGACGCACATAAACTGGTGGAACGGGCAGAACTTGAAGAACCATCCATTCTGGACGGGCAACTTTTGGATTGAAACCCAAAATTTCTAAGTCTTCATCTGAAACACGTTCAAGCCTTTCACGAATCATGCTAGGTGTTAGAGGTTCTGAACCTGCTTCAGTTTGTTCGATGAACTTTGTTGGTTTCTCGAAAGTGATTTTGAATTGAGCAGCTGCACAATAAGGACATTGTTTAGCTTTAATGTCTGTTAAGATTTCTTTGTAAATTTCATCAGGGATAGTTCCCAAGAGCTCGTTGAAGCGTTCAAGTCTTTGACGTGCTTTTTTAGAACCTTCTTCTGAGAGAAGAATGCGACCGCAAGTGCGACATGTTGCTTTCAAAAGGTCAAAAATAATCTTTGTAAATTCAATGTGTACAATTGGTACGGCAAGTTCGATGTGGCCGAAGTGTCCTGGGCAGCGGATGGCGGTGTTGCCGCAGGTTTTGCATCTTTGCCTTGGTTCAAGAGTTCCTAATCTTCCATCCATTAAGCCAGCTGTAATTGGTGCACCATCTTCGTCATAGGTGTCTGGAGTTTGTACTTCTACGACTGATTGTTTACGGAGATCTTTTGGTGAGATTAAACCGAATGAGATTTCATCTACTATTTTATGTATCAATTCTTCCTGTGACATGTTATGCCTTCTCCTTAAGTCTTAATTTTGGTGTGATGCATAAGCTCTGAAGTTCTTGCAACAGAAGCTTGAAAGCGTAAGACACGATGACTGGTGAAATCTTTGCTTTCTCGTCGCAGATCTTACAGACATAACGCCTTTGCTTCATATCGAAGTAAGCGATTTGTCCGCAACTCTCGCAGATGTAGAGCGTGTACTTATCAGATTCTTCCAATAGCCTATCTCTTAGAAGCATTGCAGCTCCGTGGCCAATGAGGCAGTCTCGTTCCATTTCTCCGAATCTGAGACCACCACCTCTTGCGCGTCCTTCAGTTGGCTGGCGGGTAAGCATTTGGACTTGACCTCTGGCTCTGGCATGGATTTTGTCTGCAACCATGTGGTGAAGTTTTTGATAGTAAACTATTCCGACGAATATGTCCGCGATGAATTTTTCGCCTGTGGCACCGTTGTAGAATACTTCGCTTCCTGTTTGGCTGAAGCCAAGTTTTACTAGGTTTTTGCGTACTTCTTCTGGACCTTCGTTTGAGAAAGGTGTGCCATCGCCTGGTTTGCCTCTTGCGCATGCTGCTTTGCCAGAGAGTGATTCGATGAATTGCCCGATAGTCATTCTTGAGGGGATAGCATGTGGATTGATTATTAGATCTGGTACTATGCCATCGTCTGTGAAGGGCAGGTCTTCTTGTGCAACAATTAATCCGATAACTCCTTTTTGTCCGTGGCGTGAAGCAAATTTGTCCCCTAGTTCAGGGACTCTTTGGTCTCTTACGCGAACTTTGACGAGTTGGCTGCCTTCCCCTGACATCGTTACGAATATGCCATCAACTATTCCTGTTTCTGAGGGACGCATGTCTACGGATGTGTCACGCATTGAGGGTCCTTTAACTTCGAATTCTTTGTATTCTTCAAGGAATCTTGGAGGACTTATTCTTCCGATTAATACGTCTCCGCCGACTACTTGGGATTCTAAGCTGATTATTCCGTCAGGTTCTAGAAGACGATAGTATTGTTCTCCGCGGTAACCTCTTGTGCCTGGTTCTGGGACAGTGAATTTGTCTTTTAAGCCACCTAAGTATTGGCGGCATTCTGCTTCATAGATTCGATAGAATGTTGATCTGGCTAAACCACGTTCTATGGACGCTTTGTTGAAGATAATCGCGTCTTCCATGTTGTATCCTTCGAAGCTGAGCACGGCAACAACACAGTTTTGTCCAGTGGGACGCTGTTTGTATCCCATGACATCCATGTTTTCGGTTTGAACCATAGGGACTTGCGGGTAATGCAAAATGTGTGAACGTGAGTCTACGCGGTGGTGGAAGTTTGTTCCGTAAACGCCAAGGGCTTGTTTAGCCATTGCTGCTTGGTAAGAGTTTCTTGGTGACTGATTGTGTTCCGGATAGGGGATAGTAGATGCGCATATACCAAGGATTGTAAAGGTTGCAATTTCCACGTGTGTGTTTTCTGGAGCAATTGCATCAAAAGTTAAGGCAATGAAAGCGTTTTCTTCTTCTTCAGCATCCAAATACTCAACCAAACCGTTCTTGATGACGTCTTCCCATGTCCATTCGCCTAAACCGATCTTTTCAAAATGTTTGGACCCGAGTTTCGAAACGCCTTTTTCAACTATTATGAGTGGACGTCTAACTCTCCCTTCGTCGCAGTTTGCGTGGACTTCTTCAGTTTCAGTTTGGGCTTTAGAGAAATAAGTTACATTAACTTCCGTTGAGATTTCGCCTGCTCTTCGTTTCTGGCGGAATGATTGCACCATGTCTTTTGGGTTGTTACAGTAACCAATTATGTTGCCATCGACGAAAACCTTGGCACCTGAAATACGCAGCTCAATTGTGGCTTCAGATGCTGGTACTGTGCCCATTTCAAAGAGCAGTTGCTTTATTTTGTCTGGATTTACACCTACAGCAATGGAAGCTGATAATGCGAGGTTTTTTACGAGCCCGCAGTTTGAACCTTCAGGAGTTTCATTGGGGCATAATCGTCCCCAGTGGGTTGGGTGTAAGTCTCGGGCTTCGAAGTTAGGCTGGCTTCTGCTAAGTGGTGATTGCAGCCTGCGTAGGTGGCTTAGTGTCGAAATGTAGTTTGTTCGGTCGAGGAGTTGTGTAATGCCGACTCTGCCTCTGCCCCAGTTGCCTGTTGCCAATGCATGCTGGAATCTTTCGGTGATTATGCCTGGTCGAACAGCGGCGGATACAGTTATAATTGGTCCTTTAACACCGATGCGTTCAAGTTGATATTTTATGTCTCGTGTTAAGTTTCTAAATGAGACTCGGAAAAGGTCTGCTAATAGTGGACCACCAAGTCGTAGACGTTTGTTCTTGAAGTGATCTTTGTCGTCAGGTTGTCTTCTTCCAGTTTTTAGTTGGATTACCCTATACGCCATTTCGCCTAAGAAAATGGCTTTTTCTTTGCGGTTTTTGTCGCTTCTTCCAAGGTGCGGAAGGAAGTTTTTGTCAAGCGCCGTTTCTGCTTTTTGAAGTCGGTATTCTTCAACTTGTCCATGGGCAACGCGGTTACCGATGAAAAGTATGGCGTCGGCTGGTGTGTCTACGCCGATAGCTTTTTCGAATGATGCAGATAATTGGCTTTGAGTGTCACTGTCGAGGGAAACTGATTCTGCTATGTCTTTGTCTTTTTCTATAGTCAATGCGCGCATAATAACGACGAACGGGATTTCGGTTGGAACTCCCGGCATTGTAACGTAGATTGCGTCATCTGATTTGAGTTTAAGTTCAATTCTTGCTCGGAAACCAACAGTAGTTGAAAAGATTTTTGCTTGATAAACAGGCGATGTACCTTTCTCGTCGATGTCAACGATAACGCGGTTTGGTGCTAAGTCTTCCATGGCGACTATGACGCGTTCGCTACCGTTAACGACAAAATATCCACCTGGATCATCTGGGTCTTCTCCTGCCGAAATAAGTTCTTCTTTGCTGAGTTGGCTAAGGAAGCAAAGTTTGCTCTTCAGCATAACAGGGATATTCCCGATGTAAACAAGTTCTGTGTCTTGTTCTCTACCATCAACGACGGGAGTCATTTCAAGTGCAATGGGGGCTGAATACGCCAAGTTGCGCAGTCTGGCTTCCATTGGATAAATTTCATGTTTTGTTCCATCCACTTCAGTGGCATATGGACCTGTAATTCTTGATTGGGGGTCAATTACCCATATTTGCCCAAGTTTAACTTTGTAGGGGCTTTCTGGAACCTCAATTGGGATTTCGGCTACTTCATCCACGACCTCTTGAAGTCCGTGGTCAATGAATTCGTTGTAACTATCAAGATGCTGGGTTACTAGTCCTTTCTCGTTGAAGAAAGTTTTTAAAAGATTATGTATTTCTTCTTTTTGTGGATTAGTCAAGTTTTCAGTTCTCCAATAAATTTAAGATATAATGCTGATTGTGAGTTTTTGTTAAGCGTGTTTTCACTTTTTCATTTCCTCCGATGCTGGGTTGATCCAACTCGAAAAAGGGGTCAGCTAACTTTTCTAAGAGCACAAACACAAGCCGCGATGCTTGCATATAAACTTTTTTATACCTATTGATCCTAAACTGAATATCTGTTAAACAATCATAGCACGGCAGTATAAAACAACTTTGCAACCCACAGTCGCAGGAGTTTTTAGAAGTTGGAACTATCCAAAAAAAATTCTCAGAGAAACAAAGATTCAACCTAATACCTATCGATTTTGTAACGATTTCTGCCCATTTGACGCTGTCTTTTCTCCTGAGCCTCTGTTAATTGCGTTTTACCCGTCTTGACCTCGTAAGTTGTGGGTTCGCCAACTTTGTTTCCAAAAAAATCACGTTTCTGAACAACAAAATCTCCATCTTGACGAATTTTTTGGCAATCGTGTCCTTGCATTGTTTGATCAAATGCAAAGCGGTCTTTAGCAATATTCCCTTTGGCACGGTTGCTAGATAAATTGAACCTTTTTGAAACATTTCCCAGATTCAACGGATCATCCTTTGAAGCCCTTTTTACCATAGTAGAACCTTCGTTTGGATATGCAACAAGATATTATTTCAACGTTTATTAAAAACTTCAATTTTTCTGGCGTTTGATTATTTTAACAATTGCCTCTTTAGCTGGTATTCTGTCTTTTTGGTAATAATAGGTAGCAGGTTTGGGTCTGTTTCGTATCCGATACTGTTTCTCTCGTTTTGAATTGCAATTTTTGTTGTTGTTCCTGAACCTAAAAATGGATCAAGGACCAGCTCGCCTTTGACGCTAAACATTCGGATTAGTCGGTGTGCGATTTCTTCAGGGTAAGCGGCGGTTCTACGTTCTAAATCGGTTACGGTCTGCCGCGTGCCCTTGAGTGACCAGATTTGGCTGAACCATTCATCCCGCTCCTTTTTCGTAAAAACACTCTCATAACGCAGAGCATCTTTTGGCGGGAATTTGCGGAGTTTTCCCTTCCTAAATAACAAAATAAACTCGCAGTCAAGCGTAACGTAGGCGTTTGGTGGAAGGAAACCTGAGCCCAAAAAGGCACCTTTACCCTTGTACATTGGTTTGGTGGTGGGTTTTTTCCATAGGATGTACGGTAAAGTTGTGAATCCGATTTTTTCGCAGACTTCGGTGATTCGGGAGTGGTTTGGGTAGAGTTGGAATTTGCCGTTTATAGTTCGGGTTGCGTCGCCAATGTTTATGCATGCGATGCCGCCATCGACGAGCACACGGTAGGTTTCAGCCCAAACTTTAGATAAATAGTCGTGCATTGCATTGTAGATTTGCCGCACAGTTTCGTCTTCACCTTTTGCATTCAATTTCTGGAATAATTCTGCAATTTTGGGGTCAGCTTTGCAAAACAGTTCGTCCCACATTGCTATCATGGGGTAAGGCGGCGAAGTCACCATTAACTGGACACTGCCAGTCCTCAAGTTCCATCCATTTGCTGGCTGTTGCCAAGGATAATTCTATGCTGAGTCTGCATTATCTCTATGTATCATTGGATGGACGTTTTACTTTTGCGGTAGACGGGAAATGATTAATAAGTCCGAACCCAACCAGTTTTGTGCTGGACACATGCTGAGGTAACCAAGCCAGGTCAAAGGTGAAGGACTCAAGATCTCGACGCTTTGATTTGAGCGCCCAAATGGGAAATCCTTTCCCTCAGGGGTTCGCAGGTTCGAATCCTGCCCTCAGCACCAACAATCATTAGAGATTTTTAGGGAAATTTTAATACAGCCCACACTCTTGTAAAATATGAGCTTAACTTGGTGGCTTGGTTGGTTAGAACAGTTTTCACAGACGAGGACAAGAGAAACCTCAAGGTCATAGCTGCGGAACTCATAGAAATTCGCAAGCTCATCGAAGAACTTACTGAATCATTGGTAAATGTAAGCGACAAAAAACTACTGAAGATGTTAAATGCAAGCCAAGACGACCTTAAAGAAAACAAAGTGCTAAACTACAAAGAAAAGTTGGAAAAACAAATAGATATTGCTGAAAAAGAATTTCGCTCATAAAAGATTTCATAAGCTTTTTCGATGATTCGAAAGCTCGAATCTTTCCCTAAACACGAACCAAACCGTTCCTTCTTGTGGAAAGAGATAATACATAGAATCAATAATCTCTGTTATGAATACAAGTAAGCTGTTTCTCTAGTTGTCAAAACTAAGTTTTACGCTTAATTGCAAAATAAAAAAATAGGAGAATACACCATGCACAAAATGATCGCATCGATAACTTTCATTTGCCCTCAATGCAACAAGAAATTCGAGTTCGACGCAGTGGGAGAGAACGAGTTTGTTCCCTGCCCAATATGCGGAACCAACTTCTTCATAGCTAAAAAAGGCAACAAGTTAATCCTTGAAAGCTTCGAGCAAACCCTGTCTGAAGAACTATCAATACTGGTTTAACCAAGACAGATATCTCGAATTATTTTTTTTTTCGAATTTTTTACTTTATTCTGAAATGAGTTTCATACAGCGGAGCTTTTGAAAACAGAATCCAAATAACCCAGCCGACATTATCCCTGTAGGAGGCAATTACCTTGACCGCTATTAATCAGGTAACGTGGAACTTAACTGAACTCTTTCCCAAGCATAACTGACCCAAAAGTTGACCAAGCCATTGCAGACGCCACGGCAACGGCAGACATGTTTGAGAAGACTTACCGAGGCAAAATAGCTAGCCTATTCCGCCGAGGGTTTACTTCGTTGCCTACGCGATATTGAGGCGTTTGAATCAAAATTTAGCGATTTAACTCTGTTTTCTAGCCTCTCGTTCGCAATGGACATGACTCAGCCCCAAGCGCAGGCATTAAACGACACGGTAGACAAACTCTCAGCTAACATCAGCAAGCAACTGGCATTTTATTCTCTGGAACTAGGCGCTTTGGTCAAAAGCAAGCCTCAAATAATCAACGAACAAGCCCTATCCAATTACAGACACTCGCTTGAACGTGTTCAACGCCGCGTCGAACACCAACTCTCTGAAGTGGAAGAGCAACTTATCATTGAGAAGGATCAATTTGGCGTCTACGCTTGGGAGGAACTGCAGAGTAAATGGCTTAACACTCGCCTCTTTGACGTTATTGTTTTGGGGGAGAAAAAAACTCTAAGCTACGGGGAAGCTAACGGTTTATTGCCGCATTCTGACCGTGCAACACGAGAATCGGCTTACCGCTCAATTTATGGGTTGCTGGGTAAGGATGGCGAATTGTTCTCGGCAGCACTGCGTAACATCTGCAACGATTGGGTAAGCGTGTCGAAGCGCAGGAAATATGCTTCGCCCATGGAATCTAGTTTAATCAGCAACGACACGGAAGAACGTATCATTGGCAATTTGCTCAAAACCATCGAAGAAGGCGCGGTAAGTTATCGGCGTTACCTTAAGCTTAAAACCAAACTCATGAGCCTGCCAGTGTTAGGCAACCATGATATTATGGCGCCACTACCCGAATCGCCGGAACTAAAATTCACTTTCCAACAAGCAGAGGTCCTAGTTACCAAAGCCTACAGCCGATTTGATCCCCAATACGCTGCCGCTGTCAAAGAAATATTCCAAAAACGCCGTATAGACGCCACACCACGATTCGGCAAACGAAACGGCGCCTTCTGTGCAGGCTACTACAACGGCAAATCAGCCTACATCCTGCAAAGCTTCAATGGCACACTCGCTGACGTTTTCACCCTGGCGCATGAACTTGGTCACGCCACACACGACTGGTACGCTTCGAGAAATCAAACACTATTAAACATGAACGTTCCGTCCACTGTGGCGGAAACCGCATCAATTTTTGGAGAGTTGTTACTGACTGATCTGTTGATGGATGAAGCAAAATCTAAGGAGGAACGCAAGGCGCTGCTGTGCCTGGTTTTGGATGAAGTGGGCATGACTGCATTTCAAGTTTCAGCCCGTGTTTGGTTTGAACAAGCACTTTATTTATCCATTGAGAAAGGCGAATTCTTGGATTACAAAACCATTTGCAGCCACTGGACAAAAAGCCGCGACCGCATCTTCGGTGATGCAGTCACATGGTTCCCCGAAATGCAAGCCGAATGGACCATGAAACCCCATTATTTCATGGCAAACTACCGCTTCTACAATTACCCCTACGTCTACGCTCAAATGTTCGTTTATTCCCTTTATGAGAGGTATTTAGAGGAAGGCAAAGCTTTCGTACCCAAGCTGGTGAAGGCGTTATCTACAGGCGGTAGTAAGTCACCAATGGAAATCGGCGAAATCGTCGGATTAAACGTAGCAACTTCCGACTTTTGGAGCGGAGGCTTGAAGGTGTTTGAACGCTTCATCGCTGACTTAGAAAAAATCATCTAAGTTCAGTTGAGAGCGAAAAGGGAAAACCTTAGAATCCTAAGAGCGCCAAAGATATCAGGATAACTCCGAGAACAAAGGTGTATATTGCAAAGTAATGGTATCTTTTGGTCAAAACTAATTTTTTCACAAGCACAATAGCTAAGTAGCCTGCCAATACCGCGAATACTAAACCAATTAAAAGATTTACTGAACTGACGCCGACTCCTTGAGAAAAGCTTCCACGCTGAAGGTACGCTTCTACACCTAAGTCGCCTATTATTGCAGGAATCGAAAGCAAAAACGAGAATTTGAAAACTGTCTCCCGCTTAACGCCCTGAAGCAAACCGCTTGAGATTGTTGCACCACTTCTGGAAAGCCCTGGAAAACTTGCAGCTCCTTGTGCAACGCCCATAACAAGCGCTTTTCGAAAGGATATTTGAGTGTGGTTTTCTTTGCCGAATTTAGAGAGAAACAGCAGGGTTGCGCCTACGATAAATGTGATACCCATAACTAAGAATGTTTGATAGCTGTCGGCGAGATATTTGTCGTAGAGCAATCCGATTATGCCTGTGGGAATAGTTGCAACAATAATAAGGGGAATGAATCGACCGTATTCTGAGTGAAAATCCCGGTGTAACAAAGCTCCTAGAACAACTTTGATGTCGCGCCTAAAATAATATATTACAACTCCAAGCGTGCCAAGATGCAAAAATACGTTGAAGAGGGGGGTTGCTTGAAAACCCAAGAAATGTTCGGTAATTCTTAAGTGTGCAGTGCTAGATATTGGTAGCCACTCTGCAAAGCCTTGTATTAAACCAAGGATTATTGATGTCAGTAGTTGGTCAAGCAACGCTCTCACCTATGAAGACCAATTTACGGTAATGTTGATTTGTTATTTATTAATAGGTTTTGCAAAACCATTTTTGACAGTTAGTGTAGTTTTATAATTGTTTTCTTGAAGTCACATATCTTTAAGAATTGTCAGTCACATTGAAAACTCGATTTTTTAATGAGTTATTTGGAGGCGGATTTTTGGAACCGAACAATCCCGAAGTGCCTGACCGAAAAAAAGCAACCAATGAAAAATACAAGTGCTAAATAAAGACCAACAATAATGACAGCAAAGAGGATTATGAAACACATTTCATGGAGGACAATCAAAGTGAAATACAAAATAAACAAAATTGTTTAAAAAGGAGAATTTGAGCAAAATGCCCTTATTACTTATTTTCTTCTGGTTGCTGAAAGAGTTTCTTGATCGCACCGATTCTTGATTTCTGTGCCAACACATCACTAGTAACAACTGTTATTGCTTCTTCTGGACACCATTTAACGCATTGCGGTCCATCTGCTTTTTCTTTGCACATGTCGCAAACATAGACCACTTTAGTTTCTGGATGCAGCATTATGGCTCCATAGTCGCATGCTTCGATGCACCATCCGCAGCCGTTGCATTTGTCTTTGTCTAACACAATGTTTCCGGTGTCTTCTGATTGTTTAAGGGCATCTCTTGGACAAGCTGCTACGCAAGCTGGGTCTTCGCAGAGTCTACATGTAACAGCCATGTTAGCTAACTGGTTAACTCGGACAACTCTGATGCGTGATTTGAGTGGGTTAAAGGCTTTTTCTTTGGTGAATGAGCAAGCGTACTCGCATATTTGGCAACCGACGCATTTTTCTGGGTCAGTGGAAACAAATTTTCTCTGATGCATCTTTACCATAGTCTATGCCTCTTTATCTTCAACTATGTTTGAAAAATCTTCTAAGCCGAGTTCTTTGAGTTTAGCTTTGGTTGGTATACCTTCAACATTCCAGCCACGTGCTTGGTAATAATCGTCGAGCAACAGATCAAGTTCTTCTTGCGTTACAACTGAGCCTTTTGCCGGTCCCTCGTCTGTGATAGGTTGATTCATGATTTTCCATGGAAGCGTGTCGTCTTTGCGACTTTTACCTTCGCGGACATTTATGAGTTTGGCAAGAGTGTTTATTCGTTCACCTGCAACGTTAAGTTCTTCAGGAGTCATCTCGTATCCTGTCACTAAGTTGTAGAGTTTTGCCATATCTACGAGTTCCTTGTAAAGCGTGCCTTTTGCGTTCTTGCAAATAATAAGCGAATCAATCAATGCGTAAATATCCTCTGCGTCTTTTACGAGTTTGCCACGTCCTTTTTCAGCTTTCAAACGGTCAACTTTGCCCTTCAAATCGATGGTGTAAGCACCACTGCGATTATGGTCTGCTCCACGAAATGAAACAGCAGAGCCTAAAGCAGCAGTTTTGAGACACCGCAAGTCGTATCCTGTGACTTCTAAACCCTTAATTTGCATGGCAAGCGAACTTGAGTTTTTGCCGATTTTTTCGGCAGCTATCTTTACGCCGTCAGCGAGCATGTCGCCGATGCCTTCACGTTTACCAATTCTCTCAATAAGCTTGACTAATACGTCCGCATTGCCGAAGTGAGCGTCTAATCCGCCAAGGTCCTCATGTGTTAAGATACCTTTTTCGTGGCAGTCCATTACGAAGCTGACAATTACGCCTGCACTTGTTGCGTCAAGTCCGTAGTAATTGCAGAGTTCAGCAGCTTTGATTATTGCCTCTAGCTTATCTACGCCGCAGTTGGGTCCAAGCGCCCAAATATTATCGTATTCCATACGTGCCAATGTGCCTTTGTATGGTCCATCGCGGATAACTGCTTCATGTTCACATCGCATAGCGCATGAATTGCAGGCGATGATTTTCGCAATGTACCGCTCGTTTAAGGTTTCTGCACTGACTTTTTCAGCATTCTCGAAATGGGCATTATTAAAATTGCGTGTAGGTAAACAAGAAAGTGTGTTTAGAATCATTATGTTTTCAGACGTACCTAGAGTGCGGTATTTTTGTGCTGCTGGACCTTTCATGCGTTCGTGGAATTCTTTAACCATGCTTATGAATTCATCTGGTTTCGCAACAACAATGTCACGGGTTCCTCTTACCGCGATGGCCTTGAGGTTTTTGCTCCCCATTACTGCGCCGAGACCTGTCCTACCTGCTGCTCGGGTTTTCTCGTTTATTATGCATGCTATTTTAGATAGTTTTTCGCCTGCTAAACCTATGGATGCTACGCGAACGTAGTAGTCCCCAAGTTCATTTTTTATGGCATCTTCAGTTTCGCCTGGTGACTTACCCCAAACCTGTGATGCGTCAAGTAACTGGATTGATTCATCGTCAATCCAGAGATAAACTGGCTTCTCTGCTTTACCTGTTAAAATTACTGCGTCGTATCCTGCACGTTTGAGTTCAGCTCCAAATGTGCCGTGGCTTACGGCTTCTCCGACACCGTTGGTTTCAGGTGATTTAGATATGAATGCATGTCCGTTTCCTCCTGTCGGAAACATTGTTCCTGAAACGGGTCCATCAACAAGGATAAGGGGGTTTTCAGCGTTGAGTGGGTCTACGCCAGTTTTTGAGTTGGATAGATAAAGTTTCATTCCAAGGCCGATGCCGCCGATGTATTTTTTGGCGACTTCCTCGCTTAGTTTTTCTGTACGAGTTTTGCCTGTGGCTAAATCAACATATAAGATTGTTCCTGCGTAACCTAGCAACCTTGTTCCTCCAAGAGTTTGAAATATTTAGAGCTGTTGAACAATATATTAAGTTAATGGGTTCTTAGTTTGATTTTCCACGACTTTCAAAGAAGTTGTGACGCCGTCATGCATAAGTACGCATAACGTTATGAGTTGTTTTCGCAGGCAAAAAGACCGTTAAACGTAGAAAAGAAATATCAGAACGCAGCCACAATTACTAAATCCGAACCAGAAGGCAAAGTTATGCAAGTTAAAGTTCACTACATAGGCTTAATAAAATCCTACACAAACACAAGCCAAGACGAATTCACACTCTCAAACTGCACCCTACTGTCGGAACTGCTCGACAAAATCGCTGAAGACTACGGCAAACAATTCATGCAGGAAGTCTATGATCCAAGCAAGAAAGAGATGAAAGCCTCCTTTGTAGTAATGATCAACGGAGTTTTAATGGACCAACTAAAAGGCATAAGCACACCGCTCAAAGAAGGCGACACCGTCATTTTGATGTCACTTATGACCGGCGGCTAAAATAGTCAGCCATTATCTGTTTTTTAACTGCAAGCTTAAAAGCGTTAACCAGAATCCTTTTTGGAGGAGAAAATGACTAGAAGATACAAACTCTTGTTCTGCTCTACATTTTTGACAGCCATCTTTCTTTTCTTAAAAATTCTAGCTCTATTCATGACAAACCTTTGGGTTAAAACTCTTCTTGCCTTTGTCTTTTCTTCAGGCATCCTCATACCAATTTATTGGAAGTATCGATTCAACTACACAAAGAAAGTGGAAAAGCAATTAATGATCTCTCAAAAAAAATGCCGCTACCATTATGATCGGTGGTACACTCCAGCCGATACAACGAAACTAGAGTATCAAATTGAAAAAATTAAGAAAAGAAAAATCCCATTAATTAAGCGCTAACCAGAAAAATCAAAATACAAAGAAAGTAGATAAAAAGCGCTAAAAGCGCAATTGGATATTACAGGTTTATTTTGTTTTGTTATCTTCGACTGATTGGAACAGGTTCTTAACTGCTTTCTGACGGTACTTCTGTGCCAAGGTCTCAGCGCTAACGAATGTTAGGGCTTCTTCAGGGCACCATTTAACGCATTGTGGTTCTTTGGTTTCGTTATCAGTGCAACTGTTGCAAGTGAATACGACTTTTTTCTCTGGATGCATGTTCATAGCACCAAATTGGCACGCGCTGATACACCATCCGCAGCCGTTGCAAGCGTTTTCGTCCACGCGGATTATACCGCTGTCACATTCCTGTTTTAGGGCGTCTCTCGGACAAGCTGCTACGCATGAGGGGTCTTCACAATGTCTACATGTTACTGCAAGGTTGACTAGTGGTCCGAAGGCGCATAGCACGTATTCGTGATTTGTTTGGGTTGAAGGTTTTCTCGTTAACCATACTGCAGGCATATTCGCAGACACAACATCCTATGCATTTGTCTGGGTCAGCTGTTACAAATTTTCGGTCTTGTGGACGCACCATTTTAGTTTCCTCCTACAGTTGCAGGTGCTGTTTTAGGCTTGTTTTCTTTAGCCTTCTTCATCGCATCTTCAGCGATATAAGCTAAGTCGCCTAAACCAACTTGATTTAAGCGTTCAACTGTAGGTATACCGTCAGCTGTCCATCCTCGTGAAGCGTAGTAGTCGTCTAAGCCAATTGCCATTTCCTCGTCGTTAACACAGACGCCTTTTGCTGGTCCTTCGTCTGGCACTGGGAAATTCTTTATCTTGTATGGAACGTCGTCGAATTTGCGTGTGCCTTTGCCTTCGCGTATGTTGAAGAGGCGAGCTAAGTTTTCGATTCTGTCGCCGGCCGCTATCATTTCTTCAGGTGTGATTGGAATGCCGGTTGCGAGGGTGTAATAGTTGGTCAAGTCTTTCCAGCCGTCGTAATATGTGCCTCTGCTGAACTTGCATACGATGAGTGAGTCGATGATGTTGTACATGTGACTCTCATCTGTGATCATTTTACCTCTGCCTTTCTCGATTTTGAAGCGGTTCACTTTGCCTTTGACGTCAGGTGAGTAGGCTCCGTTCCTTAGGTGGCATGCGCCTCGGAATGAAACTGAGAAGCCTAATGCCGCAGTCTTTAAAGTTCGAAGGTCGTAACCTGGGAGTTCTAAACCTTTGATATGGCAAGCGTACTTGTATGCGTCTCCGCCGATCAATTCGGCTGCTTTTGCGACGCCTTCTGCAAGGATGTTACCTAGCCAACCTTCGCGTTTGCCAATCTTGTGGATAATAGCGATTAAGGCTTCAGCATTGCCGAATTTAAGGTCGATCCCGTCGGTTTGTTCTTTGGTAATTATTCCATGCTCATAGAGATCCATGGCAAAAGCCACGACGACGCCGATCGAGATGCCGTCCATACCGTACTCGTTTACGATACGCATTGCCTCGATAATTGCGTCTAGTCGGTCAATTCCGCAGAGTGGTCCCATGCTCCAGAGACACTCGAACTCCAACCTACTGGTACTGCCTTTATAAGGTCCTTCAGGAACCACACCGATGTGGTCACACCGCATACCACAGGTGGCGCAACCTACTACTTTCTTGACATAGTGTTCGTTAAAGTATTCTCCACTCACCTTGTTGGCGCCTTCGAAAGTGGCATTCGTCCAGTTTCGAGTTGCCAGCGCAGAGAGCGAATTGAGAACCAGAACATTTTCAGGTGTGCCAAGGGTCTTGTATTTTTTGGTTGAGGGACCCTTCATACGTTCATGGATAAGTTTCACAAATTCCATGAAACCAGTAAGGTTGGCAACGTTTACGTCGTGAGTTCCTCGGACTGCGACTGCCTTGAGATTCTTGCTACCCATGACACCGCCCATACCGCTACGTCCAATTGCGCGGAACTCGTCATTTATGATTGCTGCAAAACGACACATCTTTTCGCCTGCCTCACCGATGGCTGAAACGCGGATGTAAAAGTCGCCGAGTTCATCTCGAATCATGTGGTCAGTTTCGTTAACAGTTTTATACTTTAGATGTTCAGCGTTTCTGATTTCAACTTTGTCATCGTCAATCCAGAGGTAAGAAAGCTTGGACGCTTTGCCTTTAATTATTATAGCGTCGTAGCCTGCACGCTTGAAGTCTGGACCAAAAAAGCCGTGAGCTTCACCATTGCCGATGCCACCCGTGGCAGGGGATTTGGATACCACTGCATAGCTGTTTCCACCTGTCGGTCCCATGGTCCCGCTGAGTGGACCGGTTAAATAGATTATTGGATTCTCAGGATCATAAGCGTCAGTGCCGGGTTTTGAATTATCAAATAATAATCGGATGCCTAAACCTATTCCACCGATATAGTCTTTAGCCATCTGTTCACTTAGGGGTTCAGTTTTAATTTCCCCTGTTGTGAGGTTAACATGTAAAATTTTTCCTGCATAAGCAAACATGCTTTTTTACCCTCGATTCTTGTAAGTTAAAAAGCATTTGAAAACTATATTAAGTTAATGGATGGTTAATTTATAAAATTAAGGCTAAATTCGACTTGTTTTTTGCTACACAACGCCACGAATTACCCATAAAACCAGTCAAGGAAGCGAAAACTTAAACCAATCAACCCCTTTCCCCATATACAGGCGAAAAACTTGAAGCGAACGAATGCTCTAAAACAGTCAGCAGCCAAACAGGGTAAACCAACCAATTTCATAATTCTTAATCAAATCAACTTAACCTACTTCACGGGCTTCACCGGAGCAACTGCACTTCTGATTCCCGAACAAGGAGAAAACACTCTCTATGTCTCAAGCGTAAACTACGAACAAGCCAAAGCAGAAACCCAAGGAATAAATGTACAGTTGATAAAACGAGGTGAAAATGTTATGGAAAATATCGCTAAAGAAGCCTCAACCAAAAAATTTTCGTTCGACACAATTCCTGTTGAAAACTGGATCACCCTATCTAAAAAAATGGGGAAAGAAAACCTTCAACCAATCAACAATTTAATACGGGAACTTCGTAGCGTCAAAGATCAAGAGGAAATAAAGCTTATCCGCGAAGCCTGTAAGTTAGCAAATATCGGTATGCAGACAGCCAAGGAAATAATCGGTGTGGGTGTAAAAGAGAAGGATGCAGCGGCGGAAATCGAGTATGCCATGCGTAAAGCAGGCTCAGATGGAACCAGTTTTGAAACCATAGTTGCGTCAGGTCCAACTTCAGCGTATCCTCATGGCAGCAACCTTGAGCGAAAAATCCGAGATGGAGATTTCGTCATAGTTGACTTGGGCGCCACCTACAAATTTTATCGATCAGACATGACAAGAACCTTCATCGCCAGCAAAGCAACTTACCATCAAGCAATAATCTACGACACTGTAAGACTTGCTCACGAGAAAGCTATTGAAACCATTAAACCTCAAGTTGCCGCAAGCGAAGTTGATGGGGCAGCAAGAAGTGTAATTGAGAAGGCGGGCTTTGGCGAGTACTTTGTGCACAATCTGGGTCATGGAGTCGGCTTGGAAGTACATGAGGCACCGATCTTAGGTCCTGACAGCAAAGACATCTTAGCAGCGGGGAATGTTGTAACCGATGAACCAGGAATTTACGTGCCTGGTTTAGGCGGAGTTCGAATCGAAGATACGGTTCTTGTTACGAAAAATGGCGCTGAAATACTCACCCTTGGACCTTGCATGCCTTAGAAAAGGCAACAGCTAAAAAACTAGTTAACCTACATTTTCCCAGAGAAGGCCAACCAACTCTAAAATGATGAAATACTCAAAGAACAACTCACCCAAATACAGTACTGCGAAACAGTGCCAAGGATACAGAAACAGACCAGCAAATTGCAAGTACAATCATTGGCTAGTTAAAAAACAAATAATAATGTTTGAATTTTTTTATCGAGGTTAATAATGTGTGGATAATTGGTGGGCCCGGGGCGATTTGAACACCCGGTCAACAGATTATGAGTCTGGCGCTCTAGCCGGACTGAGCTACGGGCCCACTTCACTATTCTCTAATATTGCTGTTCCAGTACAGATTTAAACATTTTCCGATTTACATTCTGTAACTTACCGATAACTAAAAACTTTTAACAATTAAGGTTTGCCAAACCATTTCTCATACCATGCGTTAAACATGGAGAGGCATTCTTTTTGCCAAGCCACTTCACCCTCTTCATCTTTTAAGCAGTTGACGAGTTCCAAGTTATGGGTGATTTCTGCTTTGGCTTCTTGAAGCATACTTTCGAGGTCGTCGAGCATGTCGTTGCCGCCCGCGGAGTAATCTTTCAAAGCGTGCCTTAGGAAAGTTCGTTTTTGTTTTATTAGTTGATCAATTTTGCCCTCACTCATAAGTCGCACCAATAGGGAAGTGTTATTTGTCGCCATTTTAACGTTGTGTTCGCTCAAAATGGAAGAGGTATTCTTGAGCGTAACCCGCGTATTGTCCGAAGTAGGACCGGGCGAAGTCTCCGATTTTTTGGTATTCGTTGTTAGTTAAGGAGTCGTGGCTTTGCATTTTTTTGACCGTTTCAGCAGGTAATTGGTTGGCGTAATGATTTAAGATAACACGTTTTACCCAAACATCTACTGGAAAAGCCTCCATTTTTTCAAGCGAAAAAAGCAGAACGCAATCAGCCACTTTCAAGCCAACCCCAGAAAACTCTAAAAGCGCTTTTCTGCCTTCAAAATAGGGCAAAGCCTTCAAATATTCAAGGTTGATGGTCTCATCGAAGATTTTTTTAGCTGTTTTTTGCACGTATTTAGCTCTGTAACCTAAACCGCATTCCTGCAGTCCATTCTCACATGCATTTGCCAACCGTTCTACAGTTGGAAAAGTGTAAAACTCCAATCCATCGAAAACCTGTTTTTCACCATACTTTATTGAGAGTTTTTTAAGCATCAATTCTATCGCTGCAATGCTCTTGAAGGTGGCGCATATGAAGCTGATAAGACATTCCCAAGGCAGTTGCCTGACAATCCGAAGCCCTTCAAACCTTTGCAAGGCGCTCCGAACATAATCGTCTTTGCCAACGCAACTTTTTATTTTGGCTAAATCATCGTTTAACCCAAAATAATTTTGCACAAATTCCTGATGAACATTCTCAAACTCTAACTGGGCACCACATTGACGTATCTTAACAACATTTTCGCCAACGATCCCATACCACCAACCGTCAATCTTCCTCCACCTAAACACCTGACCGCAACAAAGCGAAAAATCTAAATCAAAGGCAACATCAAGCAACAATGCGCATTTACTCCATAAACTTCTCGGGTTTGGGCACTTCGGGGGCTAATCCTTTTCGTCGCCGCAAATCACTGACTACTTCCAAGGAGAGTTTGGGAGACATTTTTTCCCAGTGATCAAAGAACATCTGCCAAAATGCCCTGCCCGAAGTCGCTGACCTTAGTTCTTTTGAGAAGCCAAAAGTTTCAGAAACAGGGATAAAGCCACTGATAATTGTGAGGAGACCTTTTTGCTCAAACAACGTAACTTTCCCGTGGCGGGTACTCAGGATTCTTGATGATTCACCTGCTAATTCGGAGGCAACGGAGATTATGATTTTGTAAATGGGTTCAAGCAAGACTGGGTCGGCAGTTAAGAAACTTCCGAAGACGGCTTTGCTTACGCCACGCATAACTTCTGAGCCACCATCACTATTTTGATTTAATTCTAAATTATCCAAGTTTACCTGTAAATGCCGGATGGGTTCACCGCAGAGTGGACCAGCCTTGCAAGCGTATTCAAACCCTGCAATAATCGCTTCAAGAGCCTCTTCAGAAATCTGGTCCGTTTTTCCACTGCAATCCAAAAGCACGTTCCGATGTTCATCAACCGAGAGAACACTACCCGAATCTGGCTCAGTAGATGTTGTTGCATCCTCGGTTTCAGGCATGACCTGCACCCAAAAACTATTCTGTTTATTGGGGCTTTTTGCCAATGCAACAGTGCCTTTTTTCTGCACGCTTTCCAAGTAAACAACTCTTGGTGAAGATATTGTGACATCGATACCAAAGGTGCTTTTCAGTTCATGCATGGTTATTTCTAAATGCAATTCTCCCATGCCGCTGAGCAAGTACTCGCCAGTCTGCTTATCTGCAGTTACCTTGAGGTTTGGGTCTTCGCTGGCAAGTTTCTCAAGGGCATCTAGCAAAAATGGAATATCTTGGGTTTTTTTGGGTTCAACCGCTAAAATTACTACTGGTTCGGAAACATAACATATACCTTCGAAGGGCACCATAGTGTCTTTATGTGCTAAATCCACAAGGGTTTCGCCAGCCTTAACCTTTCCAGTCAACGTGAAGGAAGCTAGACTTCCAGCAGAAACCTCCGTGACTTCTTCTCGAAGTGACCCCATATCAATAGAAACTTCGTTAACTTCTGTTTCAGAAAGAGCAGATACGAGATGCAACTTATCACCTTTTTTGGCTTTGCCGGAAAAAACTCTACCAGTTGCCACGGTGTTACCGTTTGGATCAAAATGCACATTGGTCACATACATGATGGTTGCCGCATCGTCGCCGCATTGAACTAACGCTTTGCCAATATTGGAGTTGATTTGTCCGTCCCAAATCTTCCCAATACGATACGTTTGGGCTTGCTGTGGATTCGGAACCACATTGATTGCCATTTCAAAAATTGCTTCGTAAACTGGCAAAGTCGTTCGTAGTTTCATCTGTTGACCAACGGCATATGCTTTTGTTATGTCTGAAAACTTTATGCCCTGCTGCTTCGCCATTTTCATGGTGAAGCCCCAACCGTGCAAGGCGGAACCAAAAGCCACGTTACCTAATGAAGCATCGATTTTCCATTGGTTTTTGAATTGAGGTTCTGCATAGGTTTCTATTAGGTCGTTGAATCTGCTAATTATTTGGTCAAGTTTTTTTTGTATTTGATCCTCGTTTAGCTGGAGTTCAACAATTAGTTTATCGACTTTGTTGATGAAAAGTACAGGACGGACCCGCTCTTCGAGAGCTTGTTTTGTAACGATTTCAGTTTGAGCCATAATTTCCTCTACAGCATCCACAACCACTATTGCGCCATCAATAATTCGCAAAGCGCGGGTTACTTTACCAGTGAAATCGACATGTCCTGGCGTGTCAACGAGGTTTACAATGTACGGGGTGCCTGTAGCTTTGTAAAGTAGGCTAATGTTGGCTGTTTTTATGGTGATTTTTCGTTTCTGCTCTTCCTCAAGGTAGTCAAGCACTCTTGCCATACCCGCCATCTTGGTGGAAAGCAATCCAACCCCAGCCAACAAAGAATCTGCGAGAGTGGTTTTGCCATGGTCGATGTGCGCAATAATACCTATATTTCTAATAAGCTCTTTTTTGCCCATTAACTGTTGAATTTCAAGGATTTGTTTGAACCGAGGCATCTCTTAACCCGTCAATCAATGCTGTTGACATAGATGCTCTTCCTGAATTAATAAGAATAACTAACATTAACCAACAGGTAGATAGCGCTTTACCAATTTTGTCTCTTCCCATTTATAGCCCCCAACGAAAAGATCAATTAGTTTAAGAAAATGGCAACTTAAACTTTAATTAACTAACTCCTCTGCAATAGCCATTAGAGGATAAGAAGTGAAACCCCCAAAAATAGTTGCATTGGAAAACCTCGATGAGGAACCTTACGCCTCAATTGTGTGTTATCCAAGAACAACCCCGTTAGAAATCTATCAGCGAATAGATGAAATGCAAAAGCATGGGGTTACATCGATTGAATTTGTGGGGAAAACCAATGCGTCCAACGTTCCTGTACTTGGCAAAGGTTATGTGGGAGTAGTTGTAGTTGCGAATGTAAAGGACCAAAAGGTGGCGTTGAAAATGCGCCGAATCGATGCGGACCGCCTAGACTTTACGCATGAAGCAGAAATGCTCCAGAAAGCCAACGCAATCGGTGTTGGCCCCAAATTTATTGCTGTAAGCAACAATTTTCTTTTATCCCAACTTATTGACGGTGATTTACTTGAGGATTGGCTGCAAACTCCAAGAGAAAAAGGACTTATTCGCAAGGTTTTAGTCGACATTCTAGAACAATGTTGGAGTTTAGATGAAGCTGGCTTAGACCATGGGGAACTCAGCAAAGCGCCTAAACACTTGCTCGTGGATAAGATAGATAAGCCTTTCATTGTTGATTTTGAAACTGCAAGCATAGTGCGGAAAGTGATTAATGTTACTTCTGTTTGCCAGTTTCTTTTTATGGGAAACAGCAGGGCAGCAAAGATGTTGGATGAAGTTTTCGGCAAGAAAAACAGGTTATTACTAATTTCTGGTTTGAAAAAATTTAAGAAGAACACAAATAGAAAGAATTTTGAAGACTTACTTGACATGTGCCTTTCATAAATTATACAACAGTTTAGGCAAGGATTTCTTGCAGTCTTTTTTGCTCGATGGCTTCTTTGAATTCCATTGCTATGCGTCTGCCCATGTACATGTTCTCGCCATATTTTAGATATGCATATGGTGACGTTCCGATTCCAACATTTGTTCCTGCGACTATTCGTGCGCTAATTTCGAATGTGTAGATTTTTGCTTCGTCTGTGATTACGGTTTCGAGGCAGAAGGGACCTATTATTCCTGGTGGGGCGAGTTCGCGTGCTTTTTTATGGACGTTTTCTCCCATACGCATGATTTCAGGCAGCAGCGATTCCCGAAGCACGATTGGGAAGTTGCCGATTACGGTGTAAGTGGGATTTATGTCGATTTCGAGCTGTTGGCAGGCGGGGATTTTGCCAATCGAGTCCACGGCGGATTCGTAGCGTCGGTCAACGCAGAGCATTTCCACGTCATCGTTTATAATGGAGCTAAAGTAGCTTGGGTAAACATTCACGCCCAATGCATACTCTTGCAGGTGGATGCTTGGTAAGTCGTCCATTGTGAGCATACCTCGTTTGACCATTTCATTAAATTGTTTATGGAAGTTCTTGGGGGAGTTGGCTAGGAAGTAGCCTCTGCCGCCTTTGGCGCCTTGCAGTTTTGCGATGATTAGGCGGTCGATGTCTTCAGGCGTCTTAAATGTTGCGGGTAGTTGAAGTCCAGCTTGGCGCAGCCATTCTTCTTGGGATTTGCGGTTGGCTTCCCATTGGAGAAGTTTGCGGTTGCCAAACATGGGCACCATAAGAGTGTCAGTTAGCTCTTCTGTGCTCAGGTACGCGGTGAATGAACCGTGGGGAATCAAAACCACGTTGAGCTTGCGGAGTCGCTCTTGCATTTTTTCGCCCAATAACTCTGTGAAGTCTTTAACAATGATTAACTCGTCAACCAGCGGGTACTTCTGGTACATTATAGCATCTTTTTCTTTGCAGACACAGACGGTTCGGAAACCTTCTTCTTTGGCGCCCTTGAAAATGTTCAGTGAACTATGCGAGCCCAAGGTGCCGATAGCAAGTTTGCGTTGGTCATATTTGTCTATGATTTTGCCAATATCAGCGCCCGTTATCATGTTACCACTTCAGCGAGCCTATGTTTCCTGACTGCACGTTTAATCTCCATTGCTACGCGTTTGCCTGGACCCACCTCAACCCCGTACTTATATTTCATATAGGGCGAAGTTGGCTCGACACAGGGGCAGCCTGGAACACGTGGGCTAACGTCGAAAACTCGGAATTCTAAGTCTTTGGTTATTGCACCTTGGAGTGCAAATAACCCAATCATGCCTGGCGGGAACTCTTTTTTACAAATGCTTACAAATCGTTCTGCTGCTTCAAAGATTTTTTCCAGTTGACTTTCTCTCATGGTTACGCCCATGTGTCCAATTTCTATGTTCTGTGTGGGTATGTTGAGTTCGAGTTGTTCTTTAGCAGGTAGGTCGAGGACACCGTCTATGTCAGTCTGAATTCGTCTGTCGAAGCCAAGAAGGTCGATGTCGTCAGTTAAGGGTGACCAGAAATAGTTTGCGTTGAATTTGGCCCCTATAACGTATTCTTCGATTACTGATAGGTTTAGGGCTTCACGACTTATTATGCCTGCTTTTATGCGTTTTTGGGCTTCCCGCTCATACTCCTCAGGCGTCGAAGCGTAGAAGAATGCGCGTTCAATAGCGCGGTCTTTCTCAGCAACTTTAACGATTACTGGGCAGTCGATTTCGGCTGGGGATTTGAAGGCACGGGGAAGTTTTATGCCCGCTTCTTTTAGGAGCCAGAGCTGGTTTTTTGGGGCGCTGCGTTCTTCAGTTTTTAATAGGTACCTATTGCCCATGAGGGGAACTGCGAATTTCTGTTCTATGGCTTCGTAGCCTGCATAAACGCTAAACGAGCGATTAGGGACGAAAACTGTGTTTAGGTCTGTTAGCTGCTTTACTACCTCGGGAGTTGTGATATCCGAGAATTTATCAAGAAAAATGAATTTATCAAAGATGTTTCGGTAGTATCGTGCGTAGGTTTTTTCTCTTCCCTTTTGGCAAACGACTACAGTTTTGAAGCCTTCCTGTTTGGCTCCTGAAGCAATTTCCAGCGCCGAATGCGAACCTAAGACACCTATACAAATTTTCTCTTGGTTATAATCGGCTAAGGTTTGTTTTATTTTGTCTTGCATCATGCTTTTTCACTCATAAAGTCCCTGTATGCGTTAATTACTTTGGCAAGATTTGGAGTATCAAACAGTTTAATGTTTGTCATTTCATTCGCCGCTGCCATATACATTTGACTGATGATTGTTTTAAGTTTGGGGTCAAGTTTGGGCGGCTGCGCCTTACAAAGAGACTTCCAATCTTGAACTCCCCTGGCTTCCGCATCTTTCTTAGCCTGCTCCAAATCGTTGTACCAAATAGTATTCTTGTAGAATTGCCGGGCAACCTCTTTGCTAACGTGGACACCATTATAAGTAAAGCGGCATTCATCTAAAGTGCCTAAAACATCCACGAGAATAAGTTTTCTTTTATCATCAAACGCCAATTCAATCTTTCCATCCTCATTCTTCAACCCAGCGTTTGAGGCAGCCTTTGTTATTGTTTCATCTGCTTTCAGCAGAACGGTTTTGATATCGACGAGATTTGAATCGGTTAAGCCTGCGATTTTTTGCGCTTCTGTCCAAGTGACGTAACGGTCGGTTTCTTCTAATTTTGTGCTGACGTCAAAGATTGGTTTGGAAAGGGTTTCGCCTGGTTTGGGTTGGTGGTCTAAACCGAGGTCTTTTAAGGTAACCTTGCCCTGTGCCAGCCGTTTGAATACTGATGATCCATCGGGTAAGCCATTTCGATAAATAATTTCCAACGGGACAAGACAGTTTTTGAGAGCAGCAGTATACATGCTGTAATCATGGACTATTTTGCCATTTGCCACGGTTGTTTTAGGCCTGTAAACATTAACAAGAGCAACTTCCATTATGTTTGAAGGCTCCTTGAGCTCAGTAACTTTGACGGTTTTACCTTTCTCGTTAACCAAGCCTTTGTAATGAGTCTTAACACCTATCTTTTCTAATTGTTCAAAACAGTAAGAGCCCATAAGACATAGTGCTGAGCCTTTGCCTTCGATGTGATCGGGCATTTCGCCCCAATCAAAAACGCTATAACGGTCAGAGAAGACGAACCTGCCGGTGCCCATTTCCGTCAGGGTTGGCTTCTGGATTACTTGTAGGTCTTTTACGCTGCCCATCTTTATTGCCTCAAATTCTTTTGTAATTAATGTTTTTGTCCTTATATCGCTTATCTAGTGGACTTCAAAATTAGAGTAGTTTTATCTTAAGAATATGAATCGAGCAGCAAAAGATTATTCGGCCCATAGCACCCAAGAACTTGACTTGTGACAAATTGTTAGTTGAGGCATTAACAATTGGAAAAACAAGAACTATCGAAGACTTCCAAACAGAATATATTTTCAGCCCTAAGCAACTATTTTATTTTTTTAACCAATTCGTTTGCTTTTTCGAGGTCTTTTCTCTTCGAGTCCTGGTAACCCTTAACGTTTGCCAACAGTTCAGAGTCTTCCAAGGCGAGTATTTTAGCAGTTGCAATTGCTGCTCCTTCAGGCTCAATGGTTACCACAGAGCCAATGCCGCTTGGAACCCGAAGTGAAGAGAAGATGTCTGCGCCACCGAATTTGTCGCTGTATGGCGGACAAGCGATTACGGGTTTAGATGTATTGCCATCGATGAAAGCACTTAGAGCATTTGAGCGTCCTGCAACGGTGATAAAAACCACTTTTTCATTTTCAAATTCCCTAATTATTTCAAGCACTTTCTCGGGAGTCTTGTGGGCAGAAGCAACACGAAACTCATAGTTTATCCCTAAAAGTTTAAGGTAATTCGCGATTGAACGGGAAAAATCCAAATCCCGCTCTGATCCCATAATTACAATTGCTTTTCCAGCCATGACCTATCCACTGAAGAATGCTAACTGGAAACTAGCTAATTAATATTTAATCACGCCCAAAAAGTACCCTTAAATCGATTTTTAACAATTATATGTTGGCAACTTTTCCTTTGTAGCAATCCCCTACAATAAATGTTTATTACCATAGTTTCGCCTTTGAGCTTAGTTTTTCAAAGTTGATTTTTATGGCACAACAAATTAGAGAGCTAAATTGCTCGAGCAGTTTATTGTTGAGTGGATTGTCGGGATAGCTATGAAAACATCTAAGGCAACGTTCTTTCTCGATGTGGAACAATGACTGCTAAAGAAATGTAATCCCTAACTGGGTATAAACTCGGAAAGGGATATGAATATTGAAGACCTATATGATTACGTGGAGAATTACCTTGGAATTTTGAAATCCAGCGATAAAATTTATTTTTTCAACCTTACCTCCCGGGTTATACTTATGACCATTTGTGCGAACAAATAAATGATAAATCGCTTAAGTTTAGTTGAAAAGGATGCCATGATAACGAGTATTTGGAACAAATAATGGTAAACTGGGTTTAGGTAAAGACCAGATTGAAGTGAAGGAAACAGATTATTCCAAAGGCAAAATCAAGCTCAGCGCCAACTACGTTTTGAAAAGAAAAGAGGACGCTGAACCAACAACTCGAGAAGCAACTTAGTTAATCGTTCTGCCTCAACCTCCACTTCAACACTCAAGCCTTCACCAAAATCCATATCCTTTGGCTCAATGAGCAACAAACCGATTTTCGCATCTGTCGCTTTTTTGAGGTGTTCACAGAAAATCTTCAAAGGCAATGCATGTGTTGAAATTGCTGAGTAATCCATCATTCTTTCTGAATCCACAAGGCTGGCTTCGCCGGGTTTTAACTCTAAAAAGGCAGCATCAACCAATAGTACATGAGTAGGTTTGAAGTTCTCGATTTCCGATAAGTAGTTTTCGGGAACCGTCTCACATTCTAAAAGACAAACCGTCTCTGGAACTTTACCTCGCAAATTCTCAATGATTTTTAACCCAACATAATCATCAGAGCGAATCGGATTTCCAATGCCAGCGACCACAATTTTCTTGGCATCAACAAACCAGTTTTTAAGGTCTTTTTCAACTGCATTAGGCATAAAATTACCTGTAAAGAGAGAATAGCGTTAGGTTAGTAAAAGATTACCACTAAACGCTTGATGAAACTAAGTCCGACTTAATTGACAACGAGAGTCTTGCACCAAGCTATAATCTGTTTTTCAGATTCCTCTTTATTTCCAAACGGATTAACCAAGAAGATTTCTCCAACGCAATTAGAGTTAGGCATCAAATCTTTCGTTTGTTCGATACCCTGCGGTTTTTTGCCTCCTTGAGTGAAGAATACAGCAACCTTCTTACCTGAAAGATCGTTTTTCTTAAGGTAAGTGGTTATTGCGGGTGCAGGTCTTCCTGCCCAGATAGGTGTTCCCACTACTATGAGGTCATATTCAACTGGGACTTTTTTTGTTGGAGCTATTTCAGTTTCTTTACCGCGTCTAGCATCAGAACCGCCGCTTAGATAACCAAGTACCCCGGTCCGCTTTTTGAGATCAATAACTTCTTCGACGTCTGCACCTATTTCTGCCGCAATTGTTTCAGCGACGAAACGCGCGTTGCCAGTCCGGGTGTAGTAAACGACTAAACTTTTCAAGTGAAATCCCTTAACAACGTTATATCGATTTTAATTGAATATAAGATTTGCTTAGCACTAAAAATAAAATAATATAATAGAAAGCCCAAAGAAGAACTGGGCTAATCTAACGCGACACTGAGCTGACTAATTGTTTTTGGGCGTTGAAGACTTCAACAGTTAAAGGCATTTGGCCGACTGCCGCATGTGTGGCACATCCAAAGCATGGGTCGTAGGCTCGGAAAGCCATTTCAATTCTGTTAAGGATTCCTTGATCCACTTTGCCGTTGTGGATTAAGCCTTTTGCTGCGTCCCGTATGCTCATGCATATTGCAGGATAATTGTTTGTTGTTGCAACAATTAGATTTACGTCTTTTACCAGTGCGTCTTTATCTAAGGTGTAGTGGTGGATTAGTGTGCCGCGTGCTGCTTCAACGATCCCGACGCCTTCCGTGGGTTCGCCTGGAGTGTTACGCACGTTTGTGCTTGTGATTTCAGGGTCTTTAACCAACTCCATCGCTCTTTCTGTTGCGTAGAGCAGTTCAATTAGTCTTGCCCAGTGGAAAGCTAAGGTGCTGTGAACCGGTTTGCCACCTAGTGTTTTGTACATTTCTTGGTACTCTGCTTGTGCAAGTGGAGTTGCCATTCCGTCGGATACGTTTAGGCGTGCAAGGGGTCCAACGCGGTAGACGCCACTGTCTGCGCCTGCAACTTGTCCTTTCCAGCCGATTGCTTTAAGGTATGGGAATTTGCTGTAAGTCCATTCTTCAACGTGTTCGCCGATATGAGTGAGATAGTCCTTGGATTCAAACTTGAGGAATTCTTTGCCCGTAGGGTCGACAACTCGGATTTTGCCATCGTAAAAGTTGACTTTGTTGTTCTTGTCAACCATACCCATGTAGTAGGTTGGCATTGTGTAATTGGGGCTTTTTATCATGTCGACATATTTTGTGTTTCCCAAGACTATGTCATGGAAGATTTTAAGGGTGAACTGTGCAAAATCGACGCAGGAACTAGCCATCTTTTCGATTTCTTTCCTGTTCTCTTCACTTAGTGCCTTGGAGATCCCACCAGGCAACCCGCACACTGGGTGGGTGGCTTTGCCGCCAATGATTTCAGTTATTTTTTGTCCATATGCACGGTGCTTAATGACTTCCGCAGCAATTGGCATACCTACTTTCTCAATTACACCCAAGATATTGCGTTTTTCTGCTGGCGCATCTGGCCCAACAATGAAGTCGGGTCCACCAAGATAGTAAAAGTGCAATGTATGGTCATAAATGAAGTAAGCAGTGTACATGAGTTCTCGGAGTTTCTTTGCTGGCGAGGTAGGTTCAACATTGAACGCTGCATCTAAGGCTTTAGCAGCTGCAAAGTGGTGGGCTACGGGGCAGACACCGCAGATTCGGGTAGTGAGTTGGGGCATGAGTTCTGCTCTTCTGCCAATGCAGAATTTCTCGAACCCTCTTAGTTCAGGAATTTTGAGGTAAGCGTTCTCGACTTCGCCTTGGTCATTTAGGAATATGGATACGTTTCCGTGTCCTTCAAGGCGAGTGATTGGATCTATTACTATTTCTTTCATTTTTTTATCACCTTTCTTTTTAAGATGGAATTTGGCAAACTATACATATAGACTGTGCCCACTGGGTCTTTTACTTGGTTGATTAATGTTTCAACTTCTTTTTCAGTGTATTTTGATTTGCCTGGTTCATTGTCGTAGCCAAGGATTGTAGCTAAAGCAGATAACATTGCTGCACCTTGCTCGGGTACATTGGGGGCTGGTCCACCGCATCCAGTGCAGGGCATGTCAACATTTAAGCATTGAGCTCCGCAACCACTTCTGGTTGCCATTCCCATGCAGATTATGCCTTGTTCCATGAGGCATTTTTCTGGTTCAGGAGTTTTTTCATATACACGGTAGATTTTATCGATTTTTTTGTTTTCACGTTTTCGGGGGCATTCGTCGCAAACTGCTTTAAGTGGTGCAAGTACTGAGCCTTTTGGTGGCAGTTTATTGTTTGCAATGGCATCTACTGCAGCCGCTATTAGTTTAACTGGTGGTGGGCAGCCTGGAAGGAAATAGTCTACATCTACGGTTTGTGCGAGAGTTTTTACTGTGTCGTAGAATTCTGGAATTTTCAGGGTGCCTTCTTTGACTTGAGTTTGAGTTTTCGGTGTAGTTCCTTGCGGGTTGATGTTTGATTTGTCTTTTATGTAAACTTGATCGAAGATTTCTTTTTTGGTGTTTAGATTTGCTAATCCTGGAATGCATCCTTCGTGGGCGCATGAGCCAAAGGCAACTAAGGTTTTTGATTTTGCTCTCAGTAATTTAGCCATGTGTTCTTGTTCTGAGTTGCGAATGGAGCCATTGAAGAAGGTTATGTCGATGTGTTTGTCTGGTAATGCTTCGACATCTTTGTATTTGACATCTATTGCTACTGGCCAGAAAACTATGTCGGCGAGTTTTACAACGTCAAGGATTTTCTCGTTTAAGTCTAAGACGGCTATTTCGCAGCCGCCGCAGCTTGCAGCCCAATAAAAGGCTATTTTTAATTTTTCAGTCACGGTTTGTTTGCTCCCTGGTTCAATTGTTTTAATAGGTTTGATGCGTTTACTCGGAGTTCATTGAACGCTAACTCTTCAGGCGTCATACCCATTGCTAAACCGAGCAGTTGTGGGTAATGAAGTATTGGAATACCATAGGTCTCATTAAACAGTTTTTCTATTCGCAACTCGTTTGTATCATACATAATATGGCAAAATGGGCAAATGGTGATTAATGCTTGCGCTTCAACTTGCTTAACATGGTTTAGTTTGTCTCTTGCCAATGCCAAAGCAACTTTATCGCTCACTCCAACGCTGGGCGCGCCACAGCATTCTGTTTCGTCGATATAATCTAGGCATGTTGCGCCTGTTGCTTCGATTAGGGTTTTAAGGGTTTGTGGATCTTCTGGGTCGTCAAAACCAATTATTTCTTTGGGTCGTAGAATATGGCAACCATTGTGTTCAGCAACCTTCAAACCTGTCAAGGGTTTTACGACTAACGCTTTTATCTTTTCGTATCCAACGTCTTCTCTTAAAAGCTGCAGAAGGTGCTTTGCTTCAATGGTTCCTTTGAATTCCATACCTACCTCTTTGAGGTGACTATTAATTTGCTCTTTGAGGGCTTTGTCCTCTTTTAGAGCTTTGTTTACCTTCTTTAAAGTTCCAGCGCAACCGGGACAAAGAGTAAGAATGTTTAGTCCTTGTTGTTCAGCTAATGCCAAGTTCTTGGCAGCCAAAATTAGCATGGTTTCGTGGCTTACAGGATCAAGAGGTAAACCGCAGCAGTTGAATTCGGGCATTTCGACAAGTTCAACGCCGAGTTTAGCGAGAACTTTGCGTGAAGAAATTTCATAAGATGAAACACGATATGGAATAGCGCATCCGAGAAATATCAGATATTTATTGACCACTTGGTTTTTCTCCGACAAGTTTCTGGATTTTTTCGATGAATTTTACTCCCTTTAATGTTTTGCAAACTTTTTCCGGGTTGCCTTTTGGCAGCGGTGGAAGTCCTTGGGATTCACGTTTTTTAACTCTTAGTTCAGGTATTTTGAAGGCGTATCCTGATTCGAGAAGGCTTGCGGCTTGGTCTTTGAATACTTGGGGGTAGATGCCTTTTTCTGCGGCTAAATTGCGGAATGCACGTATTACGTTTGCGACTTCGATCTCTTGTGGGCAACGGTCAGTGCAAGTATAGCAGGCTGCACAGAGCCATAAGGTGTCGCAATTTAATACACGATCTTTTAAGCCTGTTAGTGCCATGTGAATAAGTGTCCTGGGACGGTAACTATCGCTGAAGCGAGCGACTGGGCAATCTGAAGTGCATGTTCCGCACTGGAAACATTTCAGAATTTTTTCGCTTCCGTGGATTTTTATGAGTTCATATTTGAATTTGGGGTCTAATTCGGAAGCTTTTATGGGTTGGTCATTACTTTGTGTTGGGGTTGTTGCTACCTCAGACATTAGTTTAACCTTGACTATTGATTTTCGATAGCACCGTTTGTGCTTAAACTCAGAAAAGTCCGTATCCACTAATAAAGTTTCAGCCAAACCTTGTTTGATTCTTCATTGTTTCTGCTGTAAAAGCAAAACTGGTATGAAAAAAGTGTTTTTAATTTTTTCTTTATGTACCCTAATTTAACTCTCAGGCACCTTTTTGAACTGTACTTATTTTTTGTCTTAAAGAGTAGTTAAATTTAAGTATAATCTTAGTTCAGAAACTTGGCTAAAAAATCAGCTGTTAGTCAAGAAACGTTGAAAAGAAAGTTTTTAGCCTGAAATCAATCAAATAAAAAAACGGTAACCTATGAAGGAATCTGCAGCCCTGTTACCTATCATAATCTTTCTTTTGACATTCTATTTTGTGTTATTTTCTCCTTTTAAAGACGCTTTGCTATAGCCATTTATCATAGCATTCACCATAATTGCTTCAGTTGCGCTGTTCGGCGCCTTCTTTTCACTGTGCCTGAGAAAAAGAAGTAGAACCCTAACAAAGCAAAAAGAAAAAGTTGGGTTATTCTCTGCATTGCCTGAGGGTATGCAATTCCTCAATAGTCTTGTTCAAGATCGCCTTATCAGTGATGGATTCAACCGTAGAAACGGGCAAGCACACCAAAACTTTTCCAAGATACGGATGCTTAAAACCCATCTTTTTTGATGCTTCATCACTTAAAGCGACAAACAGATTGATTATTTGCCAATTACTCATATCCAATTCTGCGCTCTGCACTTCACCTAACAAAAAACCATCTGAAGTGAAAGCTTGTTTCCAAAATAACCGTGTAATTTCAACCATAAAAAAACCTTACTAGTAAATACCAAGCGCTTCTTTATATCTGTTTTTTAAAGGAAGCTATCCAGAAGTTTTTTTAGCTCGCAAAAACATAGTTAATTTGGTGTTTTGTTGTCGACTTCTGAAAAACAAACCAACCTCAAACAACTTACCCTTGAAGAAGAACAAGTAATAATTAAAAAAGGCACGGAAATGCCCTTCACAGGTAAATACTACGCTTTCTGGGAAAAAGGCACCTACGTCTGTAAACGCTGCGGCGCAAAACTTTATCGTTCCGAGAACAAGTTTGAAGCTAACTGTGGCTGGCCAAGCTTCGACGACGAAATTTTAGGGGCTGTAAAAAGAGTGCCCGACCCTGACGGAAAGCGAACCGAAATACAATGCGTCAATTGCGGCGCGCACCTTGGCCACGTTTTTACAGGAGAGCATTTCACCGAAAAAGACACACGTCACTGTGTTAATTCGATGTCTATGGATTTTATTCCAGAAAAAACCCAATAGCTTAACGCGAAAGAGTTATAGACGACTTAGCTCAAGTTGGCTGTAAACGAGCGGTTCAGCGTGGTTGATCTATTCGGGGTTTCCATACCTCTTACTACAATAATCGAAATAATAGTAATAGCTACAATAGCCGTGACGTTGGAAAGATTACTTAGCCGGTATCTATCCCATTTTGCAAAAGGTGTCAAGCTTGAACCCAGCACAGGAAACAACCTAGTCCTAACGTTCAGAATTCTAATACTAATATTCGCCGTTTTATCTATAAGCAGCTTGGGCGGAGTACAAGCCGAATGGTTGCTGTCGGTTTCCGCAATAGGAGGTGCTGCAGTGGGTTTTGCGTCCCAAAAAACCTTGGGCAACTTCATCGCGGGACTTTTTCTTTTAGCAGCACATCCCTTCAAAGTAGGCGATTACGTAAAAATCGGTGTAGTTGAGGGCATCGTTAAAGAGATAACCATGAATTACACTAAAGTGTTAACTTCTGGCAACAACACTGTTTCAGTAACCAATCTCCAAATTTTAGATAGAGACATAACTAACTACCTCTATGAAAGCTCAAAAAACAACAGCCTCTACTGTTACACTTTTGAAATTGGGTTTGACCATAGCATTCCAACTGAAAAATTAAATCAGTTGTTCAACCAAATTTTCGATAGTTACTCACGGGTACTGCCTAGAAGACCAGCCTTCATACTAATTCGCTCGGGCGCCATCGACAGAGTATATTTGATTTACCTTTACGTTGACAAACCCCAGGACATCTTTACGTTAAGACCTAAAATTGCTGATGAATTGTTCCAGCGTTGGGATGAGGAAAGAGCAAAACTTAAGAAATAACTGTTAGCACAATAACGCAGGATTTGTTATAATGTCAAATAAAAAACCGGAACTAAGAAGCTCAAGCATCAAACCTTTCGAACTTAATTAATTATCAAGAAGGCTCAGTTGTTAGCCGCACCTTAATTGACAAGAAAACTGGAACTGTAACGTTATTTGCATTTGATATAAACGAGGGTTTAAGCGAACACACGGCGCCCTACGACGCTATGGTTTATGTGATAGATGGCGAAGTCGAAGTAAAAATATCAGGAACCCCCATAACTCTAAAGCAGGGTGAAATAACGATTATGCCTGCCAATGAACCGCATGCTTTATCAGCGAAAACGAAGTTCAAAATGCTTTTAGTAATGATAAAGTCCTAAAGCGGTCTACCCCAGATATTAACAAAACAGTAGCCTTCAAGCAGTTTTTTTATTGGCACCTGTGGTTTCTCTGCTGGATAACCCATAGCAACAAACGCTTGAGGTTCCACCTCATCGGGGATTTTTAAGATTTTTCTTACGGTTTCTTTGCAAAACGCTGGTGCACAGAACCAGCAAGCCCCTAAACCTTTCGCGTAGGCCGCCAAAAGTAGATTTTGAAGAGCTGCCCCGAAACTTTGAACCGCCAAGTCCCGTTCGCACATCTGCCTTTCAGAATCTGGGAATTTCCGCAGATCAACCATGGTTAAACATGCTAAAATGAGCACCGGCGCAGTTGCGAACCGTTCAACCCGCTCCGTAAGTTTATCTGATTCAACTTTTATTCCGTCTCTTTGCAAGTCTTTTGCCCATGCCTCAGCCATAGCTTCCGCCAACCTTCGCTTAAGTATGTCATCTTGTAAAATTATGAATCTCCAAGGTTGAGAGTTGTGTGCAGATGGTGCGCAACCTGCAGTCGACAAAACCTGTAAAATAACCTCTTTTTGAACTGACTTGGGCAAGTATTTTCTGATGCTACGACGCTGCTTAACGACATCAAAGAGGTCTAACATGCTTGATTCTATAGAGCCTTGTATTTTTATCTCTTTTACTCGTTGTTAGGCTGCAAAATTACCTTCAGCGATTGACCTGCTTCAGCCATCAACTTGAAACCTTCCTGAGCCTCACGCAAATTAAGTCTGTGAGTTATCATGTCTTTAACGTTCAATTGCCTAGTCGTCAAAACTTTCATAGAATCTTCCAGGTCATTTGGAGCTGCACCGTAGCTGGTGCGAATTGTAATTTCGTTTCGCCAAAACTGGTTAATGGGCACTGAAAGCTTAACCGTTGGGTCTGGCACGGCGAAGTACAGGATAGTTCCGCTGCTTTCAACGCAATTCATAGCAGACATTGCCGCGGAGGTTGCTCCTGTGCAAACAATCACTTGGTCCGCTAAGCGCCCATCATTTATATCTTTGAGATCTTGGGGAAGATTGTCTTTGGCATTTAAAGCGTGGTGTGCGCCGAATTTTTTGGCGAGTTCCAGCCTGTAGGGGTTAATGTCAGCTACAACGATGTTTTCAATGCCTTTGAATTTAGCAAGTTGAGCGTGCAGTATTCCTGAGATGCCGCTACCGATTATGAGTAATGTGTCGTCTTTTTGCAGGTTTGCTAACCGTTGACCCCTTGACACACATGCTAAGGGCTCGATGAAGGTTCCTTCTTCAAAACTCATGGCGTCGGATAGTTTATAGATGCCGCACTGTACGTTGATTTTTGGAATTTGGACATATTGTGCAAATCCGCCTGGGTAATAGTTAGTTGTGTGCAGTGTGTGGCAGGCGGTGTGGTTTCCTCTTTGGCAGTATCGGCATTGGTTGCATGGAACGTGGTGTGATACGAAGACACGGTCGCCAACTTTAATGTTTTTTACTTGGCTGCCGACTTTGCTTATGATGCCTGTGGCTTCATGGCCTAGAACGCGCGGAGCTTTTGGAATACGGTACCATTCTAAGACGTCGCTGCCGCAGATGCCGCTCGCCATTACCTTGAGCAATGCTTCATCTTCGCCGATGCTTGGAACAGGAATTTCTTCTATGCGAACGTCATGGTTGTTATAGTAAAAGGCGGCAAGCATGTTGTGTCACCAAAAAGGAAGAGTGGTTAAGCTTTGCCTGCTATTACTTGTTTGTAGAGGTCATCGGCTTCTTGAGGTGTGTAGCCTTCGTGGATTATGGCGCGAATTGCTTTGATGGAAGCAACAGGGTATTGTGTCTGCCAAATGTTGCGCCCCAAGTTAACACCTATAGCACCTTTCTGCAAACCATCATAAACGAAATCGAAAACTTCCTTCTGTGTCTCAGTTTTTGGTCCACCTGCGATTACAATAGGAACTGGACAGCCTTCGACAACTTTTTCAAAATTTTCCTTGCAGTAATATGTTTTGACGACTCGTGCGCCAATTTCAGCTGAAATACGTGCAGCTAATGCGAGGTATCGTGCTTCTCGTTTTTCAAGTTCCTTTCCGACTGCGCAAACTGCCATGACTGGCACACCGTATTCTTCGCATTCGTCGACAAGTTTGGATAGGTTGCTTAAGCTCTTGTTTTCGTATTTGGTTCCGATAAACACAGACATAGAAACAGCTGAAGCATTCAACCGTAGGATTTCTTCTATGGAAGTAACTACGCTTTCGTTGGCTAAATCTTCTCCGACCACCGATACGGCTCCTGAAACACGCATGATAATAGGTTTCTCGATTGCCGGATCAATGCAGTTGCGCAAGATGCCGCGGGTAAGCATAAGGCCGTCGGCGTATTGGATAATTGGCTTTATAGTTTCACTCGGGTGCTCAAGACCATGTGTTGGTCCCTGGAAGTAACCGTGGTCAATAGGTAAAAAGAGTGCTTTGCCATCTTTCTGAATAAGTCTATTTAAGCGGTTTTTCATTCCCCATTCCATACATTATTTCTCCGAGGAGACTTTTGGTTTTAGAATTAAATAACCTTATCCCTTTTGTTGAGCTTTAATTTATTTAGGAAGACAGATTATCGTTGGATTAATATTCCAATTTTTGAACTAAATGGAAGTAGCAACTTGCATCTTAACCAGCGTTAATCAGGAGATTTCTTGAAATGGCATCCATGCAAATTAATTTGAATGTGAGAATAGTTTAAGAGTATGACACGTGACATAAGTTTGTAGAGGAAAAACTTCAAAATGAAACTAAAATTTCTTCTAATTTTCACATTTCTCACCATACTACTAATAAACATCACACCAGCATCAGCCGCTACGGGAACACTTGAAATAACCGACCTATCAAATGTCACATATAACTTCACATATCAACAACTTGCAGAAATGCCTAAAACCACTCTATACGCAGAAATCTATTGTTACGGCAGCCTAGTAGATTCCGGAGACTGGAGTGGAGTACAACTGAGCTATCTACTTAATCAAATAAGCGACCTCTCTAATGTAAACTCAATCCAATTCGTTGCCGCAGACTCTTATACAGTCGCATTACCCACCCTAATAGCAATGACGTCAGAAACCATAATAGCTTACCAAAAAAACAGTGAACCGCTATCTGAAGGGCTAAGATTGGTCCTTCCAGGATATAATGGTGCATCTTGGATTGCCCAAATCGTATCTATAACCTTGAGCAATAAGGAAGCTACCACACCGGCAGCCGCATCCGGAACAGGCGGGCGAGCTAACCTAATAGAAAACCTTATTGAAAACAGCCAAACCCTTCCAACACCAACATTAACACCCCAACCTACACCCAATAGCGCAACACCAAATCCAACTGTCACTCCAGCAAACATTACCCAAATTGAGCCAACACCCAAACAACAAACCGGAAACAATCAATCAATAACTTTCGAAAATGGAACAGTTGCAATAATGGTTGCCGTTTTCGCGATGAGTTTAGCAATAGCAGGAATTACTGTTTCTAGAAACATGTCTAAATTGAAAGGTAGCACGTCATACAACAGCTAATCAAGACAGTTTTTTGTCAATTAACTTTTTCAGCCGCTCGCTCGATAACTAACTTAAATTCCTAGTTTTGTTGCAAGCAAATAGTAAGGATCTAAAATCATTTTTTGCTTGCGCTTGATTTCAGAGTTAAATAGCCCTTTTCTATTGGCCAAAGATGAAACTGCCATGTGGTGTATAAGCAGGAGGTGCCTCATTTCTGTCGTGTTTACTTGTACGCTGGGGAACCTTCAGTTTACTGGTTTAATTCCTCTTGAAAGGAGCATTTGATGTCTTTACAGAATCCCCTACGTTTATATTCAAAATAACCTTCAGAAGCCATTTTACATCGCGCTTACTTTTCCTTCAAACCTAATAAGCGTTGCCAGTAAAGGCATCCATTAACCAAATTATTTCAATATTCTTTCGGCTAATTAAAACACAACTCAGGGTTAACTTTTTTAAACCTCAAAGTCTCAAACCTTGTATGCCCAAGTATTATCTTTTAGGAGGAGAAAATACCCACAAAAGGGATGCAGAAGAAGTAAATCAAAGAGCCTTCAACGATGCGGGAAAGACACCGAGAGTTCTCGTGTTCCCATGGGCAAGGGCATCCTTCGACAGAACATACACAAAAAACAAATTGATGTTCGATTACTTCAGAAGTTTAGGCGCTAGCATAGTAGACACAGTAGATTACTCATCTACACTTGAAGAGATTAAAGAAAAAATCTCTGACTCGGACCTTGTTTATTTAACTGGTGGTGTACCCTCCGTCTTGGTGGAGCGCCTAAAAAAATCAGGCATTCGCAGTCTACTCAAAGATTTTGAAGGGGTTATTGTTGGCAGGAGCGCAGGTGCGTTGGCGCTTTGCAAAAAATGTGTAATAACCTGTCGAATCACCTCCGAAATAAAAGTTATCGATGGATTAGGACTTGTAGATTTAACGCTTAAGGCTCATTACAAGGTAGTCAAAGAGGAAAAATTAAAAGAGCTATCGAAAACAGAGGATATTTTTGCTGTACCAAAAGGTTCAGCAATCATCTGCGATAACGGTAACCTATCAGCCATAAACAACGTATACTTGTTCCATGATGGTGAGAGACAAAATTTTAGTTAAGTGAAGAACCTTCGAACGCATCGAGATTTATTGGTGTGGGTAACAAATCTTAGAAGCTGACAGCTATTTTTTCTTTAATAAAACCGCAACGACAACCGCGCAAATCACAAGCTCCAACAGAATTGCACCCAAAACAAACAACGGAATCCTAAACACGGGCTCCGAATGAAGAACTGCAGTTGTTGGCAACCCACTCAAATAAGCAACTAAGAAAAATCCGACAAATATAATGCCAACTGCTTCAGTAACTAATAAAAATTTTGTTAAACGTTTATCAGGTATCTCCAAATAAAGCCCTCTATACTATGGATTCTAGAAGGTTTGGGTATTTAACCCTAACCGTTTGCCACTTAAAGGCTGGGCAGCTATTTAACCGCAAGAATAATATACAATAGCCAACGATTTAATTTAGAGAAACACGGTGATTTTGTTGGAGCAGCAGAAATTCGTTACCCCACTAAGATTAGGCATACTCATAGTCACAGTTTCATATTTCCTATTCACATTACATGCAATGTTTACGCTTGAATGGATTGGCGAGTGGGACCGAATTAGTGGCGGCTCGTCGATAGTAACGTTTTGGATATTGCTAACTGATGTTGCAGCAGGTGTTTTTCTTGTTTTTAGATTCTTAGGCAGCCTAATCGCTTTCTCAGCGGTGAGCCTCTATTTTTTCAAAAAAGGGCTACCTCAAGCTACCATGTATAAGTTGCTTAAGGTGATTCTTGTTTTTGAGGGTCTCTATTGGATAGGTTTGTTGCCTTCGGGGATTTGGGGTATTCTGCCATTAGGAGGAAGCTTTAACGCAGGTTTTTTCATATCAACGGGTTTGCCTTGCATGGTTGCTTCGATCGCTATTCCTATTTCTCTGTTCATCCTTGCGTTCAAGCTTGGCCCAAACAAGCCGGCTAAGGGACCCATAAAATGGGCCACCATTGCAGGTTTGTTTTACGTTTTAGCGTTTTGGCTCAACAACAGTGGCATGTGGATAATCACTATAATGGGACCGGGTCTTGACTTCGTTACTAATACGCCCCAATACTTAGTTAGTTTCTCAATAACTTTGGTTGGGTTGCTTGCATTGACAATATTTACGGCATACTTCGCTATGAAATCAATAAAAGCTGAACAAATCCACCTGCCGACAGCCGGCGCTATATTGACAGCGTTAGGCATGTACTTCTTATGGAATTACTTAACATGGATTTTCTTCGGAGGCTGGAACCAATGGTATGCGTGGATTCTAGGTCACAATCTGGATCTATGGATGCTAGCTTTGCCATTGTTGGGCTTACCATTACTCTTCTACAAAGCACCCAAACAAGCCACTGAAATAGCCAATAAAGAAGCATAAAAATTGAGGACCTATTCGCCTCTTAAATCTTTTTTTTAAAAAAAGAATATTATAAAAAATATTCTATTCTTTCTTATCCAATTTTACGACATAAACTTCTTTGTTGCGGATCCTGAGCGCTACGTTGAATTTTCTGTCTGGTGTTCGGTTGAATTTTTTTACTCTAAATGTGAATGGTGCATACATTGACCTTACGGTTTTGCCTTCGACTTCAAGTTTGAACATTTTTTCAGGGCTTTCAATGATTTGTTTGAAGACTACATCGTATTCAGGTATTTTGGCGATTTTTCGTCCTTCGGGGATTTCTTTGACTGGTGTTGCTTTTGCGACTACATGTTTGTTTTTAATTTTCTCTTGCTTAGACATCTGTTAAACACACTACATATGTGGTAGTCTGACTATATAACATTACCAGTATAATAGTTAAAATAATAATGGTTAAGTCAAAATAATAGCATATTAGATTAATACACTAATTAAAAATTGGAGTAATTAGCATTATTCGCCTCTAGTATCATTACGATTACATTCTGCTTTTGGACGATATTCCACTTTTTTATGCCGTTCTTTAAAATGCTTCTCACATTCTTTTACACGCACAAGCATCCACTCGTTTTCTTCATACACGCATCCACAAAGCAAAGTCTTCGTCGTCAAATTTACTACCTTCAAATAATGGCTTTTTCCAAACAATATATGAGTAATTAATTGCTCATAATGATTTCTCTCATGGTTGACTTACCCAATATGGACTTTTTATGCAGCTTTGGCTAAAAGAAGTGTCAATCGACTTTGTTTAGAAGAGCAACATTTTAGAGTATGTAATGGTTTCTTGTTTGCTTGTAGTGTCGAAATATGAGCGTTATGAGTAGAAAAAACAAAAATACACAGATTGAACAAAAAAAGAAGCTGGAACGAGAAAAAGAAGCAAAGAAGAAAGCATTGAAGAATCAACTTCCGCCTAAAGGAAAAAAGAAATAATTTTAAGCTTTAGCTGGAAATTATCAATCATCTCGTTTGCTTAATTGCTCTTTCTTAGTTGTTTTTTCAATATCTCAATAAAGGTAGCCCCGTTTTGATTATGATGCAACCTCTAAATCTGGTCCAACATCGCTTTTACACTTGGAATTTTAACTAATCTGGGTTCGCGGGTTAGAGATACATACATAATCATGATTACTTCTCCGAGTGTTTGTAGAAGTTTTTATCCCGAAGGCCATAATTCATACAGTTCCACTTTTATTCTATGATTACCCGCAGGTATTCGTTTCATATCAAGCAACGGCTTTACCTCAAATTCATTTTTTTCAAGAGAACTTTGAGGAATCTTATTGAAAAGAACTTGATTTGTTGGTTGTCAAACCATAAATCCAATTTTACCTTGAAAATAAGTTTTTTAGCGAACCCGAGTGAAATCGACTTTAAGTTCTAACTCATCCTCTTTGGTCAAAGTGTCAATTTCAGTTATGATTATTCGTTTTACATAAATCGGTGCAGATATTGGATGGTTTTCTCTTTGGCGTCAGGTAGGTTTTCCAGAGTCAAATGTTTGGGCAATTTGGGTTTTTCGACATTTTCTTATTCAGTTAACTGTTTTCTTTATTCTATTCTGTTCAATTATGGTTTCCTTTGATAGCTCCTCTTCAAGAACCTGAATTGCGCTGTTTATTCGAAGGAGAGTGTTTCTAAGTGCTACCTGCTTGTTTTCCAGTTCACCGAGGGCTTTTTCCCCTGCCGCATATTCAGCTCTAAGTTGTTTTAGACGTTGTTCTAGTTGTTGTTTCATTAAGACTCCAAGTTAGAAGAGGCGTGATACATTTAAAAATCTCTTCCTTTAGCCGCAACTAATTATTAGCCGTTTGAGTTTAATTGTTTTTTGAATATTTCTTCACGCCACCTTTGCTCCCAACTGGCCCAACCAGTCTTCACAAGACTCTCTCTTAAATGAGGTTTTTCAGCAACCCACTCAACAAACCTATAGAATCTCCTATTGTCCTGCAATATTTCTTCAGGCACACCTTTTTCAACGCACCATCTAATGTATGCTTTTTCAACTAGCGACTTAAGTTCGCCCGTGGAATCAACCCGCTGAACCTTGAACCCCTGGTTTTGTAAATGCACAAAGACACTGGATAACACGTATTCAGAGCAAACTTTAAAGCATGTCTCAGAGTCAGGCTGCATTACGTTAATTATGTCATTGGCGATTTTGACTGCGTCTTCCAAATATTTTTTGTTCTTAAAGTTTGGCGGCTGAAAAGATGCAGTGGGAATTCGTCGTTCCATAAGCATGGGGTGCGGGGGCTTGAGCGCGCCAACCACGACACCCAGTAATAGATCGCTCCACCCTGAAGCCTCTATAAGAATAGTTTTGTCAGGAAGAAAACAATCCAGAGCCAAGCTTAATCACTCAAGGCTTAAGAATATGTGCGGGTTGGTTTTTCTATCTTTTGCTCACTTGAACATAGACTATAGTAAAAATTTCATAAGTTTGTTTACCAATAAAAGCTTAAGGAGTACCTACAATATAATCCCATAGTCTAACTGGATTCTGGAAACGATCTGTCTGATAGAAGAAAAAAGTTGTTTTTTGCAGAATTTTTCAGGGTGTTGCTGGGGTGCTTATTTAATTTAGGCCTTGTGGTGTCTGCAGGTTGCGTCTGGAAAAGTAACAGAAAGTCAACAAAAGGCAGGTCATAATTTTCTTTGATCATCGGTTATAATAGTGAGAGAAAAAACATTTCTTTAGATGTCCTGCGAGGAGCATTGCTGAGTATTCCTGGATGGTAGCCCGGGGGAGATTCGAACTCCCGTCGGTGGGTCCAAAGCCCACTATGCTTGACCACTACACCACCGGGCTGCACGGTTTCAATTAGCACTTGTTTTATTTATTGTTAGAGGTGTAAGGGTGGCTTTTTTGTTAATAAGCGTTCTCGCGGTGAAATGGCTTTCTTTGATTTTACTATTGAGATTAATGTAGCAAGCTCACGGTTTAATTGATCGCGGTTATGTTGTTTTTTACATTTTTTTATGTTATTTTCCGTAAGTGTTTTTTCCACATATTGGGCATTTCACAACCATTATGTGCAATAGATTTAATAAACCACAAACCTTAAATATTAAATCAATTCCTTTGGTAAGTTTGCGCGGGCCGAATGTACTATTTTCTAGCCAGAGTGGCCTATGGTGACGGTTCTACGCATATCCAAATTGAGGTAGAAGAGAATTGAGCAAAAAAGAAACACCTAAGACAACACAGCGCTTGCAAGACAAGTGCCCAGAGTGCGGTAGCGAGAATTTAGTTCACGATTACGATACTGGAGAAACTGTATGCGGCGACTGCGGATTAGTCGTTTACGAGCAAATGATGGATAAAGGACCCGAATGGCGCGCTTTCACCCAAGAAGAGAAAGCTTCAAGGAGCCGAGTTGGAGTCCCCACATCTTATTCTGTTCATGACAAAGGATTATCCACAGCCATCAGCCAAGTCGATAGAGATGCGTTTGGAAGAAAATTGCCCCTTTCCACAAGACTGCAAATGTGGCGTCTACGCAAATGGCAAATACGCAGCAGAGTCCACTCATCCATCGACCGCAACCTTGCACAAGCCATGGCTGAACTTGACCGTTTAGCAGACAAAGTCTACATTCCAGCACCTATCAAAGAAAAAGCTGCTGTCGTCTACAGAAAAGCACTCGACAAAGGCTTAGTTCGAGGAAGATCAATAGCCGCCATTGCTGCAGCCGCATTGTATGCTGCTTGCCGCGCAAGCGGAACACCACGCACCCTACGCGAAATCGCAGAAGCCAGTTTAGTTGACAAAAAAGACGTAGCAAGATGCTACAGGCTATTATTGCGAGAACTCGACGTTCACATGCCTATCGCTGACCCATTAACATACGTGTCAAAGATCGCTGAAAAAACAGGCATCTCAGGAAAAACTCAAGGCGCAGCCATCCAAATATTAAGAGAAGCGAGGCGAAAACGTGCTGCCGCAGGAAAAGACCCGATGGGTTTAGCTGCAGCTGCCCTCTACATCGCATGTTTGCAAAACAACGAGAAGAAAACACAGAAAGACATAGCTGAAGCTGCAGGCGTAACCGAAGTTACAGTACGCAACCGCTACAAAACATTAAAGAAACAGTTAAATCTTGAATTGCCCGATTAGGGCCCCTTTTATTTATTTAAAAAATTAAGTATCTTTTTTCTGTTTCGTCTTTTTCAAGTTCCATAACAATTATTCCAAGGTAACCGCAGTTTTCACAAAAGTATTGTTTAGGAGTTAACCAAACTGCGAGACTGCTGGATAAGGCAATTTTTGGGCTGGCACATCTTGGACAATAAATTTGGGTGGGTTTGCGATGTTTTGTGTTTTTGAGGATATCGCGTATGCCATCTGGTTTTTTCATTAGGAAATACACCTTAGATGAAGAGGACAACGGGTTATTGCAGTTCGATGTTTTCTTGTGGATAACCCATCTTAATCAAGAATTCGCGTACTCTGTCGCGGTGGTCGCCTTGAAGCATGATTTGACCGTTTTTACTGGTTCCGCCGCATGCGCAGTATGTTTTGAGTTTTTGAGCGATGCTTGATAAATTCGAGTTTTTATCATCCATGCCATCGATTATGGTGGTTGCTTTGCCAAATTTTCTGGTTTCAAGTCGTATGCGAATTCGTTGTTGCTCTTTCTCTATTTCTCCACAAACGCATAGGTCTTTAGGTAGTCCACACGTTGAACAAACTTCAGCCATGACACTCAACAGAGAATTAGCACCAGCAATATATAAAAGTTTCAAGGGTTTAAGATTGATTTTTCCGGTATTGACCATTGGTTTTTGTTGCCCTTGTTGATGGGTTTTCAGGGCAATTAAGAAAACGCTGCTCAAACACGAAAGCGTTCTTTTGATCGATCTACCCCGTCTTAGAGATCACGTTATCGCCGCTTCTTTAAATATTTAAAGACCATTACTTTTTGGCAGAAGAAAAACAGTTTTTGAGGGCTAAAAATGAAAACTGAACTTGGAGCAAAAAACTGTCTTTATCCGTTGCCAACCGTACTGGTTGGAGTGTTAGTTGACGGGAAACCCAATTACATCACCATAGCGCATGTTGGCATAATGGACCTTGAATCGGTTTCACTTGGCATGAACAAACGCCACTATAGCAACCAAGGAATAAAAACAAACAAAACCTTCAGCATCAATATCCCTTCGACAACGATGATTAAGGAAACTGACTACTGTGGATTAGTTTCAGGAAAAGACAAGAGCAAAGCAGACATGTTCAAGACGTTTTATGGAAAACTCAAAACCGCTCCTATGATTGAACAATGCAGTGTAAACATGGAATGCGAACTTGTAAAAACCGTTGATTTCCCAAATCACGACATATTCATAGGCAAAATAACAGACACCTACTGTGATGAAACCGTCCTCACCGAAGGTGAGGTTGATTTTGAGAAAGTACAACCCATCTTATTTGTAATGAATGACCGAAGCTACTGGAGTCTGGGCAAAAAACTCGCGAAAGCGTGGAACATAGGAAAAGAACTCAAAAAATAAATACTTTCGAACACAACCCACACAACCCAAAGAGGTTTAAGTTCAAACCATGAGTGCGCTTCTGAAAAGATGCTGGAATGTTGACAAGCCCCTCTACATTAGATACCACGATGAAGAATGGGGCGTTCCCGTTCATGATGACCAAAAGTTGTTTGAGTTTTTGGTTCTGGATGGTTTTCAAGCGGGGTTGTCATGGTGGTTGATTTTGGAGCGGCGAGAAATGTTCAGGGAAGCGTTTGACGGTTTCGACCCAGTAAAGGTAGCAAAATACAACTCTAAAGATTTTGAGCGCTTAATGAAAGCTCCCGGAGTAGTTAAGAATCGAGCCAAAATAGCCGCAACTATAATCAACGCTCAACAACTGCTTAAGATCCAAGAGGAATTTGGCTCTTTTAACGCCTTCATCTGGAAATTCGTTCATGGAAAAACAATTCAGAACGCCTTTACTGACTTGTCTGAAATACCAGCAGAGACCGAGGAGTCCAGAGTGATGAGTCGGGAACTCAAAAAGCGAGGCTTTAAGTTTGTTGGACCCACAATCTGTTATGCCTTTATGCAAGCTGCAGGATTGGTAAACGACCATTTAGTAGGTTGCTTCCGTTACTCACAACATTAACACTAAACGCTGGACTTTTTTTGCCTATTGAAAATTTTGAAAAGAGCTAATTCTTCAGCGGTTATTCCTGCTTGGCACAGTTTTGTCATGCAGATTTGGTATTGTTTTTCAGTCAATTGTGCAGAATTGATTATTTCCTTATCCTTAATTGTGACATGGTAGGTTTCTTTGGTTTTTCTTCCCTTTCTAAGGGCGATGCGCTGTCTTTTGAATCGGTTGAGGGCTTCGCAGTCTTGGGTTTGCATGCCGAACTTGGTATTGGGGAATTGTTTGCATCCTTCAGGTCGGATTTCGTAGATAGAACAGGACTTTTCTACCAGAAACGGACAGGCATGATGCGTAATGTACTGGTCGTATTTTGCTTCGTCCTCTTCAAAAATCACGCCTAAAGCGTCAAAGAGACCTTTTAGTTTTGCGTGGACTTCTGGGTTATCTTGAAGTTTAGAGGTTATTTCTCCCGCAGTCAAAAAATCGTCAAGAGTACAGCAAACTCCGCATTTACTGCATAAGAAAGGAAGATTAACTGACCACCCACCATATTTGTCTGCAAATTCTAAATGAAGATAAAACGTTTCAACCATTATGCATCCACAATATTTTGTTTAATATTCACTGTTTTTCGTTGGACTTTCTGCCGAATTTTCGGTCATCTTCGAGTAATTTTTTGGCGGTTTCAATGCAGGAAGGGCATTTCGATTAGGGCGTGCGTAGTGGTAGTGGAAGGTATTATTGGAAATATTTTTTAATTTCGCCAAGCGTTAGGACTGCAACACCGTTATCGGTTAACATTTGCTCGGATTTCTCTACATTGCTCGGTCGCAGAATCAACGCAACTTTACCCTCAACATGAACTGCTGATGAATAAGCGTACTCTATGTTTATGCCGCCGTCGCCTAGAATCTTTGTTATCTTTGAAAGCGTATTCTGTTCAGAAATGAAAGTTGCAGTTACTTCGGTGTTCTTTTTTGATTTCGCTAAGTTAAATCCCGAGGCTTCCAAGAGTTTGGAGGCTTTCTCGGGTTCCTCAGTTATTAATCTAACTAAGCCAAATTCTCCTGCGTCAGCGATAGATAGAGCGAAAACTCTGATTTTGTTTTTATCTAGCTGTGACATTGCTTCAAAAAGAGAACCTGGATGATTATCAAGAAATATACTTACTTGCGTTATTGGCAAACCTGCACCCACTACCAATTTGTGTCAGTTGATATTTAACTTTAACCAAAAAATGACTCTGTTCTTTGTAGTTGTAGTGACTAATTTCTGTGCACAACAATAACCAGTAAGTTGTGGTAATCGTTGCTGTTTTTAATCTGGACCTACTTAAAGTTGCATTCTGGTTGTGGATGTTGTGAATAGCAGCAGGGTGCTTGGGTGGTTGAAGATTGTGTTTCTGGAGACGCGGATTAAATTAACAAACCTTGACGAAATTTAGTAATTATCGTTACTCCACTGCCCTTTTTTTGCAGACAAAGAAAAGCCGAAAAAGTATCTTTCACTCTTTAGCCTTCATAATTCCTGAAATGAATAACCTTGAAATTACTCTAAACTGAGAAGCACCTACAGAAGGTACAGTCTTCACCAAACTTTATATTTTAACTTGAATAATTGCTTGATATTCGGAGAATACAAAGTTTGCTAGTGTGCACCGAAGTCTCCAAGCGCTTTGGAGGACTTCAAGCATTAAAAAACGTTAATTTCACAGTAAACGAGGGTGATATAGCGGGGCTTGTTGGACCCAATGGCTCGGGCAAATCTACACTGCTCAACCTAATAAGCGGCGTCTATAAACCTGACTCGGGACAAATTCTTTTTTTAGGCAAAGATATCTCTAAACTTCCACCCTATAAAATCTGCACCAAAGGAATCACCAAAACAGCTCAAATCGTCCAGTCTTTTCCAGAAATGACAGCCGTCGAAAACGTGCTAACAAGTGTTCTATTCAATAAGGAAAAGTCCGGAGGCAAAACTGATGGCAGGTTGCGCGCACAGGAGCTTTTGGGCTTTGTAAGTTTAAGTAAAGAAAAGTTTGATGTGCCGGCAAAAAACCTAAACGTCGTTGAGCTTCGTCGGGTCCAGCTTGCTAAGGCGTTGGCAACGAGTCCTAAACTGCTTCTGCTCGATGAGTTACTTACGGGTTTAACTCCAAAAGAAAGCGATGAAGCCATCGAACTTATCAAACTAATCAACAAACAAGGAGTCACCGTTCTTATCGTGGAGCATGTTATGCGTGTCATCATGGGGTTATGTAACCGCGTAATTGTGCTACAGCATGGCGAAAAAATCTGCGATGGCACACCAAAACAAGTGTGTAGTGACGAGAACGTAGTGAAGGTTTACTTAGGTAAACGGTTTCAGTTTGGGGAGGATGAATAAAATGCTGGAAGTCGAAAACTTATCGGCAGCGTATGGCATGGTGCAAATCCTGCGCGGAGTCAACTTTAAGGTTGAAGAAAAAGAAATCGTCAGTATCATCGGACCCAACGGTGCCGGAAAAACCACACTTGTAAAAACCGTCATGGGTTTTTTAAAGCCCCAGACTGGATCAGTTAAGTTTAAGAGCGAAGAAATCGGGAAACTGCCAACTTACGATATAGTCAAGAAAGGACTCACCATGATTCCTGAGGGCAGAGAAATCTTTCCCCGCATGACAATTGAAGAAAACCTTATGCTTGGCGCTTACACCATAAAAGACAAAACCAAAATCAAGGAAAGTAAAGAGAAAGTTTACGAAATTTTTCCGGTATTGAAAAAGAAGGAAAAAGCATTAGCTCAAACCCTAAGCGGTGGCGAACAGCAAATGCTCGTTATCTGCCGAAGCCTGATGTCTAACCCGCAAATGCTAATTTTAGATGAGCCCTCTCTGGGTTTGGCACCTATCATTGTGGAAAAGGTCCTAGACACTGTGCGCACTATCAACGATGAAGGCGTCACCGTACTATTGGTGGAGCAGAACATTCAGGACAGTTTAGGGGTGGCTGACCGAGGCTACGTCCTTGAAGAAGGCAAGATAATATTGGAAGGCAAGAGTAGGGAACTTTTATCTAATAGTCACATAAAAGAAGTGTACCTAGGCCTTTAAAGCAGAGAGGGACAAGAAATTTGGCGGATGGCAAATACTGGAACGAAAAAATAGAAACCATGCCTACACAGGAAATACAGAAACTTCAGATCCAAAAACTCAAAGATCAAGTCAAACACTGCTATGAAAACAGCGTTTTTTATAGGAAAAAATTCGACAAAATCGGTCTAAAACCCAATGATATTGGTTCATTGGATGATTTACAAAAGATACCTTTCACAGTTAAAAGTGATTTAAGAGATAATTACCCGTTTGGCATGGTTGCTGCGAAATCTGATGATATTGTGGAGATTCATGCGTCAAGCGGGACAACTGGAAACCCCATTATCGGTGCCTACACTAGAAGCGACATGGATATGTGGCAGGAACTTATGGCACGATCCATATACACTGTTGGCGGAAGACGTCAAGATGTCATCCATATTGCTTATGGCTATGGCTTGTTCACAGGAGGCTTAGGTTTTCATTACGGAGCCCAAAAAGTCGGGACAAAAATTATTCCAGCAAGTGGCGGAATGACCCAACGCCAAATCAAACTAATGAAAGATTTAGACGTCACAATACTGGCTTGCACACCCAGTTTCGCTGTTTTTCTTGCTGAAACTATGGCTCAAGAAGGCATAGTTCCAGAAAAAGACCTTAAACTTAGACTTGGCATGTTTGGCGCTGAACCATGGTCAGACAAAATCCGCGAAAGAATCGAAAAAGAAATGCACATCCAAGCCTTCGACGTTTACGGGTTAACTGAGCTTTGCGGTCCAGGCGTCTCAATCGAATGCCCCAAGCATAATGGACTTCACATTTGGGAAGACCACTTTATCGTTGAAACAATTGACCCTGACACAGGCGAAGTTTTGAATGCTGGTGAAGAAGGCGAATTAGTATTCACTGCCCTTACCAAAACAGGCTTACCTATGTTACGTTACAGAACAAGAGACATCTCAAAAATCAACTCAGAAAAATGTGAATGTGGACGAACACATGCAAGAATGGAAAGAGTAACTGGCAGATCAGACGATATGCTGATTATTCGCGGAGTCAACGTGTTTCCATCTCAAATAGAGTACGCAGTAATGTGCTTCTCGGAATTGGCAACCCAGTACCTGATAGTTCTTGACAGACCAGGAGCATTAGATACCTTCGTAGTTAAAGTTGAGTTATCTGAGCAAGCCGCCAAAGACCCACAAACAGACAAAAACGCACTTAAAAATGACATTCAAAAGAGAATTCACATTGTAACAGGAATATCGGCTGACGTTGAAATTGTTAAGCCAGGTGAACTTCCAAGAACTGAGGGTAAAGCAAAAAGAGTTCTGGACTTGCGAAAGGGCAAAATGTAAAGGACAAATTTATGACTTCCAAGATTGCAGCAGATAAGGCGGGCAGTTTTGCCTTGCTTAACGGTGATGAAGCGGTTGCAAGAGGGGCAGTGGAAGCCACCGTTAAAGTTGCAGCCTCCTATCCTGGAACGCCTGCTACGGAAATTTTGGAGTCCATAGCTGAAGTCGCAAAAGAATTTGGTATTTATGCTGAATGGAGCATTAACGAGATTGTGGCTGCCGAAGTTGCTGCAGGCGCTTCGATGACTGGTGTGCGCTCGATTGTTTCTATGAAGCATGTCGGCTTGAACGTTGCTGCAGACGCCGCAATGACTTTGGCTTATACGGGTGTTGAAGGCGGAATGGTTATTGCCGTCTGTGATGACCCAGCTTTGCACAGCAGCCAAAACGAGCAAGACACACGATACTTTGCTATACACTCAAAGTTGCCTTTGCTGGATGCTGGCAGCCCGCAAGAAGCTCTTGATATGGCCAAAGAAGCCTTTGAAATCAGCGAAAAAATACATCTGCCAGTAATATTGCGTCTAACAACAAGAGTCGCACATGGAAAAGCCAGAGTAAAACTAGGCAATTTCCAAAAAATCAACCGTAGAGCAGACTTTGACAAGAACAGCTCAAAATGGGTAATGGTTCCTTCCAACGCTATTCGGCAGCACCGCGTTTTGGAGGTCAGGTTGGCAGAGGCAAAGCGACTTGCGGAAAATTCAAAATTTAACATTGTTGAAGATAACGGAAGCGAAATTGGAGTCGTGGGAAGCGGAGTAGGTTACTTTTACGCACGCTCGATTTTGGATACGAAAAAGTTTTCTTGGCTAAAATTGGGGTTTGTTCATCCTTTCCCAGCGGAAACCGTTAAGGCATTTGCGTTCAAAGTCAAAAAAATCATCGTAATCGAAGAATTAAGACCTTATTTAGAGGAAAACATTCAGCGGCTAGGTCTTCAAGTTTCTGGAAAGAACCAGTTGGGCTTAGAAGAAATTGGTGAATTCACACCAGACAACGTTCGCCAAGCCTTCGCCAAGTTGGGATTAACAACGCCAGCCGAAAAACAGGAACCGTTGGATTTGCCGCCTAGACCGCCTGCTCTTTGCCCAGGATGTCCCCATCGAGCATTCTACTACGCCCTAAACATGGTTAACCAATCTGTTAACTGCGATAACGACAAATGCGTTGGCTGTGACATCTGCGAGTATGCTTGTTCTTTTGAGAAGGAAAAAGTCTTCAATCCTCTCAAGTCGCGAATTCGTTCAATAAGAATCGGTCAAACTTTCAATACTGCTGTAACCTGCAAAGCATGCATTAACGCTCCATGCGTCACAGCTTGCCCCGAAACAGCCATAACGCAATCTAAAGAGACTGGAACCATAGTTGTTGACGAGCAGAAATGTAAAGGCTGCGACTGGTGCATTGAAGCTTGCAAATACGGCGCCATAACACTGCATCCCAGCAGACACAAAGCAATTGTCTGCGACACATGTGGAGGTGCCCCCAAATGCATTCCTGCCTGCCCCGAGAGCGCACTAAGTTTAGGGGGAAAATCAAACGATAAAATCGTCACAGGCGACATCGGCTGCTACACGCTGGGCGTTTTGCCTCCAGTCAACGCAGTTCAAACTTGCCTTTGCATGGGCGGTGGAATTTCTCAGGCTGCAGGAATGATTCATGCTGGCGTAAAAGAAAAAGTGTTTGCCGTTATTGGCGATTCAACTTTTTTCCATGCAGGCATGCCTGGGCTACTTAACATTGCCTACAACAAAGCTAACGTGTGTGTAGTTATCATGGACAACAGCGTGGTTGCAATGACGGGACATCAGCCAACTCCGGGTTCAGGAAAAACCGCCATGGGAACGGACGCCAAAATCATAAGCATACAAGATATCGCCAAAAGCGTTGGAATCGACAAAATAGAAGTCATCGACCCCTACGACATTAAAATCGCAACCGCAAAAATAAGAGAAACAATAGACTACCAAGGTCCATCAGTAATTATTTCCCAAAGACCATGCCCGCTTCTAATTGAGAGAGGCAAACCACGAGAAGTCAAAGAAGAATGCAACGCCTGCGGAGTATGCGTGAAAGCCTTCGGTTGCCCAGCTATCAGCCTCAAAACCGACCACGCCGAAATAGATACCACCTTATGCTATGGCTGCGGCGTCTGCGAAGACTGTCTGCCCCTTTGAAGCCATAAGGAGAAAAGAAAAATGAACCTTGACATAGTTTTCAGCGGCGTCGGCGGACAAGGAGTCGTAGTTTTAAGTGACATTTACTGTGAAGCTGCAATGCTCGACGGCTTTGATGTGGCAAAAGCTGAGATTCATGGAATGGCGCAACGTGGAGGCTCAATTGTTGCTTACGCAAGAATCGGCAACAAAGTTGAGTCTCCTCTGATTGAAACTGGAAAAGCCGACGCAATTGTGGGTTTTGAAATCTTGGAAACTGCAAGAGCCCTGCCAATGCTCAAAAAGAACGGCACAGTAATCGTTAACATGAAGTATATTCCGCCAAACTGTATGGTTGCAGGTGCTAAACCCAAGAAGACCGAGGATTTAATGGCTCTGCTTAGAGCTAAAGGCGTTGGTTCATGAAGTAGACGGCATCGGAATAGCCGAAAAATTAGGCAACATGCTGGTTGTGAACACGGTTCTTTTGGGAGCATTATCTGCGCTTCCAGAGATTCCAGTTAAAGGTGGAGTCTTTCCAGCAGGCTATAGCGGGCAGGCTTAAAGAAAAATACATCAGTTTGAACCTGAAAGCGTTCCAGTTAGGCAGAGAAAGCGTGTTATGAGTTAATTTTATTAAGAGTTTGCTTTGATATAGCAAAGAAAAAACAAGAGGATATTAAATTGAATAAGAAAATACTCGCTATACTAGTCGTTGTAATAATTGCAGTTGCAGCAGTTGCAGCTTATCTACAATTAACACCAAAACCAGTCTCAGCTGACGCACGAGACATAAAGATAGGATTAGTCGCGCCGATATCAGGGTCGCCAATTGGACAAGACATGGAACGCGCAGCCCGATTAGCCGTCCAAGAAATCAACGATGCAGGCGGCGTCTACGTTTCAAGCTGGAACACCAAAGTAAACCTCACCCTTGTCATCGCTGACACAATAAATGATGCCCCAGCCAACGCAGTAACCCCCGTAACCCGAGCAGTAGAAACAGACAATGTTGACATGCTCATCGGCGGATACGGCAGTGCAGGCACACTTGCAAACGAAATCGTAGCCATCGAAAACAAAGTCCCATACATAATCACTGGAGCCTCAAACCAACTTGTAACCAGAAGAGGACCACAAGGCAACTACGGCGGCTTTGGAGCAAACGGACCAAACAGCATCAGCTGACGCAGAAGGAATGAGCTACATATTCCACTATTGCACAACAACCTACCACTACAGCAAAACAGTCGTTGACTTCTTCGCTAGCGAAATGAAGCCCATGGTTGCAGCAGACCGAAACTTCAGTCTTGCACTACTCTACCGCAATGACGCTTTTGGAACAGGAGTTGCAGCAGCAACGAAATTCTGGATACAGAACGAAAACTTACCCATTAGCATCGTGGCTGACAGAGCTTATGATCCTGCAACAACAAACTACCAAACTGACCTAACAGCAGTCGCCGCAGCACATCCAGACGCAGTATTCATCGCTGACAACCCCGACAAGACACCGCTCGTAATAAAACAAGGATGGGACGACGTTGGCTTAAAGACTGTCTATATAGCAGTTGAAAACAACCAAGACGAAGCATTCTACGACCTGCTGGGAAGCGTAGGTGACGGACAACTTCTGGAGTCAAAACTCGACCCCTTCATGACGCCTTCATACTCGACAGTTGTAGGAAACTATGCTAAGAACTTTCGACAAAGCTTATCCACATGTGATGCCGGGAATGATGGGTGCCGACACATACGATGCATTCTACATCGCTAAAGACGCAATCGAAAGAGCAGGAACAGTTGACAAAGCAGCCGTCCGCACAGCAATCGAGAACACCAACCTCAACCAGATGCTCATCCAGACAAAGACAGGCAAAATACAGTTCAGCACAGGCGTTAATTACCACGAAATTGACCCCGTAACCTTCATTGAGCAACTTAAATGGGATGCACCAACCAGCCATCTAACATCACAAATAGTTTGGTCACCACCAGGCAGCACCAACCTCAAACAAGCAGACTTCGAATTGCCAACAGGCTACCAAGCTGGACAGTAAACAAAAACAATCCAACCTTCCTTTTCTTTTATTTCTCGCATGTTTTAAATAGTTAACATGAGAAGTTATTTCAATCGCCAAACCAAAGAAGGGATAAGTTAAACCATGGATATAACGGCACCAACAATCATCTTAACGTTAGTTTGGGGTGTCGCCATTGGCTGCGTGTACATTCTTTTGGCAACGGGTTTAAACATAATCTTTGGCGTTATGAAACTCGTGAATTTTGCCCACGGCCAGTTGCTCATGATAAGCGCTTTCTTAACCTGGACTATATCTGTTTCATTGGGGTTAAACGCTTACGTTGCCATCCTTATTTCCATGGTTATAGTTGCCCTGTTGGGTGTTGTAGTTGAAAGGTTCACATTCCGCAGGGTTCTGGGCACAGACAAACTTAACGAAATCTTCGTTAGCTTAGGTTTGATCTACATTTTTGAAAACATTGCCATGCTAATTTGGGGAGCCAACTCAAAGCAGGTGGTGAGCCCCTTCTACGGCATGAGTGTTAGCTTGCCAGGGTTATCCATAACGTATGACCGCGTTATAGCCGTTTTCGTCGTTGTTGCTGCACTGGTAATTTTTGGTCTGCTTCTATGGAAAACAAAAATCGGCTTAGCCATGCGAGCAACCAGTCAAAGAAACACAACAGCCATGTTGATGGGCATAAACGTTCAAAAAGTTTACATGTTCACCTTCGCCATCGGAGCAGCCTTGGCAGCGGTCGCGGGAGGATTGTATGGCATAATTTACCCCTTCGACTATCAGGTTGGAGCTATGCCTACAATTATTGCTTTCGCAATCATAATAATGGGCGGCTTAGGAAGCATCAAAGGCGCCATCATCGGCGGCTTACTATACGGCATAACAGAACAAATGGCAACTCTGTTTTTGGGAGGCACTTGGGGAAGCGCGGTTGCCTTCGCCTTGCTCATAGTTGTGCTCATAATTCGACCCAACGGAATATTCGGGGAAAAGGGGGAATAGAATGCAACTAAAACAAACACTAAACACATTTCTGCATTCCAAGGGCTTCTTGTTCATAGTTGCCTTCTTTGCAATTTTAGCATTCATTCCGCTACTTTTCCGAGACAATTTTTTCCTCACAGTTATGACATTGATTACCATCTTCGCCATCTACGCCGCAAGCTGGAATTTCTTGGCAAATTCGGGGCAAGGCTCTCTGGGACACGCTGTCTTCTTGGGCATTGGCGGCTTCGCTTCAGCAATAATAGGCAGCTCAATATCAAAAGCAACAGTTAGCTTTCTGGGCACTACCCAGATGCCGGTTGGCGGTTTATCTGTCGCTATTTTGGTGTTGGCACTTCTACTTGGCGGACTGCTTTCAGCAGGAGTTGGGTTGCTGATAGGTTTAGCCTGCGTAAGGTTGAAGGCATGGTATCTGGCTATGGTAACGTTTGGTTTTTCAGTGATAGCAGCAACATTATCAAGCCAATTTGACTCCATTACCCAAGGAATAAACGGGTACGCAACAACCACACTTGTCCCCAAAGGCTACCCATTCTACCTTCTGGTGGTTCTCTTCGCCTTGACGTCTATATCGGTTATGTATTTCATAATGAAATCCAGAATGGGGTTGGCGTTCAAGAGCTATCCATGGAAATGAAGCAGAAGCAAAGATGATTGGAATAAACACTGCAAAATACAAGCTGTTAGCGTTCGTCATAAGCACATTCTTCGCCGGGATAGCTGGAGGATTATACGCCTACTTCATCAGACTCATCGACAACTCAATCTTTTCACCAGCAAACTCATTTCTGCCCCTAATCATGACCGTCATCGGAGGCTTAGGAACCGTCGCAGGACCAATCATCGGATCCATATTCCTCATTTCAATCCAGCAAATCTTAACTCTACCCAGCGTAGTCGATTCCCTTAATGGAGCACTTGGCTCATACTTCCCAAGCGTAAGCAACGTTGGACCACCCCTAAGTCTTCTATTCATAGGCGTAATCCTCATCGTTATCGTGATTTTTGCTCCAAAAGGCTTGATATCACTGTTCCGCAAAATCTACAACTACCTATGTCAGCGAGGAAAAATCAAAAGAGACTAAAGACAAAATGAAAGGAACTGACTACTTCGCCGAAGCCTTAGGAATGCAGGTTCTTGAAGCCAAAGACGGCTACGCCAAAGTATCGATGAAAGTTGAAAAGATCCATACAAACGCCTTGGGTTTTACGCATGGCGGCGCAATCTTTTCGCTGGCAGATTACGCTTTTGCTCAAGCATGCAACTTCGGCGACAACGTGGCGGTGGCGGTTCAGGTAAGCATAAACTTTCTTAAACCCTCGGTTGAAGGCGACATCTTGACAGCTGAGGCAACTCGGGTTTCAGATGGCAAAACCATGGGTTTATACAACGTTACCGTTTGCAACGAAGATAAACACGTTGCGTTCTTCTCGGGGTTAGCCTTCAAAAAATAACTTGAACTGCAAGCAAGCTGGATAGGTATCAATAAAACAACTGACCACAGCCAACAATATTTTTATGTCAGTCAAACCCTAGAATCATGATGCTGGGGTGGCCGAACGGTTCAGGCGGTAGCCTGCAGAGCTGCTATATATGGGTTCAACTCCCATCCCCAGCTCCACGGCTGAATCAACAAAATATTTGGGTTATTCTAAAGATATTGCCAGAAAGGAAAAAACCAAAAAGCTCCACTAACTCGATGATGAAGAATTTCCATCGTAGCCTTAAAGACGTTATACCCTGTCAACCCTGCGAGATAATCAGGTTTTTCGATGCTTCTTTTTTCCTTAACCCGAGAACTTGGAAAACCAGAATAAACTAATTAAAACATTTAGTATTAGACAATTAATGACAAGTTTTTTTAATACAGAGAGCTTATTATTAATTGGAGAGCATCTGAATGGCTGTTATTGAATGCCCCTTCTGCTTTGAAATCCTCGAAGTTGAACCGCCAGACAGACTTCATTCGGCGTTTTCATTTGCCAAACCTATTCCGAAAAGTTTTCACCACAAAGTTACCAAGAAAAATCATAAATGCCAGAATCCCGAGTGCAAAAAACCAATAACGGTTTTCTGGTATGCACCACTGGAATACTTTAGCAGAATATAACCTCATCCAACAATAAGGGGTAAAAAGCTTAAAATCTAAAACGTGTCATTAGAGGTAATGTTGAAAACTTATGAACGAAAATGTTTTGGTTACGATAACTGTAAGCCGGAAAAAAGATGAAATCGTCTACAAAGTTGACTGCACAAATGAAGTTAAAAGCGAAGAGTTAGCGCATTACCTTGACGAGATTATCGAGGGCATATGCACATGGAAACCAGAGGTTTGTGAAGAAACAGTACAAACTATCATTGGAGTAATAAGAGAATCTAAACGGCAAAAATAACACAAAAGGTAAAATTCGCAATCAATTACAAAGGTCTTATTTTAACTAAAAAGCTAAAAACAGGATTATGGAAAATCAAGCTGGGACACCCGAAAAATTAATGCTCCCAGCCAGCTTTGCTATTTCTTAGTTTTTGGCTTGAAATATTCTTTCATAGGGTCCCAATAGAATTCTATCCATCCCTCAGCAGTCTCTGCCTCTTGATCCTTGGGAACGTTCAAGTGTACCATTGTTATTTCTGTTCCTTTTGGCACCGCGCGGAAAGTCAATTCCAGCTTTGATGGAGGGTAATCTTCCGGAAAATCCGTCGACTTCCATTCCTGGACTACGCGTTTTCCTTCTTCAAGTTCTAAAAATGTACCAGAGATGTATCCATCCCAAGCGGTGAATTTGCCACCGACCACTGGTTTACCTGTGGCTTTGCTGTCAGTGAATTCGCTATGTTTTTTTGGGTCCACATAAGCTTCGTAGACCTCTTTTGGGGAGACTTTTGGAATAGTTACTTTTTGAGTTATCGTTGTTACTTCTTTCTTCAAAAACCACCACGACCATTATTAGATATTATCAAGAAGCGCTTTTAACTCTAACGCTGCCAATTACCGTTGGTTGCAACAGAATTAAATCTTAATCTACCGCTAATATAGTTTAATCAGAGGTTATTTGCTTTGTCTCAGGTTGATATTAACAAAAAATACAATAATTTTCTTGCCCCAAAAAACCAAATTATTGTAAACAGCGAGGACATACTTGAAAAATACGGGGTACAAGCCTCAGCGATAACTGTTGAAGAGGTAATTGGAGTTTTACCTAAATTTTATTTTGCCGTAAACAACCCGCAGTTATTAAGAAAAAGCACAGGGTTGTTTGATTTAAAGAAAAATGTGTTAATAAAAATGGGTTATGCTAACACACTTGAAACAGTCGTAGAAGGAGAAATCGCCGCAATAAAATCGATTTTCCCCTCTAACGGGCCGCCGCGCATTGAAGTGTATGGGCAAGCAAAAAACGTTACCAACAGTACTCAATCAACAGACAATAAACCCATTTTTACTCTCACTTATGGCAGCACATTGTTTAGCTTCATTTCCATAGCAAGCATCCAGGAACAAGATAGCAAAACTGCATCAATCACCAGAGCATCAATCGCCAAGGTTCCAACAAGCAATTTGCATTGCTCTGCAGAATGCGTGGGGGTGCCAGAACTTAAGGCTCAAATACTCAGTGTCTGTAGCGGGGGTAGGAAACGCATATGACGGAAACTATTATGTAAAAAAAGTAACGCATGAATTGAACCAAAGTGGTTATGTAACAAAGTTTGAGGCGGAAACACCCAAAAAATAATGCTTTTGCAACCGAAAATCTAAATGGCTACGAAACCGTTGTGAATAAACGGTTAAAAAAAATGGGAAGATGCACCGTCACAAAAGGGCAAGGTCAACGCCAACTGGGCAAAAAAATTCGCAAACTGGAAAACAGCGTTGAATTGAGCAGTAAAGAATGCAAAGCAAAGATATCCGAGCAAAAATACAAACAGAAAACTCAGGCTACCCAAGAATTCTCATCTGATTCACCGGTGCAGAATTTACGCGACGCATCAAAATGGAAGAAAGACAACCCTAAAACTTAACTCAGCCATAAAATATTTTGGATTATTAATATCCAATCTATGAAGAAACTTATGTGGCAGACCAGAATTTGCGATTTGTAAAACTTGACGCAAAAAGTTATTTCTGTTCTATGTTCTCCAGCCAGGTGCAACCTTCTTGCCCAAAATCAACACTTGAATATGCCCAATTACAATTATAATCATCCAAATAGAGGAGTAAAAGAAGTAGTAAACAAAAAGCTCATGGATTTTTATTTTAAAACCCAGTTTTCTTGAGAACCCGTAGAAAACAGCAGCTGTTAACGCGAACCCCGACATTGAAATAAGCAGAATCTTAAGCACATCCGCAGTGGCTAAGGACAAAAGGAAAATGGGCAATGCAATGTTGAATTTCACCGACAAAAACAGTGAGAAAACCAAAAGTGAATTGTACATCCATAGGCTCGGAATGAACGCACTTAAAAGAAACACCGCAACGGAGGGGTATAGGAAGAATAAGCTGGGCAAAACAATTTGAGGTTTTTTAATAAACTTTTTAGCTAATGGTTTATACCAATCTTTAAGCCAAAGTGCCTGCCCGATTGCCCATCGCCTACGTTGCGTAAACCACTTTCGCCAATTCGAATGCACTTCGTTTTCGACTTCTACATCGTACGAGTAAGCAAAACTACTATCTTCCAAAAAAGCTCTGGTAGCAATGTCGATGTCTTCTGCAACTACTTTTCTGAAGCCATTGACTTTTTCGAATATGTCCCGTTTAATGGCAAAAGCAGCGCCGTTTACAGCAGGGCATTTATGCATATACTTTGATGCTAGCCAAGAGCTAATGTTGAAAGTTAAATATTCATAATACGCCATTTTTGAGAGGAAAGATTTGTCTTTGGTAACTTTCTTTTTAATGTCCAAAACGTCGGCCTGTTGCATTTCCATGATGATTTTTCGCAGGTAATCAGGGTCGGTTGGGATTCCAACGTCGGAGTCAAGGAAAAGCAGCACTTTGCCAGTAGATAATTTGACTGTACTGTTGAGGGCGTTTGCTTTTCCCATACGTTCTTTGTTAACTATAAATTGGATGTTTTCAGCTTCAAGACGCTTAATTTTTTCGCAGAAAGCATCAGTGGGCTGGTCAACTGTTACAAAAATTTCTTTAGAAACATTTTGTGAGCCAAGTTTGTTTAGCATACCTGCTAATTGATCGGATTCCTTGTAAACGGGGATGAATATGCTGACGTCCACAATTAATCCTCAGTCATTATGCGTAAACAAGATTGAGTATTCACAGAATCCCTTTTAAATTATTCTACAAAATGGTGGGTCAACCTCTGCTTTGCATGGTAGAGAAGGTTAGAGCTTCGCTGTAACAAGCACTACACCCAACACTGTAAGAACGATACTTACTACAAGTTTTTTGGATAAATGCTCAATTTTTCGCAGGTACAAGTAGGCAAATATGGCTACGAACACCGGTTCAATCGAGAGCAGTGGCGTAATAACTGAAACGTCATCGAAGCTTAAAGCGTAAAAACTCAGCATCCATGTGATGGCTTGCCCGACTCCTGCAACCCAAAACAAGCGCATATCTCGTTTCAAAGATAGTTCTTTGCGAGTTGAAGTTGAAGACACTATCATAATTAGAAAAGGCAAAAGAGAAGCAGTGTATGCGACGGCGACGCCTAAAACGGGGGCATCAAACTGAATTAAGGCAGACTTACGCAAAATACTGCCAGCTCCCAATGCCACACCACCCAGCACTGGATAAATCAAATCTTTTCTTGAATGAATGTTCAGGTTGCCAGCTTCTCGAGAACTCCACTCCACAAGAATTCCACCTAAGAAAACCATCAAGATACCTGTCCAGTTGCTTGGCGCCAAAAACTCGCTGAGAAACAGCACCGCTAAGAGTGAAGTGTAGAGCGGATAAACCGCGAATAAAGAAGAATTGACAGACGCACCCAACTTTTTCATACCTTGATAATACAGTAGCCTAACGAATCCAGGAGTTAAAATACCGCTTAATGCAAAAAGAAGAATACTTCCGATGTTAGCTAACGAAAAATCAGTCAGTACCAGCGCAAGTGGCCAGAGAACCAGCATGCCCACCCAACTGACTGCTAAACTAATGTTAAAAGTGCTTGATTGATTGGAGTATTTCCTAACTAGAACTACTGAAAACGCAGATGTTGCTGCGGAAATTATCGCTAAGACTACGCCAATCACGCATCTCCATGTTGACGAAGCTATAATTAAGATTATTTCTCAAAGCAGTTTTTGGGGTTTATAATAGGAAATAGGTAAATTATTATTTGCCACAACAGAATATATCAGCGTTATGACTCGAGTTAAAGCAATAAGTTTACTTTCAGGCGGCTTAGATAGCATACTTGCCACAGAATTAATTCGTCGACAAGGCATCGAAGTAATAACTTTCAACATAAAAACGCCTTTTGGCATCCCAAAGAAAGATGGCACAAGCGAAGCAACGCAAGCCGCAGACCAGTTAAAAGTTCCATTAAAAGTAGTCACCGTAGAACAGGATTATTTACGAATGCTACGCAAACCAAAACATGGATACGGCAGAAACCTAAACCCATGCGTAGATTGCAAAATCTTCATCCTGAAAAAAGCAAAAAAATACGCCAAAGAAATTGGCGCAGACTTCATTTTTACCGGTGAAGTTTTAGGTGAACGACCAATGTCCCAACATGGTCCCGCATTGAAGATTATTGCTGAAGAATCTGGGTTGAAGGGAAAACTTTTACGGCCTTTGTCAGCGAAGTTGCTAACTGAGACCGCTGCTGAAAAGAAGGGGATAGTTGACCGAACCAAGCTACTAAGCATTCAGGGCAGATCACGTAAACCTCAATTTGCGCTTGCCAAAGAATATGGAATTACAGTTTACCCCTCGCCTGCTGGCGGATGCCTCTTAACCTGTGAGGAATACTGCAAGAAGCTACGCGACCTCTTCGAGAACAAGAAACACTTGTCGATGGCGGATGTAGCTTTGCTACGGGTTGGCAGGCATTTTAGGTTTGGCAAGAACAAGATAATTGTTGGCAGAAACGAAGTTGAAAACAAGTTCTTAACCGCTAATAAAGTGGCAAGTGACTTCTATTTTGAACCATGCGACGTCGTTGGACCAATAACTCTTTTGCAGGGACCAAAAACAAAAGCAGCGATTGAAACAGCCGCTAAATTAACTGCCTCGTATTCGGATGCTAAATCTGGAGAAGTAACCGTGAAGTTTGGCAAAATAGCCCTCGACAGAACCATAACTGTTACGTTGCCACAAAAGGCTGATGTAGAAAAGCTTAGAGTTGGAAACTCAGAGACAAAATCATAAAAATAAAGCTTACTTACCAGCTTGCAAAAACCTTATGCCCTAAACCCAATATAATAATTGTTGGATACCCCTGTTTTACGAAATTTACCCGACAGCCTTTTCTTTCTTCATGTAAGGAGAGAGATGTCTGCGTAAGAGAGATAACCTGTTCTATGTTAGCGTCTTAGCCGAAGATAAAAGGGATAGACCCTAATGAGTATTAAAGATCTTTCTTCATTGCTTCTTGCTTAAGCTCTCTTGGCATCAACTCGATTGCGTATCGCAATGCTGTCCGCGGCATGTTCTTTCGATTTTTTACTACATAATCGAAAACTTTTTTCTGGTGCTTTCTGCTTTCCTCTTTGAGCAGCCACCCATAACCTTTCTGCACCATATCATCCTGATCCGTCAATAGCGTGTCGCAGATTTCGAAAGCATCCTCTAAAAACAAGCCTTTCTTTGCGGGAACAATAAACGACACAGCAGAAGCCCTCTTTAGCCAGCAGTTATCACTTTTAGCCCAGCTCTTCAATTCAGTAACCGTTTCAGGATATTTTTGGATAAGATCGCCAACGGTGTGGTTGCAAAATCCGTCGCATTTAGCCCAATTATTAATGTAACGGTCAATCCAGGTTTTGAAAGTTGCCAAATCTCCAGGTTCAAGCTGATCAATGTAGTTCGGTAACCAAAAAGAAACAACGAATGCCTCTTCAGTGTAGTCAGACCGCAAAAGCTCTTCGCACAATCCAAAGATCGCCTTTTTATCCAAAGTTTTTACGCGCGGCCAATATTTTTTTGCAATTTTCCCAACAGTTTCAGTTTTGACCCCATAATATTTTACTGGTTCCTTAAAGAAACGTTGAAAACTCTTCTGCGTCTTGGAGTCGGTGGTAGCTTTCAAGTCTGCTCTGATTTGGATTATAACATTGGTCATAGCAGAAGAATCGGTATTTGGGAGAATAATAGCTTTTTCTTAAAACAAACAAAATTAATTAAAAGAGGGGAAAGGAGGTTTAGTAATCTTCCATTTGGTATAGACCCAATTCGATGTTTAACGTTTTTTCGGGTCCGCAGCAGTCTTCAAGGTCGTAGAGGTTGCTTGTTACTTTTTCTAAGCGTGTTTTTTTAACGGTCACTTTAGCTTTAACCATCCTGTTAACTTTCATTTTGCCTTTTGGCTTACCAATAACACGGTGTGCGCCAAGAACTATCGTGTTGTCGATGATTTTTGGTGTAACTTCAACTTTGACGTCTTCAATAGATAGTTGAAGCTTCAGGGCGTCGTCGTGGAGGTGTTTAGTCAACGCCTTTTCGCCTCCAAACTTCTGCACTGATTAGGTCTCGGATTGCGACTCGGATGGCTTCGGCACGGTTTGGATAGAACCGTTCGTCAACCAGCTGGTCCAAAGCTTTTATATATGTTTCAGGTAAATACAGAGTTATTAGTTTCATTCAGGACTAGGCTCCCTTGTTATTGAATCACTAAACGATGTTTCTCTGTTATAGTTCTATATATCATGCTACAAATATGCTCTAAACATGTTCGTGCATCTATTTATAAGCTTTTTAGCAGGGATGATACAGGCATCTGTCAATTCAGGCAAGGCAGGGATTATGTTTTTATTCCTTGTTAAAGCAACTAACTTGCGGGTATCTCCATGGTCTGGCGAGTTTTCGTTAGAAACTTCGGGTGCTCCTCCAACGTAGCAGACGGAGAAGTCTTAGCTGGTTGCCTGATCGAGGCTGGATTCCAGTTAGTCACATCCGAATCTGAAGCTGACATTTTAATCTACAATACCTGCGCCGTCAAAGGACCCACCGAAAACCGCATAATCGACACTCTAAAACACGCGCCAAAAGACAAAAAAATCATAGTTGCCGGCTGCTTGCCCAAAATAAGTTTCGAACGCTTATTGCGAGAAACATATTTTGACGGCGCAGTTGGTCCAGCAGCGGGAAGAGAAATCGTCGATGCAGTAAAGAGGGTTTTGGCAGGCGAAAAAATCACCAATCTTTCAGCAGTGAAAGAGAGACCACAATTGAATCTACCCACTCAAAAATCAAACCCAGTCATAAGCATATTACCAGTCAACTATGGATGCTTGGGCAGTTGCACTTACTGCTGCGTTATTTTGGCTCGCGGACACCTGCGAAGCACCAGCATCAAAGAAGTAGTTGAACGTGTAAAATGTGATTATTCCAGCGGCACCAAAGAATTTTGGATCACATCTCAGGACACTGCCTGCTATGGAAGAGATTTAGGAACTGACCTTGCCGAATTACTTGAAGCACTTGTAAAGGTGGAGGGTATCTTTCACGTCAGGGTAGGAATGATGACTCCCAACTTGGTCACCGAAATGCAAAGCCGACTAATTACAGCTTTTGCTAACCCCAAAATCTTCAAATTTCTCCATTTGCCTGTTCAAAGCGGCGACGATACTGTGCTTCAATACATGCGAAGGTTCTACACGGCAGAAGAATTCAAAAGAACTGTGAACACTTTTAGAAACGAATTTCCCCAATTAACGTTGGCAACCGATGTTATTGTGGGTTTTCCGGGCGAAACAGAAGAAGCTTTCCAGAACACTCTTAAACTCTTAGAAGAAGTCAAACCCGATATAGTTAATGTTTCAAAGTTTTTTGCAAGACCCAAAACTGTAGCTGCCCTAATGAAAGAGGGTTTGGTAGACAAAGAAGAAACTAAACGTAGAAGCACTGCAGCGGCGGAGCTGACCAAGCGGCTTTCAGCCGAGCGAAATCTATGTTGGATGGGCTGGAGCGGCGAAATATTAATTGATGAAAAAGGAAAATTTGAGGGCTCATGGGTGGGACGCAACTTCGCCTACAAACCAATAGCTATTCAAAGCGACCATAATATGCTTGGCAAAACTATAAAGGTCAAGGTAACAGAAACTTCAACTACCTACCTAAAAGGCGAATTTGAAAAAAGCTAGGTCCTCACGGAGACGTTTCCAGCTTTATGAATAATCCATCAAACCCATAGAGGTAAGGGGAAAAACTCTTATAGACAAAATAACACTGTTATAATCAATGAGCAGGAAGCAAAGAAAACCTTGCACTTTTGCCCAATCGTGCAACCCCCCATTGCTTCCTGCCCATTTTTAAAACAACATTTCTTACCATACTTCAGAATTGACAAAAAATATTCTCGATGCCTTAATCACATGTCAGCATATACTTTTTCAACAATTGGGGTTTGGAGGTTACTGGAATGCTTAAATAATTTCAACCATGTATTTTCTTCGAGCTGAGAAAGTGACATCCACCCAGTCAAGAGTCTGTTTTTTCAACACTTTAACACGCAAAAAAGAAGTTTTCAAGCCTTTAGAAGCGGGAAAAATCAAGATGTATACGTGTGGTCCCACGGTTTATGATTTTGCCCATATTGGGAATTTTCGAGCTTTTCTCTTTGAGGATTTATTGAAACGTTGGCTGGTTCAGCGCGGATTTAAAGTTACCCATGTAATGAACCTAACAGACATCGATGATAAAACAATTAAGGGGAGCCAAAAACAGGGTGTCCCTCTCAAGCAGTTCACGGATTTTTATGTAAAAGCCTTTTTTGAAGATATAAAAGCCTTAAACATAGAACCCGCCGACGTTTACCCAAAAGCAACCGACTATATCCCAGAAATGGTTAATTTGATCAAAATCTTGATGACAAAAGGTTTCGCTTACAAAGGTGAAGACGGATCAATATATTTCTCCGTATGCAAATTCACCGACTACGGCAAAATGTCCAAAATTAAAGTAGGTGAATTGAAGGCTGGAGCAAGAGTAAGCCAAGACGAATACGCCAAGGAAGAAGCACAGGACTTTGCCCTATGGAAAGCATGGACATTTGAAGATGGCGACGTATTCTGGGAAACAGAACTGGGCAAAGGAAGACCAGGATGGCACATCGAATGCTCTGCAATGAGCATGAAATATCTGGGTGAAACCTTCGACATACACTGCGGCGGAGTAGACAACATGTTTCCCCACCACGAAAACGAAACCGCCCAATCTGAGGCAGCAACGGGCAAGAAATTCGTGAATTACTGGATGCACAACGAGCACTTACAGGTCGAAGGAAAAAAAATGTCCAAGAGCCTTGGCAACTTCTACACCCTCCGAGACCTCCTATCCAAAGGCTATGACCCAATTGCAATTCGTTACCTTTTAATGTCCACGCATTACCGTCAGCAATTCAACTTTACGTTTGAAGGTTTAGAAGCTGCAAAAGGTGCAGTGGATAGGCTGAGGAATTTCGTTCGCCGCTTACACGATGTGGATGGCAAAGAAAGCGGAGGAAAAGTCGCGACTTTTTCGTCGATGGCTGAGGCTTGTTTTGGCGGTTCAATTGATGACGACTTAAACATTGGCGTTGCGTTGGCTTCGCTATTTGATTTTGTGCATGAAATCAACAATTTGTTAGATTCTAATTTGGTAAGCAAGGGTGAAGCTGCTGATGTTGGCGGTTTAATGTCGAAGTTTGATGCAGTTTTAGGAGTGATCGGCATAGTGGAAGTTGAAGAAGCTCTATCTGATGATGTTGATGCGTTGGTTGTGAAGCGTGAAGAAGCCCGCAAAGCCAAGAATTGGAAAGAAGCCGACGCCATAAGAGCGCAGCTCAAAGCCATGGGCATTGTTCTCGAGGACACGTCTCAGGGAGTAAGATGGCATAGAGAGAAGATTTAAGCTGTTTTTCCGCTGAAATTCCATTCTTTTGTTAAATACTTTTCTTTGTAGAGATTGTTTGCAATTTCCATTTCATTTGGTGTTAATTCGTCTTCTTCAAGCTGGATTTTCAAAATTGCCTTAAAGCCCTGTTCCAGTGCGTTGACGACTGTTTCAGGCAAAACACTGTGCCCTAACTCGTCTTGGATGCTGGTGATTTTGCGTTTGGCAATGTCGGCGGCTTGGGTGCAACAAACGTTTCTTAATTTTAGGACCTGGAACATTTTTTGCAAATCAACACTCCGCAAGATTGTTCCATGCTGGAGGACTACGCCACGGGTGATTGTTTGGCTGCTACCCGAGATTTTTTTTCCATTAACTGTTAAGTTGGGGCAGTTTTTTGCGTCTCCGCTACTAAAATCGGCTGGAACCCCTAGAATGCGAAGAGCATCGGTTATTGCCTCATAAATTTTCATATAAACTGCAGTAATGTCGCCTGTCCCAAAATCCGCGGTTTTGGCAACTACGCTGTAAGTTACTTCGCCCTCAAAGTCATGGTAGACGGTTCCCCCGCCACTGATGCGCCTAACCACATCAATGCCCAACTGTTCGCAAGTATCCAAATAGATCTCATTCTCTGGAACCTGGTTCTTGCCAAAACTCAGAGCTGAAGGCTGCCAACGATAAAACCTCAAGGTATTCGGCACCTTTCCAGAAATTCTGGCGTTCAAGATTGTTTCATCGATTGCCATGTTCATAGCTGCATTGTTGTTTTGTATGGGTAGTAAACGCCAAGTATCCATAGAGGTCAACCTTCGAAGAGACAATCAAAATAGACTTAAATCGTTTATGCAATTGGAAACTAAAATTGATTAACTTCACTTATTGAAGATAAAGCCTTAAAACCTAAACACGCATCTCTAAAATGGCAAAGAGGCATTTACATTGAAGGTTATCTCTGGTCCAGCATCGAAAGAGCTTGCTGAAGCAGTTTCAGCCCAAACTGGTTTCCCAATTGTACCTGTTGTTTCTAAGATTTTCCCTGACGGTGAATCCTACGTGCGTTTAGATGGCAACGTTCAAAGTGAAGACGTGGCTATCGTTCAGACAACTTGTCCACCCATGCAGGATGGCAGGCTTTTCCAGTTGGCTTTTTTGGCTGATTCGGCTAAGCGTGCAGGCGCAAAAAAAGTCATAGCAGTTGTGCCATACTTGGCGTATGCTAGGCAAGACAAAATGTTCCTCGCAGGGGAAGGTATAAGTGTTGAAACCATAGCGCGCATGCTCAAAGCCTCGGGAATTGACGAGTTCTTAACTGTCAATGTCCATTCGGAAACCACGTTGGCGCAGTTTCCGTTTCCAGCCAAAACTCTTAGTGCTATCCCACTCATAGCAGACTACTTCATAAAGAAAGGATACAAAGGGGCATTTGCTTTATCGCCTGATAAAGGTGCTATGTACATTGCTAAGCAGGCACAGAAAGTTTTAGGCGGCGATGTAGGACACCTTAACAAGACCCGCGACCGTTACACGGGACAAACAGTACAAACGGCTGAAGGCTTGAATGTTAAGGGACAAACCGTCATTATCCTCGACGATATTATCAGCACAGGCGGCACAATCGTTGGAGCAGCAAAAATCCTCCGCGAACAAGGAGCGAAACACGTTTTCTGTGGATGCGTTCACGGCTTGCTAATCGGCGACGCGGAAAAACGCATTTTAGATGCAGGCGTCGAGGAAATCGTGGGCACAGACAGTGTTCCAGGCAATGTGAGCAAGGTGTCGTTGGCACCGTTAATCAGTCAAGAGCTAAAGGCGTAGAAATAGTGCTTAAACTCTTCTTTTTGTTGTCAGGCGAAAACGAGTCGATGCCTGCCTCTGAAGTAAAGGCTATTTTGGAAGCGGAAGGCTTCAGCTACGCGAACGCTTCAGAGTTTGACCAGATTCTGCGGTTGGAAGCAGAAGTAGATAGTGTGCAATCGGTTCAGGTGCGCTCGGCATACACGCGTTTTAGCGCTTTGGAACTTTTCGTGTCAAATGCAACCCACGAAGACATAGCCAAAGCAGCGACGGAAACAGATTTCAAAGCCGTCCTCAAACCCGGCGAAAGCTTTGTGGTACGAATTAATCGTATAAGAAACTATGCCGACCAAGCCCTAAACACTATGGAGTTGGAGGGTAAACTGGGCAAACAAATCCTAAACAGCACCGAAGGCACCAAAGTCAGCCTGAAAAACCCAGATAAAACATTTATCGGCATAATAACAGATGATAAACTGGTTTTAGGCTTAAAATTAACCGATATAACCAGCAAAACCTTCTCTGAACGACGTCCACGAAAAAAACCCTTCTTTCACCCATCTGCGATGCCATCGAAGATGGCGCGTTGCATGGTAAATCTGGCACATGGCAAAGCTGAATCACTTGTGTTGGATCCGTTCTGTGGTACAGGCACATCCCTCATTGAAGCCAGCTACATCGGCTGCCGCGCAATTGGGGTAGATGCCCAGAAACGGATGATTTTGGGCACAAGAAAAAACCTACGTTACTTCAACATCTCTGCTGAAGGACTTGTGCTGGCGGATTCCCGCAAGCCCCCGTTCTTCAAGGTTGACTGCGTCGTAACAGACCCACCATACGGTCGCTCATCAAGCACACTAAAATCAACCACCGAACAACTAGTCAGAGACGTTTTAGCTTCGTCGCTTGAGTTGTTGGGGACGGGACAACGGATTTGCATAGCGCTTCCAATACAGGTGAACGATTTAGGAAAAATTAGCCGAATGGCTGAGGATTTAGCAGAGTATATTAATGGCCTTGGATACAAAACGATTGAATCTCACATGGTTTATATTCACAGTTCGTTGACCCGAGAAATTATGGTTTATGAAAAAACATAGTGCCTTACGGTTACTTGGCGCTTTTCTTTAGCCGTAAACATAGTTCCTCCTCGGAACCTTCTTCACAGAACTCTTCTAAGCATTCGGTACAATCTTCAACAAAGTCCTCACATTTCTCAAGACCTTCAACTTCACCTTTGCATTGTGACCCAACAAATTCTCCCCAACATTCTGCACATAACGGATTATCCTTATCGAATTTGATTTGTTTCTTCATTTTGGATTTCTCTCATTAGACTTTAGTTGAGAATGTTTCATTATTAATTGACTTTAAGAAACTGCAATTCTTAAGCCTTTAGCTTTCGGCCACTTTGATTTTAGCAAAGCAAAAAAGATGGCTGGTTTGATTAATTATGATGCTTAAGCAATAAGGTCACTTGTTGCTGGCGAGCAAAGCCTCAAGAGCGCAAGTAAGTACTGGGTTTTACACAATAGCAATTGGTTATGGAGCCCTCAAAAACACCAAACTAATTGTTAGGTGTATTACAGCGGATGGGTATTGTTTGGGAAAAAAGTTGAAGGTTGGAGGTACCAACGGATATCTCGTACTTGAACCCGTGGAAATCCCTCTTCTTTTTGCTGTTATCCTTTTAGGTGGGGAATAAATCTGGGAGTGGTAAATTTGTATTGGCGGAATTCCTCGCCATATTTTGCCTCAGATTCTCTTTCCTCAATCTTTGCCAGCCGATAATACAATAACAGCAGAACTGGCCAAATCGCAGTTGTTATAATTGTTAGCCATTGGACGTTTAAGCCGCCGGTTATCAAGAGGAACCCGATGTATTGGGGGTTGCGGGTGTACTTGTACAGTCCAGTGGTTACGAGCTTGCCTTTTGCCTGGAAGATTTGGTACCATCCGAAGATGACAAGCAGCATACCTGCGCCGATTATGATCTTTGATGCGGGGAAGACCCAGTAGTGGTAGACAATGTAGAAGGGCTGTTGCCCCATGACTTGGATAAGGAGGAACTCTAAGCTGAAGATTTTGTTGTAGCCGAAGATTCCCATAAAAAAGTACATGGTTAAAGGTATACCGTACATTTCTGCGAATAGGGCGATGATGAAGGCTATGTAGACGCTGTTGGGTAGGCGGTTGAGTTTCTTGCGGAAGGACGCTAGGCAGAAAGAAAACGCTGAAGAGGACGATATTCATGATGACGAATTGCCAGTTGTTGTAGCCGTATGAGGTGAAGGTGAAGTAGTACATGAAAATGCCGATGGCGACGGTGACTATTGCAACAAGCAAAACAACTTTGATTTTGCCCTTTGTTTGTTCGGATAATTGGCTTTTCTGCATCCAAGTAACCTCACCCATAATTAGGCAAAAGGTAACTTTTAGTTCTACTCACGGAACACAACGTTCCATAATTGGAACAGTCGACTTTTAGGTTGAGACTTCATTTTTCAATTACTATTCTTCCTTTTTCTTAAAATTATGAAGACCACTATTAAGGAAAAAATAACTACTATGATAACAACAAAAATAACGGCAGATAATTCATTAGCCTTCTGATCTGGGTTAGTCAACGCGTAGATATTACCGTCTAGAGAGCCTATATAGAGCACTCCGTTGACAACTGCAGGCGATGATTCAACATAGCCGTTAGTAGTGTAGCCCCAAAGCTTAGTGCCGCTCGTGGCGTTTAGCGCATAGATGTTTGCATCCGCTGAACCCACATAGACCACACCGTCGACGATTGCAGGAGCCGAATAAACCGTGCCATTAGTAGTATAATTCCAAAGTTTTGTTCCGTCCGACGCATTCAACGCATAAATATTTTGATCCAAGGAGCCTATAAAGACAACCCCGTCCGCAACGGCAGGAGACGATTTAATAATGTTACCCGTGGGGTAACTCCAAAATTGTGAGCCATCAATGATTTTTAAGGCGTAAATGCTGCCGTTATCGTATGCAGTGTAAACAAATTCGCCTATGATTGTAGGCGAGGACTCTGTCGGGTAACCATTAGTGTAATTCCAGAGTTTGATGCCACTTAAAGCATCCAACGCATAAGTATTGCCGTCAGTTGAGCCTATGTATACAACACCTGCAACGAAAGCGGGAGATGACCAAACTGGGGCAAGGGTCCTGAATACCCATAGTTTTGAGCCGTCACTGGCGTTTAAAGCATATACATTGTTGTCGTAAGAACCAACATAAACGATGCCGTTAGCAATGGCAGGAGAAGAATCAACCTCTCCACCAGTGCTAAAACTCCACAGTTTGTCGCCGCTTGTAGCGTCTAAAGCATAAACTTTACCATCAGCTGAACCCACATAGACAACGCCTCCAGCAATAGCAGGACAAGAATAAACAGGGCCACCGGTAGTGCAATTCCAAAGTTTTACCCCATCATTAGCTCTCAATGCATAAATGTTCCCGTTTAAAGAGCCTACGAAAACCACACCATCCACTACTGCTGGAGACGAATAAATTTGACCCCCAGTGCTATAGTTCCAAAGCAACCTGGCACTTAGCACAGGACTTCCAGTTCCAACACCTCTATGAGAAAGGTCCGCACGGAACATTGGCCAGTCTCCAGAAGCTTGTTTAGCAATTACTACAGAAGAATACACTGAGAAAATAGATGACAAAAACAAAACTATAACAAAAATAACCGCTAATGAGTTCTTCAAGGCTTATCTCCTTTAGCATCATCAATATTCACTAAAAATTGGCTTTTAACAATTTGCTTTTTTTAAGCATCTACCCTAAAAGCCGGAAAGCTTTCGCTTTTATGACGAATTTTTCGGTTTCATCCTGAATCGAATTGCCTCAACAAAAAAAAGCAAAGCAGCAATAGTAGTAGTTAAAATCCAAAACCAAAATGACTCCTGAATTCGAGCTCCTCTAACTAAATGGGGAATCAAAACCGCTACTTCACCGATTAAAATACCTACAAAAATGAAGCCGACGATAACAAAGCTCGGCATGAGTGTCTTCCCCACCCAGACATAGCCCTTCTTGCTTATTTTTTCTTTGACCACATAATTGTTATACCTATCTTTTACTACTAACCCTAAGTCCATGAGCTTCTGAAGATTTCTGTAAGCAACACTTGGACTGCTCAGGTTGGCTCCACGCATAACATCTCTGGGACCTATCGGCTTTCCTACCTTGACAAGATACATGTAGGTCTGGAAAGCTGATGAGTTAAGTTCTTCGCTTGGCTCCAAGATAGTACCCATCAATCATCTATAATGTGCTACTTTAAAAACCCAAGCCAAAAACACAACCTTATTCAACTTAGAGATCTATCCCTAAATATAACAGCTCAACAAAATCGATAACCAGAAAACTCTGGAGGAGAAGGTCAAGAAATCAGACATTTTGGATTTCTATGTGCCATTCCAAGTGGGGGTCAACTTGATTTTCAAGTAGAAACATTAGTTGGACATGACTCCCAAATGTGGATTATTCAACATCCCCTTTACCCCACTATGAGTGGATATTCTGCACCTGCTAATGCTTATGATTTAACAAGCGATTAGTTGCAAATAACTCGATAAACAAGGGTAGAGGCATTAGTTGTGCAGGCAACGGCAATATTATATCAGGAAACAATCTTCAAGGTTGTGACCAATGGAAAAATCCAGTATCCCACGGTAGACCATAGCTTCTCCTAAGACATTAAACATAACGCATATAGGAACCTACCTTGGCTATCAACATGTGGAATCCCACTTTGCGTATATCCACAAGTCCTTGACGCGGAAAATTGTAGTATTCGAAAAGGTGACAAAATGAGTCTTCGTGTAGTGTTTTTGGGAACAAGCGGAAGTATACCCACGCTTAAGCGTAGTTTACCTTCGGTTGTTGTCCAATGCCCCAAGAATCAATGGATGTTTGATTGCGGCGAAAACGTGCAACGACAAATGATGCAGGCAAAAGTGAGTTTTCACAGAAAAATGAAGGTATTCATAACACATTTACACGGAGACCATGTGCTTGGTTTACCAGGACTCTTGCAAACAATGGCGCTAATGGACCGCAAGGAATCAGTTCAGATTTACGGTCCAAAGGGGCTCAAAGATTTCCTGGTTTGCACCAAAGAAACACTCAACTTCGGATTAAACTACCCCGTCGAAATCAACCAAATCCTCTCCGAAGGCGTCGTTTGCGACGAAGATGAATACATGGTTATGGCAACCAAATCTAACCATGCAGTAGAGAGTTACGCTTACGCTTTTATAGAGAAGCCACGTCCAGGCAAGTTTTATCCTAAAAAAGCTTTGGCGCTAAATGTTGCGGCTGGTGCGTTGTGGTCAAATCTGCAAAGAGGCGAAGAAATCACTTTATCAGATGGAAAAGTGGTCAAACCAAACGATGTTATGGGTCCACTTAGGGCCGGACGCAAAATAGTTTACACAGGCGACACCAAACCTTTTGATTCCTTCGCAGCGTTTGCTGAGAAAGCTGATTTAATAATTCATGATTGCACCTTTGACGATTCGCTAGTTGAGAAAGCAGGTTTGGATGGGCATTCAACACCAAGTCAAGCAGCTGGACAGGCGAAGGCAGCTGGAGCAAAACAACTAGTATTGTCACATATCAGCGCACGATACCCAAACGCAGGACTACTTTTAGATCAAGCCAAAAAAACTTTCTCAAACAGTGTACTCGCCGAAGATTTTATGGAGCTGGAGTTGCCCTTAAACGAGTAACTGCTTTAGTTTCTGAACGCTCTCAGAAACATTATTCATGGATTCAACAATCACGTTTTTGTCATAACCGTTTTTCTTGAGAGTCTGCGCAAACCAATTCCAATCGATGTTGCCACCACCAACGCCGCAGTGCTGGTCATCGGTGCCGTCATTGTCGCTGGCATGGATATGAATGATTTTGTCAGCAAGCAAGTTGAAGAAAGGCTGGATTTGACCTTCAAGGTTAGCGTGTCCAAGATCCATAGTAATGCCAACTGGCAAATTAGTTTCTTTGTACATTCGCATAAATTCCTCAGGCGTATTCATCAAAAACCAGTATTTCGCGGGCAAGTTTTCTAAAGCAATATTTACGCCGTATTCTTCTGAGATCTTGTATAGTTCTTGGATGCTTTGGCACATCTGTTTGAAGTCAGCTCCTGGATAAAATTGACCTATTCCTGTGCGTTGTCCGGGGTGAAAGACCCAGAGTTTAGCATCCATTGCACTGGCGTTGTGGAGTGATTGTTTGAGCCGTTTTAACGAGGCGTTCAGCATCGGTTTGACAGGAGAAGCAATGTTGATGTCGGCAAACGGCGCGTGTAAAGAGTATTCCAAGCAGTATGATTTTGCAGTTTCCTTGAGAGTTGCGATGCGGGTTTTGTTCAAGTCATAGGTACCGTCATCCAAAATTTCAATGTACTTCGTATTCATGGCACCTAAGCGTTTAACCATGCGGTTGAATGGCTCACCAAGGCAGTATAGCATCGAAACGCCAACTTTCGCTTTAGACATACAAGCTCCTCGTAATTGGAATGTTGTGGTTGTACTATCAGATAAAGACTCTCCAAATAGAATCATTGAAAGACATTTGTGATTTAACCATATTTTGAAACAAATAAGAACTAAATTTTCAGTCAATTAGTTAGTGGAAAGTAAATAACCTGTCTTTTTTGAATTTCTGTGACGCTCGAAAAAATGGCGACTAATTCAATTACCTTAATATAAAATTCAAAAATAATTCATTTGAGCTCAACAAATTATGGGAACAGCTGTCTTCCCCAATGATTTTGTCCATTTCCTCTAGTGGTTTTGTATTGTATCTGCCTAACACCCAATGCGAGTTCTGCGAATTCTTTTATGGTTGTGTATCGGAAATCCCATGTTGGAGTTCCATAGCGCAATCCGTTGCACATGTCGTCTCCGTAAACGTACAGACGCACTCCATGATAGTCGTATGCTGCTTGGTTGGGTTCGCCGTATTTGGGTTCAGAGAGCACTTTGAAGGGCCAAATTTTGCAGGCTTCAGGCTTCATGTCCTGCAAGCCACAGAAGTATGCGCTTGATTTGTTGCACAGAAAACTGCAAGAGCCGTCGCTGGCGCGTTTAATGTAGAGGTGATCTAAGCCTGTTACGGTGGTTTGGGAGCCAAAAGATTTGGTGATGGTTATCCATTCTTTGAAGCCTAAAACTACGCTGTAGAGTTTACAGCAGTAACCGCATGCTTTGCACTGCCAATCAGCTATGTTTTGCCATGGAATAAACTGCATTTTTTTAGTACGCTCTTTGCGAATAAAATATGGCAGAGGATTAAATTCTTTTCCAGCAAACAATGGGGAAAACTACGGTTTCTTGTAGAGGTAAATTGTATGTGAAGGATAACCAAGCTGGGGGTTTTCACAGAAATTTTCAACTTTGGCGGGGCGCCAACCAACAATCTCATAATCATGTGAGACTACACGTGCACCTTTCTTGAGGTCACGTTCTAGGTTGGGTTTGATTTTCTCGTTAGCACTTGTTGTCAAATAAAGGTAAACTACGTCGGCTGAAGTTAAGTTTACGTTAAACATGTCATCATTCATGATGGTTACTCTGTCATCAAGTCCATTCTCATGAATGTTACCCATTGCTTTCTTTGCTAAATCTTCACGCAATTCAATGCCAACGCCGCGTGCGCCAAAAGTCTTCGCCGCCATAATAACTGTTCTGCCATCTCCAGAACCCATATCAAAGAGGACTTCACCAGCTTTCAAGTCAGCCAGTTTAAGCATATATTCTACAACAGTTTGGGGGCTAGGAACAAAGGGCGCAATAAACATTTTCAGTTTTTCCTTCTTTTTACAAGAGGGGCAGTCATGTTGTTATGCCACATAAGCATCTTTTTTTGGCTGCGGTCTTTTTGCCTCTCCGCATTTAACGCAGCTTTGTGCGCATAAGTCAAGGTATTTTTCTTCATCTGCTTTGCCAACGGCGTTTGCCGCTTTTGTACACATTTCGCTGGGTTCAGTGCAGCCTTCTTCTTTGCATAGTTTTGAGATGTACTGGCAGACTTCCTGCACATCTTTAGGCTCTAGAACCGCCCTGTTCGTTCGTACAAGCAAACAGAGTTCCCTAGCCATAACACAGGTTTTAACGTATTTAATTCGTTCCAAAACTTCGTTGCGTAGGTTCTTTCGGCTTATTTCCAAACTCTTTTCCCCTGTGAGAATGACAAGCAGATAGAAAACTAAGCGTCTTTAAGCTTAAAAGGTTGCTGTATTACCCGTTAATAGGAACACTTCAAAACAAGGAAGATAATTTTTTACCTGAATCTTTTGCTGAGCACTTTGCGTTCAACTTCCAAAATTAATTCGTAAAATTTATCTGAAAGCTTGGGTTCTTTCTCCAAAACCGCCGCAACATCAGCTGCTGAAACTCGCCTAGCACTCAACGCTACCGCAGCTGACTTACCGTACTTTTCAATTAACTCGCCTGATTGCTTTGCATGCACTTGCATCTTCTCCTCGTTTTTAGACAACTTTTCACCCCTTTTTTCAACAAGTCCCAAAGCCTTCTCCTCTTCAACCTTGAGCATTCCAATTGTAAAAGACCCACACCGCGGACACTTAGGTTTGTCAGGAAGATCTTTGATCCGAATCATCTCCATGTAATCCCAACAACTTGTACAAACAAAGTTGCCTGTCTCATTTAACAGCCTTGCCTTGGCAGATTCAACTAGAACTGCACGCATTTGCTCGGGCGGGATAAGGTCTGTCTTCATGCTAACCCGTTCAATTCCCACGCGAGCTACTGGCGTCGCGTTACCGCCTGTTTCAACTACCTGCAGCCGAACATCACAGTTACGTAGTCGTCCCAAAACCATGACAAGCCCGTCGCCGTCGATGTCTTTTGAGAAAACTTCTTTGAGCCCCTCTTCGTAAATGGGGGTTCCTTCAAAACTTGTTATTAACTTTTGGATGCTTACGTTGCTAAAGTCAGCCCACTTCTTTAGTGCCCCAAAACGCCTTGCCACCTGTATCACTCGGCGTTTGAATAAACCTGTCTTAACTGTTGAAACTGTGAGTGTGTTTCTAATAGCTTGTTCGCTCATGCATTGTATCTCTTTTATGACTTCAACAAGTCGCTCGGCACTCATTGAACCCATTGTTTGAACGAAAATGCGGTATGGGTCATGCTGCACCACTATGCCGCGTCCAAGCTTATCAGATAAAACCTGCCCTAAAAGCTGGGCTAAAGCGCGGTTAGTAAGTGAACCAAAATTTGAGTGAACAATAACGAATTCGGTCCAATCCTCTATCACAATCCTGTTAGGGGTAGGCACTGGAAGACCACTGTGCACCTGCTCCAAGGTTTCTTCTAAAGCATGCTGAATTGTTTCTTTATCTGCAGGGTAACGTTCAGAAAGCAACCCGCTAATCTTTTCACCTGAGGCGCCACAATGAGTTTTCTCTTCTACAAAACCCCGGATTTCGGCTAATTCCTGAGCTATCTCGTATGGAACAGGTATTTCTTCGCCTATCCAGCTGGGTATGGAGCCTGTTGGATCGTCAACTGGGCGAACGTAAACTTTGTCTTCGGTAGTATGAATTATTTGCCATGGGCTACCTCTGATAATGAATTTTGTCCCTGGCTTACCGTACTCTGCCATGAAAGCTTCATCCAAAACACCAATGGAACAATCCATTGACTCATCAATTACAAGGAACTGTTTCTCCTCTGGAATCATTGATAAATTATCAAAATAATATTCGTACAACGCCTTTGTCCGCTGGGGCCTTAAAACCACATGGTCCTCAAACGATGCCCAAGCTAAACGCGGAAACCGATTATGCATGTACTTGAGAATTTTCTCAACATCAACCAATGTGAGGTTTTCGTAGGGTGAAGCGTTTTGTGCTAAAAATAAAATTTCGTTGAAGGCTAAGCGTCGATTTTTAAGCAGTAATCCAGCGATTTGGTGTGCCAAAACATCGTAGGGTTTGTCAGGAATCTGCATTGGCTCAAGCTCTTCCGCCAAAGCCCGCCGAGCAATAACTAAGGCTTCCAATGTATCATCGGAATCCATCCCAATAATAATTCCTTCAGACAAATCACCATAAGTATGTCCTGCTCTGCCAACCCGCTGGATTAAACGCGAAACCTGTCTCGGACTCATATACTGAATCACAAGGTCTATTGCGCCGACATCTATACCGAGTTCAAGGCTGCTAGTGGCAATTAGTCCTTTGAGAGCTCCTTTTTTGAGTCCTGTTTCTGCAGCTAGGCGCGAAGGTTTAGTTAAAGAACCATGATGAATGGAAATTGGAAAATCTGCATCCCACACTTTGAAGCGTGAAGCCAAAACCTCAGAAACTGAACGCGTGTTGGTAAACAGAAGCACCGATTTGTGTTTGGTCATATAGTCGCGGATAATGCGCAATCTCGCCGCCACCTCTGGATGGGTGTAGATTTTTGAGGCGAATTGGGCATCTTCTTCACTCGGTCTTGGATAGATAACTTGCAGCTTCACCATTTTAGCAACTGGCACACGAATTATTTCGACAGATCTTTTATTGCCGACGAGGAATTGAGCGACTTTATCTGGGCTGCCAACTGTGGCGGATAACCCGATCATTTGAAACTCTTTGCCGATTAAATCTCTGATGCGCTCAAGCGCCAAAGATAGTTGGCTTCCGCGTTTACTGTCGGCTAACTCGTGTACTTCATCGATCACTATCCAACGAAGACTTTGAAGGCTCTGACGCAGCAGCCACCCAGTAAGTATGGCTTGCAAGGTTTCAGGCGTTGTTATTAGAATATCTGGAGGACATTGGGATTGGCGAGTTCTCTCTTTGGTCTCGGTGTCGCCATGCCTTACTGCCAATTTGACATCAAGGTTATTACACCACCATTGCAACCGCTCAAGCAAGTCTCGATTTAAAGCCCTAAGCGGCGTTATATACAAAACTTTTATGCCTTGAGTCTTCGGCTGTTGCATAAGCATACTCAAAATAGGTAGAAAAGCAGCTTCTGTTTTGCCCGTGGCTGTAGGCGAGATTAAAAGGACGTTTTTCCCTTCGAGAATTTTCGGGATAGTTTTTTCTTGAGGTTCTGTGGGTTTAGCAAATCCTTTCTGTTCAATTAGCCTTCGCACTGGCTTTACGAGCATTTCAAAAGCGTTGTTAGAAGTGGCTTGCAAAATTGAACCTCGACTTTTAAGAGATAATCTTGGATTCAGCTATAAAAGAAGTTGGGACAGAAAACCACTGTTAACAGGGGGTTTAGCATTATTTTGGTTAATTCGTGATTTATTGGTATTGTTCTATGCGAATACCTAAGCATTCAACATATGTTTTCGACACTTCGCGTATCTTGCTTAGAACCGATTGACGAAAAAATGTATAATTACAATGTTAAAAAGAAAAATATCTATGGGAAAACTACGGAAAGTTTTTTATTCATTCAGGTTAAAGCATGGAAGCAACAACACGGAGAGAAAATAAAATGGCTAAATGTCCAAAATGCAGTACAGAAGTAGCAAAGCCAAAAAAAACATGGAAAATGGCAGGTCGCCCAGATAAAGCTGGAAAACGCATGCAATTAGAAATCGGACTCTACGAATGCCCAAAATGCAGCAAAGTATTCCGCGAAGTACTAAGTAAACAGAAAATTTAGCATCGCAACTTAAATGAAATAGCTTGAATACGTATTTGCACTCTTTTTTTCTTTTTTCAGAGAAGCGGTAGTTTTAAAACAATGCATTTGTTAATGAATTGAAACGTTCGGGTTGGCAGATTGCTAAAAAGTGTTTGATTTAAGAAAACTATCGAAGAACAATTATTTCAAAACTATAGTCACCATCGCCTTGATTGTTACCATCACCGCAGGCTTTTTCTTAGGCATGCAACTTTCTCTGGGAACTTCTGCTCCATTAAGGGTTGTGGAAAGCGGAAGCATGTGTGTTCCTTATGACGGAGCATGTGAAGGCTGGCTCTCATTAGACCATCCGTTTGCCCAAACCTTACACAAAGGTGACATCATAATTATTCAGGCAGTAAATCCAGCTGATTTAAACGCCAACTATCCCAACAGCGACATCATCGTTTACAGAAATCCCAACGGAGTCACACCTATTGTCCACCGAATAGTCGAGAAACAAGAAATTAATGGCACACTTTACTTTAAAACCAAAGGCGATGGCAACGGACCTGTAACGTGGCCTGCAATTCCTAATTATTACGATAATATTCCTGACACAAAAGGAGTCCCTCAAAACCTGATTGAAGGTAAGGTTATCTTAAGGATTCCGTGGTTTGGGTGGATTACACTTCTCATGAGGGGAAACTCTTGGGCTTTGCCAGTAGTTATTGGACTCATAATACTACTTTTAATCATCGAGTTCATCTTGCCAGTGATTAAAGAAAAGAGAAAAAACTGCACCGCAAACCGATAAAAACAGCAGGCCATAGATGTCTTTATAAAGATAGCACTTTGATAAATGAACATTCAAGAAAGGCGATATTTGCACGAGGGAGAATTAATTGCCAAAAGTTAAAGCAACATTAAGCATCCAAAACGTGGTCGCTTCTGCAACACTTAACCAGAAAGTCGATTTGAACGCTGTTGTTAAAGGATACCCAGGTGTAGAATACCGTCCTGAACAGTTTCCAGGCTTAGTTTTCCGCTTAAAACGACCAAAAACCGCTACCTTAATTTTTAGTTCCGGAAAAATGGTTTGTACAGGCGCTAAATCGGAGAAGGAATCCAAGAGAGCCGTCATGAAAGTGGTAAAGGAACTCAAGAAAGGCGGCATTATTATAATCAGTAAACCCGAAATGAAAATTCAGAATATTGTGGCCTCAGGCGTTTTAGGTGGATTAATTGACTTAGAAAAAGCTGCATACACGCTGGAACACGCAATGTATGAGCCTGAACAATTTCCAGGCTTGATTTACCGCATGGCGGAGCCGAAAGTTGTGATTCTTCTTTTTGCCAGTGGAAAACTTGTTTGCACAGGCGCAAAGAAAGAACAGGATGTTTATGTTGCAGTGGATAAATTGCATACGCTACTTGAAGAAACCAGCCTAATCTTCTACGAATAATTCCCGGCTGCTATTGCTTTTTTATTTGCTTTAGAATGATTTTGAGGCTTTCATGATCAATTGCATCCATTTCATAGAGCGTCTTGGCAATTTCGCTTATTTTCAAAACCGAATGAAGTTTCACACCGTTCTTTTCAAGCAATTCTCTTCCGCCTTCTTCACGATCCAAGAAAACAACCCCTTCAGTAACTACTCCGCCTTCGGCTCTCACGGCGTCAGCAGACTCTTTGAGGCTTAAGCCTGTTGTGATTAAATCGTCAATTAGCAAAACCTTGTTTCCTGAAGCCAAGACTCCTTCTACTCTGCGTTCTCTGCCGCTTAAATGGATGCCTTTGCGAACGTAAAGGAAGGGTTTTCGGAGGTTATAAGCGATTTGTGATGCAAAAGGGATTCCCGCTATGGGTATGGCTGCGATACGGTCGAAGCTTTTGATTTCAATTTGATTAGTAATGTATTGGACGTAGGATTCACAGATTTCGTGGAACACATCTGGAAAGCTGGGAATTACTCTTAGATCAATGTAGTAGGGACTTGCTTTGCCACTCGAAAGTTTAAAGACACCGAATTTCACAGCATCGACTTTAAAAAGTATGTTTGCCATTCGCTCTTTCGGGGATAGACTGGTGTTTTGGATTTTCATGTTTTTTCACTTCCTCTTTGAGACCTGATAGATTTTGTTTTGTTCAGGAATCAAGCTTGCAGTTCGCGGCATGTCCTTCTTTAATAGTTCTGCAAATTCTTTTTGGCTTACAACGGTACCAGTGTGGTAGGGTACTGCAACTTGAGGTTTAGTTAACCATGCAATTTCAAAACCTGTCTGCGGAGTTGAACTTGGAGCAATACCAACTGTGCAGAAAACAACATCGAACTTTTCTTTTTGCCCAAGCTTAGCTAGCTCGGGGAAGGGTAAACTGTCTGCGGTATGGTAGACTTTGACTTGATCTTCACTGGTTATAATGTATGTTACTGGTGCCTGAGCTGGATGGTTGCTTTTTTCTGCTTTTACTGAGACTTCGCCGATTTTGATTTCGACACCCGGCGTGATTTCTGTTAGTTTGTCGTTAGGAATGGCAAGTTGCAGCTTTTTCGTTGAAGCAGCGTCGGCGATTACTCTGCAACCTGTGGCTTTTTGAATTTCAGTTACTAAGCGCTGGTCGAGGTGGTCGTAGTGCTCGTGCGTGATTAGGATTGCATCAACGTTTTGGAGGGTCTTAGCTTTGACGTCAACGGGGTCGATGGCAAGCGTTTTAGATGGAGTTTTTAGAAGAATTCCAGAATAATTGTTGAGCCATACAAAAAGTATACTGTTTTTTTCGGGCGTTTTCTGAATGGACATAGCCTTGATTCCTCATGAACTATTATGATAGCTGCGTCTAAAAGGAGTTGCGTATCCCCACCTGAGCCTTAGCACTCTTAGCAATCTACTCCCCTTATTTACAAGCGGAGAATCAAATCGCAATAAAGAATCTACAAATCATTCTTTTTTCAAGAACAAAAATTGATAAGGCTTAATAGGTTCTTGTATCGAGTAGATGTAAATTAGTTAGCGTGACTTGGCATGGTTGATGTTTGGCTTCCTTACGGAAAAACCGATGTATGCGTTCGTGTTCCAGCCCGAAACTTGCTTGGCACAATCGAACCTAAAGAGCAGTCAGCCGCGACAGATGCGAAAGCTGAGGTAGACCGGGCGTTGAAGGATCCCATCGGCTCCAAACGCTTAAGCGAAATCGTTAAGCCTGAGAGCAAAGTTGCAATCGTCGTGGATGTGGCTACCCGAAAAACACCAGGCGAACTCCTGCTTTTGCCCGTCCTCGCTGAACTTAATGCTGGGGGTGTAAGAGACGAGAACGTCACGGTTGTTTTTGGCTGCGGAACCTACGGAGCAGTAAAACCAGAAGAAGCCATCAAACTTATTGGTGAAGAAGCATTAAGACGCCTGAAAACAGTTAGCCACGATTCCCGAGCGCCAGACCTTGTTAATGTGGGTACAACTAAGACGCATGGCAACAAAGTTCTGTTGAACCGTGTGTTTGCTGAATCGAACGTTAAAGTGCTATTGGGTGACGTTGACCTGAACTATTATTCGGGTTATAGTGGTGGAAGAAAAGGTGTTTTGCCCGGAATTTGCGGTGAAGAAACCATCAAGCAAAATCACGGCATGCTTGTAAGTGCTAACGCGAAGTCGGGAAATTTAGTGGATAATCCTGTGCATTTGGATATGACCGAGGCGGCAAGGCTGGCTAAAGTTGATTTTATCGTTAATGTTGTTGCAAACAGGAAAGGCGAAGTGATAAAGGCTTTTGCGGGTGATTTGGAGGCGGCGTTTTTGGAAGCGGTCAAATTATATGATGCCATGTACCGTGTAACTGTGGATCGCCGAGCCGACATCATCGTGGTAAGTGCAGGCGGTCACCCAGCTGACATCAGCCTGTATGAAGCTTACAAGGGTTTAGACAATGCCTTAGATGCGGTTAAACGGGGCGGAGTAATAATTTTTGTTGCAGAATGTCCTGATGGACATGGCAACCAAGTGTTCTACGAGTGGATGAGTAGGCTAGCAGACATCAAAAACGTGGAACGCGAAATAAAACGCAACTTTGTTTTAGGCGGATACAAAGCATTTTACTTGTTAAAAGCGCTGCAGAATCACCAGATAATTTTGGTGTCTTCTCTGCCGGATTATTATGCCACAAGCATCTTTAAACTAAAAACTGCACGAGCCGTAAATGATGCCTTAGCAGAGGCACTAAAAATTGCGGGTTCAGCCTCCAGAGTTTGGGCGGTGCCTTATGGCAACTATACTTTGCCAGAGTTTAGGGTTCCTGAGGAAACAAAAACCTAAAATGGATCTGCTCACTCCATTTGGGAAGCGAGCGCTTAAACCTTAAAGCGTAACCTTTAAGTTTCAACGTTGAAATTTGGATTAGAAGGCGAAACAATGCAACAAACCTTTACGCTGCGAAAATTCGTTCCAGACGACCTACAGAGTGTAATGCAAATCAACCGGGTCTGCCTCCCAGAAAACTACACTGACTTCTTTTTTGTCGATTTGCACCAGCGGTTTCCAGAAACCTTCATTGTAGCTGAAGATGATGGAAAAGTTTCAGGGTACATTATGTGCCGCATTGAAGTTGGATTATCAAATTATGGTTTTGGAGGCTTAATACGCAAAGGACATGTGGTTTCAATTGCAGTGATGCCACTGAGCAGACGCAAAGGCATGGCTTCTGTACTAATCAAGAAGGCTTTGGAAGGCATGGAATACTACAAGGCTAAACAATGCTTCTTAGAAGTCCGCGTAACGAACGAATCGGGCATAACACTTTACAAAAAACTGGGTTTTGAAGTCACAAGAACTATCAACGGCTACTATTCTGATGGCGAAGACGCGTACGTGATGACTAAGAGAGTTTAAAAAAACAAATATTATTTTTCCTTTTTGAATAACTCAGGCGAAAAAAATAAGAGTTAGTAAGCAGGCAGAGAAAATTCAAATAGAAGGCAAGGGATAAAAAATTCAAAAACCTCGTCTTTGTTGACAACAAAACCTGCTTCCTTTTTGGGTGATCTTCTCATTCTTGTTAAAACACTATGTTTGCACACGATTTAAAACAATGTGGTTAAAAACTAGAACCAACAACTTAAGGCTAATTGGTTTTAATTAAAAGGAAATGTTTCTTCTAAGTCTTTTTGAGGTTTAAACTATGTTTTGTATGAGCAGTAATCCGTTTCAAAGTTAACAGAACAGCCAAGTTTAAGGTAACAATCAACGTTAACAAACCATAACGCACCCCCGTTGCAAGACTTGCAGTTGCCACAAATACTTGGAAGTTTTGTGCACCAGCAACCAAATTCATCGTGCCCATGCCAATCGTTAACAGCGTCAAAGGAAGACTCCGAGACAATGAGACTTTTTCCTTCATTCTAAACAGCAAAACATACGAAAACGTTAAGGCTGGACCATAAAACGCGAACGCACCAAAATTCCCCATGGCAACCCAAAGGATAATCCTGTAGCAACCAAAAATCCTTGGGCTAAACTTTTCAACGACCCCAACGTTAACTTCTCCCATTTTGTTCTATCTCAACCTTACCTACATAACCTTTATTCCCAATCCCAAACCTCAACATTACTGTTCTACAACGCAACAATTATAGCCTCCCAACCGGAAACTCCTAACAGGAGAAATGAATAATGCCTAAAACAGCCCTTATTCAACGCGAAAAGAAAATTGCTCTCATCGCTCACGACAACAAAAAAGAAGACATGATGGAATGGGCAAGATACAACATCGGCACACTCCAGCAACATCAGCTTTACGCAACAGGAACCACAGGCAGACTTCTCAAGAAAGAATTGGGTTTAGAAATCACCGTCTTAGAATCAGGACCCTTGGGCGGCGACCTTCAAATCGGCGCCTGCATAGCCAAAGGAGAAATAGACTTTCTAATCTTCTTCTGGGATCCCCTTGCCCAATTGCCCCATGACCCAGATGTTAAAGCGTTGCTTCGAATTGCCGCGGTATGGAACATCCCCATTGCTTGTAACCGTGCTTCAGCGGACTTTTTAATATCTTCACCGTTAATTTGCCAAGAGTACCAACGTATCTTGCCAGACTATGAAAGCTACAGGCAGCGATTCAAAAGTAAATAATCAGAAGATATTCTTGCATTTCATTACTAAACTTTAGCTATAAAAGCAGACGAAAACAAACGATAAAGAAACAAATATTTTTTTTTAAAAAAATAAAAATGAAAAAGTTGAGCTTAAGCTGTTTTGGGTTTTGCTTTGTCAACTGCGCCGCTTAAGCTGGTCATTTCGGCGTTGGCTTTGCGGATGATTTCTGCGATTGTATCTTTTGTAGGTATTGTTGCACTTACGGATAATGCGACTGCTTTTTGGTGTGCTCGCTGTAGCAGTGGTTTAATGGTGTCTTTGCTTGCATAGCCTATTTCAAGTGCTAATGCGAAGGCTTCTGAGTTTCCTGTTTGAACGCTTCTGCGTGTTGCGTCAACGTCAACTTTGAGTTGGTCGCCAGTAATAATTAGTCCATTGTCGAAAACTGCACGCATTGATATACCGAGCTCAACTGCTTTAATGCCGAGTTTTGAAAGTGTGCCTGCAAGCCTTTCGTTGATTATTTCGCCTTTGCGCACAACTAAGGTGTCTTTGCTAATCCAGACGCTGCCTGACTCAATTCTTGTTGGCAATCCAACCGCGTTTAGTTGGCTGATAACTGGACCTGGAGGTTGACCTGTGTTTCCCGCAGGAATAACGACATCCATCGCAGCTATGTCGCCTGACTTAGCGGTTGTTTTAACTTTACCGCGTTCTAGGCAGCAAAGCCAATTTGAAAGGGTTAAGGTCTGTAAATAAGTAAACGTTTGACCCATCCAAGTAATTCTCAAGCTTCTTTAGCTCTTCATTCTCCATTTCTTCAAGGGCGATTTTGATAAGTGTGTTCTTTAGGACGCGAAGGTAAACTTTGCCAGCCATAGTTTTCTTTATTTCTTGCAGTTGGGAAGCACGTACCTTCTTGAGGCTAGCGATGCCGATGGATTTGTATTCTTTGAGTATGTCTTTGATTGACTCTACTTCGGTTGATTTAGCTTCTAATACTTGTTGGGATGGCATAATTATTCTCTCTTAAGGTTTAATTTTGACTGGTTCACCCATGGATGTCTTGATGAAAGCGTACTTTACGTTTTTCAATCCGCGTTTTAATTTTCCATCTAAAACACGAAGAACAGTCATTGTATTATCTACCAGTTCTTCATCTTTCATCTGTTCGGAGCCAACTGAAACTTGAATAATTGGTTGAGTGCGCATTCTCACAATCACGGTTTTGCGATGCTTATTAATTAGAGCGGCAATGTCAGCGTTTGGAGGAACTGGAATAGGCATTTTTCCTCTTGGACCCAAAACTGGACCAAGAATCCTACCTACAAGCGGCATTAAGGGTGCTTCAGAAATGAAAACATCATATTCGTTAGCGATAGCGCGTAACTCTTTCTTTTTACCGTTTAACGCATCTAAATCTGCGCGTTCGAGAACTTTGTCAGCTTGAGAATTCTTCGCTTTCACTAATGAAGTCTCCTCCAGAAGCAACAACGCAAATCTTGTTTGGTTTGCTAGTTACATGGGGAAGTTCAACTACTTCTTGGATTTTGCCTTCTGGCGACTTCATATCGATCTCGACTATGTCGAGGATAAGATCTACTGTCTGATTGAATTTTTTTCCGCCAGACTTTGTTTTTGCCTGTTTAATTGCTTCTAGTATAGTCTTGTTGTCTAGGGGCATTTTTAAGCCTCGTGCCATTGAGAGATTTGAAACCCATTATAAAAATATTCGCTTATCATTGTTCAGTACCGAATAGTTGTTCGTAATTGCCAGCATCAACGTCTTTCTGGACTTCTCGAGGGTCTTTACCTTCGACAGTAACACCTAAGCTCACGCAAGTACCAAGCAACTCTTTAGTTGCTTTCTTTACTGTTGGAGATAAAAGTTGAGGACCTTTAATTTTTGCAATCTTCAATATCTGCTCCATGGATAAATCCCCAATTTTGACGGTGTTGGGAGTACCTGAGCCTTTCTCAACTTTAAGTTCAGCCACTATAAGTGCGGATGCTGTGGGGGTGCCAACTGTTACCTCGAAGGTTTTATCTTCTGTATCAACGCTTATTTTTACTGGAACTTTCATTCCAGCGTATTCTTTTGTGATTTCATTGATTTTGTTGACAATAGCCACTATGTTTACGCCTAGTGGACCAAGAGCTGGACCTAATGGTGGACCTGCATTGGCTTGTCCGCCGCTGACAATTAATTCTACGACTTTTTTATCTACCATTTTTTTCACCGTTTATTTTGCTTTTTCAACTAGTTTTACATAGTCTGAATGTACTGTGATGGGCAAAGTGAAGGTTGCCTCAAGCAATTCGAGGGTAACTTCTCCTTTTGACTTGTCGAGTCGCGTAATTTTAGCGCGCATACCTTTGAATGGTCCACCAGTGATCTCAACAACGTCATCTTCGTTAAGGTCTTCCATGACTGGTTTACGCACTATGTACCTTTCTATTTCAGGGAAGCTCACAAGCCCAGGGATTCTGGATCGCACATGTCTAACGCCTGTGATTGCTTCTTCCACTAGGTGTGGTCCATCTGCTTCAATGAACACATATCCTTTAAGTGTGTCTGGTACAAGAAGAGATTTTATGGGAATATGAGCCATCTCCACTTTGGAAGCGATTAAACGCGCCACGTTGCGTTCTTGGCCAGTTGTTGTTTTTACAACAAAAATTTTTACTTGATTTAGCTCTTCTTTCTTGTCTTCCATATTCAGGCTTCCTTAAGCTGTCGCGGCTGCGCCAGAAGTTGCGCCACCTGTTGCATACGATAAGAGTTTAATCACAAACCCGATTAAGCCTACTGCTCCGATACCTAACAGACTGATTTTTACCGAAAGCCAAAGCTCTTCACGTCCCGGCTTTACGGCTAGCTTTAAGGTTCTTCCTGCCTGTGATAGCCAATCTTTTATACCCATATTTACCGCACCTTCAAGATTTCACTGATATATAATAAATGTTACTGTAACATTTTAGTTTTAAAACTACTGTGTTAAGCCTTTTAAACATTGCTTACCAAAAGGATATGCTTATACTTTCTTAAAAGGCACCCCAGCAGTCTCAAGCGCATACAACAGACTTGGTTTATCTTCGCTTTTGATTCCTTTCCAATCAAGAATTGCCAACGGCACCTTCTCCAAAGTTTTTTCCACACATTGGGAGATCATTTTAGAATCGACAAGATGTACAGCATACTTTGGAATCATATGCCCAAATGCTGCTTCGCTGACTAAAGCCATAAGCGTGAACCTTTGGTTGTAGTGAGTTCCCCCTATACCAAGAACTGCAGAATTCGCGCTTGCTTTAAAGTTGGCAATAGCTGAAATTGCCGAATGGGCAACAGCCTCTGCTGCCTTCAAATCACTCCATTGCTCAGAGCAACTGCCTAACTCAACAAACATGGTTGGAATGCTTAGGCTTGGACCATGATGAGTACACTCAAAAGATACTTCAAAATTAAGACAAAAAGTTTCTTTGTAATATAAGAGTGCTTTCAAAGCATTTTGCATAGCTACAGCAGGAGCGACCGAGAGTGTTTTGGACAATCCGCCAAGTTCAGCTTCGCCAAAGTTCCCAGGTGCATGAACAGACAGTGTAGGTTTGCCGCTTTGACTGCTGTGTCGCGAGATAAAAACTATTAACTTTGCATTAGGGAAATTGTCAGGAAGTTTCTGTGCGTTCACAGATTCCTCTTTGAGGGTTACCAACGTAACTTCTTTGCCGTTAATTACCGCTGTGTAAGTGGGGTTTTGCTCGAAGGTTTTCTCGGTCTCGCTAAAGGAGTAGTTGTTTAAGATTTGTTCTTTGATGTTCAGGCTTGCAATATCCTTGTCTGACGCTATTAGCAGAATCATTCAATTTCTCCTCTAATGTGTGCATGTTTGTAGTGGAAAAAGTTTTGGCATAAAGCTTATTATTGCACATTATGTCAAGCCTAACTGAAGGCACTGAAAAGATGCATTTAATTAATTTCAAAGAGTTAACCGGCCAAGAACTTGGCGCACTCGTTGATTTAGGCATTGAAGTTAAAGGCAACCCAAAGAAATACCTCAAAACATTCGAGGGCAAGTCAGCAGCATTGATTTTCCAGAAGACGTCCACTCGCACAAGAGTTTCGTTTGAAGTCGCTATGACACAATTGGGCGGACACGGCTTATTTATTGATTGGCGAACAACCAATTTTGCTTTGGCAGACATAACTGATGAGTTGCAGTATTTGTCACGTAATGTTGATTGCATCATGGCGCGGTTGCTGTGTGATACAGATTTACTCAAGATGGCTAATTCTTCGCGTGTTCCAGTTATAAATGGCTGCGACGAAAAATATCATCCGAGCCAAGCCTTAGCAGACCTAATCACTATAAAAGAAAAACATGGCAAACTCAAAGGTGCCAAAGTCGTCTACATCGGCGTCCATAACAATGTAACTAACTCGTTAATTGAAGGCTGCACAAAAACAGGCGTCAAACTGACAACGGTTACACCAATTTTTAATGAAGCCGCAAGAGACGACGAGTTGCTCTCTGAAGCTAAAGAAACTGGGCTTTGGAAATCAACCTTAGATGTAAAGAAAGCAGTTGCAGATGCAGATTTTGTTTACACTGACACATGGATTGATATGGAGTTTTTCACGGACCCCAAGTTTGCCGCAGAGAAGGAGAAACGCATTAAACTCATGATGCCCTACCAAATAAACGCTAAACTGCTACAGGGCAGCAATGCATACATTATGCACGACATGCCTATTCATCGTGGTTTTGAAATAACCGCAGAAGCTATCGACAGCCCAAAGGCAGTGATTTATGAGCAAGCAGAAAACAGGCTGTATGCCGCTAAAGCGATTTACCTAAAGTTGATGGGTACTTAAACACTCTTTTTGCCCATCCACATCTATTTTTAAGGTCATTGTTTATTGTGTGATGATTTGGTTACTTTTTTCTCACCTGCTGGTTCAGGATTCTTTCTTAAGAAACCGCATGAATAGCATTTTCCATCATGCACAGAAACAACGTCTCCGCAATTTGGACATCTGTACTTCTCAGTTTGTTCAGCAAGAAACTCGGTAATGCCTTTTGCTTTTATTGTTTTAAGGTTTTCAACCATGCTCATGTTATAGTGTTCACGGTAACGCTTGTCTAAGTGACTCAATTTTTCGCATGGCATAGTGTCGCATTCACTGCAAGATTGGATTTGGTTTTTTCGAAGTTTTGAGCAGGCTCGTATTACATAGCAGTTTTTGGCGCGTGGTCGGCAGCCTTCGCAGTGGGTTACTTTTCCCCTTTTTGGCGGTACTCCATGGGTGTAGGCGTTGTAAGCTCTGCATATACCGCAGTTCATTCCGCATGGAGCTATAAGTTCAGGCGTGAATTTGGATGAAATCATAATTTGGTATTAATTGCTAAGTCTTTAATTGTTTTGGGCTTTAACAACAATGGCAAAATAGTGTGGTTTTGAGGGATAATTCGTGTTAAGTATAGAAAAAGTCCTGATAAGTTTGTTCAGAATCCGAAGTATTGTAGATAGATGGAGGATAAAATAAATAAAACAACTACTTGAAGATCCTTATATTTTCGAATTTTGCTTTCAGGTTTTCTCGTTTTTTGTAAATCACAAATCCTGAAACTGTTGCCAAAACTGTTGCAACCGCCACCACTAGATAGATCGTGTTTTGGGAAAGTAACTCAGCTTTGGAAACCGATGCAGAAAACACGATAGATACCTCGTGGCTACTAAAATGCGTAGTGAACCAAACAAAATAGTTGCTTTCGTCCTGACAGTATCCTTGGTTTATAGCTTTTGAGTTGTCGATGTAGACTGTTGGAGATGTCCCGAAATCCACTGCGCTTTTAGGTATGGTAAAGTTACCTATGCCTTCATCGCCGTTTGTTCCTTTTACGTTAAATGAAACGGTAATTGTCTTGGAGGAGGGGCTTGAGGTGATTTGGATGTTTGTTATTTGTTCGCTGGTCATGTTTCCAGTAAATGGGAGGTTTATTTTTGTTCCGTTTTCGCTTGTTGCGCTAATTGTTTCTGAATTTAAAGTTGGAGATGGTGTTGGAGAAGCTGATGGAGTTGGAGTAGCTGTGGGTTCCGAGTCTACTACGAAAACCGCTGAAATTGTAGTGGCGCTTTGAATGTTTTGAGCAATGTAGGAGCTGACTGGACCTATAGATTTTCCGTTAACCCTAACATCAACTATGTGGAAGCCATTTTTGGGGGTTATTGTGAATGTTTGGCTTTCGTTGTAGCTGACTGTTGTGGTTCCCGGTGTAATAGTGCCATTAGCTGCTTGTGTCACTTGAATTGTGAATTTCTTTATGACAAATGAGGCGGTTAATGAGCTGCCAGCTGTAACTGGTCCAAACTGGTAGGTTTGTCCTGATGTGGAGTTAACAGGAATGGATTTGCCGCTTGCTGTTATGTTTGTTATGGAGTAGCCTTCGTTTGGTGTGATAGTGAATGTTGGGGTGTCTCCGTAGTTTATTGTGCTTGTTCCGGGCGAGATTTGACCGTTTTGTGTTTGGGTTACGTTCAGGGTATAAGTGTTTTTTGCAAAGTTTGCAACGATTGTGTGCGGTTGGGTGATGTTGTTTAGGGTATATGAGGCTGAAGCACCCTGGGAGAGGTTGTCTAAGGTGATGTCTGTGATATGATACCCGGTGTTTGCTGCCACGGTGAATAGTTTACTTGTGCCTAACATAGCGGTAATTGTTCCGTTTGGAGTTATGGCACCGTTCAACCCGGCTGAGGCAGAAAGCGTGTAGGAGTCGATGAGGTAGGTACTAAGAGTTGTTTGTCCGGTGGTGTAACCTGATGCTTGGGCTGTAATTGTAGTATTACCTGGTGAGTAGGTTAGTGTCAAGGAGCCTAAGACTGTTGATTTGCCTATTGGAATTGTTAGCATCGAACCTACAGCAGCCACTACGGGTTGAGAAGAAAATAGTTTTATGTTGGCTTCTGCTCCAGTGCTTTTTGCGGGTCTGCCTAAGTTATCTTGCAGTTGCACCTGGATTGTTTGATATGTATTACCATCTGAGGGTAGACTTGGTGGAAGACAGTAAATCGCCAATTTTGATGCAATAAAACCAGAAGTGCTAATTGTCTGGTAGGTTAAGGGAAAATTGTTGGCGGCCGCAGTTATATTTACAGTACCTGCTTTGTAGGTTGTAGTCAGTGTTGCTAGGGCAAAGTTTTGACCCGACAAGATCTCTACTGAGTCGATTTGACCCACGCTTGAATCGCTTGACGCAATGTTTACAATTGTATCGTCGGAGCCTTTTGCTGCAAAACCCGAGGCGTTTTGAAGTTGAACAGCGATTTGTCTGTAAGAGTTCTGATCAGCTAAAATTTTGGATGGCCCTGTGAATATCTTGATCTTTGTTGGATTCAAGGCAACCGGCGTTGTAGTTATTGTAACTTGGTTCGAAGAATAACCTTGAGACATCGCTGTTACGGTCGCGTTTTCTATTTTTGCATCTGTCTGTGCTTTGGTGCTTGTGCTAAAACTTGCCACCGCATATGTTTGACCTTCCAGTATTGTGACAGACGGAGTTACAGATCCAACCGATGTATCCGAGGATGTTAATGCTATTTGTACTCCTCCTTGGGGTGCTCTGGCTGGTGCCCCAGTTGAATCTTGCAGTTGAACCATAATTGCAGGATAAGAATTGCCGTCAGAAGGCAGAGTTGATGGGAATCCATAGACTCCTATTGTGGAAGGTATGGGTCCAACTGTGGTTATTGTTGAGAGTACCGTTACAAAAGCCGTTGCTGATGCAGATATAGTTGTTGTTCCGGGGTAGAACGTAGATGTAAAGTTTGCTGACGCAAATGTTTCTCCCTTGGGAATGATGATTGAAGAATCTACTGTGCCCACTATCGTAAGTGAGGATGATAAACCGATTGTTATGTCCTGTTGCGCTCGGGTAACCTTACCGCTTGAATCTTGTAATTGAACAAAAATGCATTGATAGGTGCTTTTGTCTGCAAGAACGTTTGGCGATCCCGTTAAGAGACAGAGTTTTGTTGGGTCATTTGTCGATGCACAATATGTGTCTTGATTAACCATTGAAAACACTAAAGTTAAGAAAAGAATAACTATCATTACGGTGGTTTTTTTTAGCGTTCTCCATTACCTCATTTTTAGCATTAGATGGAAACTAATGTTTCGTGAGACATTCACACTCAGGGCACCTATCCCAAGTTGCCTTTGCTTCTTTCGAATAACCATCTTATTTTGAGGAGAAATGGTAATTTGCTTTTGTAAATAGCAAAACCTACACACAGATTGATGACTCAAGAGGAGGTATATTACACCTGTTGCTTAGGCGCGAAATTCTTCCCTATTTTTTAGGCACTGTTTTTGTACTAAACTTAAAATTAAGAGTTTTTTAGAAAAATCATTAATTTTCAAAATTCGAGAGTGATTCGCATGTACATTCACTTCTACCCGAAGTCACTGAACTGGACCAACTAGAATTAACGACTGATTTAGAACAAATATTTTGGAAGCCGATTTTTTTCTTATTCTAACCGTGGGTACTTTTACCTTTTCCCTATAGAAGCTATAGTGCGCTTTGCAGAAAAAGATGTGCATTATTAGTTCTCACGTGATTGTTTACCGAATGAATTTCAGAGTGGTATTAGTTGTTGTTCTAGGTGAAATTTCAGGTTGAACAACAACTTCTACTTTGACTTAGACAAAAACAAACATGCACCCAAAGATGAGGAGTCAAGAGAAGAAGAAGAAGATTGAAAAAATTAAACTTCTTCTTCCACTATTAACTGTTGTTTCTAAACAGCATTGACATTGAAATCGCTAGAACAACAACAATGTATTGCCATCCTTTGTTTTTCTTGCTTGAGAACTGCATCGCTACCAAGTTTGAAAGAAAAAAACGGGTGTTACTTTGGAAAAAACACGATTTTTTTTCTTCTCTTTCTTTAATTATCAAGCCTAATCGTTTGAAAAAAACAAGTATCTTTGCTCAAGAGAAGTAGTAATCGAAGTGAAATTTGCAGCAACGTCGACTACTACCAGAACTAGACCAAAAATAACTTTAGCCAAAAGAACAGCTGCAATCTTTGTTCCCAAGTTCCAAACAATCACGAGTTTAGAGGAGTGCTCAGCGCTAAAGCCCGAAAGTGAAACCTAAGAAATAAGCGTCTTTTCCGAAAATGAGTCCATTAAAGAGACAGAAAAAACAATAGAAAAGGAGAATAAACCGATAGATGTTGTTCAACTTGGGAACACGGGAACAGCCTTGCCGCCCAAAGGCATTTCTTTAAAGTATACAAAAAAAAGAGCTAATTACCGCATGAAATATTAACATAATTCTTAATTAGCGAGCGCATTCCATAACTATGGAAGAGGCTGCGCGACAGGTGAACAACATTGGAAAGAACGACGTGAAGAAGGATGAGTCTCCTTCCCAGCTTATCGACGGGAGAATACAGGAACTAGGCGACTGGCGCGGAGAAACGTTAGCCAAAGTGCGCCAGCTCATCAAGGAGGCGGACCCAGAGGTAGTTGAAGAGTGGAAATGGGTAAAGCCAACAAATCCCGGTACTCCAGTCTGGTCCCACAACGGCGGCATCTGCACAGGAGAGACCTACAAAAGTGCGGTCAAACTCACTTTCTTCAAAGGTGCTTCGCTGGATGACCCCTCACACCTATTCAACCAGCCTGGGACCGTCAGACGCGCCATCGACATCCATGAAGGCGATAAGATTGACGAGGAAGCCTTAAAGACCCTCATTCGCGCCGCTGTGAAACTGAACACGTCCACGTCCCAATAGCGCTAAACCAATAATTATCCGCTATTTTTTACAATATTATTTAAAATTACTACTCCTGCTTGAAACTCCCATTGGTGATTATGCTTTGATGTTTTTCACATAATTATCGCAGTATTTACCAACATAATTCTTAATTATCCCATCCGATAAATGGAGTGGCTGAGGAAACATAAAAATGGTAAAAATGGATTTCGGAGGCGTCAAAGAGGACGTCATTACTCGAGAAGAATTCACATTGGCAAAAGCCCAAAAACTCCTAAAAGATGAAGTTGTAGTCTCACTCGGCTACGGCATTCAAGGTCAAGCGCAATCACTCAACATGCGCGACCAAGGAATAAAAGTAATTATTGGTCAAGAAAAAGAAGGCGTATTCAAAAAAGAATGGGACAAAGCAGTTGCCGACGGCTGGGTTCCAGGCAAAAATCTCTTCCCAATGGAAGAAGCAGCCAAAAAAGGAACTATCAAACTATTCCTACTAACCGACGCAGCCCAAAAAGCGGTCTGGCCTAAAGTCAAAGCAACCCTGAAACCGGGTGATGCACTCTATTTTAGCCACGGCTTTAGCATTGTCTACAAGGAACAAACAGGAGTTATCCCTCCCAAAGACATAGACGTGATTCTTGTTGCGCCAAAAGGCTCTGGCACATCTGTGCGCAGAAACTTTGTTGACGGAAGCGGCATAAACTGCAGCTTTGCGGTTTTCCAAGACGCAACAGGCAAAGCCGAAGAACGCGCCAAAGCTCTGGGAATCGCTATCGGAGGAGGATACCTCTTTCCAACCACATTTGAGAAAGAGACTTATAGTGACTTAACAGGGGAACGCGGCACATTGATGGGTGCTCTCGCAGGCATATTGGAAGCCCAATACAAAACTTTGCGTGAACATGGACACAGCCCAAGTGAGGCATTTAATGAAAGTGTCGAGGAACTAACACAAAGTTTAATCCGCCTTGTGGATGAAAACGGTATGGATTGGATGTACTGCAACTGTAGCGAAACCGCACGTATAGGAGCATTACGCTGGAGAAGTCGTTTCCGTGAAGCAACACAACCAGTGTTTGATTCACTCTACGAACTCGTAGCAGTTGGAGAAGAAACACGTATCGTTCTTGAAAAGAGCAAAGCACCAGATTACCGCCAGAAACTCGCTGACGAACTCAAAGAAATGGGTAACAGCGAAATGTGGCGTGCAGGTGCAACCGTGCGTTCACTCCGCCCGGGCAAACAAAAGAAAGAGTAAAATTCTTTTTTTCTTTAATTCTTTTTATTTTTTTTACATCAAAAAACAGTTCTGGTTAACCGTGTCTGCGCCCATGAAGTCTGTTATAGTGTGATTTTCAGAAGTTAAATCAGCGACGCCCAACATGTAAGTTGGGTGCTTCTCTAATTCCACTTCTTTGGTATAAGGGGTTTTAGTAAAGCGCAGCACTGTGTTTGCTTTTGCAGTGGTTATTTCTTGCAGGACACTGTTTCTTCGGCTGCTTTCGTGGGTGAGATAACTTGCGATTATGACTATATGATGTTTTTTTGCATAGTTCGCGAGATAACTCAGGATTTGACCATAGACTGTTTTTGCTTCCTGATCATTCACACTGTCATACAGAAATGGGCAGGCTATGTCAGATATTACTACGAGTTTGGCTTCCTGATTTTCAACAGCATCCTGTAGTTTTTCCATTATTAGAGAGGTTAATCGGTAGGCTGTGTACACACGCATGTTGAGAACTCTTTCCAGTGGATCTTTGGCGTCCAATTGGAACTGGATGTTTGAAAGTGAAGAGCTGTTTGCGCAGTCGATGAAAACAACGTTGCTTTCCAATCCGCCAAGGTTTGCAGGCATTTGGGCACGGACACAGAGTAGGGAAGTTAGTGAATTAAGTGATTGCGGGCCGTATAGGACGGCGAAGTCTCCTGCTTTAAATCCTGGGAAAAGATCATCGATGTCGGGTATGTTAAAAGTAAATCGCGTTAGAAGAGTTTGAGACATTGATGGTTTCAATATTAGTTTCTGTTGCATAGCGTTTCAACTAAAAACCGTTACGCCTGATTAGTCTATTTAAACTATCATCCAACCAACATGCCAGTGCAAGGGAGGGGTAGGTGAAAGTGAAAATGTAACTTAAATTTCTATGTTATTGCCAAGCTAATCTTTTATACCTAATCTATCGCTTGCTAAACAACTGAGGCAACCTCTTGGAGTACATTGCTGTAGCTGCCATCGCTGTCTTTGCCGTGACGCTGTTTTTGATGATTAAACACCCGTGGGGTCTGCGGCTTGGTTACGCGGCTGGAATCGGTGCCGTGGCGTCGCTTTTGTTGGGCACGGTGAGTTTGGGACAGGCAGCTCAATCGTTTTTAGATATTTGGGATGCAGCTTTGGCTTTTTTGGGCATCATCGCGCTATCCGTAACTTTGGATGCTATGGGTTTTTTTAGATGGGCCGCATTAAGAGTGGTAAAATTGGCACGTGGAAGTGGGCTACGACTTTACTTTTACATTGCCCTATTAACCGCTGCAGTAAGCATCCTTTTTGCAAATGACAGCGCAGTCCTAATTCTAACACCAATTGTACTGGAAATTGTAACATGCCTTGGAATAAACAAAAGGAGCAAACTCGCATACCTCTTCACAGCAGGATTAATCGCCGACACTGCTGCCATGCCACTGATTACAAGCAACCCCATCAACATCCTAAGCGCCGATTACTTCAACTACAGCTTCATCGACCACCTGATTTTCATGGGACCAATAGCAATTGCAACCCTTCTAGGCAGCCTACTATTGATTTACCTGTTCTTCAGAAAACAAATTCCCAAAACCTTCGACGTACAAGCAGCAGATTCCTTAATCAAAGGAAAACCTGCGATTTCGCCCAGCCTTCTGAAAATAACCTTGGTTACTCTTGTCGCGATTGACATTGGTTATGTGTTAACTTCTCTTGGCAGATTTCCAGTTTCACTGGTTATTTCTGGCGGCGCAATTTTTCTGGTGGCGGTTTATGGGGTTACGCTCAAACGAAATAGTTCAGTTAATGGCGAGAATAAAGGGCTCATTGGCTTAGCAAGGGACATCAATTGGGATATTGTGTTATTTATGCTAAGCATTTTCATTGTTGTTCAAGGATTGGAAACGGCTGGCGTAACGAACCTTCTGGCATCAGCCCTTGTGGAAACAAGCAAGCTGCCTTCGGCTCTGGGAGTTTTCGCGCCAAGCATGGTTGTAACAGTTGGGGCAAGCTTCATGAACAATTGGCCCATGACAATTCTGGGTTTGCTAAGCATTCATCAAGCCGCTGTGACTGGACCTACCTTGACAAACTTGGTTTTCAGCAACATCATCGGCAACAATTTGGGTCCGCACTTCTTCCCACTGGGGTCACTGGCTATTTTAATGTGGCTGCAAATTATGCGGCGCAAAGGTGTCACCATCAGTCTGAAAGAATATCTCAAAGTAGGTGCTACCCTGTCGATTGCTCAAGTGGCAATTGCATCAATTGTTTTGTGGGTTGAGCTTGGTGTGCTTGGATTCAAGCTTTTTTAAGGGTAGCGAATAACAAGTTAGCGAATAAACCTCGATGTGACCTGTATGATAGTTCGGTAAAGGAAAGTTAACCAAAGATTCATTGAAAGGAGAAGTTGCCCTTGTGACTGGTGCTGGACGAGGAATTTGCTTTGAAGCGGCAAGAGCCCTTGTTTGTCTCGGCATAAAGGTGGTAATCGAAGAACTAAAGCCTTGATTGCGGCGCTAAAAGTTAGGGTTACTCGCCTAATTTCTTTAGGATTTCACGGTAAATAGTCAAAGCGGTTTTTTCATCCGCAACCCCTTTTATGAGCATTCGTCCACCGTTAAAGAGGCTGACCTCGTAGGTTTTGTAATCAAACATTAATGCTAACCGTGACTTCAAGCGGACATTAAACATTTTATTTATCTGAAGGTAAACTTTGTCAAGATTTAATTTTAATGGTTTTTCAGGGTTAATATTGGCTGTTTCTTTGCCGCAGAGCCAAACTAACCGTTCGCCAACCGCAATCGACGAATCATGGCCGTGACAGACAGGACAATGGGTATTTTTTGAGATATCTACTATTGTGAAATCCATGTCACTAAAGTCACAAACCATCAACTTATTCTTCAACAATGAACCCACACCTGTTAAGAGTTTAATAGTTTCCATAGATTGGAGAGCACCAATTATTCCCGTAGTAGCTCCAAGGACTCCGCGAGTGTTGCATGTCAATAAATCTGAGTCTGAGAGGTTAGGCATCAAACACTCCAAACAACCAGTTTCCGGCGGCGCAAAGACAGATAGATTACCTTCGATACCTATCGCTGCGCCAAAAACATATGGAATGCCCAGTTTTATGCAGGCACGATTAACGAGGTAACGCGTAACCATATTATCTAACCCGTCAACCACACAGTCCACACCCTTGAGGAGTCGTTCAACGTTGCTTGCGTTTACATTTTCAGGAATAGCTTCAACAGTTACGAGTGGGTTTTGTTTTTCCAGTTTTTTTGCAGCAACTTCGGTTTTTGGATAATGCAAGTCGCCTGGGCTGTAGAGGATTTGTCGGTGGAGGTTGTGGGTTTCGATTGTGTCTTGATCAATTAAACGGATGAACCCAACGCCCGCCAACGTAAGGTAAAGCGAGGACACCGTACCAAGTCCCCCAGCTCCCACAATCGCAACCTTAGACTTAACAAGTTTTTGTTGTCCTTCCTCGCCCAGTTCCTTCAAAATAGTCTGGCGACTGTAAAACTCCTTAGCAAACAACTGTTTTTCCACCTTATTCAAATTAACCTCGTCCTGCTTAGTCACAGCTGTGTATTTTCCTTTATTGCGGAACTACCTATCATATATTTCCCTAAATTGCTGAATTGTGTCGGCTTCCTAAGGCATTTTACTATCTCAAATGTGGGTGATTCTTGAAATAATAACAAGATCTAAACTACACCCATGTTGAAAAAAGCGCGGCCACAACCACAACAACAACCAAACAAACCCCAAAAAACAACCCAACACAAAAAACAAACCCACCACAAACCCCTCAAAAAAATACACACACAAAAAAACCCACAACAACAACCAAACAAAAACCACAAAAAACAAAGCCCCACAAACCCAAAAAAGATGCTTCATATTCTGCAAAATCAAATGTTGCTTTCTATCAGACAGAACAGGTTACACAATTAATTTTTTCTCTAAGCCAAACTTTCCGTTCTTTTTTAATAAATCAACTAAGAAACAACCAATAGAAAATAAGAATAATCCATGACTAATTACTTAACTTTTAGATTTGGTATTGCAAAAAAATATTATGTAAACTCACAGGATCCTAAAATAGAATGTTGAACGACAAAAGAGGAGAACCCAAAAAAATAAAGGATCCACGTTTATAATCGATGAGAATTTAAGAAAACACAGAGAACGATGATTCGCCTTCAGGTTCGTTGTGTTTATCGTTAAGTTCCTTAATTTTCTTCTCCAGTTCCTCAACTTCTTTGGTGTTGCCCAATGCTTTTTGGCTATCGCGTGCTTGTTCAAGTCCACTAACGCCATATCGGTCAAATCCTTTGCTCAAGGCTATCTCAGCGGATTTTGTGAAGAGCTCTGTAGCTTTCTGGTAATCTTTCAACTTAATGTTGCATTCGCCTGCTTTATAATTCATTTCTGCTGCGCCAAAATAGTTCTGTCCCTTAAAGTAGAGTTCTGCTACTTTAACAAAGAGGTCTCTTGCCTCAGTGCATTTGCCGCTTTCCATTAACGCGTTAGCGTCTTTATGCATTTTAATTGGGTCTTCTCTAACAGTGCTCATTTTATGCAACTCTTGTGGTGTTTGTATTATTCTGTGAAGAGGTCACATTTAGAATTTTCCCCTGTCCCACCTCGTAGCTACTGCTTCCTAAGAAACCTCAGTTTTTTTGTTAAAAGTTAGTTCTTTTGGTTGTAAGTTGTTGCAACCTGGCGGTGAAAACGAATTACAGCAACAGTTTCCTTTCTGTGTTGTTGCTTAAACTGATGTTTTACAAGACGCATTTGTATAGTTTTAGCAAAAAATGCCCAGAAGGGGTCTGTTACAACTTCCAACAAAAAGCCACGAGAAACCAAAATCCAATGAAAGCACGGCTAACGCCTCCAAAAAAAACTGTACCGCTGGTTTTAGCATCAAACAATAAAAAACAATAACCACATACGAAATTTGTTTAACGCTGTTTAAAGTAATAGCAATGGTGTTTTTATATGCCACTTTCAAAATAAATATCTCTGCAACTATAACACTGTGAAGTCAAAAATATGGAAAAACAGAGCCTGTGGATAAAGCAACAGGGGTATAACCATTCAGCGGTTTTTAAGATTATAGCGGTTGCAATTTTCGCTGCACTTGTGTTTGTAGTCACTTCACAGATTCCCCCAATACCCATACCTGCCACATCAGGTTACTTCAATATAGGAGAAACCACGATCTATATAGCAGCCTTGATTTTCGGTCCGTTAGTCGGTGCATTGGCGGGAGGAATAGGCTCAGCATTATCTGATGCTTTCTTAGGTTTTGGACTGTTTGCTCCAGGTACCTTTCTTATCAAAGGCGGCGAAGGCTTAATCGTTGGTTTCCTAAACACAACACTTAGAAAGCGAATCTCAAACCTCACCGTTTGCGCCACGATCTCAGTGTTAGTTGGAGGTTTAGAAATGGTTGCAGGATATTTCCTCTATGAACAATTCGTTATAGGCTATCCTTTTGCCGTTGCCATGGCAGAAATTCCCTTCAATATTGTCCAAATGCTCATCGGCTTAATAGTTGCCGTACCAGTGATGCACGCTGTTTTCCGTGTTATCCCACAACTTAAAAGCTAGACTCAATAGAGGTTAAGCCATGAAACTTCCACCTGGAAAAATCCCTATAAACATCTTAAAAGATGTAGTTTTCAAAAACTTAGGCGCAGCCCGCAGCGAAGTCACTTTAGGACCCTCCGCAGGAGTAGATGGGGCAGTACTGGATTTTGGTAACAAAAACGCCATCGTTTCCATGGATCCAATCACCGGCGCGGTTGAACGCATCGGCTGGCTCGCAATCAATGTAAACGCCAACGACGTAGCCACATTCGGCGTAGAACCAGCTTTCTTCTTCTCATGCCTTCTCTTGCCCGAAAACGCAGACAGCAAAATCGTTGAAACCATAAGCGCCCAAATGCACAACGCCGCAAAAGACCTTGGAATCGCCATCGTAGGTGGACACTGTGAATCCACGCCTGGCTTAACTAACCCCATTGTGGTAGGCTGCATCATTGGTTTAACTGAAAAAGGCAAATACGTCACTTCGGCAGGGGCAAAAGCAGGCGACAAACTGATTTTGACTAAGAGCGCGGGGATTGAGGGCACAGCCATCTTAGCCTCCGACCGCGAAGCCCAACTATCAAAAGTCTTTAATTCAGAAATTCTTGAAAGTGCAAAACTCTTCTACAGCCAAATCAGCGTAGTCAAAGACGCCTTAACAGCTTACAGAGCAGGCGGAGTTCATGCCATGCATGACCCAACTGAGGGCGGAATCTTAAATGGCATCCATGAAATGGCAGATGCTGCAAGCTTAGGTGTCAGTGTTTTTGAGGAAAAAATCACGGTTGAGCCGGAGACATCAAAGATTTGCAGGTTCTATGAAATTGACCCTCTTCAATTAATCAGTTCAGGCGCACTGCTAATAGCTGCAGATCCTGAAGCTGGAGACAAGATAGTTGATGCCTTATCCCAAGAACACATTTATGCTGATATCATAGGTGAATTCAACCCCAACCCCAACAAACGCATACTGCTTCACAAAGATGATTCAGCAGAGATACTTCCAAGACCAGACTCAGACCATCTATGGATTGCCCTATCGCGTTAGGATGACTCTAAAACTATTTAGCGGCATTTACAAGCACCAGTAGAAAAATAACACATAATAAAACACCATGTATCTGTAGAAGTGTGAGTGAGCTAAACCGCATTTAAATTCAAGAGAGCTTGCGATAAACCTATTTCTTAATCAATATCCTTACTGTTAAACCAAATCTGGGAATATTAAACGACTTAAAAAACAACTTTTGTCCTAACTTCAATGCCAAATCATAAAATGATTCAACTTTAAACGATTTATAATCCAAAATCTCAGTGATGCTTTTTTCCCATTGCAACGGAGTCTTAACACTTATGTGGGTTTCATCGTAGTCGTTCATTAATTTTCGGATTGGTTTCTCAACTTTCCTGTTAGGCGTTGTACAAACTATGGTGCCCTTGCAAACGTTAAACATGTTCACTATCGCTTTTTCTGGAAAAGGCAAATGTTCCAATACGTCAAAGCAAGTTACTAAATCAAATGTTTCCGTCGTGAAAGGCATGTTTGTTTGTGCATCACACACAACAAATTGGCTACCGGCAAGAATCTTTCCTTGTTTGGTACCATATCCTGAGATGTCAACTCCGCAAGTTTCATAGCCCAAACCAGCGAGAATCCGAGTTGTGAAACCGTAAGCGCAACCAACATCTAACGCTTTTTTGCCTTGTCCAATCAATAGGTCTTCGCGCATACCTTTCGAAGCCCACTGCAAAACCTCCAAGACATGTCGCTCAACCAGTCTCGCTTTAAGCGAATACTTTCTGCCAATGAAATAATCTTGCTCAAACGCCAATCAATTCGCCTTTCAAATAAGGTACCCAGTTTCACTTTTATAGGCAACTAATAATTTATTAAATCTATCTTTTGGCATATTAGGACTTTTAAAATATGTTCATGCAGAAACGTATAGTAATTATTACCACCATTTCAATCGTTCACATTTTGAAGAGAAAAATCAAAAATTAATAAATAAAAAAGTAAGAGTTCCCAATCTATCAATTAGAAGATACCGCCAAAGTCTTAACATGGTTTTTATAGTTCCAATATGAAATAAGTACTAACAATTAATCGGCTAGTGACACTTATTTGAATTCAGGTTTCAAGAAAGCAGCATCAATAGCAGCACGTTCACTTTCTCCAGGAAAACCCCACCACGCGCAATGGTTGATTACAAGAAAATGCAATTACCGTTGCTTAGGGTGCAACGTCTGGAAAGAACAAGACGAAAATGAACTCTCAACTGAAGAAATAAAGAAAGGCTTAGATATTCTCAAAAAAATCGGAATAGTTGAACTTGTACTTTCTGGCGGAGACCCACTGCTTCGAGATGACATTGGAGAAATAGTCGAGCATGCTTCAAAACTGTTTGTCACAACCGTTTATGATAATGGAAGTATGGCTGCAAAAAAACTTGATGCATTGCGAAATGTGGATTTCGTGGCAATTTCAATCGACAGCCTAGATGAAGCAAAAAACGATTACATCAAATCGGTACCGGGAGCTTGGAAAAATGCAATACAAGCCGTAGAAACCCTTCATAGAGAAGGAATAAAAGTTAGTGTTACCCCGACAATTTCACAAAAGAACCTCTATGAAATCGTCGATTTAACAAATCATTTCACTGGAAAAGGAATCCCCGTTTGGTATTGCCTCTACTCGTATGATACGTCCGTTGACAATAAACAGTTATTCAGGATTGGCAAAGCAAATGATGAGTTCGTTATAACAGATAAGCCGGCCATGGTTAACTTATGCAATTCGCTAATTGAGATGAAAAAGAAAAACAATAAAATTCTCATGACAGATAAACTGATAAAAGCATTGCGAAGTCTATATGAGGAAGAAAGCAAACGAACCTGGAAATGCCAAGCTCTAAACCAATTTCTCGTTGTTGATCACTTAGGAAGAGTTGCAGGCTGTCACAGCCACAACTTTGCTGGCTCAGTTTTTGATTTAACCAAAAAATGGAAAAGTCCAGAATACAAACAATTACGAGAAACTTACCATGACTGTACCCAGTGCAATTATCTTTGCTACGTGTTCTACTCACTTCACGGAAATCCCTGGGGACATCTAACGCTTGCTAAAGATCAATGGAAAAACGCGAAGTTACTGTTTAAATAAACTTAAGCTTCCAAATTCGGGATAAACCGAAGAAAAACCCCGATTTTACTAGTTAATTGACAATCGAATTTCAAGTCTTCTTCAATATTCTGCAAAGACGTTTTCAAATCGCTTAAACAGATTTGTCCAAAATCGCTTATCAACCTTGGTCCAGCATCTTTAGGTTTCTTCAATTCAATAATTGCTGGCAAAAATAAAAGTGCAACAAAAATAACAATTGTCACTACCAAGGTGACTATCAAAGTTTCTAAACTTTGAACCATTAATATCGAAACATGTTAGCCTTAACTATCAATATAACAATTTCCATTGCCAGAATGAACGGTTTTAACCCAGACATTCTTGTCTTTCCCAAGTATTTTCGAACCTAGCACTTCGAAAAATGCTTTTAAACAAAGTGGAATGTTAAAAAAGAAAGTGAATATTAAAAGGGGAATCAACCATTGTGTTCTTGTTCGGCCATCAAGATATAAGCCCACTCCAACTTCAAAAAATGGAGCAAAATTACCTACAAAACAATATAGGGAAATAGGAACAGAGACCCATAACGCGATAACAAAGGGTGAACCTAAAAATATCAAAGGCAAACCTACAAGCAAGGAAAGCAACGCCAAGATGGGCATAAAGTATACATTTAGAAGCATTAACCCGTCAATTTTCTGCTTTAGATCCAAGTTTTTGCTACTTAAAACACTCAATGAATGCTTAAAGAAACATTGCATGTGTCCTTTTGCCCACCTGGACCTCTGCCGCCAATACGAGCGCCAATTATCCACTGCTTCCTCATAACATTCTGCATCAACACTGTATCGAATCTTGTAGCCTGCAAGGTATACTCTAAAAGTTAAATCAGTATCTTCCGCTAATATAGAGGCATCCCAGCCATGCAAACTTTTAAGCACACTACTTCTAAACCCACCCACTGTCCCGCCAAACTGCGCAATCAAACCCAAAATATTCCGCGCTTCCTGGTCAACACGGTATCCTCCAATCCGTTCCAACGCAACCAGCCGAGTAATGATGTTTTGAGGCTCATTTAGAACAACAACTCTTCCCTGCACTGCACCAACTTTGGGGTCGACAAATGCCAAAACGAGTTTTTCAACAATATCTATCTGTGGATAGTAGTCAGCATCAAAACAAATCACTATTTCACCTGTGCATTTACTAAAACCATGGTTCATAGCTGAGGCTTTTCCTCTTCTGCCGTTACTTTTATCGCGATGCAAAACATCGATGAATGAATAGTTATTCTTGTATTCGTCGGCAATTTTGCCTGTTTTGTCACTTGAAGCATCATCAATTACTATTACTTGCAATTTTTCTTTTGAATATGTAATATTGGTTATTCGCATTAATAGTCGCTCGATGACTTTTTCTTCGTTGAAAGCAGGAATTAGAATGGAAACCGTAGGTTCAAACGTTGAATCCTTGGGTGGCATTAACTTTTTTTGGTTGGCCGCCCTTAAAACTGATAGGGTAAAAATATAATGTCTGACAAGATAAGCTATCATCGTTGCCGTTAGGAGAAGAAAAAAGATTTCTAATACTTCAATAATCACGAGGTGAACTCCCGACGACGCTGTTGTCACGATGTAGAACTGTTAGCGTTAAAGACCAGAAAGATATTATCCAAAGTGAACTGAGAAACGGAAAGAAAACCATGTATAGGGTGTTGAAGTTTTCTCCAAAGGAGATTGTTCCCGCAACATCAAAGTAATTGAAAGTATAGTTCCAGCATAACCCTATCACGTTGCCTAATGTTAATAGACAAAGTTTTCGGTTTATTGTTCCATTTAGCTGGAACATTAAAGAGACGAAAAGAAAGTTGAAGATTACAAGGGTAGATGTGGATTGAATGTTAGCGAATGAGTGTGAGTTGTTTATTAGAAAATAAGAAGCAATAATGCATAGAATTGTTACTTGCACCAAGAGAACTGACACTATTCGATTTAAGGTATTTACTTCTGCATCTCTCCCTTACGTAAGATTTGTTTTCTGAGAGAGAAATAATGTGATTTTGTAGTTCTTAAGTTGAATGGAACTAAGTTATAAAGGAAAGTTCTATTCGCAAAAAACTAGACAGTAGGAACTGAAAGAAACACATTATCTATTACTTTGCACAGAACCACAAAAACTTCATCAGCACTCAAGTTATCAGTATCTAAAACAAAATCAAACGGCTTAAAATCTTCACCCAAAACAAAACCATACAACGCCTTGTAAATAGCTTTAGTACGCGCCTCTTTTTCCTGCAAAACCCCAAAGGCTTCAGCAGCAGTCATTCCATCTCTTACCGCAACTCTTGCCGCCCTTTTCTCAAATGATGCTTCAAGCCATATTTTGAACCCTTCTTTCAACAACCAAGGCATTGTCCAACTGTCTAAGAGAACATTTCCTTGATTTGCATATTCTAAGAGTTTATCGTCAACTGCCTTGTCAAATTTATGGTCGTTTATTCGTTCATTAAGAAATTTTAATCCTTGAGGACTCTCCCACCAACCTTGAACAGAAACATCGTAGCCTTCTTGATTTGCCAACTCTTTTAACACATCGCCTCCAGAAAAATATCTTAATCCATATTTTTCAGCGAGCTTTTTAGATAAGGTACTTTTACCTGTTCCAGCCATTCCCGATATGCAAATTACAGTTTTTTTAGGGAAGTAGCAGGTTTTTTCTTGTTCAGCCATTTGGCGTTCAACCGGTTTTCGATTTTATATTGCGCCTTGTTCTATGGGCATTATGCCAATTATGCGCGAGGAAAGCAGTCCGAAGAACAATGAGCATATGGGATACCAGTAAAACACTGGAATCGCACTACCAATTGAAATTCCGGCTACTACCTGTGCATTCGCAATTGTGCCAATACCCGGTATGAAAGCCATAGGAGTACTTCCAAATACCGGTGTTAACACCAAGAACCAAACGATTAGGTATACGAAAGAGATTCCGAACTGAACCATCTGTGGCTTCATCATTTTTGCTTGCATATTTTTTATCTGTGAATCTTTCTTCTTGAGTTTCTCAACCTGTTTGGTATCTTTTGCGCGCATCGCTGCCATGGTTTCTGAACGGTACTCAGACATTTCTCTCTGCATAACGCGGTATTGTTCCCAACCGATGAAGTAGTTGATTAAAACCCTGTTTATTCCAGAGTTTAAGAAAGCAATTCCAGCTGCTATACCCATAATTATTAAGGTTGCCAGGGGCAACGAAGTGACTACTTCAGACATGATTTTTCCTCTTACCGCTCTAAGTCTAAGCGTACATGTTTCTTGTTAATAACTATTTTCACTTGTTTGGAATCTAAACAGGCTAAGAAATCATATTTCTATTTACAAAATACGCACTCGATTTACTGAGGGTCTATAGTTGACCGAGCTGAAATATAGAAAATATATTCAACCCTTTAGAGGCTATTTATAGCCATTTCTCGAGTCCATGTTTCTATAGTGTTCTAGTCAACTGTACCATGTATTTTGGAAGTATATAGTTCCATTATTTTCTAAAACTTTTTCGGTTAACTCTAACAATGACATTGATAATTTAGCTTGTGACTTTGACTAAAATCTATGAATCCTCCAAAGAAACCGTAGGCAATCGGTTTTAGCGCGTGCCTTTCCGCTGTGACTTGAATGTATTTCTTTTTTGCTTTGTTTCTTATTTCTGGTTCTTCTCGGTGAGCCATTTGACAACTTATAAATAAAGTTGGAGTATGGATTCCCTGGGCATCATTGATTTTCGAGGGAACCCTTGGAGTTATTCGCCCAGGATTCTTCTAAACGCCGGGAACATTTCTGCCGCGCGTTCACGCATTAGCAGTTCGTAGTATTGGTAGATGATGCCTACTGACAGCAAGATACCTGTGCCTGATCCGAAGGCGCCTAAGAAGTCTGAAACTCCAGCCACAAGCCCAACGATTATGCCGCCTAACACAGTAACTACTGGAATGTAGCGTTTGAGGATGGCTTCGATGGGTCTTCCTGAGCGTCGGTACCCTGGAATCTGCATGCCGCTGTCCATGAGTTGCTTTGCAACTTTTGCAGGTCCTAAACCACCGACTTCAAGCCATATTAGTGAGAAGACAGCGCAGAAAGCTATGATGATGCCTAAGTATACGAAAGCTTGCACTGGTGCAGCAATGACACCTTGAATGTTGCGTGGCGGTGTTACAAAGTATGCTAAGCCACCTACAGGCGTAATGCTGCCGGAGGTTGCGTTGTAGCTGTAGTCACCTATTATTTGGAAGAATATGTTGGTTCCTGGAGGAGGTCGTCCAAATTGGCCCATATTAGTTGGCTGAAGAAGTAAACGTTAGCGAAGAGAGCTGAGGCAAAGATAACTGGCAAGTTTGAGACGTATAGCAGTTTGATTGGGTATCTGCTACGGAAGCCTTTGTATCCTGCGTAACTCATTGGAAGTTCAATTCTTATTCCTTGCAAGTAAATTACTACTAATGAAAACTGCGATTGTTGCAATGAAGCCAAGAAGTGATGGGTAAACGCCGCCTGCTGAACCAAAAGCCCATTCCCCTAACGTTATGTTGACCGCCTAAGTAGGATGAGAGAGAACCAACGAATAAACCTGTTGGCGGCGAAAAAGTTGACCATAAAATGGTTCTGGGCAACACCAGCCATAATGAATAGGCTGATTCCACTGCCTAGTCCCCAACCTTTCTGGACTAGTTCATCCATTAACATGACAACTACACCTGTAATTATCAATTGTGCAAAAATTACCAGTATTACTGGTCCAGACAGGCTTGGTCCATACATGCCACTTAGAATGTATGCTCCTGCTTGGATACCTGTAAGTATAATTGTGAATACTTTGCTTGCGGATGTGAAGAGTCCTCTATCTTCAGAGTTTGACATATCGCATTTGATGATTGAAGAACCAGCCAATAACTGAAGGATTAAGCCTGCCGTTACGATAGGTCCAATTCCCAGTTCCATTAATGTTCCGCGGTTAGAAGCGAAAATTACTCGCAGTTGACCAAACTGGTCTGACGCTGACTGTGCAACCCCGTAGAGTGGGATTTCAGTCATGACTAAGAAAATAACTAGAACGAGGGCTGTCCAGAAGATTTTTTCGTTAAAACTAACTTTGCGCTCGGGCTTCTTTATCTCAGGTAGAATTCTGCCTATTGGTTTAAAGAGGCTGAGGAATCTTCCGGGCATTTAACAGCTTTACTCTCCGCGAGGTTGGGGAGCTACGATTTTTCCGCCTGCTTGTGTGACTTTTTCTTGGGCTGTTTTTGAGAATGTTGCTACTTTTATGGTTAAGGCTTTAGTTATTTTTCCTGTGCCCAAAAGTTTGGTGTAGCCGAGTTCGGTTAAGTTTATTTCGCTACCTTTTGCAAGTTGGTCAAGTTTGATTAGGTTGATTGGATTGTCGTTTGTGTGCAAGCTTTGGGGTGAGGTAAATCCGTGTTTTCCGAAGTAGTTAGGTTCAGAGGTGACAACTAAGCTCCAAAGGTGCTTGTGTCTTCCTACTTTTCGATGCCCTTTACTTCCTGAATCTCGATGTTGACCTATTCTTCCGTAACCCTGTGTTCTTGAGCCTCTTGTTTTTCTGATTTTTCTAAGTTTATGTGGCATTTTGATCAGCTTCTTTATCTAATGTTTCTGCCTTTTTTAGTTTGATTTCGAGCACGCCATTCTTGAATTTAGTGTGCATCGCGTTTGGAATCACTACCGTCGGAAGATTTAAACTTTTATAGTATCTTCGATCTTTTGATTTTGCCGACAGCGTAAGTTTCTGGTCTTTCACATTTATCTTGAGAGTTTCCTTATTAAAGCCTACTATTTCAGCTACAATTGTGATAAAACCGTTTTCTTGAAAGATATCAATTAATGGCTTAGGATCTTCAAATTTGCGTTTGGCAAAACTTTTGGATGGGCGAAAATTTGTGTGCATTGGAATTGCTTTTACACGTTTAGTTGTTTGGGGCGTATGCGGTTTCTTGTTGTTTAGATTGTTAAAATCTAGCCATTTCCGATTTTTACTGGTTCTTCTCCATCTTGCACTCATTGTGGTCTTTCCCCCTCCAATTAACTTACGCATCTACTTGAGGACATTATAAAACATATCGCACATAAAGGGTGACAAAATACCTGAACAACAAACAGCAAAATACCAATCAAAATAGACATTGCAACGTGGTTTGGCGCGGGAACCTGTTTACTATTGGCAGTCTATCCCCGCAATGTAATGTGTAAACTTTTGCTTAGCGCACAACGAAAAAGACAAATACAAAACCTGATTATAGCTTAAATGGCCCAATTAATCAGTGCCCACACTTAATCTAATATGTTTTGCCTTAAACAAAAAACGAAAACAAAAAATAATAATAAAATATTTAACGCTGGGTGTTTAAACCATGCGTTGCACTAATGCGTTTATTGCTTCTCCGCGGTAGCCTGCTTCGCCGCCTGCTTTGAAGCCTTTTTTGGTTTTGCCCTTGTAGCCTTTGCTTGGTGGATGCAGTCGGAAACGTGCTTGTATGTCAGGAAGTTTGCCATATTGTATTTTGTTGCTAACGATTGCATCTGCGAGTTCATCGAGGTTTTTGTAACCTATTTTTGTGATGTATTCTTCTGTAAGTTTTTTGTCGCCTGCTAAGAGAGCGCGTTTCTGCAACATCATAACTATGGTTTCTTTTGTTGGTTCGCCATAGGTAACGTAGGCGTTTATTCTTTGCAGCATTCCTTTGTAGGCTGGTCGGCTATCGATTATAACTGCGTGGTTAGTGTGAGTTAAATGGAGTAGTCCAAGAGTTTCTCTAGCTTCACGTTGTGCACTAACGGTTCCTCTAATTCTTACTACAACAAGAGGCTTGAATTCTTCTGTTTTCTGCGCCATTTTACTTCACCCAATCCACTGTGGTAATCAAATTATAAGTCTTCCTCAATCCATCAAAGATTGCACATGCATAAGATGGCACGGTTCTTGTTGATCCGAAACTTCTCATCCAAAGGTCTTTGACGCCTGCTAAGCCCAAAATGACTTTTGCCACTTCGCTTGAAACTAAGCCTAAGCCTCTGGGTCCCGGAACAATGATTACTCGGACACCGCCACATTTACCTTCTACTTCAAATGGCACTGAATGTGGTTTACCGCATCCACATTCCCAACTTCCGCATCCCCGTTTAACAGGTATGATGTTTAAGCGGGCGTTTACAGCTGCTTTTTCGATGGCGTTTCTCACTTGGCTGGCCTTTCCCGAGCCTAAGCCGATGTAGCCGTCTCGGTTTCCGACTGCAACTATAGCTTTGAAACGGGATTTTTCGCCTGCGTCAGTTTGTTTCTGTACTAGGTTAACGTTTATGACTTCTTCTTGTAGATCAGGAATCAGTGAGTCGACGATTTGTGATTCAGAAATTTTGATGCCGCTTAGGAAGACGTCTTCAATGCTGGTTATTTTGCCTTCTTGAATCATTTTGCCCAGCCTGGTTTTTGGAACCCAGGTTTCTAAGTTAACTGTTCGTTTTTCTCTTGGATTTCTACTCATGATTTCTTTCCACCTTTCTTAGTAACCTTTTCTTTGGGTGCTTTAGCCTCTGTTTCAGTAGTTGTCTTGGATGTTTTTTCTTTGGTTACTTTTGCCTTTGGCACCTTGGTTTTTGAGACTTTTGCTTTAGGGGCTTTGGCTACAGATTTTTCTTTGGCAGGTTTTACTTCTGCCGGTTTTTCTTCTGTAACCTTAACTGGAGCTTTTTCTTTGGGTCGCGCTTTAACTGCTGCTTTCGGAGCCTTCTCTTTTGCAACAGACTTTCGGTGCTGCAACCACTTCGGGCAATTTAGCACCCTTAGATACAGCTATGATGTCAGCTTTAACTTTAGTAAAGTGCTCAACAATTTTTTCTGGAGCAACACCTTGCGCTGTGTACTGTGAGAATTTCGCGGTGTATTCTTCTGAGCCTGCGCCTAAGCTTTTAGCATATTTGGCGATGTGTTCGCCTTTCATGCGTTCTTTAACGATTTTTTCTTCACTGTGAGGTACTTCCACGCCAGCATCTACAACTCCACTTAAGACAGCGAATATTTTTGAGCCTTTAGTGGGAGAAACCAAGCCGATATCAAGGATTGCTTCTTTTATGCCTGCAGCTTTTGCTTTTACACCGCAAAGTAAGCCTGTTAGATAAGAGGCAGGAATGTTGCCTGTCGGGGCTCTCCAACCGTAGGACTTGATGAGTTCGCGGCTGTTTGCTGAAGCTAAAACCTCGTCTCCATGGGGTTTAGCAATTATAATTTGAACTTCAACATTCTTGATTGACGCCCTTGTAACAAGCCTGGGCTTTCTTGAAGCAACCAGAGCTTTGCGAGCTTGGTAATCAGTTTTTCCTTCACGTCTTCGTCTTAAGTGTACTCGATAACTACTACCTTTTGCCATCTTAACGTTTCCTCCATAGATCATGCGCTTTCAAATAGCGTTCTAAATCAGCAATAGACTCAAACCTGCCACTGCCCGCCATCCTGTAATATTGGGTGTAGGTGGTTTCAGCTATGACTTTTCGCGCTTTCAATTCTCTAAGTTTGCGTCTTAGAGAGCGGATTTTTATCATCCAAGCATCTTTCTGGGTAACCTTTGCATGGGCTGCACCTTTTATACTTCCTGGACCACTACGTCTGCCCTTTAGTTTTTTAGCTCGAATAACCTTTGCTCGGGATCTGCTTACTCCTTGCTCAGGTAATGAAACGATGATTTTCTCATGAATGAGTTTTCTAACTTCTTGACGTGTAATTGCTCCTTCAACATCGTCCATGCGTTCAGGATTAATCCAAACACGATTCTTTCCGATCTTTAAGATTCGAGCAGCTAAACGTCTTTGTCCGGCTAAGTCAGTCATGGTTTCTTTTCTCCCTTCTTTGTTTTAGGTTTAGGTTTTTTGGTTGCTTTCTTTTTGGTTTCTTTCTTCGGCTTTTTCTCTTCTTTCTTGACTTTCAGTTCTTCGGCGGCTACCTTTGCTTCTTCGCCTTCAGCAGTTTTTTCTGTTGTCTCTTCAGTTTCCTTTGTCACTTTGAGGTTTAAGATTTTGATGTTAAGGTTTTTGGCTTCTGCAATGATTTGGGCGCGTTTTCTTTTGCCAACTGTATGAGAGATGCGTGCAGCTTGAGTGTTAGGGTCCATAAGTGATAAACCTTGAACATTGAAGATTATGACTTCGCGGTATCCCGATGGATGTAGAAATCGGGCAACTTTTGGTCCTTTGTAACCTACGCTAACTCCTGCTGGCCAACCCTTGATTTTTCGGCGGATCTTGTTGTCTAACCCGCGTGGTCGTCTCCAGCTTAAGCTGAAGCGGTCGTATTTCCAGCTTTCTGCCCTTATGAATTTGGGTTTCTTATTCTTTGCGCGCGCTCTAAGTTTGAGGGCTTCGCGTGATAGTGAGGGTTTCTTTTCGGTCATTATGCCATTCCTTCGTTTCTTTCATACACGTATATGCCGTCAAGGAAAACACGTGGGTCTTTATTTCGAACGCGTGTGGACTGTTCAATGTTGGCGGCAGTTTGGCTGACATCTTCTAAGTCTGCGCCTTCAACAATAATGTCGTCAGGTTCTATTTTCACTTTGACGCTGCCTATTATTCCTATTTTTCGGGGTCTGCGTTCGCCTGTGAAGTTTTCAATCAAGACGGCTTTGTCTTGGATCTTTACTGAGATTGGAAAGTGAGAAAATACGATTTTAAGTTTGTATTGATAACCTTTTGTTACGCCTGTAATCATGTTTTGTATGTGTGAGTAGATTGTTCCTACGAGAGCAGCTTCCTTTTTGCGTGGCCATTTTGCCCAAATGCGTACGTTTTTTCCTTCGCCTTCTATTGATATTGGAGCAAACGAGAAGTCACGTGTTAATGTTCCTTTAGCGCCTTTAACGTTGATTTTTTTGCCTGTCTATACTTAAGGTCACGTTGTCTGGAACTTGAACTGTTTTAGATACTTCTGGAAGCCGCATATGTTACACTCCTAATACACGAAGGCTAAGAGCCTTCCTCCAAGGTTTTTCGTTTCAGCATCTTTATGAGCGATAACGCCTTTTGAAGTTGAAACAACCATTATGCCGACGTCTCGTGATGGTAAGAATTTCTTTTCCCACTCTTCGAAATCGCCGACTTTGACTGCAAATCTTGGTTTAACTGGACCACACTTGTTTATTCTGCCCAGTAGTTGAACCTTGAATTTTCCAGAGCGACCATCGTCGATAAATTCGAATTCTCCGATAAAGCCGTTAAGTTGCATAATGCGCAGGACGCGTCCCAAAAGTTTAGAGGCAGGGCTAATTATGCATTCACGCTTGTTACGCGTTTCATTATTTTTGATGGTTATCAAACCATTTGTTAAAGTATCCATTGTTTTTCTTTAGCTCCTACTCGTATTTTTTGAACCCTAATTTTGGGGCTGCTTCTCTAAAACAGCATCTACATAGATATAAATTGTAACGTCGAATGACTGGACCATAACCGCCACATCTAACACATGGGCGTGAACCTTTGCCATATTTTCTTACTTTCTTGACTTGCTCTTTTCCCATACATTCACTCTCAGTTTAGACGATTTCGACTCCTAAGGTTTGTTTTATGAAGACGATTGATTCTTCAGGTGTTAACAGGTGTTTTGGACCAACAGATTGCTTTTGTTTCCTACGAATTTTCACTCTTTGTCCGGGGCGGTTAACAGATACGCATACATCCATTCCGAAAATGCCTATTTCAGGGTCATATTTTACGCCTGGAATTTCAATGTGTTCTTTTAGACCGAATGCAAAGTTGCCACGTACATCGAAGGATTTCTTTGAAACTTTGTTATCAACCACAGGCAAAATTTTCTTTAGGAAATCAACTGCTTTTTGCTTTCGCAAAGTTACGACGACGGCGATTGATTCACCCTCGCGTATGCCAAAGTCCCTGATGGTTTTCTTAGCTTTTCTCTTTACTGGTGTTTGACCTGTAATTTCTTTAAGGACTGTGTTGGCTTTTTCGAGTGGTTCGCCTGATTTTCCAACGTTTAGGTTTACGACGACTTTGTCAATTCTGGGTCGTAACATTGGATGTTGTTCCCAATTTTTAATTAGTGCTTCTTCAGACAACTGTTGGTGCCTCCAGTGATGTTATGAGTGGTTCAGTTTCTCCTATTGAAAAGATGAAGTCCATGATTGTTTGGTAGCGAGCACCTTCGGAGTCTTCGATGAGCACTAGTGCTTGGCGACGTTTTTTAGCTACTGTTTTTTCGATTTCAACTATTTTGCCTTGTTTGCCGATGTTTTTTCCGCCAGTAATTATTGCCAAGTTTCCTTCTTTAGTTTTAAGGGTTTGAACTACTTGTTTATCTGGATAGGTTACTTTTAGGATGTCGAATGTTTCGTATGTTACTTCAACAGGGTTTTTGGGGTCTGCAACTTTTATGAGCATAGTTTGTGCCGTCGTGTAGTGCGATTTGTACTCCGTTGTGAACGGTGGCTTTGTCTTCAACTCTTGCCAGTTTAATGTTGGATTGTTCTTTGCTTATTGGAGTTAGAACTAATCCTTTGTGTGACGGCATTACGCGGTAGTATTTGTCCATGTCAGGTATTGAGATAAGATCCATTAACCCGACTGGAGAATCATCTTTTTTCATCACTTTACCATTAACTAGGACTTTACCTTGAGCGAGTATGAATTGACCTTCTTTTCTTGTTTGCGCTACACCGAGGATGTCTCGTAGAACTAACGTTAAAGGTAGACACTTTTCAAGTGAATGTGAACCTGGCGAGGGCTTTGCTACCCACGGCAATTCTTTTCTGTGAATTGGCCAGAATGCTGGAGCTGGCTTACGTTTCAGCCTTGCGGTTTTTCCTTTTTTACCCATTTTATTGTTCTCCTTTGGTTTTTTCTGAAGCTTTTTGATTTAGCTCGCGGTTTAGGCGTAGCTTCTTTTTCCTCTGTCTTTTTTGCTGCTGGTGCTTTCTTTGCAGCTGCCTTTGGTTTAGCTTCTTCTTTTTTGGCGGCAGGTTTCTTTGGTCTCCGGTGCTTCTTCGGTTGCCATCTCTAGTGCATTGTTTTTCTGCAACTTCAGGCGCCGCTTTTTCTTTAACTGTTATTACTTTTACTGGTTTTTCTTCTTTAACTTCTTCAACTTTTGCTGGAGACTTTTCGGCTTTCTTTGTTGGCTTAGCTTTTGGTTTTGCTGGTTGTGCGGTTACCTTCTTTCTTTCAAGGATTTTTTTTCGCCATTTATCGTCAAGGTTGAGGTTTCGTATCTCAACTTTGGATGGATGAATTGGAAGGAAAATGTTTGTTCCATCGACTTTTTCGCGTGTTAACCCTTCAATGTAGATGCGGAATGCTTTTAGGTCAACGCGTGAAACTTTGCCTTCGAATCCTTTGTTGTCTCCGCGTTTAATGAGTATTGTGTCACCTTTTCTAACTGGAAGAGTCTTTGCGCCTTTTGAAGCAGTTAACTCATGCGATAGTGGTGCTGACATGAGTTTGTGGCGTATGTGAGCGGGAGCGTTAAAGAGTCTTTTTCTTTGTTTACCAGGGTTCTTTACTCGTTTTGTATCTTGCATTATTGTACACCTACACTATTATGCTGGAGGCACTTGCGATTCTTGGCCATCTTTCAGCTGCCTCTCTTGCTACTGGACCTCGAATTTCTGAACCCTTCATTTCGCCGTCTGGAGTGATTATTACTGCGGCGTTATCTTCAAATTGAACCCAAACACCGTCGACACGTCTGAAGGTTTTTCTTTGGCGGACTATTACGGCTTGGAAAATCTTTTTGCGCATGTCGGGTGATCCTTGACGTACAGAAACTGTGACTTTGTCTCCAACGGTTGCGGATGGGTAACGTCTTAGTCTGCCTTTGTATCCCATTGCTTGGATTAAGCGTAATACTCGTGCGCCTGTGTTATCGGTGCACCTGAGTTCTGAACCTGCTAATAGACCACGACTGATTTTTTGTCCATGTGAAGCCATACCTTTTGAGGTTAGAGCTCTCTGTTTCGCTTTCGCCGCCATTCTACGTTTCCTCTCCTAATTTTTCTACAACAACAAATGATACTGTTTTGCTTACGGGTCGGCACTCAGCGATTTTTACGCGGTCGCCTTCTTTGACGTCGATACATGGTGGATTGTGTGATGGGATGTGTCCATGTCGTCTTTCGTAACGTACGAATTTTGATGAGAATTGTAGGAATTTTCTGTCAACAATAACGGTTTTATCCATTTTTGATGTGTGAACGACGCCTTCTAGTACACGTCCTCTAACTGCTAGTTCGCCGTGGAATGGGCAATTTCTATCGTCACATGTCTTTTTGGGTTTCTTAAAAGTCATAGACATATTACCATAACCTCTTTACACTTTTCTTTAGCCTGTCTTCAGATCTGCCGACTAAAAGTTTACCGTCAATGTTTACTGTTGTGCCATCGTTAAATTCGAAGTCAAAGGACGCTAAGTCTTTTATGACGCTTTTAGGTTGGCCTTGATGAATTAGAGTTAAAGTGTTTTTTGATTCTGCTATTACTGGACCAGCTAATCCAAGATAACCTATATGATGGCTCTGTGCGATTCGTGCTTGTGTGCCAATAAACTCATGGCGGATGATATCTGGAGTTATTTTCATTTGGAAACGGTCTCCTTAATTTGTTTCTTAGCTTTAGATGCTTTGGTTGGTTTTGCAGCTTTTTTCTCTGCTTTTTCTTCTTTCTCTTCAGCAGGTTGATTAATACCCAGTTTCTTTTCGTTTTGGATTGTTAATATTTGAGCGATGGTTCTGCGCAGATTTCTTATTCTTGTGGGGTTTTCTACGGCGCCACCTGCGTTAACCATAGTTCTGATGCGTGCTAGTTCTATGCGTAAATCAGCAAGTTTGCTTGCTCTATCTTCAGTGGATAGTGCATTGATTTCTTTTACTCGCATTACTCTTTCGTCTCCTCAGGCTTTGATTCTGCAACAGGCTTTGGTTCGTCAGCTACTTCTTTTGCTTGAACTTCTGGTTCTGCTTCAGCTTCAGGTTTCGGGACGACTTGCGCTGGTGCTGGTGGGAACGGGGATTGCTGGAGCAGCTACTTGTTCTTCTTCGGGCGATGGTTCTATAATTGTCACTTTGTCTGGGAAATATGCGTCCGGAGGCATGATTTTTACGCGTACGCCGATGATGCCTGGTTTAAGTTGTATATGTGCTTCGGCTGTTTTCATGGCGCGTAGTGCTGGTTCTCCGACTATTGGGAAGTGACCTGCTTTGAATTTTTCGAAGCGAGCACGCTCTGTTGTGAGTTTGCCACTGATTACTATTTCAGCGCCAAGTGCACCTGCTTCCATAACTTGGTTTAGTGCCCAGAATCCTGCGCGTCTAAAGTGAACCCCTCGCTCAAGGGCTGAGGCAACGCGGTTTGCAACTACATGGGCGTTAAATTCTGGAACTTCGATTTCTGAAACGGAAATTTGTGGATTGGAAACTTTGAAGTTTTGCTCTAAAGCTGAGGCGAGTTCTTTTATGGTTTCTCCACCTCTGCCGATAACTAAGCCTGGACGCATAGCGTAGACAACTACGTGTGTGCCTAGTGGGGTTTTGGACAGATTTACTCCGCCGTATCCTGCGCGTTCAAGCTTTTTCTGTAAAAATTCATCTATTTCTGTTCTTTTAATTGATTCCGTTATGAAACGTTTGACTATGCTCATTTATTGTTCTCCTTGTGTCTGTTTCTCTTCTAAGACAATTTCGACGTGTGTGGTTGTGTCGAATTTTGGTGAGGCTCTACCATGTGCTCTTGGCATGAAACGTTTAAGTTTTATACCCTGGTATGCTGCTGCATGCATAATGCGAAGGCGATCTACGTCTAAGCCTTTGTTCTCAGCGTTGGCTTGGGCTGCTTCTATAACATGAAGGATTTGCTCGGCACATTTTATTGGGAACCTGCCTACGCAATGGTTTTCTAATCCGCCTTTATGTCCTAGCTTTTTAGTGTACCTAGAATATGGAACCGCTTTTTTCTTAATCATTACTTCGCGTAAAAAGTCTTTGGATTGAACAAGATTCATGCCCTTAACAGCTCTACAGACTTCCCGTGCGGCTTTATGGGATACCTTAAGTTCTCTACCGCTGGCTTTCGCTGTTTTTTCTGGATTGAGCATTTCTTCAATTATTGAGTATCCCCATTTTGGCATTTTAATTTCTCCAGTGCGCATTCAAACACGTAAAAGCAATTTATATGGCTTTCCGTATCACAACTAAGATTTTACTCTAAACTGACTTGCTGACGTCCCTGCGAGGAACTATTCGAACGCGTGAGGTGTACTGTTTTGGGATTGCGTTTAAGCTTTTATAGTTTACCCAAGAAACTCCTTGAAAAAACAAATTAGTGACCTCAGTTCCTTTGTTTGCAATTTTATTAGCTATTAAATCTGGTAATTTTCTAAACCTACTCTTCGCAACAAGCTAGACAAAAATCAGTGATTTTACAATTCGTTTAGTTGTGTTGACCTATAGCATACTCCCGCAAAAATTTGATTAACAGTTTCTCTGGGTGCGATGTGTTTATTTTTCACGTTTAGGGTAGTCTATTATAGTTAAAAACCTTAGGAGACAGCAAATCGATGGATAAAACCGAGAAAATCACTATGCTGCACGGAGCGGGCGGCTCAGTCATGCATGATCTCGTCAAAAATTACATAGTAAAATACTTTGGCGGTTTAGGCAACGATGCAGAAGTGCCGTTGGAAGCCATGGATGACGCTGCAGTCATCGGCGACATAGTTTTCAAAAGCGACTCCCACGCGGTTAAACCCATTTTTTTCCCAGGCGGAGACATCGGTCGCCTCTCCATCTCTGGAACCGTCAACGATATTTCGTGTTTAGGCGCGGAGCCTTATGCGTTGGCTTGTGGGTTGATTTTGGAGGAAGGTTTGTTGTTGTCCGATTTAGAGAAAATTCTTGCATCTATGCGTCAAGCGTGTGTTGAAGCGGGTGTTTGCATAGTTACCGGCGACACAAAGGTGGTGGAGAGGGGCAGTTTAGGCGGCTGTGTTATGAACGTTTCAGGTATTGGCAGAAGAACCCCAGCTTTAGACAGCAACCTTACAATGGTCAGGAAATATCGGGAACTTAAAGCCCGCTGGGCACTCGACTCCAACCTTGTGGCTGGCGAAAAAATCATACTCTCGGGCACCATAGGCGACCATGGCTTGGCGGTGCTGTCGGCTCAGCAGGGCTTAAAGTTTGGCAGCCAAATTCTCTCCGACGTAAAGCCACTTAACCGCATGATTCAAAGCTTGCTTGGAAAGGTCGGCGGCGTTGTTGCCATGAAAGACCCTACCCGGGGAGGATTAGCAGACGCACTCAACGAGTGGACAGAAAAATCCAAAGTCGGCATACTAATTCAAGAAGACAAAGTTCCCATCCACCAAGACGTACAGACCGCTTGCGAAATGCTCGGATTAGACCCGTTGGAAATCGGGAACGAGGGCAAAATCATCATCGGTGCAGTTCCAGAGAAAGCAGAGGAAATTCTGCAGTTTCTAAAGCAAACATCCGAAGGTAAAGAGGCCAAAATAATCGGTGAAGCCACTTTACAATTCAAAGGCGTCGCAATGCAAACTTTAGTTGGCGGCAAAAGAATAATTGCAAAACCAGTAGGCGACCCCGTACCTAGAATCTGTTAAGCTTGTACGGCTACGTTTTTTGCCCATACGCGGCAGGTGCCTTCGCTGCTGACCATGCATGCGCCGACGGGTTTTGCGGGTGTGCATGCTTTGAGGAACAGTGGACATTCTTTGGGCTTGATTTTTCCGATGATGACTAGGTGGCATTCACATCCAAAGTTTATGTCTTTTCCTTCTTTAACGTGAACATTGAATTTTTCTCTGGCATCATACTGCGCAAGCGATGCGCACAATTGCAAAGCTGAATCAGGTAGTCTGCCAATGCCGCGCCAGTTTCCCGCTGTAACTGTGAAGGCTTTCTTCATCATCTCAATCGCTTTTGGATTGCCTTCGGATTTTACTACACGCGAATACTCGTTCTCCAACTGAGCGTCGTTTTCGCTGACCTGTTTTAGGAGCAGATAAATAGACATTAACACGTCGTTAGGTTCAAAACCAGCCACAACCGTGGGCATGCGGTAGACTCGGGTAAAGAGCTCGTAGGGTTTTAAGCCGATGATTGCGCTTACGTGCCCAGGCGCAATAAATCCATCAATGTGCAGGTCACCCACGCCGAGCAAAAGCTCCATGGCGGGTGGGATTAGGCGGTGGGAAACTAGGAAACTGAAGTTTTTGGGCAAATCGCTTAGGGCTTCAACCGCTGTGATGGGTGCGGTGGTTTCGAACCCTACGGCATGGAACACAAATTCTTTTTGAGGTTCGCGTTTAGCCATTTCAACTGCGTCGGAGACGGCATACACGATTCTGACGTCGGCTCCAGATGCTTTGGCTTCTAAGAGCGAGACTTGGCTACCTGGCACCCGTAACACATCGCCAAAACAAGTTATCACAACGCCTTTCTGAGTTAGCTGCACGGCTTCGTCGATTTCAGCAGCAGGAACGATACAAACTGGGCAGCCTGGTCCAGCTATAACTTCAACATTTTCCGGCAACAAACTACGCAGACCAAAGTGTGTTATAGTCCACTCGTGGGTTCCGCAAACATGACAAAACTTTACCTGCCCCTTTTTGGGCGTCACAGCCTTGATTTTTTCAGCTATGCTGTGGGCCAATTCAGGGTTTCGGAACCTTAAGTTATCAACCATACTTTTCCGCCCAACTACCGTCTATTCTTGCCCAGCTGCTAAAACGTCATTCCATAAGGCTGAGGGTTTCTAAGGCTTCTTTTTCTTCCAAAACCTGAATCGCGTAGCCCGCATGAACCAGAACATATTCGCCGACTTTGGCTTCAACAAGTGACACGTTTACTTCTCTTGAGACGCCTTGTCCAAAGTCCACATGAGCTTTGGTACCTTCAAGGCTCAGAATCTTTGCAGGAATCGCTAAACACATAACAATCAGTCAGAATAAAACGCGTTGAAGGGCGATAAAAACAGATTGGTCTAGAATTTGGAAAATCCAGCCACGACTGCCTGACCAAAAGATACCCCGCCGTCGCCCGCCGGAACTGCTTCGTGGACAAAAAACCTCAGCCCCGCAGCCTCAACGTTTCTTCGCATTAGCTGGGCAAGGATTTGATTGCATGCAGCACCGCCTGAAAAACCCACATTCTTGACGCTTTTTGCGTTTGCGCCTTGAATTGCCAACGCCGCCAAGCCCTTTGCTAAATAAGCGTGGGTACTGTAGGCTAAATCTGCAGCAGAAACCCTACCCAAACTGTCAAAAATTGCCTTAATCAATTCGGATGTATCCAAAACATCCCCCTTCACCTGAGGCTGAATCTTCAAAATGTCCTTGCCAGCCAGCGCAATCGATTCAAGTTTCATGGCAGGTTCCCCCTCATAACTCCGCTCAAAACAGATACCTAAAACCGCCGCAACCGCATCCAGAACCCGCCCGCAACTCGTCGTTTCAACTGTGCCCTTGCCGACTTTAAGCTGTTGCAAGATTAGTTTAGCTTCGATTTCGCCATGGGGCAAATGCTTGCTGTTTTGCATTAACCAGTCTTCAACGTTTACGCCCGCCTTTTGAAGTATACCCGCTGCCAAACGCAAGGGGTAACGGCTTGCTAAGTCACCACCAAGCAACGGCTGAGCCTCCAAATGCCCTAGGCGATCAAATTCCGCGGACTCCAAGCTGCAATGAAGGATTTCACCTCCCCATGCCCCGCCGTCACTGCCATAACCGTAACCGTCACAAACAACAGCCACCACATCATCCAAACCATGCTCCGCCATCAACGCCGCCGCATGAGCGTGATGATGTTGAACTTGAACCAGCCCCAAACCATCCGCCTGAGCCATCTCTTTTGCCAGTAGGGTTGTGTTGAATTTTGGATGCAAATCGCAAGCAACGCTCTCGGCGGGGCAGTTGGTTAGGCGCTGCAAGTGCCTGGTGGCTTCTTGAAGGAAACTTTGAGTTTCGATGTTTTCGACGTCGCCTATATGCTGACTAATGAAGGCCTTGTCCTCGATTAATATGCAGGATGTGTTGTTTAGTTCTCCGCCCAAGCCTACGACGCAACGCTTTGATTTCTGTTTGAGTCTGATTGGCGCTGGAGCGTAGCCTCGACTTCGCCTTAGAAACACTTGGCGGTTGCCGTGAACCCGCATAACGGAGTCATCGCATCGGTGGGCGATAGCACGATTATGAAATAGGAAATAATCCACTGTACCGCCGAGAATTTTGAGGACTGCCTCGTTGTCTTTTACTATTGGTTGGTTTGCGGGGTTGGCACTGGTCATCACAAACGTCGTGTCGGCAACTTGGTCAAAAAGCATATGGTGCAAACCAGTGTAGGGCAGCATAACTCCAACGTTGTGTAGGTGTGGCGCAACCTGCGGTGAGAGGTTGTAGTTTCGGCTTTTATTTAGCAAGACGATTGGGCGTGCAAAGGATGTTAGGAGCTCTTGTTCCTTTGAACCCATTTCGGCGAAGGCTTTTACTGCTTGAATATTTTTCGCCATGATTGCGAAGGGTTTTTCTTGTCGGTGTTTTGTGGTTCGAAGTCTAAGTAGGGGTTGATCGAGCAAAGTTGAGGCTGCAATGTGGAAGCCGCCGTATCCTTTTACGGCAAGAATATTGCCTTCTGACAGTAACTTCCCAGCCATACGCACTGGGTCTTTGGTTTGGATTGGTTCGCCCGTGTTTGTTGTCAAATAAGCTAAGGGACCGCAAGTTGGGCATGCCACCGTCTGCGCATGGAACCGCCTATTGGATGGGTCCTCATACTCTTTTTGGCAAAAACCACATAGCGGAAACTCGCGCATGGTGGTGTTTTCCCGGTCATAGGGTAAGCGCTCGATGATAGTGAAGCGTGGACCACAATCTGTGCAGGTAATGAAGAAGTAATCGAAGCGAGGGTCTTTGGGGTCGCGTAGTTCTTTGAGGCATTGGTTGCAGATGGCTATGTCTGGCGGGAATAATTGAGCCTGAGGTTTCCGATTCCTGGGAACTTTTGAAAATAGTGAAATGTTCGTATTCGTTTTTGCCTGAAATCTCGGTTTGAACAATTTTTTCAATTTGGGCTAGCGACGGCTTCTGTTCAGTTAAGTCGTGCACAAAATTTTGAATTTTTTCCGCTTCGCCCTCAAGCAGAACCTCAACGCCTGCGTCGCCTCTGTTGCGCACATAACCTGCTATACCATTGCGTACAGCTATTCGGTAGATGAATGGGCGGAAACCGACTCCTTGCACGATGCCTGTGACGTTGAGTTTGACACGCAAAGACTAAACCTTAACTTAACTGAGAACCGGGTTTTCTCTTATACATTTCGAAAAATAAGTGGCAAAGCTTAAACCAAACAATTTTCCATCAAGATGCATGAGAGTGGGTTACGTTTGCTTTTGCCTTTCTTTTGACGGCTGCCTTAGTCATTGCAGGCGTCGCTGTTTACCCGGAAGTTTTGGGTAAAGCAGCAACTGCCAACAACGATTTTGTTTTCGAGCTATTTTTAGGTCCCTTCTTTGTTGTTTTGTTTTTTGCTTGGATGGGAGAAAAAGTAGCGCGTAGGCTTTGGAAGAAAAAAGAATAATGTTTAGGGCTTTTCTTGGAGAAGTCGCTTCAAAACCTTGCCTGCGCCACTGAGGGGTAGTTCTTTTCTGAATTCGACTTCGCGTATGGCTTTGTAGGGCGCCACTTTGCTGTTGACGAAAGACTTAATTTCATCTTCTGAGGCAGCCATGTCTTCTTTGAGCACTACGAAAGCCTTTGGAACCTCGCCCGCCATTACATCTGGTTTGCCCACGACCGCGCAGAGCTTCACAGCTGGATGCTCATAGAGGACATCTTCTAGTTCCCGCGGATAAACGCTGTAGTCTTTGGTTTTGATGAGTTCTTTTTTGCGGTCAGTAATGTAAAAGTAGCCGTCAGCGTCCATGCAGGCTATGTCTCCTGTTAGAAGCCATCCGTCACGAAGCACCATTTCGGTTTCTTGGGGTTTATGCCAGTATCCTTTCATGATTTGTGGTCCTTTAACTGCCAATTCACCCTTCTCGCCTTGATCGAGGGTTCTTTTGCCAGTTTCCACGTCAACGATTTTGGCTTCTGTATCTGGCAGTGGCAACCCAATGGATCCAACCTTCACCGTTCGCATCGACTTGTCAACTGGGCTGCAATGCGTAACTGGCGATGCCTCTGTTAATCCGTAGCCTTCAGCTAAAAGCCCACCCGTAACCTGCATGAACTGCTTTTGAACCTGCGGCGGCAAAGAAGATGCTCCTGATATGCAGACGCGGATTGAGGTTAAATCATATTTGCCAATTTCAGGGCTAGCGAGAAGTGCTTGATACATAGTTGGGACACCGCAAAAAACTGAGATCCTGTGTTTTTCAATTGTTTGCAGGACTTTGGCTGGCTCAAACCTTGGCAGCAACACCATTTTGGCGGCAAGGCTGATAGGCACTGTCATGCTGGTTGTCATGCCGTAAATGTGAAAAAGCGGCAATGCCGTTAGAAAGGTTTCTTTGGCTTCTTTTCCCCGTATCCAAGTGGCGAAGGCGAGGGCGTTAGAAAGTAGATTGAGATGAGTTAACATTGCACCTTTTGCGGTTCCCGTTGTACCGCCCGTGTACTGCAACGCCGCCAAATCTTCATGAGGATTAATCTTAACTTTTGGAGTTCTTTTTGGGCTGTTTTCAATCAATTGGTTTAAAATCAAGGCGTTTGAAGCTCTTTGAGAAGAGGCTTTTTCGGCTAACCCTGTAATTATTACGTGTTTAACCTGGGTTTTTTCCTTAACTTTCTCCACAATCGGATAAAGTGAATCCAGCATCAATATGGTTTCTGCACCTGAATCTACCAGTTGATGCTCAACTTCTCGTTCGCGATGCAAAGGACTAATCGGAGTTACAACCGCACCTGCCTTAAGAGTGCCAAAATATGCAATAATAAATTGAGGGATATTTGGCAAAAAAATAGCCACCCTATTGCCTTTCTCCACGCCTAACTTGATCAGCATGTTGGCAAACTGATTTGAGAGTGTATCCAGATGAGAATAGCTGATTTCCTGTTCACCGTAGACTATGGCTGTTTTTTCTGGGTAACCCTTTGCAGTTTTTTTAAGGATTTCTTGCAGAGAATTATTTAGATACTCAATGTGTTTTGGTACTCCAGCAGGCCAGCAATCAAACCGAAGGTGTATTATTTTTCAAAGGTTTTTACACCTGGAATCCTTTGGCGATAAAGGTAAAAACTCTTGCCTTTATGAAGGCTTTTTCAGTTTCGTTTCAATGAATTGTGAATAGAAACGCGGTTGTTTGTTTGTTTGAAGAAAAACAGTGGTCACGCTTTTGTACAAATGGCAGTTGTATTAGGTTCCTTATTGCCAAGCTTTTTTAAAATTGAGAGTTGTGTCTTAAATGTTTTAAATAATCTTGAAGGCAAGTTTTGTTTGGTTGTTGTTGTGGGTTTTTTTGTGTGTGCATTCTTCTTTGGGGTTTGTTGTGGGCTTGTTTTTGTTGTTGGGTTGTGGTTTGGGGTTTGTTAGGTTGTTGTTGTGGTTGTGGATTAAATTTGTGATATGTTGTTGACTTGGTTTAAAGGGTTGTTGAATGAAAAAACTGAAGTTATTCATCGTTACCAAATGTTCAGATTCTATTTTGGTTAATAGTGAATGAATAAATTGCCTGAAACTTCTACAAATACTAAAAAGCTAATCAAACGTTGGGCAATGGATTGGTCAAGTCCCCCTACTGATTTTTTGAAAAAGAAGATTTTTAAAAGTGGTGCCGGGGACGGGATTCGAGCCCGCGACTTCTGGGCATAGGGCGATGGCCCCTTTTGCACTCCAGATTATGAGTCTGGCGCCCTAGCCAGGCTAGGCTACCCCGGCACATTGCCTCTCGGTTTTTGTTCCGATGCCATTTTAGTTTATCTGCCTTCATTTAAACCTTAAGATTTCTCAACAAAATATCCCGATTGTGCAAAACAAGTTTCTGAGCAGTACCTATGATTCACAAGCAATTTATACAAAAACTATTGCAAGATCTTTGAAAAGAAAAATTATGTTACAAACCACTTGTTTCAAACATCTATTTTATAATAATTGCTACAATAAATTTATTGGAATGAAAACCTCAATTGTAGGTGGAAATCTGTATGTCTTCAGATAACGAGGATACTCCTGAATGGTTCAAGAAACGCCGCAGTTCATCTAAGGACCCTTTCAGCAACATAGATGACATGTTCCGTGAAATGGAGAAGATGATGGATGAAGAACTCAAAAGTTTCACAGAGAAAGTTCCCAAGGAATACGTTAAGGAACGCAAGTTACCAGACGGTAGCACTGTTAAAGAAATGGGACCTTTTGTCTATGGTTACAGCATGAAGATTGGTCCCGACGGTAAACCTGAAATCCAGGAGTTTGGAAATATCAAAAAAGGGCTCAAAGGCACTCCTCAAGTTAAAGAAGAACGGGAACCACTAGTGGACATTGTTGAAACTAATGACGACATTCATGTTGTAGCGGAGTTGCCGGGCGTAGAAAAAAATGACATTAAACTACATGGCACCGAAGATTCATTGACAATTTCAGTCGATACCCCTAATTACAAGTACTACAAAGAAGCTGCTTTGCCTGCAATTGTAAGGGTTAAAGAGGCAAAATCCAGTTACAAAAACGGCGTTTTAGAAGTCATTATTCCAAAAGCCGAAGCCTCGAATAAACCGAAAGGCGAACCAATCGATATAGGCTAAAAGCCTAAAAACTCCACTTTCAAATTAATCTTTGAGTAGTAGTGTAACAATGAATGATACCTCAGAAAACGATACGTTAAACACTATTTGTAGAGAAGCAAAAACAGCTGGCAAACTATCAGGTGACAGCTTAACAGAACTCTATGAGCTTTTTGGGTCAAGGTTTACCAAAGCACTCGATACACTAAAGGAAGGAAGAGTCAAAAAATATGTTTTTAAGCCAAGCGGCAGAACCGTTTGGATTGTGGTTGGCAGAGAGCGGGATTACTTAATTATGCCTGAAGCAGAATTCTGCCCCTGCGAAGACTTTTACTTTCGAGTGCTAGACAAGAAAATCCACATGTGCTACCATTTGTTAACACAGAAAATAGCACAGAACTTGGGCTGGTTTAACCTTATAGAGGAAAATGACGAGTGCTTTGAAATGTTGATGAAAGAATGGAAAAAAGCCGACACCAAAACAACGCTTTAGGTTCAGAAAAGAAGTGCGGCTCCGGCTGATTTACCAGCCACTCTATTGCATCTGATCGGTTGTCAAAGTTTTGATTGATTTAACTACATTGGTTGAGATAATGTGAGTATGACACATTAGTTTTTTACAGTCGATGGCTCCTGACGATTTAAATTAGGGGTATTTTTTCGCAAATTACTTATAAGTAATTATTTTTACGACTTTCAATTTTCCTTTAAGCATTATTGAATAATGCCAGCTAAAACGAATGTTGAAGGTTGGTTAGCCGCTTCAGCTTTAGATTTAAATATGAAGACGCTACAACAATAGAGTAAATACACAAGGAGAAACTCAGATGGACCTAGGCGCATACTTCGTAACTCTCCAATACACCCTGATGGGCTCAACATTCATTGCTCTACTACTCATCTTTCTGTATGCTTATTACGGCAAGGATGAAGAGAAGACAAAAGAGTAACCCTTTTTTAAAAGCTATTTTCTTCTAGATCGTTTATTCATAATCAAAAACAAGACTATACTGGCAACAGTCAGAATTAAGCTAATTGCAATTAGCCATCCTGCGTCAGGTCCCGAACCGAAGACAATCGGAATTGGACCAATCAAAATTATGCCACCAACACTTCTTGATTCAGCTAGAACTATGGAAGCAACTACCAAAACTGCTATCCCAACAAAAACCAAAGCTATTCCTAAAAGCAAAAAACCAAGCAATCGCCCTGATATGCTGATTTCCTCATCTTCAGCTTCTTCATTACACAACATAGTTTTACCTCAACAACCAATAGTACACAACAGTAATGATTAAGACCATAATTGTAAGTGATAACGATAGAGTCAACACAGATTTAACGGATTTTTTGTCTGTGCCGAAAATTATCGGGATGGGACCAATCATGATTACGCCCGCGCCATGAACCTTGCCCTTCTTTGAACCGCCTACTGATGCAAGAATAATCGCGACCACGATAACTATCACTCCGACAACAACCAATGTTATGCCGATTGCATAAAAAACCGTGATATCCAACGATTTGCCTCCTACAAGCTAATCTAAGATGACCCAGCGTTTTTAATAAACTTAGACAGCAATCCTCAGAAATACAAAAAATTTAAAGCCCCAATACTTCTTTATCGTGTCATCGCAAAATGACCACCCAAGACCTAATCCAAGAGATTCTACAGAAAAACCCATTGATCACCCAAGAGCAACTCCTAGAAAAACTGAAAGCTGAAAAAACCAGAACAGTCGGCTTACTTGGCGATGAAACATTGTTGCGGTTGATTGCTGCTAAATTCGGTGTTCAAGTACAACAAAACACGATTCACAACAGCGGAATCCTAACCACAAACCGTCTGTTTGCAGGCTTATACGATGTTACTGTGGCAGGTCGATTAATCGCCGTTTTCCCTGTCAAAACCTTTCAGGGTGCTGAAAAATCAGGGAAATTCGCCACATTAATGCTGGCTGACAAAGAGGGTATTTTACGGGTAGTGCTATGGAATGAGAAAGCAGAGTTGGTTGAGAGGGGCGAATTGAAATCTGGACAAACAGTTAGGTTAGTTCATGGGTACACTCGTGAGGACCGTTATGGCAAAACAGAGTTGCACCTTGGCATCAAAAGCCAAATCGCGTTTGAACCCGAAGCCAAAACCGATGAATGCCCTTCTATAGAAAAGTTCACTACAAGAATCAATATGTTGAACACAACATGTGGATGCGTAAATCTTTTAGGCGAGGTAAAAGAAGTTTTAAGTGAAAGCTCCTTCATCCGAAGTGACACAAGTGTGGGCACAGTCACACGCCTAACTTTAATGGATGATTCGGGTTTGGTAACGGTTGTTTTTTGGAATGAGAAGGCGACGGAACTCGAAAACACGTTGAAAGCGAACGCGCGTTTGCTTCTGATTAATGCCAGAGTCAAAGAGGGCCAAAACGGAGGTGTAGAAGTTCACGTTGACTCAAACACATTCATCGATATTCAAGCCGCTCAAGTGAAGTATACCAAAATTGCTGGTTTAACTGAGGATCAAATAGTTAACTTTGAAGGTATTGTTTGCGAGGTGCGTGAAAACAAAGAAGTTACCACATCTAAAGGCGAAACTATCAAACTCTCAGTTTTTGACTTAAAAGATGACAGAGGCAATATTCGTGTTTCTGCTTGGAGGGAACACGCCGAAGCATTCAAGGATTTGAAAATAGGCGACAAAGTTGTTTTACAAAATGTTTATGTGAAAAAGGGGTTTGGCGGTAAAATAGAGTTATCCACCCGAACTGCAACGGTAGCTTCAGTTGTTAAAGTTTGAGATGCGTTACTATTGCATTTGCCATTTCGCTTGTTGTTGAAGTACCGCCCAAATCTGCTGTTCTGACTTTGCCTTCTTTTAAGACTTCGATCACCGCGACTTCGATTTTTGCTGCGGCTGTTTTTTCGCCGAGATAATCAAGCATCATTGCGCCTGCCATTATAGTGGCGATGGGATTAACACGGTTCATGCCAGCGTACTTGGGTGCTGAACCATGGACGGGTTCAAACATGCCATAGGTTGCGCCGATGTTTGCACCAGCAGCCAAACCCAAACTGCCAGTAACCTGTGCTGCTTCATCGGAGAGTATGTCTCCAAAAAGATTTGTTGTAACCATCACGTCATAGCTTTCTGGTTTCTTGATTAGTTGCATGGTTGCTGCATCAATGTGTAAGTCGTCAACTTCGATGTCCGGATATTTTTGCTGGACTTCTTTAACTGCATCCTTGAATATTCCGTCGGTTATACGTAGAATGTTGCCTTTGTGGACGTATGTTAAATGTTTTCGGCGTTGGCTTGCAAGTTTAAATGCGAATTCAGCGATTTTAACTGAAGCTTCCCTCGTAATTATTCTCAGCGCTACTCCAACTCCGGGTGCAAGCAAGGATTCTGCACCTGAATACAAACCTTCAGTGTTCTCTCGCACCACAATCAAATCAATGTTGGGTTTTAAGGATTCAACACTTGGAAAACTTTTGCAGGGACGCACGTTTGCGTATAAGTTAAACATTCTTCGCAGGGTAACAGCAACGCTTACGGGCGCGCCTGGTTCTTCAGGTGTAGTCATTGGACCTTTCAAACATGCTTTGGTTTGCTTGATTAATTCTATTGTCTGTTTAGGCAAATTAGTGCCGTATAGGGCTATACAGTGATATCCTGCTTCGCCGTAAAGAAAGTTTAATTTGAAATCTGATTTTTCTTGAACTGCCTCAAGAACTTTCACGGTTGCCTCTGTAACTTCTGGACCTATTCCGTCGCCTTTAAGCACAGCCACATCGTAAGTTTTACTCAATTGGATTACCTTCTGGGTTTGTAAAATAATGTTTTTGCTTATCAGCATTCCTATGCTTTTTGCTATTCGCAACCAAGCACGAGCTAAACTTTGTATTCCTGATCTACATACAGTTGTTTCAAGTTTAGATATTTCTGGAGTTTATCGTCTTTATTCAAGTAATGCCGCTTCGTTGCAGCATTGGTTCTCACGCGTTCAAAACGTTTTTGACAATTACTTCTTTCTTGAAGCATAATCACATCGTGAGGCTTGCTGAAACTCTCTGTTTTACCGTCTTCTCGTTTGCGCTCGACCTTTATACAGTCATTCACCATGCAGTTAAGTACGCAAGCACCGCAGTAAACGCACAAGTCCTCAGTGATTCCAACTTTGCCTGTGCCCCAGTACAATGCGTTTGTTGGACAGGCTTTAATGCATAGTTTGCATTGTCCACCCACACACGTGAACTCGTTGATTCTAATTTTGCCGTCTTTAAAGAGTTCTTTGACCCCTGTGGGTCCAATAAGTTCTTTGCGCCGCTGCAGCTTTTCTGCTTCTTCATCAACCTGTGCACTGGTTTCTTCGTCCATCAGTTCGTATGTAGAAGGCGGTTTAGACGGCATATCTGGAATCACGGTTAAGTTAGGTTTGTTTCAAAAATAGGCTTTATGAATTATAATTACTTATCTTACTGTTTTCAAGGTTTATGCCATACATGTTTATAAAATTCATTTTTGTATTAAAGAAGGCTATCTGTTTTGAAAAGAGGCATTTACCTGAGCCAACCGCAAACATTAAGCAAACCAGTTTCCGATTCTGGAAAACACAGTCGAATAATACTGGCAATCATAGTTCTTGGAACACTCATGGGCGCTCTTGACAGCACTATAGTGTTGTTGGCTTTCCCTGTCATAAACGACAGCCTTCACTCAGACTTCGTTGTTACAATCTGGATAATCCTCGCTTACTTGCTCGTGCTTGCTGTTGCAACTACTCAGATGGGCAGAATTGGCGACATTTATGGCAGAAGCAAAATTTTTAATCTGGGCTTCGTGATCTTCACAGTCGGCTCAGCCTTATGTGGGTTCTCAACTAACATTTATCTCTTAATCACGTTTAGGATTGTTCAAGCCATAGGCGGAGCAATTCTGCAGGCAACCAGCGGGGCTATAATTGCAGACGTTTTTCCAAGAGAAGTACGCGGCAAAGCATACGGCTACAATTCACTTGGCTATACAAGCGGCGCAATGATAGGCATAGTTTTAGGCGGAATCCTTACAACTTTTGTCAATTGGCAATTCATTTTTTTCCTCAACATCCCAATAGGAATAGTTGCAGTCATCATCGGCTTAAAGTACCTTAAAGGCACTACAAAAAACCCTGCAAAAATGGACATCGGTGGCATGGTCCTCTTAGCTTTGGCGCTTGTAGTTCTCTCATTGGGATTAATTGACTTTGCATCATTGGGTCTTAACTTAATCAACAGTATTTTGATTGCCGCTGGTGCATTGCTTGTTCCATTGTTCATTTGGTACGACCGCAATCAAGACAACCCAATGATTGATTTTGAAGCCTTCAAAAACAAGATTTTGAGAAACTCAATCTTCTCTGCATTCTTAGTAAGCCTTGGATACTTCTCAGTTGTTTTCTTAGTCATAATGTATTTACAGGGTATAAGAGGACTATCACCGCTTGACGCTTCCCTGTTGCTGGTGCCAGGGTACGTTGCAGGGAGTTTTCTGGGACCAATAATGGGCAGGCTCTCGGACAAGTATGGTTCACGAGAACTAGCAACCATAGGCATATTCATCATAGCCGTTGCCATATCGATTTATTTGACCATGAGCGTTGACTCCTCACTCTACATTGTCCTTGTAGCTTCAGCTATAACAGGTTTAGGAACCTCCATGTTCTTCCCAGCCAACAACAGCGCGGTCATGGCGAATGCGAGAACAGGTTCATACGGCAGCATCTCAGGCGTCCTAAGAACAGTGCAGAACATAGGCATATTGGGCAGTTTTGTGCTGGCAATTTCCGTTGCATCCGCTTCAGTTCCAAGAGAAGTTGCTTTCCAAGTGTTTATCGGAACAAACCAACTCAGCGGCGGAGTTAGCCAAGCGTTCTTAGTAGGCATCCACAACGCCCTCTACGTTTCGATAGTTATTCTTGTTTTTGCATCAGTGTTGTCGTTTATCCGAGGAAAAGAATTAAGAAAAGAAAAAGCGGCCAAACCTAAAGCCTAATACCGCCAACCGCCCAATACGTAATTAGCTCTTGATTGGAGGATTGGCTTGGGAAAAATAAAATTCGGCGTATTCCTACCTTTCTACGCTTTCCAAACCAAAACCCCCAACGAATACTATGAGCAACTTAAAACTATTGTTTTGGAATGTGAACGTTTAGGCTATGACTCGGTTTGGCTTGACGACCATTTAATGTATAATAATTGGCCAATCTTTGAGCCATGGATAACTCTCTCCGCGCTCTCATCTTTAACCAGCAAGATACGACTGGGAACCATGGTTACCTGCAATGCCCACAGAGACCCAGCCTTGCTCGCTAAAACCGCCGCCACTCTTGATGTTATTTCGAATGGCAGATTAGAATTTGGGATCGGCGCAGGTTGCCAAGAAGCTGAGCATTTGGCTTATGGTTATGGTTTTCCTAAAGCAAGCGTTAGAATTGAAGCCGTAGGTGAAGCTTTGGAAGTGATAACGCGGCTATGGACACAAGAGAGGGCAAACTACCAAGGAAAACATTACACCCTCAGAGATGCCGTTTGTGAACCAAAACCGTTGCAGAAACCGCATCCACCTATCACCGTTGGCGGAGGCGGCGAGAAACTGACGATGAAAATTACAGCGAAGTATGCTGACAGGTTTGATTGGGGTTCACTGTCATCGGTAGATGATTATAAGCGTAAACTTGAGTTGTTACAAGAACAATGCAAAGTCGTTGGCAGAGACTTTGGCGAGATTGAGCGTTCCTGCTGGCCTGGAGGGCAAGTCCTGATTGCTCAGAACCAAAAAGAATTAGAAGAAATGATTTCTCTTCGCAAACCCGCAAGTTTGCCTATGGATGAATTCAGGAACGGCAATTTGTCTGGCACTCCAAACGAATGTAGAAAGCAGTTGCAGGTTTATGTTGATTTGGGCGTGACTTATTTTATGCTGTACTTCGCAGATTTGCCAAGCACAGATGGGTTAAAGTTGTTTTCTGAAGAGGTCGTCAAGAAAATATAGTTAGAGGTCTCCCCTCACAATGTGTGATAACTCATGAACAATGATTTCATCCAAGCTATGATAAGGATTTTTCCTTACTAGAATAATATAGTCGGCATCGTCGGTTTCGTCACCATTAAATACGCATGCATCTGTACCATGGGTTGAAAGAATCCTTCCCCACTCTTCTATTTCTCGAAAATCATCTTCGATGCATTGACGGTTCTGTAGAACATTGTTAAAATCGTCATCGCTTAACCTTAACGCTTTAACTTTTGGCATTGGCTTGCTGCTCAGCGTTTTCCATGCAGCAGTAAGGTGCCTTTTAGATATGCGCTCGGTTTTCATCTCGATTCCTTCTTCTACTAAACCCAAACAAAAACCCCTTATTTTCTGTTTTGGAAAAAAGACTCGCCATTCAGAAACAAGTCGCTTCAAAATTTAACGGGTTTTACTGTAAAAGGGTTTGGAGTAGTTTCAATACTACAACAAACGATTTTGCATTTAAATAGTAGAGAATTGGCACGTTAGTGCTTTTTGTTGTTGTAGTCGGTTGTCAGAACGTTCATACCGCTTAGGACTGCTTCCATACTTGCTTTAACGATGTCTTCGCGGACTCCCGTTGCTGTGACTTTTCGGTCGCCTTTGCGCATATGTACCACGACTTCAACCATCGCATCTGTTCCACCAGTAATAGCTTTAACATTGTATTGTTCCAAAGTGATGGGCTCGGTTTCTGCAATAGCGTCTTTAACCGCGTTTATCGTGGCGTCCACCGGTCCAACGCCCACAGCAGCGCCCCAAACGATCTTACCGTTTAGTTTTAAGCGCACTGAAGCGGTCGAAGTAACTTTGTCGCCCCCAACGTATGTCATTTCTTCAAGCTGTATAGGTTTAGCTTTGTCCAAACCCATGACAGCTTCAGCGATAGCCAGCACATCTGCATCCATGACAGTTTTGCCTTTGTCACCCAATTCCTTGATTCGTTTTAAGATATCCTTGAACTGTGTTTCTGTGGGTTTTAGTCCCATGTTAGCTAAGTCGGCTTGTATGGCGTTGGATCCTGAGTGTTTTCCTGGGGCAATGCGTCTTGTGCATCCTACGAGTTCAGGGGCAATCGGCTCATAAGTCAAAGGATTAGCAAGTACACCTTGAGTGTGTATGCCTGATTCATGGGTGAATGCGTTTTCTCCGACGACTGCCTTGTTAGGTTGTGTGTAGATGCCTGTTAAACGTGAGACTAACTGCGAGGTGCTGTAGAGGAGTTCAGTTTTGATGTTTAAGTCCAGCTTGTATAGCGAGCGTAGTGTTATCACTATTTCTTCGAGCGCTGCGTTACCTGCACGTTCACCTAAACCGTTTATTGTAGCGTGGCATTCGTCTGCGCCCGAGCTTAAAGCGGCAACTGTGTTGGCGACTGCCATACCGAAGTCGTTGTGACAATGCACAGCTATGGGCACATTGAGTTTTTTTTTCAGGTTAGAAAAGAACGCTGCAGCACGTTCAGGAGTTAAAACTCCAACGGTGTCGCACGGAGTCACCCTGTCCACTCCAGCATCTGAAGCTGTTAAGAAAACCTTAGTTAAATAATCGAAGTCTGATCGGGTAGCGTCCTCAGCCAACAACTCAACCGTTAATCCATGGTCTTTGGCGTACTGCACGCATTCCTCCGTGGCTTTAAGAACCTGCTCACGGGTCTTCCGCAGCTTGCATTCAATATGCAAATCAGACGTAGGTATAATCATGGATATACCCGATGAACCACTCTTCAAGACGGCGTCGATGTCGCCTTTCGTTCCTCTGGCTGCACTGTATACTTTAGCTCGCAAACCCTGCTTTGCGATGAGTTTGATGGATTCCATTTCGCCGTCAGAAACAGCCGCGAATCCAGCTTCGATAACATCTACGCCAAGCTCATCTAGCCTCTGGGCTATGCGCAGTTTATTTTCAGGAACAAGCGATACTCCGGGTGTTTGTTCACCATCACGTAGGGTGGTGTCTAAAAATCTTACAGACTTAGGGAAGTGGTTGAATAAAGCAATACCCCATTTAAATCACATTCATTTTCAAGGGGTCAAGCACAAATATAAGAATTATGGTGTTGGGATACACTGATCAACTATCGTATCTGGTTGGTTGAAGTTTCTTCTTTTTCAATGAAAGCTAAAGCTGCCATCTTTCGGAAAGTACACTATGTTAGGGCAAATCTGCACTTCTCGACACTGCTTGTATTTACCCTTATACTCTGCAATTTTGTCATCAATGTCCTGTTTCGAATTTAGTCCATTTGTCTTCAGACCTGTTGTCTTTTAGCTTTAATTCGGATAGCATTGCTTCCTTGGAATGTGTACCTATCATTTTGCGACGAAGCGCCCCACCAGCCATCTTACGGTAACTATAGCCTTCATAGAGATAGGGAACGTCTGCAAACCCCATAGGTCTAAGAGCTTCTGCTACTGCACTTGGAAGTACCTCCCAGTCGGGGTAAGGTAGAAATTCATATGGCTCGGGTTTGTCTTTTTTGTTTTTATGTTTGGGGGTTCTCCAATTCCAAGGCTTATGGTCAGGAAGCCCATAAGAAGCTGATTCTTCATTTTCTGGTTCTGCAGAGGACTTTATCAGTCCATGCTGTGGCTCATAGAGATCGCCTGCTCGGAGAAGATAACGAAGCGCATTCCGGTCTGGGACGTTAGTTGATTCAACCATTCCTAAACCGTTTGTCTTCTGTTCTTTCTGAATCCATTTCAGTGTTTCTTTTGCCCGCTCAGAGATTGATTTTTCTGACATAATCTACCACCCTGCGTACTTTCTCAATCGAGAATTTATCTTATTATTGCCCCCAATGATCATTCCTATGAACGAAAAAGCGAGGAAACCGCAGTTCAAAAAAGTTATAGACCAAATAAGCAGCCTCTGACATCAAGCAGCTCTTGAGGGTAGCCGCAAAAAATTTAACAGCAACACCGGCAATAGTCAGAGTGTTTATTGAGGTATTTGATTATGCGAAGCGACGAAATAAAAAAAGGAACAGAAAAAGCGCCTCATCGCGCCCTACTAAAATCACTCGGTTTACAAGACGATGACATTGCAAAGCCGTTAATCGGCGTAGCAAACAGCTACACAAACATCGTTCCCGGACACATTCACCTCCGAACAATTGGCGAAGCAGTAAAAGAAGGCATCCTATCTGCAGGCGGCACACCATTTGAATTCAGCACAATAGCGGTTTGCGACGGCATCGCCATGGGACATGAAGGCATGCGGTATTCCCTACCTTCAAGAGAAATAGTTGCTGATTCAGTGGAAATTATGCTTCAAGCCCACAGCCTAGACGGATTGGTTATGATTTCGAACTGTGACAAAATCACCCCAGGCATGCTTATGGCAGCCGCACGCGTCAACATCCCATCCATAATGGTTACAGGCGGACCCATGGCGGCAGGACGACACCATGGCAAAAAAATAAGTTACTCCTCAATGCCAGAAGCACTCGGACAAGTTGCTGCTGGAAAAATGACTGAAGGCGAACTGCTCGAAATGGAAGAAAACGCCTGCCCAGGATGCGGCAGTTGCAGCGGCATGTTCACCGCCAACACCATGGCATGCATGACTGAAGCACTCGGCATGTCACTGCCTTACTGCGCAACCTCGCTTGCGAACAGCGCATTTAAACTTCGTTTAGCAAGAGCCACAGGCAAACAAATCATCAAACTAATCAAAGACGACCTCAAACCTTCCCAAATTCTCACCAAAGAAGCCTTCGAAAACGCCATTGCAGTCGACATGGCTCTTGGCGGCTCAACCAACACCACCCTGCATCTGCCAGCCATCGCCAAAGAAGCAGGCTTAACCTTGCCCCTATCAACATTCGATGCAATCGGCAGAAAAGTCCCCCACTTGTGCAGTATGATTCCAAGCGGGTCTTATGCACTTGAGGATTTGGATGCAGCCGGCGGAGTTCCAGCAGTCATGAGTGAACTCAAAAGGTCTGCTCCACCTAAAATTGCTAACAGTTTCGGGTAAAACGGTTGGCGAGAACATCAAGGAGGCGGTTATCTTAGACAGAGAAGTCATTCACAGTTTAACAAACCCTGTCCACAAGGAAGGCGGCATCGCCATCTTAACAGGTAACCTTGCGCCAAAAGGCTCAGTCATTAAAACCGCAGGTGTCTCACCAAAGATGCAAAAGCACACTGGTCCTGCAAAAGTCTACGACTCAGAAAAAGAAGCCCTCACCGCCATCCGCGGCAACGAAATCAAGCCTGGCGACGTGGTCGTAATACGCTATGAAGGACCAAGAGGTGGACCCGGAATGCCTGAAATGCTATTCCCAACAGCAACAATTGCCGGAATGGGTCTAAGTGAAAGTGTTGCCTTAATCACCGACGGACGCTTCTCAGGCGCCACACATGGAGGAAGCATCGGACACGTTGCTCCAGAAGCATTCGAAGGCGGACCCATCGCAGCACTGAAAAACGGCGACATCATAACAATCGACATCCCCAACCGCACCTTAAAAGTGGAATTATCCGACAAAGAACTCAAAGCACGTTTAGCTGCTTGGAAACCAAGAGAACCCAAAATAAAAAAGGGCATACTCTCACGCTACAAACCAGCTCCAACTGAGTAAAAAAAAACTGTAAAGGGCAAAGGAAGAGTTGGGATGCTGGTTTTTCCAGTAACGTCCACTCCTCATCCACATGCCCGTTCTGTAAAGGATAGGCACTTTGCCGTGGAAGCTGGGAGTTCTTGCTCAGTCATTTTTTCCCACAGGATTTAATCCCACAGTGGGAAATACACACTTTGCGTTAACAAAAGAGATAGTCTCTCTGAGCCCATCTCAAATAAGAACAGAATTTGACGAACTATCGGGATAAAAAAAATCAGTATAGAACTTAACGGTTGTTGTTTGATTCTGTGACAACATCAGATTATATTATTTTTAGGTGTATGGAGAGTAAGGATGATTTAACTAAGAGCCAAGTTGAGCGGGTCTGGCGACTAACACAAGAAAGGCGTCCCCCCACTGTTTTTCACCTTATCCAGGGTTAGCCCGTGGCTAAATCCGCTTAACTACCACTTTTCCCCTCGAACAGATCCTAAAATACCGCTTATATAAGGCGTGATTTGCCAAATGATAAGAAAATATCTGTTAAACTGTTCTATCTTGCCATTATTTAATGTGATTTCTTCTCTCGAGCAAAATATTTTGTTTTTCAACACTCAACAAAACATTAGAAGTAGTCGTCTGCGGAATTTGCAGGACGACTACTTCAAGACGATTAATGGCTCCAAACAACAAATCTAGGTACTGCAATAACAAATAAGTCACTGTAACCACGCCTACTCTTGTCCAGGTTGTAAGGTGCAACATAGAGCCATTCGGTATGAATAAGAATAACAAACAAGCTTGTAACTTCTGCAAATTGTTTTACTTGCAACTGTAAAGGTTTAGCTAGACACCGTAAACTTTTTATTTGCACTGTTGATTCTTTTTAAAGAACGGAGTTAAAAGAGGCAAGAATATGAGGGATCGTCACCTCCATAGCCGGGATCGTCGGGTACAACTTTTCTAATTCACCAAGGTTAACCTCTGAACAAACTACCGAAAAATTCTCGCAAGCAACTTTTCGAGACGACAGTATATTTAATTCAACATACAGGAGACAGAATTGAAAATGGCAAAAATGACTGGTGCACGAGCACTCTTAGAATCCCTTGAACATCAAAAAGTTGAAGTTATATTCGGCATTTTAGGCGGCGCCATCCTCCCCGTATACGATGAGTTATGCGGCAACAAGAAAATCCGCCACATACTCGCACGCCATGAGCAGTGTGCAGCCCACGAAGCCGAAGGCTATGCACGAGCAAGCGGAAGAGCAGGCGTTTGCATGGCAACCAGCGGTCCAGGAGCAACTAATTTAGTTACTGGAATAGCTAACGCCTACATGGACTCCTCACCAATGATAGCGTTAACTGGTCAAATTCCAGCTTCAGGCGTCAACACCAGTTACATGATCGGCAAAGATGCCTTTCAAGAAGCAGACATCATCGGCATCACCACAGCCATCACCAAATACAGTTATCAACCTCGAACAATCGCCGAAATTCCATTAACCGTTAACAACGCCTTCTACATAGCAACAACCGGAAGACCCGGACCAGTCCTGATTGACTTACCCAAGAACGTTCAATCAGGAATCGAGAATGTCGAATTCACAAATAAAATAGATATACGCGGCTACAAACTACCATCCGAACCAAACCCAACAAAAATCAGCGAAGCCGCAGATCTCTTAGCCCAAGCAGAGTGCCCAATCATTCTGGCAGGAGGCGGAGTCATAACTTCTGGTGCATCAGATGAGCTAGTCCAAATGTCAGACTTACTTATGGCGCCAGTCGCTACAACGTTCATGGGAAAAGGAGCATTCCCAGAAAACAACCCACTATCACTTGGAAGCATCGGTATGCATGGCAACCCCGCCGCAAACAGGTTAATGGGTGAAGCGGACGTTTTGCTGGCAGTCGGTACAAGATTCTCAGACCGAGCAACAGCAAACTTAGACAGCTTTGCGCCCAACGCTAAAAAAATCCATATAGACATTGACAACGCAGAAATTAACAAGAACATCGAAATTGACATTCCAATTGTAGCAGATGCCAAAGCCTCAATGAAAATGCTTTACACTGCTGTAACTCAAAAGCTGCAGAAAGGAGAAGGCAAAGCATGGACAAAACGAGTGAAAGAAGCCAAAGAACAACTAAGCCCACTGCTCAAAGAAATGCCAAAAGACTTAGTGCCTAAATCATTGTTAATAGAACTAAGAAAACTGTTGAAGGAAAGCGACATAGTTACAACGGAAGTTGGACAAAACCAAATGTGGTCAGCCCTATACTTCAAAGCATTAAAACCACGCACATTCATCAGCTCAGGCGGCCTTGGAACCATGGGTTTTGGTTTCCCAGCGGCAATAGGAGCAAAAGTCGCATGCCCAGACCGAGCAGTCATGGACATAGCGGGCGATGGCAGCTTCATAATGTCCGAGCAAGAACTAGCATGCTCAGTAAACGAGAATATCCCAGTTACCGTTATAGTGCTAAACAACTCAATCTTAGGTATGGTGGCGCAATGGCAAAGGATGCTCTACAAACGACGTTACATGGCAGTTCATTTAGGCAAAACACCCGACTTCGTTAAGCTGGCAGAAGCTTACGGGGCGCAGGGATTGAGAGCGACCTCTATCGAGGAGTTCCGCAAAGCAGTTAAGACGGCACTAACTAGTAAAGTAACAACGGTAATCGATGTGCCTATTGGTTCAGAGACAAATGTTGTTCCCTTTGTACCTCCAGGCTGTGGTTTACCACAACAGATAGGTGACTACTAATGGAAAATGGAAAAACCAAAGTAATCAGCGTCTTAGTCGAAAACAAACCTGGTGTCCTCCATACAATCGCAAACCTGTTCCGCCGAAGAAACTTTAACATCGAAAGCATCACCGTCGGTCCAACCCAGCAACAGGACATATCCCGCATGACCATAACCATCAACGGAGACGAAAAAACAATCGACCAAGTCGTCAAACAAGTCGCAAAACAAATCGATGTCCTCAAAGTAAGCGAACTTGAACAAGGAAACTTTGTCATGCGAGAACTAGCCTTAATAAAAGTAAATGTTCCAAGCGCTAAAGAACGCTCAGACATAATCAACTGCGTAGACGTATTTCGATGCAGAATAATCGATGTTTCAACCGACAGCTTAACTGTTGAAATCACAGGAACCCCCGAAAAAATCGACGCCTTCCTAAACCTCATGAAAAGCTACGGAGTCATAGAAATCGCAAGAACAGGTATAACAGCTCTAGCACGAGGCGCAAAATCAATAAGAATCGACGAATAAACAGTATTGACTAAGTGGAAATACTTAATTGTCTGTTCTTTAAAATTTTTCTAATTATCTAAAAGTATTTAGGTTAATTCAAGGATAAGCGAAAAACAATGAATATTACAGAAAAAATCTTGGCAAAAGCCGCAGGAAAAAAAGCTGTGCATCCAGGAGAAATCGTTGACGCAAACGTCGACATGGTAATGGTACACGACTTAACTGGACCCTTAGCGGTTGAAGCCTTCAAAAAAATAGGTGTTCCAAAAGTTTGGAATAACAAAAAAGTAGTGGTAATTCTGGACCATCAAGTTCCAGCAGAATCAGTTAAAGCAGCAGAACTGCACAAAACTATGAGACAATTTGCCAAAGACCAAAACTTACAAATCTACGATGTAGGCAAAGGCGGAATATGCCACCAAGTTATGCCCGATAAAGGACACGTAGTTCCAGGAACCATCATTGTAGGCGCTGACTCACACACATGCACTTACGGAGCTTTTGGAGCTTTTGCAACAGGCATCGGTTCAACAGAAGCAGCTGCAGTTATGGCTACAGGAAAAATCTGGCTAAAGGTCCCCGAAGCGATAAAAGTAAACGTTAAAGGCAAATTCAAACCAAACGTCACTCCAAAAGACCTGGTTTTAGCGATAACAGGCAAGCTGGGCGTGGACGGCGCAATTTACAAGAGTTTAGAATTTACTGGCCCATCCATCAAAAACATGACCGCATCAGGCCGCATGACCTTATGCAACATGGCAGTTGAGATGGGTGCAAAAAACGGCATAGTTGAACCCGACCAAACTACCCGCAAATACTTAGAAGACAAAATCAAAAAGATGCCCGACTTAGAAACCCTGAAAAGTGATGCTGACGCAAAATACATTCAAACTGTCGAATTCGACGTTTCCACTATGGAACCCCAAGTAGCTTGCCCCTCATCCGTGGATAACGTAAAACCAGTCAGCAAAGTCGGCAATGTAAAAATTGACCAAGCCTTCATCGGCTCCTGCACCAACGGCAGACTAGAAGATTTGCAGTTAGCTGCGAAGATCATGAAGGGCAAAAAAGTTGCAGATGGCGTTCGCACATTAGTCATCCCCGCATCTCAGGAAATCTATCAGCAAGCCGACAAAGAAGGTCTACTGCAGATTTTCACCGAGGCAGGCGCAATCGTTTGCGGTTCCGCTTGTGGACCATGCTTAGGCGGGCACATTGGGTTGTTAGCAGCAGGAGAAACATGCGTAAGCACCTCTAACCGCAACTTTATCGGAAGAATGGGCAGCACCCAAGCCAACGTCTACTTGGCTTCACCTGCAACGGTAGCAGCTTCAGCAATAACAGGAAAAATCACAGACCCCACAACACTGGAGAAAAAACCATGAACAGCAAAATAAAAGCGCCAGCCATAACATTCGGAAACAACATTGACACAGACGTCATTCTGCCAGGCAAATACCTAACATTAGTTGACCCAAACGAATTGGGCAAGCATGCGCTGGAAAGCTTAGATACAGAATTCGTAATGAAAGCCAAAGATGGCGTTATTCTAGTCGGCGGCAAAAACTTTGGTTGCGGTTCAAGCCGCGAGCAGGCACCACTGGCATTGAAGTATTCGGGGGTAAGATGCGTCGTCGCAGAATCGTTCGCCCGGATCTTTTTCCGCAACGCCATAAACATTGGCTTACCTGTAATCGAATGCAAAGGAATATCCACTGCGGTTAAAACAAACGACCTGTTAGCTGTGGATTTCGAAGCGGGCAAGATAGAAAACACTTCTAACGGCAAAAAGTTTCAAGTAGAAAAGCTTCCACCATTCATCTTGGAAATTTTGGCAGATGGCGGATTAATAGAAAACCTACGAAGGAAAAAGAAAAAATGACAGAATACAAAATATCTTTAATTCCAGGCGACGGAATTGGACCAGAATTAACCGAAGCCACCCTAAAAGTCCTAGACGCAGTTCAGAAAAAATTTGGAGTAAAACTTCAGATTATCGAAGCTGAAGCAGGCGACGTCGCACTTGAAAGAGTAGGCGCCGCATTGCCAGCGGACACAGTAGAGAAAATAAAAAATTCCCACGCCTGCCTAAAAGGACCTGTAGGTGAATCTGCAGCCGACGTCATAGTGAAGCTCAGAGTAATGTTTGATTTATACGCTAATTTGCGTCCACTGAAAGCTTACCCAAACGTTCCAGTTGCCCGCCCAAACATCGACATGATGTTTGTCCGCGAAAACACTGAGGACGTTTACAAAGGCTTAGAATTCACCATAGGCAACGACACAACCCTTTGCCTAAGAGTTATAACACGCAAAGCCTGCGAACGCATCGCCAAAAAAGCCTTCGACATTGCACGCCTACGCAACGGCAAAAAGAAAGTCACCGCCATTCACAAAGCCAACGTCATGCGCATAACCGACGGCTTATTCGCCAGCGTCTGTCGCGAAACCGCAAAACAGTACCCCGACATCGCATTCAACGAACTCTACGTTGACGCAGCATCCATGCGCATAATCAAGGAACCAGAAATATTTGATGTCTTTTGCACATGCAATATGTTCGGCGACATCCTATCTGACGAGGCAGCACAGCAAATCGGCGGTTTAGGAATGGCTCCAGGAGCAAACATAGGCGACAACTTTGCACTCTTCGAACCCATCCATGGTTCAGCACCAAACCGAGCAGGAAAACACACCGCCAACCCAATCTCAATGATACTTTCTGCAAAAATGATGCTTGAGTGGCTGGGAGAAAAATACAACGACAAAAAATGTTTACAAGCAGGCGCAGCCATAGAGAACGGAGTAGTGTACGCGTTAACTAACCGTCAATCTGTTCCTGACTGCGGCGGCACCAAAACGACGGTGGGCATGGCTGAAGCCATCGCTGCAGCCTTAACCGTGAAAACTGGTTGAAAGCATGACAAATAAAACCTCAAGAAGAATCCGAATTTTTGACACAACATTAAGAGATGGGGAACAAACCCCTGGAGTTTCTTTAACTTCAGACGATAAGATGGAAATTGCCCATCAACTAAGCAAGTTGGGCGTTGACACCATCGAAGCTGGTTTTCCAAGTTCTTCAGAGGGCGAAAAAAAAATCGTTCGAGACATTGCTAAAGCAGGCTTAACCTCAGAAGTCTGCGCACTATCCCGTGCAACTAGGAGCGACATCGATGCAGCTTTAGATTGCGATGTTGGCTTAATCCACGTTTTCATCCCAACCTCACCTGTCCAAATGCAATATGCAGTCAACTTGACACCTGAACAGGTACTGGCAGCAACTGTAGACTCGATTTCATACGTGAAGAAACATGGCGTAAAATGCGAGTTTTCACCAATGGATGCCACACGCTCCGAGATGCCCTTCCTAAAACAAATTTGTAAAGCAGCACAAGACGCAGGCATGGACAGCTTAAATGTCCCTGACACAGTGGGCATCATGATTCCTAAAACAACAGCCAAATTAATCGAGGAACTAAAAACAATAGTTACCGTTCCAATAAGCACCCATTGCCACGACGACTTCGGATTAGCAGTTGCCAACAGCTTAGCCGCCGTCGAAGCAGGCGCAGACCAAGTACATGTAGCTGTTAATGGCTTAGGCGAACGCGCAGGCAACGCTTCCCTCGAAGAAGTAGTTATGGCACTGCACATGATTTACAAATACAAAACAGGCGTCAACACACGCTTACTCTACAGCACCTCACGACTGGTTGCATCATTAACAGGAATTAATGTACAAGCTAACAAAGCAATTGTTGGAGAGAACGCGTTTGCCCACGAATCAGGCATACACACCCGCGGCGTAACAGAAAAACCACTAACATTCGAACCAATAAACCCAGAATTAGTAGGACGCACAAGAAAACTTGTAGCTGGCAAACTGGCAGGAACACGCGGAATCAAAGCGGAACTCCAAGAAATCGACATTCACCCAACAGAGGAGCAACTAAAAGAAATCGTACAACGCGTCAAAGACTTAGGTGACAAAGGAAAAATGGTCACCGATGCCGACCTAATAGCGTTGACTTCAGCTGTAATGGGTGAAGTGATTGGGGAAGAAAAAATAATAGACTTATGCGACATGGCCGTCGTAACAGGCATCAAAGTTATCCCAACCGCTTCGGTGCGTCTAACCTTGAATGGCAAAGAATACATTGCAGCCGAAACAGGCGTAGGACCAGTAGATGCTGTCTTAAAGGCAATTCAGAAGTTGACCAGCAGCATAGAAAACATCCGCCTCAGTGAGTACCGTCTTGCAGCCATAACAGGAGGTTCAAATGCAGTCGCCGAAGTTATCATAAAAGTCGAAGACGAAAAAGGCAACATCGTCTCAGCCCGAGCAGCCAGAGAAGACATTGTCATGGCAAGCGTGGAAGCAATGATAAACGGAATAAACAAGCTTTTGATTAAGAACCACAAGCAGGGAAACAAAAAGTGACAAATGTAGCCTTCCAAGGCGAACCCGGCGCATACAGTGAAAGCGCAGTTTACCAGTTCTTCGGCTCGAAAGCGCAAGTGAAGCCGTGCAGAGACTTCCGAGACGTCTTTGAAAGCGTAAAGCGCCAAGATGTTGAGGCTGGCGTGGTACCCGTTGAGAATTCCCTTGAAGGCAGCGTTAACCAAAACTACGATTTGTTCTTCAGTTATAACCTCAAAGTCTGCGGCGAAGTCATTGTCAAAGTTGAGCATTGCTTAATCGTTAATCCAGGCATAACTTTGGATTCCGTCAAAACCGTTTACTCTCATCCACAGGCGTTAGCACAATGCCGAACTTTTCTGGAGCACCTAAAATACGAGTTGGTTCCCACTTATGACACGGCTGGAAGCGTTAAACTAATCAAAGAACAAAAACTGCTAACCGCCGCAGCCATCGCCAGCGAACGGGCAGCCGAACTCTACGACATGGAAATCCTCGCCCGAGACATCGCAGACAACAAAGAAAACTACACCCGCTTCTTCGTACTCTCCAAAGAAGATTCGCCAGTAACAGGCAAAGACAAAACCAGCATCATCTTCTCAGCCAAACACGAACCAGGCTCACTCTACCATGCCCTGGGAGAATTCGCCAAACGAAACATAAACCTAACCCGCATCGAATCAAGACCGACCAAAAAAACCGCCTGGGAATACAACTTCTACCTAGACTTTGAAGGACACCGAACCGAACCTAAATGCGGAGAAGCACTCAAAGCACTGGAAAAATATTCCATATTCATCAAAATCTTAGGTTCCTACCCTAAAGCAATCCAACCCTAACTTTAATTTTTTTAGTCACTTCTTTTTCTCATGTTTGCATGTGTATGCTTTGTTCAAATTTGTATATTTTCGTGTCAGGATAATTTTGCTGGCTTAGTAGTTTTGATGAATGTGCCTTCGTCGAGTTCGTCATATGCCTCTTCTAACTCTTCTTCGGTATTCATTACAATTGGTCCTCCCCAAGCTACAGGTTCTTTCAATGGTTCTCCTGAAACAAACAGAAAGTGAGCGCCCTTTTTTGAGCCTATCTTAACTAACTTGCCTTCACCGAAAACAGCGCAATGCCCCACCATGATTGTTTCATTATAAACTTCTATTGATCCATCGACAACGTATACAAAGACTGTGTTGTTCCTAGTTGTAGAGTGTTCGAACGTTTTACCTGCAGCCAACTCGACATCAAAATATTCTATGTCAATTGCAAGGTCACAAACTGGGCCTTCTATCCCATCTATCTTACCAGCTATCACCTTGATCGTCATCCCGTTTTTCTGGACTGTTGGGATTTGTTCTTTTTCGATTCCTCGATATTTTGGGTCTGTCATCTTCTTTTTTGCCGGCAAATTCACCCACAATTGAAAGCCCTGCATTAAACCATCATATTTTTTGGGCATTTCTTGATGAATTATTCCTGAGCCAGCAGTCATCCATTGTAAGTCTCCGGATTTGATTACGCCTTTGTTGCCCATGCTGTCGCCATGTTCAACTTCGCCAGTCCACATGTAAGTGACGGTTTCCATCCCTCTGTGAGGATGCCAAGGAAACCCTTTGATGTAATCCTTAGGGATTGTTTGAACCGAAATGGTCAAGAAGCAAAAACGGGTCAAGAGTAGAATTTTTGTCATTGCCTAAAACACGTTTGAGCCTAACACCTGCACCCTCAATTGTTGGCTGTCTTTCTAAGATTTTTTCCACTTTTCTTTCCATAACATCTACTCATATGGCTTATGCCGCAAGGACAATATAATCATAGTGTGAGCAAGAAAAACCAAATTTTAAAAAAAATTATTTCTCTGTTGATTCTAGCATTTTGTACATGACATCATATGAGTCTGCGAAGTCACTGTCAACTGCGGATAGCTTCTTTTTGAGTTGTTCAATGCGCTCAACGATTGCTTTTTGGTCTTTGTTTTTGATTAAGGTGAGCAATTCTTGGGCTTTAGCCATGAACAAATCCTCGATCTCGCCCAAGTTAGCCAAATTCGTTTGTACGCTTGCGTAGAGGTCGGGGGTTTCCAATGCCGTTGCTTCTGCGAAGGTGAATAGCATTCGGTAGGTGGTGCCTGCGACTTTTTTTGTTTCAGGCAAATTCATTCTGTTCCAGACAGAGTTTCGCAGGCAACTAAGCCAAGAAAATGCGGCAACCCCAAAACGACTGACATTAATTCGTCGTGCTTTTTGGAGTGACATAATGAACACGTGTGCTTCTTCTTGTTCCAGCCACTTCTTGAATTGTTCAGCAAACTCTTGCTCTTTAGCGTTGGTTGGGGTTAGGACGTAGGCTTTGTGTTTGACGCCGTTGCTTCCGGGACCAAAAACTGGGTGCGTCCCCAAAATCGTGGCGCCTTTTAGGTATTGGTGCATGGTTTTGACTGGAGCTTCTTTGATTGAGCAAATATCCATAACGACTTGTCCTTCGTGGACGGCGGGGCTTATTGCTTTAGCAACCTCTTCCATGGCGTTTATGGATACGCAGAGGAGGATTTGGTCGGCGTCTTGGACGGCTTCCTCGAAACTGGTTGTCAAGTCAACTAGCAGATCTTTTTGTGCTTCAAGCTTCGCTTTCTTGCGGTCAGCCAATATCACGTCGTAACCTTTAGACTCAAAAAATTTTGCGAACCAAACGCCCATTTTTCCAGCGCCAATTACGGCAACCTTCATTTAGCTGCTTCCTCGCAGATTTTATCCAGCCCAGCCTCGATTTGGTCGTCGGGTGCAGTTAAGGAAATGCGGAAGTGTTCTCGGTAATCGCCAAAAGAGGTGCCTGGAGCAACAGCTACGCCTTTATCTAGAAGGTCCAGAGTGAATTTTTCTCCGTCTAAACCTTCGAGTTTGGGAAACACATAGAAGGGAGCGTCGGGTTTGGAAAATTTGAAGCCTGCTGCAGAGAGTTTGGTGCATGCCATGTCGGCACGTAGTTTGTATTTGGCTTTGATTGCTGAAGCGATTTTTGCATGGAGTTCTAAGCCTTTGAGCGCTGCGTCCTGGATGAAGACGGGGACGTTGTTGATGGTGATTTGGTTTAGTTTGGTTATTTTGTCAACCAGCATCTTGTTGGCGATAATGTAGCCAATTCGCCAGCCAGTCATGGTGAAAGTTTTGGAAAAGCCGTTGCTTAGAACGTGTTTGCAGTCTTTGTCGTAGTCTAATATGCTTTTGGTTTTGGTGAATGCTATTGTGGCGTAGACTTCGTCGGAGAGAATTGTAATGCCTTTTTTGTTGGCGAGTTCCACAATGCCGTCTAAGGTTTCTGCGTCCATTACTTTGCTTGTAGGGTTGTTTGGGTTGTTGAGGATAATCATGCGTGTGTCTTTGTCGATTAGTTTTTTCCAGCTTATCAAGGTCGACTTTCCAATCGTTTTCAAGCTCGGTTTTCAACAGTTTGGTTTTGGCACCAAGACTTTTAGCTATTAAATCGTAAGCTGTCCAGTAAGGCGTAGGAATGATAACGTTGCCGCCGTCTTTAAGCATCAAAAACATCGTGGCGAATATGCCCCATTTAGAACCCGGAGTAATAACCACGTTCTCAGCTTGAACGCCATGTACCTCAGCTATTTTCTGACGCAGCTTTAACTCACCATAAGAAGAAGAATACTTGGTTTTACCAGCCTTCATAGAAGCGTACGCAGCTTCCACTATTTCAGGCGGCGTAGCTAAGTCTGGATCTCCAAGGTTTAAGCGGATTATCTTTTTTCCTTCGCTTTCAAGTTTAAGAGCTTTCTCGTTTATCTCGTAGAGCATATCTTTGGACTCTCCGTTAAGAGCGTTTTATTCTTGAACAGCACTGCACATATTAACTATTTCGCGGTAAATCGCTTCAACCTGACCCGCGTTTAAGCCAATTCGGCGGATTTTTCTTTTATGCGCTTGAAAACTTCGCTTTCCCTAGATAAATCACGTATTGGTATGCTCTGCTTTTTCTTGGCATCACCAATTGCCTTGCAAACCTTCACTCTTACGCAAAGTGCCAACAGAATTTGGTCATCGATTTCATCTATTTTTTTCCGCTGCTTGGAGATTTCAGCCATATTTACTGCCTCTTGAGAACGCGCGGTATAAAACCCGCTCGGATCATGTGGTCAGCTAAGGTTATTGCAATGGCAGCTTCGATAGCTGGGACGGCTTTAGGAACTACACATGGATCATGTCTACCCTTTACACTTAAGACTGCGTTTTCCATTTTTTTTAGGTTAACAGTTTTCTGTTCCTTCGCGATGGAAGGTGTTGGTTTAATCGCCACTCGCATCATGATGGGCATGCCGCTGGATAAACCGCCTAAAACACCTCCGGCATTATCGGTTAAAGACACAACTTGTCCCTTTTCTATTTGGTAAGCGTCATTGTTCTGCGACCCCTTCATCTGTGCAGCTTCAAAACCCATGCCAAACTCGACGCCCTTAACCGCTGGAACCGCAAATATTGATTTAGCCAAATCTGCATCTAATGCGTCAAACAATGGCTCACCTACCCCAACGGGCATGCCAAGCACTAGACACTCGATTATTCCGCCGAGACTGTCGCCTTCTTTTTTGGCGTTCACTATAGCTTCCTCCATCTTCTCTCCACAACTTAAGTCGGGGCATCTTGTTGCTGTGGAATAGCGGTTTTTGCGTATTTCGTCGGCGCTGAACTTTTTGTCAGCTTTAACCTGCCCGATCGCCGAAGTGTAAGCCAACACGTCAACGTTCAAAACGGCTGAGCATTTTTTTGGCTATTGTACCAGCCATGATTAGTGCTACTGTAACTCTGCCTGAGAAGCGTCCTCCGCCACGGTAATCGTTTAAGCCACCATACTTGATACGGGCTGGGTAATCTGAGTGCCCGGGTCTTGGCAGATCTTTCATGGCTTCGTAATCGCTGGAGTCTGTTTCCTTGTTCTCGACCAACACGGCTATTGGAGCGCCAGTTGTGAACCCGTTAAAAATCCCTGAAAGAACTTTGACATCATCTTTCTCGACACGTGCAGAAACAATCTTTGGCTCAGCTGGAATCCTGCGGTCAAGTTCCATTTGAAAATCGCCTTCAGAAAGAGGCAAACCCGCTGGACAACCATCAACAACTACGCCAACCACTTTGCCGTGGCTCTCACCAAACGTGGTAACTGTGAATTCTTTACCTATCGAATTTCCCGCCAACAACGTCAGCTCCTATTTGTCTTAGATGAGTGAAGAACTGCGGATAAGACTTTCTGACGCAGTCGGCGTTTTGGATTGTGGTTTGTCCTTCTGCGCCTAAAGCGGCAACTGCGCAAGCCATCGCGATTCGGTGGTCGTTGTGTGGATCTATTATTGCGCCGTGTAAAGGTGAACCGCCTTCTATGATTAAACCATCGTTGTCGATGGTGATTTGTGCACCCATCTTTTTTAACTCAAGGTAAAGTGATTCGAGACGGTCAGATTCTTTAAGCCGAAGCCTATTTGCACCAAAAATGTGGGAAGTACCCTTCGCATAACACATCAGAACAGCGATGGCTGGAACAAGGTCAGGAATGTGCTTGGCATCAACTTCATATGTTTTGAGTAAACTGCCTGAACCTTCAATCTCAACGCTATCCGCGCAAACTTTTCCATTGACACCCATATGTTTTAGGATACCTATAATCGCCTTGTCTCCTTGAACGCTGCTATAATCAAGGTTGTTTATTTGGACTTTAGAGTGAGTTATAGCTGCCGCAGCAAGGAGAAAAGCTGCTGAGGAGAAGTCGCCTGGAACCCTCCCGTCAGCGGGCGTGTAAGTTTGGTTTGCTGGGATATGAATGTGATTTTCATGTGCAGGCACTTTAACTCCATGATTAACAAGAACCGCCTCAGTCATCTTAACGTAACCTTCAGACTCCAACGGAGAAGACAGCATTATTTCAGTGTCCTCTCGAGCCTTTGGGCAGGCAAACATTAAACCAGAAATAAACTGCGAGCTCACGTTGCCCGGAATGGATGTTTCGCCTCCAACAATGCCGCCACCCTCAACGAAAACGGCGTCTTTATCGCCGAGTTTTCCAATATGAGCTTTGGCGCCAAGTTCATTGAGGCTAGTCAGTAATGGTTCCACAGGTCGCTTCTCAATTGAACCATTAAACACTAAAGTCGAAGGCCCCTTTGCAAGCGCGGCCACTGGAACCATGAAACGCAATGTAGCTCCTGATTCGCCGCAGTCGATTGGCTCTTTTGCGCCTTTGAGCATCTTAGTGCCTTCGATGGTCCAGCAGTCGTCTGCTACAGTCACCTTTGCACCCAAAGCAGTGACAGCGCGTAGTGTTGCTTCGGTGTCTTCGGACAAAAGAGGAGCAGAAACTTTAGATGTGCCATTTGATAATGCAGCAGCAATGACCATCCTTTGAGTGTAAGACTTAGACGATGGCGCACAAACTTGACCGCTCAGCTTTTGCAGTTTTTTTAACAATTACGTCTGCCATTGGTTAGAGCACCTTGGCTTTCTCACAGTTCAATTGAGTCTGCAATATTTCTCCTTCATATTTCTGCAGAGCAGTCTTCACTAAATCAACTTTATCCTTTGAAACCACAGCTGTAACTGCGGGTCCTTTGCCGCAGAGCCCAGCCGCTACTGCGCCAGCAGCCAATGCATCGATGGCGATTGATGTATTGAGGTTGGAAGCTGAAGAGTAAATTAATCCGTTAAGTGTGAGTGCTTCCCAGATTTTACCGTCTAAAGCCTTCTCGAAGGCTACTTCCACGAGAGGTCTGAGGGTTTTGAGCCTATTTACATTGCAGTCGATTGTGTAGGCTTTTTGGGGTGGCACATGGAAGAGCACAACTAAATTCTCAGGCAACGGATATTGTTTGATTATTTCTTGTTTTAGATTGTCAGTGATTATTATGCCGCCAAAGTAAGAGGCACAGGCATCATCAAATGCACCCGTGACTGTGACTTTAGCGTCAAAAGCTGCTTCAACACCTAACTTTATGATTTCTATGTCATCAAGGGTTTTCCCCAGTGCCGCTGTAGTCGCGAGAGCTGTTGCGTTTGCGGCTACACTACTGCTCTTAAGCCCTCGTGCGATGGGAATGTTAGATATGGTTTTTATTTTTACGCCAAAACTCTTCTCTAAACCAAATCTTCGCAGGACTCTTGCAGCGGTTTTTTCTATAAGGAGTGTGCTTTCTTTTGGGTCAGAAACTATCTCAGCTCTAATAACGCCTGTTTCATCGGTTAAGTTAACTTCAGCTCTAGTCCACAAATCAATCCCAAACGCAGCACCTTTCCCCAAAGCAATTGCGTTAACGATTGTTGCTGCCCCATGAGCAATAGCCACCGCTTTACCCGTCAAGTTTACACCTTCGTTAAGTGATTGAGTGCAGCCTGCCTCATAACATCAACAGGCGCAGACTTACCCGTCCAAATCTCAAACGACGCCGCACCCTGATAGATCAACATCTCAACACCACTAACCACTTTCGCACCTGCCGCCTTCGCGTCTTTAGCCAGTTTGGTTTCGATTGGGTTGTAGACTATGTCCATTACAGCTAAGTTTGGCCGCAAAAGTTTAGGCTGCAACCGGGCTTTCCTCAGCTTTCGGTTTCATTCCCACTGATGTAGCATTGATTAAAACGTCTGAGTCTTGCAGGTTTTGCTGGATTTCTTTCGGCGAAAGTGAGCCTGAAACAATTTTTTTATTTGCGGTCTTCTCAAGGAGTTTGGCTAATTCTTGGGCTGGTTTTAGGGAGCGATTCAACACTGCCAATTCGTCAGCTTCTTTAGCCATCGTGTACGCTATGGCTCTAGCCGCACCTCCTGCACCCAACAACAGAACCTTTCTTCCCTTCAATTCCACCCCGTTTTCTCTGAGAGCTTTCAATGCGCCGACTCCATCTGTGTTGAAGCCGAAGAGTTTGTTATCCCTGTTTAAGATGGTGTTTACTGAGTTTATGATTTGGGCTGATAAGTCGGTCCTATCTAGAAATTTTAAGACTGGAGTTTTATGCGGCATTGTTACGTTTAAGCCGCGGATGTTTAGGGCTCGCATGCCGTTGACTGCGTTTTCAACTTCCGCAGGCTTCACCTTGAAAGCTAAAAAAACGTAGTCGAGGTTTAGGGCGTTGAATGCTGCATTGTGCATGATTGGGCTTAATGTGTGTTCTATGGGGTCCCCGATGACACCGCAAACCTTTGTTTTTCCAGATATACCCATATCATTTATTCCCCAACAGAGTATAAGCAGTCTTCATTTCATTTATGCTCATTTGCCCCGCAGCCGTTGCACTACCCTCTTCGAGTGAAGCAAAAGTGAAAAAAGCCCCAAACAGTGGCGAGAGAACCCTCGAAACCCTGCCGTGTTCACCCATGCAGAAACAAACCAGCTTAGCCTTGCTGGAAGCAAAAGAAACAAAGCTCAAAGCAGGCAGGTTGTCCTCTATCTGTTTAGCAGTTGTCACAATCTTGCAGACGAATGCGCCGCTGGCAAGTTCTTCATCTAGAACCGCCGCCATCGCTGAAACGTTGAGTGCACCGTCGAACTTGTGGTAGGAAACGATGGGTTTAGCCCCAAACAGCTTAAGTTGGTTGATAGTTTCTTTGTGTTTTGGACTTGACAAATCAATGTCAACGTACTCAAAGCCACTTTTAGCTGCCTTCAGCAGGGTTTGTTGACGCTCAGATTCTGTTCCAGCAAAAAATCCCTTTTCGCTTTGGAGTTTATTGGTGGCAATTAAGGGAATTTTCGTGCTTGCTGATAATTCGGATAGTTTGCGGGAGGTTTCAAGGCAGTCAAGCCTTACTTCTATGAGGTCAGCTTTGGCTTTCTCTGCCTTTTCAATGAGGTTTAATGCTTCTATGATTGTTTTTTGGGAGAATCGAGACACAGATTCTCGGTGTCACTTTTCAATCACCGTTTCTTCAGGCACAGATATGCCGAAGTGTCTTCCTCCCTTCGCGGCTATATGCACTAGGACTTCGTCGTTTGGTTTTAGTTCTGTGACTGGTTTTGAGGCTTTGGGTGTAACCAGGCGGATGGTTTCGGCGTTTTGGAGGATGGTTTTTATTTTTGTGTCGTCTGCTTGGGCTTCAATGAGGATTAATGGGCGGAACTCAATTTTGCTTCTGCCTACGTTTGTTAATCTGACTTTGCCCTCTCGGTTAACGATTAAAACTTCGTCTCCTGCCTTGAGTTCCGAGAGGTACCGTGTACTCTGCGTTGATGTTAAGGTATAGTGTGAGGCTGGTCCAGCGTTAACCCTGAAAGGTCTAGACTGCACATAGGGATTCTCGTTGACTTCAGCTTCAACAAGGAAAAACCCCGCCGATTGACATCCTACAAGCATGCCTTCGCCAGGAACCATCAAGTCAACGGTGTCCACACAAACTCTTGCGCCCGAACCAATGGGCTTAATTGACAAAATCTTCGCTGGTGTTATCACCATTTTTGGGGCTTGTGACTTAATGAGTTTGATTGTTTTTTCCAGTTCGTTTGGGTTTCCAGTTTTAAGAAGCACTCCATCAGTTCCAAGTTCGAGCGCTTCCAAAACCACCTTCGCGTCTTCAGAAGTTGTGACTTCAGCGATTAAGGTGCTTTTTCCTCTACCTTTCGCAATCAAGTTTTCAAGCGGAATCACTCGCCAGTCGAGGCAGTTTATTATTACATAGTCAACGCCAAGGTCTGCGGCTTTGGCGGCTTTGTTTTCGTCTTCTTTGCCCTGAATTGTAACTCGAAGGGCAGTTTTTTTGCCTTCTTTCTTTAGTTGGGCAAGCTTTTTCTCGTTTAAATCACTTAGGAAAACTATTTCGAGTTTGTCGTTGCGGTTGCTCGCTTGGTCCCCTTCAAGGATTACATCCGCATTTTCATGGGAAAGGCTAAGTAAACTCTCTTTTTCTTGAGCCGAAGTTTTTGGGTCTATTTCTATCCAGAGTTCCTTCAACGCTTTTCACCGAGAACCTTAAGCGCTTGCTCCACCGACGCGTTTTCGTGGACGATAGCTGAGAGCGCTTTGACGATTTGAGTTGGGTTTTCGCATTGGAACACGTTTCGTCCAATCGAAAGTCCAGCGGCTCCAGCTTTAAGTGAATCAAATGTTGTTTGAAGGATTTCTTGGTTGGATTTGCATTTTGGTCCACCAGCGATGACTACTGGAACGGGGCAGCTTTCAACTACAGTTTTGAAGGTTTCTATGTCGCCTGTATAGTTGGTTTTGATAATGTCTGCGCCAAGTTCTGCTCCGATTCTTGCTGCGTGCGCTACCACTTCGGGTGAGTGTTCGTTTTGGATTTTTGGTCCACGCGGATACATCATAGCAAGCAGTGGCAGACCGAAGAGGTCACATTCTTCTGAGACTTTGCCCAGATTCTGGAGCATTTTGTCTTCGTCTTGGGCTCCAACGTTAACGTGCACAGAGACTGCGTCTGCGCCTATGCGTATAGCTTCTTGCACGGAGCAGACTTGTACTTTGGCGTTTAAGTTAGGGCTAAGATTCGACATGCCTGACAACATAACTATGAGTCCTGCTTGTCCAGTATCGATGCGTTTGGCTATGCCTTTGTGGACAAGGATAGCGTCTGCGTTTCCCTTCACCAGTTTAGTGGTTATTTCCTGCATGTTAGTTATGCCTTGGATTGGCCCAACTGTGACGCCATGGTCCATAGGCACGATTACTGTTCGGTTATCTTGCTGCATGATTCTTCTTAGTCTGCGGGTTTTTCCTGTATTCATCTTTCTTCCACCTTAACGTGTTTTAAGTGAGTTTTTAATTAACTTTAACGCTTTCTCTTTCTCATTCCAATCTACAAACAACAGAATACTCGAGGTAATGGTCAGTATACCTGAGATGTTTATTCCGTTGACTCGTAGATCTTCGCTGATTCTTCCAATTATGCCATGGGTTTCTTCTAAGCCCACACCGCTGGTTTGTATGAACACCAAATCTTTTTTGACCGCCATCGCAATGGTTTCTTTGTTGTTTGTGGTTATTTTGTGAATTTGGTTGAAGAGGGTTTCGATGTTTTTTTCTTGTGGGACATAGAGAATAATAGAGTTTGTGTTCATTGACATGCCTAAAAGCATCGAGTTTTCCTTTACTTTCTCAACCATTTCGGTGATGACTTGGGGGTTTGCGGAGATGCCTTTTCCAATCACGGTTATTTCCGAAACTGGTGTTGGATGAGCTATTTCCGCGTCCAGTTCCGAAACTAATGCACCCTTGATTAAGAGTGCCTTCACTGCTTAAGTCGCCATTTGCATTGTTGATGACTTTAACATCGATGTTTTTGGGTTTGTACTTTAAGGCTTTGCTATGGATGAACTTGGCTCCCGAATCCGCCAAGCCCACAAGTGTGTTAACGTCGATTTCTTTAAGCCTCTGCGGGGTCGCAATAATTTTTGGGTCACCCGACATTATTCCATCTGCATCTGTGACTAAAACAACTTGGTCCGCACCTAATGCATCAGCTAAAATGAATGCAGTGGTGTCGCTCCCGCCTCTGCCCAAAGTGGTGACTTTGCCTTCTTTGGTTTTACCAAGAAACCCTGCAATGACAGGTATTGTACCTTTTTCAACTATTGGCAGGATGCATTCTTTGATGTTTTTCTCGCATTCTTTGAGAATTGGGTTTGCGTTTTGAAATGCTGCATCGGTTATTATTGGCCAGTTGCAGTCGATTGGGTCAAAGTAGCACGAGTTTGCTCCGTTGCTTTTTAGGGCAGCTGAAAATATTCGTACACTGGTACGTTCACCCATTGAAAGAATATCATCTAAATCGTGTTTCTCTAATTTCCCATTAGAAGTATTTTTGGCCGTGGACATTAGAACATCGGTTGTTTTGCCCATAGCCGAAACTACAACAGCGATTTTCGTGCCTTTCTTGGATTCGTTAACTACGGCAACAACTGCTTTTAAGAGACGTTCGTGATCGGCAAGGCTAGAGCCACCGAATTTTACAACAATTTTTTTGTTATCTGCCATCTAGGTCACCCGTGTTTCGCCCAGAACCGTTCCCAAAAAATTTTTCAGTTCTGGGCCTAAGGAAAATGGTAATAATAAAAATAGTAGTCGAAGCTAAGGAACGGTGATACATTGCCGCCGTTTTTGCTTTTGGAATTGGACATTGCTTCGAACCTGTTCAATCAGTCATATCCCAAAAAATATAAGCGTTTCGGATTCAGGCTATAACTAAATCCCTTTTCATTCCTAAGAAAATGTGTTTTCGCTGGTTTACAAGCATACTTGATCAAATAGAAAGTAAAAAGGGGTATAAATGGAAAATTTCATGCGTCTCTTCAAGGCTCTATCTTTATTATTTGTGGTATTTTTCCCGCAGTCCCAACCTGCCCTTTGTAGAGTATAAGCACGCCTTCAACGCCTTCAATCGACAAACCCCTATTGATTCCTGCTTGAATCCCAGCCTGTGCATCTTCACCTTTTACCACGTTGCCGACTGCTGTGGCCGCTGCATCAGCTAAGGCGGCATCTTTGCAGAAAACGATAGCTGCCTCCGCATCCCCAAAGCTGAGTGCATGGCTAAATCGACCTGAACTGGTGGCAACGCCGATTGGGAATTCAGTTAGCCTAAAGCCGAAGCGTTTTGAGAGAGGTTCCTCGCCTGCGGCAACTGCTACATCAATTGGCCGGTTTGAGGCTGCTGAGATTTCGCCGCCGTCCTCCACAACCGCCACTTCGCAGCCTTCCCGTTTCATGTCTTCTACGGCTAAGTCAGCTATAGCTCCTGCAACAGCTGCCATTGGTCCAACAGCTGCTTTTTGGGCTGCTACCGCCATTAACTTTGCTACAAGAGGCTTTTCTGGCGCAGCGATGGGCTTTAGAGTGTACAGAAACTTTGGGTTAGCCCTAACGTAAAGTTCCAATTCTTGACGGTTGCGCTTGATGGATTCTATGGCGGCTTGGATAGCTTGCTGCCTATCAGAAAGGATTGTGCATTGGGTCTCTTTTAAGGAAAAGTTTTCTTTGAAAAGTTGTCCTGTCAACGTTTCTTTTCCCTATTGGCTGACGTACCATTGTTGTTTGGTTTAACCGATTTAATGGCTCGAGCGGGACATGCATCAACACAAACGCTGCATGTGCTGCCAACACATTTCTCTTTATCAAACTGGACAGTTGAGTCTTTGGTTAAGCTTATGGCTTCTACTGGACAAAGTGCAATGCAGCTACCGCAGCTGAAACATTTGTCCGAATCAACCTCAATTAGTTTGGGAACAGTTACTGAGATGCCTCTATTGCGGAAAGCATTAACAACTTTTTCCAATATGTCGTCAGGGACTTCAGCTAGGATTTCGCCGCCCTTCGAGTTTATGTGTGCTGACAAAATTGCCATTGGCACTTTGTATTCAATAATTATTTGGGATGCTATGGGCTCAGATACTTGGTCTTCGTTGAATCTTATTAGAATTCTTCCCATTTAATTACCGTCCTAACAGTCTGGAAACGTCTTCTGAAGTAATTATGCCCAGCACTTTTCGTTCAATATCAATCACAGGCAAAGCAGAGATGTTGTTTTGAGCCATGCGTTTAGAAGCAATTTCGAGTGGTTCATCAGGTTTTGCAGTGACTACGTTGTGGGATTCTATGTCGGCTAATGCTTTTTTGCCTTCAGCCATGGCGCGTGTGATGTCCCATGATGTTACGATTCCTTTTAGTTTGCCAGTTTCATCTACCACTACAATGTGGTTGACTGATTTCGTGACGATGCGTTTTGCGATGGCTTGTATCTCTTCGTCTTCGGTGCATGTAATAGCTGGGTGCATTACGTTATAGACGAATGGGATTTCTTCGGTTTGTCTCATAGGCTTAAAAACCGTTGTTGTTGGCAACCTCTCAACAGGCGAGGTTAAGAAGAATGTGCCTTCGTCAATCCATGATTTGAGTGTTTGTGAAACTTTCTTTGCCATTTTCAGGCTTGAAAGCGAACTGACCCTGACTTTCTTGCCGTTAACGGTTATTGAACCAGATTTTAGTTCTTTGTAGCTTACTTGCCCAAACTTGGGGCGGTCACGCCGCGGCACGCTGTAATCGATTATGTCGGTTAAAATGTCTTTGTCTTGAATCCCAGTTTTCTTCGCCAAACCCTCGTTCAAAATAGGAATTGGAACTCCCAAACCCAACATACAATGAAGTACCATAACCCGTGAAAGCTCCACCCTGCAAGAATTCAGGCGACATCTTCTTCGCATCTCCTTTAACCATAAGCGTTCCGTTGAGGTTTTTGGGGCTATGCTGAGTTCCCTCACCAATTATGTAGCCTTGACCGCCGCCGAGGAAAATACGAGTTCCCATACCCATCGTCTCGTAGTCGGGGTCGTTCATAAGTGGGTTAAGTTCGCCTGCGCCTGAGAAGGTAGCGTTTCGGAATCTTGGCAGAAGTTTGCTCATGTACGTGTAGATGACTTCGTCGCTGCTGTTTACGGCGCAGTTATAGCGCTGGTAACAGTTGCGGAAGTTAAGCAGATAAAACTGATTCAAATCGTCCTTTGTGAGCGTTGTTTTAAGCGAAGTTCTTGGGTAACAGTCGGTTCCATATGAGGTTGCTCTTAGTTCAACTTCTTTTCCAGCCACTAAGTCTTGGATAACGTGTCCCCCACCATACTCATAAGGTTGCTTCTCAGACATGTTGGTCGCACCAATGAACAGGTCAACTGCAGCTCCAGGGTGGCAAACTTCCACGTCGTTGATCCATGCATGCTCAATCTTTATTGGCGGATCAGAATGCCCAAGGTTAACAACTGCGCCAGATGAACACATAGCTCCAAAAGTGCCCGTAGTAACCACATCAACTTCTTTGAAGGCAACCTCAACACCGCTGCTTTCAACCAGCTTTTTCATTTCTTCCGCGGTTAAAACTTGAGCGTCGCCCTTGCGGATTTTCTGGTTAATCTCTTCTACTGTCCGAGTCTTAGCTTGGTTAGACAAAGTAGATTACCTTAATGCTCAATCGAAAAGGCAGGGCAAGAATATAATATTTGCGCAAAAACTAGTTTATATCGCAATATTTGGTGAGCCTAAACACCCAGCAGCAAATTTTGATAATTCTGGGCAATCAATCGTAGAAATGTCAGATGGGAGATCAATATTAGAGTTTTAGTGCTTTGGATAGAAGAGGTTGAAGAGAGCGTCGGATTTACCATTGTTTCCAAGGTAAGTCATCCATGTACTCGTTTAATGAGCGAATGGAATTGGCGTTTTGTCCTTTCTGTTTGAGCACTTCCACCAAAGCCGCTGCGAGTTGCAGGTTTGTGATGACTGGGATGTTGAACTCTACTGCTTGCCGCCGAATGATGTAGCCGTCGGTCAGGATGTCGGAGATACTTGAGCGTCGGTTAGCCATTGGCACATTTATTACTATGTCGATTTTGCGTTCCTGCAAATAATCCATTATGTTAGGGCTGACTTGAGCGTCCTTAACTTTGTACAGTACGGTTGCTGTTACTCCGTGAGCGTTAAGTACGTCGGCAGTATGCTGAGTCGCGTAGATTTTAAAGCCCATTTCAGCAAGTGCTTTGGCAATCGGTACAACTCGCGCCTTTCGCTTTTCATCGCCGCCGACGCTGATGAACACTTTGCCGTCTTTTGGAGGAATCGTGAATTCGGCAGCCTGCAACGCCTTAGAGAAGGCATCTGAAAAGTTTTCGCCAAGACACGCTACCTCTCCAGTGCTAAGCATTTCTACGCCCAGAACTGGGTCAGCACCACTTAACCGCATAAAACTAAACTGTGGAACCTTAACACCGACATGAGGGGCAAGGGTCATTGGAGAGAGTTTGACTCCGTCAATTTTTTTACCCAGCATCGCCAAAGTCGCCAAATCAATCATGTTTATGCCGCGAGTCTTGCTAACAAATGGCATGGAACGTGAGGCTCGTAGGTTACATTCGATAACGTTGACTACATCGTCTTTGACGAGATATTGTATGTTGTAAGGGCCGTGAATTTGCAGTGCCTTCACTATTTTTTGGGTGCATTCTTCGATTTTCTTTTGAACCTCAATCTTTAGTGATTGAGGGGGAATAGTCATAGTTGCGTCGCCGCTGTGGACGCCAGCGTTCTCCACATGCTCCATTATGGCGCCGATGAACACGTTTTCGCCGTCGGAGACACCATCTACTTCGACTTCTTTTGCTTGAGTTATGAATTTACTGATGACTACCGGGTGATCGCGTGAAACTTTGGCAGCTAAATTCAAAAAGTTTTCAAGTGATACCTCGTTGTAGGCAACACGCATTGCTGAACCTGACAGCACATAGCTGGGTCGAACAAGAACAGGGTAACCTATTTTTTGAGCGAAGCGTTTTGCTTCATCAATCGATAGGAGTTTGCTCCAGCTGGGCTGGCAAATGCCAAGTTGATCTAGGAGAGCACTAAATTTTGATCGATCTTCAGCCAAATCCACGTTCTCCGCTGAAGTGCCCAAAAGTTTTACGCCTGCTTTTGAGAGCGGCATAGCTAAATTGTTGGGGATTTGTCCGCCGACGCTGGTTATTACACCCAACGGATTTTCTTTCTCGTAAATGTCCAAAATCCGTTCGATGGATAATTCTTCAAAGTAGAGTTTGTCTGAGACATCGTAGTCTGTGGAGACTGTTTCAGGGTTGTAGTTGACCATTATAGCTTCTTTTATGCCATTCTTTTTAAGCGCCCAAATCGTGTTGACGCCACACCAATCGAATTCCACACTTGACCCGATTCGGAAAACGCCTGCACCAAGCACAATAACTTTGCTTGGGTTACTGGATAATTCTATGTCGTCCTCGTCTCCGCCGTAGGTTAGGTAGAGATAGTTGGTTTTTGCAGGCCATTCCGCTGCCAACGTGTCAATCTGTTTGATAACTGGAAGAATATTTGCATCTTTTCTAAATGCCCTAATCGTGAATTCATCGGTTTTTTGGCATTGAGCGATTTGTTCATCTGAGAAACCGATGCGTTTTGCTTCACGGATTGTTTCTGGTGCAGATGGTTTCTGCTAGGTTTAGGCTGCGAAGTTGTGTTTCCATGTCTATTATGTTTTGGATTTTGTGCAGAAAGAATGGGTCTACTCCGCTTAAACGGTATATCTCAGTGATGGGTATGCCAAGTTTTAAGGCTTTAACAAGTTTGTAGAGGCGTTCGTCAGTTGGGTTTGCGATTTCGTCTCTTATGCGTTCTTCTGATTCGATTTCTGCGTCTTCTTCAGAGTTGCAGACTAAGCCAATCTTTCCTGTATCCAACATGCGTACGGCTTTTTGGAGTGCTTCTTCAAAGCAGCGGCCAATCGCCATAACTTCTCCTACGGAACGCATCTGTGGACCGACGTGGCGGTCGGCATTCTTGAATTTCTGGAGGTCCCACCTTGGGATTTTGACGGTTATGTAGTCAAGGGCTGGTTCGAAGCATGCTGTAGTGACTTCGGTGACTTTGTTGATTAGTTCAGGAAGAGTATAGCCCAATGTGAGTTTGGTGGCTATGTAAGCAAGAGGATACCCTGTAACTTTGCTTGCTAACGCAGAACTGCGGGACATACGTGAGTTAACTTCTATAACGCGGCATTCCTCGGATTGAGTGTTGAGTGCCCATTGAATGTTGCATTCGCCAACGATACCTAAGTGGCGAATTGCGTTTATGGAGATTGAGCGGATAAGGTGATACTCACGGTTTGTCATGGTTTGAGACGGAGCTACCACAATTGAGTCTCCAGTGTGGACGCCCATGGGATCAAAGTTTTCCATGTTGCAGACCGTTAAGCAGTTGTCTGCGTAGTCACGCATGACTTCGTATTCGACTTCTTTCCAGTGGCCAACGTATTCTTCAATTAGGATTTGGCCGATTCGGCTCTGAGCTATTCCGCGGGTAGCAATTTCTTTTAATTCAGGAATGTTGTGGGCGACACCTGAACCTTTTCCGCCTAAAGTGTAAGCTACTCGAACAATGACGGGGTAACCGATTTCATCAGCAACTTCTAAAGCGTACTTGACGCTTGTCGCCGATTTGCTTTTTAGAGGTGGAACGCCAGCTTCAAGCATGGCTTGGCGAAAACGTTCACGGTCACCAGTGTCTTCGATAGCTTTTACTGGTGTGCCTAAAACTTTAACGTTGTATTTTTGGAGGATACCTGTTTTTTCCAGTTCTAAACCGCAGTTTAAAGCTGTTTGTCCACCGAAGCCAAGGAGAATTCCGTCTGGACGTTCTTTCTCGATAACTTTCTCGACGAACTCGGGGGTAACTGGTAGAAGGTAAACTTTACCTGAAAGTCTAGGGTCCGTTTGGATAGTTGCAATGTTGGGATTAATTAGAACAGTTTCAATGCCTTCTTCTCGCAGAGCTTTGAGACATTGACTTCCAGAATAATCGAATTCAGCTGCTTCTCCTATTTTAATGGCGCCACTCCCAAGAACCATAACTTTCTTTATCCAATCAAACTTTGGCATCCTTACTTGACCTCCAATGTTTTAGCAAATTTATCAAACAGCAGCTCAGTGTCGTATGGTCCAGGCGAAGCTTCAGGATGCCATTGGACAGCAAAAACTGGTTTATTTTTGTGTTTAACACCTTCAGTAGTCTTATCGTTAGGATTAATGAACCAAGGTTCCAACGGTGTTTTCTTTAGTGATTCTAAGTCTATTGCGTAACCGTGGTTTTGAGTTGTAATGTAGCAGCGATTACTGTTTAAGTCAAGAGCAGGTTGGTTTTGGGCGCGATGACCAAACTTAAGTTTGTAAGTGTCTCCTCCCATTGACAACGCCAATATTTGCGCACCAAGACAAATACCCATGAGTGGGACCTTCTCAGACAATTCCCGAATAGATGCAATTGTTTTTGTACATTTTTTAGGGTCGCCGGGGCCATTACTCAAGAAAACCCCGTCTGGGTTGTAATTCATGATTTCGCTGGCTGAAGTATCATAGGGCACACGTACAACATCAATGCCCCGTTTAAGCAGATTTCGGATGATACTATATTTGACTCCACAGTCTATTAGCACAACAGTTTTCTTACCATCAACGCTATACTTGATGGGTTTTTTCACAGATACTTCTCTTACCAAATCAGTCAGGTTTGGATCGGCGATGTTTTTGCCGTTCTTCAACATTGCATCCAAATTGGGTTCTTCACCCGCTTCAAAAACCTGCAAGATCCCTAACATTACACCGTAAGTTCGAAGTTTCTTTGTTAAGCGTCTTGTATCTAAGCTATAGATTCCAGGAACGCCTTCGTCTGCCAACCATTTATCAAGTGTTCTTGTGGAAGCCCAATGGAACGGCTCATGACATAATTCATGGATAATTAAACCTTGTACTTGAATATGGTCAGATTCGAAATAAAGCGGCATTCCGAGGTTTAATTCGTTGGACGGGACTCCATAGTTTCCTACCATAGGATAAGTGAAAGTAAGAACTTGCCCCTTATAAGACGGGTCAGTCAAGGCTTCGGGGTAACCAACCATCTGGGTTGAGAAAACAACTTCACCAGAAATTTTGCCTGTTGCCCCAAAACCTTTGCCGATAAATGACGTTCCGTCTTCAAGAAGCAGTATCGCTTTTTTATTTTTCTCGTATGTGCTATATTGTGGGACCAAAGCCCTATTCAACCTATAACTGAATTTTTAGGTCTTCCGTTTTTGGAAGAGACAATTTGAGAGCAGGATTTCACGGTCGAGTTAAGGATTTTTTCTGCGGTTGCAAGGTTTTCTTGGAGTTTTGTAATGTTTGTTTTTGTCTGTATCAGGGTTTTGTTGGTTGATATGATTGCTCTTTCGACCTCAGCGGGTGATGGACCACCTTGTACTTTATAGGTTTCGATTAGTTTGCGGGGATTTGTGCATTCAACTATGTCTACTTTTTTTACAGTTAACTGGATTCCTACTGATTCCATAGCCACTTTCGTTAGCAATTCAGGTGTCGCATCGAGCAAAGTCTGTTTCGAATCGATTAGTGCTTTGACTAAAGCACCAACTATCTTGTGGGAGGTTCGAAAAGCTACGCTATATTTTCTCACAAGCATATTCGCTAGTTCGGTTGCGCCCACGAATCCTGCTGCAGCCTTGCTTTCAACGTTCGAAGTAACCTTCAAGTTAGGAACAAGTTTGACAAATATGCTAAGTGAAGCTGTAAGGTTGTCGGTTGATGACCAAAGCTTGGGAGTTATTTCTTGGAAATCAAGGTTGTAAGTTGAGGGTAAACTTTTGAGGGCAGCAGCTGAAGCAACAAAATCGCCCAAGGCATAACTGGCTCGTGCACGGATGACCTCGAGTACTTCGGGGTTCTTCTTTTGAGGCATGATGCTGCTGGTTGATGTGAATTCGTCTGGCAACTCGACTGTGCCGAATTCGGGTGAACTCCAGATAATCAAATCCTCAGCAAGTCGACTTAGGTTCACCGCAAGCAAAGTTAGTGCTGATTGTGTTTCGAGGATGAAATCTCGGCTACCAACCGCATCTATCGAATTCTCTAACACTGCATCGAAGCCTAAGAGTTCAGCGGTAGTTTTGCGGTTTATTGGGAAGCTTGTGGTTGCCAATGCTCCAGCGCCCAAAGGACACAAGTTTACCCGTTCGTAAACACTCTGCAATCTCTGCAAATCTCGCCCTAAAGCATCAACATGTGAGAGCAAGTAATGGGCGAAGGTGACTGGTTGAGCTGGTTGAAGATGAGTGTACGCTAAGATTACTGTTTCTATGTGTTTGCTGGCGGTTGTTAGAAGGCTTTGCTTCATCTCAAGGACTTGGAGCATAATGTTGATAAGCTCTTTGCGCAGAGTCATTCGGATAGCTGTTGTAACTTGGTCGTTTCTGCTCTTGGCGATATGAAGGTTTCCGCCAACCTCTGGTCCCGTCTCAGCTAAAACGGCTTCTTCAATTGCCATATGGACGTCTTCAGCGTTGGGGTCAAGTTTTTGGCTGTCTTGTTTTTGGAGGGCTTTTAGGATTTTTGCGCTGTCTTGCCAATTGACAATTTTCTGTTCCATCAGCATCACGACGTGCGCTTTGTTAATCGCTAAAACAGCATCAGCTAACCGTGCATCATCTTTGCGTGAGGAGGTAAACTTTGCAACGTCTTCTCGAACATTGCCCAGCCGTCCTCCATGCAGCATCTTCGACGTTTTTCCTTGTTCTCCTTACAGTTAAGTTCTTTATTGAAAAACTAGGCTTTTTTTGCCTTCGGCTTCTTACTGGCCTTCTTGAGCGTGTTGTACATTCTTGTTTGCAATCCCCAGATTTCGATGAAGCCTTTAGAGTAGGATTGGTTGAAGCTGGTTTTGATGTTGTAGTTAGCTAGGTTTTTGTCGTAGAGTGAGTTTGGAGAGGAGCGTCCAATGACTTGGATGCTGCCTTTATAGAGTTTAAGCTTGACTTCTCCGGTAACGTTTTCTTGGGATTTGTTGATGAATGCGTCCAAGTCATCTTTGAGCGGGTCAACCCACAAACCGGCATAAGCCAGAAACACCCATTCGGCATCGATTTGCTGTTTGAATAGCACTTCATGCCGGGTCATAACCATTTTCTCGAGATCTTTGTGGGCTTCGAGAATAACGGTGGCGGCTGGGCACTCGTATACTTCACGCGATTTTATGCCAACTAAACGGTCTTCAATATGGTCGATGCGCCCAACACCGTTATTGCCTGCAATTTTGTTAACTTCTTCTATGAGCTCCAGAGGCAACATGCTTTTGCCATTAACCGCAACTGGAACTCCAGCCTCAAACTGTACAGTAACAATTTCAGGTGTGTTGGGAGCTTTTTCTGGTGAAGTTGTCCACTCGTATGCGTCTTCTGGCGGCGCTTGACTCGCATCTTCAAGTAAACCGCATTCGATGGCCCTTCCCCAAACGCTAGCGTCGATACTATATTTTTTGGCAGCGTTCGAGATTGGGATTCCTTTGGTTTTGGCGTAGGCGATTTCTTCGTCTCGGGTCATGCCCCACTCGCGAACGGGAGCAATAATTTTCATTTCAGGTGCTAATGATCCTAATGTTACGTCGAAGCGTACTTGATCGTTGCCTCTTCCTGTGCAACCGTGTGCTAAACCTGTTGCGCCTTCTTTTTCGGCGATTTCAACCATTTTTTTTGCGATTAATGGTCTGGATAAGCTTGTGCTTATTGGATATTTTCCTTCGTAGAGTGCGTTGGCTTTTATGGCAGGGAAAATGTAGTCTTTGGCAAACTCGTCTTTGGCGTCGATAGAGAAATGTTTGAGGACACCGAGTTTCTTTGCTTTTTTCTCAGCCGCCTTGATGTCTTCTTGTTGGCCAACGTCCACTGTTACTGTTATAACTTGTGCATCATATTTTTCTTGGAGGTATTTTATTAACACGGATGTGTCTAATCCGCCTGAGTAAGCTAATACAAATTTATCGTTTATGAGTTTGGTCCCCCATTTTTGATCTAAATTTATTCCAACAACTTTAAGGGCTGTATTTTTAAACCTTGTGACTTTTTTGTCACTTAACAAGCTTTAAATGTTCCATTTGATACATTCACAGAATACCTTGACAATAGCCCAAAACGTAAGAAACCACCTGCGAAACAAACCATACCTACTGGAAGCTCTTGAAAAAGGCATAGTCAACCTAAGCGAGCTCTCACGACAAATCCAGAAAGAACTAAAAACCGACGATACAAGCGCAATAAAAGCAGCCCTGCGTCGCTACTCAGAGGAATTGCAGAAACACAAACAAAAAAGGGAAGAAAAAGTCCTCCAACTTCTTAAACGCAGCAACATTGCTGTTTATGACCGAAAATCCGTCATGATAACGGCTAAGGAATTGCCGACACAAACAGGTATGAAGGTGGATTTAATGGGTAAATTCGTTTATCTGCTGGACCGAAGCGATTTGCCCGAACGCATAAGCACCCTGGTTAAACATGACAATTGCACAATGATTGTTGTGCACTCGCCCGAAGAACTAGAAGCCACACCGGGAGTTGTAGCGTTTCTAGCAACTCTTCTGGCAGAACAGAATGTGAACATTATTGAGTTCATTTCTTGTTGGACAGAAACAATCATGGTGGTTGAAAAAAAGGATAGCCTCAAAACCTACGAGGTTTTATCTAATTTAGTGGGTTAATACTTAGCTAAGTATGACAAAATTAATAATGTTACAATCAAAATAGGAGCGCATTAGTCGCTTGTCAAAGTGGAGACCTAAATAAATGACACATCAAGAATGCATAAACTGCAAAACAACCTACGATATAGACGAGATTGTTTACTTCTGCAAAAAATGCGGAGACATCTTAGAGATAAAGTTTGATTTCCAAATGCTAGCTGAAACACTCAAAGTAAGCGACTGGTTGAGCAAACCTCTATCTGTTTGGCGTTACCGAGACTTCATGCCTATTCACGAATCTGCAAAAATTGTTACTTTAAGCGAAGGTGGCACAGGTTTGCACCGATCTGAACGTTTAGGCGCCGAATTGGGACTCAAAAACCTCTACGTTAAGAATGAAGGTGAAAACCCAACTGGCAGCTTCAAAGACCGCGGCATGACCGTTGGAGTTACCAAAGCAGTTGAATTGGGCGCGAGACATGTCATCTGTGCTTCAACAGGCAATACCAGTGCCAGTTTAGCCGCTTACGCTGCAAGAGCAGGATTAAAATGTACGGTCCTGATTCCCTCAGGCAAAATTGCCTATGGTAAACTTTCGCAAGCCATGATTCACGGCGCCAAAGTTCTTCAGGTCAAAGGAAACTTTGATGAAGCTTTAGAGTTCGTGCTTAAACTTGCTGAGAAACACAAGAGCATTTACATGTTGAATTCAATTAACCCATTCCGTATTGAGGGACAAAAATCCTTAGGATACGAAATCTGTGAGCAACTCAACAACGATGCTCCAGACCGAATTATCGTGCCAGTAGGTAACGCTGGAAACATCAGTGCCATCTGGAAAGGCTTAACTGAATTTCACAAGCTTGGCTACATAAAAAAACTTCCAAAAATGACGGGGATACAAGCCTCTGGCTCTGCACCTATCGTTCAAGCCATAAAGAGCAACTGTGACAAAATTATTCCAGTCACAAACCCAGAAACCATTGCTACTGCCATCCGCATCGGCGCACCAGTAAGCTGGAAGAAAGCCATCAATGCCATCTATGAATCCAAAGGAACTGCTGAAACAGTAACAGATGAAGAAATCTTGGATGCCCAAAAAATATTGGCGCGGATTGAAGGAATTTTCGTAGAACCAGCAAGCGCCTCATCCATTGCAGGCCTTAAGAAGCTAGTCAAAAGCGGCGTAATTGGCAAAGATGAGCGCGTTGTATGTGTTACAACTGGACATGGACTCAAAGACCCAGATACAGCAGTTAAGATGAGTGAAAAACCAATCGAAGTTGACGCTGACATCTCAGCCATCGAAAATGCGTTGGGATTAAAAAAACAAGTAATTCTTGCACGGTGATTAGATAATGAGGATTATTTTAGTTGGCTACGGTGTAGTTGGAAAAGGCGTAACAACAATTCTTGCCCGCAGATACTCAGAAAACCTTAAGGATACAGGGTTTAACCCGAAAATCGTAGCAATCGCCGATATAGATGGCGCGGTAATAAACCCAAGAGGCTTAAGCCCAGAAAAACTTGAGGCAATAAAGCAACGGGGTTATCCAATATCTAAAGACCCTGACTTTGGTTGTCCTGGAATTTCAGCTTTGAATGTTATCGAGTCGGTTGAGGCGGAAGTAGTTGTTGAAGTCACACCTGTTAACATCAAAACTGGTGAACCAGCCCTATCACATATTACGAAAGCGTTCAAAACAGGCAAACATGTTGTCACAACCAACAAAGGACCTTTAGCTTTGGCGATGCCAGCACTCACAGAACTCGCTGAATACAATAACGTTTACCTTAGGTTCAGCGGCACAGTCGGCGGAGGAACACCCATGTTAGAGTTCGCTAAACGATGCCTCGCAGGAGACAGAATCTTGGCTATACGCGGCATACTCAACGGCACAACAAACTATATACTAACTGAAATGTCTCAAAACCACGTAACATTCCAAGATGCACTCTCAAATGCTCAGAAGCTTGGTTACGCAGAAAGAGAGCCATCTATGGATATTGATGGGTTTGATACTGCCTGTAAAGTAGTCATTTTATCAAACTGGATAATGAACAAGAAAATAACCCTAAAAGACGTAGACATAACAGGGATCCGCGACGTAACCTTGCAAGCACTTGAAGAAGCTTCAAGAAGAAATAGCACCATCAAACTTATCGGTTCAATCGAAGGCGACAAAGCAAAAGTTAAGCCAACAGAAATACCGTTAACCAATCCTTTATGCGTCAGTGGAGTTTTAAACGCCATAACCTTTTCAACAGAATATGCAGCAGAACAAACTCTCATCGGTAGAGGTGCTGGCGGAATCGAAACTGCCAGTGCAGTTTTAAGGGACCTCTTAGATATAAGACGTAAGTTAGCAACCAAACTACTAAACTAAACAAAAAGGACTGTTAAAAATGAAGATAGTGATGAAGTTCGGTGGAACAAGCGTAGGCACGGGCGAGAACATACGTCATGTAGCTGATTCAGTAACACAATACGCTAAGAAAGATTACAAAGTGGTTGTTGTCGTTTCTGCATTAGCAGGCGTTACTAACAGTTTGCTTGAAGTTGCGTGTCAAGCTAAGAAAAGCGATGAAAAACAAATTGACTCCATTACAAAAGAACTGCTCAAAAAACATGTGGAAGCAATCTCAACTGCCATCACAAGCAAACAAATCCAAAAAGAAGTTACCCAAATCACAGAAAAAACAATTTCTGAACTAGAAAAAGTCTTAACCGGAATATGCTATGTTGGTGAACTAACGCCAAAATCCAAAGACTACGTTGCTTCTTTTGGTGAACGTTTATCTGCACCTATAGTCTGCGGTGCGATAAGAGATCACAAATTTGAATCCCAATGCTTCACAGGCAAAGAAGCAGGAATAGTTACGGACTCGAATTTCGGTGAAGCTAACCCACTTATGAATTATACAACTCACCTTATACGTGAAAGATTAGGGCCACTGTTTGAAAAAGGGACAATTCCGGTGGTTACAGGGTTTATTGCCGCCAATCAAGATGGAATAGTGACAACTGTTGGCCGAGGTGGCTCAGACTACACTGCAACAATACTTGGCGTAGCATTGCAGGTTGATGAAGTATGGATCTGGACCGATGTTGATGGAATAATGACCACCGACCCTAAAATCGTTCCAACAGCAAGGATGCTACCCCAGCTGAGTTATCAGGAAGCAGCTGAAATGGCGATTTTCGGCGCCAAAGCCATGCACCCACGAGCACTCGGACCAGTCATCAAAGAAAACATTCCAGTCCGAATTCGAAACACAGCCCACCCAGAAAATATGGGTACACTAATAACGAATAAACCTGCTACCAACGAAACCAAACCCGTAAAAGCAGTAGCCATGATAAAAGACGTTGCCATGCTAAACGTAAACGGAGCAGCAATGGTCGGTGCACCAGGCAGCTACGCCAAAGTCTTCGAGGTACTGGGTAAAAATGGCATCAACGTGATGATGATATCCACCGCCGTATCCGAAGCAAACATTTCAATGATAATCAAAAGGGCACTTCTAGGTCGAGCAATCAGTAATCTGGAAATCGCCCTGTTAGAGCGGGGTGGAGTAGTGAGCGAAGTCACCGCAGAAGACGATGTCGCAGTTATAGCAGTTATGGGCGCAAACATGAAGGGTACATTGGGTGTTGCATCACACATTTTCAACACTGTTGCTAAAGCGGGCATTAACATTCGCATGATCGCGCAAGGTAGCTCAGAACTCAACATTTCCTTCGTTGTCAAGGAGAAAGATGGTGTCGCCGTAGTCCGAGCGATACATGATGAATTCAATCTCGACAAAGCTTAATTCAGCTTTTCCCTATTACCTTTTTGGAGTTATGCCCGTTGACTGAGCTTAACCTCGATTTGCCAACGCTCCAAAAGCTAAAGGAATTAACAGGAACAAACCGCTATGAGTTTTTGGGTTATATACTCGACTTAGACAAAAGCACCATAACAGACAATCTTCCCCAACTTATAGGAAACCTGAGCGAACGGGCAATCCAGATTTTTTCCACCCTGCTACGCCATTATTCGTTGGCTAACCCGATGTCGCAAACGGGAACGCTAGTCAAGTACAAGGACATCCCCGGCGGCTACGCATACGAAGGTGCTTTTACAAAACGAGCCATCGAACCCATTGCCGAGGTCTTCGGAGAAAAACCAAAAGAACTTCTTGAAGCTGCAAATCTGCTCGGCGGAAACAATTTGACTTTTGGAGACGCCTCCTTTGAAATCCCATCATTAAAAGGTATTCCTTTAACATACATTCTATGGGGAAAAGAAGAATTTCCTGCTTTCGCAAACATACTTTATGATGCTTCAGCAAATGACTATCTACCCACGGAAGATCTGGCGGTGCTTGGCGAATTATGCACGCTTCGACTAATAGAAGCAAGCAAAAATTTGTCTCTTATGCCCTAAACCAAATCACGTCCAGAATTGCTTACTACAATTATTGAGGTTTTTTATCTCTACAACTTTTGCCAAAGTTATTATTGTTGTTAGAAATAATTTAGAGTAGGGTTATTCTATGGAAATTATGTCCAAAAAATTCTATTTTCAAGAAATGGACTGGATCATAACTTTTCCAAGCTCTGGAAACGAGGGAAGAAAATACCTTTTCTATTCTGTGCAATTTGTCGATCGAAACAGAAAGCAAAACAAGCCCTCCGCCATATTAGTCGATATTGTAGATAGCCCAATGTTTGAAAACGGTTACCCCCATACCGTTGGCTTTTTTAGATGCCCAGTTGATGCGGAGGGCAATTTCGAAGGCAATTTTCTGGAACTGAGAATTGTCAGGTGCATCGAGGAGTTCTGGAAGTTCCTAAACGACCTCAACCTCTAAGGCGGCAGTTCCAGAGACAAAAACACAGAGTATTCATCTGTTGATTTAGCCGTAAACCCTTTTTTACCACAAAGGTTTAGCATCTTGATATTTTCAGGGCTTACATCACTATAGATGGTTTCGAGTTTTAGGTCTCTGCCTATGCCGATGATGTAGTCCATCATCTTTGATCCCAGTCCTTGGCCGTGCCAAGAATCGGTAACCATGACTGCAAATTCCCCTTTCTTTGCTTCGGCGTCAAGAATTAATCTGACAACTCCGATAAGTCTGTTGTCGTCCAGTTGGGCAACGATGGCGATTTCTCGGTCATAGTCAAGGTTGCAGTACCTGGATAGGGTGTCATGCGACATCTCTTTTATGGTTTCAAAGAACCTAAACCGAACACTCTGGGCTGATAGTGATTTGAAGAGATCGTTGAAGCGGTTTTCATCCTCGGGCTTGATTGGTCGAAGAGTCACTCTCGACACCATTTTTCAAGGTTCGCTATAGTAATGTACTTTTTCGGGTAAGGGGCGATAACCAGATTTTCGTGGTGTTCAACGCCTTGACATAAAAACCGCTTCAAGTCTAGGACTATTTCAGCATCACCAACGTAGGCCTTGTCGTCTTTAACAAAGATGGGGTTTATGTCGATTTTTCTTATCTCAGGAAAATCAACGACAAGCTGAGAGAACTTAATTATTATTTCTTCGATTGGTCCAGTTTCAAACTTTCCTGCGCATGCATCTTTGCAGTACTGTAGCGCTTTGGTGTTTTCCATAATTTGCCGAGCAAGAACCTGATTTAACGGGGGAAAACCAACACTTAGCTCTCTATCTTTTTCAATTAAAGTGCCTCCTGTCCCCAAACATATTATTGAACCAAATTGCGGGTCTTTTCGTGACCCTAAAAACAGTCGGCAGGGAGCATTGAGAACTTTTGGTTGAATTGCTACTCCTTGTAACTCGTCTACTTTACCGGAAGCATCATTCTCGTTAAATAGTTGATTAAAGTGAAAGCGAAGTTGGTCAGGAGAAAAAACATCAAAGACAGAACTTTGAATTTCGCTTTTCTGACCATGCTGAAGACGTAGGGTTTTCATCATTATAGGGTACCCAAGTTGATAGGCAAAAGCCGAGGATTCTTCAACGGTCTTAGCGAAAAGAGTTTTCACAGTGGGAATCTTATAAGCTTCTAGGAGTTGGAAAGATTCTTGTAAATTTAGGATTTCTCTACCCTCACTAAACGCACGGCGCAAAACCTCCATGAGGTGTGTCGATAAAGGTTGGTCTACAGCGACCTCTTCAGGTGTTTGATAAAGCAACTCCAAGTTTTGTGTGCGAACGTAGATGTTCATGAATGTTCTTACTGCTTCTTGAGGATTTTTGAAAGCTGGAACGCCGTTTTTATGAAGCGTTCTTCTTGCTTCTTGGCATTGTGGGTCTTCGCCCATTAGGCAAACGAGCATATTTTTTCTTGTTTGCTTAGCTGCTTCAACGATTAAATCGGCTAAACTACTGGGGCTGGTTAAGCCTGTGGGTGTATAAATCACAAGGAGACTGCTGCTTGCGTTATCATTAACACATGTTTGTATGACCTTTTGATACCTTTCAGGAGTTGCTTCTTCTAGAAGGTCAATTGGGTTGGTTAAGAGGCAGTAGTAGGGCAAAATGTCTTTCAAAGTTTGAACAGTCCCATCGCTTATTTCTGCGAGTTTGCCACCTCGCCTGTTTATCTGGTCCAACGCTATTAACGCTGGACCGCCTGCATTTGTTATTATGGTCAAGTGTGGAATGGTTGGGTTTGGCTGCATTGATAGTGTTTTGGCGCAATCAAAAAGCCCGTTTATAGTTTCAACTCGAACGACTCCGCTTCTTCTAAATGCGGCATCATGAATGGCTTCCTTAAGTAGATGTGTATCCGAGACCGTAAAATTTTGGTTTTCATCGGTTCTGCTGGGTTTAACTATGATGATGGGTTTAGTTTTTGCATAGCCTCTTGCGGCACTCATGAAGGTTCTTGCGTTTTTTATAGATTCAGCGTAGATCATTATTATGCGGGTTTGAGGGTCATTGCCAAAATACTCTATCAAATCGCCGAGGTCAACATCGATATTTTGACCCATTGAAACAACGGCGCTAAGCCCCACCTGAGTTTCCAAAGACCAATCCAGCGCTGACCCGCAGAATGCTCCGCTCTGGGATATGAAGGCAATTTTTCCGGACAACGCCTTCTTTTCTGCAAATGTTGCGTATAAGTTTGAGTTTGGTCTTATGATACCAAAACTGTTGGGTCCTATTATCCGCATTCCATAGGCTTTTTTGCATTCAAGAATTCTTCGCGAAAGTTCGTGACCTATTGTGCCGCATTCGCTAAAACCTGCTGAAACAATGACTGCATTCAATACGCCTGCGATTCCGCATTCTTCTACAATCTGAGGAACCGTGTGGGCTGGGGTTGCTATTATTGCAAGGTCTACGTTGGAGGGTACCCGATCTATGCTTGGATACGCTGTGAGGCCCTGAACGGTTTGTCTAAAAGCGTTGACGGCAAAAATTTTTCCTTGATAGGCTCCTAGTAGGTTACGCAGAATTCTGTTTCCTATGGAGTCGACTCGTTCGCTTGCCCCAATAACAGCGATTGCTTGGGGGCTGAAAAATCCTTTTAGATTTCCCATAGCCCTTTTGGTCCTCTACTTGATAGTTGGAGATTCTTCTTTGAAAGAAGCAACTGTTTTGCAGAATTCAGTTGCAACAGCATCTTCTCTCAGGGGAATAGTTAGATCAAATCAACTTTTACAACGTGGGTTGAGCATGAGATACATGGGTCGTAAGCGCGCACAAGCATTTCTAGTGCTAACTCAATTTCTTTTTGCTGTTTATTTTGAACCTGAAGGATCAGCGCTTTCATATCTATGGAGATGTTTCCATGGTTTTGGTTGGTCGGAATGATATAGTTTGCTTTGGTACAAACCCCAGCGTCGTTGTAGGTGTAATCGTGGAACAAGATGCCTCGTGGCACCTCAACTGCCCCAACGCCTTTTCCTGCTTTCACTTTAATGCTTGGATTGTTGTAGTCTGGTTGACCTTTTAGTCCTGCCGCTTCAAGCTCATTGATTAATCGTATTGAATCTTCTATGCTGTGCACTACCTCGATGAGTTGAGCGATGTTATTCATGAATGGGTTGCAGCTGGTTGGTTTTAGGTCGAACATTTCTGCGGTTTTCTGAGCCATAGGAGACAGCTTTTTGTAGTTGAGGTTAAGACGAGCCAATGCACCAACCATGTATGATTCACGGTTGTGTTTTGACCATTTGGCAGTAGATTGTGGAACGATGTATTCGTTTGTGTAGGTTAGATATTCATTTACTGGTGCTATACCTGTGTCTGTTGATGCCAATTGACCATCGTAGAGGGCGTATTCCGTGGGATCTGAAAGACCAATGAATTCTGTTTCACGTTCAAAGACTGGAAAGTTGCCGGCTAAGCTCTTGAACATTCCAGCTACGGTTTGAAGGTTAGGAATCGAATCCTGCAATTTCTTTCGCATAGCAGTCAATTCCTTTATTGAGGGTATTTTGGAGAATCCACCGGGGACTAGTCTTTGAGGGTGAGTGGTTCTACCGCACAATAGGTTTGACATTTCGTTTGCTGTTCGGTGAAGTTGTAGAACAATTTTAACTTCGGGAAGGTTTGTTGAGGCAAGGGGGATAACTGAGCCAACGCCCATTAAATCGGGCAGAACCAGAAAACCAAGGTGCAGAATGTGACTCTGCAGGTTTTCAGCGTGTAGTGCTAGTTTGCGCAGTTTTAGGTCCTGTTCACTTATCTGTATCCCCATCGCCGTTTCGGTGGCTTTCAATGAGGCAAGTGTGTGGCCGATTGAGCAGATACCGCATATACGCGAGGTGATATGGTGTAGCTCATTCCAGGATCTGCCAACCACCATGGCTTCGAAGAACCTTGGCGCTTCAGGAATACTCCATTCACATTTCTCAACCACGCCGTTCCTTATGGATACATTAATGTTTCCGTGTCCTTCAACTCTTGTTATGTGATGGACGTTTACATCGACATTTTTAGGTTCACTCATCTTTTTGCCTCCTGCCAACCGAAATATAATCTAAACTTGCTAATTGCATCGTCAACTGTTAAACCGTATTTGATGAGGACTTCTTTTTGAGAGTTCTCATTTGGGTTATCAATTAAGCCGCGGCAGCCCCAACATATGGTTCCCTCGTTAACGCAACATGAGTTGCAGCCAGCTCTCGTGACTGTGCCAACGCAAAATTGTTTGCGTTCAAAGGCGCAGACGTTCTCGTTTTTCTTGCATTCCACACAGACAGGATAAGTTGGGGTTTCAGGTTTCTTTCCCAGCAAGAGAGATTTGACCACTTGGAGGAAATCTTCGCGGTCGATTGGGCAGCCGTACACATATGCGTCCACGGGGATTACTGCGTCAATTGGTCTTGCAGCGTAGGAGTCAAAAAGTCGTGCATTTTCGCCATACACCATTTTTTTGACGCTATCTAAGTCTTTGTAGTTTCTAAGAGAATTAATGCCGCCGATTGCGGCGCAAGATCCTATTGCTACCACGAGTTTGGCGTTTTTCCTTATCTGTTTTAGCCTGTCTTCATCTTGCAGTCTAGTGCATGAGCCTTCTACGAAGGCGATGTCGTAATTGTCGCTTTGTTCTTTCATGACTTCTCTGAAGTTTACAACTTCAACTTGACCCAGAAGAGTTAAAAGGTCCTCTTCGAGATTGGCGATTTGGAGTTGATCTCCTTCACAGCCAGCAAAATCGAAAAAGGCTACTTTGGGTTTCATATTATAGCGCCTCCGGTACACCTTTTATTTTAGCATAATTAAATACTGGTCCGTCTTTGCAGACATATATTTGGTTAATTTGGCAGTGGCCGCATTTTCCGACGCCACATTTCATCCGGCGTTCAAGCGACATTATGATATGGTCATCGGGGATCATTTTCTTCTTGAGGTCAGCAATTACGAATTTATACATGACTGGAGGCCCACATAGTATGGCGAGGGTTTGTTCTGGGTCGAAAGATACTTGAGGAATAAGGGTTGTTATCACGCCAATATTGCCTGACCATACTTCGTTTTCAGGGCACCAATTTACAGTGGACCTAAACTCGACGTCATCTCGAGAAGCTATAACAGTCATTTCTTCGCCAAAAAGTAACTCCTTGGGTTCTTTGCATCCGTAGAGCAGGTAGACCTTTCCGTAATCTTTCCGGTTGTCTAACACGTAGTTGATTAAAGAACGAAGGGGAGCAATTCCTAAACCGCCTGCGACGAACAAGAGATCTTTGTTTTTCAGCGAATCAACGTCAAAGCCGTTTCCAAAGGGTCCGCGGATTCCAACTTTGTCGCCCTCAATGAGTTTGTGCAGTCTATTGGTGACGTTTCCAAGTTTGCGGACGCAGATTTCAAATGTGTCCTTCTTTGTTGGTGAAGAAGACAACGAAATTGGTGCCTCACCTATGCCGAACGCTGAGACTTCGACAAACTGACCTGGTTTATGATTAAGATCTGAGCCATCATCTAATTTAATTTCAAAGAGAGTTTCAAGACCAGTCATGGGGGTCTTTTTGATTATTGTCGCGAGTTTGGGCACGAAGTTAATGTTTTCTTCTGTTTGTATGTTTATCACTGGGGCATCACCGGCTTTGATCTGGCTACCGCTGTTTTGAATTTCATGGTACATATCGTTGAATAGGTCAACGGGGTTAGCTATGTTCGGTAGGCAGTTTGAGGAGCACCGTCCACAACCAACACATGAAACAAAGCCGAAGCGGTCATAGAGGTATTTCCCTTTTTTGAAGTAACGATGACGGTACCTTGTGGGTCGGGTTGCACGGAAATTTTCTCCTGATGCAATCTTTGCAAAATCCTCCAATAAGCAACCATCCCAAGTTCTAATTCTTTCACCCGTCTCCAAAGTGAGGTCAGGGTTGTCTTTAATGTCAAAGCAGTAGCAGGTAGGGCAGACTAGGACGCATGAGCCACAAGCTAGACATTTTTCTGAGTGTTTTTCCCAGAAACCACTTTTTCCGTAGCTGTCTTTGAGCAGTTCAGGAATTAATTCAGGGGAGAAATCGAAAATTTGTTGAGAGAGGTTCATTATTTCCAGTTTTTTCTGTCCTGCAATTTGTATATCTCGTGCCAGCGCTGTTGTTAAGTTTTTAGCATACTTGGAAAGTAGTTCCTCGCCTTTCGGGGAACCAACATTGATAATGTACCTGTTGCCTAAATCTGTTAACATTAGATCGAAACCGTAGTCAACGGTGGAGGAACCCATGTATGAAGAGAAGTTCCATTTTGATAGTTTTTGGATGTTAACGCCGATAATTATAGAGGAATCACGTTTTTTGAAGTAGTAGGGATCGGATTTTGTTTCCCTGAAGATTTCATCCATGTGAAGCAACGCAATAATATCATAGGGGTGTACGCCTATTATCACCATGGCTTTTGCTTCTTCGGGTTTTTTCGTAGAGAAACCTCCTGCCAGATCATAAGTAAACAGGGTTTCCCGTTGCGGAAAGAAATATTTTTTTGGCGGCAACAGGGTTACGTCGTAGTCAAGTCTCAGTTCCTCGGCTTTTTGCAACGGCGAAAAAGCAAATTTGTTTCCTCTTGATTTTACCCCAATTACGTTGTAGGAGTCATCTTTAATTAGATTGTTTATGAAATCTTGAAAATCAGACTTTAAAATGATCTGCATGACCATTCTCACCCTCGCTAATTCAGGATTACTATACTATTCAAGGAAAAATGAATTTAATGTTTGTGGAAAGACCTCTAAATTCGTCAGTTCCAACAAGATAAACGAAAAAATATAGCTTAAGAAAGCAAACAACAATTGCTTTAGTCTGCATTCAGCCTAAATTGTTCTCTTTGCGCCACAGTTGGGACATATTGTTAGAGTTTGATCCATTAGACCTTGACAGTACCTGCATGGAATCATAACGACTGTACGAATAACTTCTTTTTGCACAGTTACCGCTTGAGCCTGGATAGTTGGAGCTATAACTTGGATTTCGCATGTTTCTGTTGTCTTATCAGGTCGGCCATCTACTGCAAGCACACCTTTTATTGTCCATGTTACTCTTTTATCAACACCTGCATATGTTGGTCTTGCGCCTGCTGGAACATTAATGTTAATTGGGATGCTTCGGTTTTCACCGTTTGCAAAGTGTGTTGGTCCACAAAGCTGAGGTTTAGCACAGTAAATAACGGCTGATTCATCAACTACTCGTGGGATTGATCTCTTGAGTACTGCATCATAGACTTCTCGAATTACCTTAGCCTGTTCAGTGCAAGCGAGCTCGCATCGCACCTCTGTTGTTTCAAAGTCCTCTTTTGAAGTTACGTTGAGGTTTCCTTGCAAGTTTTCTCCTAATGAAACTGAGTAATTGGAAAGTCTTAGTTGAACTGAAACTTCTGGAGCAGTTAGTTTGTTTGTGAATTTTTTAAGGAACCCCATAGCTACACCCACTTATGTAAGGAATCGTTTAATCGATTGCGCTTTTAAGATTTGTGATGCCTTTCTGGGGTACGACACTTGGGAAGTAATTCCGCTCGAAACAATCCAATCAGGAATCAACGACGTGATCCAGTTCTCTATTTCAAACAGACAATAAAATTTATTTTTCACTCTGTTTTGTAATTAACCTTTCCCGCACAGTTGCAATGAGTTCTTCAGGTTTAACTGGTTTAACCAGAAAATCATCTGCTCCATAATCAGCAGCTTTCTTCCCAACCTCATCAGAAGAGAACCCTGTAACAATAATTTTGATTGTTTCAGCGTTCTTCGTCAACTTGAGAAGAAGCTCAGTTCCATCCATATCAGGCAGCTTCACATCAATTAAGCAAACGTTGAACTTTTCTTTTTTTATTCTTTCAGCAGCAGCCTTACCAGTCTCAACCGCCTCAACTATGTATCCTTCTTTTTCCAGGATGTTTTTGAAAACCTTCAAAATATATACGTCGTCATCGACTACCAGGATTCGCTTTTTTTCCTCGTTCATTTTACTTCCCCTATCAAATCTTTAAGACCTAAATGAAATTCCAGTATTTTGGTGTGTGTTTTTGTCGAGAAAAAGTCACTAAATGAAGCCTTCGAAATGAACTAGTAATTAGCGTGGGAAATTCATAATTACATAGCACTTTAATCATTGAAGATTCTTATGCCCAATTTTTCGGCCTAAAACCTATGTAGATGTTCTCAACTCACCGTTTAAAGGTATGTGGCTAGCTTAACCCCACAACAATTTGGAAAATTTTGCTAGACCAAATCCTTTACTGATCCCACATGGGCACCAGAAAAGTAATTAAAAAAAGTATTATAACTAACAGATACTGGAATAGGCAAACCATTGTATTAAAAAAATCTGCCTCAGTGAATAGGTTTATTGGCTATGAACTGTGGAAGTTTTCGAATTGTGTTTTATAGTTACTTTGTTTCCACAAGAAATCATATGCGGTATGCTTTGGATCATATTCATTGATTTTTTTGGTGAAGTCGTCGGGCACTATTAGGATTAAACAGAAGTAAGAGCCATAATGTTTGCGGAAAACCGCGAGTTTAGCAAGGAAGTCCATGAGGTTGGCTTTGATACCGTGTGGTTCAAGCAACACCTTTCGACCATTGCAGGTATATTGTGGTAACAGAAAGTCTGGTTTGTATTTTAAAGACGGATTATCCTTTGAGAGACAAAATTCCATAAATTCATAGTTAAATATTACTTGTTTTTTTCGCAGAAACTCATAGATGTCTAATTCTAGTGCTGAAAAGGCTCCAGGGTCGATTCGTTCGCCAATTCGATTGTAATGATAAACCACTGTAAGGTAACGTGTGAGTGGTTGTAGGAATTCGTCATGTTTCTGAATAAAGAACCTCATTGACTTTTCTAAAGAAGAAGGTGTTAGATCAGAGTATTCAAGCCATGTTCCCAAAATAAAGAAGGGGAAATCTACTTTAGTTGGATCCTCGGGTAAAAGGGACCTTGCGAAGTTTGTTAGCTTTTCTGCATCTTTATCGAATTCTGATGTGGATTTCCACCAGCTTTCCGGTCGGTTTTTGGTGCTTAGTTCAAACGGCAAGTTTTCATTATCACTAAGACCTAATGCAGCGTAAACTCTGAATTTGGGAGTGGTAAGCGATACCATTAGGTCTTTTGGGTCAAATTGGAAAAGCGCCAAATCAGGGGACCCTCGAACCATCCAGCGCAAATACAGCCAAGACTTAGCTTTATTATGCTTAGTCATTCTCTTTATGCTGAATGAAAGTTCTTTTACAAAATCGGCGGGTTTTCTTCCTCTTTGGCTTAGCTTAGTGGCGTAGTCGATGAGGTTGCCATCGGCTTTGTTGGCAACGAACTGGTTAACAGAGCATAATTCTTCTGGAATCTTAGCTTTTGCTTGACCTAGACGGTCAAACTTTGCTATTTGAGTCTCAAACTTGGCTACTTCAGAAGTGAATTCTGAAGGGTTCGTTGTTGTGTACAGTTTGGATCCGAGCGCGCTGTAGAGGTGATTTAGCAGTATTCGGACGTTTCTTGGATTTCCTGTCAACATGTAGTCGCTTAAGGCTGCTGCATGTAAAAAGTAGTGTGCAGCTTCCTGTTTTGCCTCGTTACTGTTTAGTGGCATAAACCAGGGTTTAGGATTTAGGTACAAGTCAAGCTCTAAATCGGGCACGTTACTGTATGTTTGAACAAAGCGTACGATTAAGTCCTTTAATCCGTTTGAAACCTCTTGAGGCATACTACAAGGTGATTGTTGCTCCTTAATTGTTTTTGCAGAAAGTTGAATCCTAGAGCAATCAGTTGGTTTAACAAAGGGTTTATTTAGGTACATTTAGGTTAAACTTGCAGGTGTAAAAAATGGAAAAAATTACTTTTGGTTTCGAAGAAGAAGAGGAAGAAGATTCCGAAGACTGCGATTGCGACGACTGCGAAGACGAAGAGTAAGCACAAACTTAATTTTTCTTTTTTTTAGTAAATATAATTTTTAAATACCTCGGGCAATAATAATACTATAAATTAGAACTAATTTTTGAGAGAGCAAAAATGAGGAAAGATCTCTGTATTTCTTTAATTACTATTCTTTTATTCTCGACGTTTTCAAGTATCGCTATTCAAGGTGTGTTCTCGCAAACTCCAAACCTAATAAATCCTCAAACAATTCCCAAGTGGGTAAATCAGCTAGATAAAGCGCCTCCAATCTATGTTCCAAATAACGTTACAGATAACTCTGGCAATCTTGTACGGCAAGATTACGTTGTTGGTATAGCTGAATTTGAGCAGCAAATATTGCCAATTTTGGATGCCAGCGGAAATCCTACTGGATTTGGATCAACTAAGGTTTGGGGATTTGAAGGGCAAGCCAAAGATGCTGTTACAGGACAGAGTTTAGGATTAGTTCGCAGTAGTCCAGGGTGTACGTTTGAAGCTACTCGGAGTATTCCAGTGCAAGTAAAATGGGTAAATAATCTTGTGGATCCTTCAGGTAACCCATTAACGCACATGTTTGCAATTGACCCAACTATCCAATGGGCTAACCCCAACGGTATGGTGTCGCCGAATCCTGTTTCTGCACCCGCGTTTCCAAGTGGTTACGCTCAAGCTCAAAGTCCTATTCCAATCGTGATGCATTTGCACGGGGGAGAAGTGTCGTCAACTTCCGATGGAAATCCTGAGGCATGGTGGACCCCAAATGGTTTACATGGAACCGCCTATAGCACCGATTTAGCTACCGATAGTAATTCAGCTGTTTTCACTTACCCCAATGAGCAACAACCCACAACTTTGTGGTATCATGATCACGCAATGGGAATAACTCGCCTCAACGTTATGTCTGGACTCGCTGGTTTCTACTTATTAAAAAGCATCGGTGACCAAGTTGCTGGATTACTGCCGAAGGGCGAATTTGAAATTCCTCTTGCAATTCAAGATAGGAATTTTCTTTCCGACGGTTCACTTTATTTCCCAAGCGAAGGCAGTGATAAAGCGGTTCACCCCTATTGGAACCCAACTTTTGCAGGAAATACAATAATGGTGAATGGATTGGTGTGGCCAAACACAGACGTTAAGCAAGGTCAGTATCGTCTCAGAATTTTAGATGGGTCAAACTCACGTTTCTATACCTTGCATTTCTCAAACAATATGCAGTTTACTCAGATAGGAACTGATGGTGGATACCTCAAATCCCCTGTAACGCTTTCTTCGCTTACGATTGCACCAGGTGAACGAGTGGACCTGCTTGTTGATTTTTCCAACGTAGCGGCTGGTCAAAAAGTAATTCTTGAGAATTCTGATCCTTTTTTAACTAATTATGAAAAACAGACTGTGGGCCAAATTATTCAGTTTACCGTAACTAAAGACAAAGGGTTTTCGCCTAAGTCTTTGCCCGCACAATTAAATCCAACACTTGCAGGTGACTTTCCAAATTTACCTTCTCCTACAAAAAGTAGAACTCTTACTTTAATTGAGCAAGGTGATGCTCCAAATACGTTGGCGATGCTTCTGGATGGGCAACCGTGGGATGCTCCTGTTTCTGAGGAACCACAAATTGGGACCACCGAAGACTGGATTATTGTCAATCCGTTGATGACTTCTCATCCGATCCATTTGCACTTGGTTCAATTTCAACTTGTAAAAAGACAGGAATTAGCTTCAGCTCAATATTTGTATGATTGGAAGGCATTAAATGGAAATATTCCGCTAAATCATAGCACGGTCAATGTTGATTCTTTAGATCGATACCTGTTAGGTCAACCTGCAAAGCCGGCTCCCAATGAGGAGGGGTGGAAAGATACCATTCAAGCCGATGCTGGCGCAGTTACAGTTATTAGGGTTCGTTTTGCACCACAAGATGGTTCCAACTACAAGTTTGATCCTACAACTGGTCCTGGATACGTTTGGCACTGCCATATACTCGATCACGAAGACAACGAAATGATGCGCCCACTTGTTATTGTGGGTTCTAACAACCAAACGCCTTTCCTGTTATCTGTTGGACTAATTGTGATAGTTGTTATTTTGGCAATCGTCGCATTGATTGTGTTTACGCATTTCCGAAGGCATTCTAAAAAGAATTAGTGTACAAGTTGTTTCCGCTCTAAAGTGAATGATTCCACTAAACAAGATTTAACTCGAATGTTGAAAGAAGCTCTGAAAACGGAGGAATTTGATTCTCCAAAACCCAGCGAAACCCCTTTCTGGATTTGGATCGGTTTAAAGGAAGAATAGGTTTTCTGATGCATATATGAAGCCTATCTTGACTTTTGTCTTTCAAGTCTAGCTGACTTTTTGTCCTTCCGTTTAGTCTCTCTATCTTTCTTTTTTTGAGGTTGAGGTTTCCCCCGATCTTGTTCTCCTGTTTCTCCTTTCTTACTCATCACACAATCCTCTTGCTAAAAGAAATTAATGATTCACCCTTGTAAATCTGTCCCTTGATTTCATACGAAGAATCCCAAAAATCCTTAGAAAGGACAATAAAAAAGAGAATGCAAAGAACAAGCTGGTAGATTGGGTTTTTGAATTTCAATTGAATCTGTATGGTCTTACCATTTTACTAGTATCCCGCGAATATCTAGGTAATACTTTCGGAAAACTTTTATTCATATTAAGTAACTTCAACTTATGACTAGATTGCTGTGCAAAAAAGAGTTATATGAAACTATTCTTCAGAAATCATTAGGTGCAAAAGAGATCTTATGGGTATGTTCCCCGTCTCTGGGTGAAGGTGCCCACAGAGTTTTTTCACAAGAAATCTTGAAGAAGCCTCCAGCTGATATTCGGTTTGTCTTCCGAGTAAATGATTTTGTAGTCAAGGAAGGTGAAGTCAATCCGTACGAAATACAGTACTTCATGGAGCACTTCGAAGGTGCTAAAATGAAATCTAATGAAAATTTTAATTCAAACATTTACATTTTTGACAATTCAGCGTTATTAACCTCAGCCTCCTTGACGGAAGAAGCTTTTGAAAACAATATTGAAGTTGGCGTATTGCTTGAGGGGTCAGACGCAGAAGAAGTAAAAAGTTTCTTTAATGAAAGCTTATGGAACACTTCAAAACCGATTGGTGAATTAAAAAAATATAAGCTGATGTGGAATTTAGCGCAGAAGACTACAAAAAAAGTCAACCTTGAAAAAAATTAAGCCTCATACCAAAATCAAAGATTGGACCAATGATTCCGTTAATACATGGTTTATTGGGGTCTCCCACTGGCTTTCTGCAAAATCTGAACACAAAATAAAGAAGGAAACAAATTGGCAAACTAATCTCTCCGTATTAGGAGATGTTGGTTATCAACTTTTTTAGCCATGTTAAACTTGGTGATTTTGCTTACATAGCTGACCTAAGCAAACGTGGAAAAATAGGGATTGCAACTAGTTCGAATTTCCGATAAAGCACGTGTAGAAACTGATGATGGAGATCTTCATGGGGCTTTTGAAACAGAAAAAACCTACACGTTGGAGAGAGAACCCTTCTATGAAATGCTGAAAAACGCAAATATCAGTTCTAAAACGTCTGAGACTATACTTAATGATAATCAACTAAACCAAATAGCAATTGTTCTTTCTTCAATCAAGCGCAAAAGGAAACGCAAAGCCAAGCAATAAGAGTTAGGAAGTAGAGAAAATAAGTAAAAAAACATCTACCAAGCTGTTACTTTGTGCGTCTTCTTCGAATGTATTCTGCTGCGGTTGTATTGTCAGGCAATGGATTTGAGGGTATTTCTTTGACTTCTTTAACTACTTTGGTCGCTTTTTTATCGGATTTGTTCATAGAAGCATTCCTAATGACACTATGATTTGTTTAAATATTTAAGCTCTATTTTGCGTCTATGAAATCTGCAGTAACTAAGTATTAAAAGAAGAAGAAATTGGAAAATTGGTACTTCTTCTTTATCGGTACCCGCAGTTTAATTGATGGAACAACAACATGATTTTTCAATTGTGTTGTTGTTCTTCTTCACTCAAGTGCGTTGCTTTCAGAAGAGGTTGAAAGAAGAATAATTTATTGAACATAGGAATATACTTGTTTTCTCTTTTCGACGGCTTCTAGAGGGGCAATCCGAATAAGCGTGCAGAACAATTGAACAGTGGAAAGAAGAGAGCAGGAGGGGCATTTAAAATAAAAAACAAAACAAAAAATAAACCTAAAAGCGAAACAAAAGGACAAACAAAGAACAAAGGGAAAAAGGAGTGGAAGCAACAGTAAAAAAGGACTTTTCGATCTTTTTAGAAGAAGAAAAAATTGGTGCGCGATAGGATGTTCTTCCTTTTTCTTCATTCGTTAAGAATTGGGGTAAGTCCATTATGAAAGACGAAGAACCACATTTTCCTATCGGAATCAGCCGTTTTCCTTCTTCTATTTTCAATTCACTAAAAAGATCCTTTGTTCGATACTTCGATTAATTACTGCGGTTTACAAAGCTAAGAACCAGACCAGAATGGAAAGTCAGATTTCGAAAAATCTTTAGATTTTCTTTGTTAGACCATACAACTTAAAACTGTCGAAGAAAAAACAAGACTATTGACTATTACGAATTAAGTTGTTGTAATATTGTTTTTGCGACCTCTTCTTGACCTGTTGGAATGGGCACTCTGTTTTTGTATGTTTGTGAACTAGAAACTGTAAATGTCGTGTAACTGAATTTAAGAAATGACAAACCCCACTATTCTTTATTTCAACTTCCAGCAACTTAGCACTAAACAAGCGCCAAGTAAAGCAAACAAAATTGGCAAAAAAAGTCAAATCAACTTAAAGTTTTTATGATTTTGACCAAAACACAAATAGGCAAAACGTACAACTTGATTTGTTTAAAAGGAAGAAACCAACTTGTCAGACTTAGCAAATAGCTGTGAATATTTAACAAGTGAGAAGTTATGTCTAGCTGTTTCTGAACGTGAGAAATCAAGGGCAAGCATGCATGTTAGATGCAAAAATGACGAGAAGATGACTTGTTGCTACCTTTGCATGTTTGTACTAGACTGTGCTAACCCTTGTCGATTTTTAGGGGGTTATGAAAATGAGACCATACAAGTTGACTCTGAAAAATCAAAAATCAATAGTTCAGTAATCAGTGAAGAAAAAACCGAAGTGAGCAAAACAGAAAATGCCTCAGTTACTTTTTGTTCTTTATGTAATGTTGAGATGTCACAAACTAAAACCAAGTTTAATATTGAGGGGTGGAAAGAATCAAATCAAAAGCTTAATGGTAATGATTCAGTGAGATTAGGAGCGGAAGTGCTACCTGTAATAGTCTACCTATGTTCCAAATGTGGCAAAATTACTTTTAGGGCTGATGAAAAACTAATCAAAAAATAATTGGATTAAAATGTTGTGTTAATGCTTTTCTTGTTTGGTTTCTTTAGTTACTGAAACGATGGTACCGCACTCGGTGCATTCCCAACAAGTAAGTATCTTGTTTTTATCATATACTGGATTCATTTCTTCTTCGCATTCAGGGCATAGTTTTTCCAGTTGATTCTTTTTTGACATTTTAATTTCAGACGTTTTCACGCCATTATACAATATAAACCAACTGGTGTTCAGACTAGTAAAATCTAAATAAATCCAGTTGTATCGAATGTTGAACATCACGAGGCAACATAGTTGAAGAACTTCAACTCCTACCTTAACTCAAACAAACCCTACAGGTGTTTTCCCTAAACCGGGAACTGTTACTCCGAAACCTATGTCCATTCCAACCCAAACTCCTGTTGCTACTCAAAATCCAACAAATGCAAAAGGACCTAGTCCAACTGTCAATCCCTCACAAACACCAACAGTACCAGAGTTTTCAACCTTGCTTATTCTGGTGGCTTTTTGGTTAATTTCTTTAAGTACAGTCATGTTAAGGAAGAAAAGCAAAATTAATTCAAGATATAAAAATGACTAACCAGGTCTGATGTACAATTGTCTAATAACTGAAAAGGCCACATTATTCAGATAAATAAATTGGCTCGGATGGAGCAAGAATTTGATTGGAAATAAAATAAACACCATCATCAAACAACATATTTAGCTCATGTTTGTTAACAAAATCAGTTATAGCCTCAAGTGAATTCTCATTTACCATGTTTTCCATAATTCTTAAAACAAACCCATCTTTCAAAGTCTCAAGAATTTTTGCGTCTAAATTGCAGTTTGTCCCTATTTCTCTTTTCAACACCATCGCATCATACATTTTCAAAGTAACATCACCTACCATAAATCTAGATTACAAAAGATCCATAAAACCAGATATTTTTGCTATGGAAGACTCAACTATAATATATATTACAACAGTTGCTTAAGTTTATTTTGCATAACTATTATTTAATGCCTAAAAATGTTGGTCGACAGATATGCACGATATTAGAGAAAAATCGCTTTTCTCTCTTCTAAAAGTCAATTATCTGCAAGTCAGTGAAGCAGGCGGATCAGCACCAGTTTAAACGCAGTCACAATCTTAAAATAAATTCCAACGTAAACTATTTATGAGGATTTTGAACACCATAACTCTGCGTTCGTACATGAATACTGCAGTTTTGAGGTTTGAATACGCTTTTAAATTAATCAGAGTAGCTAACTGTTGAGTAAGCTTGCTTAAATCTTGGTTTTTGACACTTCATGTTTTTATACTCAGATAGTAAGTTAACCGCGATTCTCTTGCCTGTTAATCTCCGAGCAAAATGTCGCGCGTATGGCTATAATATATCAGAAAAGGGGAATTCAAATGGGAATTGACGAGCCCAAATCTAATGGCGAGAAATCGGAGAAAATAATCGTCTAAAAAACAGTCACTCCATTCAAAAAAGACGCCTTCAGCTGTAAATTCGCTTGAAACTTTGTTATCTTGTGAATTTGAAGAGCAAATAGTTGCAGATAAAAAAGATAAACAAGAGTATTCAATTACTTTTTCAGATCCCTATAACATAAGAAAGCTAATTCAAACAAAAAAATTTTCAGAATTTCAGAAATTTCAGCTGAATTTAAAGGCTATTCAAATTAAGCATTCGGGCAAAATCGACAAACTGATCTCTCTGGATGCGATAAGGACAAAATTAATCCCTTACAATTTTCAGATTGAAGCTTGCGCTTCAAGTAATAAATGAGATGAATGGAAATGCGATTCTTGCTGATGAGGTGGGGCTTGGCAAAACCATCGAAGCTGGTCTCATAATGAAAGAGTTACTACTAAGGGATGAAATCAACTCAATTTTGATTGTATCGCCAAAGAGTCTTTTGTCACAGTGGAAAAGTGAAATGGTTGAGAAATTCGGAGAGACTTTCTCGATAGCAAATTGCAAAAGAGTGAAGCTTAAGACCGCAAACAGAATAATATGTTCACACAATCTTTTGTACAGAAAATATGATGAACTTGCAAGCCGAACATGGGACCTTATTGTGGTTGATGAGGCGCATGCATTTAGAAACACCCATAGCAAAGGTAGAGCGGCCTTAGCAAACATTAGAAAAAACCATTTATTACTACTAACCGCTACCCCCTTATGCAATAAGCTAACTGACCTATACAGTATTGTAGATTTAATTCAGCCAGGACTTCTGGATAGTGAACGTGCGTTTATTTCCAGGTTCGCTGAAGACTCTAAAAGCCGAGTTGTAAGGTCAGAAGAAGTAGATTATTTAAAACAGACCCTTCGAGATGTAATGTGCAGAACTCGAAGAGAACAAACCGGCATTCCATTTACAAAGCGATTTGTTGACTCACGAACTCTTGAAGCAAACGAGGATGAACGCGAATTTATTGATCAAGCAACCGAATACCTCAGGGACATGAGCAACAACCATTTCAAGACAATAGAGACCCTAATAGCAGAGAACCCGAATAGAAAAATAAGTGAATCCCAAAGTAACGCGATTTTAGTCTTTCAAGCGATTACGCTTCAACAGTCATTCTCAAGTTCCCCGTTTGCCGCTATTGAATCATTAAAGAAGAGACAACAACGGTTCCCAATGGAGGCTGAAGCCACAAGCAGATTAATTGAGATGGCCGAAAAAGTCAAGGGCGCAAAAATGGAATTGCTAAGAAACGTTCTAAAGGAGATCCCGAATGAACAAGCATTGATATTTTGCCTGCGAAAAATCACAGCTCATAAACTCAAAGATATTTTGGACCGAGAGTTTGGAAGTGCCGCTGTCTTCTTAGGCGATATGAGCCAAACTGAAAGAGAAAAAGCAATTGAATGCTTCAAAAGTGGTGAAATCAAATATCTTGTCGCCACCGACGCTGCAGCTGAAGGGTTAAACCTCCAAAATTGCTGCATCATGTTCAACTATGATTTGCATTGGAATCCTATGAAAATTGAGCAACGAATTGGTCGAATCCACAGATACAAACAAGACCGCGACGTCACAATCTTCAACTTAAGCGTCAAAGACACAATCGACGACTACGTACTGCACATCTTATACCAAAAAATAGACTTATTCACTATGACCGTCGGCAAAATGGAAACTGTTCTTGCGGAGTTAAAAGAAGGATGCCAGGATATACAAAAGACCATTGCAGAAATTTTGCTTAGAAGCAACTCTCATCTAGACATTAAAAAAGAACTAGAAAGATTAGCAGAGGACCTTAATGTTTCGAGAAAAAATCAGGAATTATCCGAAAAATTCACTCAAGGTGTTCTTGATTGAGTACAAAATACTCTGAAACCGAAATTCACCAGTTTATTAAAGCATATGTTAAATCCAAAAATGGCATAATAATCGATCTGTCTGATGAAGTATTTTCAATAAAATATCCACGCGAGACAAACCCAAAGGAATACACTTACCTACCGAATCTTGCGCGAGAGAAGAAAATACCGCTTATAACGCCTGGAAGTTTAGTGTTTCAGCAAATACTCAAAGAATGCTTAGAAAATGGTATTCTATGCCAAATTTCACTTAAACCAAAAGAAGAAATTGACACTCTCCTCAAAGGATACTTTAAGGATTCACCTGTTTCTTGCGAAGACTGCGACAAGGTGACTGTGGAAGGTGAAGTATTCAGTTCCTGCATAAGATCTCCGCCCTGTTATCATCAAATAAATAATGGAAAAATAGTTTCAGCCAAAGTTCTCAAAAATGAGCCTGTTAGATATTTCCAATTTTATTTTTCTACAATTTTCCAAAATAAACTTCGACAGAAAAGCGAAGAAACAATTACAGTACTGATGGATGAGGATGGAAATATTGTTAGGGCGGGGGAGTTTAGTGAAGATAATGTCTTGAATGACAAAACGATTGAGATTCAAGATTGTAAGTCCAAGCTTGAAGTTTCGGTCTTTGAAAAGCTGAAAGCAGTTGCGGACGAAAAGTTGGAAATTATCGTTAAGGAAAAGTTGGTTCTTTTTGACTTAGCCCTTAGCAGGGAGAAAAAGTCTAAACTAAGAAGCTTCGATAAGAGACTTAGACGGGAACGCCGCGAAAAAGTAATTTCTAGAAAACATGATTTTGACCTACCTCAATGGCGAATCAACTACGAGTTGCTTCTAAGAAGTGAAGAAGAATCGTTCATAACTAATATTGCAGTAAAATTCATCAATTTAATTGTAATCAACACAACCAAAATCAAGTTCGAAGTAAAACTTGACAATAATTCAACTATTCGGTCCTCTATGGTCTTAGGCATCAATCATAATTCAGAAGTTAGCTGCCCTGTTTGCAGAAAAACTTTCTCTGAAGGATACGCAACACAGGATTCACTCTACGTCTGCAAAAACTGTATCAGACAATCCATAGATACTGCCAAAATTTATTCAAAAAAAGCAGCTTTATCGTTAGATGAAACATTAAATGAGTATTTTGAACATGATTCAGGCTTCATCTGCTCAGTTTGCGGAAAAAGACACAGTCGGTTGTTGGAATTCAAATGTAGCCATGACAATTCAAGTGTATGCATTCATCATTATGGAAATTGCGATGTGTGTGGTAAAGTTTTCTCAAAACTCAATCTTACATATACAGACGAGTTCAAGCGACAATTATGCCCAAAACATGCATCCAAAAACAAAGCGGAGGAGCATTAAGATGAGCTATTTGAAATTAAACGGCGTATTAGAAGAAATAATGAAGCGATACCCAAATATCGATATCGCAGATTTTTTGCAAGAGAAACTGCAGATTCCGGACTATAAAGCAGAGGAATTGGCTGCCAGAATAGAAAAGGAATGCTGTCAGAAAGTAAACAAATCTGGGCAATATTTTGTAGGACAAGTGTTGGAAAAATCAGATGCATCTGAGCTGTTAAAAACAAGTGTTTACTCGGTTGACAGTCTTTCGGAGCGGGAATTTGAAAGGTTTGCTAAGTGGCTTCTTGAAGAATTAGGTTATGAAATTCACCCAGAGAGTCATTCAGTTGATTCAGACGTTTGCTTGGTGGCTACAAAGGATGACAAGAAAATTGCGATCCTAACTACAAAGACTCTGAATAATAGCAAGGTGTCGAATTCAGTCATCTTAAAGTCTCAAGAAGCAAAGGGTACATACGGCTGCACTGGTTCAATTGTTTTAACTGCTTCGCTTTTTACCCATCGAGCCAAAGTTGATGCTCAGAAGTTCGGTATCGAACTTTGGGACATAGACACACTTGACGCGAAGATTACAGAGGTAAGGAAAAAGGCTGAATTGGAAGAGCAAACTTGTTTTGCTCCGTACAAAGAATCACTTCTTTGGAGTCTTCTTAGGCTAGAAGAAACGAAGGATTTTATTATTGAATCCAAAGTAGAAGGAAAATATGATTTACATTTGCCTGGGGTTAAGTATCCTTTGCTGACTTTTCAGGTGAATGGTGACGAAGTTGTAAGATGTGTTTTTAGAATTAAGTATAACGAGCCTGTTGGAGAATTTGATGGTGAAGCAATAATCAATATTGACCGCAACAACGATAGGTTCGGTCCTGATGGCGAAGAAGCATATGCAGTAATAATCAAGTATCTTGAGCAATTTGTGGAGTAAGTTCGATATCTTTCAATATTGTTCTCAGATAATACAGAGATTTCAACTTTTATTGAAGTAGTTTGAAAAGAAGCGCGATAATTCACTAATACAAAAGTTTTCTAATTAAAAAGATATGACATCAAACTAAGAGTAAACCCTTGCCCAATCATATCTGTTCCCATCAAGAAAGAACACTTATGTTTTTATTTAGAAATTTTCCATAATTTTCAGCGGCTTTTTTCATAAGCGACAACTTGTCTTCATTGAGTTTCTTAAAAGGATTCAATTTAATTTCAACCGAGTTTTCTTTCAATACCCTCTTCCATGTGCCAACGGCTTTTCCATCCAAAATAATTACCGTTGTAAGAGCGTTACCCATTGAAATCATTCTCTCAATGTCACGCTGTTCACTAATGTCGCTCCTATCTTTGTAAGCAATTGTGTATTCATCATAGATTGATAACAAGAAAGCTTGATGATCTGAGTTGATAATCGACGAATCAGACCCTTCATCGTTTGTTTTAGGGAAAAACCAATAGGTCTTCCCATTCAAACTGGTTTGATTTGGTTTTGGTTGGATCAAGTTTATTCCTTCATCTGCGTCCTTTGAGGATAATCCTGACCACCATGCAAAGTCCCTCTTTTGAGCTGGTCCGTGACTTGTAAAATATTTTAGAGCGAGCTTTGCCAATGCTTCTTCTCGGGTTAACTTCCTTCGTTTTGGAACTATCTCTTCAAGCAAAGCATAAGTGAATTGTTTGCCTTTTCTTGGTCCGCTACATATTAGAGCGTTTAATTCGGCATAGGCTAAAATGTGTGCAAGTTTTTGTCCGCGAGCAGGCAACATTTTCTTTTCAAGATGGTCTGCAAGTTCCGCTCTTGTTAGATTTTTTTTGCCCTCTAATGCTTTTTCAATTATAACGTGGCTTTTTGAAAGCACTTCCTTGGTTATTTCGAGTTTTTGGTCGTAAGGGGCAAGTATTCTCTTAACTCGTGGACTGGTTAATTCAAGCATCCATCGAATGTCTTCGGGCAAAATAAAATGCCAAGTGGGGCGCATTATATGGGTGCGCAAGAATTTGCTTTCGTTAAAGGATTTCTCAACGTTTTCATCTGTGGCTTTTTGCATTCTCATGCCAACTGCCCATTTTGCAGCAGCAAAATCTTGTGCTTGCACCGCACCTAAATGTGCAACTACATCTTCAGGGTTTTTAAAAGGAGAAGCACTAAGACCAGTATTGTGTAATCTAAGGTGGAGAATGTCTAGATCTTTCATTTATCTAGTAAACTCCACCCTATTTCTCCTTGAAAAAGTTTGGTGTTTGTCTTTTGTTTGAGGTTATGGAGATGTTGTGGGCATTTCTGGCTGAATTAATCCAAAGGAGTTACCTTCGGGGTCAGCTGCTATTGCAATTGAGCCAACTGTTGGAATCTGTTGTTTAGGTACGATGATTTTTCCTCCTGCTGCGGTGACTTTGGTTATGTATTCGTCAATGTTTTCAACGCTAATGTAGTTTACCTGAGTGGCACCTGGCATATCGGGGGTTTGTGGATAAAGTCCGCCATTAACACCAGGTCTCAGTAGCATACCTTTCTCGTCAGTTGGGACTGTTTGAATAATCCAATAATCCATACCACTCAAGGGAGCTTTGATTATTTTCCAGCCTAAAACATTCTCATAGAAACTCTTAAGTGCCTGAATATTTTTCGCAGGAATCTCAAAATGAATGATTGTATGATCCAATTACGACTTCAACTCCAAAACGTTTTGATTGCTTAAAACACTATAACCTATAAAGTTGCATGAGCCGCCGTTTCATTTATGTTTTTCGCAAACTGAAAATAGCAGTAACAATTTCAAAAATTGACATGCTTTTTTTCTAACAACTAGAAGTAGTTGAGGGCTGCAGAATCAATTTTTTTGCTTTGTCAAAATAGGCGTAGAAAATAATTGATTAAGGTTTTTTCAATAAAAGAACACCAACAATTGTGTTTACAAAAATGGTTCAATTTTTTTGGGGTTGCTTTTGTTGTTTATTCTTTGATTAGTCTCTGGTCGTGGTGCAGAAAGGTGTAGGATGGATAGGAATTGTGAGTTTTTAGTTGTCTTTGTTTAAGCGGTATCTTTGGAGTTAATGTTCATTGATGAATAGGTTTGTTTGCTCTGTCTGATAGAAGAAGAAATGTTTGTTGCGCCAAAAATCTTGTCTGGGCTTGTTTTGGGCTGCTTTTCTGTTTTGGGGCTTGTGGCGTCTGCAGGCTTAGTCTTTTTAGTCCCTAATAGTCTTTTTTAGGCGTTGATTTAGTTGCTTCTAACTGAGCAAGAAAGTTCTAAAGCGAAGTTACAGAGTAAAATCGATAGAAACAAATTTTGTACATCGCTCAGTAGTTTATTAGCAATTCATAATTATGTCGTCTTCTTTGCAGATTTGACGTAAACTTCAACTTTGACTGGAGCCGACTCGTTTCCAAGAAGCTCTGATAGATTACCTGTCCATTGCGCCTTCGAGTCAGCAGTAAACCCAACCGTCTGGGCAATCCCACGCCACAAAAGTGCTTTGTCATAGTCTTTGGCGTCCTGCGGCATGAACTCAAAAATTGACCTGCTGGCGATGATTACCAGTTTTTTCTTCATACGTGAAATCGCTACGTTAATTCGGTTAAGATTAAGTAGGAAATCGCTTTCACTGCGAACGTAGTCGGGGTCGCTAACTGTGGAAGAGATTATTATGAAGTCTGCTTCACCGCCTTGATAGCGCTCAACTGTGTCAACTCTGGCGTTTTGGCAGCCTTCGGAGAGCATGTTTTTTAACAAACCTTTCTGGGCGTTATGCGGAGTAATCACACCGATACCTTCGGATTTCACGTTACGAACTAAAGCCTCAACAATCGAAGCTTCCACCAAGTTTGACTGGAAACTCTCAGCTTCATCATGAACAATCAAGACGAAAACGTTCTCGGGCTCCAAAACTACCCTTAAACCATCAGTCTTGGCATGCGAATCTGCCAATGTTTGTTTTTGGTCTGAGCGAAAATCAATCTTGTCCTTTTCATAAACCCATTCTCTCAAGAACTCTGCTACGATCGAATGGCACCTGTGGCTTTCACATAACCGTTCCGCTGGAATATTTGAGGGATGTTTACAACTGATTCGTTCAATGCCAAGATCTTCTTGGCGTAATAAACGTAGAAAATCCATGGCAGATAGGAAGGATGCCATTTCTTCGAGTGTTCGGCGGTCTTCTTTTTCCCAGTTGTGGGCTTGAATTGGAGGTAGTTGTCGATGGTCTCCTGCAACGAGGATTTGGCTGCTTTTAGAAAGAAAAGAGCCTGAAAGAATTAGCTCTGGCAAACGCATCATGCTTGCTTCGTCAACAACGAGCAAGTCAAAGAATGCTTCCCCCCAGGGCGGCTCTGAATCTCCGATTTTCTTCATTAAACCGTATAACCCGGGAGGGGTTAAGCATAGTATTAAGGGGTCAGAACCTGAAGCAGGGGATGTTAACGATGCCTGGTTCATCAAACAATCTGTGAGTTCTTTGACGGTTTCTTCATCTTCGTTATAGTTAACGTATTTGACTCCATCAATGGGTTTAGCTGAAGAAATGGAGGTACTTAGAACCCGGTAAATATTCAGGTCTTTTAAGTCGTTACCACCTTCTCGACAATATTCTTGCCAACAACGTGCGAGTTTACTAACGAATTCTTGAATTGCTTTGTGGGTTGGAGCAACCATCAATACCCGGCATCTTGATTTGGCTCGATGGGCGGCAACATGAGCTAAAACCGTTAACTGCAAAGTCTCAGTTTTTCCCGTTCCAGGCGGACCTTGAAGCATAACTATTTGTTCTTTGCCAAAAACGCGTTCAATGAAAAGTTGCTGTTCAGCTTTAGGAGAAAAGTGCCTACCCTCAACCCACTTTAGAAATTGCAAAGCGCCTTCCCTTGATAAAGCAATGTGTGAAGAGACTTCAGTTTTGCCTGCCAAGAAATTTGCCAACAAACCATAGAGCACGTTGTTGCCCGCATAGTCAAGACATTTAGCTGCTCGATCAGAAATGATGTCGTCCGCCAACTCATCCAAAATGTAGATTCTTCCAACTTCGAAAAGCTGCATGTACTTGCTTTTGGCTTTTTCAGGGTCTGTTGTTGGAAGATTGTGCCATGCGCTGTATTTTCTGCCTTTGCCACTTGGCCAACTGACAACATTAATAATTATTTCAGATTTTCGAACATCTACTTTGTCAACGATTGCTCGAGCTGATTTTTCAACTTCGGAGGGGGAGCGTCTTTGGGCTTCCTCAAACTGACCCTGTCCATTGCGCTTCAGCTCGGTTACAACCATCCAGTCGCCTGAGCTTGATCCATCTGCGCCTTTAACTCTGCAAGCATTAGCAATGCAATCAGCTTTTGGCATTCCTATGCCTTCGTAAACAAGTTTTCCTTTGACCACAAAATCTTTTTCAGATTCCGTGATACCTGTGACCTCGAAAATTAGTGACCTACCCGAAGCTACTCGCTGATAGGGAAGCAAAGCGTAATGCTGATACATTTCTTGGCGCTTAGAAAAATACTCTAAGTCAAGAAACTCTCTGCAACTACGTTCCAAAGTTGCCAAGCCCAAAGTAAATTCTGAAATCTTTGGAATCGCAATAGGCTTCTTGCCCAATCGCCTGTTACGAATTGACAATGACCGCTCAATGTGTTCAAGCGCCATACAAATCTTTGAACCCATCAAAGTGAGCTCTTCGTCAGAAATCCGCCGTGTTCTTTGTGTATAATCGCACCACTTACGCTTTTCGAGCATAACCTTCGCGGTGCCTTTTTCTTCATAATTGTCTAAGCGACCTTTAGCAGCCCACAAGTACTCTATGGGTATTTGATTACTGAATCGAGCCCGTGCAGGATAGTATCCGTCTTTAGGTTCGTATTCTTTTCTAAGAAAAGCAATTGTTCCATTGGGGTTTTTGTGGTAAGGAAGTGAATAATTAAACATTCCATCGCGGAAAACCAGGCGCAGATCAACTAAAGAGCCATCTTGGCGTTTTGCCATCCAGTTTTTATTGTCGAAAAAACCCGATTGTTCAAGAATAGGCAGGAGTCCAGAACTGGCAAACTTTAGGGCTTTTCTATGAACGACTTCGTCTTGGAGGATTGAGAACATGGGTTGGTCGATGGCTTGTCTTAGTCCCAAAAGGTCCCTGATTGCTCTAGCACTCATCAAAGTGGGTTGGCGCCGTACCGCTTCCATAAGGACGTCTCGTTCTCCTCGGCTGAAGAAATAAAGGTGAATTGGAGCTTCGTCGGAACTGCCTACTTCGATTGCTATTTTTGTTATTGCTTGGGTGAGGTTTTGGAAGAAAGCTTCCAGGAGTTTCTTTTCTTCATCTAAACATAATTTTCGGTCGTCTGGGAGACTGCTAATAATACGCGAAACACTCAAAGGCTCACCCTTATAACGGGTGCAACTTACTCTTGCACTAATCATCGAAATAACGTCTAGCATGTAGTCTCTTTCGACGAAAAGGTAAATTCGAATCATGCCGTCGGGTCTAAACAGAAGTGCTGAATCCATTCCATCTGAAGGACTGTCCTCGGGAAGGCCACCGTACCCTGTTCCAGTTAACCATGGCATCCATCTGCTTTTGCTGGCGAACGGGCTGCTGGGTCGAATTCCTCCCAACATATACTGGGCACGTTGAACAAGCCAGTTCAATTTGGCGCCAACAACGCGGTCAGTAGCTATTAAACGAACCTTCTCTACGTCTTTGTCTGGGAGGCTTGTGAAATCGTAAGGACGCAAATCGCTTTTGTCCTTAACAACCTTTAGTTTTGCCAAATCTTCTAATCGTTCAATACCATAATGACCAAGAGCCCTCTGCTCGCCCCTACTCAAATTCAGCAAAGCTATGCTCTCATTTTCGACTGCACAAACAATGCAGCATTCATTAAACCCGCAATTGTCACATCTTACACCTAGCTGGTACTCAACTTCTGGCAAAGGAGTCTCGTGAACCCGGTTCAACTCGCCGTTTTTAGCAAGTAAACGCTCAACATCCTGAATTAAGGGGCTAAGCTTAAATTTTGGAAGACATGCGGGATCAAGACTTTCCAAACTGGTCTCTCTATTAATCACTCCACCTTCCAGATCAATTATTGATGAGAGTCTGCTTAGTTCTTTGGAAAGGAGCAAAACGTAGATGGCTACTTGTATTCGATGAGCAGTCTGCTCCATCCAAGATGATTTGAGCTCAAAAATCCTAACCTTAACTTTTCCGTTTCTGATAGGCCAAATAGCAATCAAATCAGCAATGCCCTTAATTTTCCAGACACCTATTTGACCTTTCATGGGGACTTGATAAAGCAAAACTGGCTTGGAATCTTCTTTTTCTTCGCAAGAAATCTGAGCTTCAATTAACTCTTTCAAATTATTGAAAGAGGAAATTTCGTTTTCTACATACTTGTTAAAGTCATGGTATTGGGCTGCTTTTTCTTTGAGTTCTGCTACTTTTTTGGCTTCAAGCTCTTTGCCTGCACCGTAAAGCAGGGGGCTGATAGGCTTAAATGCTTCAGGCCATTTGCGGCTATCCGCCTCTTCATCGTCGTCTATCTGTAGTTTAAAGAAACGTGGGCAGCAGTTGAAACGTATGTACTCGGCGATTCCGGAGGCAGTTAAGGAATCTTTGCTTCGCTTCTTTTTATGCGAATACTCTAAATTTAAGTCGTCATCACTGCTCAACCGAATGTTGCCTCCTTCTGAAATGCGCTCGAATTAACTAATCGAGGATTATTGTATGTACCTCGACTTATTCTTAAAGACGTTACCCAAAAAACCAATGTTAGAAGACTATTAATTTTTTAGGACTTTTCAGCTGTACCAAAATTCTTGGTTCCAACGTCATAATCTCTGGTTAATCGGATTTTTGGAAAAATGTTTCATTGGAAGAAAAGTTTAATTTGCGAAAAAGGACAGGTTTTTGGCCTTGCTGACCTTTGTTTTCTGTGGTTTTGTTTGGTTGTTGTTGGTTTTTTTGTGTGTTTATTTTGTTGTGGGGTTTGTGGTGGGTTGGTTTTTTGTGTTGGGTTGTTTTTTGGGGTTTGTTTGGTTGTTGTAGTGGTTGTGACGAAATCTATTCCTTGTTAGAAGATTGCTAGTTTTTCACAATTTAGGCAGTTTAGCTGAAGTGAAAAGCATAGTTGCCGCATTTAACTTGTCCAGGTTCAATTGTGTTTTGGCATTTCGGATATCGCTGAGGTCCAACTGGATTAAGTTTTCCACAGAAGGGAGGTTTATGTTGTTTCTTTGACGTTTATGTGTTCTTCGGCGTGGATTTTGTTTGTTCTTAGGTCGAGCCAGCAGTGGAATATGTCTTCGTTGTGGATTTTGTGGCTGTGGGGTTCTGGCTGCACATGAGAGGTAATCATTCCAAAACATGCATCGGAAATTATCACTTTGTAGTTTCCGTTTGGTAGAACTTCCACGGTTACGTGGCTTTCGTCGGTCGGCAGGTTTCCGTATGTGCCTTTGTTTTCGATGCTTAATTCTCGTTCTAGCCAGAGTTCTAAGAGATCGGTGTTGGGTCGTTTTGGTGTTTTTATTTCTTTTTTGATGTGGTCTAGGTACTGTTGGGGGATTGTTAATTCGAATGTTTTCAAATCAAGCACCTGTGTTTATTAGAAACTGGCATAGGCGGTATAAATATAGATTGGAAATTAAAGCAACTATTGTTCACCGCTAATTTTTTTTACTATTTTTTGGAATAATGCCTTGCAAAATAATGGTGAAACAACCACGTGTGCGAACATTACAGAATGTTTGTGAAGGAATGATGATAGTTAGCTAAATAAGGAAGTCTGTGAAGGCTAAATCTCATGATTAAAAAGGGCTCAGATGAGAGAGAAGAAATTTACTCTAAAATCGCTGAAATAATTAACGTGGCGGACAAAGGAGCAAGCATGCTTTGTTCTATGGGGTCCACTTAAAAAAATGCCATTTTCTCTTGACGACCTTCATTTCGTACCTGCGCAAGTTTCTAAAATTCCTCTCAACACAAACGAAGAAGTAAGCGTAAAGGCTGTTATCGGACCAGAAGCAAAAAAGCCTCTGAAAGTTTCCTCTCCAATTATGTTCAGTGGGATGAGCTATGGCGCGGTATCCAAAAATGTGAGGTTGGTTCTGGCTAAAGTCGCCTCGAATTTAAATCTGGGAATTAACGCGGGAGAAGATATTGTTCTACCAGAAGAGTTGGATATTGCATCAAAAAATCTGATTGTACAATACTCCAGTGGAAGGGTTAGAGTAACTGAAGAGATTCTAAAGAAAAGTTCAGCAGTAGAAATCAGGTTCGGTCAAGGCGCATTTCCAGGATGGGAGAGTCTATTGCCTGCAGAAAAAGTGCCGCCTGAACTTGCAAAGTTGATGGAGCTAAAAGAAAAAGAAGCCCTATTCACTCCTGCACATCACCCTGACATAAGAAATCAAGAAGAAATTAAAGAAAAAGTAAGATGGCTAAGGGAATTAACTGATGGAATTCCAGTTGGAGCCAAGATAGGTTGCGGAAATGTTGAAGAGGATGTTGAAATTTTAGCCAATGCCGGTGTAGATTTTATTTCTCTTGATGGCTTTGGCGGGGGAACAGGGGCAACTGAATTCTTTGTTAGAGAAAACGTTGGAATCCCCATTGTGGCAGCTCTACCAAGAGCTGACAGGCATTTGAAGAAAATTGGCCAAAGGAATAAAATTAGTTTGATTGCTGGGGGAGGATTGAGAACCTCAGCGGATTTCGCAAAGTGTCTTGCCCTTGGAGCAAACGCAGTTTACATTGGAACTTCTGCTCTGATAGCTATAAACTGTCAGCAATACAGAGTCTGTCACACGGGACATTGTCCAACCGGAGTAACTACAAATGATCCGGCTTTAGTGCAGAGACTAGATGTTGATGAGGGAGTTCGTAAGCTTACAAATTTCATTAATGTTTCAAATATTGAAGTTGCAAATTTAATGAGAATTGTTGGAAAGAACGATATCAAGGACCTGGGAATAGAAGACCTGGTTGCTCTGAAAAAAGAAATATCAGAAGTTACCGGCGTTAACTGGATAAATGGAAAAAATATTTGATCCTACATTTGCCCCTAAAATTAAACGCGTGTATAGAATGCAATTCGCTATTTTTGTTTCTTGATTTCTACGAGTATTTTTCCGTTTTCGATTTTGCATTGGTAAGTCTGCAACGCTGTTAGGGGGTTTTCGGTGTACTGCCCGTTGCGTACGTTGTATTTCCATCCATGGCAGGGACACATCAAAATGTAATCGGTTAGTATGCCTCCCTCTAAGGAGCAGCCCATATGGAGGCAACGGTTGAAAAGACCGAATACTTCGCCATTCTTGCGTACTAACAAAATCGGGTTGCCTTTAACTCGAACGGCTTTCATATGCCCCTCTAAGAGCTCGCGTTCTTTGATGGAAGAAACATATCCGTCTTTGTTCATGCATTTCTCCATCAATAAAAAGAATGCAAACACTGTTAAAAACACGTTGAATCTTGTGTTTGCATGGTAGCTATTATTTGCTGAGGTTGCTGTATGTAGGATGATTTGGAATTGCTTGAATTTCTCTTTGAAGCCTCCGGTGGTCTCTTGTGTTTTTGCTTGCATATCTTTCATTTTTTTGTTTGATTTGGATTTGGTGAAGCTTAGAATAACCATTGATTGCCCAGCTACTTGCACCATGATTCCAAAGAAGTCGATTGCTTGCGGGTCAGGGAGAAGTATGAGATAGAATGTTGTAAAGTGTAACTTGATGAAGAATTGACAGCAGTCCAAGGATAAAGAGGATGAGACCAGTTATTAGGAAGGGCGTAGTTGAGAATCTTTTTTGAGGTATTTTTTGGTCTAAACTTGGCTCTGTCATGGTTGCCTTTCAACCTGGTTATACCAAGCATATCCATTCAAAGGTATAAATATTATTGTGATTGCTTGACAACTATCACATTAAAGCAGATTGTTCTATGCACGCGTCAATAAAATAGATGTTTAGCTGTTTGCTTGTTTTTGGCTTTCTGCCCTGTTATTATAGAGCTCAGCCAGCTTCATGATGGTTTCTTTGTAGACTGAAATGGCATCCAAATATTCCTTCACTTCAATGTTTTCTTCTAAGGTGTGGTCGAGGTGTGAGTCACCTGGTCCATACGTGACGATGGGCAGGTTCATGGCTTTTCCGAGAATATTCATGTCGCCTGTTCCTGTTTTGTGCAGAAGCGTCGCTGGTTTGTTTAGCACTTTTCGAACCGACGAAGCCAGCACATGGACGAGGGGTGAAGCTTTGTTTACTTCAAAGGGCTCAACGGTGTCAAGGACAGTTGCTTTCACGGAGACCTTTGGGTTGGCAGCTTGGTATTTGGTTATTATCTTCTGTATTTGCTCAAAAACCTGATCAGTTGAGAATTGTATTGGCACTCGGACGTCAAGGTTCATTTCTGCTTCGAAGGGAACAACTGAGGTGGCTCTTCCGCCGACAAGTTTCACTAAACAGGCTGTGACAGCGTTGTATGGGCTTGCTGAGGGATCAAGCGAGGGGTAGGAAGATGCATGTTTGATTTGTTCCCAAAGCTCAATGGCTTTCTCCAATGAGTTATCGTAGAGCCAAGGCGTTGAAGCGTGCCCTGTCTCAGTTTTGAGGACAATTTTAAGTTGGATTTGCCCTTTGTAGCCGATGGTTACGTTTTCGACGCCGCTAGGTTCGCCAAAGATGGCGTAGTCAGCTGTTATTCCTTGAGTGATTAGGTGTTTGACGCCTCGACTGGTAGCTTCTTCTTCAACGACCGCGGCAACCAATATTTTTCCTTTAAACCCAGTTTCTGTGGAAGCTGCAAGTGCAGCCATAATCATTGCGGCAAGGGGACCCTTTGCGTCTACTGCGCCTCGAGCGTAGATTTTGCCTTCTTCTATTCGAAGCGGCAGATGTCCAGCCACTGTATCCATGTGACCGCATAACAAGATAACGGGCTCGCCTTCGCCAACGACTCCGATAACGTTTCCGATTGCGTCTTTGCCGACTTCAAAGCCCATCTTTTTCATTTCTGATTCTAAGAAGTTGGCTGCGTCCCCTTCTTTTCCTGATGGGCTATAAATGCCTAGAAGGTTAGTTAGGAACCGTACTGCTTGCTCGCTCATTTTCTTCTTCTCCCAACACTGTGTCTAAAACTGCAATTGCTTTGTCGATTTGTGCTTTTTCAATCACGAGTGGCGGCAGTAGGCGGACGACGGTTCTTCCAGCATCCAAGACCAGAATGCCTCTGTCAAGTGCCTTCAGAATAACGTTGTGAACGTCAAAGCGTAGCTCCATGCCAAGCATCAAGCCTAAGCCACGGACTTCCTTTATGATTTTATGTTTAGCTTGCAAACCTTCCAGTTGTGATTTGAAGTATTTACCATTCACTGCGGCTTTGTCAGCGAGTTTCTCTTCCAAAAGTGCATCTATGGCGGCGCATCCTGCTGCACAGACAAGTGGGCTTCCGCTAAAAGTAGTTGAGTGCTCACCAATTTTAAGCGATGCCATTATGTTTTCTTTAGCGACTGTAATGCCTATGGGTAATCCGCCTGCAAAAGGTTTTGCCAAGCACATAATGTCAGGTGTGACATTCCAGTTTTGGCAACCGAACAATTTTCCGGTGCGTCCAAAGCTCGTTTGTACTTCATCAAATATTAGCAGTACGTTCTTTTCGTTGCAGATTTCCCGGACCTCTTGCAAATATCCGTCTGGTGGAACACGAACGCCGCCTTCTCCGCGGATTGGCTCCATTAAGACGGCAGCTGTTTTGTCGGTTATAGCTTCGCGGATTTTTTCGGCATTATCAGGTGCAACATGTTTGACTTCTGGAATTAGAGGCATAAACGGTTCGCGATACTTTTTATCCCATGTGGCTGATAATGCACCCATAGTTTTGCCATGGAATGCCCCCATTAAAGCGATTATTTCGGGTTTACCTGTGTATTTGCGAGCAAGTTTTATGGCGCATTCGACGGATTCAGCTCCACTGTTTGAGAGAAATGCTTTGTCTAACCCTTTGGGCGTTATCTTTACTAGTTTTTCTATAAATTCAGCCCGTTTATCGTTATAGTAGCAGCTGTGGCACGTGATTAGTTGTTCCGCTTGAGCTTTTACAGCCGCCACAATTTTTGGGTGACAGTGCCCCAGTGCGGCAACGCCGTAGCTGCTTGCGCAGTCCACGTATTCTTTGCCAGTAATGTCCCATAAAAGCTGCGCCTTTACCTTTTGTGAGAACTATGGGTTTTTTGGCGAATACGTTTGCCAAGTAGCGGTTTTCAGTTTCCATTATGGTTTTTTCATTCACTGGTTATCACTGTACCAACCTGATGATTCAAAGCACAAGTAATTGGCTGCTTAATCTTGCCTGAAGTGACAAGGACTTCTTTGACCCCATGACTTAACGCTTCCAAGCCTGCATGGACTTTGGTACTCATGCCGCCTCCGATGCTGGAGAGAACTTCTTTGACTTCGGTTGAAGTTATTTTGGAAACACGCTCGCCTTTAAGCATCAAACCTTCAACGTCAGTTAGCAGGATTAGTTTGTCTGCTTTCAATGCACCTGCAATAGTCGCTGCTGTTCGGTCGCCATCCACGTTTAACGGCTCAAAGTCTTGGCTCAAAGCTATTGGCGTCACAATTGGTAGATAGCCTTTCTCGAGAAGCAAACTGAGCAGTTCCGTGTTAACATTGGTAATTTTGCCTGTGTAGCCGCCGTCCATAACTTTTTTTCTGCCGCGTTCGTCTACTGCGATTAATTTGGTTTTTCGTTCTCCTTTGAGGATTGCAGCGTCAAGTCCGCTTAAACCGACGGCTTGGATACCCTGGGTTTCTAAAGCAAGAACTATTTGTTTGTTGATTTTTCCTGCCATAACCATGGTGTAGATTTCGATTGTTTCTTTGTCAGTGAAACGACTTCTAAAGCCCTCGGGGGAGATGATGAATTTTTGTTCTTTGCCCAGTTTGGACGCGATTTCGGTGACTTCTACGCCTCCGCCGTGGACTAATACAATCTTGTTTTCTTTGGCGACTTCTTTTAGGTCGGCGATTAAGTCTGTTGAGGCGCCTTCTTTTAGGATGCTTCCACCCATCTTAATAACAAGCAGCATGGCGGTCACATCGGATGGAAACCAGTGCTCACAAGGCCTGTGGTTTCATCTATTCCCATGAGTAGGTTCATGCATTGTACTCCTTGCCCAGATGCGCCCTTGCACATGTTGTCGATGGCTGAGAAAAGTATGAGGCGGTTTGCGTGTTCATCAATTTCGAAGCCGATGTCACAGAAGTTTGTTCCTATGGTTATTTTGGGGTCTGGTAATTGGTATTGTCCTTTTTGGTATTTTACTAGGCGAATGAAGGGTTCAGTTCCGTACATTCCGCGAAGTGCTTTCCAGAGGTCTTTGCTGGTTATTGGTTGTTTGGGGAAGGCGTGGATGGTTGAGAGTATGCCGCGTACCATGTTTACTGCATGTGGGGTAAAGGAGATCTTGACTGGGTCACTTGAGAGTGCATTTAATTCTTGTTCGACTTCGGCTGTGTGGCGGTGCCCAACGACTTGGTAGGGGCGCACTCCGCCGAAGCGTTCAGGGTGATGTGATGATGGGGTTGGTTTGCTGCCTCCACCTGAAGAACCAACTTTGAGGTCCACGACGATTTTGTCTTTCTCAATCAAACCAGCTTTCACTATGGGTGCTAAGGCGAGAATCGCGGATGTTGCCATGCATCCTGGGCAAGCTACGAGTTTGGCTTTCTTGATTTCTTCTCGGTGAAGCTCGGGCAAGCCGTATGCTGCTTCTTTTAGCATTTCTGGATGGGCATGTGTCCAGCCATAGTAGGTTTCGTAGTCAGCTGGGTTTTTGAGCCGGAAATCTGCGCTCATATCGATGACTTTCAATCCTGCTTCTAAGAGTTTAGGAACCAAGTTAACGGAGCCGCCGTGTGGGGTAGCTGTGAAAACTAAGTCACAATTCTTCTGAAGCTCAGCCATGTCTTGGGGCACAAATTTTAGTTGAGTTAAACCTCTAAGGTTCGGGTGTATGTTGAAAACGAATTCGCCTGCGCTTTGGCGTGAAGTAACCATAGTTACTTCTGCTTGCGGATGCATTAGCAGCAGTCTTAACAGTTCACTGCCAACGTATCCTGAACCACCGATTATTCCAATTCGCATTTTTCTTATCCTCTGTTTGTTTTGATTACTATTCAATTAGACTTTGAGCGCCTTTTAAGAGCGGAATTGCCACATTAAGCCCCGTGGCCAAACGCGTATTTTCCCAGAACTCTGGGCAAGAATTCGACTCGTGAAATACTAAGGCGCTCTTATTTTTTTCTACACTTTCTTCAATTATATTTTTAATGTTTTCGTATGCTTGAGTGTTCTTGTAAGTTTGGAATGCTTTTTCAAGCTTGCCGGTCCATGTTTGGAAATCGGTTAGGCGAGTGTCATCTACTTTTACTTTTTGCACTGGCACAAATGCTTCGGCTGCCTTGTCAAGCTCGCCTTTCAAGTAAACATCATCTGAGTTCTTGTTTTCTCCAACGTTTACCATGGCATCCAAAGCAAATATCCAAGCTTCACTGCCTTTGCCGAGGGTTTTGCCGCATTTCACAGCTAACTCTTGAATACTTAGAGGCAGTTTAGCGTGGAAAACCAGGTTGCCAAGGAAAGTGTTGGTGCGAAAATCTTTGAATCCTGCACGTGCCATCGACGTGTGGTAACAAACGGGCTCTTTTCCTTTTTCTTTGGATACTATTATGCGTAAGTCGTAGAACCATTTCTGGATAAGTTCCTGGGCGACAACGCCGATTGGGTTAATGATACTGGTTTTTGTTTCTTTGATGTTTGCTTCCAGTTCCTCGCGGTTCTGGGAGAGCATTATCATTTTTCCGTGGGTTCCAGCATCTGCTTTGATTACGATTCCTTCTTCTATAGGAATTTCTTGTTGGAATAAGTCTGCTATGTCTTTTTCGTTATGGATTTCTCTGCCATTTTTTAGAGTATCAGTCGCGTCGCAGGGAACGAAAACGGTTTTTGGAATTGGTATACCTTCTTTGAAGAGGTGCATTAGGGTGCGGTATTTGCTGTAGCAGATGAATTCGATTTGGGATGAGTTTAGGGTTTTTTTGCCCAGCATCTCCATGATGTATGAGGCTTGGAGACGCCGATTTTTACTCTGCGCACGATTAAGCACAACCTTTGTGTCCATAATGGCGCTTGTGTAGTCTTTGCCTTTTGTCTTGGCATTAAAACCAGTCTTTGGAAATGGACAACGCAATTTTGCGGAAAGGAATAAACGTTAAGTCGATGCCGAGTTGCTGGGCGGTGAGTTTGATGCCGTTTTCGTCGTTTTCCGAGCGCTCGTACAAAAGTGCAATGCTCATCGCTTTCAGCATCCGTGGAAAGATATTAGTCTAAAAATAGAGTTAGAATAAGAAAATAAACTGATTGAAGTCTGTTTATTCGCCCCAGTCTTCCCCTTCAATCGTTAACTCTTGAAGGTCAACACAGCCGCATTTTATCTGTTTAACTTCTAATTCAAGTCCACAGCCCGGGCAACTTACGATTTCGCCTTTCTCTGTGTCTGCTGGAACATCAAGTTCTGCGTCGCAGTCGGGACATTTCGCTTTGTTAATAGCCTTCATTTCTTGTAGGTTCGAGTGTACAGGTTTAATCATTTTTTATTCGTCACTTTTTTTATGTTGGGAAATGTCAATCAAATCATTTCCAGTTTCTTTTAAACATTTTGACTTATTTGTTACAACTTAAACAGTTAATGTCTCATTTGGTACAGCATTTTTCGGTTGCACAAGACACAAAAAACGTATAATAACTGAGCCAAAACAACGATTTCCGCATTGCTACTTCAACCTCAACGATGGAAAACGTTAAATTTTATCACTCCAATAGTCTTTCGACTGAAAAAATGGACGAAAAAGACAGGCAAATCATCAAAATCCTAAAAGACGACGGAAGAGCAGGCTACGGCGACATAGGCGCCCAAGTAGGCTTATCTGAAGGCGCTGTAAGGAAGCGAATCAAGACATTAACTGATGAGAGCGTCATAAGAAAATTTACAGTCAAAGTCGGCGTCGGAGAAGGCGCCCAAGCCATAACTCTGCTCGCCACTAACCCAGCTTATCCAACGCAGGAAGTGTCCAAGAAAATTCAAGCTATCCCAAATGTTGAAACAATCTATGAGGTCACAGGCGAATACGACATCGTTGCAGTCATTAGCGGAATGAACGTAACCGAAGTTAACGAGTGCATCGAGAAAATCCGACGAGTCGAAGGTATAATGAAGACCAATACAATGATAGTTCTACGCAGTTGGTAACATTTTGCGGTTCAACATTGAATTAGTAGAAAAATGAGGAGTCTAATAGCGAATTATTTCAGAAAACGATAAGGGGTAAGACCGTGTTTGGCGTTTATTGGCGCCTTACTTGTTGTTTGTATCCGACGATTACTTTCGTAGTTTCTCGATTTTCTCTACAGCACCAATTGACCCTAAATAAACAACATCGGTTAAGCCGAGGAAAAATCCTGTTTCAACCACACCCGGAATCATCTTAACTTTCACAGCGAGTTCAGCGGGGTTCACTATTTCTCCGAAGTACGCATCTATGACTGCGTTGCCGTTGTCGGTGATTATGGGACCCAGTTTTCCTTTCCCTTCACGAACCACTGGTTTTCCACCCATGGCAGCGATTGTCGCTTTAACAATGGGAAGTGCGAAGGGCAAGACTTCTACGGGAACGAACTGGTTGTTTTCGCCTAGCAGCTTGGTTTTTTTAGGTTGGTCGGCAATAATGACGTTGAGTTTCGAAGCTGAAGCAACGATTTTTTCTCTCGCCATCGCTGCACCGCCGCCCTTAATCAGGAACAGTTCGGGGGTTAATTGGTCTGCGCCATCTATGGTTACATCGATTAATGGATGCTCATCTAATGTTGTTATTGGGATGCCGCATTCAATTGCCAACAGGAATGCTTGGTAAGAAGTTGGGATACCCATGATTTGCAGATTTTCCTGTTTGATTCGTTCGCCAAGTGCTTCAATGGCAAACGCCGCTGTGCTGCCACTTCCTAAACCCACAATAAATCCGTCTTTAACGTGTTTAACTGCTTCTAAAGCAGCGTTTTGCTTTGCCTGCTGTATTGGATCAAGGTTAGCTTTCAATTTCCATCTGTCCCAGTTTATCTAAAACTTTCTCAACTTCACTTGTAATCGATTCTATACGTCTTTCAGCCTCGCTCTTAGCCACAGGTTTTTCTTCTGGAGGTTTGCGTTTCTTCTTAGGTTTCTCTTCGCTGCTTGCAGGAGTTGCGGGTTCTTCATCTTCGTCCTCTTCTTCAGTATCTATTTGAGTTGGAGTTTGAGTCGGCATTTTTATCGGTATTTCACGGATGGGTTTAACGTCAATTCGTGTTCTGAGTTCTTCAACTTTACTTGTTAATTCTCCGAAGCGTTCGCTGAAGAGTTTCATAAGGTCTTCCTGCATGCCCTCAAGTTCATGCAACGCAACGATGCCTTCGTCTTTAGAAATTGATTCTTTTATCAGAGCCATCCGGTTTTTGTAGGTGCTAGCTAATTTGTCTCGTTCTTGTTCAGTAATTTTTCCTTCAGCATGAGCTTCGTAGAGTCGCCTTATTGCGTCGCCTAGGATGTCGCGTTCTAAATCTAACATGCGCAATTCATCTTTTGCGCTGGAAGCCATATTTGTTTGAACACTTTTAGAAATTTTAAACGGCATTTTACTGTATTCGAGGTCTGGATCTGGTTTTTGATGAGTCTTTTTGGCAACTATTGGTTTTTTCTGGTATCGCCTCATAGAAAAAATTACGGATCCAGAAGCGGCAATTACTACGATGATTACCACTGCCAATATTGCAGTAACTGTTAAGGGGTCATCATACCATGCCAAGCCGTGCCATCCTCGTATCTTGATTGTGCACCATGTATATATTAATTAATATAATGGCTATGTTTGGCGGTTCAAGTTTAAATAAATATTGCAAGACCAAGAAGGTTACTCTACCTTAACTTTCTTAACCTCAGCTTTTTCTAAAGCAGCAAGAATAGGCAAGGCTATAGCAAATCCAATTATCGCACCCAGAATGTTCCAGCCTGCCCAAACAGTCAACGTGAAGATGAGCTGAAGATTAAGAATTAAGAGCCCATTGACAACTGCGGCAACGTACGCACAAATAATAGATGCCAAAACGGCAATCCCAACGTTAACTGGTTTCAAGTTTAATTTATGGTGGCTAAGCAACAAAAGTAAGTCAAAGATTAATGCCGCTGGAACAAAGCCCAACACGGGAAGTGGCCCTCCCGCTAACACAACTATTACAGATCCTATTATGCCTACCAAAGAAGCAGCGCCATATTGCCCTGTGGTCCATGCTACAAGAAGCAATGTGACAAAGATGATTGCACTGTGGATTGTTGGCAGATGTGTTAGTGTAAAACCAAGGGGTGCCACTGTCAAGTTTAGTGCTACCCATAGAGCACTAAAGATGCCGATTAATGCAATGTTAGTAGTAGCGAATCGGGTTTTTTTGGTTTGTAGCTCAAACATGCAGTAAACACTCAATGGTAGTTCAGTAACACAAGGTCACAAAAAACCTTACAACCAACAAGTTAACGACACATCCATAAATAGTTAGCCAAACCTTTCGCTTCACCGCGGATTCTGACTAAAAACCCAATTTCAAATCCTCATGCACTTGTTAAGCTTAACAGAAATGGGTGATTTCTTACTTTAAGCATAAACCTCTTAATTTTGACTCCATATAAGTATAACCGTGGTTAAGTTGTCCCGCTTTAGAGTAAAACATAAAGGCCAAGTCACCATTCCTCAAGAAATACGCAACAAACTCGGTATAGAAGAAGGCACAATCTTAGACATCATAGCCCAAGATGGCACAATTGTACTCAAACTCCTACCCCGCTTAGAAGCCGGGGAGCCCGTTGGCGAAAAAGAATTCAAAAAAAATCCTCGCTGAACTTGACGAGCGTCGGGGAAACTGGAGTTGACCGGCGTCGCTGACACTCGAATCTTGTTTTTCATGGAAGTTCCAGCCACCCCTGAAATGGGAAGAAAAACCAGAGACTTCTTAGAAAAGGAACTCAGAAAAGTCTCTTGGTTCCCACAGTTGTCTTGGCTGAGTTCATTGAAATCGCAGGGGCAAGAATTGGCGAAGAAGCAGCAAAAACGCGGATACGTGTCCTAAAAGAGCGCGGTATGCAAATCATGCAATTCGACGAGCGACATGCCATGAAAACGGGGAGTCTATTACTTTCAAACCGAAAAGTGCCCCTTGCTGACGCCATAATCGCCTCATATGTAAAAACCGGTGAAGCCGACTATGTCGTAACTGACGATCCACACTTCAAAGCGTTAAACGTAAAAACAAAATGGATACCTAAAACCACGCTCGTCTCAGCAGTTCCCCTTTCTCTTATAAATTATAATTAAACACAAAACCGCAATCTCTGCTCATTACTATTCTCATCTATCAGCGCCTAAAAAATCACAAGAAGCAGCTTCTTCAAACCCAAGAGCGTTTTGTAACAAACATAGTTAAGATAGACAGCGGGATTAAGTTTAAATCTTCAAACCTTACACAGCAACTAGTTATGAGAATCTTACCTATCCTTGGCGGCATCGCAGCAACGATTCTGTTCTTCTTCGCAGTTATCTTTGCATTAGCTTCTTCCTACGTTGGACTTACCGCTCAGGCTGCACAATCCAGAGTTTTAACCAGCGCAATATTATTCATTGTTGGTTTAGCAGTGATTGTAGGCGTTTACTACGTATCTCGCAAACCCAAAACGGTTATCCAACAACTTGAAATCTCAGGACAAATGAAGGCAGCACAAATCAAGTGTCCCAATTGTGGCGGTAGCATAGATGCAAACCAAATCAAAATCGTGTCAGGTGTACCATACATTAAATGCCCGTACTGCGGCACCACTTTTGAGGTTACTGAGGAACCAAAATGGTAAAGATCGCGTACCTCTTATCCTGATTACTTTGCTAATTTTTACGGTGGCGGTTTCAGTAGCAAGCAGCGTCAACGCTCAAAACTTAGTTTACAGCGTGAATCATGAGTGGGCGCAAATCTTCATCAACCAAGATGGCACAATCGACTTAACCTATAACATCTCAGTGACTGTTACTTCGGGAAGTATGGGTGGATTCTATGTTGGTCAACCAAACCGCGACTTTACCATTGGCGAAGCAGTAGATCAAAACGGCAACTCGCTCACCGTGAAGATGCAAGTAGTGGTGGAGACTACAGAGTAGACGTTCTCTTTAATCCACGTATACAGGCAGGACAATTCTGTCTGGTTCCAAGTTACAACCAACGTTGCAGGAATGATAAGCAACGACACCCAGAACCCAGGCAACTTTGGCATGCAATTTATTCCACAATGGATATCCGATGTATCCATTAGCGATGTGCGGATACAGATCGTTTTGCCTCCAGATGTAACAAAAGACGACGTGAAAACTACTCAGAACTTCTACAACGGCACCTCAACAGTTGAGGGTCGTTTTGCTGTTTACTGGGAAAAACCAGTCATACAAGCCAATGAACAATTCTTGGTCGGTGTTTCTTTTCCATCAAGATTCATGCCAAATTACAATCCACTTCAAACAGGCGGAGTATTCGATTTTGGAGGTTTTGGCATCATTCTTGGAATTGTCGGAGTCTTCTTTGCAATTGTCATTTTAGTTTTGTTATTTAGAGCTGTAAGTAAAAGCTCCTACGCATCTCCTAAGGTTAGTATGGAAACCTTAGGGGTAAGACGCGGCTTAACTGCTGTTGAAGCATCCTATCTCCTCGACATGAAGCCACCCCAGATTGTAACCGAAATCCTCTACAGCCTCCTGCAGAAAAGGGCAGTCTGGGCACAAGAAACCAAACCCTCACTCAAATTAAAAGTACTACCCCCGTTTGAAAACAAGACTGGTCCAAAAGAAAATCCGTTGAGGTTCTATGAGATTGATTTCTTGAACTCACTTAAAGCGGATGGTACGCTCGATGAGGAGAGGCTTGCCAAAACAATCATGTTCTTACGTGATACGGTGGAGAAGAAACTGGAGGGTTACAGCCGGAAAGACACTGTTGATTACTACCGAAAAATCGCGTCTCAAGCCTGGGCTCAAGTAGAGCAAGCCGGAACCGTAGAGTTGGCAGCGAATGCTTATGATGAGCAACTGCTTTGGCTATTGCTTGACCCCAATCAGCGAACACGTACAGAAACCGTGTTTAGAGACAGAGTTATCCAGCCAAACCCACTCTGGTTCTGGTGGTGGTACGGCTACACAACATACCATCCACACCCCACTTACTCTCCAAACGTTAATGTCCCATCGCAATCAGGTCCACCGCCACAGATTCCAGGCGCCGACTTCGCCAACAACATCGCCACAGCAGTGGAGGGTACATCGAACAATATCGTCGTTAACTTAGAAAAATTCGCAAACGCCATCGTTCCGCCACCGCCAAAAGTATCCCATGAACCAGCACACAAAGGAGCAGATTGCGTTTGCGCTTGTCACGCATGTGCCTGTGCGTGCGCTTGCGTTTCATGCGCTTGTGCATGTGCAGGTGGAGGAGGACACTAAAATGAGTTTTCTGAAAAAAATCGTTAGCAAACCCAAAGTCCCATCTGGACGTTACATGTACCGTGGCGAAGACAAGTTCGCAGGCATGTCTTTGCAATTACGAATCGAACAATCTGGAATAGGAGTCATGGTAATCAACGCCAACACAGTTCTCCACTTGAACCAAACCGCAACAGCCTTCGCGTATTATTTCATGCAGGGTATACCTGAAAAAGAGGTTTTAACCAAGATTCGCCGAATGTACCGCGTGAACGTTGACATGGCTAAAGTGGATTACGAGAAACTAGTCTACACAATTAGCACATTGGCACAGACCGAAAAGATTGACCCAATTACTTTTCTGGAGATTGAAAAGGAAGAACCATTCACTTACCAATATTCGGCGCCTCTACGTATGGATTTAGCTTTGACATTTAGGTGCCAAAACGACTGCGTTCATTGTTACGCTGGAGGACCACATGAAACACCCGAATTGACAACAACACAATGGAAAAGCGTAATTGACAAGCTTAGCGAAATCGGCGTTTTCATCCTGACCTTCACAGGCGGCGAACCCACGTTGCGAGAGGATTTGCCTGAACTGCTTTTGTATGCTCAAAACAAGGGTATGGTTACAGGGTTAATCAGTAATGGGCGAAAGTTGAAAGATAAGGCGTTTGTGGATTTACTTGAGAAGTCAGGCTTAGACTTTGTTCAGGTAACGTTGGAATCACACAAACCCCAAGTCCACGACAAAATGACCAGCGAAAAGGGCAGCTGGAAAGAAACCGTGGCTGGAATCCAAAATGCGGTCCAATCTCAAATCTACGTTTCCACCAACACTACTCTTAGCAAACACAACTCACGAGACTTCCTAACAACCATCGATTACATCAAAGGGCTTGGCGTAAATGCTTTCGGCTGCAACAGTCTAATTTACTCTGGCAAAGCTCCAAGTACAAGCGAAGAGTTCGCATTAACTGTCGAAGACCTCAATACGCTCTTGCCCCAGATTCGAGACAAAGCTCAAACAATCGGCTTAAAGTTCCTCTGGTACACCCCAACTCAGTATTGCCAATTTGATCCCGTTCAAATGGGGTTAGGAGTAAAAACCTGCACAGCAGCTATGATAAACGCTTGTGTGGGACCTAACGGCGACGTTTACCCATGCCAAAGCTACTTTGAAAGCCTTGGAAACATCTTAACTGAACCATGGGAAAAGATCTGGCACAACCAATTGGCGGAAAAACTACGCAAACGAGAATATGTAGAAGAAAAATGCAAAGATTGCGGACAGTTGCAGGTTTGCGGCGGAGGATGCCCTTTGGAACTGCAAAACAAAGAACACCAATGTACGGTGACAGGATAATTTTATCTTTAGCGAGCAACCGATTCTATATAGCAGACAGCGCTAAATCGTGAGATTAGATAGAAATGGTTCAAACGCAAAAACCCAGACTTGTAGTTTTCGACGTTGAAGGAGTTCTTATCCCAAAGAACCGCTTCATTTTTGAATTGGGAAAAACCTTAGGGTTCACTACACTGGTTAAGATGCTTTTTTTCGGTTTTCTCTACGAAGCAGGAATTTTAAAGTTAGAATCAGCATTAAAACGTGTTTTCAGCAATATGAAAGGAGTTGAACTTGAAACTCTTCAGTGCATCTTTGACAAAATTCCTGCTACACCTCTTTTGCAGGGCATTTTTAGTCAATTGAAAACTAGGAATTGCAAGATTGCTCTGATAAGTTCAGGGTTGCCAACGGTTGTTGTTAAACAGTTTGCAGACTGCTTGGGTGCAGAATACGCCTTTGGCATCGATGTTGAAACCAAAGACGAAAAGTTGACGGGCCAAATAAGTGGTAACGCCATTAAACCTGAAGGAAAAATGAAAATTTTATCTAAAATTTTAGTTGCCGAAAACTTGGAGTTAAAGGATTGTGTGGTTGTGGCTGATGACCGAAACAACCGGTGCATTTTTGCGTCTGAAGTATTAAAAATTGGTTTTAACGCTGATTTTGTTCTCCGAGTAAAAGCTGATAGAGTAATTAACGGTAAACTTTCAGGCATTATACCAGTCATTGACGGGGAAAAACATAAGAAATCTTTTCCCATCGATTAACGATTTGGTTAGAGAAGACATTCATGCGGCAGGGTTTTTTATGCCTGTTATTGCAGGATTAATCACTGTTCCCGTAGTTGCGACGATAATCATTCTTATTTCTATACTCTACACAGTTTCTGAACTTAGGCGTTTAGAGGGACGCGAATTACGTGTGGTTTCAGCGGTTACCCGTCATGCAGCTTCGGAGTCTGAACTTTATGGTTTTGCTGCGGCACCTCTCTACTTTGCTTTTGGGATAGTTGCGACTTTGCTTTTGTTCCCAGTCCATGCAGCAGGGGCGGCAATTGCGATGTTTTGTTTTGGGGATAGTGCGGCTTCGCTTTTCGGTGGGTTGATTTCTACTTCTCTGCCTTTTAACAAGGGAAAAACCTGGGAAGGCTCACTGGCAGGGTTCCTTTTTGCGTTCTTGGCGGGAACATTCTTTGTTTCGCCTTGGTTGGCTTTGGTTGGGGCAGCGATTGCAATGACCATCGAGGTTTTGCCGTTGCCAGTAAACGATAACGTTCTAATTCCTGTGATTACTGGTGCCGCGTTAACTATACTGATAGGTCTCTAAAACTATTTTGTGCTCTGGGAACTGATGAGATCCTGTTTTTGTTGGTGAGTTAACTTTTTTATCGCCCGTTCCCTCTTCATCGCGATGCCTCTAGTATTGAAAAGTTCTACGTACGCCACTTTTTGGGGTCTGTGTGTTTTGGTGTATTTAGCGCCTTTTCCGTTTTCATGTTGACGTGTTCGCTCATTAAGGTCTTTGGTGTATCCTGTATAGAAGCTCCCGTCAATGCAAAGCAAGATGTAAACGTAAAACGGCATCTAAACTTTAATGCTCCTTGACTTCATGTGGTAAGTAGTCGTATGCAATACCGTTCTGTATCGCCATTTTGAGGTAAGCTTCTGGATCGATTTCTTGCACTTCATACGGTCCACATCGATAATGTATATTTCTTGTATGCGTGCATTTCGGATTTCTTCAAGTGTCACGGGTTATTTAATATATAAACCAAAAAAGACAGCCAAAATTTGGCGTTCAATTTTACTACTTTAATGAAACAAGTACAAGTCTTGCTAAGTTCACGTCAACTTCAACGATTTTGCAGCCTTGAAACTCTTTGGCTTCACCCAGAATATTCTTGACAGTTACGTTGTCGCCTTCCATTTTAGCATAAATAACATCTTTGAGCTGGATTGTTCCGTTTAAGATTACGTTAAATTCACACATTTTTCTTCACATTAGGGGAAAACGGGTTTCTTGGTTATAAGGGCTTTGAGATCAAAAACAGCGAATTATGTAAACCCCTCTTGCCTGAGGCAAGATTTAATATATTATTTGTTTTCTTTACGCATTCAATGAAAATGTAAGTTCAATTATCAAACCTTGTAAACGGATAATACATTGAGTGTGTTTGAAGGAAAAATTGTGTTCATCACATTTGCTGGGAATCCGTTATTTTTAAGCGCTTATTTTTGGCGGAGGACGCACGTGTCGTTTGCCTAGCTTTACTCGCAACGCAATGCGGTACAGTTGACGTAATGATTTCACAAGTTGCTCAAGACTTGGCATGTTTGAATAAATGAGTGGAATCTGCTCGTATTCTGCTATCCTTATGGCTTCTTCATCAGGCACTGTCTTGTGGAAAACGATTACGCGTGGCTTGAGGCTGCTGACACGGACAATCATCATAGGCAAACATCCAATCTCAACATTCGTAAAAATCAATGCCCGATCTGTTGAAGCACCAAAGAGCTGAGTATACTCCGAGCCCGAGTAAGCTTCAACCGCTTTTCTACTATCAATTACAGTGTAGCCGTTGACTTCTTTAACAAATTTTTCTTTGCAAGCCACAACTTCGCCGCCGATAGCTTTGCACAAATACTCAACCCTAACGGGTATTGGAAACTCACGAAGATCCATAACCGCCATGCTTGGTGAACTTGTAAGTTTAGCGAACTCACGGATGAAACGGCTTCCTTTTCCTTCATCAATTTGAAGGAGTGAGAGAACAAATTTTCGTATGAATTTGGCACCAGGGCTTTTTCGTCTTCCACTCTCATAGTCACTAACAACTGAAGAGGATAACCCCATTGTTTCGGAGAGGCTGATTTGGGAGACAGCGAAAAGTTCACGCCATTTACGCATTGTTGAGCCAGATTTGCTAGAAAGAATTATTTCTCCAGCAATTCTTCTCGCTAAAACCTCTCTCAAACCAGGCGACACCGACATGAAATCATTCTCCCCTGCTTGTACTCTTCCCTTCAAAGTTGAGGTATAAAACTATAGCGTTTTTTCCAACTAGTCAATTTGAAGAATCCGAGATTTTACCGAAAATATAGATAAATTAAACTTTAAACCTGATAAAAGCACTAATTAATTGTATAGTTGACACTTATTCATAGGGTAAATTGCAGAATTTGGTTTATTAGGAAGTTTAGAGTTATTATGAGCTACCATTCTTTGTCGAAAAGAAGAAGAATGAAAATCGCTAAAAAAACAACAAAAAAGGAGTGTGATATGAAATGACAGAAAAAGCAAATGACGTAATATTCGTCGGAAATAAACCACCAATGAGCTATGTACTCGCCATCATAACCGCGTTCTCTTCAGGCATAGGCAAAGAAATTACCCTAAAAGCCCGAGGACAAGCAATCACCACAGCAGTTGACGTTGCAGAAATCACAAGAAGCCGCTTCATAAAAGACCTTAAAGTGACAAAAATCGCAATCGGTACCGCTGAGATGCCACCACGAGAAGGCGAAACAAGGTCCAGGATGGTTTCAACCATAGAAATTACTCTTACTAAAGAGTAGTTAACTAGGACAATAATTAAACCTGGGAGTTTTTTAAGCTCCAATCTTTTTACTTTTGTTCATTTTTAACGTATTCATCAACGTTTTTTACAATTTCCATAAATGCCTTAGTGGCACTTGAATCCTTATGTGATAAGATAAAGGGTGTTCCTTTATCGGAGTCGACACCTACCTTAGGGTCAATGGGAATGCTACCTAGAAACGATACGCTCATTTCTTGAGCCATCTTTTTGCCGCCTCCTGACTGGAAAATCTCTGTCTTTTGCCCGCAATGTGGACAGATAAAGCCACTCATGTTTTCCACCACACCGATGATGGGCATGTTTAGTCTTTGAGCAAAGGTAATTGCTTTTTTAACAATTGAGCTAGAAAGGTCAGAAGGCATGGTAACGATTACTACACCATCAATGTCAGGAATTAGCTGGGCTATGCTTAAGGGTTCATCTCCTGTTCCAGGTGGCAAATCAATGAAAAGGAAATCTAAATCGCCCCAAACTGTGTCTGTTAGGAATTGCCGAATCGCGCGCATTTTTAATGGTCCACGCCAAATCGTAGGTGCTTGCTCAGGCAAGAAGAAGTCAATCGACATAACCTTCATGTCTAACGGGCCATCAACAGGAAGAACACCTGATAGAACAGTCTCGACCTGTTTGCCCTCTAACCCCAGAAGTCTTGGAACACTTGGTCCATGAATATCTGCATCTAAAACGCCAACACGTTTTCCCTGCATTGCAAAAGCCGTTGCAAGGTTAACTGTGACGGTGCTCTTTCCAACTCCGCCTTTACCGCTTATAATAGCGATTTTATGTTTAATTTTGCCCATTTTCTCTTTAAGGTTCGCTTGTTCATCTGACTGTTGTCGCTTGTAAGCTTCAAGCTGAGCCATGTTTCTCTCTAGAGCCATAAAAACTTCCTCAAGGGTTGATTCTTAAGTAAACTAAAATAGGTTACGGTAATATCATTAGTAGATTAGAATATGCTTTTTAGGCGAAAAAAATGGTTACGCTCCAGAATATACGAGATGCCCAGAAAACAATTGGACCCTACGCCAAACTTACACCCTTAAATCGTTCTAAATTTCTAAGCGAACTGTGCAATGCCAATGTGTATTTAAAACTTGAAAACCTTCAGCAGACGCATTCCTTTAAGGTGCGGGGAGTAATGAACAAACTGCTAAACTTGACCGCGGAGGAGAAAGTGAAGGGTGTAGTGACGGCTTCTGCTGGCAATCATGGGCAGGCAGTTGCTTTTGGAGCGAGTGATCTTGGTTTTAAAGCGAAGATTGTTGTGCCAACAAACACGCCCAAGGTTAAGGTAGATGGAATACGACAATTTGGGGCAGAGCTGGTGTTGTATGGCGCAACTTACCCTGAATCTGAACGCAAAGCCAAAGAGCTCGCGTTGTCTGAGGGACGCCTATACATTTCACCCTACAACGACGAGTTAATCGTTGCTGGACACGGAACTATCGGGTTGGAAATTTTAGAGGCGCTTCCAAACGTTGAGGTGTTCGTTGTGCCAGTGGGTGGCGGAGGATTAATCTCAGGAATCAGCATCGCCGTAAAGAGCCTAAAGCCCGAGTTGAAGGTTTATGGCGTGCAGTCCGCAGCGGTGCCCATAATGTTTGAATCCTTAAAATCAGGCCAAATAGTTAAACCTCACAGGCATGAGCCAATAACAGTTGCGGAGGGTCTTTCGGGAGGCGTTGAGAAGGGCTCAATAACCTTTGGAATTGTTCAGCAATACGTGGATGAGATAATCCCAGTTAGAGAAGAATCGATCAGACATGCGATTTATTTGCTTTGGGAAAACGAAAAGCAGGTTGTGGAAGGTTCAGGTGCGGTTTGTGCTGCGTTGCTGTTTGAGAACAAGAATTTGTTTTTAGGAAAAACTGTTGCTTTGGTGTTGACTGGCGGCAACATCGATGATTCATTGTTCCAAAAAGTGTTAACTTGGGAAAAGTAACCTTAGCTTAGCTAAGTTTGTAGCCTATTTTCCGCAGGAACACTCGCCGCTCCGCGATGTCGCTCTCCGTCTCTATACCTTTGCTCCTTAGCCCATCTACCACGCCGATTACACCTCTTCCCTGGCTGGTTTCAGCAATTAAGACTTCCAAGGGATTAGCCGTGGCTGCGTAAACGGTGCATACTTCTGGGACTTTCTTGATTTTTTCAAGGACATTAAGCGGATAAGCGTTCTTTATGAATATCAAGAAACTGTGGCCGCAGCCGATTTCAAACGCTTTCTCCGCAGCCAATCGCCTCAATTCTATATCATTTCCTTCATGGCGGACAAGGCATGGACCTGAACTCTCACAGAAACCCAAGCCAAATTGTATGTTAGGAACAGAATTCACAAGTGCTTCATAGATGTCTTCGGCGGTTTTTATGAAATGTGCCATTCCAATGATTGTATTGCAGTTTTTGGGCGGGTCGATTTTAACTGTTTTCATTTCCATCATAAGCTAACCCAGGTTAACATTGTAGTCGTTTTGGGATATAATGTTTAAGCAGAGCCATATCTGTTTGCGATTATTTTTTTCCTGGCAAAACCTAAATATCAAGGAATCGTATCTGATTCGGGAATGCAAGCCCAAGGGCTGGTAGTTCAGCTGGCATGAACGCTTGACTTGCACTCAAGAGGTCGGGGGTTCAAATCCCCCCCAGTCCACTCATAAATCCTTTTTATTGATTCCCGATTCTCCCAAAAGTTACTTGTGTTTTCCGAAAATTTTGTTAGAACCGAAGTTGCAGACAAAAGGAAAATCCGGCTTCTACAAGTTTGCGCTTTTTTTCTGTCAAAATTTCGTATAGAAAACAACATCGCCCTTCAAAGCAAACATAAAGAAATTTCAGGTGATTCTTGAAACCCATTCATTGACAAATAATACTCGCGCTTGACTCTTGCGCACGGAACATGAAGTATGAAATAAGATTTTAAAATTAAAATTAAAAAAAAGGAAAGATTGGTTTTTTGTTTGGTTTTTCTTCTGTTTAAGGTCGCTTTCTTAGAGCAAGGATTATGATTGCGCCGACAGCTATGATTGCAATGATTATGCCGATGATACCTGGTAGCAAGTACTGATCTGCCATCGATGGTGCCTGTGTTGGTTGTGGTGTTGCTGTAGCGTGTGCTTGGCCAATGTATACTGCGGTTTCTGCGGATGATTTATAGTATGAACCTGAACCTGTAAAGCTTGCAAGGACAGTGTATTCGCCTGGTACTTGCGGATCGAATGCTAGTTTGAATGCGCCGGTTGTGTCACTTGTGGTTGTACCAACGTTGTAATAGTTGCCGTTTGGATCGACTACGCTTACAATTACTGAACACCTGTGGCATTGGTTGGCTTGGTTGTTTCATGTAGACGTATTCCATCCATGCGGCTTGACTTGCGTCAGAGACTGCTGCTATTCCGTTGGGGAACCTTGCTGCCTGTTCGGTCTGTTTCGTGCCTACGGATATGTCTGTGACCATGCCTTCGACTAGTACTTTGTCGCCGTATGTTGAGACTTTCGGTGATAGCTGTCACTGTGGTTTGGCTTGGACCTTTTGCAATTGCGTAGATTTGGTTGTCATAGTAGTTGTAGTAGACAAGTGTTCCGTCTGCGAGGATAGATGTGGATGTGCCTTGTCCGCCGGTTTGACCTGACCAGCTGAGCATCTTGTAGATTTGTTCACCTGTGGTTGCGTTTAGGCAGTAGATGCTGTAGCCTTTGTATAGTGGGCTGTTTGGTGAGTGTTCGTTGTTGAATGCGTAGACTTTGCCGTCAGCGATGGCTGAGATGAATATTGGTATTAGACCCCAAGATGTGTCGACGCCGCTGTCAGTGTTGTTGAATTTCCAGAGTAGGTTACCAGTTGGTTAAATCATAGCAGAAAAGTTCTCCACCGAAACCTTGGACATAGAGGTTACCATATGCTGTAACTCCTCTTTGGCCTGCACCTGAACCACTGCTGAACCATTGCATTGGGCGTGTTACTGTGTTTGTTGGACCCCACTTTAGGCTTCCGTCTGTTAGACTGTAACCGGTCCATTGCATGTCTTCAGCGGTAGTCGTAGTCCAAACACGGTTAACTGGGTCTATTGGACCAAGATTGCGTGTCATGTTGCCTGAGGGTGCGTCGATAGGTTTTCTTCCAGATTAGACTGCCTTTGTTGCTGTCTGCTAGGCTTATTGTCCATACTTGGTATGGGTTAACTGTGCCTCTTAATGACAAGACACCTGGTGCTATAGATGGTGTTGTACCAAATAGTATATCGCCTGGCAGTACATACTGTATTGATGGGTTTTGTGTTAATAGACTGCCTGTTAGGTCTGCGGTAATGGTTACGTTCCATGAGTATGCTGTGCTGGTGTTGATGACTCTGCCGACTGGTCTGAACTGTAGGTAGTTAGTGCCTGATCCGGGTCCGTTTAGTTGAACACCGTTAGTAGTTGTAGAATTTGCAGGTACTCCGTTTGCACTGGTCCAGTTCCAGAGTGCTAACCAACCTGATTTTGCGGTGGTGTTGTAGTTGAGTATGTATTTGACGATTTCGCCTTGGTTAGTGTATGCGATTGTGCCTGTTGATGGTACATCGGTGAGGTTGAATAGCCATTTGCCAGTTAATGAGTCCCAAGCTATCCATGTTTGGGTTGAACCTGCTGAAACAGTCTGCCATAGGTAGCCGTTTGGAACTACTCCGTGCTGATTAGGCGATTCGTAGCAGTAGAGTTCACCGAATGATGGGTTGATGTTGTCGTTTGTCCAGATGATTTCGCCTGTGCGTAAATCTCTGCATACATATGATCCTCCGCCGGTTGCTGCTGTGCTAACTGCATCACCTAGTGGTGCTTTGTAGTATAGTCTGCCGTTGATGATGAATGCGTTTTGGAATCTGCCTTCATATGAACCGCCTGAGTAGAAAGTTGCGCCGGTAATACCTGTGTTTATTCCGCCGACGACTCCTCCGTCTTCAAGTGGGGCTGTCCAAACTATGTGTGAGCTTTCTGGTCCAGTTCCGCCTGTTTGCCATGCGCTGTAGCCGCTTTGTTGGAATGTGCCTAAGTAGTTGCCACCTAGCCAATGTGATCCGATTGTGTACCAGTTAGAGTCTTCTCCGAAGATTGGTCTGGTCCAGTATTCAGTTGGTAGTGGTGAGTCTCCGAGTAGTAGGTTGCGCCGGTGATACCTGTGTTTATTCCGCCGACGACTCCTCCGTCTTCAAGTGGAGTTGTCCACACTATGTGTGAGCTTTCTGGGCCAGTTCCGCCTTGCTGCCATAGGTTCATGCCGCTTTGTTGGAATGTTCCTAAATAAGCGCTACTTAACCAGTTTGATCCAATTGTGTACCAGTTGTAGTCTTCTCCGTAGATTGGTCTTGTCCAGTATTCAGTTGGTAGTGGTGATTCTGATGTTGACTGTACTGGGTCTTGTTGGACTGTTAGGGTTGCTGTTGCACTGGTACCTAGGAAGGTTACGTTAGCATATGCTGCGCTTCCACCTTGTGCGGTAGTCCATGTGTATTTTTGGTCAGGGTAAGTGAAGGTAAAGTTGTATGTTCCTGTCATGGTTGGTGTGAATGATGTTGATTGGACACCTGTTGTGTCTGCAATTCTTGCCCATGATTTTGTTTCTGTGTGCCGTCGGGTGCAGTGATGACTAATTGGTAGTCATGTCTTCTGATGTCGTTGGCTTCTGATGCGCTAGGTAATGGTACGTCAACCATCATAGCGATGTAGGTGGTTTGACCCACTCCGACTGGGTTAGGTTCTACGATAAGGTATGCGAATGATACCATTTGACCTGATGTCTGGGCGCTTGCGAGTGGTGCTGAAACAAGTGTTGTAGCGATTGTTGAAAGTAATAGCAGTGCTATAAAAATTGCTGATTTTTTAAAATTCATTTGTATTTTTTCTCCTTTTTTGTAGCTATAACTTTTTGAGGATCAACTAATAAATCTTACTCACACATAGTGAGTGTAAAGCGCCATTCCTTCATACAAAAAACCAAATAAGCAACACCTGCCTCAAAGAACAAAGCTAAAAAAAACTTATACCACGACCCAAAATATTAAAGAACAAAACTCACCCCTTTTTAATAAAAAAGTATTTTATCCTGACATTGGGTTTGCTGAGGCTCTGGCATATTTAAAGGAGAAAGAGAAAAATGCAAATCTCTTCAACTTTGGCTATTTCGTGAATATTTGCCAGAGCCTTATCAGCCCCATTTCTTCTATCCCTAATTTTTCTAGAAACCAATCTAACCCTTACGCCTTATAAGTTTATGCAAGATAATCCCTCTAAAGCAATTTAATTAATATAAATACAATATTTTCTTAACATAATATGAAAATAACAATTCAATCTACCGAAATGCCTTGACTTCCAACAGAAGTAAATCTGAACACCGCCAACAGTCAACTCGTCATATTTTTGCCAAACTGCCTTAACCTTAAACGCGAATTACTTCAACAGTTGATTCAACAGTTTCCCTGTCATCCTCGTCCTTGAACTCTAATGAATGAGTGCATTTTCCGCCACTATTGCTAGACTGTCTAAAACAGAAAAAAACCAAGAGGAATGCGGGTGACATCTCAACTCTGGCCGGGGTTAAAATCCCCCAGTCCACTTCAACACGCACTTCTATTTCTTCCGCAACACCTGTGTAACTGGAAAATAAACAGCTTACTTAGTTCTCTCCAGACTACAAGACCCAGGATGATCATTACAATAACTTTAACAATCTTGAGTAAGGTTCTTTTCTTAGTACTCAAAACCACTAATATTACAAAAAAACGGTTTTATCTCAAATCTTTATTTCGGTAAACAAAATCCGCACCTAAATATTCTTTAGAAATTGACATTTAAAAAAGAGCAAAAATAAAGAAAAAATTTCGATTTTAGGATTCTTATTAAAAATCGGAAAAGTTACTGTTTTCCGGTTTTTTCTTCATGCTTTTTCTTTTTTGCTAAGTTCTTTTTTGCTAATGAAGGCATAATATTCCTCTTGGTTAATTCTACTTCTGTTATTATGTATGAAAGTACCTAAAAGCTTACCTATTAAAAACCCCTTAACAACGAGATGACGCTTTAGTTTAAGCTATATATAATAGGTAACATGTCCATGAAAGCATAATTAACTGTTAATTTGAGGGAACATTGGGTTGGACGAAGTCTTAGAAATGTTGGATAAAACCGCGAAGCGGGTACAGAAAGTTGCAGATGAAACAAAAGAAGCTACTATGAAACAAACAGCCCTTTACGAGGGACTTCTTGTTTCACCACTAGCGTCACAAGAGCAAAAGTTAAAAGCTTTCATCGGAAAAACACTCGACTTAGACCGTTTAGAAAGATTGAATTCTCAACTAACACTGCTATATACGTTGCAGATTTTTGCGTTCAAAGTTAAAGTAATTGAGGTTTCAGTAGCCAAAATAAACGAGCAACTTATTCAGTCAGGGGTTTTGCAGAAAAGCGGAGAAGTAGAAGAAATAACAAAAAACATCGATGCCCTGAAAATCCTGATAGAAGCACACTACGAGTCGATGAAAGAAATAAACGAAACCCAAAACAAAAACTTAGGATATATTCAATAAAAATAAATTAAATAAAAAGGGCAGCCTGGTGGTTTTTCCACCAATCAGGTTATTTCTGCCTGCAGTGGTTTTTATATGGCTTAGAAGAGCTTTTCCCAACTTGTGACTAAGTCGAGAACTTCTTGACCTTGCTTTCCGCCGTAGCTAACTAGACGTTCACGAACATCTTTTTGGGCGATTGCTGCTTTTTGGAATTCTTGCATTTGTGCTGCTTTGTCTGTAAGGTATAGTAGTCCGTCTACTCCTGCGCGTGCCATGCGAACAGATACTGTTAACAGTTCAAGTGGAGTGGGTGTTTCTTTTGGGTCGTCTCCGGGTCCGATAACGTATAGTGCGATGTTTAGTGGGACGTCTTTGAAGAGTTTTTTAAAGTTGCGTGTAAGCATTTCGTTGTACCATGGTGTAGCGTAGTTTTTGTTAAACATGACAACGAGGAATTCATCGGTTAGTGGTGCGAGGTCGTCGAAGTTTACGCCGAAGCGTTCATAGTTTGTAACTGGGTCTGGAAGGACACCGATGACGAATTTTTTCTTTGCTCTGTTGCGTACGCGGTCGCTTACTTGAGCCATGTATTCAGTGACTTCTTTTCGTCTCCATTCATACCAGCTTAAGCCGCTTTTCTTCCATAGATCTTTGCAGCGTGGGCATGTGCAGTGGCCGTGTTCTGCGAAGTGGATGCTGTTTAGCCAGATTCCTTGGCTTTTGCGTGCGACGTCTTCGATGTAGTCTAATTGTTCTGCGCGGTGTTCTGGTTGGGTTGCACAGAGGACTTCCCAGCGAACGTTAAAGTTGTCATTGGTTCTCCATGCGGGTCCTAAGTCGGATTGACTGATCCAGTCTGGGTGTACGCGGGCGGTTACGTTGTCTCCGAAAATTGCGATGTTGCTGTGCATGTCAGCTTTTGGCGGCATTCGTCTGCCTACTTCGGGTTTTACTCGGAAAAGGTCATAGTCGAAGCCTGGAACTTTCTTTGCTTCAAACATGTATGTGCCGAATTTCATCTTGATTCTACCTTTTTAGACTCAAAACGTTCGGCGCGGTTATAAAGTTTTGCGTAATAAGTTAAAAATTTGTTGCAAACAGCAAAATGCAGTTTGTCGATTGCTTACGATACATAATTATTATGGTTATGGCGAATTTAGGGTATTTTAGATTGTTTTGTAATTTGTTTTTTCTAAGGTATTTGTTGTTGAAAATTTCCTGTTCATAAACAACCAACAGAAAACTCAAAATTTTCCTTCTTATTATCAGGCTCAGGTTTGAGTTGTTTTCGAATTATCCATGTTGTCACAAGGTAGAATTGAGTGTTTCAATTTTGATTTGAAAATCCATTTGGGCAAATAAATGGATAGATATTCTGAAAATGGCAAATTAGCCACTTGCTAAAATTTTAATTATTATCTGCGCAAACTTTTTAGGGCATGGCTGCTTTGGCAACCTTTAGTAATTATCCAAACTTAGATCGGGTTTAGGTGCTGCATTGAGTCAATCGTATTCAAAAAAGCCGCAAGAACTGCTTCGTTCGCTGGACGTTAACCCTGAAAAAGGTTTGACAGACCAAGAGGCAGCAATGCGCTTAAACCAATACGGAAAAAACAGTCTTGTGGAAGAAAAAGAAATACGTTTTTTAGGAATCCTCAGAGAAGAAATCACAGAACCTATGATTCTCTTGCTCATCGCCGTCGGAGTGCTCTACAGCATCCTTGGTAGCTTAACTGACGCTTTAACAATCATCGTAATAATCATCGTGCTTGTTTTGGCTGAAGTCTGGAACGAGTACAGGGCTAAACGTTCCATTTCCGCGTTGAGGCAACTTGCGCCTCCAACCGCGCTTGTGCTAAGGAGTGGTCAGCTGTTGGAAATGCAGACGGCGTTTTTGGTTCCAGGCGACATTCTGGTTTTAAAGCTGGGGCAAAGGGTTCCAGCGGATGCTCGAATTCTTGAATCCTTTGGGTTAGAGGTTGATGAGTCCTCGTTAACTGGCGAGTCGTTCCCAACTGCCAAAGATGCAACCGCGGTTTTAATCAGTGAAACCAGAATTACAGATCAAACTAACATGCTTTTCACAGGTACCGTAATCACCCGTGGAAGAGCAAAAGCGATCGTGACTGCGACTGGTGTAAGTACTGAGCTTGGAAGAGTCGCAGGCATCACTAAAGCTGCTAAAGAACCTAAAACAGCACTTCAATTGGCGATGAAGCAACTTTCAAAGACGCTTGTTTGGGTGGCTCTATTCTTTGCAATCCTCATACCAGTTTTGAGCTACATTAGAGGTTTGCAGCCGAGTCCAGGAGAAGCAGTGCTCTACGGGTTATCGCTTGCATTTGTTGTCATCCCGGAGGAACTTCCCATTATAATCACGATGGTTTTGGGTGTTGGTAGCTACGCTTTGTCGCGTAGGGGCGTTATAGTGAAGCGTTTGCGAGCGGCAGAAACCTTGGGAACCGTGACAGTCATAGCCACGGATAAGACAGGCACAATTACCGAGAATAAGATGAGATTAGAGCATTTCTATTTTGACGGCGCGGTGCGTTTCTCGAGTGCGTTTAAAGAAAATGAAAAAGCTGCTTTGAGGACCGCACTTTTGGCAAGCGACGCCATCCGCGATACAACACCAGCTACAACCTTGAGTAATCCTATGGCTCAAGCAATACAGCAACGCCTAAAACAAGACAACATTAACGTTCAAGACCTAACGAAAGATTGGATTCTTAAAGACGAGTTAAGCTTTGACGATAAACGCAAACTTGCCTCTTACGTTTACCAGTATGGCAACTCCCAGATTGGACTTTCCAGCGGTGCTCCTGAGAAAATTCTTCAAAATTCAGACAGAATTCTTCTCCGTGGGGAAGAGGTCCAGCTTAATGATGCCACACGAGTGGAAGTTTTCAGCGCTATTGCACAGATGGCTCACACTGGCGAACGTTTGTTAGCTTTTGGGTACCACCGATTGTCCACTGATTCTGGAAAAGAAAACATTGAAAAAGACATCGTTTTCGTTGGCATCATCGGCTTTATAGATCCGCCTCGAAGAGAAGTCAGAGAACGCCATTCGAACTTGCCAAGAAGCTGGAATCAAAGTCATAATGATTACAGGCGACCATCCTGAAACCGCCAAAGCAATCGCTAGTCAAGTCGGCATTAACAGCGCTAAGGTGCTAACGGGCGGTGAAATTGCAAAGATGAATGACGCCGACCTGAAAGAAGCGTTGAAACAAACTTACGTGTTTGCTAGGGTAACTCCTGAAGATAAGCTGCGTCTGGTCCGACTGCTTAAGGATAACGGTGAAGTCGTGGCTGTTACTGGCGACGGCATAAACGATGCTCCAGCACTCAAGGAAGCTCACATTGGCATTGCAATGGGCATACGTGGTACAGACGTTGCAAAAGAAGCTGCAAGCATGATACTCACCGACGACAACTTCGCTACTATCGAAACCGCAGTTAAAGAAGGACGTAAACTATTTGGCAACCTACGCAAAGGCATCCGCTATTACCTTGCATGCAAAGTAGCACTGGTCTCCATCTTCCTTATCCCAATCATCCTTGGGATTCCCTTGCCTTTTGCACCAATACAAATCATAGTACTTGAACTCTTCATGGATTTAGCAGCCTCGGCCACTTTCGTTGCTGAACCAGAAGAAATTGGAACTATGCAAAAGCCGCCAATTAACCCAAAAGAGAAATTCCTTAATAAAACGATGCTAAGAACCCTGTTTTTGGGCGCTTTAAGCCTCTTCATAGCAGTCACAGCAACATTCCTATTTGCTTGGTACACAACCTCTGACATAACTTATGCGAGAACTATAGCATTCGCAACTTGGATGTTTGGGCATATTTTCCTCGCATTAAACTTCCGCTCCGAACGAGAGCCGCTAATTAAAGAAGGACTGCTTTCAAACAAAGTCATGCTGCTGTGGGCGCTGCTGGTCTCGGTAACTTTGATTGTTGGCACTTCGTTGCCACCTGTTCAGGCAGCACTACAGATCACGAGCCTACATCTTGGAGATTGGCCGTTGATAATCGCTGTTTCGTTTGCAGCTACGTTCTGGATGGAACTTGAGAAAATCCTGAGAAAAAGCACTTAGCTTTTTAACTCAAACAACATATCAGAGTGCAATTGGAGAGGGTTGACATATGCCTATAAAATATTTTGAAGCTCCAGAAATCAAAAAACAAGTAGATCAGTTAGCTGAAGAATGCGAGTTCTTCCATGTGGTGCCTCAGTTTGTTTTTTGCGTGCGAAGCAAAGGCTCCAAAGCACGTCGCACCATCGCCCGAATACATGGATTAGGAAAGATTTGGCAGGGCGTTATGAACCTTCCTCCCTCCTACACTATTGAAGTTATTTCAGAGATTTTCGATCGTATGTCTCCTGAAGATAAAGAGAGAACGTTGATTCATGAACTCATGCATATTCCCGGTGGGTTCTCAGGGGGTTTTCGTCCGCACAAAGGCTTTGTTGAGAGAAAAGACGTTGAGCTAGTCTACAGGAAATTGCAGAGCGATAGGATTGCAAGACGGCAAAAAACACTTTTTTCCTGATAATCCGCTGGTTTTTAGTGAGTATTTTCAAGTGCAAGTCGAGGGTTTATGTAAAGTTGCTTTTTTCAGCAACGAAAGCTAAAAAAGGCATGCATAAGCAATAGTTGGCAAGGAAGAAAACTTTGCCGCAAAACGGGGTTAGTTAATGAAACACGTTATGAAAAGTCTACAACATAACGGCATTTTCGTGCCACTTTACGATTACAAAGGCTTCAGCGTAAAAATTCAAGGGCAAACTGTAAAGTTGACGCCTAAAAGCGAGCAGATGGCGGTTGCATGGACAAGAAAAGCTCTATCTACCGTTTCTCCGCCTGATAGTCTTTTCAAAAAGAACTTTATGAAAGAGTTTCTTGGGCAACTTAAGAAAGAGAACCCGCAAGCAACTTTCTTGGATGCATTTACTTCAAAATACTTAGCCAATATAGATAATCTATCCATGGTTGAAGAAATCAGTTTTACTCAAATTAAGAATTTCATCGAGCAAGATAAAGCAAACAAAGAAGCCATAACTAAAGAAGTAAAAAAGCAGCAGGCAGAAGAACGCAAAGTCAAACGTTTAGAATTCAAAGAAAAATATGGTTACGCACAAGTTGACGGACAAAAGTTAGAGTTGGCCAACTGGACCTCTGAGCCATCGTGTCTTTTCGCCGGACGTGGTGACCATCCGCAACGTGGAAAATGGAAAGACGGCCCAAAAGAAGAAGACATTATCCTTAACTTGCCACCTGAAGCGCCGAAGCCAGCCGGTAACTGGAAAGGAATAGTTTGGGAACCAAACAAGATGTACGTTGCTAAGTGGGAAGACAAACTCACAGGCAAAATTAAGTACGTCTGGTTCTCCGATACAGCATTTCTAAAACAGAACCGCGAAAAAGAAAAATTTTTAAAAGCCGAAACATTGGGCAAACAAATCGGCGTAATCGAAAAGCACATACTCAAAAACTTAGACGGTAAAGATATCAATAGGCGTAAAGTCGCGACTGTTGCTTGGCTTATTTTGGTGCCTAACATGAGGGTTGGTGATGAAAAAGACCCTGACGAAGCTGATACTGTGGGCGCCATAACCTTGCGTAAAGAACATATTAAAATCGTAGGTGACACCCTCCATTTTGACTTTTTAGGCAAAGACAGCGTACGCTGGGTTAAAGAGTACAAGGCACCGCCTGAAGTAATAAAAAACATCGAGTACTTCAGCAAAATAAGTAAAGAATACCTCTTTGAAGGCATTGATTCCAAACACGTTAGTCGTTTTCTCTCTGAGAAAATGCCGAAGTTAACTGCCAAAGTCTTTCGCACATGGCGTTGTACAAAAACGGTCAGGGAAGAGTTGGAGAAAAGCGGCGTAACCAAGGATGATCCAGATTACAAGAAACTATTCGCTGCAAAAATGGCAAACTTCAAAGTTGCTGAAGTAGCAAACCATAAACGTAAGGTTCCTGCGACTTTTGACCAGCGTGTTACCCAAAAAGAAGAGAATCTCAAAAACCTAGAGTTGCAACTGAAAGCGAAGAAAGCGCAGGGTAAAAAGACAGAATCACTTGAAACCCGAATAGAGCGAGCAAAACTGGACATTCAATTAACCAAGCTGACAAAAGAATACAACCTTGGGACCTCACTGAAATCCTACATTGACCCGACAGCCTATGTTAAGTGGGCAAAAAAAGTCAAATTCGATATCGAAAAATTCTACCCGCAAACCTTACGGAACAAGTTCAACTGGGCACTACAACAAGGCAAAGCGCAAACGCCATCCGAGTGCATAACTGAATGAGCATAAAGGAAACCAAAGACGGCGTTTCCATCACAATTTTTGTAAAACCAAATTCGCCCATATTCAAAATAGAATTTGACGGAACCGAAATTGTCGTTTACTCTACTGAGGAACCAATTAAAGGAAAGGTAAACAAGGAAATTATAAAAGAATTCACGAAGCTCTTTCATTCGAAAGTTGAACTTGCTTTAGGATTCACTTCTAAAGAAAAACAGTTATTCGTAAAAGGCATGGAAAAGCAACATGTAGAACGGCTTTTAAAGCAAAGTTAAATGCGTGAATATATCGAAAAACGAAATACGACTTATATGCCAAAAAAACAAGTTATCTATTCAATAACAAAAAGAGAGAGGGCTTAACCCTCACCTTACCCCAATTCTCAATCAAACTATTTTCTCAATTATTCTTATTTTTTTTTATTTTAAGGGGGGGATAAATCCTCTTAGAGAGAGAAACAATCATTTTCTTTTGACTAATAACTAAAAATAGAAGGGATAAGTCGCCCCCACCATTAGAGTTTAGAAAGAATATTTGGCTTTAACCTTGCATTTTGAACCTTAAAATCGCGGCGATACCGCCGAAAGCGTTCTTTAGCATTTGCCCTTCTTCGGTTTCACCTGAAATTACCTCAACATCAGTGTTTGCAAGCTCCGCCAGGTCAGCCAAGTCATCGACAACATCCTTCTTGTCCACTATCGTAAAGGATGGTGCTTTGCAGGCTGCACAAGGTTTACCAATTAAGCCCTTCTCGAAGTCAGCTACTTCCTTGCCTTTAACGGTGTGTTGTTCTTCGTAGCCACAAGCACTGCATTTAACGGTAACACGGACCAAATCTAACTCCTCTGACAACAACATCGTCCGCACTGCCCCATTCTGAAGTAGACGCCGCACTTCGGCTTCACCATAAGTTATCATGCCAGTGTCGTGACCAACTTCATATAGGAATTTTTGCATAACTTCTTTTTCTTCAATATAGCGAATTTTGCGCATGATTTCAGGCGCTTTATCCACTATTTCCTTAACACCTTGCTCTTCCACGTAAGCTGTGTCGATTACTTCGAGAATTTTGTTTTTCAATTGATAATTCAAGTAGTCGCCTTTCTCAAAATCGTATTTTGTTGGTCCTGGTCCACCAAGAATAATACCTTTTAAAGTATCAATTGGAAGAAAAGTATCATTAGCATGAGCACCCACACGTGTGAAATATTCGTTAAGCTGCATGTCCCTAAGACGCTCGTATCGCCTGGCTGATTGCCCACCTGCCTTAGTTTTGCCTGCAACACCCGAATGCATCTGCCGCACAATTTGCAAACGTTTGCCTTGAAGAGTTGCGATGGTAGCGTTATTGGCGTCTACAAGCAAGATGCCATAGGTTTCTTTCTCCCGGAGCATATCCTGCAGATACTCAGTGTGAAAACGTGAATCGCAGCGGTAGAGGAAAATTTTGATTGCTTCAGGCGGAACGATTACGTAGGCTTCCATGCGTTCTGTTCCAGGCGCATCACCTTCCCCAAGTAGGGCACCGGTAAAAATCACTATGCCTTTTTCGCCTGGATCTTTGAATAGCTTGAGTTTCTGCTGTGCTTTGGTGATAGCGTCTAGAACGTTTTTGCGGGTTACGTTTGATTTGATGTTGCTGGCGGTTCCGTATTCGTTGCGTAGAAGGTTTAAGGCGTCGCTGATTTGTTTGCCTGGTGGAACGTAGACAGTGATAAGTTCTGTGTGACTGCCCTCTTTGTTAGCTAGGGAATTGAGGGTTTTTCTTAGTCTGAATAGTTCAAGAGAGCTTTTTTTTGCTGTACTCAAATAACTTCACTAATTGCTGCGTAATCCGCTTAACTTACGTTATAAGCAATCAAATAAAAGTTCCGACTTAAAAAATAAAAGCTTAGGCTGTTGGCTTAGCTGGCGGCGCTGCTGTTGTCTCTGAAGCTGGTGCACCTATTGCGTCTCTTAGAAAAGCCTTGAACGGTCCCAACTTTCCACCATAGTTGCCAGATGAAATCTTTACCACACCTGGAACACCGATAGCTGCAACCACACCTGCTTTTATGCCTTTTTTAACAGCATCCAAAGTTAAGCCGTTTATGACAATTTCATAAACGCATTCAACACCCTCTGGAACAACACTGTCAGACACAATTGTTCTCAAAGTTGGACAGTAAGAATGGTTAGTTGAAGCCTTCAATTTGTATTTAAGTGAGCCAGCTTTGCTTCCTGCACGACAAACTCCACCTGGAAAAATCATAATCACGTCAGGAGCATTGGCGCGAATTGCTTCTACTGCAGCTTCTGAAGCCTTAAGCCCTTCTTGCTGGGTTTTGGCAAAAATCATGAAGTTACCGCCTGCAACTGCTTCCATTGCGCCAAAGCCGTCTTCAACTATGAAGTTGCCTTCCATAACTGGTATTTTCCAACATTTTCTTCCGCCCACCATTGCTTTTTTCTGGAAGCCATCACCGAAGTATCGTAGGCTGCTGCCGACAGTTAATACACGTTTGCCTGTTAAGCCGTTAAATGCTGCAGTTGTGGGACAAGTCATGGTGCATTGACCAATGCGTTCCATAAGCTGGTGCTTGAGTTCAAAGCGGTCACGATTATAAATTTGAATAAGTACGCCAGGTCGTTTGTCAGGTGTCTGGTCTGCTGGAACAGCTCGTTCAATGGATGCCTCTGCAGAAGCGGCAATTACGCTGGTGGCAAAACCTGTTGTTAAACTTGCGGCAATTTGAGCCCATTTTTCGTTTTGAGCAGTAATCAAAACTCTTCCTGCCCAAAGAGCAAACATTTCTGCAAAAGTGTCTTGAACCTTCACTATGCTGCCTGAAGGTGATTTTACGAGAAACATTTTTTCGCTTTCATCGTATCCTTCGATTTGAACATGGTTAATGTTTGATGACATTAAGGGGACCTTGCCAATTCTGTTGGGAACTGTATAATTTAAGAGTTTTCATAATTTTTATGGTTTCAACTTGGTTGATTTTCGCTAAAACTAATAAGAAATTGTAACTTCGACTCTATAAAAGCATGATATATTCTGGGATTTTCTCTATAGTACGATTATTTAAAAAGGGTCAACATTGAAAAAGACAGGTTTCTCTTGGGCGCGGGTCTTATTTATTATTTCAAATATTAGGAATTCAAAATTTCTACAGTCACAGAAGAGCAGAGTAGAGGATTTATCAACTTGACATGCAATATAGAAACTGAAGGTTGATTAATGAAAAACCAAATCAATTGGCAGCAAATCTTTACCGATTGCAGAAGCACGATACAAACAGCCATTAAGCCTTGCCTAAAAAACCTCAAAGCACCTCAACCCAACTTGGGAATGGGTGCAGGGGGAGATTTGATGAAACCAGTGGATTTGGCAGCTGAAAAAGCCATAGTCGACACTCTGTTAAGGCATGGTGTTTCCTTTACGCTTATAAGTGAAGAGTCAGGCATCAAAAAATTCGGAGCAAACCCTGAAGATTGTTTTTTGACTGTGGACCCTATAGATGGAACAACCAACTTGATGCACGGATTGCCTTTCTTTGCCTCTTCAATTGGTGTTTCTAACAAACCTGAGCTTAGCGACGTTTACGCTGGCATGGTTATTGACCTTGCCCACGACGTAACCTATACGGCCTTTAAAGGCGAAGGGGCATATCGGAACCGCAAAAAGATGGAAACTTCAAAAACCGCTTCGTTGGATGAAGCAGTAGTAGGCTTAGACCTGAACACCTTCAAATCCAAAGCAGTATTTCCAAAAGTTACTGCTCTAATCGAGAATACAAAGCACATTCGGCATTATGGTGCAAACGCACTTGAGATCTGCTATGTAGCCAATGGCTTAACTGACGCCTTCATTGATTTGCGGGGAAAAATTCGCACCACAGACGTCGCAGCGGGCTTCCTAATTGTGAAAGAGGCAGGCGGAGTAGTAACTACCCCAGACAATCAAACGTTAAATGTAAAGTTGGATCCATCTCAAAAATTGAGTTTTATAGCTTCAGGTAACCTACAAATTCACGAAAAAATTCTAAGCTTGGTTAAACCCTAATGTTAAATTTGCTCTTGCCTCAACCTGCAGCCCTTGTAAAAACGTCAAAAACCAAAACGCTCCTTATCACTGACCCGCATATAGGTTGGGAAATGCAACTACAAGAAAAAGGCATTCATATCCCAAGCCAAACACCCAAAATTCTAAACAAGTTAACTGCGATTATAACGAGAGTACAAACCCGACAGACTTGTTATTCTTGGTGATGTGAAGTACACGGTTGTTTCGCATGAATTTGGTGAGTGGCAAGATATTCCAGATTTTTTTACCAAACTCTCATGCTGCATCGGCAACATAGCTGTTGTACGGGGTAATCATGACGCCAATCTGGAGCCGCTGCTGCCAGATAATGTTGAGTTTTTGCCCGCAACTGGAGCAGTGATTGGCGACGTGGGGGTTTTTCATGGTCACAAATGGCCTTCACCAGCGCTTTTGGGTTGCAAAACTTTGGTTATGGGGCATCTGCATCCTGTGGTGGTTTTCCGCGACCCAACAGGATGTTAAAATTATGAGGCAAGTGTGGATGAAGGCAAAATGCAATCCTGAAGCTTTAGCGAAGATCCTTTTGCAGAAAAGCGGCGTTAAAATCGCTGGTTCAGTTGCTGAAACCTTAAAGAAAAACTATAATATCAAAGCGAAGGCAACTGAGATTTTATCATGCCCAGCTTTCAACGATTTCCTTGGCGGCAGACCCATAAATGAAACTCGTCCTCGAAAAGAAATTGGCAGTGAAGCTTTAATTGGACCTGTTTTGCGTTCGGAAGCGGTTGATGTGGATGACTCGGAGCTTTATCTTTTGGATGGCACATTTCTTGGAACTTTAAATCAACTTCGTCAACTGTGATTTGGCAAGGTTGCCACGCTAACTCTTATATTTGCCACATGTTATATGCATGATATAGTTTAGGGGAGTAAAAGAAAATGAAATTAGTAACAGTCTTACTACCAGAAGCATACTTGGAAGGTTTAGATGAATTAGTCCGAGCTAACATGTACCCAAGCAGAAGCAGCGTCATCGGTCTTCGGTGCGTGATTTGCTCAAAAAAGAGCTTTGGGAAAACAAACGCAGATAAAACTGCTATTAAATCCCTTTTATCGACTCACAAAGTGAGCGTGCGGCAGTTGCTGGGTCAGTTCGAATTGGTTATTTCTCTTCCAACAATCAGGTAGCTTGCGCCTGCTTTAATCGCAGTTTCCGCAGCTCCGCCTTGAGCGCCCACACCAGGCGAGTAAATATCAACTTTATCTTGAAGAATCTGTTTTACTTCAGCAATTTTCTGGGGAACCGTAGCGCCAACAACTACTCCATCAGCACCCCACATCAACGCTTTTCTGGCAAAGGAAATATACTGAAGAGTTTTTTCGCCTGTTTGCGCGTCAATTATGGTTTGACCGTAACCTTCACTTGCTCCTTTGTGGCTCATGTAGGTGAGGAGAATTACGCCGCGATTAAGTTTTTTTGAAACTTCAAAGAGCGGTTTTAACCCTTCCTCCCAACCTACAAACGGGTTAGCTATTATAGCATCAAACCCAGCTGCAAAATAATATTCTGCTATTATTTGGTTAGTATTGCCGATATCGTTTACTTTAGCATCCATTATTGCTAGCATACCTTGACCGCGAATTTGCTCGACAAGTTGTTGCACGCCATCAAAAGTGCCAAGCGGAAGAGTCAAATGATGATTAATCTTTACTGCACAAACATAAGGGTGAACAGCTTTGAGGACCTTTTGTGCCTTGACCAAAATATTCTCTCGGTTCGCGGGGGCCTCGAATGGAAAATCTAACGCTAAGACAAGGCGGGAATTTTTGCTTTTTGCTGACTTCCTGCATTTTCATTTTAAACGACATCGGGATCCTCTTGCTGTATTTGTTTAGTGCTTGACTATTTCATTTTTTCCTTTAAAAACCGTTTAATCCTTCAAGTTGCATGCGAAGCTTAAAATTTCTCTGCTTCCAATTGGCGTATAACAACAATTGCAAACTAACTTTGTAATCAGAGGGAAAAAGAATGAAACTGACAGTTGCGGAAAAAGTTATCGCTCAGCATTTAGCTCATGGAAAAATGGTTGCTGGTGAAGAGATTGCTCTAAAAATAGACCATACATTAACTCAGGATTCAACTGGCACATTAGCGTACCTTGAGTTTGAAGCCATGGGAGTGCCCAAAGTCAAGACAGAGTTAAGCCTAAGCTTTGTTGACCATAACATGTTCCAAAACGATTTCCGCAATGCTGATGACCACCGATACTTGCAAGGAGTCGCAGCAAAATACGGCATCGTCTTTTCACGTCCGGGCAATGGCATCTGTCATCAGCTATACTTAGAGCGCTTTGCTAAGCCGGGCGCAACCCTTTTGGGAAGTGACAGCCACACTCCGACTGCAGGCGGCATGGGAATGATTGCGATTGGTGCTGGAGGCTTAGATGTTGCCGCTGCCATGGCTGGAGAACCCTTCTACCTTGAAATGCCAAGCATCCTTGGAATAAAATTAACTGGAAAACTCAAGCCGTTTGTTTCTGCTAAAGACGTCATTCTGCAAATCCTAAAACAATTAACTGTGAAAGGCGGAGTAAACAAAATCTTAGAATACTATGGTCCAGGAGTCAAAACCCTGAGTGTTCCAGAACGGGGAACTATAACTAACATGGGTACCGAAACAGGCTCAACAACATCCATTTTTCCATCTGACGAAACAACGAGGGCTTTTCTGTTTGCGCAAGGAAGAGAAAAACAGTGGTCAGAGCTTGAAGCGGACTATGACGCAAAATACGCTGAAACTCTTGAGATTGATCTTGCCAAAGTTGAGCCGTTAATCGCATTGCCCCATAGCCCAGACAACGTTAAAGCTGTAAGTGAACTGGAAGGCACCCCAGTTGACCAAGTCTGCGTCGGCAGCTGCACCAACTCGTCGCTTCGAGATTTAAAAATCGTTTCAGCACTTTTGAAGGGCAAAAAAATCAATGAAAACACAAGCCTCACCGTCTCAGCAGGTTCAAGGCAAGCAATGCAAAACTTAGCTGCCTCAGGTGAGCTTGAACCCCTAATCGAGTCAGGTGCCAGAATCTTGGAAAACGCTTGCGGACCATGCATTGGAATCGGGCAAGCCCCAACAAGTGAGGGCGTGTCGCTTAGAACGTTTAACCGTAACTTCAAAGGACGTTCGGGAACCCAAGATGCCAAAATCTACTTGGTCAGCCCCGAAACAGCGGTTGCAGCAGCATTAACTGGTAAAATAACTGATCCACGAAAACTGGGTAAGTACCCTGAGATAGTGATGTCTGAAAAGTTTGTTTTGAGCGACGCTATGTTCATTTATCCCACCAAGAAAACATCCGCCAAAATCGTCATGGGCCCCAACATTAAACCCTTACCTACATTCAAGCCAACTCCAAACAAATTAACAGGTGAAGTTTTGCTTAAACTCGGCGATAACATCTCAACCGACGATATCTTACCAGGTGGCTCCGAAATCATGTCTCTTAGAAGTAACATTCCAGAAATAAGCAAGTACATCTTCGTCCACATCGACAAAACATTCGCTTGTCGTGCACTGGAAAAGGGCGGCGGATTCATTGTGGGCGGCGAAAACTATGGTCAAGGCTCCTCGCGTGAACATGCTGCTTTGGCGCCAAAATACCTGGGTGTAAAAGCAATAATCGCCAAATCCTTCGCCAGAATACATATGGCTAACCTAGTTAACTTTGGAATATTGCCCTTAACCTTCGCCAACAAACAAGATTATTTGAATATTGCTCAGGGTGACTTATTGGATTTGGACATTAAGGAGTTAAGCGAGCACCTTTGTATAAAGAACCTGACCAAAGGCACTACTATTGAGGTTACTTTATGCCTGAGTGATTTAGAGAAAAGTATAGTTAAGGCTGGCGGTAAACTGGCTGCTATTAAAGCGAAACAAAAATAAAAATTTGGGTTCTTCAAAAAGTCTCACACATCCATTTCCGAATGCAACAAAACTTTCTATTTTATTTTTTTACAATTACTAAATTTCTGTTTAGCGAAAAGAGATCCTGATTAAAAGGTTTTAAATCAATAAAAAATGGAAAAGGGAACTATTAGACAGCCCAAACTGATGAGTCGACAAGTGTCCAGGTTATGACTTCTCTCATTTCTGGGTTGTTGTAGTCTGTTATCCAGATTAGGGTTTCAAGCATCCCTGTTTGTTTGTCGAAGTAGACAAGTGTAGTATCGTAGCGCAGTGTACTGTGTGTTGGGTCAGTAGCAAGATAAGATTCTGCACCTACAGCCATGAAGTTTCTTTCTCTTGAACTGCCTGCGTATGTTATCGTGCTAGAAGCGTTAACTGTTACACCGTCAAATCCATTTGGACGTAGTAGGTCACCAACGTTAAGATTGGATGCATAAATAGCCCAGAATCCCTTTTCATCGGTTTTGTTTCCATTTGACAAATCAATTGTTTGTGAACCAGTTATTGATGATGCGTTTTTGAAGGTCCATAATGTATCAAGGGAAACTAAGGTTCCTTGTACATTTGTTATTGTAATCTTGAAATTATCAGTACTGTTATAAACCGAGAACCCTGGAGTTTCTACAGCCGCTAAACTCGTCAAATTTGATGTACCTAGCAGTTGATAAGTGAATGTGTCACCTGCTTGGACACCTAAAGCCACTGCTTTGACTGAAGGAGTCTGTGTTAGCAAAGATTGATTGCAGCAGATGCCACTATAAGCACAACCAAGAGAATAATCGCTATGTATACTTTATTATGGGAACCTTTCTTTTTAAATGCCATAGCTTCTACATTGCCATAGTCAAGTATTTAGTTGTTTTCCCAAAAGCCCCCTAAAATAAGGGGTATTTCGTCAAAGCTGAAATTGGATATCTAAATGCTGAAATTAGATATTTCAGGGCAATTTAGGAAAATTTTATGTTGGCTTTGACTCTCATTCTTCGAATCGATCGATTCCGAAGAAGTTTTGACTTTTTCATCTTGCTTCTTGTTTAATGTAATCACGAGTTTATGGTTATTCTTAACAAGAACCAAATCGCTTTCTTGAACGTTATCAACAACAACTTCCCCATTGTACTTCATTCGACTCACGTAGCCCAATTCAGTTAGCTCTTTCATTAAATGTTCACGTGAGGTTCTCAATAATTCGCTCGAAGTTTCGGGTCCTCGGTTAAAGCAAAAAGTCAGAACCTTCTTTTCGGCATTATAGTTTGCCTTGGTTCCTTTGCCAATTTTCTCTATTTGGCCCCATTCAAGTTTTTCAGTTGTTTCTCTCAAGTTCAAACCTTCTATTTTTCTCTCTTAAAAGATCCGTGTCCGCCCGATTTGGTTATGATGGCAACTACGTTTTCGCTTACTTTATCAAGCACTTCTTCGGCGCGTTTCCAATTATCAGCCGAAACTTCAACACTGTATTTTGGAGCAGCGATGACAGAGAATTCGATTTTAGCGTCTTTAGCTTCTTGCGCTTTTTTAGCTCCGCTGAATGCTTCTTGGATGCAGCGAACGCCGTTTGGCTTCATGCAGCGAACCTCAATGACGCCTCTGACTTTTACGGTTTTAATTTTTATGCGTTCTTCCGCAACCTGAGCGATGACTTTGGCTAGGTCTTCGGGAATTTCAAGTTTAGTTAAGACATCTATGCCCTCTTTGACTACTTTTTCGAAGCCATCGTATAAACCGTATTTTTCTTCAAGAATTACCCCTGCCTTCTGGTAGACTTCATGGATTGGTAAACCAGTTTTTTCCGCTACTGCATGTAAGAGAGCATCGCCTTTGCGGTCTTTTTTCCAAGATTTGATTTTTTCTATTCGTTCCCGTTTTGTAACACGTCTAAGTGAAAGGTCAATATGGCCTTTTTCAATATCTATACGAAGAACTTTGAGAACCATTTTTTGGTTTTCACGGACAAAATCTCGGATGTTTCTTATGCGAGCACTGGAGATTTCAGAGATATGAAGAAAACCCCTTCTACTATACTCGTCAAGGTTAGCATATGCTCCATAATCCATCACACTTTCTATCGAGGCAATTACAAGATCGCCCGATTCAGGCCATTCAGGTTTATGTTCAGACATTAGTTTACATCCTACTCAAGGAAGACCTTTACTTATTTAAAAACTCCTGCAATAAAACTTTTCACGTCCAAGATAAGGTTTTCTACGATAAAAGATTTCACTTCGACAACTCTAACGTTTTTGGTTGAGAGGTGAAGGGGATAGAATTCGAACCTCTGAGCATTGAAATATCACCCGCAGCTTCCCGTTTTTTCTTTGTTCAAATTAAGTGTTTTTCCATGTCTTCCTGAGAATCAATAAAATAGCTACTGAAAAAACCAGAGGAACCATAACGATAAAAAAAAATACAAGTGATCGTTCGCTTGGACAATTATTATTTTCATAGCACTACCGAGAAATTTCATCGCTTGGGAATATGTATCCTACGACCTATTATCCGCCAATCCAACATAGTAGGCTTTTTATACTTTTCTAGCGAACTATAGGCATGGAAAAATTTCTATTGGTGAGTCCAAATTGTCTTGATCTCGCGGAGCCAAATATTGAGATAAAGAAATTCCACGACTGCGAGAATTATATCTACATTCCTGAGATAGCAGAATTAAAAGAAAAGCATGTTGTGATTTTACATAGATGCTACCCAGACCAAGATTCGCGCGTTCTGCAGTTTTTACAAATTCTAAGCGCAGTAAGACCATTTGCAGCAAAAGTAACTGCAATTATTCCATATCTTCCCTATTCGAGGCAGGATGAGATTTTTAGACCAGGGGAAACTGATTCTGCGACTATGATCGTCAAATTACTGTCTAGCGCTGGCCTCGATGAGCTCATTACATTTAACTGTCATTTTTTAGAACCAGGCGATAGTAAAAAGAATATCTTCGGCTTGAATATTGAGAGTCGATCGATTGTTAGCGATTTATTAGATTATGTTAGACCACGAGTATCAAACCCTGTTTTTATTGCACCAGATCAAGGTGCCGCTCACTTCGTTGAAAAATTGGGCGGGGTTAGTATGGAAAAAACCCTTGGTGAATATATCTATGGACCGCTTGCGTTTAGGCAAATTACTTCCGAAAAACTCGATGCAGATATTGCTGGTCGAGATGTTATTTTAATTGATGATATGATTATTAGCGGAGAGACAATGATAAAGGCTGTCCAAGTGTGTAAAAAGGGAGGAGCCAAGCGAATTATTTGCGCTTCAGTTCACGGGTTACTAGTGGGTTGTGCGTTTGATAGGATTAGAGCTGCAGGGGCAAAAGAAGTCGTTGTTAGTGATAGTGTGCCAAGTCCTGCAGGAGTAGTTAGCATAAAAAAGCGGCTAAGAGACTTCTTACAATAGAGAAGAATATCGATTAATTTTCGGGTGGTACAACCCCCTGAAAAGACAAAAATTAATAATTTTGAGTTGCTAACCAATCAGGTTAACGCTTAATCGAATAAATTTATAATACTTCGGATTGAATAATTGATTACTCTCAGAAATGAAGAATTTTCTAAGAGACATAATCATGGATAAAATTTGATGGTTTCATTAATGAAGGCTTAAAAGCTAGTGGCATCCATTTTGTAACACGCGTGCTCAAAAAATTAGTGAGCCATATTGGCAAACAGTAAGAAAAATTCAGGTTTAACAGTTGATCCAGATGGACGTTGAAGTAATACCAGCAATCTTAGTAAAAAGCCGAGAAGAATTGATAGCTCAGATCGAAAAAGTTAAGCCAAGCGTTACAACTGTCCATATCGACATCATGGACAATATTTTTGTTCCGAATAATACCATAGGACTTGAAAGTTTAACAAATCTTCCCTCAGGAATCTCTTACGAATTCCACTGGATGGTTAAGGATCCTGAAAATTGGATATCAAAAGTTCCTGGAAAACATATGCATATAATTCATGTTGAGACTATTTTTGATTGGAATAAAATAGAAAAAACACGCGCTTCCGGTGGAAAGATAGGTCTTGCCATTAACCCGCCGACACCAATCGAAAAACTTTATCCATATATCAATGAAAAAGACATCAAGCACGTTCTAATTATGACCGTTAACCCAGGTTATAGCGGTCAAAAGTACATTGCTGAAGTCGAATCCAAAATCCTGGCTCTTCGAGCGAAATTCCCTGATCTCGAAATTGAAGTTGATGGGGGAATAAATCCCGAAACTTCCGAGAGTGCTAGTCGAGCAGGAGCAAATATTCTTGCGGCATCGAGTGCAATTTTTATGGCAAAAAGTATTCCAGACGCAGTTCAGAATATCTACGAGTCGGGAATACGAGGTCGAAATAAATGGCAAACTCGTTCGGAGAAAACAACCATAGAAGTTGAAGCACCAAAACTTATTACCGAACCTCCAAAACAAACTCTTCTTGCACTAAGTCCATCGGTTGGAGTTGGAGCAATAAAAATTACCGATATAAAGAAACTCTATTTACTATCAAACAATATTAGGCAAAGTATTGTTAAAATGCTTCACGCAGCAAAATCAGGTCACCCCGCAGGCTCAATGGGTTTAGCCGACGTTTTTGCTGCCCTATACTTCAATATTTTAAACCAAGATCCAAAAAATCCGAGTTGGGAAGGTCGGGATCGACTTATTTTATCAAACGGACACGTTTGTCCGGGACTATATGCTACACTCGCGGAGGCAGGATATTTCCCAAAAGAAGAGTTAATGACTCTTAGAAAATTGGGATCAAGACTGCAAGGGCATCCTCATAGAGAATCATTACCTGGAATCGAGAATTGTTCAGGTCCTCTTGGCCAGGGACTTTCGATTGCAGTTGGAATGGCACTTGTTGCAAAGAGAGAAAAAAAGGGTTGGCGGGTTTATTGTGTCTGTTCAGATGGTGAGCATGACGAGGGACAAATATGGGAAGCGGCACTTTTAGCATCTAAATTTAAACTCGGAAATTTAGTTGCAATTATGGATCGAAATAATATTCAAATCGATGGATTTACTGAAGATGTTCTTCCACTTGAACCTCTTGAAGAAAAATATAGATCATTCGGATGGAACGTAATTAGTATCGATGGTCATAATATTCAACAGATTATTTCAGCGTGTAACGAAGCGAAAACAATAATTGATAAACCAACGATGATAATCGCACATACCGTTCCTGGAAAAGATATCTCATTCATGGAATTTATTACCGAGTGGCACGGAAAATCGCCGGGCGATAAAGAAGCAATAACAGCCTTAGCAGATCTTGAACAGGAAAGAAAGTTCTACAGAAATGAAGATAGGGAATAGACAAGTACAAACGTAAATTGGAAATAATTTTATGGTGTTTAAATGGTAAATTCATCAAAAATAAATAAGCAAATGGGTCTGATCGAAAATATTGATGCTCCTCAGATTAAGAAGCCAAGTCGGGATGGATTTGGGAAAGCATTACTTGAGATTGGAGCTGAAAATCCCAATTTTTGGGTGCTGACTGCAGATGTTTCTGAAAGTACGAGAACGCATTGGTTTGCGGAAAAGTATCCAGATCGATTTGTTCAAGTTGGAGTATCTGAGCAGAATTTAGCAGGAGTTGCTGCAGGAATTGCTTCTTCGGGGAAAACAGTTTTTATCTCTGCGTACGGGGTTTTCTCGCCTGGAAGAAATTGGGATCAGATTCGTGTTTCACTTTGTTATAATAATGTGCCAGTAAAATTACACGGTTCACATACGGGAGTTACAGTTGGACCAGATGGTGCATCTCACCAAGCATTAGAAGACATTGCAATTACTAGAGTTCTTCCGAATATGACAGTCATTGTTCCAGCAGATGTTGAAGAGGCAAGAAAAGCAACGATTGAAGCAAGCAAAACAAAAAATCCAGTTTATATTAGGTCATGTCGAGAGAAAATGCCTGCATTTACTACACATTTAACACCATTTACAATTGGAAAGGCAAATATTTACCGGGACGGAGAAGATGTGGCAATTTTTGCATGTGGACCACAAGTTTATGAGTCAATAATTGCAGCAGAGAAACTTGAATCTGAAGGAATCTCGTGTGCAGTTATTGATTGTCATACAATTAAGCCAATTGATGAAGACGCGATCAAATTCTGGGCTAAAAAAACCGGCATGATAATTAGCGTTGAAGACCATCAAATAACAGGTGGACTCGGAGGAGCAATTGCAGAAGTCTTAAGCGCGTTTGGAAAGTCGACTCCATGCACATTAAAGCGGAATGGGATAAAAAATATGTTCTGCGAATCAGGAGAACCACTTGAACTTATGAAAAAATATGGGCTTGACTCAGAGGGAATTGAAAAATTCGTTCGAGAGAACTATAAAAACGAATTGCGGACCATTAGTGGGGAAGAGTTTTAATTGTTTATTATGATATCAATTTGGAGCGAAAAATTATGGAATTCTATTTAGATACTGCAAATATTGAACAAATCAAAAAAGCAGCCGCACTTGGAGTTGTCGATGGAGTTACAACGAATCCCACACTTATTGCAAAAGAAGGCGGAAAAAGTCAACAAGAGATAATTGCCGAGATTGCACAAGTAATAACTGGACCTATTTCGGTTGAAGGCAATGCAGATACGTGTAATGAGATTGTTCGGGAAGCAGAAACATTTTCAAAATGGGCAAAAAATATTGTAATAAAAATTGCTTTTACTCAGGAAGGAATTAAGGCTGCAAGAATACTCGAAGAGAGAGGAATTAAAACAAACGTAACACTAGTATTTAGTGCAAGTCAAGCGTTAATTGCAGCTAAAGCAGGCGCAAGCTTCGTATCGCCTTTTATTGGAAGACTGGATGATATATCTGAAGATGGAATGAATTTAATCCGAGATATAATGCAAATTTACAAGAATTATGGATTTAAGACAAAAGTTATTGTTGCAAGCATTAGGCATCCGATTCATGTTTTAGAAGCAGCAAAAGCTGGAGCACATATTGCAACAATACCAGCCGATATCTTAGCAAAGATGTGGAGTCATCCGCTAACTGAAAGTGGAATTAAGAAATTCAAAGAAGATTTCGCCAAATGCGAAGGGAAGAAATAGAGGTTAAATTCCAAAAAATATCGCGAGGGTCAGAATTTTTCAAAAGCCAACTTTTTGTTCTGATTTGGTAAATCTTACCTTCCCATTGCTACAAGTTGCTCTATTCGGCAGAAAAATGTCTTTTTGAGCATTTTTTTTAAATCACCTACATTCGACTTGAAGAAAAACTTTTCAATAGACAAAATCTACTACGCCTCAAAACTGCCAAAACAGAAGTGGATCTTGCGTACTGATAGAAAGCGGGTTTTCATTTTATCGCCGACTTTAACGGACACAAGCTCTTCCACAAGAGGAGGTTCTAAGTCGAAAAACACCCCCTTCGTAAACCCTCTGATTATTTTATTACATATGGTGCAGGGGGTGGGATTCGAACCCACGAACGCCTACGCGATAGGGTCCTAAGCCCTACTCCGTTGACCTGGCTTGGAGACCCCTGCACACATTTTGCGCAGTGTGAAATAGGTTAGGTTGCTTTAATATTTATTTGCCATTAGTTTTTTCTGTTTTGCGTGGTTGGGGTGCACAGCTATGTCACTTCTTTTCAATTCTGGAATTTGTTGGTTTTTGGGTTTGGGTTGATTAATATTTGTTTTATGGTTGTAGTGTGAGAAGTTTTGACTTCACAAGAATGTTAGTTTTTTGGGTGTAGTTGTGGAGTTAGACTTTTGCTTAAGCAATTTTAGTACAAGATTGAATTTTGTTGAGTTCTTCGTTGATGCAATATGCGCTGTAACCGTAAGCTCTTTATTTAGTATCGCATGTTGTTTGAGAGAAGAACAAGAATTTGCCTTCGTAGCCTAGTCCGGTGGGGCGTTACCTTGGTAAGGTAATGGTCGCGGGTCCAAATCCCGCCGAAGGCTCCATAATAATTTAGCGCCGGTTTAATTCTTTAAGTAAAACTTTGGCATTAAACGGCAACGCTGGCTTGCTTCTTCGGCTTATCACAAAAAATAGAGAACCAACCAAGATTAGTGCGACCCCGAAGAACAGCACGCTTTCTATTGGAAGAATTCCCAGTTTAAGCGTTAAAGTGAAGAAAATCATTGCAACACCTATAACAACCATTGTCAAGTTACTTCTGGAAGCGGTTGATTGTAAAGTGAACTCCTTCTTTCCATATTCCGTTACCAGATAATAGCCCTGCTTTTCCTCTATCATACCTGCATTCATCAAGTAGTTCCAATCGTAGTGGAAGTGACCGTCAGACTTGTAGCCCAAAGCGGAGCACAGAGTCGATTTTACGCCTGGGTCAGCCTTTATCCTACTGTTAGAAGAAGAATATATGAAGTACAGCAGTTTAGTTCTGGGCGACTGAATATCAGTGCTTATTCCACGTGACTTTGTCACTTAATCCACTACTCCTGCTAAGCAACAGCCGCAAAGATAAACACAATCCTACAACTAAATTTTGTTTCCATGTTTTCACTAATATTTGCTGGTTTGCTTATGACTCTAACCCTTAGAGGCGAAGCTCTAAATGTTAGGGCTATATCGCGCACGCACCTTGTACTGTTGTCAGCAAGTAAAAATTTAGGAGAAAAAACAAATGGGAACAAACTTTCAATATAGCAAAACTTTAGCCATGGAGGGCTCAATACTAACCATACTCGGCATAGTTCCATACGTGGGCTGGGTACTTGGCATTATAGGCATTATCCTACTACTCAGGGGCATGAAAGAATTTGCAAACTACTACCAAGATAACCAAATCTACCAGAACGCACTAACAGGCGTCAAATACTACATCGTTGCCCTAATCGCGTTAGCAGTTGCCGGCGCAGGCTTCGTAGTTGGATTCGTAATTAATAACTTTCCAACAACATTAACATTCGGCATCGGCAATGCAATCGGAATAGCAGTAGGCGTCGCGTTTCTGATCGTCGCCTTCGTATTCTACGTTCTTGCAGCCACGCATTTAAGAAAGACTTTCAATACTCTCGCACTAAAGACTGGGGAACATTCGTTTGAAACCGCGGGCACGCTACTCTGGGTGGGTGCTATACTGACGATAATTGGAGTCGGCGTACTTCTGATCTTCATTGCATGGATATTTGCGGTAATTGGCTTCTTCACAATGAAAGGTCCACAGCAGCAACCGTACACTTCACAGCCCTACGGATACACTTCGCCGTCTACGCAGCCAATAGCTGGACCTTCACAGGTACAAAGTTACTGCTCTAACTGCGGTGCACCACTTAAACCCCAAAGCACTTACTGCTCTGTTTGCGGTAAAAAAGTCGATGCCTAAATTTCCCTTCTAATTTTTTTTATTTACCTTTTAATCTCAAAACGTAAAGTTATGCATATATATGCATATGCACATAGTATTTATTATGACAAAAGTAATCTCTCTCTCTGAGAAAGCATACACAACTCTTAAGGGCATGAAGAAATCTGGAGAATCTTTTTCAGATGTTGTCTTGCGAGTTGCCGGCGAGAGGAACAAAAAGTCAATTATGGAGTTCGCTGGAACTTGGAAAGGCGACGACATAGATAAGGTTTTTTCAATCGTACTCAAGGATAGAGAACAAGCAAAATCACGCGAGATTGAATTTTAATTGACAATCATTGACACAAGTGCTATGGTTGCGTTTTTGAATGGAACTCAAGACGCAGTCAGAAAAATTGAAGAGTTGACAAATCAGGGAGACACGATTGCCGTCACAACAATAACTGTTTATGAGCTGCTAAAAGGCGCTCAACTTTCATCCCGCCAAAAGGAAAATCTATTGTACGTCACCGAAGCTATTTCCAGCGTTCAAATTTTGGATTTATCGAACGATGCCTGTTTGGAAGCAGCAAAAATTTACTGTACTTTAAAAGAAGAGGGCAAATTAATTGGTGAATTTGATATTTTGATAGCCGCCATCGCAAAAACAAACGGTGAAGCCATCCTTACGCGCGACCAACATTTTAAGTCCGTACCTGGATTGATTTTAGCCAAGTGGTAATTAGCTTGTTTAAACCGCATTTGAATAGTATTTTTATTAACATTGTTCTTTAAATGTAAACTAAAAAATTCAGTTTTGCAAATCGTGTTTCAACCGTTACAATGGCGGACGGATGGATTTTGGAAAAAACTTCTTATGCCATGATTGTAAGTATTTGAACAAGGGGATAAACGCGGTTAACTTCTCGTTTGCCAAACGCGAGGTCATAATTTTAGCCATCGTGCTTGCTATAGCCTTCTTCGTCAGGGTTCTCCTGTTTCCCCTACAAGGATATCCCATAGATACAAACGATTTTATTTCTTGGTTTACCACAGCAGCTGATCACGGTATACGACCCTTCTACACTGTTGTCGGGTACTTTGATTATCCACCTTTCAATGTGTACATTTTCTGGGCATTTGGTTCGTTAGCTAATGCATTAGGCATCAGTATGGCAAACATGATAAAGTTTGTTCCAAACCTTTTCGATTTGGCTACTGCAGGGTTGATTTACTTTTTTGTTAGAAAACAAGCAACCTTCAAAGTGGCGCTTGTATCGACTGCGCTTTACGCTTTTAACCCAGCAGTAATCTACAACGCAGCAGTGTGGGGTCAATTCGACGCAGTTTACACTTTTTTCCTTGTTCTCTCGCTTATGCTTGCATTAAAATCTAAACCTATACCCTCAGCAGTAATCTTCGCAATCGGGACTTCTAACCAAACCTCAAGGAATAGCATTGCTTCCTTTAATTGTCCTTTTGATTTACAAAAAAAATGGTTGGAAACAACTATTATATTCCGTCGTGGCGTTTACTTCGACGGTTTTTTTGGTTGTACTCCCCTTCGAAGGCATCGGCAATCCAATTACCTTCTTAATTAAAAATTACTCAACCGGCTACCTTTACTATAACGTGACATCAGTTAACGCTTTCAACCTATGGGGCCTATTTGGCTTATGGGTGAAAGATGGTTACCTTTTCTTTGTAGGATGGGCACTATTCGGCACTGTAGCTGCTTTTACGCTGTATATGGTCCATAAGCGGTTTAAGGTATCAGGAGATTTAATTGTGATTTTTGCAGCCTTTATGCTGTTTTTTGCCTTCTTTATGTTACCCACAAGAATTCATGAACGGTACATGTTTCCAGCCATAAGCGTTTTGGCTCTTATGTTTCCGCTTCTCAAAAAGACACGTCGCTCTCTATGCTGTTTTGACCGCGACGTTTCTAATCAACCAAGCTTACGTTCTTTATTGGCTCAGTTATTTCATATCCTAATGCAGGTCCGAATTTAACTGGAGATCCAGTGGTTTTAGCGGTAAGCATTATTAATTTAATAATGTTACTTTATGCGTCAGTGCTGATGTGGGACGAACTTAAAGGAAGAAACTGGCTCAAAAAAGAACCCTCCACATTAAACCAGAGCTCAACAGGAAGGGAGCCCAAATTAACATCGGATTAAAAATAACCAAAAAAGACATCATAACAATCGTTTTGTTATCCATAGTCTTCTTTGGAATAGCCTCATGGAACGTGGGCTTAGTTAATTTCCCTGTGACGAATTGGCAGAGCACAACCCAAGAGATTTTCTATGTGAACTTGGGTTCAAGTCAACAAGTTGAGAATGTTTATTTTTGGGTTAGAAGCGGAAACGCTTCAGCCTCAGTTTATTCTGGCAGTCCCGGAAACTGGACCTACCAGGGGCAATTCGCAAATGGATTGCAACCCAGAGGTACAGACTACTCAGTCTACCAGAGTTTAGGCTTAGGCGTGAACACTCAGTTCTTAGAGTTCAATGTTACAGCAGTAAACTATGATTCTCAACCAATGTTTTCTAATTGGGGCAGTAACCAACCCTTCAGACCAACCTCTCTCACCTTATATTCAAGTTACAGAAATAGGAGTAGAAAACCAAACTAATCAACAAATTCCAATTGTTGGAATTACTGGCTTAAACGCAACCGACGCAACTTTAGGCAATCTTGTTGATGAGCAGAGCAAACTCCAGATTCCCCCCACTTACATGTCCAAGATGTACTTTGACGAAGTGTACTTTGCACGGTCAGCCGAGAACTATGTTAACCATATGATACCTAACGAACGAACCCATCCACCACTGGGAAAACTTATTCAAGCCACAGGAGTAGCAGTTTTCGGTGAAACACCATTTGGTTGGCGAATAATGGGCGTAGTTTCGCCACGTTGATGATTCCTTTGATGTACCTTTTGGGCAAGAAGTTATTTGGCACATGGATCGGCGGGTTTTCAGCAGCTTTCCTTTTGACGTTTGACTTTATGCATTTCACGATGGCAAGAATAGGCACAGCGGATACGTATGTAGTGTTCTTCTCGTTGCTGTCACAGTTATTCTTCCTCATTTACTTCATGAATGTAGTTAAGAGCGGATGGAAAACCTCTGTCATTGCCTCTTTTCTTTGCGGTACTCTTCTTTGCATTAGGATTCTCAACAAAGTGGTTTACGATCTTTGGCGCTTTAGGGATGCTTGCACTGCTTTTGACAGTCAGATTCAAGGATGTGGCTAAGCTTAAGAGCAGTTTAGCCGACAAGTACGTTGCCATCTTCAACTATCCAGCTTTATTACTTTTGGGCTTCGTGGGCATCGCGGTTTTAGTCTACTTTGCAACGTATATTCCTGAGATGCTTGCAGGCGACTCTTTCCCGACGATTATAAAGTTGCAGTTAGCCATGTTTAATTTCCATTCGGGCAGTGTTGTTGATACTTCTTCAGCTCCTTGGTGGTCTTGGCCCTTCATGTTCAGGACTAGATGGAATAAATGTTCCACGATGGTTTGACATATCTTATTTGCCAAATAATGTAGTTTCAACAATCTCTGTTTTCGGTAACCCAGTGGTTTGGTGGATTGGCTTTGCCTTGATGCTTGTACTTAACAGAGAGGGCAATTCATGGACGGCAGTTAGTGGAAAACTTGTATAGTCGAATATCAAAGTCATCTTTACATAAACGCATCAGTATACGCGGGCAAGGTTGGGATTTACCTGCGATATACATTGTTGCGGTTTTCTTTTTCACATGGCTTCCCTACGTTTTCATAGGCAGAGCAACCTACATCTACCACTTCTACCTCAGCGTCCCCCTGCTTTGCTTAGTCAACAACATATTTCATAAATAAGTACTGGAATACACGCCTAGGAAAGATTGCGACAATAGTCATATTTGCCGGTGCAGTAGCAATGTTTGTGCTCTTTTACCCTGTGATTTCAGGTGCCCCTGCGACAACAGAATCAATTAAAAACCTGAAATGGTTCCACAGCTGGGGCTTTTTAGGATGATAACACCCAACCCAGAGGGTAGTGTGCAGGTTTCAGTGGTGCTTCCTGCCTACAATGAAGTCGAATTACTTGCAGCCAGCAGTGGAGAAAACCATCCAAACCCTAAATCTGTTTGCACAATCATATGAAGTAATAATTGCTGAAGACGGCAGCACCGACGGCACCGCTGAACGAGCAGAGGAATTAGCGCAGAAAAACCCGAAGGTGAGGCATATTCACCGTGAAAAACGGTTGGGTAGAGGAACCGCACTTAACAACGCGTTTAAACAAAGCAGCGGCGAAGTGCTGGTTTACATGGATCTGGATTTAGCCACAGACCTAAACTATCTTAAGCCTCTGGTTGAAGCCATCACCGTTGAAGGATACGATTTCTCAACTGGGTCAAGGATGCTTCGTGAAAGCAAAGCTGAACGTACCGCAAGCAGAAGCATAAGTTCTAAAACCTACAATTTTCTCGTTAGGCACATGCTTGGCTCAAAACTTCATGACCACCAATGCGGCTTTAAAGCCTTCAAAAGAGAACCACTTATGCAGATAATAGACAAGGTTGAGGCGACTCATTGGTTTTGGGACACGGAAATAATGGTAAGAGCCCAAAGGACAGGCTATAAAGTGAAAGAAATCGCGGTGGAATGGAAAAGCGGCAAAAACACCAAAGTAAACCTCTTCAAGGATTCCTGGAGCATGTTCCGTCAAATAATGGGGCTCTGGTGGAACACTAAAAATAAAGAAAAAATAAATTTATCTTTTAGCTAAAATAACAAAAGCCCTAGCAATTAACGCTAAGCCAAAGATGAGTATTATTCCAGCCCAAAAGACAAACCACTCACTTGAAATCGTCATGTTTACTAGATAGGCTATTATCAGGTAGCTTGCACCAAACCAGAAAACAATGTTTTCAATGGTTTCAGCTATTCGTGTAACGGATGAATGCAAAACGACTCTTAACGCTAAAATAATGATTTCTAAAATACCTATGGCTAAACTGAACTGGAAAGCTGCAAAATAGAGGTTTCCGAAATTCGCTGGGTTTGCAGGTGCAGGCAAAGAGATTCCAGTAGTGGGAACAGGGGCAAGCGTGAGGGATGTAAAAAAGTTCACCAAGCTATCCCATAGGTTGTCCGACAGATGAATATAGTAAACTAAAGCTAAGATAATGAAGAGGGCACCGATGTAGAGGGCAGTGAACAAACTTTCTTTTTTCTTCTCAGAAAGCGATTGAAGATTTAAGGAGGGCATTAACTGTTTTTCCCCATCCGAGAATACTGTATTTAGCACATATATCTTTCTCTTAAAGAGAGTATGTGAACATTTTAAATAGTCAAAGCAGATAAAATAGAATTAGGATGAGATTATATGTCGTATTGTCCAAAATGTGGCAATAAAGTTGATGAAACAATGGTTTTCTGCCCACGCTGCGGAGCATCATTAAAAGACACTTCACCAGGGCAACCTACGCCTTCTTCTCAGCCGTATCCAAGACGGAACGAGAAATCAGAGAAGAACGAAAAAAACGAGAAACAAGAGAAGAATAACCGCCAAGAAAAAGGTCAAAACCAAGAGAAAGGAGAAACTGGCTTTATCGGCTACTTAATCGGTGGACTCATACTGATTACGCTGGGTCTATTTTCAGTTCTACAATTAAGCAATTATTTCGAGGCGAATTCAGGACAAAGCTGGGCCATTATGCTACTAATCATCGGCGTAATCATCATAATCGGCGCCATCTACGTAGCTATGACTGCACGAAAACGTTCTCCACAGCCAACTTAGACAATCCAGCGTAAAAACGCTCTGTAAAGCCTATGCTCGAGAAGCGTTGAGGCTTTCTTTCTACCGAAAACTCGATAATAGTTTTTTCCAGCTGCCTCAATCAGATCGCCAATTTCATAGCGTGGAAACATACAAGAAGAAAGTATTAGGCTGCCCCATTCGCCACGTTTGAGTTCATGAAGCATCTTCACACCTTTTCCTGTGGCAACTTCGAAGAAGTAAGAATCATAGTTTGGGGTTATGTAGGGTAAATCATCAAGTTGCTGACCAAAAACACCTTCGGTTGCTGTGTACATTTCAACGATTGGCACGTCCCCGAAGTAGCTTTTGAGGATTGGTCCGTACTTGAAGTGGATTTTGGGTACGCTTGTGCAGAATATTGCTTGGGTTTTCCATATGTCAGCAGGTTTTTTTCCATATTTGCGTTTAACGTATCTGGCGAATGATAGGATTACGGGGGTGACGCCCATGGCGGCGGTGACGTTTTGGTTAAGCGCCATTTGATAAGCGAGTTCAAAACGTTTTTCCCAGTCTTCCCTACCGACGCCGCTTCCTAAAGCATCGATTTCTTCTTGTCTTGGCAAAAGGCTCACCCTATCAAACATGGGATTAAGGCGTGCATATGTGCCTGAACTGTAGCCATAAGTGACTTGTTTGCCATCGACGTCCATAGTATGAACGTTTGAGGGAAAATTCAAGTTAAGAATAACACCTAAGAAAACTTGATAGTTCTTTTTTCTAACTGCATAGTTTATCAGTCCTCTTGCTCCACAGCTGTAGATTTGTTTTAGGTGAGTTTGTGTTGCAGGCAAAACCTTGGATTTTCCTGTTGAGCCGCGTGTCATAACCCAGGTTACTGGCGGTTCCGACAAAAACGCCTTGAAACTACGCTCTTTTACCTGTTGAAGATACTGACATGAGTCCTGAATAGTTAATTATGGGAAAATTAGCTCGATAATCCGCTATACCAGATACTTGGGAAGCGTTGTGGTTTGCACCATATTCTGTGGAACCGTATTTCGCTACTAAATCAACCAGTATCTTCTCTTGCGCCTTCTGAGGGTTTTCTATGGAATCGTACCATGGCTGAATGTACGGTTGCAGAATAGTGTTGATGCTATCTTCATCAGGCAACATAACGTTCACTAAACAGTTGCTACGAATTTACTTATATGCTTCACCACAAATAATTAAAAACAAAGCGTTTGGGTTGAATAATTATGGTAGAAACAATCCGCATTGCAGCAGAAAAAATAAGAAAACTCCAAGTTCAAGGAGCACGAAACGTCGCAATAGCGGCCGTCAAAGCCATCCAAACCCAAGCTGAATTAACAAAGGCGAAGAACAAAATCCAATTCCTATGTGAACTCAAAGAAGCCCAAACTATCTTCGTTGCTTCCAGAGAAACCGAACCGCTGATGCGAAATGCAATCCGCTGGATAATCACCCAAGCCCAAGCCGTCAAGACAGAAAAAGTTGAGACACTAAGCCAAAATGTAGTTGCAAATGCCAACCAATTCCTCAAAGATTTAGAGGATTCAAAAGAACACATAGCGGAAATTGGAGCGAACCGTATCCACGACGACTCAGTAGTTTTTACCCACTGCCACTCATCAACTGTAACTCGCCTTCTTGCCAAAGCCAAGGCAGACGGCAAAAACATCAAAGTCATCTGTACGGAGACACGTCCTGCTTATCAGGGAAGAATAACTGCCAATGAACTCGTGGGTTTCGGAATTGAAACTACGTTTATTGTTGATTCTGCAGCGCGTTCATTTATGGAAAACGTTGATATCGTAATTGTTGGGGCGGACGCCATTACCTCGGAGGGCAATGTCGTTAACAAGATTGGATCAAGCACCATAGCCGTGTTAGCCCATGAAGCCAGAGTGCCCTTTTACGTGGTTTCGGAACTGCTAAAGTTCGACCCAGAAACACTTAACGGCGAATGCGAGAAGATTGAGCAACGTAGCCCCAATGAAGTCTGGAAGGAAGCACCTCCAAAACTAATTGTACGCAACCCCGCCTTCGACGTTACATCAAATCGCTACATTCACGGCTTAATCTGTGAAGAAGGTATAATCGCACCCCAAACAATAGTTGAGGTAATGCACCGAAAATACCCTTGGGTTTTCTAAAGCAATTCATTCGTTATCTAAAGAAGGGGTAGCCACGGCGAGTATTATGGCTTTTAGTGTTTTAGCTTTTCCATTGTTTTAGTGCAAGGGCAAGTTCCTGGTGGTTTTTGGCGTATTCCTCCAGCGTTTTTCCGAATAGAATTGCGTCGACGGCCTGCCGCATGGCTTTGGCACCGCAGATTGTGCCATCGGGATGGCCATGGATGCCGCCACCTGCTTGAATAACGAAATCGTTTCCAAAGGTCTCAATCAGGGCAGGCACCAATCGTGGGTGCAAGCCACCGCTGGCAACAGGCAAAACAGGCTTCAATAAACCCAAATCTGATTTACAAGCAACTATGTTCTCGATTACTTCCGCTTTTGTCTCAGACATTTTTCCCACAACCGTGCCAACGTGGAGTTGGTCTACGCCAATTACCCTTGCAATTGTTGCAATGGGTTTCATAGCGATGCCATGAAATGGGTTCTTGGTAAAAGAAGCATGCCCAGCACGATGAGCATGAATGACTATTTTGAAATTTTGGTCACGCAATGTTTGCAATGCCGACCATCCACAGGTCAAAATATCAACCATAACATATTCGCCGCCTTGGTCAACGACTGCTTGGGCGCGTTTAAGCATGGTTTGGGTTTCAGCGGTGATGTTTATCATATAGACTTTGCGTTCGTTGGTTTCCTCTTGCGCTTTGTCGCGACTCTCCAACGTCTGAGTTAATCGTTCTTCGAAGGGGTTGAAACTTTGACTACTCAAGTTTTCATCGTCTTTGACGATATCGCAGCCACCAAACCATGCCTCGTAAGCGACTTTAGCGTGGTCTTTTGTTTCCAAACCAAGTTTGGGTTTTATTATTGTGCCCACAAGCGGTCGTTTTGGAATTTTGAGGAGTTTTCGGATTCCCGTTATGCCAAAGGCTGGTCCATTAAAGCTGCTTACGAGTTCTTTGGGAAAGGCTATGTCGAGTAAACGCAGATTTTTTAGCGCTTTAAGCCCAAAAACATTTCCTGCAACGCTGCTTAGGATGTTTGGCATGTTGCCTGACTCAAAAAGCTCAGCTGAATAAGCGATCTTAACTACGTTTCCGTCAATGTTATAGACATGCGCTGCCAACCGCTTAACATAAGGCTGCTCAGTTGTAAGTTCAGTCCATGTGCCAACAGAACTTTCTGCCGCTACACCGCCAGCGGCTTCTTTAAGACCAATACCTTCGGGCTCAACATAAAAAGTGCATATTAAATCAGTTTCTTCTAGCTTGTAAGTTAAATCCACAAAGTCAAGGTACTTCAAAGCATTCATCCTCGCTGGATAGACTCAGTTGCCAAGCCTTAAAATCTTTAACTATTCCCTAATCTATCACTAATTGACGGTGTTTCATATGGAACTAAGAGTTGAAGCCTTAATGATTACCACTGGCGGTAGCAGAATCGCCATTTTAAGTGAAGAGAGCGCCAACCTCTTGGGCGTGCACAGCTCCGATCGAATAAAAATAATATACGGCAACCAAGAAATGATTGCAATTGCCAACATTGCATTGCATTTTCCTCCTAACAGCATCGGACTCTATGAAGAAACAGTTGATGCACTCGGGGTTAAGGAGAATGAAAAAGTTAATGTGCAGTTAGCTGCGCTTCCTGAATCTCTTTTTAACATTAGAGCTAAGTTGCATGGGGATCGACTGCTTGAGAAGGACATTGTAGCTATCGTAAAGGATGTTGTGGAGAGGCATTTGAGCACGGTAGAAATCGCGGCTTTCCTGACTGCTCTGAGCATTCACGGTTTAAGCACAGGCGAGACTGAAGCTTTGTCAAGAGCAATGATTTCAACGGGCAAAACAATTGATTTCGGCGACGGACCCATCCTTGACAAACACAGCGTTGGCGGAATCCCAGGCGACAAAACCAGCATGATCGTTGTACCTATTGTAGCAGCTGCAGGATTCACTATTCCTAAAACTTCTTCGCGAGCAATAACTTCGCCTGCTGGCACAGCAGATAGAGTTGAAACTCTATGCCCTGTCAACTTATCCATAAAAGAAATCAAAGAAGTCGTGGCAAAAACCAACGGATGCCTGGTTTGGGGCGGCTCTTTGGAGCTTGCACCAGCTGACGATCTATTTATCCAAGTTGAATACCCTTTGGGAATTGACCCTATGCTTTTGCCCTCGATTCTAAGCAAGAAAAAAGCCATCGGAGCCACACATGTTGTAATTGACATTCCGACTGGCATGGGCGCAAAAATCAAAACTCGAACAGAAGCTTACACTTTAGCTTCGGACTTTGTAGATTTGGGCAAACGTCTAGGATTAAACATTCAGTGCGCTCTTACTTTTGGTGAGCAACCATTGGGTTGTGGTATCGGACCAGCTTTAGAAGCACGGGAAGCGTTGTCTACTCTTATGGGTGGAGGTCCTCCTGATTTACGGGAAAAAGCAGTTAGCCTTGCAAGCATGCTTTTTGAAATGGTTGAAGTTGAAAATCCCCGTGGAATGGCTGAGGAAATGATTGATTCTGGTAGGGCAATGAAGAAATTGCGGGAAATTATTGAGGCACAGGGTGGCAACCCAGCGATTAAGCCTGAAGATTTACCTGTAGGACCTGAGTCGGTTAAGGTGCGGTCGCAGCAAGCGGGCAAGGTCTTTTGGCTTAGCACAGATGATATTGTAAGAATTGCCCGTGAAGCTGGAGCACCTAAAGAAAAAGGTGCAGGTGTAGTGTTGCACGCAAAGTTGGGAGGCGATGTACATAAAAACGGTGTATTATTTGAAATTTACGCGGAAAGACCAAGCAAACTGGAATCGGCTTTGGAACTTGCAGGACAATTATCTCCAATCGTACTTAGCAAGAAGCCTGAAGAAAGAATGATTCTAGACAAAATACCAGAAAAAATAACGCATAAAAAAACGTTTATGCTAGACAGATAAAAAGTGAGACATTTACCTTGCAATTGCTCCTCCTACGAAACCGCCAATCACTAAAATCACCGAGAAAAGAACGCCCAAGATAAGAATAACATTGCCAAGAGATAATCCCGCTACCTCCAAACAGCACACCAAGGAAGCTCTGGGTAAGTCCGCCAGCTACGATGCAGTTTGGAAACAACAGAATTACGTGGGTTATCATAGTGTATGACAACTTATACTTAACATCAAATTTCATAGTTTTTATCGCGTTACATGCGTTACTTATAAAAGATGGGTATGCGAGTTTCTTTATAAAACCTAAAGTTTAGGGCATTTATAGGCTTGGTTCAGAAAAAAATGGCCGGTACAGTTTGGGTAATATTAAAAAAAATATTCAGTTTAGCGTTAATCTTCAACGCGCTCATAACTATAGCGGTAGTTGTTGGAATCCTATTTGGTTTTTACCGGGCTTATCCTTATTGGAAACCTTTTGCGCCTTACTTGATTGAAGGGAACTTGTTTTGGCTTGCAATTGTAGCGGCTATGATTAATATTTTTCCCAGTGCATGCATAGGCCGCGCCTTGCATACGGGGCGATTCCTCTTTCACCATTACGTTTACGGCTTTTTAGTTCTTTTATTCGCTTCTTTGTTTGTTGTGTTTTTTACCCCTGTTTCTCTAATCGACATTTTTCTAATAACTTCAAGTGACTTAGCAATTAATGTCGGTCGCTTCTTTATTCTATCTGGATTAACTCTGCTACTGGATGATTTGCCTGATGTTTCAGAACGAATTGAATCCATGTTGAATTGGGTAAAAACTAAAGCCTGTCAAGCAAGAAGACCTCTTCATGCACTTCAATTAGTAACGGGGTTGGTTTCACTCTATCTTTTAGTTTCCGTTTCAATTACTACAATCTTAAACCCTGAACGGATTGTAAACAATATTTTCTTAATCAGCACTTTACTGGTAACCGTAATTACATCTCTTGCTTTAGTAAAAAGGAAAGCGTGGCTAAAAATTACGCCGCCTAATTGCGATTAATGTTTTTGTTTAATGATTTCTTTTCCAATTACTTCTAATTGTTCACGGGATAGGCTTCGAGAACTTCTAAACGCTACGATATGACTAGGCACTTGGGGAAGTTTGAGTATGGAAACGGTTGGATTGTTCAAGTGAAGGGTTGCATGATTGTTGGTTAGAACCACTATGCCTTCAACCCAGATGCCTAGCGATCTCAGATTTTGGCTGTTGTCAATTATCTTTTTGATTTTTGCTACGTTCCTCTTAACTTGTCGGCTTGGGCTGCCTGAAAAATTGCGTTTGCCAGTCCGTTGCCACTCGTCGCCGCTGCAAGATATGCTGCCGCTCCAATTTTTGGTTTCCAAAACGAAGACACCGTTGTGTCCCAAAATGATGTGGTCTATGTCTCCACCGCCATTAGGCAAGTAGAGGTCGTTTAAGATGTAGTAGTCATCGTTTAGTTTGTCGGTTAGCAGTTTGACTACTTGTTTTTCACCTTCCCAACCACCTCTAAATATGCGGTATTTGCGAAGGTAAAAGTAGAAGCCGATAAGGGGTGCAATTGAAAGAAAGAGCCCTGCTTCTTCCAACGTGCTCACTTGCCATGTAGAGAGTACCCTCAGAGTTAGAGCAAAAAGTATGATACCGAAAATTAGTATACTTAGAGCTGCTTTGGTAAGGTTTTTTCGAACCTGATTTTTGAGATAACTACTTGAACCTTTGAGTTGTCGCATATAATCAATTCTTTGATTTAAAACTATATTACAATACGGCAAATTAAACCTCAACTTGAAAATGAGATGAAGTTGTCCTTATCTACAAAACTATAAGGAGGAAACCATGGCATAACTAAATTCTATAAATAAGAAAAATAAAAATGGCCATAAAAGAAAAGAAAATAGCCCAAAGGGCAATTGATTCCTTAAAATTATTTCTTGTTGGCAAGGTATTCATGCATTGCTTTTGCTGCGCGTTTACCTGCGCCCATTGCACTGATAACTGTTGCTGCGCCTGTTGCGACGTCTCCGCCTGCATAAACTCCGTCTAAGCTAGTTTTGCCGACTTCGTTGACGCATATGGTTCCGCGTTTGGGGTCGCTTTGTAAGCCGCCGGTGGTACTTTGGATAATTGGGTTGGGGGTTTGGCCGATGGCGATTATGACTGTGTCAACGTCCATTGTGAATTCGCTGCCTGGAACTTCTTTTACGCCTCTTCTGCCTTTTGCGTCAGGTTCAGTTAGTTCCATCGCGATGACTTTCATGGCTTTAACCCAACCTTTCTCGTCACCATAAAACTCCATTGGTGCGGCGAGGAATTTGCACATTAAACCTTCTTCTTCTGCGTTTTCAATTTCTTCTTGTCGAGCTGGCAACTCGTTTCGTGAGCGTCTATAGAGCAAGCATACTTCACTGCCCAGTCGCATGCTGCTTCTTGCACAGTCCATGGCAACGTTGCCGCCGCCGATGACAACTACCTTTTTGCCTAAGCGTATTGGAGTATCGTATTCTGGAAAAAGGTATGCTTTCATGAGGTTAACGCGAATGAGAAATTCGTTGGCGCTGAAGATTCCTCCAAGGTTTTCGCCAGGGCACCCTGTGAACTGAGGCAAGCCTGCGCCGCTGCCGATAAAAACTGCATCGTAACCGTTCTTCATGAGTTCAGGGATAGTGTGTATTCTGCCGATTAGGTTGCCAAGACGCAGGTCAACACCGAGTTTCTGGACGTAGTTAACTTCGCCCTGCACAATTGCTTTTGGTAAACGGAACTCTGGTATACCGTAAGAAAGCACTCCACCTCCGACGTGCAAAGCTTCAAACATTGTGATTTTGTGGCCAAGCTTAACCAGGTCTGCTGCAACTGTTAGGCCTGCAGGACCTGCACCAATTACTGCTATTTTTTTGCCTGTGTCTAGAGCTTTTGGTGGAAGTTGGGAACCGTTGTCTCTTTCCCAGTCTGCGAGGAACCGCTCTAAACGCCCAATGCTGATAGGGTCACCCATCTTGCCGATAACGCATTTGCTTTGGCATTGCACTTCTTGTGGGCAAACTCGACCACAGACAGCGGGCAGGGCGTTTTTGGTTTTGATGGCTGCAATGCCTTCAGCATACTTCTTTTCTTTGATGAATTTAATAAACGTTGGAATTGGAATATCAACAGGGCAGCCGGTTCTGCATAGAGGATTAGGGCAACAAAGGCACCTGCCTGCTTCTTCTTGAGCTTCTGCCTCAGTGTAACCCAATGCAACTTCACTGAAATTTTTAGCTCGAACATGAGGCTCTTGCTTAGCCATCTCAACGGCTTTCTTATTCAACTTTGGTTTAGGCTTTGTTTCTGCCACACTTGCAACCTCCACTCATTTCCGATAATACTGAACTTAACCTTTCTTCGGGGAGCATCGTCCGTTGACGTATGATCAACTCGTCAAAATCTGTTTTGTGACCGTCAAATTCTGGTCCATCAACGCATCCGAACTTCATTTTGCCATCGACTGTAACTCGACATACCCCACACATCCCCATGCCATCAATCATTATTGGCGTTAAAGTAACGACTGTTGGAATGTTATAGGGCTTGGTGATTTCGCTGATATCTTTCATCAAGATTACTGGACCCATGACTACGCATCGGTCGAACTTATCCGTCTTTAGCAGTTCTTTGAGAAAATCTAAGCCCTTGTAACCTTTTGTACCATCGTCTGTTGCAACATAGACTTTTTCGCTGAGGGCTTTAGCTTCGTTCTCCATCATGATGAACTCTTTGGTTCTTGCACCAAGAACTGTGGTTACTTTGTTACCTGCTTCTTTCATGGCTTTAACCTGTAATAGCAACGGTGCAATCATTACGCTTCCACCCACACACAGAACCTTGCCGAAGTTTTTCACTTCAGATGGGTTGCCAAGTGGACCAGTAACGTTGTCGATACATTCACCTTGGTTTAACATTCCCAAGTCTTTGGTGGTTTTCCCGACTTCATGGAAAGCAAAAGAAACAGTACCTTTCGCCGCGTTATACCCGGAGATTGTTAAGGGTATGCGTTCGCCTGTTTTGCCGTGTATAACAATTAGGAATTGACCAGCGTGCGATTGAGCGGCAACATCTGGAGCCTCAACTTCAAACAGTTTAATTTTAGGAGCAATCTCTTTTTTACTCATTATTTTGTACGTTTTGCAGTCGCCTCCACAGCTACTTCACGTTTGGGTAAAGCACATATTTTCTTATAGAATTCATCTAATTTTTCCTCGAATTCGCCAGCGCATCTGGGTGATTCCTCATAAAGTTCAAATCGGTCTAGCAAACCCAGTTTCTTAAGTGAAACTTGCAGTGCAGCAACGTTGCGCTCTGCTGCGTTTCTTCCTTCTTGAAGCTTGCAGTCTTTTGCCGAGCAGACAACACCCATTACACCGTCGAATCCACAATTTAATGCGTTGATAATGTGTACAGGGTCGAGTGACTTGAAGCATGGAACTTCAAGGGCTAAAACGTTTTTTCCTTCAAACACTCTGTTCGGGACATCTAGAGCTGAAAACTCAGACCATTGGCATACGAATGCGAGCACCGTGGGTCCTTTGTTTGTGGCTGTTAGCTGTGAAAGCGATTTGCCGTAACGATTAACTACGTCTTCAAACTCGAAGCCTTTCACCTGTATAGCGTGATGTGGACAAACCAGTTGACATGCCCCACAACCGGTGCATTTTTCTTCATTTACTTTTGGGGTTCCGAAAGATTCGAATTCGAGAGCACCGTAAGGGCAGATGAAGATGCATTTGTCGCATCCAACGCATGCTTGTACGTCGTAAACTGCTTTGCGAGAGAACTTTACAACCTTAACTGCATTATCATCAAAACCTAACTGTTTTAGAACATTGCGTGCAAGAACCAGTCTTCGTGTGTTAATTTTTGTGCCTTCTTTGTAGCGACAGAAGGGGTCTTCACATTGAACTGAAACAATATTTTTAATACCTGAATTTAGGGCTTCAAAGACGAAGTCAGTTGGAACACGACCTGCACAAGGCAAACGCAAAGGCATGTAATTGTCAACTTTCAAGCCTTGTGCTTTAAGGATCTCTTGAACCTCACCGGTAGTTGGCGAGTTACCCCTGCACATTAAAACAAGCGTATCAGCGGTTTTGGTTGTTGCCTGAGCTTTTTTAAGGTATTCTGAGAGGTTATCGTAAGTGTAATACTGCATTTTTATGGCTGCAGATGGACAAGCGCTGTAGCATATGCCGCAAACTTGACAATCTTGACTGTTAATTTCAACTTTGCCTGTTGAATCTGCTTTTATGGCTTCGTACGGACAGATTGATTTGCAGACATAACATCGGCTACATAAGTCTTGATCGATTTCGACTACAGCGAGACATTTTTCACTCATTTTGAAACCTCTTTTTTACGCGTTTGCGCTGTTACTTTAATGCCTTAGCTTTTTACCTTAAGCTAATCGAAAGCGAAAAGTGTTAAGAATATTATAATCCTTTCTCTTTATTTTTTGTAATACGGTCGTCTAATGTAACTGTAAGCTTCCAAAGCTGCGGTGATGCCCTGACCAACAGCTGTTCCCACTTGCTTGATTGGGTGGTTAGTTACGTCTCCAGCTGCAAAAACTCCCGGCAAATTTGTATATTGATGGATATCTATTTTGATATATCCGTGCTCGTCAGTTTCGACGCCGCTGTCTTTCGCGATTTGACTATTGGGTGCTTCGCCGATTTGCACAAAAACTGCGTCTACTGCTAATTCGCTTGTTTGCTTGGTTATATTATCGATTATTGTCACCATTTTTACTTGTTTATCTCCTTTAATTTCTTGAATCTCGGTGTTCCAAAGTGTAGTTACATTGCCCTTTGTCGCTATATCAGTCACCAACGATTCTTCAGCCCTGAAAGCTTCCCGTCTATGAATCATAGTAACTTGTCCAGCAAGACCTGAAAGATACAGTGTAGTGATGCAAGCAGAGTTTCCGCCGCCGACTACAAGCACTTTTTTTCCTTTAAAGAATGGGCCATCGCATACGCCGCAGTAGCTTACGCCCCTTCCGCGAAACTCTTTTTCGCCTTTAACCCCTACTTCTTTGTAATGTGAACCCGTCGAAAAAATTATTGCATTAGCTTCATAGGAAGCACTTGAGGTTTTCACAATTTTTGTTTGGCCAGTAAGCTCCAATTCTATAACGGGCTCTAACTCGTGGATGACTGCGCCGACTTTTTTGCAGTGATTGGCCATTTTTTCTGCAAGTTCTCCACCGCTTATCTCCGCGAACCCAGGGTAATTAACCACAATTGAGGCATCTGAGATTGTGCCACCGGGCAATTTTTCATCTAGAAATTAAGGTTTTTAGTCCGCTGCGGACAGTGTATATTCCAGCTGAAAGGCCAGCGGAACCTGCTCCAATAATAATGACATCCCAGTTCTCCATAAATATGGCATCTCTTTATGGGTGAATAGTTGGTGAAGAAGTTTATGAATTGTTCGTCTACTTTTGTCGATTAATTCAAAACTTGACTTGGAAAAAATATGCATATTTAGAAGATATACATGGATTTATCTTGTTTATGTTTTCATAATTGATTTTCAAAAGCAAACGTGACCCAGTCACTGAATTCATTAAGATACAATAAGGAACAATACGGTTTTATTTTGTGGTGCCTTGATGTTTTCAAGTGGCTCATTATTAGAAGTTGCAACTGATCTTTTCTCAGGATTTTTCAAAAACCTTGGAAATAACCCTGTTTAATAAAACCAGCTCAAATCAACAAAACACAAAAGAGTGGTTGCTGCTGATGCTGCTGCTGCAACTCACTCCCTGCACAGCAGTTGCAGCAATCACACAAACAAAACATTTGAACTTAGAGGTACCTCTTAATTCCAATAAGCTGATAAGCCCGAAATCAATTAAATTTCTATCAAATATTTTTGAAGGGCTCATTATGGCGAAATATAGGTGTACAGTTTGCAATTGGGTTTATGATGACACTAAAGAAAAAGTAAAGTTTACTGATTTGCCTAAAGAGTGGGTTTGTCCAGTTTGTGGAGCAACCAAATCCGCGTTTGTATTATTAGCTGAGGGACATGAAGAAGAAAAAAAACCGGAGCACACTGTTTCAGACGTTTTGATTAACCAGATTGCTGAATGGGGTGTCCAATACGTTTTCGGTATTCCCGGCACATCAACGTTGGGTATAGTGGATGCCATACGAAAGAGCAATGACAAAGTTAAATATATCCAGGTTCGCCACGAAGAGACAGCAGCGTTCATGGCGTCGGCTTATGGCAAGTTAACTGGGCACGTAGCTGCATGTTTGGGAATTTCGGGTCCAGGCGCAACCAACTTGGTAACCGGCTTGTACGATGCACAGCTGGATCATTCACCCGTTTTGGCTTTAACAGGCATGGTTCCCCGCAAACTAATGGGACAGGGCTCTATACAGGAAATCGACCAACAAGCGTTCTTTGAGCCTTTGACCGTCTACAACAAGACATTGATGACTGAAGACCAAACCACCACGCTGGCAACGCTAGCGATTAAGCATGCACTACTGAATCAGGGAGTAGCTCACATCGGAGTTCCCAACGATGTGCAAAAACTGCCTTACGAAACAGAGATTTTACCGTTTGAAGGCAGAATGCCCAATATGGCATATGGACAGGAAGATTGGGTGATTGAGAAAGCAGCAAAAGTCGTTGACTCCGCAAGTAGACCCGTGATTTTAGCAGGTTTTGGCGCCAGAGGACAAGGCACGAAACTCTTGAAGTTGGCATCGAAGATTAGTGCACCGATTATAGCAACTTTCCGAGCAAAAGGAGTCGTGGACGAAAACGAACCTCTTTATGTCGGATGTCACGGTGGGGTTGGTTCAACAACGGCAGGAGCCCTTATGGAAAGGGCAGATTTGCTAATAGCCATTGGCTCTTCATTTTCGGATTTATCGCAGATTCCCAAGAAACGCACTGTACAGATTGACATTAACCCACTTATGATTGCTCGACGATATTCAGTTGAAGTGAGTTTGCTTGGCAACAGCGCCGTTTTGATTCCAAAGTTGACCCAAAAGGTTGCAGAGAAAAAGAATACGAATTATTTATTTGAAATAGACAAACTAAAACAAGATTGGTTAACTCAACTTGAAAAAGAAGCGGACCCAAAAATGAAACCTATCAGACCCCAGTACATCATCAAAGTCTTGAACGAAAAAATCTCAGATAACGCCGTGATTTCTTTGGACGTTGGTGAGAACTGCTGGTGGTTTGGCAGAAACTTTAGGATGAAGAAGTCGCAGAAGATGGTTATGAGCGGCTCTTTGGCAACTATGGGTTTTGGTTTACCTGGAGCATTAGCAGCGGCTCTAGCTTATCCTGAGAGGCAAATTGTCTGTTTAACTGGTGATGGCGGCTTAACGATGGTTCTGGGAGATTTCTTGACGGCCCTCAAGTACAATTTGCATGTTAAAGTATTTGTCATAAACAATAAGCGGTTGGGCATGATTATGCAGGAGCAAAAAGTCGAGGGATACGAGAGTTCTCAAACCGACCTTTTCGATTACAACTTCGCGGACTTTGCAGAGCATTCAGGCGGCGTGGGGATCAAGGTTACAGAGCCAAGCCAGCTGGAAGCAGCCGTTGACACTGCACTCAAGACCACCAAACCTACAATCGTTGACATCGACACTGACCCAAGAAGATTCTTTTAAACCTGCTACTCTGTTAACCACTCAGTTGCAATGTTGTAACCATAAGAGATAAGCGCTTGCTCAAGCGAGCGCCCTTTCCATTAGAAGACTAAAGAAAGCTACTTGATAGTTTTGAGTGTTTTTTCAGCTGTGGATACGCTAAAAAGTAAGTCGTCGATGGTGGCGGTGAAGGTGGCAAGTTTGCCTTCACAATCAATTTGTGTGATTACTTTGTTTGCATCCCTTTCTGTTTTAACATGCAGCCCGATCGGGGTTTTGAAGTTGTCAGGCGAAACCGCTTGTGCGATAGCTTTTGCAGTTTTTTCGTCTTTGTACTCAAGCGTTATTGTGGCTTGCAAGTTTCTCACCCTTAAGTTGCCGACCGACTAATTCATCTGCGGTTTTAATGAAAGATTCAAGCTTATCTAAGGGCACTTGAGCCCCTGCAGCAATGTTGTGTCCTCCACCCTTGCCGCCGTGTTCTTCTGAAGCAATACGCATGACATCGCCAAGGTTGACTCCTTTACGAAGAGCCGCTTCAGTGGTTCTTCCAGAAAACTTTGCTGCCTTTTCAGCCTCAATGTTCGCGAATGCTAAAAGCGGTTTTTCGTTGTTAGCAAGACTCGAAACGATTATGGAAGAGACTGTGCCGATGATTTTTTCATTGATAAAGTTCTCACCATAGATGACGTAAATGTTTTGGAGCTCTCGCATGCGTTCGGGTTTTTCATTTACCCAACCGAGATATTTGTTGATGCTTTTGCGGTAGTCTTCAAGAATTTTGTTGGATTCCTCAAGAGCAGCTTTACGGTCACCCATACAGATGGCTATGCCGAGGCTCGGCCGATCCATGCGTCCAGCTGAATTCAAAACCACCGCGAATTCACGTGCATCCCTAAGTGCTGTGTTAGGCTCTTCTTTAGTTAATACATAAACGTAACCGATGAGGTTCTCAACTTCCAAATGTAACCCCTTTGACAAGAGGTAATCAGCTAAAGCCGAGCACAACCGTTTCCGCTCGTCGTCAGTTAAGTCGCAAAGAGCCCTCAACTTATCGCCTTGTTTGAGGGGAATTCCCAGGTTTGCTACAAAATTCAAAGCTTCGGTTTCTTGACCACTCAACCCCGGAATGAACGGATTAGTGGTAGTCGCCAACATCTTATAAATAGGTCTTGTCTCTCGACCGAAGAAAATCAAGTCTTTCTCAACCTTCAACAACCCAGAAGAGACACCATCGTTAACAATTATTTCGTTTAAGCTTCGCATACTTCGCTGTTCATATTTATCCTGCATGTCACCTAGTGCGCCAACCAAGGCTATGGGCGCCAAATCTATGTTCGCAGCGTTAACTGCTTTAGCTGCAAAATACGCCACGCCTGAACCGCTAACATCGGTTGCTCCATCAATACCGAAAAGGTGAGGGTTAACCTGCACGAAATTTGGGTTAACCACCTTGGATGTTGTTTGGTGGTGATCAAGGATCACTACTTTTACTTTGGGGATTTTCTCGTTTAGCAAGTCAAGGTAACCGCTTCCGAAATCTGTTAAAATTACTAGTTGCGGTTTATCAGCAATGACTTCCCCGATAATTTTGTCATCAACCCACTGCATAACACGAATACGAAAACGAGCATCGAGCCGAGTAAGCATTTTACCCATAATGCCAGCAGCAGCAACCCCATCAGCATCTAAATGCGAAAAAACTAGAATAAAACCATCTTTCTTGACAGTTTCCAGAATTACCTTTGCAGCCTCGTTTTCTGAAGCCAAGAAGCCTTCGATGTTTTGTTGTGCAGCCAAACCCATTCACTTGTTCGGGCTAAAAGGGGATAATTAGATTTAAAGCTGGCGCATCAAAAAATAATATAAATAGAATTGAAGAAAGAAAATGTTTAGGTTACTGAAGCGATTTTTGGCACATACTTCCAATTCTTTGCCAGAACGCCTTCGCGTTTATAGTAACGCGATAGCTTGTGTATGTGGGCTTCGATGATTTGCATGTTACGTTTGTTGTGAAGATCTTTCTTGTTTTTGTCCATATGAACGGCCAGGCTTTGAGCTTTTTTCATCAGGTTTCCAAGGTCTTCAGGCATTGTTGATGCTAAATTTGCGGCTTTGAGTGTGTCGCTTATACTTTTGCCGGTTATTGGCTTTACGAGTGGAATGGCGTATTGATCTCTAAGGATAGTGCCTATGACACTCATTGAATGGCCTTCTTTAGCCAATTTAATTATGAATGAATCAACTTCTTCAGGCTGATATTTACACCAGCTTGGAGGACGCCTGCTAACTGGGCGCATCGAATGTGATTTACCTTTTTCTTGCTTTGGCATTGTTACACCTTAAACTGCACCCTTAACCACACCCCACGAATATTTAAAAGTAGCTCCAACCACAGGCAGAACATCTAAGTACAATTAGACCCTACCAAAAGAAACACGGAGAAGAAAAGTCATGCAAAGAAATAGATCTGAAGTGGAGTCTAGTAGCGACATTGACGAATTTATTCGTCTTGCCCAAAGATGGAGCAACCTCCACCAAAGATTACTAAACACTCTAATTAGGTTACCAGAAGAAGTTTACCAATTTACATTACAGAAAATCTCTTTCCATGCAGGCCAAAGTCAAACAATTCAGATAAAAGAAATAAAGAAAACCTATATGATAATTCTGAAGCGAACAGACTCAGAATCGTTAATTGCCCATGAAATAGCTCACGCTTACCTTAGTTACACAAAAACACAAAACATATGGGAAGAACAAGAAGAAAAAGTTGACGAACTACGAAAGAAATGGGGTTTTAAAAAGAAACAACTCTGCGCAACTTACCCTAAAGGATGCAACAACTGCTTTAATCCTCATTGCCCCGAAAGCAAAGCAAGTAAACTTAAGTTTTGATTTTCATGCAAATGTTGTATGGAATAATCCTTCGCCTTTTGCTTATTCTTGTACTTATTAATTCCTTTTCATCAGATACACGAAAAACTGCGCAACAAAGGATACCCCTATAAGAACGATTAACGATGCCCAGAACTGGAACCAACCACTTTGTGTTCCAGCCATCAGGAAAACGTTTGTCAAAACTGCAGCGCCCAGCCAGAATATCAAGTCGGCAACGCTTTGAGCTATCTTCCTAATCCGCGAATGTACCACCAATCTGAGGGCTAAAATTACGATTTGAAGGATCCCAACACCTAAAAGGAAATTCATCACGGCTGTGTAGAAGCTTTGATGGTCGGCTGGGTGTGCTGGCGCGAACAGACTCACCGTTGAACCTGGACTGCCAAACGGAAATGTTACGGTGGTTAGGTCTGAGAAGAATGTGCTTGCATTCTGTGATATGACAGGTGTAAATCCAAATACTACACCCAATATTATGAAGAATCCACCTATAGATAAGGCAGTGATTAAACCTTCATGAAGAGATCTTTGTCTTACGGCATTTCCCATCATTTTAATCCGCTCTTCTCAACAAATGTCCTATTTATTGAGAAAGTAATATAACACTTTGTTTTGGCTCAACTTAGCTTAGGTTTGCTTTTTCCTGTACCATTCGGCGAATTTATGAATCGCTATAGCTCTGTGCGAATAACGATTTTTTTCAACAAGGGTCATTTCAGCAAATGTTTTCTCGTTTCCGCTTGGCTGGAAGATAGGATCGAAGCCGAACCCGGATTTGCCCTGGCCTTTTCGTTCAGCCAAGGTTATTTGACCATTTACTTCACCCTCGAAGCATGTTGGTTCCCAGATAGTTTCTTGGTCGCAATAGCCAATAACTGACTGAAACTTTGCGCCCCGTTCTTTTGAGCCATCAATCAATTTCAAGATGCCGCTATTGTGGATTGTTTTGTAAACATACGCCGCATACGGACCAGGAAAACCACTCAACACATTGATAAATAAACCTGCATCTTCCACAAAAACAGGCAACTGGCACCGCTTGTAAGCATAAATGACGCTTTTTTGAGCTATCTCTTTTAAGCTATCGCTCTGTATTTCGTCACCCTTCAGCTTCAACATACCAACTGAAATGTCGTATTGTTGAAGGATACTGCGTACCTCGTTGAACTTGTTAATGTTGCCCGTTGCAAAAAAGACAACTTTGCCTTTGAATGGAAAGTTACTGTTTTCGTTCCTCGACATAACGTCCACGCTTCTCTATTTCCCTGATTTTCTCATAAACCTTTTCCGCCAACTCAACACCTAAAACCGATGTGTACCCACATAAAACACTTTGGAAGCAGTCTTCCCAGAACAAATAGTGTGTGCTTTGGAGTGCGCGTTTGAGCAAATGCAAATCAACACCTTGTGCTTCCAATTCACCATTTTTTTCACCTAAGCCAAAGTCGACAAAGAAAAGTTTGCCTTTTGTGCTTAATATCATGTTGGAGGTAGTTAGGTCTCCATGTATTAAGCCGTGACTGTGCAGTTTAGCGATGGACTCGCCGATTTTGACGCATATGTCATGTCTTTTTGCTTTAGAGACCTTGTTTAAAAGTTGCTTAACCTGCTGCCCTTCAATATACTCCATTGTTATCGAGGATTCTATCACATTAACCATGTAAATCAATGGAGTGGGCACCCCAGCCGCTTTAGCTTCATGAATCAACTGTGGCTCATGCACCGTTCTGTAATTTCTTATCTGCTCATCTAACACTGGAGAACGATACTTCTTGGGAATACGCATTTTAATTATAACTCTTCTCTGATGCCAATCGGCAAGGTAAAGACTTGCTTCTGCACCTTTTCTAAACAATGTTTTTTCATCTAAGTTATCCATGGTACATCCACCTTGTCCACTCGCCACCGCAACTTCACAAAACTTTCATCCACTGGCGTAATAAGTCCATGCTTAAAGGCCAAAACACCTGTCCACGCAATCATTGCACCATTATCGGTTGCAAACTCTAGCGGAACAACATTGAACTTTGCAGAATGCTCCTCGGCGATGTTTGCAAGCATAGATTGCAACCGCTTATTTGCAGCTACTCCACCCGTCAACAAAATCTCTTTCTTCTCAGTATGAGCCAACGCCCTCTCAGTTACCTCTGCAACCATGGAAAAAGCGTGTTCCTGCAGGCTATAACACAAATCTTCAAGCTTAAAATTCCCATTTTGCAAAGCAGTCGTTGCCGCCGTTAACAAACCGCTAAGCGACAAATCCATACCCTTAACCACGTAAGGCAAAGGCAAAAGCAATTCACCTTTAGCAGCTAACCTCTCTATGGCAGCTCCAAGCGGCAACCCTTTTCGGCTCTTGAGCCCTGCTTCACGAGCAAAAACGTCGAGGCAGTTTCCAAGTGCAATATCTAAGGTTTCGCCAAACACTCTATAGCGACCAGACTCGAAGGCAGTGACCATGGTGTTGCCTCCAGAAACATAAAGCGTCACAGGGTCACAGGCGCCTGTTTTGAGTTTACCGATTTCTATATGCGCAACAGAATGATTGACTCCTATTAGCGGAACCTCAAGATAAGAGGCTAAAGCTCGGGCAACTGTGGCTCCGGTACGCAAAGATGGACCTAAACCTGGACCCTGAGAGAAAGCAACGACTGCTAATTCCCGCGGCTTCAACCCGGCCTCAACGAGTGCCTCATTGAGGACTTTATCTGCAACTTCTGCATGATGCCTTGCGGCTTCTCGAGGGTGAATTCCACCTTCTAATGGTATGTAACTGTCCGATTTATTAGCCAAGATTTCGCCATTAAAAGTAGCAACTCCAACACCGAAGTCATCAGCTGAAGACTCAATACCCAAACAGTAATTGCCCAAACTATCTTTTTTTGCGTTTTTCATGCCAATCCACATATTTCTAGGGATACATATTTTTATGTGAATCCAACGCATATATTACTGTATTATTTCGGATTTGATTTAAATGCCAAAGCGTAATGACCTTGAACAGAAAGCACTCCACTACGTCGTCGGTACAGGCTATCAGGGAGTGCTTCAATCAGATTTATGGCGTGAGCTTGGGGCAAGCAGCCGCGAAGGCTCACGCGTGTCAATTAAACTAGAAGAGAAGGGTCTCATCCGCAGAGAAAAAGAACTTCAAGAAGGCAGATGGACCTATAGGCTCTATCCTAAAAGGCTGCCTGCATCCATAGAAACAATCGTAGATTGCCCATGTCTGCTGTGCCCAGACAACGCACGTTGCGACCCTACAACCGCCCTTTCCCCAAAAAGTTGCCCAAAACTAACCGAATGGATTCTTAATTTAGGAAAACCACCAGCACCAGTCATAGCTGATCCAGAAGACCCAAGCGCACCAGCAGAGCCGAATATGCAAGAGGATGATTCCGTTGCCGAAAGCTTGGCTAAATGATAGAAAAAACGAATATTACTATAAAAAAGCTAAAGAAGAAAACTACCGTAGCAGATCCACATACAAGCTAGTTCAAGCTAACGAAAAATACGGCTTCATACAAAGAAACAGTATAGTTGTTGATTTAGGCGCTGCTCCAGGGGGCTGGATTCAAGCAGCAAGAAAAATGACAGGTAAAAACGGTTTCGTCTTAGGCATTGATTTAAAGCCGATTGACCCCTTCACACAAGAATATATCCGCACAATCATCGCTGACTTTACAGAACCTGGAACAATAGACATAATAATGTCTTTTCTACGTCGCAAAGCTGATGTAGTTCTCTGTGACGCCGCACCAAACATCACGGGCGTTTGGGAAGTTGATCATGCAAGACAAATTGAATTAGCTGAAAAAGCCTTGGAAATTGCACAATGTGTACTAAGACCATCCGGGAGCTTTTTTGTTAAAGTCTTCGAAGGCGAGTTGCTAAATGATCTTTTGCAAACGGTGAAAATCCTTTTTAATGAAGTTAAGCTGGTCAAGCCTCAGGCAAGCCGACAACAAAGTTCAGAAATGTACCTTTTAGCTTTAGGCCTAAAGGTCGCACGTGAATGTGAACAGGAAAGCTAATTTTTCAGCTTTAATTTGAACCCAGTAAGGTGGTAAAAAACTTGAAAATTATCTCGGCGGATTCTGCAGCCGCAATACTAGATGAGCAATTTAAGCCAATCTCGCATGTAGCATCTGTTGCGGTTCTCGTTGAACCCCCTTTTAGGGAGCCATCTTTTCGGATAGCTGAACCGATTTTCAGGGAAGTTGAAACCGGTTTTGATGTAATTGTGCATGAGGCTGAACTATGCCAAAGATTGCTCGATAAAATGAAGGCAGATGTTGTGCATTTGGACATGTCTTTGGGCGGAGTCTCCGTTGAAGAGCTATCTCCAGTTGAACTCGTAAACATGCGGGCGTCAAGAATTGGGCGACAGAATATTCTAAAGATTCTGCCAAAACTAAGAAAAATCGCGTGTGAAATCAAACGTGTGCATGGAATAGATATGTTGGCAATCGGAAAAGATAGCATGCCGGTTCGAGTTGCTGAGTTGACGGCTGGTGCGGAAGCGATTCTGTTTGCTTGCCAAAAAGCTGTCGATGAAAAAGAGAGTGTTTTGTTAGGGTTGCCACTGATGTGTCAACCGAAATTCTTGGGTAACCGAGTTTACCTTCACTCTCTTATAGCAAACGAGCATGACGTATGGAGTTTTAGCGTTGATACTTTTGGTGTTTTAACAAAGGTTAAATTGTCAGAAACCTTAAACCCTGTTGCAAGAGGATTTCGAGCTTTAATAATAAAACCGCAACCATAGAGGTTAACTTGATGAACATTCCATTTTCGTTCTGGAAAACAGCTTCACCTAAACGCAAAAGAATCTACTCAATAATCTTCATGCTCGCACTATGCATTACAGCCACTAGCCTTGGCACATTAGTGCAACTAAGTGCTCAGGATGCAAAACAATTAAGTGACAGCACAAACGGAATCATTACGGATAACCCAACGTACCCTTCTCTTGTCGCAGCTATTTTATTGAACAACTTCAAAATTTGCTTGGTCATGTTTATTCCCATATTTGGAGCGGTATTTGGTTTATTTGTACTCTTTAGCACTGGTGTTGGAATAAGAGCAATACTTGACACACAAAGCGCAAGCGGTGCTTCAGCAGCAATATCTACAATATCACCAACTACTGCAATCTTGGCTTTAGTGTTTGTAGGATTAACATTCGTGTTAGAATATGTCTCCTACTCAATAGGAATCGCAGAATCCATATGGCTATACCGCAGATTAACTCAACGCAGATGGCGCGAACTTAAAAACACTGGAATCTTAATTGGAATCGTAGCTGTATTACTTATAACAGGCGCTTTAGTGGAATCATGGGTAATAACAGCGATCCCCTAAAAGTCAATCTGTTTCTTTTAATTTTTGATTATTTCTAAACTTATATCTAAGGCTTTTACGCTGTGAGTCAATTCACCCATGCTTATAACGTCAACCTCTGCACTAGCATACTCCAACATGTTTTCTCCAGTAATCCCGCCACTCACTTCAAGAAGCACTTTGCCAAACCCAGCTTCACCAAGCGCTTCCCCCGCCGCTTTGGCTTGCTTGGGAGAAAAATTATCCAGCATCACTACGTCTGCACCAGCCTTTGCGGCTTTCAAAGCATCCTCAACTGTAGTTACTTCAATTTCAATTTTTTTCGAAAAAGAACCATGAGCTTTCGCCCTTTTAACAGCTTCCTCAACGCTTCCAACAATCGCTAGGTGGTTATCTTTTATGAGAACCATATCGTCCAAATGCAACCTATGCGAGTCACCACCCCCAATAACCACGGCTTTTTTGTCAAAGTAGAGCAAACCCGGTGCAGATTTGCGCGTTGCAGCAATTTTCGTTTTAGCCTTTGCTTTCTCAAGCTTCTCAATTAGCATTCGTGTTCGGGTTGCGATGCCGCTCATTCGTGAAAGAATATTAAGCATGGTTCGCTCACCTGAAAGGATAGTTTGGGCATCGCCTGAAATCTGCATGAGAATTTGTTTGTTTTTGATTTTTTCCCCATCTGCAACTTTAGCATTAACTGTGAGCCCTAAGTATTCCATAAGAAATGTGGCTTCTTCAATTCCAGCAGCTATGCCTTCTTCTTTGGCAATAACTTCCGCCTTTACTGTTAAATGGACAGGAATAACCGTTGCCACCGTTACATCTCCGTGTCCTATGTCGTCAGCTAGAATTTGCTTGAGTTTTTCCTCCACGATTCTTCTTGGCACGAACATATCCTGTAGTGTTGTTGCTCTGAGCTTAAATTGCTTGCTTTTTTCTCAGATTAGGGATAGTTCAAATATAATCTTGCACTAATCGTAGTTTGTATGAGATTATTGCTCTGCTGCGCCGAGCTCGGATTAGGACACGTTTCACGAATCATTCCTTTAGGCAAAAGGCTGGAGAAAAATGGTCATGAAATATTCTTTTTCTCAGGTGGCAAAGCTTTCGAGATGCTCCAAAAAGAGTTTAAACACGTTTACAAATGTACACCAATATCCTGGTATGAGAACGCGCACGGCATAATTACTTCAGCATCACTCCTAAATCTCCTGGTACCACTTCCCCTCTTCAACATGGAACAGAACAGGTTTGAACTCAAGAAATCCAATGCCATGGAAACCATCTATCGGTACTACGATTTAAGAGAAAAACTCCATGATATTGCACCCGATATACTCATCGCTGACGGTGACATAAACGCGCTTCGGCTTGCCCAAAGGTGGAAAATTTCTTCAGTCTACATTGCCAACATGATAAGACCAAGTTACGGTTTCTCAGCTTTACTGAGTCCGGGTGAACGGGTGGTTGAGCGATATGTTAGGAATTGTTCTAAAATCATTATTCCAGACAATCCGCCCCCATACACTATATCTGAGTACAGCATTGGCAACTTGGATCATGTAGGATTGAAAGGGAATATCGAGTATGTTGGAGCGTTCTTTGACACCACAACAGTCAAGGGATCTCAGGAACACGTTTTTGCACCAATTAGCGGACCGGTTGGAACAAGAGCAAAACTAATAAAAACGATCATTCCAGTGCTTAGAAAACTCAAAACCAAGAGCATCATAAGCTTAGGAACTCCTGGAAAGAGTGGTTCAACTAAAATCGGCAACTGCGAACTCCACAATTGGCTCTCGCCGAAGAGAGACAGGAAGCGATGAGAAACGCTAAATTGGTAATTTTTAGCGGTGGACACGCAACTTGCTTTGAAACCATTAAGTATGTTAAACCAAGCATCTGCATTCCTACTCAGCCTGAACAGTTGGGAAACGCGGCTAAACTTAAAGACCTAAACTGCTCGATCACTGTCAAAAACGGAAAGCAACTTGAAAAAGCCATCCAGAGAATGGAAAATGAAAAAGAAACCTACGACAAAAATATGCAGGTACTAAACGCGTTCTCAAACAAGTTCAAAGGTTTGGACAGGGCTGTTTCAATCGTGGAAACATTGCTGGATTAACGGTTTATTTAGTTAGGTTCAGGCGTTTGACTTCGCCGTTGGGCGTTTCTTCGTCAAAGACTATTGCTTTGAACTTGTAGATTTTTGCGTCTTTAGTTAACCAGGTGTCTGGTGGCAAACCTGCTTTCATGCAGCATTGGCACAAGAATTCTTCTTCGCACCAACCCCATTCCACAGGTACCTGTGGCAAAAGTAATCCTTTGTATGGACCTCTTTCGACGATTAAACCGTCTTCGCCAACTTTGATTTTACTCAAATATTCCTTGGGATTCTTTACATCTACAGGTTCTGGTGGTGTTAACACACTGACCTCGAAAACAACTTTGCCAAGTTCATCGAAGGTTAATGGTTCAAACCTGGGATCTTGTGTTGCAGCGTTTATAGCGGAATCGATCACTGCCTCAACAAGTGGGCTTGTTGGGTATGGATAGCCGATGCAACCCCGAAGTTCTTTCTCACCCATTAACGGGGATGCTGATAGTTACAAAAACTCCACAGCGCTCGAAGAGTTTTCTTGGTGTTTCTTTTGGCGGTTTTAGGACTTTACCTGTTTCCAAGTACTGTTTTACAGTGTTCCGTGCAAGGTGAATTAGGAATTTTCCTTCTTCCTGGGTTAATTCAAACGACATAACATTTTCCTTCTTAGGCGTTGCTCAACCGCTCAATAAACTAAAAAATATTAAAAAAATGTTTTTTAAAACTTTATGGATTCTTCAGTGATGCCTTCCTTAGTTATAATAAGGAAGTCTATTCCATCGCCGCTCATTGAGTCTCTACTAACAGCTGACTTTATTGACCGCGTAACGAGTTCTTTTACTTCTTGTGCTGTCATCGTTTCTTTGTAGCCTTCTTCAAGAACACCCATTGCGATTTCGGTTCCTGAACCCACAACCGCATATTTATCTGGAATTAAGGAACCTAAGACGTCAAGCACATATAGTGATGAGCCTTCTTCATCTAATCCGCCTACAATTGTTTGAGTGAACAAGGGCGAGTATCGACGATTAAACAGTACGTTAGCTAAAAGTTTTGATGCTGAACGCACACTAATTTGTCTTCCTACATCCATGCTAAAGAGGTTAGCTTGTGCTTGCATTTCTTTGGCGAGGATCTGCATGTCTCCAACTAGTCCTGCACACGCGACGCCGATACGGTCTGTTACTTTGAAGACTTTTTTGCCGCCTTTACTCATTATAAAGTTGCCGTATGTGACTCTTTTTTCTGAAGCTAAAATTACTCCTCCGGAGAAGACCGCACCTACTGTGGTGGCACCAGGCATCCATCCGCCGCCTTGCTGGGCTTGTTGACCTTGGTTTTGCTGCTGTTGGTCTTGCGGCATCAGTTGGATTTGGGGAATATTGGGTAACCCTGGTAATTGTGGTCCATAACCTTCCATAATTTTCGCCTTTTCTTGATATACACAAGACAAATTATTAAGGTTACTTATAACCATTATAGAATAGCAAAGTGGCCAATATGAGCGAGTCTAAATCGTTAAAGTGCCATAAATGCGGCAAACCCATCGGTTATGTCAAAGTTACAACCGAAAGTTTCTTAGCAGCTAAATCATCATTGGATAACATAAAGTTGGTTGCCACATGCATAGATTGCTCTAACACAAATAGCTTTTACCGAAGAAATTTTTAAAATGCAACCGTAACAATCAAAAGAAGAAGGCAAACGCATGATAGAAATCTATACTCAAAATATCGAGGCCACATGGTTCGCAATTGCCGTAAACCAGCAACAGATCATCACCTCTTCTTTTGGTGCAGACCAGCAAACAACCATAAAAAACGTTTTGTCCAACTGTCCCCTTCAACATGGCTTTTCAGATTTTCCATGAACCAGTACCTTCAGCTAAAAACATCCTCACTACTTTGAAAAGAGTTTATGACGGAAAAAAAGTTGATGAGAACCTATCTTTGGCAACTGCTCATTTACCGGCTTACACCAAAAAAGTCCTTAAAACAACCGAATCAATTCCGCTTGGCTACGTGACTTCTTATGGAGCAATCGCCAAAGCTGTTGGCGGAGGTCCAAGAGCTGTCGGAAACATCATGGCATCTAATCCTTTCGCACCCATTGTTCCCTGCCATAGGGTTGTTAGATCTGATTTTACATTGGGCGGCTACGGTTTTGGCTTAAAAAATAAGATCCAACTGTTGAGTAGAGAGAAGCAGGGTTTTTCTTCCTCGAAAATAATTGAAGTAAATAATGAACATCTCATGGTTTTTCCTGTTGAGTACGTTCTCAAAAACTTTGCTCTAAACGAGTTTACGCAAATCATAAATGCAGGCTGACCCCACTCACAAGCAAGTGAGCACCATGGTTAACCGAGGTCTCTACGTTGGAAGATTTCAGCCTTTTCATTTAGGACACTTAGACGCCATCAAATACGCCTTAAAACAGGTTGATGAATTGGTTATAGTAATCGGCAGCGCCCAGTATAGCCACAACGCCAACAATCCGTTTACGGCAGGCGAAAGGCTGGTTATGGTTCGCCAAGCACTGACTAGAGGCTGGAGTTGATTATTCTAAACTGTGGATAGTACCGGTACCAGACGTTCACCTGCACATGCTTTGGGTCAGCGCCGTCGTAGGCTATACACCAAAATTCAACATATTGATTTCCAATGAGCCATTAACAAAGAGGCTTTTTATGGAAGCAGGCTACGAAGTCAAAACTATTCCCTTGTTTGAGAGAAAACTCTACATGTCAACCATCATACGCGAAAAAATGCTTAAAGACGACAGCTGGATTGAGCTGGTTCCTAAAAGCGTGGCTGACTTTATTTTGGAGATAGATGGCGTTAACAGGCTCAGAGACCTGACGCGAACAGATAGAGGTTGCTAAACAACCAGTTTTTCCTTTGAAGCCTTATGGTAAAAGCACCAAGCTAAAAGGTAAACAGTGACTAAAACCAACATTTGTACGAAGACTCCAATTATGTTTGTTGAGAAAGCAAAAAAGTTGTTTGTTATGTGAAGCGACACTGCTATCAAGAAATATGGTAACGGATTCTTTTTGGCTATACCATAAGCTGTTATGGTTGCACTTGAAGCATGAAAAATAAGGTGCAGGTATACTGCCAATAACAGGTGCACCGATTAAAGAAAACATACTCTACAAACTCCGCGGCACCAAAACCTAATCCAATTAAAAGACCCAACGTAACAAGTGAACGTTCAGTTTCCCCGTGCCTATAAAACAAAGGAAAAACTTTCGCTAACTCCTCTATGAAAGGAGCCAAAACAACTACAAGCAAAGCCGCAGAAAGTCCCGCTGGAACCAAATGACTCGAAGAAAGTCGCAAAGGGAATACTTACCAAAATTCCAGAAGCAAAAAAGAAAATTAGTTCTCTTCGATTTGGTTTATGAATAGGAATAACACATTGACGATGGAGTTTCATTTTCCATAAAAAGAAGCTTCCTATCAAATAATAAATTAATCACTGCCTTATCAGTGTTTTCGCTAACTCGCTAAAAACCAGCAGTTATCAAGTCTGAAGGCTTCATTATTTCTCTCAAAACAACCGTAGCGTAGGATCCTCTTAGCAGCATAAAACTCACCGTTGCCTGAACCCCATTGCCAGCGGCATTCGCTGAAATGCTTTGCAGTTTAAAGTCTCGAATTGGAGTAACAGCCGTCCGCAAACCGCCTTTTCCACCTGTCCGCGATAACACGTTGAAATGCAGATTGGTCGTTTCGATACCTTCTTGCTCCAAGACCTCATTCTCAATTTGTCCCATGACTCCCTTGAGAAAGCTTCTGTTTTACTCCAAAAATCGGAAGAGCCAAACGCAACTTACCAGACTTTAACCTGAGCGTTAACTTCAGACAGGTTTTCAGCGGTCGCAACTTTCGCAACAGAAGTCAGAGGTAACCCAGAACGTTCAACACCAACCACGTAATCCCCCTCCAAAACTTCATTCAAAGGCAAATCATGCTTCACCCGCTCACTTAGAAAACGATTAAACAAGTAGGATTGGTGTGCTTGAACAAAAAGCGCCTGAAGCTTAATTGGCAAACACTGGAAAGCCCCAACGAAATCACCGGGGTTATCTACCAAATAATTGAGCATTATTCGCTCAAAACGCAGTTGTTTGGGAAAATTCTCCTGAGCATGCTTAAAGTTTTTTGTTGAATCCAGTTCTTGGCGAGCTTGCCTTGAAACGGGATGTTCATGAACACTGGGTTTAGCCAGAAAAAGCATCGCCGCCTGCTCAAAATCACCTTGGATTATTGCTTTTCCAACCAAATGCGTGATGGGACGAGTGGTTCCGAAGCGTTGATGCCCAAAAAAATTCGGTATGCCACCAAAGCCTTCGAGTTCGTTGATTGTTTGCATGATACTTTCTTTAACAGTTGCTTCTGAACCATTGATTGATTTGATTGTTATAGTAAAATTATTGCCTAAAAGATAGAAAAGCGACAGCATTTCCCGGATATAACCAACCGGTCGAACCGAAATTTCCTTAATATCAATTTTTCCTACATCTTCTCTCAAAATGTTTTCTAAAGTAATGTGCTGAGCAGTTACGGCTTTTGCATCTTTGATTCCTGCAAACTGAACTCTGGCTTGGTCAATGCCTAAAAACTTTGCAATATTCTTGACCGCGATAAATGTGTCCCAGTTCCGCTTAACCAAAACGCACAGCAAAAAACGTTGTTTTTGAAGTGAAGAACCCAAGACTCTGCTTGGGACTTCTCCATTCACATTTGCTTTGGAACCGTCCACAAGAACTTCTTCAACCACAAAATCATCAACCGACTTCCCGAATAACACCGCCAACACCTTCACTTTTGCTTGCGTAAACATCGATTCCAAGCAACTTTTCAATTTCTGGAATCTGCAAAAAATCGCCTTACAACAACTTTAGTTTGCCCGTTAAACGATCAATCATTCCTGATGGTGCAGGACCAATTCCCAAACAAGTTACTGTGCCTTCAGGAACCTCGGTTAAACCTCTATCAACAATGAGAGCATGAGGCAAACCTAACTGGTCTGCACCTTCCTCAAGTTCACCGAGTTCTTTTTCATCTGCAACTTTAACCGCGACTTTTTTTTGTCCCTCAAACATCCATGCCTCCCACCATTTCTTGTGGTGTGTGTAAGCATCTTGAGCAGAAGAAACCGCTGCGTGTCCAGCTTGAGCTGCAATCTTGCCTTTACTCATCTGCAAATCGGTCCGGAACACGAGCACTTGCTTGTATTCAAATTCGCCCATTTTCTTCTATCCCGCCTCTAGGTTGGCACTCGAGATTTTAAGGGTTTGCAGATAAGTAAAGCAGTCCAAAGTAAGTTAGAGCCGCCAACATTGAGGGTTTTCTAACTGCGGTGAGGAGCATTTTGCCTTGAAAATCAATTTCATCAACGTCACGTAATGCCTTGTCTACGCCTAGTCTTTCCGCAGACCCGAAGCATTTCATCGAGCCTTTGGTCTGAGAGAGAATCCAGAAATCGCCTTATCCTGAGCATTACACGGAAATCGAATTTTAGCAGTTCATCACAACGTTTTTGGTACGTTTGCAAAACATTAGAGGATACATCACCTAGAGCTATAGCTTGGCTCGCGACTTCTGCGGCAGCTTTGGCAGCTGTTAACCCGAAGATTACTCCGCCTCCTGTTGTGGGTTTAACTTGGGAAGCGCAGTCGCCGACAGCTAGAAAACCATCAGCATAAGACTTGTTGATAGGTCCGCCTAAAGTGATGGCGTGGTAGCCTACCTGTGTTATTTTGGATTTGCTGAGCTGCTTGGAAGCTACGGGATGCTTAAACATGAGCCGCTTGAGGTACTCACGTGGATCGCCATGGTTTGTTGCTAAACCCACTTTGGCTGAACCATCAGGTCTTGGAATTAGCCAACCGTAAAAGCCAGGAGCATAAGCCTTCCCAAAGTATACCTCAACCGCATCAAGCTCAACATCTTGCACTTTGTCAACTTCTGCTTCAACCGCATAAACAAGCCCGCTGGTTTTTAGTGCTTTTAATCCGGCTTGCCTTAGAAGCCTTGAGGATACACCTTCAGCGTCCAACACAATTTTGGAATAGACTTTCTCGTCAGAGCCATCTGCTTTGTCTAATGTTTACGCCTTTAACAGAGCCATCCATCAACAGCAATGATTGAACACGAGAGCCTAAAACTAAGCTTGCTCCAGCATTCTGAGCTTGATTAGCAAGAAATTGGTCAAACCGTGCCCTATTCAATGCTAATGTAACTGGACAAGAAAGTTTAATCGAGAACTTGGACCCAAGTGGCGAATGAAAGTTGGCTGCGCAAAAAGTGTTCTCGACTATCCCTTTTGGAAGCGGATAAAGACCCATGCTTCTTAGACTTTTAATGCTTATGTGCCCAGCACAATGGGAAGGAAAACCAATTGTTGAGTGTTCTTCAAAAACGGTGGCTTTTACACCAAGTTTAGCCAAGTTTAAAGCCACGTATGAACCGACAGGTCCTCCTCCTACAACTATTGCATCTGCGGGTTGAATTGTTTGTAGCCATCATCGCTATGCTATTGGATTTTTCCTTTATATAAGGGAGGGGGATACTGTGAGAGACTTATCTTTTTTCGATGAGGCTATAGCCTAAATGAGTCTGATAAACAAAAATAAGGTCGAAAAAAGACCTAAATTCATTTCAACAGGTCAACAAAACTTAGAGAAGTAGGATTTCTGAGAAAAGTTAGAGTTATCGTGGTTGAACTAGTTCGATTCGTCGTTTGCCCCTTGACATTGATGAAGTGCGAATTTTGCCGCTTACCTCAAGTTTTAGCAGTAGCTCATTGAAGTCTTTGAAACCTAAATCTTCATACTCGTCTTTTAGCTGCTCAAAGAGATCGTCGTCAGTCAAGTCGCCTTTCTTAGTTAGAACTTCCAAAAGGTAGAAGTAGGCTGGGCGTGTTTTCCAAGTTTTTATCTGCGGCATAAATGTTCCTTCTTATGCAACTGGGGTTTGTGGCTTTTGTACTTGTCGGATTTGCTGCATGAAGCTCTTGTACCATTTTTCCATGTCAGGAGTTATTGAGGGGCCCATTTCTTTCAGTGCATCTAGGAAATCTTTCATGGCGACTTCAGTTGAGTTTATGTCTCTTCGTAAGGCGTGCATAGCGGCTTCTCGGCAGAGTGATTCTATGTCTGCTCCAGAATAGTATTTAGTGGCAATTGTTAGTTGATTTAAGTCGACGTCTTTACAGATTGGCATTCCTTTAGTGTAAATTTTCAGGATTTGCAATCGGCTTTTCTCGTCAGGTTCAGGCACATAGATTAAGCGGTCAAAGCGTCCTGGACGCATCACAGCAGAGTCAACCATGTCAGGGCGGTTAGTAGCAGCAACAACGACTATGTCTTGCAAAGTTGTAATGCCATCCATTTCTGTTAGCAGTTGGCTTATGACGCGTTCTGAAACGCCGCTGTCAGACATACCCATGCCTCGTTTAGGTGTGAGGGAGTCGATTTCGTCAAGGAATATCACTGCAGGTGCTGCCATGCGGGCTTTGCGGAAGACTTCGCGAATGGCTTTCTCTGATTCGCCTACCCATTTGCTGAATACTTCTGGTCCTTTGATGGATATGAAGTTGGCTTCGCTCTCAGTTGCTACAGCACGTGCAAGTAATGTTTTGCCGCAGCCTGGTGGACCATAAAGCAAGATGCCTTTGGGCGGTCGTATTCCAAGTTTTGTGAATATTTCAGGACTCTTGATTGGCCATTCTACAGCTTCTTTGAGACGTTGTTTTACGTCGTCAAGTCCGCCGGCATCGTCCCAGTGAACTGTGGTGACTTCGATGTAGACTTCTCGCATTGCGGTTGGTGTAACTTCTTTGTATGCGCCAAGGAAATCCTCCATTGTAACTTCCATTTTCTCCAATACTGCAGGTGGGATGCGTTCTTCTTCGAGGTTAATCTGGGGTAAATAGCGTCTTAATGCTTTCATGGCGGTTTCTCTTCCCAATGCTGATAGGTCGGCTCCTGTGTAGCCGTGAGTCATGGCTGAGAGTTTGGTAAGGTCTACATCTTCTGCAAGTGGCATTCCGCGTGTATGGATTTGGAGAACTTCGTAACGTCCTTTTTTGTCTGGAACTCCGATTTCTATTTCTCGGTCAAAGCGTCCTGGTCGACGCAAAGCTGGATCAAGTGCGCCTGGACGGTTAGTTGCACCTATAACTATGACGTTTCCTCTGCCAGATAACCCATCCATCAAAGCTAGAAGTTGAGCAACAACACGTCTTTCCACTTCACCCGTAACTTCTTCTCGTTTAGGTGCAATAGCGTCAAGTTCATCAACGAAGATTATGCTTGGAGCGTTCTGTTGGGCTTGTTGGAAAATTTCTCGCAGCCGTGCTTCGGATTCTCCGTAGAATTTACTCATTATTTCGGGGCCGTTAATGGAATAGAAGTTGGCTTCTGACTCATTTGCAACTGCACGTGCCAATAGTGTTTTGCCGCAGCCTGGTGGACCGTGAAGCAGTACGCCTTTTGGGGGTTCAATGCCCAGGCGTTGGAAAAGTTCGGGGTGACGAAGAGGCAACTCAACCATTTCTCGGACGCGTTGCATTTCTTGTTGGAGTCCCCCGATGTCTTCGTAGTTTGTCCGAGGTAAGCCTTTGCCTTCAGGGGCTGGCTCGTTTAAGATTGTCAGTCGCGATTCAGCGGTTACTTTAATGATGCCGTGGGGACGTGTTTTTGAGACGGTAAATGGAATGGCGTGTCCGAGCATCATGACTAGCGTTGTGTCGCCTTCGACTAAGGTGCGTTCCATGAGACGGTTTTTAACGAAGTTTGTGAAGTCCTCGTCCACGTTGAGACGCATATCAACTGGTGCAAGCGTCATAGCAAGAGCTGTTTTAACTTTTGCAGGACGTATAACAACATACTCGTTTATGGCGGCACCGCTGTTTTTGCGGGTGAAGCCGTCAATACGGATTATGTCTCTGTTCTGGTCTTCACTATATGCTGGCCAAGCGATGGCAGATGTAGTGCGTTTATTAACAATTTCAATTACGTCTCCAGCACTAATACCTAGCTTCTGCATTGTTCGCTGGTCAATGCGGGCGATTCCTCTGCCAACATCTCTTTGCCGTGCGTCTCCAACGCGTAGTTGTACTTCGCTCATGTAAAATTCTCCTAAATAATCTTGATTTTTGTTTAGGGATGTGTGTTTGAAAAAGCGGTTATTCCTATATAAACTTTAAAGTGTAAGCGCAAAGACGTTCAAGACATATTTAAGGAGATGAATTATAGGGTTTTTTGAGTTTTAACGGCTTAATCGCGGCTTGTTCGGCGTATTTGGAAGGTTTGTGCTTGGCTTACACCTGGAATTTTTGCAAGTTTTTCTTCAAATTCATCCACAAGACCTGATTTGTCTTCGGGGTATTTTATTTGAACAAGAAGCGCAACAAGCCCAAAAGCTACTGGTTCTTCACCATATCCTTCAATTGCCGCAAATTCGGGAAGGATAGCTTTTATTTTGGCTTTGAGGTCATCAAAACTTGGAACTATGTCTTCTGGAAAAACCTTGTATGTTACTAGTACACTTCCCATGATAACGCGCCTTTTATGGTCCGCTAAAGCCGCATTTGGGGCATTTGTAGAGACGGCCAAATTTGCGACATTTTCCGTCTCGTTTAATTTGGATTTCACCGCAGTTTGGGCAGAGGAATTTTGTGGATTCGCTGCCGGGCGGAATTGGTTTTCCGCAGCTTGTGCATGTTACGAGGGATAATTTTTCTGACATAACTGTGACACTTCTTTGCCGTTCATATTGTAAGGGTTCCTTATATCTGCTATGCTTGGAATCAGGTTTATTGCTACAGAAAAGAAACAGATTTGAAAAAGTCTAAAGTTACATTGTCTTATAGGCGAATTAGAATTTTTTGGAAAAGCCACGCATCTCCGCTGCTGACTATCCAAAAGAGCTGGACTTAGAATAATGCATATTTCCATTTTTAAATTTCAATTATTTTCGCAAATTTATTAAGTTGGGTTCTTGCCTATTTTATTTGTGGAATCGTTTTGGGTGTAAACTTCAAAGACCTCATACCAAAAACCCAGGTAAAACTCGAAGACCTCGGCGGCAAAATCATAGCTATAGACGCATACAACGCCATCTACCAGTTCCTTTCATCATCCGCCAACCCGACGGCACCCCACTCAAAGACAGCACAGGAAAAATCACTAGCCACCTAAGCGGACTTTTTTACCGCACAAGCAACCTCGTCGAAATGGGCATAAAACCAATCTACGTTTTCGACGGTATTCCACCAACTTAAAAGCAGCAGAAATCGAACGACGCAAACAAGTCAAAGTCGAAGCCGTCGCAAGCTACGCAAAAGCCTGGCAAGTGGCGACACCGCCAAAATGCGAACGTTCGCTTCGATGGCAACCAGCATGAAAGATTACATGCGAGACGATAGCAAAAAACTCTTAGACCTAATGGGGGTGCCATGGGTTCAGGCTCCAAGCGAAGGCGAAGCTCAAGCGGCATACATGACCAAAAAAGGTGATGCGGATTATTGTGCAAGCCAAGACTACGACAGCCTTCTTTTTGGAGCACCCAAACTGCTTAGAAATGTAACTATCTCAGGTACAAGAAAGCGTGCAGGCACTAAAACTCGAGTTGAGGTTGTTCCTGAAGTAATTGAATTGTCAAAAACTCTCGGACAATGTGAATTGACTCGTGAGCAATTAATTGATGTAGGGATATTGATTGGTACTGATTTCAACCCTGACGGCATAAAGGGACTTGGACCAAAGACCGCCCTAAAATTAATCAAACAATATGGCACCATTGAAAACGCCATGCCTCACATAAAAAACCCTAGCTTTCCTGTTGAACCAAACTGTATACGCAAAATCTTTCTCCATCCAGAAGTCACTGACAACTACAAGATAGAATGGAGAGAACCTAACGAAGCAGGCTTAATTGATTTTATGTCCAGGGAAAAAGAATTTGGTGAAGAACGTATCAAAAAATCCTTAGACAGGATGACTGCGGGTAACAAGAAGCAGAAGGGCAAAGTTTCGCTGGAAAAATGGTTCGGATAAAAAAGAAAAGAAAGGTTACTTTACGGTAACTGACTTTGCCAAGTTGCGTGGCATGTCAGGGTTAAAGCCCTTCTCCAAAGACACATAATACGCCAGCAACTGCAGCGGCACAGCAAACGGAATCGGCGAGAGCACACTTGGAATGCCCTTTGGGACCTCGATGTATTCTTCTGATAAAGACTTGATTTCTTCGTCGCCTTCCTCTATGACGGAGATTATGTGTGCGCCTCGGGCTTTCATCTCCATGATGTTCCCGATAACGGTTTTATGGGTGTCATCTCTGGGGCATATGAATACGACTGGGAAGCCGTCTTCGATAAGGCTGATGGGGCCATGTTTGCTTTCGCCTGCGGGGAACGCGATGGATGGGATGTAGGCGATTTCCATGAGTTTAAGTCTGCCTTCAAACGCGGTGGCGGTGCTTATGCCTCTGCCTAAGAAGAAGAACACTTTAGAAGTCCGCGTATTTTTTGGCGATTTGCTTAATCTTTTCTTCCTGTGTCCGCACAATTGTTTCGACATCTTCCGGCATCTTTTTGAGGTTCTCTTCCAGGCAATCCATTTCATCCTGAGATATCTTGCCCCTCTTCTTGGACAACTTCAAAGCGAGCTGTGCTAAGACGGAGAGCTGCGAGGTGAAGGTTTTGGTGGCGGCGACACCGATTTCTGGACCTGCTTGGGTGCCAATGTAAACTCGGGAAATCCGCGTCAGAGTGGAGCCGATAACGTTGGTTAAGCTTAACACGGTTGCTGCACGTTGCTGTGCACAACTTACCGCGGCTATGGTGTCTGCGGTTTCGCCTGATTGACTCACAGCTAAGATGGTGCTGTCGATGCTGACGGATTTGCCGCATTGCTCCAAAAACTCAGAAGCATAAACTGGATAAGTTGGCAAGAACGCCAGTTTAGAGAACATATAGGAAGCTGCCAGGCATGCATGGTAGCTTGTTCCGCAGGCAACCAGAAACACTTCGGTGGCTCGGTCAAGAAAAGTAGCAAGCAAATCCAAGTAATGGTCCTGGATACGTAGGGTGTTGCGTAGGGTTTCAGGTTGTTCATGGATTTCTTTAATCATAAAGTGCGGATAACCCTGCTTAACCGCCATCTCAGCAGTCCACTCAACAGTTATGGGATCACGTTTAATAGGGCTGTTATCGGAGATTTTTCGGATTTCGTAGCCGCCAGCGGTAAGAATGACGAGTTCACCGTTGTTTATCATGACGGCTTTGTTGGTAACATCCAAAAATGCTGGAATGTCACTGGCGCAGAAGACGCCTTTGCCATTGATTCCTAAAACCAAAGGGCTTTCGTTTCGAGCGCAGATTATTTTGTCGGGTTCACGTGTGGAGATTATGGCGAATGCGTAGGAGCCTTCAATTCGCTTGAGGCTTTCCATCACTGCCTGTTGAAGGCTAAGTTTGGGGTTTTGTTTGAGGGTTTCCTCGATTAGATGAGGCATGACTTCGGTATCTGTTTTTGAAACAAAGGTGTGGCCGAGGTTTTCCAGTTCACTCTTGAGTTCCATGAAGTTTTCAATGATTCCGTTGTGGACAACGGCTATTTCGCCTTTGCAGTCGGTGTGGGGGTGAGAGTTAACTTTTAAGGGTGCACCGTGGGTTGCCCATCTGGTGTGTCCGATGCCTATGCTGCCAGGCATGTCGTCGAGGTTGACGATTTTGTCTACTTCATCGATTTTGCCTGCGTCTTTTTTTATTAATATTTTTCCGTCTGAGATTGTTGCTATGCCGACTGAGTCGTAACCTCGGTATTCTAGATGTTTTAGGGAGGAATGAATCAGGGGTGCAGCGTTTCCCTCTTTTAAAATACAGCCAAATATTCCACACATTTTTTGATGCCTTCGAGTTATAATTATTTTGAATGTCTTATGGAGGCTGAGTTTTGCTATTAAGCTTTTTTAATATAAGAGTTTGACTACTAAAAAGTTTTTTTTAATAGTCATCGTCCAATTTGCATGTAAAATGAAGCCTGCAAACAACTTTTTCATTGAACTTTTTGAACCACTACAAATAAATTTTTTATAGTACCCTCGACTTAATCTTAGCGAATAACATGCAAAGAAAACTTCTCCTCCAAGACCACGACAACACTCAAGAAGTAAAAGAAATCAGCGTTCTAACCGACGCCCAAAAATTAAAAATGATACTCGGCAGCCTTAGCTGGAAAATCCTCACCATACTCTCAAAAAAAGAAATGTACCCTATAGAAATCGCCAGGCAACTCGGAATGCATGAACAAAAAATTTATTATCACATAAGAATACTCGCCAAAGCTGGAGCCATCGTGGTTGTGCGTGAAGAAAAAAAGAAGGGTGCAACAGCAAAATATTACAAAACTGTTTCGCCAGCCTTCGGAATCGAATTCCCGCAAGGTTACAAACCAATCCAAAACATGTGCACACTAAGTCTTGATGAGCAGTTACAGAAGTTCTTCAAGGAATTCATCTGATAACGGCATCTTTGACGGAAAAATCGTGGTCGGCAGTCCACTACCGCATGGACCATTCAAAACTAGCGCCCGAGACGGCCACTATGCCGCGCATTTAGCACTTTTTCTGGGGCAATTCGCCAAGATGCCAACGGAGTTTGCTGTAAAGTTAGACGTTGATGTGAAGGTGGAGAAGGAAGAAAAAAACAACTTAATTCTCGTCGGCGGACCCGGAACTAACCTGTTAACGCAGGAAGTAAACGATTACTTACCCATTAAATTCATTATGCAGTCCTCTGGGCAGGGTTTTTTGCTGGGTGGTTTGTCGTCGAAGAAAACTGGGCAGGTTTACACTTCAGACGTTTCGGGAGTTGTAGCTAAAATCGTGAATCCATGGGATCACACCAAACGCATCGTGGTTTTAGCTGGTAACAAGGCAGTTGGAACTAAAGCCTGTGTGTTGGCGTTAACTAATTTTTGGAAGAAAACTCTTGAGAAATACAAGGACGAAGACACTTTTGCTGTAGCTATTCAGGGATTTGATTTGGACGGAGACGGCAAAGTAGATTCAATTGAGGTTAATGAATAATTGAGCTCCAAACAAACTACAGACGCATTCTGGGCAATGGGACATACAAATATTCAAGCGATACACCCAACAACAATTATGTTTACTAAAGATATTCATGTTTCAAAGAAGGGCGATTGCATAGTTGCAATGGCAGCTGACAAATCGGTTGCGGATTTGAGCGTTCAATTCAAGGGGGAACTGCGGAAGCCTAACGCTAAGGTGACTATCATTATCGAAGCAGGTGACTTCATAGAAGAAATCAAAGCACTTGGTTCGCCTAAGCTTTGTTTATGTCACCCAACGGACATTGTAATTAGGAAAAGCGATTATATTTGTAGCCGAACTTTGGCGATTTGTGCTGATAAATCCTCAATTGATTTGCCAAGAGAGCTTGTGGAGAAACTCCAGGACCCTAAACAAAAAGTCCTAATAACGCTAAGAGTTGAAAGCTAAACGATTTTGGCGTCTAACACAACCTGAGACTCAAACGGTGCAGTCTCTCGAATGCTCTTTGAATAAAGAAAAACCTCGACTTTTCGGCCATTCTTTTCAACTATATCAGAGAAATGTTGCTTTAGGTTTTCTATAGTATCAGGTGAACGGACAAACCCGTAGAAATGTGCTACTCCTCCCTGTGGTTTTATTGCGTTGCAGGCTGCGTCAACGAAGTTTATGGCTGTTTCAGGCAGATTCATTATTACACGGTCGGCTGTGCCCTTGAGTTTGGGTGGCGGCGATTTCTCTTGCATCTGCTAAGATGGGTAACACTTGATTTTCAACCTTGTTAACCCGCACGTTCGACGTAAGCAACTCAACTGCGTCGGGATTAAGGTCCACAGCGTAAACCTTAACCTTCGGATTTTTTTTGCCGATAAGCACTGAGAAGGGTCCAACTCCAGCAAATAAATCCACAACTGTTTCGCCATCTTTAACCAGAACAGCAACCCGTTCATGCTCATGTGACAACCGAGGCGAAAAGTACGCTTTGGCTATATCAACGTGGTATTGACAACCGAACTCCTTGTGAATAGTTTTGGTTTTGTGTTCCCCAGCGATGTAGTCGTAATCGCGGACCCGAAAGATGCCGCTAATGTCGCCTGCTTTTGTGAGGACTGTTGTAACGTTTTTTTGTGTTTGCAGAATTGCCTCACCGATTGTGTTTTGACAGGGTTTAAGTTGCGGTGGGATGTCGATTACGACTATGTCGCCTATGATGTCGAAGGCTTGAGGGACTTTGGCAAGTAAATCTGGAGGCAGTTTATCTTGGAGGGCTTGGGTCAGGGTATCTGGTGGGAGCTGTTTTTCGCTGAAAACAGCGGTGTAAAGCTTAAAGGTTGTAATTTGACTTTTCAGCGTTGCCAACTCTATGCCTTTGGGTTCCCTAACTAAGGGAATACAGAGAGATTCTTCTTCTCGTTGAATAACCAGAGTTTTATCCGCAAGCCCAAATTTTGTTGTTAATACAATTGTTTTTTCGCCTTGACTTTTCGGAACTTTAATGCAAACAGACGGTTTAGGCATGAACTATCAGCTTTTTTCTATCCTGTAGAGGTTGTTTACTTTTTCGATGGCGAATTTAACGTTTAACATTTTTTCCATAAGCCAAATGTTAGATTCTATGTGCTCGGAGACTGTTCGAGCCATAAAAACTGATTTTCCCTCTGTCAGGGCCATGTAGGGAATAAGCATGTCTGCAAGGTAAATGTCCAACATCGGCTTAACTGAGAGCTCTGCGTTGAGCCTTTGCGCTGCTTCTTTTCCCACTGCCTCACTCATTTTTCTAAGTTCTCCAATTGCGTCGGCACCAATGATAACACCTGTGTCGGTTTCAGCCCACAATACAATAGAGCTGCCCTTCTGGATTGGGTTTGACTGGTCGTTTATAACTTGAATATCAGTTCTAAAACCGTTCTGCGCAAGATAGTTTTCCGCTGCTTTGGCTTGTCGCTCTGCAACTTGCCTATCAGCCAGAAAAGTACAGACAGAAACGCCCTTAATGCTTTTCAAGTTTCCAAAACTCTTCAACTCAACGGGTTTTAATTGGCGATTTGGTTTAACAGTTATTGTTGCCTCACCCATGCCTTTGGGATAGTACCCAAATTTTTGAACCGTTATTTCAGCCTCAACCCCCATCTGTTTTAGGGCTGGAAGAAATACAAAACGCAAGTAGTTGATGGTTGGAGCATGAATGGTGTCTGTTCCACCCTTTGCTACATGCAAATGCACAGGTTTTTCAGCGAACAAACAAATCGGCAAAGTTGCCAGCAGCAGCATGGGGATACTTCCTGCCGTTTCGATTAAGGCTTCAAAGTTTCCGCCTTTAATCTCCTTTGGTGCAAACCAGAGTTCCCTTGAACCAAGCTTTGCTCCCTGGATTTTGGCGTTGCAGAGTTTTCCTGCGGTTAACACTGCTTCTAAATGCTGAGGTTTTAGGCCTGGTTGGGGGCGGTTTTGCCTGATGTTGGTTATGTGGAGCGGTTGCTTAGTGATAGCTGCTAAAGCTACCGATAAGCGCAGGATTGTACCGCTTCCGCTTTTCTGGCTTCCATCAATTTCCATCATACAAGTTTTTCACTGTGACTAGTTTGCAAACAATTAATAAGCGTCTTGGATTATTTAGGAGTTTAAGAGGATGCGTTTCGTGAGCACTGACAAGGAAAAACTGAATCAGCTGTTGGTAAAAGTTGATGAAATTGCGGTTTCCATAAATAAAATTTCTGAGGAACTGCGTTCAGTTTCTGCTTCTTTGAAGTCTCTTGCGGTTGGACAAATAACTCAGCCCCCAACTCACACTTCATCTCCCGCGGCTAATGCGCCACCGATAGCGCCACGTGAAACATCAAAGCAGAGGTCACTCGACGATATTCGCATGTCCTTCCCAGAAGAACTTGAAGCCCGACTTAGCTTTGAGGAAAAAGGAGATTACATTATAATAAAGCCTAAACAGTTCTTGGGTTCAGAAAACTTTGCAAAGATTGCTTCTGCAGTTCGGGGTATGGGTGGGGAATACATTAGCGCTGGGAAAGATTCGCATTTTAGGGTGCCCAAGAAAAAAACTTAACGAAATTAAAGTGCAGTGAAATTTGAAAATTCGCTCTTAAAAGGTCCGTAATTGACTTCAAGATTATTCACTCTTGCAGCAGGAGGACCCTGGCGGCAATAGTTAACGAGTGTTTTAACTGCGTGTTCTTCACCTTCAAAAACCGCTTCCACACGCCCATCCATCAGATTTCGCACCCAACCGTTAACACCTAAGTTTTGCGCCTCAAGCAGAGTGCTCTGCCTAAAGTGGACTCTTTGAACTCGCCCAGAAACCAACAGGTGTGCTCTAACTTTCATACACATTCTTTAAAGTAAAAAAGAAGATCGAGATTTAAAAATATAATTATAAAAATAAAGGAAAAGGCGTTATTTACTATGGATCGATTTTTTCGCCCACGGTGTACAGGAAAAGGCTTGCTGAAGGTGGACCTAACCATTTGAATGTGTTGACTAGATTCTTTATTGTAAGTGCATAGTTGTTTGATTTGTCGAGGCTATCGAGGTATTTTTGGAATGAACCGTAGCGTTTTTCAATGGCTATGAAATTTTGTGCATTTTGTATGATTGCTTTTATCTTTGCCTTTGTTTCTGACAATTCCCGGGTCCCTTAAGAGCCGCTGAATGTCTGAGTCGGTAAAACATGCAATTTCTTTAATATCGAAATTTGCAAAAGCTTTCTTTGTGGTTGCCCATTTACCTGTCAATTACTTGCCAGTTTAAGCCTGCTTGAAAAATTATTCGGCACATGTTCTCAAAGTAAACGCTGTCATTGGACGGTCTTTCGTTTCGGTACCACCATTCAGGCATATGCCATGTTTCGTTTTCCGCCATAAAATTCAGACCTAAACTACTTCCATTCCCAGATTGTAATGTTCATTTCCATCCACATTGGGTCAGCCGCTTCAAAAGTAACTAGAGCAATTGTGTTGTTTAGCCAGTCTAGTTTCTCAGTCATCGTCATAAAACTCCATAAACCTACGCTTGTTGGATTCTTGCCTGGCACCATCTTCATCAAATCGTAGCCCTTTATTGTTCCCATATCGCCGGTCATAGTCATGATCATTCCCTGATCTGTTGATGTAGCTAAGCCTTTTGGAGGAGTCATACTTACGCCTGTCACGTTTAAGTTACAGTCTACGCCCTTTGCTTTGCCCAAGCCTTTCATCTGAGCTGTCCAAGTATACATCGACGTTACGCCGTTCATATCGATTGATTTTATGAAGCTTGCTCCACTTTTACCCTTGCCTTCCCAAAGTTTTTCGCCAATCACCATTTTTAATTTCACCTCTATTACAGAAAGGGGCTCTTGTTTGGGGATTTAAGCAGTTGTGATTGGGTTCAGACAGTAACAAAGCTTGTAATAGGGTTCACTTTCATTGAGCCCTCTGCTGATAGAAAACGTCGTTTCCGAGCTTGTTTTAAAAGAGATTTTGAAGATAATTATGTTTGATGATTAGCATGTTTAAGGAAAATTGTGGTAAACTGATGGTTTATGCATCAACCGGTGTTCCGAGAGGGAAACGGTTAGAATCAGTTAGGGTAGCTACAAAAGAAACTGCTAGACGTTTGAATTTGGATTTTGAGATGGTTCGGCTCGACAGGGCATCTTCACCTATCTATGTTTACTATGAAGAAAATGAGGGTGATGATCCCATACCGTTGTATTGTGATGAAGGCAAAATTTCAGGTTTGGAAGAAATTAGTGGCAAACTCAGAAATATGATGTTTGTTTTGTCTTTTCATCCTAAACATTCAGTTCTGAAAGAAATGAGAAGTGAACTTCTCAAACTTTCCTAAAACGGATGGCTTGGTTTTCGAGGGCAACTTCGTAAACTTGGTTTACGTCGAAGTTAATGCCCATGTTGTCGTATTCTTGTTCAGTTAGGAACAGAATTATCTTCGGTGTTGCCATTTGTGTTCGTTGTGGCAGAAATGGCATTTGTGTTTGAAGTGCTTGCATGATGTCTTGTGCCATTTTGGCTTCGTCTGAGTGGGGTCTTACTATGTAGGGGTTAACTTCTCGTTCTTCGAGGAGTTCGATTCTTTTTCCAAGGTTACCGTCTACGTCGCGGGTGGATTCGATTTTGTTGACTCTAACGCGAAACATGTTATTTTCACTCTGGTAATGGATTAGGCAGTCACAGATTTAATTCTTTATACAAACTACTTATTAATATTCCCTTCAAGGAATTTTTGAAGAAGAATCTACTTTATCCTCGCTCTTAAGCTCAGAGATTTTTCTGTCAAGAAGTTTAATTCGATCTCGCATACCTTTAACTGTTTCATAGATGTGATTTCGCTCATTCTGCAGCTGTTTGAGGTTTCGCTTGCCGCCAACTTTCTCTTCAAGAAAAGCCGAAAAAGGCGATGGAATTGTGGGCATAGAATCATCAACTGCCTCAACGTTGAGAACATCTCTGGAAAATTCCCGGAAAAGAGAACCGATGTTGTTGAAGATTTCTGTTTGCTTTAAGATTGCTTTTCTTAGGATTTGCTCTCCTGATTCGGTGATTTTGTATACTTTTAATCTTCGGTTTTTTTGTGTTTCCCATTGACCTTTGATGTATCCTGATTTTTCTAAGTCGCGCAAGATGGGGTAAACGCCGCCTGCTGTGGGTTGCCAAAAGCCTTTGGTGCGACAGTTGATTTCTTTCATGATTTCGTAGCCGTGCGAGGGTTTTTTATTGAGAAGTATAAGGACGCCCATCCGTATGTAGCCTTTCTGGGCTTCTTTCATCCAGTTTGCTGTTGTCTTGTCTTCAGTTTCTGACGCCATCTTGTTTCGAAACTATATTGTAGTTGGGTAATACTTATATTTTACCGCTATATATTGCATTGAATAATATTCCAAAGTAACGGAGAAACCAAAATGGCAAATGAATCCATCATCGAAGTAAACCATCTAACAAAAATGTTCAACAAGTTCACAGCGGTAGATGATATATCCTTCGATGTTAAAAAAGGCGAAATTTTCGGTTTGTTGGGACCCAACGGAGCAGGAAAAAGCACAACTCTGCGTATGCTCTCCACCCTATCGAGACCCACAAAAGGAACTGCCACTATCGGCGGATACGACACAGTAAAACACGACATGGAAGTACGCAAACTAATCGGTATAGTCTCAGAAAAAATGATTATCTATAACCGCTTAACCGCTAAAGAAAACCTCTGGTTCTTTGGCAGCCTCTTCAACATTCCCAAAGACACATTAAACAAAAGAATAGATGATTTACTCGAACTGGTTCAACTAACCAAATGGAAGAACGCACAAGTCGGCACGTTTTCAACTGGTATGCGTCAAAGAATGAACGTAGTTCGAGCTCTACTTAACATGCCTCAAGTATTGTTCCTTGACGAGCCTACCCTAGGGTTAGATCCTCAATCATCGGTCGAAATCAGAGATTTCATAAAAAAACTCAATCAGGAACAAGGAACCACAGTTATCATAACTACACACATGATGATTGACGCTGACTTGTTATGCGATCGAATAGCCATTGTTGACCACGGAAAAATCATAGCATTAGACACTTCAACTAACCTCAAAAAGATAATTTCAGGAGGAGACACCATGATTATAAAACTTGAAATCGCAAACCTAACACCCGACATGTTAGCCACTGTTAAAACACTCAAATGCGCGGACGCGGTAACCCAAGAAAATTCGACGACATTACATCTTATTGTTCATGGAGAAGAAGCATTTGACAATATCATCGATGCAGTCAGAAAGAAAAATGGAAAAATCACTTCTATGCAAAACTTGCAGCCTTCACTTGAAGACGTATTCTTACACATTACCGGTCATGAAGTTAGGGATAGCGCTGACCAGAAAATCAAGCAGGAACATGGTCCAAGGTTTGGTGCAGCTCCAAGGAGAGTTAGGTGATAGATATGACCGCACAAACAATTCTCACTGCACAGTTATAGAATCGCCAAAAAAGACTTAACCGAATTGTTCCGCAACAGACTCGGGTTAGTGCTTCTAATCGTTATGCCATTGTTCATGATGGTTATGGTTGGCTTCATCTATCCATCTAACGGCACAATTACCGACTTGAAAGTTGGAATGGTAAACGAGGATTCAGGCTTCAACAGCATATTTGCGCCAAGCCAAGGCTTCATAACGGGTCTAAATACAATAAACAATCAAACCCACATGCTAATCATAACTAATGTAAACAGCACCGCAGACCTCAAAGATATGGTCCAGAGAGGACAACTTCAAGGCGGTATAGTCATTCCAAGCAACTTCAGCCAAAGCGTCATGACTGGACAGCAAGGCACAATAATCATAGTCAGCGACGAATCTAACCCACAAATATCAGCCACAATACAAGGCGCATTAACCGGCGTGTTCAATGCAATGGGTCAGCAGTTAGCTGTTCACAATGTTCTACCATTGAATGCAACAAACCCACTTGCAGTCGTACAACCATACAGCGTCAAAACTCAGGGCGTAGTTTCTGGTCACCCGAGCTACTTTGACTTCATTGCGCCAGGCATCATGGCTATGACTGTAATGATGAGCGTTATGACAGGCTTACCAGTGGCAATATCGCAGGAGAAAGAAGTTGGCACCATGGACGGCATGATGGTTGCACCAGTAAATCGACTATCAATTCTGCTGGGTAAAACTATAGCTCAAACTGGCAGAGGCTTAATTCAAGGCGTCATAATCTTGGCGTTAGCTATAGGCATATTCGGAGTCGCCATACAGGGAAGTATCCTACTAGTGTTTGCTCTACTGTTGCTTGGTGTCTTTAGCTTCGTGGGCTTGGGCATAGTAATAACGTCATTTACAAAAGACCAAGAGACCGCACAAATGTTCATGATGACACTGATGTTTCCAATGATGTTCCTCAGCGGCGTGTTCTTCCCTATACAGCAGATGCCATGGTATATGCAGGACATAAGCAAATTGCTACCCTTAACGTATGCTTCAGATGCTCTAAGAAAAGTCATGGTGCTAGGCGCCGGCATATCACAGATAGCAACATGAACTCATCATACTCACCGCGTTCGGCATAGTCATGATCGCAATTGCATTGCCAGTCTTCAAAAGAATGATGACACGGTAGGACAGAGAAATTGAGCACACTCTGTTCCAAATGTCCTTTCTTTCAACTTGCGCCACTTTTAAGGCGCAAAAATGCACGCAAACGATGCCGCATAGAACCTCAAAGGCAACTGCGAATCTATGAGTGCAAGGATTATCCTGAAAAAAAGGGACTTTTTAAGAAATAATTTTTTTCTTTTAAAGCTTTTTTCGCTGGTTTTGTTATCTGCTTGCATGGAATCCAAGTTTTTAAGTCTTTTTTTCTTTGTTTAATTCTTACTTGCGTCCAACCTCTCTTGACGGCCTATCTCTCTATTTTTGACGCCTAAAAGCCAACATGGAAATGTAAGGTCTTTCTTGCGTTACCTTCTGCCATTTTTCTGAAGCATAGTTTTGTCAGAATGTGCTTGTGGAAACCTTTTTGGTTGATTGTCCCCGTTAGGGTTTTATATTCTGCAAGCATAAAGTCCAAAGAAGAGAATCCTCATGTCTGATACTGGAGTAACCGTAAAGAAAAGTCAAGACTTCTCGCGAATGGTATGTACAAGTTGTTCTAAAAGCTGAACTTGCAGATTACGCACCTGTTAAAGGCTGCATGATTATCCGCGAAGACGCCTATGCGGTTTGGGAGAAAATCCAAGAAATCGTAAACCAAAAAATCAAGGCCACAGGCCACAAGAACGTTTATTTCCCAATGTTTATTCCTGAAAGCTTCCTCAAAAAAGAAGCGGAGCACTTTGAAGGCTTCACTCCTGAAGTGGCATGGATTACTCAGGGCGGAGACACCCCTCTGGACGAGAAGATTGGCGGTTCGACCGACTAGCGAAACCATAATGTACGCGACATTTAGCAAGTGGATTCGCAGTTGGCGTGACTTGCCCCTGAAGATTAACCAGTGGTGCAACATCGTAAGATGGGAAACCAAAGCGACGAAGCTTTTTTTGCGTACACGGGAGTTTCTCTGGCAGGAAGGACACACCGCTCACGCAACCTGCGAGGAAGCAGAAGCTGAAGTCATGTATGCCTTAAACGAGTACAAGGACGTAATGGAGAATTACTTGGCTATTCCAGTTGTTATCGGCACTAAGAGTGACAGCGAAAAGTTTGCTGGCGCACTCTACACTACAGCGCTTGAATCAATCATGCCTGACGGAAAAGCCCTGCAGATGGGAACAAGCCACAACTTAGGTCAACACTTCGCCAAAGTCTTTGATGTGAAATTCATAGGTGAAGACAAACAAGACCACTATGTTTGGCAAACCAGCTGGGGCATAACCACACGGCTCATTGGCGCCATGGTTATGGTTCACGGCGACGACAAAGGCTTAGTTATGCCGCCTAAAGTTGCACCAACGCAGGTTGTTATTGTTCCAATTCCATTCAAGGGTCAGAAGCTGAAGCAATCGCTGCAAAAACTAAAGAAATCGCTGAAACACTCAAAGCCCACGGCGTTAGCGTAATTTTAGATGACCGCAACGAATACACACCAGGCTGGAAATTTCACCAGTGGGAACTCAAAGGCATACCAATCCGAATCGAACTGGGTCCACGTGATCTCAAACAAAGTCAAGTGGTCATGGTCAGACGCGATACAGGGCAAAAGACACCCAGTTAAAGAAGCAGACATACTATCCACCGTAGACAAACTACTACAGGAGATACAGGATAACATGTTTGCAAAAGCCAAAGCTATCCTCCAAGAAAAAACCACCAAAGTGCAAAGCTACGAGGAATTCAAGAAAGTGCTAGAAGAAAAAGGCGGTTTCATCAAGGCAGCATGGTGCGGCAGCCCAGACTGCGAAGCAAAGGTAAAAGATGAAACAGGCGCAACCATCAGAGTTAGACCATTCCAAGATAGAGGAGCCAACCTCTAACTGCGTAATCTGTGCAGAGAAAGCTAAGGAAACAGCGTACTTCGCAAGGTCTTACTAAACCTACACTTCTCTAGCCCAACATAAGCTGATTTGCAACATCAGCCAAACCCAATTTCTCTAACCGTTCCCTTTTTGGAACACCGTTTTTGTCCCAGCCACGCTTCTGATAATAATCATCCAACATAGCAGTGTATTTTTCTAAGTTAAGCACCGAGCCTTTCAAAGGACCTTCAGTTAAGGGTTCTTTGAACCATCGCAGTTGGCACAACATCTAAGTCCCGACTCCATTGTTCACCATATTCTCGAACCCAGAATGCCCGCACCAAATTAAGAATTCTGTCGCTGATCTCGATGAGGCGCTCCAAAGAAAACTCTACACCAGTCGCCGCCTTCAAGTATTTTTGGTACCAGTCAAGTCCAAAACCCAGCGAATTGTAAGGAAAACGACAAACACCTAAGGCCTCAAATAAACCCCCGCGTATCAGTTGGGTTTGGATGAGGTAATCGATTTTTTCAGCGTTGTAGTTGTCTCTGCCAGCTTTTATTTCCCAAGTTATGACCCAGGCATCTTTGTGGTGGGCGCCGATAGAGCTTGTTCCATACGCCAAAGCCATGCAGGGAGCTGTGTGACAATCGTAGGCGGTGATTTCTAAGCCTTTAACATGCATTGCCCAATCACTTGATTTTTTACCGATGTTTGCGGATGCAGAGCGCACACCTTCTGCTAAAACAGCGCCTAAACCACGCCGATAAACAATATCGGTAATTAGGTTTTTAGCTGCTTCAAAATCGCCCCAACCAATCTTTTCCTGTATTAACTGTTTTTCGGATGCTTCCATTGCAAAACCAAGCACGTTCCCAAGACAAATAGCGTCAAGTCCATACTCATCCGCCATGCGGTTTAAGGTAGCAACTTGCTCAAGATTACCTAAACCAATGTTAGAGCCAAGCATTACCACGTTCTCATAATCCAACTCAGAATCTTTCCCTTCGCTGTCTTTAACCACGTTGCCACAGGTCATGTTGCATTGTGGGCATCCACGGTTGGAAACCTTTAGTTTCTCCATAGCAAAACCATTTATGCCTTCAGCTTTGTTGAAGACACCTTGCCGATAGTTGAATGTTGGCAAAACACTGTTTTCCTGACTCCAATCAACTGTTGACATTGTGCCCTGCCTTTTCCAAAAACCATAGAGTGATTTAGATAGGACTTCTTTGTAGCCGTCGGTTGCTAACTGCTTCATTTCTTGGGGGTTTGCAAGCGGTATTGGCTGGGTGCCTTCAATTACTATGGCTTTTAAGTTTTTGGAGCCCATGACAGCGCCCATTCCAGGTCGTCCGCCAGCCCGTCCTTCCTGCGAGACAACTGTGGCATATTTAACGAGGTGTTCTCCCGCCTGACCAATTGAAACTATGCCAACTGTGTGAGAGTATTTTTTTCGCAATTGTTTTTCTGTTTCAAAAGAGTTTAAACCCCAAAATTCTTGGGCGTCTACAAACTCTGTGGCGTTGTCTTTGATGTGGAGGAAAACTGGTGTTTGAGTTTTCCCCTCGATAACTATTGCGTCGTAACCAGCTTTACGCATGTGAACCGCCGCCAACGTTCCAACATTTCCATCGCCATATCCCCCTGTTAACGGGCTTTTTGAAGCAACAACGAGCTTCCCGCTGTTTGGCAAACCAATCCCAGTCAAGGGTCCCGCAGCAAGAACCAGCAGGTTCTGGGGTGACAACGGATCGGTTCCAAGCTTGAGCCTATCCCAGAGAATTTTAGCTGCAAATCCTCTGCCGCCAAGAAAATTCAACGCTAAACTTTCGTCGTAATTTTCTGGTGCGGCTTTGTTTTTGCTTAAATCTACGTTTAGAAAAACACCTGTCCAACCTTGCATTGTTCTCAAAACCTTTTATAATCAAGTGAATTGGGAAATAAAAATGTGGTGAGAAACATCAAAAAAAAGTTTTTTTAGTGTTTGCCAATTTTTGTTTTAAGGCTGTTCTAAACAAAAGAAAACAAGTGAAGATTAGCTGCTTATTTGGCAGCTGCTTTTGCGAGCTTCTTGAGGATTTGGTCTTTAGCGATTGTGTATGCTATTGCGTAGTCAAAGAGTCCTGATGGTTCGGCGGTTGCTCGTTTAATCATTTCCGTTTCGGTCTTGATTTTTAGTTTACCGATTGCCAATGCACCGATGCCGTAGACGCCTGGTTTGAGTTCTTTGCCATCGTCGTTTGGAGCTAAACCTTCAACTCCCATTGGTTTGATAGCGTTGATGTCTGCAACGATTTTGCATGCAGGATTACCGTTTAGGTCTGCTCCTGAGAGAAGTTGTATTCCGCCTGCGCCTGCAGAGAGAATGATTTCAGCGCCTTTTATTGCATCAGTTGTCTGTTCAGGTTTTGTAACTTCGACAACAGTAACTCTTTGTGCACCACATTCTTGGTTGATTTTATCTGCAACTATTTGCCCCTTTGCAAGTGAACGACTTGTGATAGTTACGTTGGCTTTTTCGGCAGCGTAAATTCTTGCAGCTGTCTGTCCAACGGGTCCGGTGCCAGCTAAAACAGTGACTTTTTTGCCCTCTAAAGAGCCTAAGCCCTTCTCCATTGCTGCTCCAAAAGTTTTTGCTACTGCGGCAGCGGCTGTTGAGTATCCGCCTCTTGGGTCAACTATGATACTGTTTCCCCATGGGGCTGATTTCATGGCTTTCTGAGTGGCTTCAACTACTTTTTCAACCATTTCAAAGTTGCTTCCATTGATGAACACCTTGGTATGTTTTGCACCTTCGGGTCCACGTGGGAACAAGAGGTCGAAAACTATTTTTGGGGCATCTTCCGCAGTCACGTTCTCGTACTTGAATATCATTGAATCTGGGAAAGCGTCGATAGCTACTAGCAAGTCGAATGGACTACAATATTTATCTGTGTCAAGGAAAACAAAAACTGTTTTGTAACTTGGTTGTTGTGCCAAATTTTTACACCTTAACCTGTCTGTGAATACAGTTTAATGATTTAAGATTATCCACGTGGTAAGGCAAGATGTTTGGTCTCAAAACTTGACGTGTATTTACCGGAACTGTTTAATAACCAAATCCTCAGAATTCTAATAATTCAACAAAGAAGGTATCCTGATTGTCATTAAACTCAAATCTGGAAAAACTCTCTAACGCCTGCGGAGTAACAGGCAGAGAAGAACAAGTTAGAAACATAATGGTTCAGTTAATGACTCCTTACGTGGATGAAATCCAAGTAGATAGACTGGAAAACGTCATAGCTATCAAAAAAGGCAAAGCCAAGTCACCAAAAATTATGCTTGCCGCCCACATGGATGAAGTTGGGTTAATGGTGAAGACAATAACAAAAGATGGCTTTCTACAGTTCACAAAAATGGGCGGCATAGACGACCGCATCTTACCCGCTCAAAAAGTTGTTGTTTACACAAAAAAAGGCCAGTTACCAGGCATAGTTGGGTCTAAACCCCCTCACATCCAAAAGGAAGAGGAACGAAAAAAAATCATCACTTATGATGACCTCTTCATTGATATAGGAGCAGAAAACAAAGAAGACGCCACAAACCTTGGTGTATCGCTTGGCGACGTAATAGCTTTTGACGTAAAATACGTTAATCTTGGCAATGCAGTAATCGGGAAAGCATTTGATAACCGAGCTGGCTGCTTAACGATGATTGAAGCCCTCAAACTTCTCACACAAACTGATTGTACAATATGCGCCGTCGGTACTGTTCAAGAGGAAGTTGGGTTACGCGGAGCCGCTGCAGCCGCCTTCGGGGTTGATCCTGATTTGGCATTGGCGTTAGATGTAACGATTGCAGGTGATGTGCCAGGCGTAAGAGAATTTGATACAAGTGTAAAAATGGGCAAGGGACCAGCATTAACTATTTCCGATTCAGGTTTAATTACGCATCCTAAGGTTTTGCGGTGGCTCATCGAGACTGCGGAAGAAGAAAAAATCCCGTTCCAACTTGAATCTGGTTTGCTTGGAAGCACGGACGCAGCAAGAATCTCTATCACACGTCAAGGGATCCCTTGTGGAAATATCTCTATCGCTACAAGGTACATCCACAGCCCAGTCGGCATGCTCAGCCTAAAAGACATCGAGAACTCTGCAAAATTAACCGCGGCAGCCATTCAAAAAGCCACAAAATATTTCTAAACCCAATTAGTGCAATTGTTTTTTATTCTTCTTTCTTCTTATCTGTTATCGGTCTTTGCATGAGTAAACCTGACAAATTCGCTGGAAAATTCGAGTTTCTAGAACACACCGCTGACGTTTATGTAAGCGCACAAGGCAAAACCATGGAAGAAGCTTACGAAAACGCTGCTTTATCAATGTTTGAAACTATCACAGACACTGACAAGGTTTCTCCCGCCCAAGAGGATTCACTTGAAGTTGAAGCCGAAGACCAGTACGCTCTTCTCTACAATTGGATGGAAGCTTTGCTTGTAAAATCAGAAACTTTGGATATGCTGTATTCTAAATTTCAAATAACCAGTTGGAAAGAAACAAACGAAAACTTTAAGATAAAAGCGAAAATTTGGGGAGAAAAATTTGACCCAAAAAAACACCCGCAGAAAGTCGCTGTTAAAGCAGTAACTTATCACCGAATGGTGATTATCCGGGAAACGGATAGGGTGATTTTGGAATTTATCCTTGACATCTAAGCAAACTTTAGTTTTTGTAGTTCAGAGAACAATTTTTCAACCATGGGTTCAGGCTGTTGGTCCAAGGTTTTGGTTTCAAGTTCTATGAATGGAACCTTCTTTTCCTTGTAGAATGCTATCAGGGGGCTTGTTTGTTCTTGGTACACTTTGAGTCGATTCTTTATGGTTTCTGGGTTGTCGTCTGATCGCTGGTAAAGTGGTCCACCGCATTTGTCGCAAATGCCTTCAACTTTGGGTTTTAGGAATTTCACGTTGTAAACTGTTCCGCAGTTCTTACAGATTCTTCGTAGTGGATAGGCGTTCAATAATTATCCAGTCAGGAACATTCAATTGCATTATAACATCGATTGGTGTTATGTTATCGAGTTTTTTGGCTTGGTCGAGAGTTCGTGGGTATCCGTCGAGGATGAAGCCTTTTCCTTTTGAAATTTTGGATAGATGCTGCTTTAAAACTTCAACAACAACGTCGTCTGGGACCAAAGCGCCTTTTTCCATATAACTTTTAACTTTTTTAGCGAGGTCTGAGTTTTCCTTGATTAGTTCACGGAAAATATCGCCCATTGAAATAACGTCAACGCCAAGTTTGGCTTGAAGTCTTGAGGCGTACGTGCCTTTACCTGCGCCTGGCGCTCCAAAGATAATAGCTTTCAACATAGATTTCACCTGTAAACTACTTTGATACAATAGTAATCTGTAATTAAATTTTACCGTTGCACGATGATTTTCAAGAAAACATTTATGTCATAAAACTCTTAAACCTGCTAAGGTGCGATGTTTTGCATACTAAAGAAGTTGGAAAAAACCTGTTCATGGTGGAGTTGGAGACTGGAGGCTTCAAAAACCTTATTTGCAGCTATGTTTTAAAAGGCAAAAAACCCTTTCTTATAGAGTCAGGCCCTACTAATTCTATTCCAAACTTGCTATCTGGTTTAAGAGAGCTTAATGTGACCTTTGAGGATGTAGAGTACGTTGCTGTCACCCATATCCACTTAGACCATGGCGGCGGTGCAGGCGCATTGTTAAAGTTTCTGCCTAACGCCAAAGTCATTGTTCACCCAAGAGGCATGCCGCACTTAATTGACCCTGAACGGCTTTGGTCCTCATCTCAGAAGGTTTTAGGTTTCGTCAGCGAAATCTTCGGCAAACCAGAGCCTGTCCCTAAAGAAAGAGTAATTGCAGTTACTGAAGGCACTTTTGATTTAGGCAACAAAGATAAATTGACTGTGTCTGAAACTGTAGGTCACGCTTCACATAACTTGAGCTTCCAAGAATCTTTCAACGGAGGCATCTTCCCGGGAGATGCCGCAGGCACTTATCTTCCAGAATTCGACGTGGTAGTCCCAACCACGCCACCCCCTTTCTATCTCGATGCAGCATTATCTTCCTTAAACAGACTAATCGCCCTAAAACCTACAGCACTTTATTTTAGCCATTTTGGAAAAGCCAACAATGCAATAGAGCGCCTAAAAGATTACAAACTGCAACTTCAATTATGGGCAGATATTACCGAAGAAGGTGTAATAAAGAATCAGAGTTTGGAAGAAATCCGCGAAAGGATTCTTGCAGAGGACCATGTAATGGTTCAAATTTTGGATTTTGTGAAGTCCCACAGGATTTACTCAAAAACAATTTTGGAGAACTGTGTCAGAGGTTTCATCGAATACGCCAAACAAAAACAGGGTTCATAAACGTTTTATAGTCTCATTCATCTTTTGTCTTGAAAGGTGAAGATTTTTGGGTGAAAGTGAAAGCAGAGCAACTCCCGAGAGAGTGCCCTTAGAAAAAGTTAACGATTACATGTGGCAAATTCCAAAGTACAAGCCTGAAATGCGTGTTCCAGGCATGGTTTTTGCTAACCAAGCGCTACTCGAAAAGATGCAGACAGACCGAACGCTCTGGCAATGCTCAAACGTAGCCCAATTGCCAGGAATCTACAAGCACGCAATTACATTACCTGATGGACATGAAGGCTATGGTTTTCCAATCGGCGGGGTAGCAGCAACCGACTACGAAAACGGCGTCATCAGTCCTGGCGGCGTCGGGTACGACATAAACTGCGGCGTTAGACTCCTATCAACAACACTCACAGAAAAAGATGTCCGACCCAAACTTGCGTTATTGGCAGAAGCCATCTTCCGAAATGTTCCCTCAGGGCTTGGAAGCCGTAGAAAAGACTTCACCATGTCCAACAGCGACCTTGAAAAACTAGCAGTTGAAGGGGTGCAGTGGCTCATTGATCGCGGATTAGGCTGGTCAGAGGATGCAAATCATTGTGAAGAAAACGGACGCATGGCAAATGCGAATCCTGACAAGGTTTCAAACACGGCAAAGAGCCGCGGCTTAACGCAAATTGGTACCTTGGGCTCAGGTAATCATTTCCTTGAAATCCAGAAAGTTGACAAAATCTTCAATCAAAAAACCGCCAAAGCTTTCGGAATCACGAATGAAGGGCAAGTGACAGTTATGATTCACTGTGGCTCAAGGGGTTATGGCCACCAAGTATGCTCGGATTACTTGCGAGTTATGGAACATGCAGTTCAAAAATACAAAATCGCTCTGCCTGATCGCGAATTATCCTGTGCACCAGGAAACAGTAGCGAAGCCCGCGATTACATTGAAGCGATGTCTTGCGCCGTCAACTACGCCTTTGCGAACCGCCAGGCGATCATGCATTGGGTCCGCGAGAGCTTCAAGCAAGTTTACCAACAAGACCCTGAAAAATTTGGGCTAAACCTCGTCTATGACGTCGCCCACAACATTGCCAAAGTAGAAACCCACAACATTGACGGCGCCCAAAAGAAGGTTTGGGTTCATCGCAAAGGTGCAACACGCGCCTTCCCAGCTGGGCACCCTGATGTACCAGACGATTACCGAAGTGAAGGGCAACCAGTGCTTATTCCAGGCAGCATGGGCACAAGCTCGTGGGTTCTGGTGGGTTCACAAAAGGCGATGGATTTGACTTTTGGTTCAACTGCGCACGGTGCAGGCAGGACGATGAGCCGTTCAGCTGCAAAACGCCAGTTTTGGGGCAGAGACATAAAATCAGCTTTAGAGAAGCGGGGCATCGTAGTTCGTGCAGCGAGTGAATCAGTGTTAGCTGAAGAGGCTGACTCAGCATACAAGAATGTAGATATGGTTGCTGATGTTAGTGACAAAGTTGGGATTGCCACAAAAGTTGCAAGGCTTGTTCCTTTAGCTGTTGTGAAAGGGTAATCCTCCTTTCTTTTTTACTAAATTATTCTTAAGAAAATAATATTAGAGCAACACCTTTCAGGTCCAGAATGATTTTTTGTGTGAAAAATAGTATCTCAAAAAAAGAATATAGTATATGCAATTTTTCCTATTAGCTTAAGGTGTCGCGTCATGAAGGATTAATGTGGAATCTGCAGCAGATTTCTCCGAACAACATACATGCACAAGTGTGAACGTTGCAAGAAACTGTTCTGCCGAGACTGCATGACCCCCGACATTGATACAGGTGACCGAGAAAGTGCAAAATGTAGAGTTTAAAAAATCAGGATTAAAATTCAAAAGGTATAACCAGAAGCGATTTTCCGAATCCAACGAAAAACCACAATAGCAGCAAGCACATATTTGTTTCTGGTATCCTCTTGTTTGAGCGAACATTCAACTTAAAAATCGAAGATGTTTACCCAAAATTGAAGGCAATCTTAGTTGAGAAAGGCTGCAAAGTTATCTCGGAAGACCAGCAAAATCAAATCTGTTTTAAGCAGGGATCGTTATGGGGAATAGCTCCTCAAACAGCTAAAAAAACCATTACTTCAACTTTAGAAGCAGTTAACGGCGGAACAATAGTGAGGTGCTCTTCCAAGTTGGCTTCAGACTGGAAAAATATCACCCTAATCGGCTGCGCGTTTGCGGCTGTTCTTATAGGTTTATGCATATGGATGGCATCCGATTTGAGTGGCTTTATCGTATCGCATGAACCAAGTTTTTGGGGCTGGCTAGTCGTGGATGGAAACAACGTAGATTTAGTGGCTGCTAAAGTTTTTGTCAATTTAACTTGGGGCTTAGCGAGTTTTCTTTCTCTTATAATACTGTTGGAAGCGGCGATCGTAGTTTACGCACATTTCAAAATCGATGCGTTCACAGAAGAAAGCTTAAAGACTCTATACTGATTGTTGCTCTACTTGTTTACCGCATTTCTCACAGTACAATGCGAAGGCTTTGTTGCTTGAACCGCAGAAAATGCAGAATTTGTTGCCTTCAGAAGCAGTATCTTCTGTTTTAGGAAAAGTTGCTTTATTATCAACGGGTATCTCAATTGATGGATGCTTGGTTTTTCTAACTGACCAAATAGCGAGAGATATTGAAGCTACTACTGTAAAGCTGATAAGTATAAACAAAAGAGGATTGTCAGAAATCAGGTTAATTGATAATGGTAAAACTGGCTGATTGCTGGGTTGGGCGATAGATGGAGATACATACAAGGTTGGGTTTGGATTTGAAGTCGGCGTAGGCGAGGTAATATCGAAGGAATAAGTTGGCAGCGGTGATGGTTCGACAGTTAGCGTTATTTCCACGTTTGAAACAAACTGTTTACTTTGGTCTATGTCATAGATAAATGCCTTCTGTCCAAGGAATTCATCGGGCAACTGTCCAATCTTGAAGTTATCCCCAGTTGTTTCACAGTAATAGTAAGTGTTATTTGAGTTTTCGGGGTGGGTCCAGTATGTGCCTCGAAGGTTGTTACCAAGGATTCCAACGGCATAGTGACCTGTGGGATTAAGATAGACTGTGCCAAAGCCCATACTTAGCGTTAACGTTGCAAAAAGAATGGATGTGTCTTCGCAGTCTCCGCCATCATCCACCAAAGTCTCTATCGGAAATCGCGGATATTCATCGTTACCAGTAGTTACTGAATCAGAGGTATAGGGTAAACTTTGAACAAATGCTAACACGAAGCTTACTTTATCGAATGAATTGTATCTCTGCTGGGTTGTGGTTTCATTGAGTTTTTGAGCCAGAATTTTTATGTAGTAGTCCTCGGTTGTGGTGAGAAAACCGTAACCTGCGGGACCATTTTCTGTTCTACTGGAAACTGGAACAGTCTTGTAAGAGTCATACAGGCTTTGTGGGATACTTAGGTTCCATGTCCAATATTTCCCGTTGTAATTCCAAGCGAACGATTTATCGTATGTTCCGTCTGTCTGTGCGGCTGCTTGGTGCGGAAGGATTATGGGCGCCGATATGATAAACGCTAAGGTTATTAGAATTAATAGTTTGATAGGTTTTTGTTTTAGCCAGAGCTTGCCCATTTTGACCATTTCGATATCGGTTAAAAAGGTGGTCAGGTGTTTAAAACTTGCCCCAAATTAGGTTTTTTTAGTAACTGTAGAACGACTATACAAAGTGGTTAAGCTGTAAGCTGCAACCGCCAAAAGGCTGAAAATCACAAATATTTTAACAAACGAAATTGATCCGAGAAGTGAAAAAGACAGCAACACCGCGGGAAGAGGCAGCAACAAAACCTAAACAAACGCCACTACGCCAAACCTATTGCCTACATTTCCTTCTTAACAAAACCCCTTCCGAAAAATGCTCCTGCCAACTGTCCAAAACCGGATGTGCAAGGTGTACATTTGTAGCAGGCGCTACAACCGATCCTACGCAAAACAGTATATACTATAAAGGCTGAGAAAACCAGATAGAGCCAATCGTAAAGAAAATTAAAAAACAATAAGCTAACTTAAAGATAATTTGTTTTTAGTTGTTTTCTGATGGAGTGTAAAAAGAAAAGATTTATTTTTGTTTGATTATCCCATAACTTTGCTTTTTCCACAAGTCTCTAAACTTGTTGTAGTAATCTACAGGTTGAAAAACAGGCGCATAAGTTAATTGCCATTCAAGCCCGCATTTGCATACAGCGTAAACTTCCTTTGTTTTAACGTTTGCACAAATCTGCAATAATTCTTTTCGGCATTTGGGACAATAGTATGGGCCATTCACCATTTGCTTGGCGTCTTTTGTTAGGATTTTCATTCGGCTTCCGGGAATTTTATGCCTATCCTTTCCTGAACTCATCTTATTCAACCTAAACTACCTTATTCATAAGGCGTGACTAAGATATAGGCTTCCCTACAAAAACATGTTTTTAATTGTTAAATTAAAATTCAACAAAAATCGAAGAACCCATATGTAGGATTTGAATACGCACAAGGAATCCAGTCAGTTTTAGATTAAGACACGATATTTTCGGTTCCAAAATAGGAATTAACAAATTAGCAAAGTGTACTTCTCAAAAAGTCTTATTATATCTTCAGAAAGTAAATGTGTCTTAGGGGGAATAGATGTGTCAAAACCAAATAGAGTTAGGACAATCATCATGTTACCTTTTGTGGCGTATGTGTTTTTTATTGGGTGGTGTCTATCATGGACTAACCAAAAGAAGAAAATTCAAATAAAAAGCCATGTCAAAACACATAACTTTGGAAATTTACGAACTAGCTGAAGATACCTTGTTTGCAAGCGTTATACCTTCAGGCAATCTCCTTTGTTTTTAGGATGTTTTCCTAAACCCTGTCTAAGCTGAAGTGCATATTTAGCGAGTTTTCACTTTTTGACTCTGAATAAGGCATACAACCTATAAACAGCTTTAAAGTCTATGATAAAATCTTTAAGCAAAGTCAAACTATAAGCAAATTAGGGACCATTATGGCAAACGGAGTAGTTGGACCATTACTTTTTGCAATTGGTGGCACACTCATAGTTTTTACTCTATACCTGACTTTATATGACATTAATAATAACAGCAATACTTTAGGCAGTATCCCAGTCATAATCGTTTTTGCCTTTATTGGCTTTCTAGTGACAGGCTTAGGTCTTCTCTTAATTTTTGAGAATAAAAAATCTTAAACATGAATTACAATCAAGAATAGAATAACTAAAACGCCAAAATTTGTTCTTTAATGGTCATTAAATACAACTTCTAGCTCTCAAGCCAGCTCCAAGGTGAGGAAGCGTTAGAATGAAGATAAAATGTGTTAGCAAGTTTTTATGAGAATGCAAGAAGATAGGACTGGAACAATTATTCCTAAACAAAGCTGACTCAATTAGATATGCAAGGATACGCCACTATTCCAACGATGACGCAACAACCCATAAGCCACAATGAACCTATTGCAAGATAGAACACTTAGAATCTCTGAAAACTTTATTAAAAACTCAAGGCATCTCTCTGACAACTGAAAAGGTAACAAGTGGTCAAATAGGTCAAGATAATAATGGTGACCTATTAAAGCCTGAAAACAGCCTTAATCAGCAAAACATATGCGGCCGTCGTCTAGTCTGGTTTAGGACTTTAGCCTTCCAAGCTAATGATCCCGGGTTCAAATCCCGGCGACCGCACCAATCTATACTTAATTTTTTAAACGTGAATGTTTCTGCGTAAGGTTATTTTTTTGCCTTGAAGCATATCAAGCCCAAGTGACAAAAACTTTCCTCCGCCTAAACCAAAGATTGTTAACCAGAAATCGACTGCAAAAAATAAGCCCAAAAGCTGTCCAGAAACAACTTGTCCGGCGAAGTATACGTCAGATACTATGAATGGTGAATTATAATATATATTTCCGTTTAAGAGAATTAGTAATTCGTAGACTGAAACAATGATAATGACTATACCTACCGAGAATAAAACGTAACCAATGTATTTTTCATCTAAAGACCTTGATTTGAACCCAACAAAAGATTGTTCTTTTCTTGAACGACGTGCTAATAAAAACAAAACTAATGTTATAACGACGGCTACCAAAATATTTAAAAGAATTTTAATGTAGGCGGCTGCCGGATCGTCCATTATAGTCACAATCTCTTTTCAGATGGGGTTATTGCTCTTTGGTTTCTCTTGGAGATTGAAGAGAATTCTGAACTTCCACTTTAATGTCTTTAAGCATGCTCACGCCCAAGGAAGCAATTTTTCCTCCAGCAAACATGACGAATCCCATGAGAATAAACCAGAAGAACAGGTTCGGAAACTGGCTTAACTGAGTTCCCTGAATGGCTGTTGCGTTTGCTCCATTTTGGCCTGTTGGCAGAGAAACGTCGGATAAGTTGAAGAGGTTTGGAGGTGAAGCATTGCCGGTGTAAACGTTTACCATTTCGTAAATTGAGAAAAGCAGCAAAATGATGCCTAAGATTAATAGGGTGTAGCCGATTATTTTATCGATCTTGAACATGTATGCTCACTTGTTATGAACTTTAGTTTTGCCGAACTATGGCTTAAAAGCTTTATGAATTATAATGTAAGAATAGCCTGGCTACTTAGTGATTTAAAATGGTAAATGTATAAAACAAGTTCCACGTCTTACGATGCTGGATGGTGATTTTGGCTAGATCTATCGCGTTGAAAACAGTTTATCTGGTTTTAGCATGGGTTTTAATGGTCAGTTACCAATTTTTACTCAAACAGCTCTAACAACATTAACTTTCTCTTTAGAAGGTTCTATTCCAACGTTAGCCTTATTGATAAATTCAAAAGCAGATTTGACAATCTTCATTTGTTCATTCGCTTGGATGTTTGTCTTATCATCCCTGATCTCAATACTTATGTTTGGAAGAGAAAGAAAACTCACCATTCAATTCTTAGTAAGTTTGGCACTCACCCTTACAGGTTCAGCTTTGTTGGGATCACTGCATTTAGTTGGACTGTACTTATCGAACCCGAGTGTTCTTTCACAGCCTTTTACAATATTGTTTGGTAATGTGTTTTTTGCGTTTTTCTATCTTGCTCTGCCATTCATATTCATGGTGGAAGTTGATTTGGGTTTAATGAAAATAAAAAAAGTAAGCTGATCTTAAAAATCGTTGCACGTAAGAAGCGAAAAGGTGAAAAGCAACAGCACACGATGTAGTTTAAAGATGGTGACTTTGAAAAATGAGCGATGTTGATATTGCAACTATCCAATTGAGCAACGAAAAAATGAATTTTATCTTAGGTAAAAAAGATTTCAAAACAGGAAGCCGTGGCTACCATGCTCAAGGAAAAATGATGGTGGGTGGAAAAAACTATCAGATAAACATCCTGTGCGTGGAAATCGGTTCAAAGCCTAAAGAGAAAGAAGAAAAGAAAAAAGAATAATCCAATTTTTTAGTCTTTTTTAAGGTACTATTGATGCACTGATTATTGTTACGTTTGTCCGCGGTTTATCATTTGAACCAGTTGGTACTTTGATGATCTTATCAACAACATCGATTCCAGCAATGACTTTTCCAAACGCAGGATGCTTACTGTCTAAGAAATTGTTGTTAACTTGATTTATGAAGAATTGGCTGCTTCCTGTGTTTGGACCTGCATTTGCCATAGCTATGGTGCCTCGATCGTTGCGGTTGGTCTTTGTGAATTCATCTTTAATTTCGGGGATTGACGGGTCGCCGTATCCAGTTCCTGTTGGGTCACCGCCTTGAATCATGAAACCCGGTATGACTCGATGGAAGATTGTGCCGTTGTATGCTCCTTTTTGGACTAGATTTTTGAAGTTACCAGTGGTTATAGGCATGTCATTGCGCAGAGCGATAGTTATGTCACCCATGCTAGTGTGAAGTAGTACTTTAGTTTCAGGTTGATTTGCTGATTGTCCTAACATAATGTTTGCCCAAGTACCAATTAGAATTATAGCTTTTATGCCTATTGCAAAAGAGATACCTATTGGATTTGTGCTTTGATGGTTTTATGATTAATTAAAAAAAAGTAAAAAGATGATTTTTAGATCTGCTAAGATATTATTGTAGCTTTTGTAAGTGTAACCGGATTTATGGGGTAACTATTGGATTCATGTGTGTATGGATTATCGGTAACTTGAGCATTGGCTATTGCGTTAACGACCTTTTGTCCATCAACTACTTTTCCAAAGACAGCGTAGACCGTGTCGAATTTGGTTCCTGCTTGGTCAATTGGGATGTTTCCGTTGTCGGCTACGTTTATGAAGAATTGGCTCGTTGCCGAATTGGGGTCACTTGTTTTCGCCATTGCAATGGTGTATGCTAAGTTACGGTTATTGCTGCCTATCTCATCAGCTATTGTTGGAGTTGTGCCGCTGATTGCCCCTCCTTGAATCATAAAACCAGCGATGACGCGGTGGAAAACTGATCCGTCGTACTTTCCTTGCTGAACGAGGTTTATGAAATTGCTAGTTGTTATCGGTTTATCACTTCGCAACTCAAGGGTTATGTTTCCTACGGAGGTTTGGAGCAGAACTTTTGTTGGGTTAACGTAGGATGGGTCGCTTGTTGTCGGCGACGGAGTTTGGGACGCGCTTGGTGATGGTGAGGGAGTTGGGGTGGACGATGTGTTTGGTTGATTTGCTGATTGCCCTAACAAAATGTATGCCCCGACACCAATTAGAATTAAGGCAATGACGCCTATTGCAAGGAATAATATCTTGTTGGACTTGCGCTTTAACGTTTTACTTTTCTTATTAGGAGCCATGTCTGAGTAGTCAACGGCTATTCATATAAAATTTTTCCCTAATCCCAAGTTTTCACGGTTTTAGTAGATCTGCAGTTTGGGATTAAATCTTTTATTGAAATGGAAAAATCTTCTTCACCTCAGGCGACCTCTCCCGCTCGCTATTCAACATTGTTTTTTGCATTGAACTTTTTAGAGCCCAGCCTAAACACAACCGTTGCTTAAATATCATAATTAATTTTTAATCGTAAATTAGAAATAACTGTATTGTCTGATATTGTTTAGTTTGAGGCTTACGTGTCATGACTGATGTTGTGTTTGTCTTTGAAGTTCACCAGCCACATAGGTTGAGGCGTAACTTGTTCTGGGAAGGCAAAGTGTTCAAGCGACAATCCAAAAATGAATTGTTCAACTATTACTTTGACACCGAGGTTGACAGGGAAATCTTCAAGCGTGCCGCACGCAAATGCTATTTTCCCTCTAACCAAATCCTTCTCGATGTAATAGAAAAACACAAACACACTCGCAAACCCGCAAAATTCTCTTTTAGTGTCTCTGGCGTTTTCCTTGAACAATGCGAAATGTTTGACAAAGATCTGCTTGAAAGCTTCAAGCAACTCGCAGCCACAGGATGTGTAGAGTTCCTAAACCAAACTTACTATCATTCAATCTCAAGTCTATACCCAGAAAAAGAAGAATTCATCGAACAAGCCAAAATGCACAAACAAACCGTCAAAGACCTGCTTGGTTACACACCAAGAGTTTTTGAAAACACAGAATTACTTTACAACAACACTATTGCGAAAACTGTTGAGGACATGGGCTATAAGGGAATCTTTACGGAGGGTATAGAGAAGATTCTTGGGGAAAAATCACCTAATTTTATTTACACTCCTAAAGGCGCTAAGAAAATCAGGGTTTTTCTTAGGAATTACAAGTTGACTGACGACATTGGCTTTAGGTTTTCATCTAGATGGTGGCCCGAGTGGCCTTTAACTGCGGATAAGTACGCTCGGTGGTTATCAGAAACCAAAGGTGAATGCATCAACATTTTCCCTGACTACGAAACCTTTGGCGAACACCACTGGCCAGAAACAGGTATTCACAGCTTCTTGCAACACCTTCCTGATGAGATTTTAAAGTTTGACCATTTACAGATGGTTACGCCTTCCGAAGTGTTGGATAAACATGTTTCAGCAGGGGAAATTGATGTTCCTGAAGCGGGCGGAACCGTTTCTTGGGCTGACATTCAACGAGACCAGTCAGGATGGCTTGGAAACGTTATGCAATGGGCATACTATACGACGCTTCGCAGGTTGGAGCCATTCATTAAAGAAGCAGAAGATAGCGAGTTTCTCAGGTTGTGGCGTGACTTCCAAACCAGCGACCATCTGTATTATATGTTTACGGCAGGCGGAGGACCTGGAGAAGTCCACTCATACTTTAGTCCATATGAGTCACCTATGGATGCTTTCGTAGCTGCTCAGACATTGCTCAATGATTTTGAATGTAGACTGAGACTTGCTATTTTAACGGCTAACGAACCGTTTCTGTTCTATACAGGCGTTGGAAAAGAGTTCTACACGAACATTATGGCTTGGAGTCTAAAAGGCTTCATCAAAGCTCTCAAGGATGTAAACGTTAAAGCTGTAGAGTTTCATGTTGGCAATGGCGATTTTGAAAGTTGGGCACAAAGTTCGCTTAAAGACACGAAATTAGCATCCAAAATAAAAGAACTCACAGCTTCAGGAGAAAAAGGGGAGAAACTTAGAAAATCAATAGTTGAGGCTGCGACACAAAGGTACATTACCCAAGGCAAAGAGTTGCACGATGCAACCCAGCTTTTCTAAGTCGCGAATGCGTTTATTAGATAAGTCGCCGTAATCTCCTGTTGTCTTGGTGCATTAAACATGAGATACGAGCTTCCGTTTCCTGATAAAGTACTGCAGACATTACACAACTTGTGCGCTACCGCCGCTGATTTAGCTAGAAGGGGCGAGGATGTAGCACGACTTCTACAGAAGGACCCAAACGAAATTGAAAGCATTCTAGACTCATACAAGTCTGAGGGTTTCGCTGAAAGCTTTTATGACAATGAAGGAAAAAAAAGGTATTATCTTAATGGTCGAGGAATAATTAAGGTCTGCTCGCTGTTCACGTAGTGGAAACATGCGCGCCATAATTTTTTCTTGGGAGTATCCGCCTCGAGTAGTAGGTCAACTCTCCGGATACGTCAGCGCCCTATCAACTCAACTTGCCAAAAGTAAAGTGGACGTTAATGTTGTAACCTACGATGACTCTGCAACTGGTCAAATACAAGAACCAAGCGGAGTAAAAACATTCAGAGTTGCCAATCCGGTTCGAAACCACATTGGTGTTTTAACATGGGTTTTAACTTTAAATCAGGAAGTTGAGCGGGCAGCAGCTAACATTTACTATGAAACAAATAAACAAGTAGACCTGATAGATGTTTTCGATTGGCATTTTATCCCAGCGGCAGTCACATTAAACAACGGGCTTGGAATACCCTTTGTTTACTCAGTTGAAAGCTTAGAAGACCATCGCTCACCAAACGCCAACGCTTCTTACAACATGGCAATTAAAAGCATTGAGTGGCTGGGTTTCTATGAAGCCGCAAGAATAAGTGTAAAATCTGAATGGATGAAAGATGAAGTTGCCAGAATTTACAAGGCTCCAAGAGAGAAAATAACAGTTATTTCAACAGATCCAAGTTCTTTCAGTTAAAGAGGTCTTGAAATTATATAGCAGAGTGGCGGAGGCAAACAAACATGAAAGATAAATTAAGCGTTATGATGCTTAGCTGGGAGTATCCGCCAAGAGTCATTGGAGGCATATCACCACACATTTATTTCTTATCCAAAAACTTGGTTAAACAAGATGTAAACGTGTATGTTATTACCTGCGACTTCCCAGGGGCGCCAGCTCATGAAGTAATCGACGGCGTAGAAGTTTATCGAGTTGATTCGTACAAAAACCCGTCGCCTGATTTTGCCACATGGGTTTACTTGATGAACATGAACATGCAAAAAGAAACAGCCGCTCTAACAAGGAAAATCGCTGATAAAATCGATGTTTTCCATGCTCACGATTGGCTTGTTGCAAACGCAGGTATCGGCTTGAAGCATGTTTTTAGAAAACCACTTTTGGCAACTATGCATTCAACCGAGATGGGTAGAAGAGACGGTTTACACAACACAACTGAAAGAATGATCCATGAAACTGAAGCGTGGCTGACTTATGAGGCGTGGAAGGTTATTTGCTGTAGCGACTACATGATTTCACATGTGAAATACGCTTTCGGATTGCCACCGGACAAGTTAGTTATGGTTCCAAACGGGGTAAATACACATTGCTACGAAAACGTAAATGTAGACTACAAGAGTTTCCGAAGCAAGTTTGCTTTGCCAGAAGAAAAAATCGTCCTATTCGTTGGGCGACTGGTTTACGAGAAAGGCATCCACGTTTTGATTAATGCCGTGCCAAAAATCCTCAGTAAAGTTAATGCTAAATTCATAATCGTTGGCAGCGGCTACATGAAAGAACAGCTATTAAATATCGTTCGAAGCATGGGTTTAGAGCATAAAGTGCTCTTTGAAGGATTCATAGACGAGACAACCTTGCTTCAACTGCAGAAATGTGCGGATGTATCTGTTGTTCCATCGCTTTTTGAACCATTCGGCATCGTAGCTTTGGAGGCTATGGCAGCGCAGAGTCCCGTGGTCGCATCTGACACTGGCGGCTTATCAGAAATAATTGAACATGACGTTACAGGCGTTAAGGTTTACCCAAACAACCCTGATTCATTGGCGTGGGGCATAACAAAGGTTCTGCTGGATGAAAACTACGCTAAAAACCTCAAAGAAAACGCTTACAATACGAGTTCAAGAAAAGTATGATTGGGAAAAAATTGCCCAGCAAACCAAACGCATCTACGAGGGTGTGTTGGGCGAGTACTCCAAGAGTTTCTGGGCTTAAATAAATCCAGAGACAGTTATTGGGCAATTACCCTAACATTTTCCACTTGAATCCATGGCGAAATCAACTGTCCCATTTGACGCTCGTTTCCTCCGACGACGCTGATGTTTTTGAGCAATTCAAAGATGTTGCCAGCCAACATAACGCCCCTTGAGCAATGTGTTATTTTTCCATCCTTTATTTTCCAAGCTGGGGTGGCAACGACTGAGAATTCACCGCTGACTGGGTTGCTGCTGTGGGCGCCTTGCAGGTAATAGACGATTAAGCCATCATCTACTTCGCTTAGCATTTCATCGGAGGTTTTGCTTCCGGGCATTATATGAAAGTTTGTGGTGTCGATACCAGGTGTTGACAGGTAACCAGCTCTTGAAGCGTTACCAGTGCTTTTTTTGCCATCCTTTTTTGCTGAATAATTGTCATACAAAAAGTTGCGCAGGATGCCTTTTTCTATGATTGTTGTTTTCTGGTGTGGAACGCCTTCTCCGTCAAAAGCCCAAGTGCGCAATCCACCAGCAAACAATCCGTCATCGTAGATTGTTAGGTTTTCTGAGGCGACTTTTTCCCCGATTTTTCCTTTAAAGGGCGATTGGTCCCGTTGAACGCTGTCTGCTCTGATGGCGTTGATTAATGTATAAGCTAAAAGGTCTTGCAGTGCAAACTGTGTTAGAATTACTTTGCCTGATTTGGTGTCAACTGACTTGGTTTTTAGGGCTGAAACCGCCAGTCTTGCAGCTTCTTTTCCAACCCATGATGGGTCAAGATTATAGTTTCTTGCAGCATTAAACTCGAAGCACACGGGCGTTACTGAGCTGCCTTCTTTTGCCAGTGTTGCCAAGCTGCATTCGATTATTGTTCCTCTGTCAAAGCCTGTTACGCCGTTTGAATTGGCGATTGCGTTAGAAAGGTAAGCACTACCTATGCCACCTTCAATTGGAAAAACTCGTTTGTCTACTTGTCCAGCAGCATCCAACATGGATGAGGCCACATTAACTAGTTCTTCTGAGCTGAGTTCAACGATTTTTTTGTCAAAAGTATTTTCGGTTATTGGGTAGGGTTTCTTTTGTGGCAGTCCGTTCCAGTCGGGGTCAGGTTTGCTCGCTCTTGCAGCACTCAACGCGCTGGTAACAGCTTTCTCGACAGCATTTGCATCTTCTATGATGTTTGTGTAGGCAAACCCAATTGCTTTGTTGGACAGCTACTCTTATTCCTAAGCCGCGGTCAATTATTCGGTTGGTTTTGCTGATTTGTCCCAGTTCTATACCTATGTTTGATGCTTGACCTTCGTAAACGTAGGCTTCCGCGTCTTGGGCACCTTTAATGAGAGCGGCCTTCACCGCGTTCTCGGCTAAACTAATCATCGTGTTTTTTTCAAGCACTGCCACCGACAACCACCTCACTTAGTCTAATGTGCGGTCCACCATCACTAATAAAAGCTGTCTGTCCCTTGCCACATCGACCAGGATCTAACATGAAATCTTTTCCCACGCCATCCACCTTATGCAACGTTTCCAATGTGTTACCGCTTATTGATGCGTTGCGAACAGGAGCGCCTATTTCACCTTTTACAATTTCATAGCCTTCTTGGATTCCAACTTGGAAAGTACCATCAAGGTTCGCTTGTCCACCTCTAAAACTCTTAAAGTAATAACCCAATTTAACATCCCTGATTAATTCTTCGAAGGATTGATCTTTTGGCGCCATATAGGTGCACCGCATACGGATAATTGGTTCCACACGAAAGTCTTCAGCACGCGCGTTTCCTGTGGGTTCAGCTTTGAATTTCTGTGCGGTCTCGCGGTTATGCAACAAACCCGCTACGACACCATCTTTTATGAGTAGCGTTTTGTGAGATGGCACACCCTCGTCGTCATACTTGAACGCGCCAAATGCACCTTCAATCGTGCCATCATCATAGAAGGTAACCAAGCCAGAACCAATTTTTTTCCCAAGATTACTGGCTAAGACCCCACCTGAAAGAGCTAAATCCGCCTCAGCTAAATGTCCAAAAGCCTCATGAACAAACACTCCAACCACGTTTGGACCCAAAACCACCGGAAATTTTCCGCCTTTTGGAGCTTTGGCGTTTAATTGTTCAATGGCGAGTTTCGCGACTTTTGTACCTAAGACTTCAGGGGCTTGCTGGTCGAAAAGTTCGTACCCTGCTGTGGAACCGATTTCTTCGCGGCTAAACGTGAAGACGCCCTCACTCATTGCTGAAGCGGTTATTCTTGCCCAAACATACAGTTTATCCTGCTCAATGCTTGTTCCTTCACTGTTAACAAAATTGCTGGTGCCAGTCAAATCAAAGTAATCTACAGTGCAACTTTTAATACGCTTGTCAAGACCCAAACTCGCCTTGTTCACAGCTAGGGCAGTTTTTATTTTGTCTTCCATTTGAATATCTGTTGGATTCTTCCTTGGCTTGGATAAAACTCGATCGGAAACAACTTTTGTATCTGCGAGCTTAATTGGCGTTTTCACCCGTGCGCTTGCCAACTTAGCCATTCGACAAGCATCGGATACAGCGCTCTCCAAAATCACGTTATCAAACGAGCCAACCGAAGCAAACCCCCAAGCGCCATTCACCAGTACACGGATGGCAACACCGTTTTCGATGCCCTGTTTGGCGGCTTCGACTCGTTCCTCTTTTAAAGTAAGACTTGTTTTGTATAGTTTTTGCGCACGAGCTTCAGCGTATTTTGCTCCGTATTTTTGGGTGGCGATGTTGTTAATTTTTGTTAGAAGGTCTTTCAAAGGTAATCGGTCCTTCGTGAATCTAGATTTGTTTGGGGAATTAAATTGTTTGGTTTTGTTTTAACGCTATGTTCACCAGAAATCAGCCATGCTCTTCTGCTTAACAATTGGCTGAACCAGTTTAGGCTTAAGCTTAACCTTTGGAGGCGAATCAATGCCTAAAACCAGTTGACCATAAACGCCGTCGTATCCAGGGATAACTTTGGCAGAACCATCTCTAACTTTGACGATAGCTTGTGCAACGGGTGCATCTACCACCTGGACCAGAGATTCTAAAGGTGCATCTATTAAAACAGAGTATTCATTGCCGAATTTTTCGATTAACAAATTGTAGTTTTTCCAAACGGCCTGTGTCGAAGGCGATTCAGACCCAAGTACGGTTGCTATGATTTCGGAAAGGGGAAGTAAATGCAAAAACCCAGGCGCGCCTTCACGTTTAAAATCTGAAGGTCTGTCTGCAAGTTCTTCGACGCGTTGTTCAACACCCTTAGTAAGTGGTCTTCGGCAGACAGGGCAGATATTGCCGAATTTTATTGCTTCAGATGGTGAGAGGGAAACTTTGCAGTTTCGGTGTCCAGTCCAATGGTACTTGCCGTAAGCAGGCTCAGTTTCTATGGTAAACTTGAAGTGTGAAGAATTATTGGCAACAATTGCGTTTGTAACTTCTTCGTAGGTGAATTTTTCCAGCTCAAAAACGTTGGCTTCTCTGCCAATTCGCCAGGGCCAGAAACTATGGCAATCGCTGTTTGAAACTAGAGCATATTTGTCAAGTTTGCTTAGTCGCCAGTTCATCGCTGGATCAGATGACATCCCAGTTTCCAAAGCATGAATGTGTTTTGTCATGTCTTGGTAGCAGTCTTCAACAGAGTCAAAGCCGCTGAATGCTCCAAAGATGCTAAACCATGGTGTCCAAGCGTGAGCGGGAAAAATCATGTTGTCGCTTGAAACTGCCATGACTTCTTCCACAAGTTGTGGAGCAGAAACGTTAAGGATGGGTCTACCATCTGAGCTTAAACTTCCAAAGCTCTGGATTCGCTCGTTAATTTGTGCCGCGGTTTCCAAGCTTGGGGTTAAAATGACATGATGAACTTTTTTTGAACCACCTTTATAGTTGAAGATTGTGCAAACTTCGGTCGTTAGAATAAAGCGGATTGGAGAGTCAACGCTGGTTAGTCTGAAGAGCATTGAATCCTGCTCTGGTGTTAAGGCTTGCTTGATTTCTTTGAGCCATTCAGGGTGAGTAAAATCACCGGTGCCGACTAAATTAAGACCCTTGATTTTTGCGAACTTTCCGATTTCAGGTATATTCATCTGTTCACTTGTTGCTCGGCTGAAACGGCCATGAATGTGAAGATCAGCAATAATTCTCATCTTGAAACGCCAATTCCTAACATGGCACATAACCATTTTAAGGCTTTGTTGTATCAACGCAAAAAGGTGTGAAATGCTTTAATGCGATTTTTGTTCGAGTTTGATAACCCACGCTACAAGCACTTCGAGCAGTTGGCGGATGAGTTGGCGTGTTTGAACGTTAGTTACTTTTCCATCAGAGTCAACATTATGAGTTGCATCTGAGAGCATGATTTCAGGGCGATTAATAGGCTGCATATTGAGGAACACGAATGTTTGCCGCAGATGATACTGTGCTCTAGCGCCTCCGAACCTGCCTGTAGATGCGCTCATGATTGCAACTGGTTTACCTTCAAGAGGACTATCTTCTTTAGGTCTTGAAGCAAAGTCGATGGCATTTTTGAGGACACCTGGGATAGAATAATTGTATTCGGGGGTTGCAATTAGGAGGGCATCGGCGTTTCTGATTTTTTCCTTAAAGTCTACAACTCTTTGAGGAGGATTGGATACAAATTCTTGATTGAACGGTGGAATACCTTCTAAATCAAAAATCTCTATTGCAACATTTTCGGGTGCCTCTTCCAATGCAGCGCGGATCAATGCTTTGTTGTATGAGCCTTTCCGTAGGCTTCCGGCGAAAGCTAAAACTTTAATTGTTTTATCCATGAAAACACCGAAAAACAAATTATTAGAAACAAGCAACTGGATTTAAAGTTACTTGCCCTACTGGTTTACTATTTTTAAGAGACGGCAAGTCGCTTATGCAAAAGCCTCAAATGTGTTTTGCTTGCAGTTTGAGTGCAATATTCTTTTATTGCTGCGTCAAGCCTGTTATTCTATGCATGAATGGGCTTTGGCTGAAGCAATCCTTGCGTCGGCTAAGGGAGTAGCTGAGCAGGAAAACTTGAAGGAAATTACAGAAGTCACCATAAAAGTCGGCGAACTCCAGCAAATTGAGCCGCCGATTCTACGTTTTGCGCTTTCTCAAATGAAAACGGATCTTTTCAAGAACGCGAAATTCCACATTCACAAAGCTAAATCAACGCTAAAATGCAGGGTCTGCGGAACGACTTGGCAATTTAGCATAAAAAAACTTGATAAAGCAACTGCAGAAGCTATCCATTTTGTTCCTGAAGCAGCACATACCTATGTTAAGTGCCCGAAATGTGGTAGCCCCGACTTTGAAATCGTTAGCGGACGCGGTGTTTGGCTTGATAGTGTAAAAGGAGTCAAATCTGATTGACTGACCCAAGGACAAGCGTGATAACAGAGCGTTTAAGCGGGGTGAGCCGAATAATCGCTGTTTCAAGCGGCAAAGGCGGCGTCGGCAAAAGCATGGTCGCCACCGCATTGGCGCTCTCCCTCGCCAAAGAAGGTAGCAGGGTTGGTCTTTTTGACTTGGACTTCACGGGGCCATCAACCCACATAATTCTAGGCGTCCCAGCAAACATTCAGCCAAAAGAAGACAGGGGTATCGTTCCACCCATATTCGAAGGTTTAGAGTATATGTCGCTTGTCTACTATGTCGGCGATAACCCGGCTCCACTGCGCGGAACGGACATTTCAAACGCGCTCATCGAACTCCTATCGATTACCCAGTGGGGTATGCTTGATTTCTTAGTTATTGATATGCCGCCGGGAATCGGTGATGCTGTTCTCGATTTGGTGCGGTTGGTTGAACGAATAGAATTCCTTATAATAACCACCCCGTCGATTTTGGCTTTTGAAGTCGTCAAAAAACAGGTTGCACTATTATTTGAACTGAAGATGCCCATAGTTGGCCTGGTCGAAAACATGAAAGTGGACAAGGCAAAAACTGTTGAGGTGGCCTCGCTGAAGCTGGGACTAAAATACATCGGTTCAATCCCCTATGACCCAAAGGTTGAAGAGGCAATCGGCAACCCAAAAAAACTTCTGGATACAGCGGTTGGCAAATCAATGACTCAAATTAAAAAGTCAGCAAAGAACAAAAAGTGAATTCTCAATGGTTTGTAAAGCTGTAATCTTCGATTACGTCGGCACCTTGGTCAACTGCAGAAACTACTCGATGGATGCTTCAAAACTAAATCTCTACAATGCATTGGTGGCTGAAGGATTCGACATTACTGAAAACGAATTTATGGCTGCTTATGGTTTGGCTCATGAAAAGCACCACAAAGTACGCTATGAACAACTAAAAGAAGTAACAAATTCCATCTGGGTGGCAGAAGCATTATGCAATCTTAGATTTGAGGTTACGGCGGATGACCCCCGCATCAAAGCTGCGCTCAACGTTTTCTTCCAAGACTTCATAGACACGCTCGAACTGAGAGAGGGTGCAGAGAAGCTACTCAAACAAGCCCAGCAGCGAGGCAAAGTAGCGTTGATTTCAAACTTTACTTATGCACCAGTCATCTACAAAAGCCTGAGAAAACTAGGAATAAACGAATTCTTCAATGCCATAATAGTTTCGGAAGAAGTCGGCTGGAGAAAACCCAGCTGCAGAATTTTCCAAGACGCCCTAAACAGGCTTCAGGTTAAAGCCAGCGAAGCCGTTTACATCGGCGACAGCCCCAACGAAGACATAAAAGGCGCCAAGCTAGCCGGACTAAAAACAGTGTTCGTACCCTCACAATTCAATACCCTAAAAGACTTGAAAGAAAGCAAACAAGCACCAGACTATTTAGTAAACAACCTGATGTCGATTTCTCAAGACCTGAACAAAATATTTTCTTAAGCAAATACGTCCAGGTTTGGTGTTGATATCAATTGAAAAATGTATTTACTAAAACCGCCAAAAATTTCTGGCAAGAACTATCAACCGCAAAAACGTTTTATACATCTTGAATACAAACAACTTTCAATTTACCGGAGAGAGAAAAACATGTACCCAAATCAAAATCAAGGACAAGTTCAAAATAAACCAACAGCAGCATACATACTGTCTTTGCTCGGCGGAATACTCGGTCTATTGGCATCGCTCGCGTTTATCGGCTTGGGAGCATTGGCATACTCTACACTCAGTTCATTTGACAGTTACTTTGCCTCATTCGACATCGGAATGTTCGGTTGGGGTTGGGCTCCTTTAATCGGCTTTGGCGCTTGGATGCTTATAACCTCAATACTCGTCATAGTGTTCGCAAGAAAACTCAATGCTAATCCATTGGAACACACGAAATTTGGAGCACTAATCCTAATATTCTCAATTATCGGTGTAGGCGGACTCCTCGCATTCATCGGCGGCATATTGGCCTTAGTCTACAAACCAATCCTAGTCGGCGCACAACCACAATACACGCCCCAACAACAATACGGACCACCACCTCAAAATTACGCTCCACCAACACAACAACAATGGGGACAACCACAACAGCCAATCACAAGAATTTGCCCCAACTGCGGAAGAGTAGTGCAGGAAAACCTCAAGTTCTGCCCCAACTGCGGAAAACAATTAAACTAACAAAATAAAAACCAAAAAGCAGTTTTGGCTTTTTGGAAACTCGTTTTTTTTTATTTGTCTAAAAAGAAAAAAATGAATTTAAATTTTCTTGGTTTTAACTGCTGTTTCAAGAGCCACGACACCAGGAAGCTTCTTTCCCATCAAAAACTCGATGAGCGCTCCGCCCGCGGTGCTTATGTACCCGATTTTTTTTGTTAAGCCGTATTCTTGGATAGCTGATATTGTGTTTCCACCGCCTGCAAGCGAGAAGGCTTTGCTATCTGCGATTGCTTCAAAGACTTTTTTGGTCCCAAAATTGAATTCTTTGTTTTCATAGACCCCCATTGGTCCACTAACCACTATTGATTGTGCAGTTGAAATGATTTTGGCGTATGCTTCAACAGTTTTAACGCCAATATCCATAATGGAGTTTTCGGTCGGCAGTTTGCTGACCGAAATTTCCTTGCGTTTCCCATTTACATCTAATGCGAAGTCAACTGGAACCATCACTTTATCGCCAGACTTGTCCATCAATTCTTTTATGCCAGGAATCAAACCTGTCAGTTCCTTCTTTGTCAGATACCCCATGTTTCCCTTGCCAAGGTCGACACCTTTGGCTGCAAGGAACAATTGCCCTGTTACACCGCCAGTCAACACGTAGTCTGCTATTCCTTTGCTTAAAACGTACTTGCTGATTTCAAGACTGTCGTCGGCTTTTGCTCCGCCCATAACGTAGACACTTGGTTTTTCGGGTTTTTCCAGTGCTTTGCTTAGAGATTTTAGTTCGCGTTCCATTATTCGTCCCGCAGCAGAGGGTAGCACGGCGGTGAAACCAACCATCGAAACGTGTCCTCGATGGGCTGCAGCAAAAGCGTCGTTAACAAATAAGTCTGCTAGAGGCGCAAGGTTCTGCACAAGTTCAGTTTTGCTGGCTTGTTCAGGTGTGCTGCTTTTGGTTTCTCCATCCCAACTGCGCACGTTCTCCAAAACCAAGATTTCTCCGCTTTTTAAGTTTTTAATAGCGACTTTGGCTTTGTCGTCAAATAAGTCGGGAACATATTTTACTGGACACTTAAGGATTTTCCCAAGGATTAATGCGTGTTCTTTAAGTGATGTGTAGTCAGGGTCGCCCTTTCTTCCTTGATGAGCAAGGACTACGGTTTTTGCGCCTTTTTCTGCGAGTTCTTTAAGGGTTGATTCAGCGTGAGCTTTTATTCGAACATCGCTTGTAACTTTCTTAGTAGTTGGATCAATTTCTGAGTTAAAGTCAACTCTAACTAAGACAGTTTTGTTTTTAACGTCGAAATCATCTAATGTCTTGTACTTTGCCATTTTGTTCACTTCATTGCTCGTTTAGGTTTAAAAAAGGAAAAGTATGGTGGATTTAAGCTTGTTTGCGTTTCTTTAGAGCGCTGCTTTTTTGCCGACCATTTCGATGAAGTCAACCATGCGGTTGCTAAAGCCCCATTCGTTGTCGTACCATGCAAAGACTTTAACGAAGTTGCTTTTCTCACCCATAACCATTGTTAAGTCTGCATCGAAAACGCTGCTGTATGCACTGTGAAGCACGTCTGTGCTGACAATTGGGTCTTCAGTGTACTGCAATATGCCTTTGAGTTCGCCTTCAGCTGCTTTCTTCATTGCTGCGTTAATTTCTTGTTTTGTAACGTCTTTGCTTAATACCGCAACTAAGTCAACGATGGATACGTCTGGAGTTGGCACCCGCAAGGAATATCCGTTCATTTTTCCAGCGCAACTTGGCAGAACTAAACCTATGGCTTTTGCAGCGCCTGTGCTTGTTGGGATAATGTTGATTGCTGCAGCACGTGCACGTCTTGGATCTTTATGTACTATGTCTTGGATTTTCTGGTCGTTTGTGTAGCTGTGACATGTTGTCATGAAAGCTTTTTCGATACCAAAGTTTTCTGTTAAGACTTTGCTGATTGGTGCGAGACAGTTGGTTGTACATGAAGCGTTGCTTAGGATGTTGTGGTTTACTGGGTCGTATGTTTTGTCGTTGACGCCTAAAACAAAGGTTGCATCGGGGTTTTCTGCTGGAGCTGAAATTAGGACTTTTTTTGCTCCTGCTGTAAGGTGTTTGGTTGCCCCTTCGCGGTTAGTGAATAATCCTGTGGATTCAACTGCCAAGTAAACTCCCAAGTCTTTCCAAGGCAATTGTAAGGGGTCTCTTACGCTTAGGCACTTGAGTTCTTTTCCATTAACAACCATGTCGTTGCCTTTTACTTCAACAGTGCCTGGAAAACGTCCGTGGACTGAATCGTACTTAAGTAAATGAGCGTTAGTTTTTGCGTCTGCCAAATCGTTGATGGCTACGAAATCTATGTTTGCGTTCTTTTCGATTGCTGCTCTGTAGAGCAGTCTTCCAATTCTTCCGAAACCATTTATTCCAACTTTAATGTTTGCCATTAAAATCACCTATTTATACAGGTTTGTACAATCAACTCTGACTTTATTAATTTTCCGACCAAAAAACCTTAAGGCTAACACGCTCAAATTCCAAGGCTTAAAAAAGACCGTGTCCCCTTGTTAAAAGTGCCATGTTTTAAGGGAAAACTCTCTTTGGCAGATCCCCTACTTAAAATAAAAAAGAGTTAACACGAGTAACTTGAGAAAGAAGTGATTTAGTAGAGACCGCCTTCTTTGAAGTAATGGTACTCTTCTTTTTTGGGACCAAAACTTCTCACGCCATCACGTTTGAGTTGACATCGCATCTGCTCGGCGTTTTCCTTGGTTATTTCACCTTTCTTCTGAAGGTATGCAATTATCTCTTCGGCTTGCAGTTCTGTGTCGCATCGGCGAATGAAGTCTACAGCTGATGGGTTATAATGGCGCAACTTATCAGGTGTTTCGGTACAAGAAGTAAACTCTTCTTCCGTGCAGTCGCATTCTTCGCCCACAGCAGCTGCTTCAGCTTCTAACGGGTTTTTTCGCACGGCATTAATTGGAACTTTGACTTCTCCCTTTTCAAGCTCCGCGTAGAGATGTGGAAATATTTTTTTAATTGCTTTTTTGTCGATTGCCATTTTGCATCCGTTTTACAAAAATAATAATTGAAGGCTCATTTATTTTCTTTTTTACTGAAAAAATGTTTTTCAACAAGAACTATGAAGGAATGAACTTTTGAGTTGGGTTAGTTTCGAGGATTTTTTCGAGCTCCTTTATGTTTAAACCTTTTAAATCGTCGCCGAAGGTTTCGCATTTCCGTTTTTTCCCTGATTCTTCGCGGCTTCGCGCTACGATTTCAAGCCCATGTTTATCTGGGGTTTCAGCATAGATATGAAAGGACTCCAAGGTTATTCCTCTCTTATTCACAGTTGTCCAACCAGTTTTCAAAATCTTTACCTTTCCAGCTTTAAGCACATTAACGATTTTTTCTGGATCATCGCCGTAAACAGCAATGTCTATGTCGCTTCCCTGCTTAATTGTGCCCCTCCAAACACTTCCAATCAAAACAGGACAAAAACTACCCAATAGCTGCATTATATCTCGTGCCTCATTGCGCATTTGGATTAAACGTTCTTTCCTTTTTGCACCTTCGTTCGCTTCTGCTATTTTGTCTAGTTCCAATGCTACTTCAAGGTTAGATGGTAAAAAATGAACGCCGAAGGTTTGTGCTGCTTTGTCTTTAGCTTGCTTGTACTCTTTTTCAGCTCCAAAATAAAGAAGGGTTGCGGCTTCCCTTGCGACTCGTTGCTTAAGATCAAAGTCATCAGGCAAAGCTTTTACCGTTTAACGATTGATTCGTAGAGCTCCACGGTTTTCTGAGCAATTTTGCTCCATGTAAACTCGGCTAAAACGCGTTTCCTGCCGTTCTTGCCCAGCATTTGTCGTTTTTCAGGGTTCTCTAGTGCGCTTACTACTCCCCATGCTATGTCGGAGGGGTTGTGCGGGTCTATATGGTAGCCGCATTGTTCTTCGCCGCAGCAAATCACTATTTCGCGCATCCCGCTAACTCCAGCAGCTCCAACCACAACTGGTTTCTCCATCGCCATGGCTTCGAGCGCAACTATCCCGAAGGGTTCATAAAAGCTTGGGAAAACCGCTATGTCACATGCAGCGTAATGCAAGATGCGTTCTTCTTCAGGGATGAAGTCAAAGCAGAATTTAACGTATTCATCTAATCTTATGGTTTTAGTTAGGTTTGATAGGTATTCTTGGAGGTCACCAACGCCTACAACCACCAGTTTTGCTTTAGGAATCTTGGTGAGGATATGGGGCAGTGCCATAATCAACTTGTCTACTCCTTTAATGGCGACAAGTCGTCCGAGGAAAAGAATCATAAACTCGTCATCTTTGATACCGTATTTCGCGCGGATTCTTTGAATATCCTGTTTAGCAATGTTTTCAGGATTGTATTTTTGTGGGTCAACCCCGTTGTAGCTGACTTGAATCTTGTCTTTCGGAAAACCAAGCTGTATAAGTTCATCTTTCATAGCATACGAGACTGTAACAACCAAATCCGCCATGTTGCCAGCACGCAACTCTATGTTGCTAACCACGCTTGAACCGTTACCTAAGGTTCTTCCTTTCTCGGTAGAGTGTACATGGAACGCCAAAGGCATCCCAGTTTCCCGTTTAACAGTGATTCCACCCATAGCGGAGAGCCAATCGTGAGCGACAACTATGTCGTATTTCATACCTTCTTTTTTAATCAACTCATTGATGAGTTTAGCAGCAGACAAATAATTGTAAACCATAAGCTTACCAAAAAGATGAATTCCCCTGCCCCACTTTTTAATGTCATCTGCAATCACATCTGGTAACGAATCAGAAATGTCAATGTGCAAGGGTCGATGAATTTCTATGCCGCGCCAAATCTCCCTTGTTGGCAACGAACCAGTGTCGTCATTCATCGTGAAAACTGTTACGTCATGGTCGTTTAAAACAAATTTGCGTGTAATCTCAGCGGCATAAGTACCTAGGCCACCTACGATTTTAGGCGGATACTCATAGACAAAAACAGCGATCTTCATATCTTATCAGTCACCATTTATCATTTAGCATTATGAATCTTTGTACTAAAGCTTTCCTTATCTGCGTCAAATGCTGAGAAACCAAAAAATAATTGTTGAACAGAATGTATTAGGAAAAGTTTGATTAGACCGTTTTACATAGAAGTGTATGCAAGGTGCGCGTAAATGAGTTTATCGCCTATTAAACAAGAAATACTAGAAACCATGCTCTTAAATGCGAAACCACTCAAAGCCATGGAAATCGCTAAGGAAGCAAAAAAAGAGTATCAGCCAGTTAACATGCACCTATTAGGGCTAATCAAAATGGGGTACGTGAGTTTACCTGAGAAGGGACTTTACGCCATTACAGAAAAAGGAAAAAAAGCCATAGGTATAACTGAAACAACCAAAGAGAAAGCCGATGCAATTTTAGCCTATGCACCACACGACAAAGCATTCAACTTTTATTTCACAGTGGGAAAACCCCTAAGCCTCCATGCACACAACTTGAGAGACTTCCCAAACAAACTGGACAAAGCAGATGTGGCGTCAGTAGAATTTCACATGCAACGCGGAGATTTTGAAGCTTGGTTTAAGGGATTGGGCGATGAGGAATTAGTTAAGAAAACGGCGTTGCTAAAAAAGAAAAATTTTGTTGGAGAAGACCTGCGCAAACAACTACACAATGTTGTTGAGCTGAGGTATCTTGAATTGGCAAAACTATCAGGTCAACCGATCCCAACAGAAGAACAAGAACATACCCACGCTTAAAAATTCTATTTTTATATTTTCAAAAAATTCATAAATAAGAAAATTATTGCCCAAAAAAGGCTAAGTTATTTGTTTGTATATTGGGTGGTCTCCGAACTTCAAGTTGGTTGTTGACCATTCTAGGGTGCCGCTGGGCAGTCTTGTGCAAATTGATTGGACTACAGCGCCTCCTGCAGTGAACCGTACACCATCAAGCATTTCACCTTTGGTTACGCCCGAAGCAGCAAAAATCATTTCGTTACCCTTTGCCAACTCATCTTCAGTGTAGGTTTTGTTGATTTCAACACCCGCTTCTATCAATCGCTCCATTCGTTTGGCATCATCTTTTTTATCCTTCCAAACCTTAACTAGCATCGTTCCGCCTAAACATTTCACTGCAACTGCAGCTATCGTTGCTTCTGCCCCTGCCCCCGCACCGATCAGTAAGTCAACACCTGAATCAGGTAGACATGTGACAATGGAGCCGCCTATATCACCGTCAGCTATGAGGATAATTCTTACACCCATCTTTCTTAGTTTTACAAGCAATTCATTATGTCTGTCGCGTTCAAGCATAATTACAGTAAAGTTTGCTAAGGGGCGATTCTTCAATTTAGCTATGGTCTTAACGATTTTTTCTATGGACATATCAAGGTTGATTTTTCCTTTTGCTAGACCGTTAGTAGCAACTTTGAAGTAGTAACCATCGTCAGGCAAAACTTTCAAGCAACCTGCAGGAGCACAACACAAAGCTGAGATAGCGTCCTTCTTTCCTTTGGAAGTGGCTGTTGTGCCATCAACTTGGTCTATGATAAATTCTACTTTGGGTCCGTTACCAGTGCCGACTTTTTCTTTGTAGCTGAACGCTGGCGCGTTGTCTTTTGGTCCTTCGCAACAGATAACTTCGCCATCAACTTCAGTTTGGTTTAGTACTGCTCTGGAAAAATCCAAGGCGGTTTGGTCAACTTTGTCTGGGTCACCTTTGCCAATGTGAAGAGCTGCGCCGACTGCTCCGGCAGTGGTGATTCTTGTCAGGGATGGGGATAATGATCTTAGGGAAGTCATTTTTTTATCTCCTTTTTACTCTTACATTCGTTTAGCCATAGTTCGGTGAACTCTTGGTAGTTCTGGGCGACTTTTTCCACGGTTTCTTTTCTGTTGGTTTTGCCTGCTTTATGCTCCGCCAGAGGATCCCAGAAGATGGTTCTTCCAACCGCGAAGCCGATGATGCCTGGGATTTTTGCGCCTACTTTGAGCCATTCCTGAACTTTCTCTTTGGATTCGCCTCTTCCCAGTGTGATTACTCCGACTTTTCTGCCGCCGCTTTGTGCCTGCTTAACCACGGCTTTGGCTGATTCCGGTTTATCTACGCCTTCGAGTTTCCAGATGGCTGGTTCCACACCTGCCGCTTGAATCTCTTTTATGGTGTCAACCATGAGTTTGGGGCGAAGATCTTGGTCGTATTTCTCTTTTGACCCGCCAAGTTTTGCCAGCTGGGCTGGAGTGGAGGGAACAATTAGTTCAAAGAGGAATGCTCTTTTCTTCTGTTCTAAGTAATCGCTGAGTTTCTTTAGCCTGGCAAGCTGCCTTTTATTCATGACTGTATCGCCTTCAGTATTGTAGCGTACCAGAACCTTCACAAAGCTGGGGTCAAATTCTTCGATATGTTTAGCAAAGTTGTCGCCGTAATCAAAGTCAAATTCATCTTGACCTGACTTCTCTACTGGCATCGCAAAGGTTAAGCCCTCTTTTTTAGCTTCCCGAAGCACACTGCTTCCGAACTCCTCGTCAACTAGCAATCCAGCAATCTCTTTGGGAACTTTCTTTTTGACAGAAAGTTTGAAACCTTCAAAAATGATTTTCTTGTAGTCTTCAATCTGTTTTTTTTCTTCAGCGGTTGGTGGGCGATTTTTTATTCCAAACATTTTTTCAAGGAAGGATGCTCTATGGTCAAAGGCTAAGATTAAAAGTTCTTTTTGAGAGTAATCAATCATTTTTTTTCCTCCAAGTGGTACGGGTTTTTTCTTCGGCAGCAAAAAGTTTAGAAACAAGACGATTTACGGCTAGTGCGCCGCTATAACATTTTATTTTAGAGAGCGTGAAACTTTTCGCCACACGTAACCCCACGTAAAGCGAGGAGTCCAATGCATTTAAGTTTTTCATAAATCGAGTTAGCAATTTAATGGAAAAAATGAAATAGACTTAATGCGATTATGTGAAGCTGAGGGTCAGTGTTGAGCGAAGTTAGAGTAGTCACAGTAAAAATACCGGAAGAAACTTATCAGGAAATGGCATTGCGCATCCCTGAAGGAGACAGAAGCACCTTTATCCGCGAAGCCATAAGCGAAAAGCTACAGAAAACACCTAAAGCTGACAAACTCTTGGCCCTCCAAGAGCGAATGAGCAAAATCGAGCAAGAATTTGGTCAAATCAGAAAATACCTTGCTGACTTAGAAATCCTCACATTTCAACATGGAAAAATCAATCCCCACTCCTTCTGCATCGACGAGCTAGACCACAAAATAATGGAGTATCTGCTTCATTACAAATCGGCAACTACACCTGAATTGGCAGACTACATTAAAACAAACCGTTGGCTCATACTTAACAGGCTTCGAAAAATCCAGAAGACTTCGAAAAAACAAGCTGGAAAATCAATTATCGAGTATTATGCAGGCGAAAAATCCGGCAAGAAGAAGGCTTGGTGGATTGACGAGGAATTAATTCAAGAATAAGTTAGCTTTAAATCAGAAAGACATGTTTGGTTTGGCAGTTGTGGGCTCGTAGTCTAGCACGGATTAAGGCATCGGCCTCCGGAGCCGAGAATCCTGGGTTCAAATCCCAGCGGGCCCGCCAACCCTGTTAAAACAAGTTTTTGATGTATTTCAAGATTAGTTGGGGCTGGTTAAAGGCAGTTTTGAACGCTTTCCCAGGATGCTTGATGTGGCCTATCAGCGATAACTTCTTGTATTCAGCAAGCGCCTTAGCCGCTATGTCCTTGACTTCTGCAGGCGTGAACTCGTTTGTTGTAATGAGAGGCATTCCTTTTGGTTGTCTTGCTTCTGCAAAAGCGTTCCAGGTCAGATCCTGTTGGATATACCCTTTGCTTTTGCAGTTCTCGTAAAGCTTTGTGCCATATGACGGCGTCGCCATGAACAAATGCATACCCACATCGTATTTGCGTTTGAGCTCTAAAGCAAAATCCACCGTACGCTGCATATTCTCCTTTGTCTCGCCGGGGAAACCGATGATGTAGAAAGCGCCTGTTTTTAAGCCGATTTGTTTGGCATCTTTGGCGAATTGGACCACGCGATTTAGGTCAAGGCTCTTACAGATGACGTTGTCGAGGATTTGTTGGTCACCTGATTCTACTCCGACAAATATGCTGTTGGCACCTGACTGCTTCATCTTCTTGAGCAAGTCCAGGTTTAGGCAGTCTGCACGGACGCCATTTGGGGTTTCCCAGCCAATCTTGATTCTTCGTTCGATTATTCCGTCGCAGATCGCTTCGAAGCGTTTAATATCCAATGTTAAGTTGTCGTCTTCAAAGAAGATGTTTTTAACTTTAAACTTGTCAACGACGTATTGAATATGGTCTAAGACATATTTTGCTGAGTGTGCTCTAAAATTCTGCCCCATATGCAAGTGAACTGCGCAAAAGCAGCAGTTAAAGGGGCAGCCGCGGCTTGTAATCATGGATATGGCTCGGTCTTGGAAGCTTCGATAACCAATCTTCTTGGGGCTAAGGTACAACTCCATATCAACGAGGTCGTAGGCTGGGTATGGCAACTCATCTAGTTGCTGCATGAAGGGTCTTGTTGGGTTAATGATGACTTCTCCGTTTTGGCGGTAGGCAATTCCAAGTATCTGGCTGAATTGTCTTTTGCCCTCAAACGCCTCAGAAATTTCAAGCATAGCGTATTCGCCCTCGCCCACAACTACAACATCAACATTGGTTGCCTCCTTCAGGAACTCTTTAGGCACCAACGTCACGTGTGGTCCGCCCACGACGGTTAGGATTTTTTGGTTAACTTGTTTGGCGAGGTTACTGATTTTTATCGCGTTGGCTATTTGGCATGTGAATGGGCCAGAGATACCGACGATGTCGGGTTTTCGCCGCTCAATTTCCTGTTTGATTTGGTCAAAGGGTAAGCCTACGTTTATGGTTTCGCCGTTCTCTTGAAAGGCGCAGTCAGCCATGAATGCATCCAAAATTTCAACTATGTAACCTGCCTTCTGCAGCACCGCAGCTATGTACATTAAACCAATGGGCAGGTTTCCTGCAGGCTGCTCCGAACCTGGGTAAAACGTTTGCGGCGGATTAATAAGAAGCACTTTCATCTGTTGAACCCAATGATTATTTATTTGACATGCTGGGATATTTAAGGTAACTTATGATGAAGATTTGCTCTAACCAATCATAGATGGTAGCTGTTTTATGTCTATTTATCAATAAAATACCAATTTTTTTGGCACTTTAGTTAGCATGTTACTGCTATGCAACTACAACATAAGTTTATGAGCGGTCACTCGGGTCTAGTCACGTAAGCTTTTAGCAATTTAGTAGGAGGTGAATTTTTTGGTTATTCGAACTGAAGAACGAAAAGGCAAAATGACCGTCGCTGAAGCAGGCAGAAAAGGCGGAGAAAAAACCGCTTCAACTCATGGACGAGAATTCTACGAAGAAATCGGTCGCAAAGGCGGAGAAAAAGTCTCAATGGAACGCGGTCCAGAATTCTACAGTGAAATAGGCAGCAAAGGTGGTTCTGAGCGTGCTAAACAACATGAAGGTTCAGCAGAAGCTCAAGGAAAAACAAGTCTTGAAGAAGCAGGTCACCGCGGCGGACAAAGAGTCCGACGACTTATTCAGGCAGGAAAAGAGCATGAGGAAGAATAAGCAACACTTACAGGATAGTTTTGTTGTTTGAGATTATTTTTTTCTCAATTCCTCAAGCTCTAATTTGTTTTTTTGATGGCGATGAATTTTTTTGAAGATAAGAAAGGCAAAATGACAGTTGAAGAATGTGGGCAGGAGAGGTGGCTTAAAGACTTCTGAGAAATATGGAGAATTATTCCTTAGGGAAATTAGGCGGAAAGGCGACGAAAGAAGATGAAAGAGGAACATGGCTATTGAAACTAAATGTTCACCTGGCACAGATACTAAGTCACACGTTGCATCAACCCGTTGAAAAAACTAAATTTAATCCATAATTCCATTCCTTTCTTACTGATTGATCAAAGATAACAAACAAAATGTTGAAATAAGTTGGCTCTTTAATTTTTGATTATGACAAAAGCACTTATTCTTTATTATAGTCGAACTGGAAACACCGAAAAAATGGCAAACGCTATTGCTGAAGGAGTAAAGAGCAGTGGCAAAGTTGAAGTGGAAATAAATTATCATGTAGACCCCCAAGACCTAAGCTCATATGACGCCATTATTGTTGGGACACCAACTTACAATCATGATATGCCCGTGGACTTCAAGAATCTCTTCTGTGGAAGCTGCTGTGGAAGGTATAAGTTTGAAGGATAAGATAGGCGCAGTCTTTGGTTCCTATGGATGGAGTGGTGAAGCACCCAAACTTATTTTGGAAATAATGAAATACAAGTTTGAAATGAAAACTATTGAACCCCCGTTACTTGTAAAATACACTCCTGACCAAAATGCACTCAACGAATGTAGGAACCTTGGAAAGAAGGTTTCCGAAAGCTTGATGAATCGGGCTTAACACTAAAAGTTAGGAGAAAAGTTTATGGAAAAAAAGAAGGATAATCTTCTTGATTTTTTGAAGAACCAGATTACTGTTGAAAACGAAATAGTAGCTTCTCTTGAAAAAGCACTCGTTGGCATGAAAAACCCAGCTGTTAAAGGAGTTTTGAAGGGTGTATCGTTGGATTCCGTTAAGCACGCAGAACTTTATTCTGCAGCTATTACTCTGCTAACCAACGCATCTACAGCGTTAAATCAGGATAATCTTGATGAACAAACCGCCTTGGTTAAAAAACACATTGAGATAGAAGCGAAATTAATACAAAAACTCCAAACCATGATACCAACCATCGAAAATGAGAAGGTTGTCTTCCTCTTGAAAGCGATTTTAAATGATGAAGTTAGGCACCACGCGATGTTAAAGATGGTTTTAGAAATAATCGTTCATGGCGAGACTATAACAGAGGCTGATTGGTGGAAGATGCTCTGGGAAAACGTTCCGTTCCATGGCGCTCCTGGCGGCGGATAAACAAAAATTTGGAGTTTTTCTAAGCGATATCTTTGCTATTGATGACTTGCTGCGAAAAACTCCAGGTCTCATCGACTATTTGCTGAAGCTCTTCTAGAACAGAGGCTAAATTTTCGCCTTTGTTGGTTAAACCGTATGCTTTGGGGGTTCTTCTTATGAAGACGAGTTTTTTGCCTTTTAAGCCCCTTAGGTATTTGTAGGTTCTTCTCATGGATAATCCTGTTTCTTTGGCAAGTTTTCCTGCTGAGATTCCTTCTTCGTAGATAGTGTCATAGACTTTTCGTTCTGTTTCTGTGAAGGTTTCTTTTTCAGGGTCGCGTTTGGACTTAAAGAAGAATATGTAGTCTCGATCTTCAGGGGTTTCTATTAAACCAACAGATCGTAGGCGTTTGAGGATTCGCGACGCAATTTTTGATGAGATTAAGCTTTCTATTTGTTCAAAGGTTTTAGGTCCGGTTAGTAAGGCGCGCAGAAGGGTTTCCTCGTAGCATTCGGAGTGGGCTGGGAGCATTTCGGCAAATTCTGGAAATGACTCGATTAAATGTGTTAAGCGTCCGCCGAATGTGGTTGCGTAATATTCGTCTCGTGATTCAGTTGCTAATCCAACTGCCATTAAAGGTTGTAGATATTCTTCGTTTATTGTGTCTTGGCTGTGTGTATGGCCTGTTTTTTTTAGTTCTTGTTGAAGTTGGCTAACTGAATACCTGCCGTTTACGATGGCATTTAGAATGTGGAGTCTTGTTTGGTTTTTTAGAACGTTAAATAATTCTTTTATGTAATTTGGATTATCCATTGTTTCGCGGAGTTTTCTTAATTCATTTTTTAATTTGTATACCTGACAGCGAGTTATGCATTCTAGCGGTGAGGTTGGTGCGCAGTTTCTGCATTCTGCATCTAGTGAACTGAGCATTCCGGCTAGGTCTTTGTTGTTTTCGCTGTTTCGGATTGATGATAGTACGTTACCCATTTGTTTTTTTTCTCCTTTGGGCGTGTGTTAGAAGGGTGATGAATGGGTGGTTTGGTTTGAGGGTGTTTTGTTTGCTGCTACCCCACTTGACACGCGTCATAACCTATGACAGGCGTCATGTTTAAATAAGTTTCTCCCAAAAGTAAGGGTAATTGGTGCATAACTTGATACTACCGTGCGAAGTAGGAGTAAAAACAGTCCTGCCAGCAGTAAAAGCAATGATGGCAAGATCAATCGTGGAAAAACATGGCTTAAACGAAAAACAAACCGCAGACCTCCTCGGCTTATCACAATCCGCCGTCAGTAGATACATAAGCAGAGAAAGAGGCAACCTCTTAAACATCGAAGGCACAACCGAGGTACTCGACCTAATAGACCAAATGGTAACACACCTCATAAAAGTGCCAGACAACAAAAGAGAAATCCTCAAACTCTTCTGCCAAACATGCACAACCATAAGGGAAAAAGGTTTAATGTGCCCAGCTTGCCAAAAAGAAATGCCCCAAGCATGGGCGGAAAAATGTTTGTTCTGTCAAGAATAAGCATTTAATCAAGATTTATTAAAAACGTTTTTTAGCATTTTTTGAGGAACCCCCTGTCTTACGATGAGAACGCTGTCTTAGACATTATAGAAAAAGTAAGCAAAAGTGAGTCAACATAAGCACAATAAAGCTTGTTCAAAAAATTTTTTATCAAGCGGTTCCAGTCGGCGACACGGGGTCAGACACCATTATCGACAAAGACAGCTTAATACTCACCCCTACAAAACTTGACAGGATAACCGATTTGGCTCTTCTTTCAGGTCTCTGAATTGATTGGGCTATCAGGATCTAAAATGTTTGTGTGCAAAAGTAAGTTTCACGCTTTAAGGGCTATTGTGTCGGTTTAGTGTTAGGAACGTTTATTTTTTGGGCTATCGAATGTTCTGGATACAGGTAAGCAACTTTGGCAAACGTTAGGGTAACGAAACGTGCAAGCAACATCGAATATGCCATACGAGACGTTATAGTTCACACGCAGGAACTTATCAAGAACGGCAAAAAAATCTATTACCTAAACATCGGAGATCCAGCCGCTTTCGACTTTAAAACGCCGCAATACGTCAAAGATGCTCTGTGTAAAGCAATTGATGAAGATAACAACTATTATTCAGTATCCGAAGGCAGACCTGAACTTCGGGAAGCTATTGTGCGCAAAGAAAAAAGAGTCAACAATGTAGATATCACCTCCAATAACGTAATAGTAACCGAGGGAATCTCGGAAGGAATCGAGATGGTTCTCGCGGCTTTGGTTGAGAAAGGCGACGAAATCCTCTTTCCAGGACCAACCTATCCACCGTACATTTCCTATACAAAATTCTTTGAGGGCACCCCCGTAAGCTACGAAACCATAGAAGATGAGGGCTGGGTACCAAACATCGATGATTTACGCAGCAAGATCTCGCCTAAAACCCGCGCCATAGTAATTACCAACCCGAACAATCCAACGGGCGCGGTTTATAGTGGGAAGATGATTAAGGAAATGCTCGACGTCGCGGGTGAACACGACTTGCCCGTGCTTTCAGATGAAATATATGATCAATTGACTTATGAGAAAGAATTCGTCAGCACAGCAAACCTCTCTAAAGACGTGCCAGTGGTCGGGTTAAACGGGTTTTCTAAGGTTTACCAGATGACTGGTTGGCGCTTGGGTTACATGTACTTTAAGGGTGAGGGCAAGCAGCTTGACGACCTGAGAATGGGTGTTGAGAAGCAATGCCGAATCCGATTGTGCGCTAACACCCCCGTGCAGATAGCTGGAGCAGCGGCGCTTGATGGTCCACAGGACTTCGTGAAAGGCATTGTTGACCGACTTAGAGAAAGACGTGACTACGCTTGGAAACGCTTAAATGAAATTGAAGGTATCAGCGCAACCAAACCCGAAGGTGCATTCTACATTTTCCCTAAAATCCACGACGTTGGCACAAGGTGGAAAACCGACATGGAGTTCGTCGTTGAACTGCTCAGAGAAACAGGTGTCTTAATCGTTAATGGTTCAGGTTTTGATCCCGTTTACGGTAAAGATCACGCAAGAATTGTCTTCCTGCCGCCCTGCGGGGAACTTGAAGAAGCCTTTAACTGTCTAGAGCAGTTCATGAAGAAGAAACAAAAAACAGGCCATAGCCATGTGGGTCATGGTTAAAAAAAATTAGACTTTTGTGCCTTTGGTTGGGTCTTGGATTACTTTGTGGAACTCAACCATAAGCTTCTTCGTAATTGGACCTGGTTTGCCGTCGCCGATTATACGTTTGTTAACTTCACGTATAGGCACCATTTCCATGGCTGTGCCGGTGAAGAATGCTTCGTCAGCGGTAAAGAGCATAAAGGGTGTCAGGTTAGTTATGATGAGGTCTATGTCGAGTTTTCCACATAGTTCAGCTACGACATCTGCGGTGATGCCTGCAAGAGCTCCTGTTGAAGTAGGCGGTGTAAAGATTTCGCCGTCTTTAACGATGAAGATGTTTTCGCCCACTCCTTCAGCTATGCAACCGCTTGCGTCCAGGCAGATGGCTTCGTCAACGCCGTTTGCGTTGGCTTCAATCTTTGCCAGCACGCTGTTTAGGTAGTTGAGCGATTTTATCTCGTGTGTTGTTGCGTCCACGGGGTTTCTGCGGACCCAGCTAAACATGGTGGTGATGCCGACTTCTTTGGCGTTCCCTGCCTTGATGTTGATGGTGTCGGTTATGACTATGACTGTGGGTTTGGGGCATTTACGCGGGTCAAGCCCAAGGTCGCCGACTCCTCTTGATACGATTAAGCGGATGTAGGAGTCTTTCATTTTGTTCTTGCGCAATGTTTCAACTACGGCTTTGGTCATTTCCTCTTTGGTTAGGGGAATTTGAAGCATTATGGCGTGTGCACTGCGGTATAGGCGGTCGATGTGTTCTTTGAGTTTGAAGACTACTCCGTTGTACTCGCGGATTCCTTCAAAAACGCCATCGCCATATAGGAAACCGTGGTCGTAGACGGAGATTTTAGCCTGTGACTTAGGGTAGAATTCGCCGTCTATGTAGACTTGTAGTTCATTGGTCATTTGTTTTCCACTTCTTGGATTACTGTTTCATATTGTCCAATTCTTTGATATAGCTTACGTTAGTGATACATACGATTCATTTATGGTGACTTTATTAACCGTGGAACTGTGGACGCTTCGACAGGTACATAGGCAGCGGCAGAGGCTTGAAAGGTTTGCCAACGATTTTCTGTGACACCTTCTCAATCAATTGTTCTGCAGTCATGTTTTGCTGTTGACCTTTAAGTTCACGGTCACGCACCGAGAGCATGCCAGATTCGATTTCTTTGTCGCCGACAACTATGATGTATGGTACCCATTCTTGTTCAGCTTCACGGATTTTCTTCTGAAGTGTTGCTGCAGAATCGTCTATGTCTACGCGTATGCAGTGAGATGAAATTTGCGTTGCGAGTTCTTCGAGTTTGTCGAGGAATTTATCTGAGATTGGAATAAGCCTCACTTGGGTTGGTGAAAGCCAAAGTGGCAACATTGGTGCTTTTCCAGCCATCTGTTCACGGTAAGCTTTTTCCAGCAAAGCGTAGATGTCTCGTTCGATTGCGCCGCTTGGGCTGCAGTGCAGAATCAGCGGATATTGTTTCTCGCCTTTCTCGTCAACGAAGGTTATTTCGTAGCGTTTGGCGTTTTCGACGTCAATTTGGTCTGTGCTGAGCGCTGCCGCTTTGTCTTGGTTGTCTATGAAGTTGAGGTCCCATTTGAGTGCGAAATAGAAGAATCTCTCGTTCCAAACTTCAGCCAAGATAGGTTTGCCGAAAGCCGTTGCTAATTCGGTTATGAAGTCTTTGTGTTCCGCGTAGAAGTCTTTGGTAAAGCGCATTGCAATTTCGTAATCATCCTTAACCAAGCCAATGTTGCTCAATACATCGATGCACAGGTTAAATCGAATCATGAACTCTTTTTTGGCTTGTTCAATGTCAGTGCAGAAAGCGTGGCAGTCGGGCATCGTGAAGGCACGAAGACGTTTTAAACCGACGACTTCACCGCTTTTTTCTCGGCGGAAACTGTAACGTGTTAACTCGTAAAGTTTGATTGGCATTTGTTTGTAGCTGAATTGGGCATCATGCGCCATTAGGAATTGGCCAAAGCATGCTGCAAAGCGTAGGAAGAGTTCTTTGTCTTCGGATTTGAGGACGTATTGGCGTGCTGGGAAACGGTTTAGGTAGCTTTTGAGGCTTGGATGGTTGAAGTCGTACATGATGGGGGTTTCAACTTCCATGCCGCCGTAAGCCGCCACTTTAGTTGTGACGTATTGTTCGAGCAGAGATTTTATCATGCGTCCTTTGGGGTACCAGCGGATGTTGCCTGGGTCACTTCCTGGTTCGTAGTCGGCGATTTCCAGACGTTTCATCAATGGCACGTGGGGAGGCATCACTGTGACTGCACGGGTCTTCTTAATTTCGTAGTTAGAGAATTTTTGCAGGTTAACGTGTCCTTTGAATTTGAATTCTTCAATGGGCACAAGTGAACCGTCGGTTTGGAGGATGTGCCAGTAAGATTTCATAGTGTCTTCTGCTTTTAGGGCTGCTGAGACTGGTTGTTCTTCTTTTTTGGCTTCGCAAGGAGCTTGTGCTTCTGGGGTAGCTGCGATTGGTGATGGGGTGTAGCTGCGTGCTTGTTCAGCGAGCGGGTGGCCTTTGATTGAGATTGTGAATTGTTTGTTCCAGCCAAAAGGTGCACGGTAGGTTTCGATGCCTTTTTCTTTGGCGTATGCTTCCATTTCTTTGATTATTTTAAGGGCTTCGGAGGGCTGTGAGAGGTTGCTGCTGAGGTGGGCAAACGGGTAGATGAGTATGCGGTTAACTTTGAGTTTACCCAAAAAAGCCCGAACGTCGTTGATGGCTTTCTGCGCCATCGCGGAGTTGTCGCCTTCTTCTATGGCGGTGAAGAGCACGACGACTTCTTCAACGCGGTTCTCAACCTTCTCGGCTTCTTCAGCTATGTTGATTTCTTTTTCAACTGGTTTGAAAACTATAAAGTTAGAATGTAACTGTAAAATTCGCATTATAAATGCCTCTTACTAACCGTAACGCCACTTGTCAAGGGTCTTGTCTTTCTTAGTTTTCTTTTTGTATTCTTTGTAGTGGTCTTTGCAGAGGTAAGCACGTTTATCGGCGCTGCCAACATTTAACCCAGCAGCTTTAACTTTGTCAACTGACAACGAACGCTCAGCTTCTTTGCCGCAAACGCTACATTTTTCTCCTTTGTCTATACGTCCCATAATCCACGCCTCACAAGTTTAACTACGTACATACGCCATTATTGCTTAAGTTTCTTTTCATACAAAGAATTGGCTCTTCGATAAATCTCTTCTTTTTTACCAAAATAAGTTGGTCCTAATCCTTCAACAACACATGAAGCAGCCGCAGATCCTACACTGGCGCACCATAAAGATTCTTTTTGACGAAGATATTCAGTTAAGAAGCTGCCGATAAAGACGTCTCCAGCGCCGGTTGGGTCAACTAGAACCTGTGAGGGGCAAGCTTCAATGTTGTATTGGGCTCCTTCGACAGAGAGAATGGAGCCTTTTGCGCCCATGGTTACGATGACTGTTTCAACTCCCACGTCGTGAATTGCTTTTATTGCGGGTTTAAGTTCTGATTCACCCGTTAATGCGTAGATTTCGTTTTGCGAAGACTTGTAAATATTGATTAAACTAAAGATTCGGTTGTCTACGCAAGCGTTTTCAGTTACGTTTCCTGTTTCGTCGAAACTTCGAAGTAAACCCTGAGGGTCAAGCGACAAAACATCAGCGCAATCTTTGAGGCGCTCGACGAGTTCGTAGGGGATTTCGTTTGCAATAGGAGCTATATGAACGGCTTTGGCACGAAAATCTTTGGGCACATCGTCGGGGGTTAAAGCTGGTCCTTTGCTTTTAAGATTCAAAGTGCGTTCAGAAAGATCTTTGCTGTAAGAAAGCTCAAAACAAGTGGTGGGTTCACTTGCAGATTTAGTGACTCCTGAAAGGTCAATGCCTTCTTGCCCTAGCCACCAAAGGTAAGCTTCAGGAAAGTTTCCGCCGACTTTGGATATAACTGAAGCGGTGGCATCTAAGCTTTTTGCGGCAAAAGAAGTGTAGGTTGCAGCGCCACCTAAAATAACAAATGGCTTAGTTCTGCTTGGCAGTAGGATGGTGTCGATTGAGAAGTGTCCAACAACTGCTATGTCACAGATTTGAGCAGCCATTTCTAATCACTTGAATATTAAATCAAGTCATATATAGGATTAATCATAGCTAAAACTAAATGATTAATTGAAAAATTCAATTTGTGTTTTTTAGGCGATAAAGTTTTAATAACTTTGTTTGACCTAGAAAGGTTGGCTATGGCATTAGCCGTGGCATAGGCCAGAACCGCAGCCGAGTGGATGCTGATAATGCCTACCTACAAGGTTGGAAGGTAAGCATATGAAGTGGATTGAATTTGTCCTCTTGGCAGTCGGCGCGGTAATTGGAGCTTTTTTACGTTACAAACTCGTTGAGTCACCCGTTGCAGTTTATGGTTTGCCCGTTAACGTTTTGGTAGTGAATGTTTTAGGCAGTTTCATTTTGGGCTTGTTCTCGGTTTTGTCAATTGGACTGAATTTGGAGCCTCAATATACCTTGCTTGTAGCAGTTGGATTCTGCGGCTCCTTCACAACTATGTCTTCATTCGCGCTTGAAACCAGCAATCTGCTTGACAGCAACCGTTTTAGTCTGCTTGCACTAAACATACTTGCCAATGTAGGTTTGTCTTTGGGAGCGATATTTGGCGGCAGAGTTCTGGGCGACACAATTATGGAGAGGTTTATGCGTTGAGACAAAAAATGTGGGATTTAACGATTCGAATAAAAAAGAATGATGAGGTTGGAGGCAAACGGCTTCAGGCACTTATTATTGATTGCCTTGTGAAAGCTGGAATTGAAGGTGCCACGGTTTGGACGGGTGTTAACGGGTTTGGTAAACGCGGAAAATCTACCTTGCATCTTGAAGGCGTTTCAGTGAATATGCCTTTGATTATTGAGGTAATAGATACACAGGAGAAGCTTGAGCCGCTGCTGCCTGACCTAAAATTGATTGTGGGCGACAACGGCTTATTGACCATCCAAGAAACTTACGTCATATAGACTTGATATCTGCACTATTGTGTGAGTGGCAAATTATCGAAGCATCTAAAGTTCAGATAGAAACCTCCTACCCCTCATCGTTGAGCCTCCTCCCTTATGTACGGCAGAATGTTCTCGAAAAAGAGGCTAAATTAAGACTGGAGCAGCAGAATAGCTTTCGCCAAATCGCCGTCAGCTTCTTGAAGCGCTTCTTTAGCTTTTTCAAGACTCTTTCCCGTTTGGTCAGCCACCAACTGCACATCTTCTTCAGAGAAAGCTGGTTTCGCCGCCACAGATGCTCCTCGCTGTGATGCAGCCTGCTCAGAAACTTGTCCGCCGATAACTTGGTACATTTTTTGTCCCTGAACCTGCAAAATCGCTACTTCAGGTTCATCAATAACTATGTCTTTGTCAACTGTTCGAATGATAACTTGTTGGACATCTCCGACCGTATCCATGTTCATACCCATTCGCTGCATCATACGTTTCTGCTCTCGGGAATTCATGCGTTTATGCATAGATTTCACTTCACCAAGTATTCTACACTAGAACTTGATATACTTAACTTTCTTTTGTGCCGTGTCTGATCTTGACGGCTACACCTGTTTTGAAAGCTTTCATTTCTTCGCTAGAGAGCATAGTTCGTCCAACAGCTAGCACTTGCCCGTCTTCGTTGAGTGCGATGACTTCGTCTTTAGCGCCGACTTCCGGGTCTACCTTGATTACGTGAACAGCGAAGACGTCTCCTCCTGCGGCAATAAACTTTGAAACGTCGTTTTTAACTGTGACAAAGCATTTGGCAAACGGTGTTTTCTCAGCCATGGTTTGGGCGGCTTTTAGACTAAGCGAGAGTACCCCATCTGTGGGGCGCAAAGTAGCTAGGCGCTCGCCGTTCAGGTTGATGAATCGTATTCGACCTGTTCGAGGTGAATACTGAATTTCGATGTTATCAGGAAAAAGCTTTGCACCTACGCCTTTTCCAAATTGGTAGTCAGCTATATTTCTAACTTTAGCCAAATTATTGTCCATGGATGTTCACGTTGAAGCTGTTTTTGTTTCGACAAGTATAAACATAACAAGATTATAAAGACAGTTAAAAGGTGAACGTTTCTTGAGATGTGAAGTTTGTGGACGCAAAATACACGATGAACCAGTAAGGGCAGTTATTGAAGGAGCCAAATTAACCGTCTGTGTTGAATGCTCTAAACATGGAAAAATACTTTTGCATGAAGAAGCATTTCTACCGCTTCCACAAAAAACTGTCAGCGGAACTACAAGCAAACCTGGGAAATCGGTTCCGTTGGTTCAGCGAAGAAGAACTGATATTCCCCAAGTTGCCCTAACCAAGGAACTTACCGATGATTATCCTAACAAAATAAGAATTGCAAGAGAAAAACTCATGCTCAGCCACGAGGAATTGGGATTAAAAATCAATGAAAAAGCCTCTGTTTTAAGACATATCGAGACTGGAAAAATGGCGCCTGACAACCTGTTAGCTTCAAAACTTGAACATATGCTTAGAATTCAGCTATTGGTTAATGTTTCTAATGAAAAATCAACCACTCAAGTTCACAGGGCGGCGACTGAAGAGTTAACTTTAGGGGACCTCGTAGAGATGAATGAGAAAAGCGGGGAGGTGCCCACAAAACGAAAGCAATCATAGCTCAGCGTAGGCTGAATCGTGAACCATCAACTTTAGATGAGCTTAAGGCGTTAACGCAGGCCGCAGGCTACATTGTTGTAGGCAAAATGGAACAGACTAGACCACCTGACTCACGCTATCAGATTGGCGCTGGAAAAGTTGAAGAACTCGCCCGAATGGTAGAGGAAACCGGAGCTACAAAAGTAATTTTTGACAATGTGCTTCGTACAACTCAAGTCTACAATTTGGCAAAAGCAATTAAAGTCGAAGTAATCGATCGCTTCCAACTTATCCTTGAAATCTTCACCAGAAGAGCTACAACAACAGAAGCCCAATTGCAAATTCAACTTGCAATGGTACGACATGAATTAAAACATGCCAAAGAAAAAGTTAGGTTATCTAAAGGTAGCGAGCAACCGGGTTTTATGGGTCTTGGTGCTTATGAAGGAGACGTTTACAGAGATGCCATTAAACGACAAGTTCAAACAATTCTTAAGAAACTTGAGAGAGTGAGGGAAAAGAGAGTTCTTCAACGTGAGAGAAGAACTGAACTTGGTTTTCTTACTGTTTCGCTTGCAGGATACACGAATTCAGGAAAAAGCTCCCTGTTCAACGCATTAACAGAAGACACAGTTGAAGTGGACAATGCCCTATTCACGACGCTTTCAACCACGACACGTATGATTGAGTTTTCTAACCGCAAATTCCTAATAACCGACACTGTTGGCTTCATCGACCGCCTACCCATCTCACTCATCGAAGCTTTCCATTCAACACTTGAAGAAACCATCTTCTCCGATCTGATAATAGTGCTTTTAGACTTAAACGAGCCCCTCGAAACAATCAAAAAGAAAAACAACGTTTGCTTAGAAACAATTGAGCGCCTTGGAGCATGTGCCATACCGACAATAACTGCCCTAAATAAAATTGACAAATTAACGGAAGAAGAAAGCCAGCAAAAACTTGAAGAACTCAAAGACGAAGTCAAAAACCCAATCTTGGTTTCAGCAAAATGCCAAACTAACCTTGACGAATTAAGAAAACAAATCTTGCGAATCCTAGAAAACTATCAGCAAGCCCAGTTTTCTGTACCGTTAACAGGGAAGGCTATGCCGTTTATCTCGTGGGTTCACGGAAAAACCCATATTGAAAAAGAAACCTTCACCAACGAGACGGTTGAAGTGGTTTTTGAATCTACCCCTTCACTGGTTGAGCAAGTAAAAAGAAAAGTGGAAGAACTAAATGGAAAATTCCAAATCATCCCCCCAAAGTAGTGCGCCCAAGATTGTGGTGCTGCGATGGGGACATCGACCACAACGAGATGTGAGGTTAACTACCCATGTTGCTTTAACAGCTAGGGCACTTTGTGCCTCTGGCTTCATACTCTCAGACACACTTGATATCCACATTCAAGAAACCCTAAATAAAATTACTCAGAGTTGGGGTGGAAAGTTCTATTTTGAAATGGGTATTTCTTGGAAAAAAGTTGTCCGCGAATGGAGAACCAACGGCGGTGTCGTAGTTCATTTAACGGCTTATGGTGAAAACATTCAAACAAGCGATATATTAGATCGAATCAAAAAAACAAACAAAGACCTATTGCTCATTGTTGGGGCCCAAAAGGTTCCTGGTGAGTTTTATTCAAGCGAAGTATCTGACTTCAACATATCTATCGGAAACCAACCGCATTCAGAATGCTCTGCTTTAGCGATTTTTTTGGATCGGTACTTTGAAGGCAAAGAATTAGCTAAACCTTTTGAGAAAGCTAAAATCGAGATTGTTCCCAAAGAGCGGGGCAAGGAAATCAAAAGTAACATTGATTTTTCTTAATGTTTTGGGAAGGGTTTTATTACCTCATGTATCAATAATATGGGTATAAAAAGGAACATTAGAGCATGTTATCAACAATTGATGATTCAACCTTAACGAAAGTGGCGATAGCGTTAGGCGGAGAAGAAGCGGTACAACTTATAGCTCATTTGAAAGGCGTGGAAGAAATAACGGATGACGAAATTGCTAATAAAACTGGCATTCGACTTAATTCCGTCCGCAAAATCCTCTACAAACTCTATGATCATTCTCTTGTAAGCTTGAGAAGGACAAGGGACCCAAAAACTGGATGGTTTATATTTCATTGGAAACTTCAACCAGACCAGCTAGAAGGTTTCATTTTAAGCCAGAAAAGACGTGTTTTAGAAAAACTTAATGTCCGATTAGAATACGAAAGAAATCATGACTTCTATTACTGCGACAGCCCCGAATGTAAACGTGTTCCTTTTGAAGAAGCTGTTGAATTGGTTTTCCACTGTTCCACATGTGGCAAATCATTGGTTCATTTTGCAAATGAAAGAATGATAGAAAAGCTTTCAGGGAAAGTTGAGATCTTAAGGAAGGAACTGGGTGAGTAGCGGGCTTCCGAATAGGGAGCAAGCATTAGGACTCCTCCACAAATACAACTGTTCACCACAAGTCATTAGCCATTGCATAGCTGTTGCAGACTTAGCTGTGGAAACTGCAAGCAAACTTGAAGGAAAAGGACATAAAATTAACATTGACCTCGTGGAGGCAGGTGCACTTTTCCATGACCTTGGCCGCTCAAAAACCCACACCATCGACCACGCAATCGCAGGTGCCCAAATCGCACAATCCATAGGATTACCCGAAACAGTTATCAGGATAATCAAGAGACATGTTGGCGCCGGAATCACAACCGAAGAAGCGCAAATGCTGGGTTGGCCAAAAGACATTTACGCACCCCAAACACTTGAAGAGAAAATTGTTTCATTCTCTGACAAACTAATTGACAAATCAAGAAGAATGCCAATTGAAACAGAAATTGAACGGCTTCAAATGAAGAATAAGCCTCAAGCAGCAGAAAGAGTTAGAAAACTAAATGATGAAATAACCAGATTACTTGGCGATAAAACATGACCACATTAACATTACTAGTTAAAGCTTCAAACCTTGGGCAAGTAAAACAAATAGATGAATTACTCAAAACTCAGTTCACAGAGTTAGACATTGAAATAGAAGTTACAAACAACACTGCAAATAGGTGGGTTCAAGTTTCGCTTTCAGGCGAAGACGAAAACATAGCTACAAGCTACATCAATAAAGAAATAGGCACATGCCCCACAAGCCTTGAAAACGCAAAAAAATACCCTATTCTAAGGGGGTACATTTCCAAACTTGACTTAACCAAACAAGAGTTAAGTGTTGATGTGGGAATTTTTGAACCTAAAATAGTTCTAGCAACCGTACCCTTAGCTATTTTGCAGACGCAATTGGTTGAGGGCAGAAAGGTGGATTTGAAGAAAATTGCTGAAATCTACGGTTTAGTTGAGCGCTCACCGTTAAGCATTAAACCTGTTTCTCCAACTGCTGAAGAAGTTGAAGGATTGCAGGCGGAGTTGGCTGCGGAGCAGGTTGAGAGACTTCACTCTTGGCAACAGTCTCTTTTGGATAGGCTAATCATTTTGGGAGCTTCACTAGACAAAATAGAGAATGTGCTTGAACGAACGCGGTTGAACCGAGATGTAATTGAAATCGAGACGCTGGGAATGTTTGAGCATGCCTTAACCTGTAAGCTTGGCACTAATGCAGCTGGTTTAGTCTCTATCGTTGGAAGGTACCTGAGAAATTCGGTGTTTGTTGTTTTTAATGCCAAAAAAAGCCTTGATTTTCTGAGTGAACAAGAAGTAATTTCTTCACTTACCCAATAATCAAATTTAAAAAACTAAAAGCCCTGACATCTTAGGGACAATACATAAATCCGAAAAATGAATAATCTACTGTAACAAGGTTGTTTTTATGAAAAAAGTTTTTGTTGCAATAACTTTAGCAATCCTTTGCTTATCAATAGTTCTTTCACTTACTGTTAACGCTCAACAAACAGATTCCTGGCCAATGTTCCATAGAGATACATCCCACACTGGTTACTCGACTGCAACTGGACCTAGCACAAACCAGACCCTTTGGGTTTTCGACACAAACGGTTGGGTTTTGACTTCCCCCGCGGTTGCCAACGGAATAGTCTACTTTACTTCTTCCGACGAAGGGTACTTCCACACGTCAAACAACAACATCTATGCATTAAACGCTAAAGATGGCTCCAAAATCTGGAACTACTCAGTTAGCGCGAAAATTTATACGTCCCCTGCAGTTGCAGACGGCATGGTTTTCTTTGGGTCAGATGACCACGCAATCTACGGATTAAACGCGACGACAGGCACATATGTTTGGAAATGTGTGACTGGCGGTCCTGCTGAAGGTTCCCCCACAGTTTCAAACGGTGTCGTCTTCGCGGGCTCAAACGACAAAAAACTATGGGCTATTGATGCGGCTTCAGGCATGCCCCTATGGAACTTTACCACAGACGGCCTCGTTACCTCTGCTCCTGCGGTAGATAATGGGGTAGTTTACTTCGGCTCATATGACAAAAAGGTTTACGCGTTGAATGCTTCGACGGGCGCTGAAAAATGGAGTTTCCCAACTGAGAGCGTTGTAGCGTCTTCGCCGGCGGTCGCTGACGGTAAGGTTTTCGTCGGTAGCTTCGACAACAACACCTATGCATTAAACGCTGACACAGGCGCTTTAGTTTGGAAAGTTAAAACTGGCTATGACCAATGTGTTCAAGCGTCTCCTGCTTTTGTCAATGGCGTAATCTACACTGGCGGCGCTTTCGACAAGAAAGTATATGCATTAGACGCTGCAACTGGAACACAGAAATGGACCTATACACTGGATGACGGATTAACGACGGCTCCTGCAATCATAGGCAACACAATCTACGTTACTTCAACTTTGGGAAACAAAACTTATGCTCTCGACTCTGAATCAGGCAATTTCCTCTGGAGCTTCCAAACAAACGGCTATATCTACTCTTCACCAGCAGTTGTTGATGGAATCGCATACTTTGGCGCCTACGATGGCAACTTTTACGCAGTCGGCCAAATAGCAAGCACCTCAGGCGCAGCAATACCAAACACTGTCTACTACGTTATAGTCATCGTAGTCTTGATTGTAGTAATCGCTGCCGCAATTGTAATGCTTAGAAAACGACGTTAGAAAATATTTTCCTTCAAATCTTTCTTTTTTTATTTTTTGTTAATCGCGAATCTAAACCAGTATTCTTAGAACAAATGCTGATATTGCACACCAAACAAACTATTGCTAAAACCGCGTGAAAGAAGAATGGATAATTCAATAATAGACAAAGCAATCGCTTACGATAAACAAGGTTTAAACAAAAAACAAGTCGATAACGCAATTAGTTGCTTGAAAGAGTTTAGAACAAAATTTCCTTTCTCCGAAAATCCTGCATCAATAGCCACGCTAAAACCTGACGACATTTTTAAAGAAACCTCTGGTGAAGTTGGCGAGTTTTTTCACTATTTAGAATATTATTTTAAACCGTTGGGGCACTCTTCAATTCGAGATTCAAGTCTTTACCGCAATATTAGAGTCCAAATTGAAGATTTCAAGAACCTGCTTTACATTGTGGTTGACAAGAAGAAGTCATTGGCTGAAAAAGTGGATGCGAACTGGGGAAAAATTAAGGGGTTGGGAGATGACAAGCAACTTGCCAAAAAAATCGTTTTCTGCTTTAACTATGAAAGCGACAACGTCCTGCCGATCTTCAGCGTCAGCCACCTGAAGCATTTCCTTGGAAAAATAGCTGATAAACCAAGCCTGCCAACAAAATACTATACACATGGTGAAGAGTACGCGTGCTTAACTTCTGAGTTGCTAAAAGCTAAAAAAAACTTGCCTGCAACGCAAGGTTGGGAAATCACTTATTTCGCTAAATTTCTATACGAAAATTATTCTCCGCCCGACAGAGAAGTAGCTGCAACTAACTTGTTTGGAGAGAGAAAAAGCAAAAACGTGGTTACACGAGATCAGCTGGAGCTGGGTGAATTCGTAAATTTGCTTGGTGAATTGCAAAGAAAAGGGAAAATTAGTGGTGAACAGTTTAGGGTAAATCGGGAATTATGGATTAATCAACCTCAAGAAAGACACTCATTAATCAAGAGACTTAAGGCACAACTAAACTAGAATATTCTCGGACTTAATTGATGGCAGACGAAAGTTTAATGGTGGGCCGAGCCGGACTCGGACCGGCGACCTTTGGCTCGTAAAGCCAACGTCCTAACCAGGCTAGACGACCGGCCCACAGAGTTGTTTGATAAAAGGACTACATAGGTTAATATTAGAATTTTGTTTCTGGAAGCTAAAATTTACTTGTTTTCGCAGAACATAAAGTATAGCTTGTAATTGAGAAGATGGCTGTTACTGCTGATGCAACTTAATTTGCATGTATTAGAAATACCGAAGAGTCAGTATTACCTTTTGTGGGAGAAGTTGTTGTAGCAACTGCACGCTGCACACGGGATGCAACTTCTACAGAATTCAAACCCGAATTAAACAACTCACCCTTCACTGAAACCCGGAGCTTTTTGAAAAAATTCTTCTAAACAGGTAGATGATGATTGGAATGTTGATTATTACTCTAATGGTGTTGATTCAGATTCCAAGTAGATTACGTTTTCCATGCTGGTGCTCAATGTGTAACTTAAAGTGAATACTGCAAAAGCGAAGCCCCATTTCTTCAGGGTCTATGTGTTTCTGTTTGACCCAATGTTTTTACTCAAAATAATTTATCGGGGTAAATCTAGATTTATGATTTATGGTGAAGGAAAGCGACTATTCAGCCTGAGACGTTTGGGAGTTGAATGGGGAAATTTTATAATGTGAACCATAAGAGTAGAGTATGGATTGTGAGGACCTTCGAATTGGAACTGAAAAGTTTTAGGGCACTCTTATCAACACACTACCAGTTAATCGGGGTTCTCATTGCAACATTAATCGTTTTAGCATCGATGGGAACTTACACTAATTGGGATGCACAAACAGAGTTTGAAGCGGCATCTAGTGTAGTCACAAAGGGATATCCCTACGTAACCACGGGACTAATGATAGATCAAGCGCCCTTAGCATTCTATATGACAGCCCCCGTTCTGCTTTTGTTCGGCTTGTCATATGTGAACGCCGTAAGTTTTGTGACTGCGTTGGGGCTTGGCAGTGTTGCACTCGTCTACATTTTAGGCACTTTGCTGTATGGGAAACAAACAGGTTTGGTGGCTGCAGCGTTGTTTGGAATGGTTCCATGGCAAGTGTTCATGGCAAGAATCTACCTGATTGACGCTCAATACCTGTTTTTGGGTTTGGTGTTCCTGATTTTCGGGGTTTTTGCGGTTAAGCGGAATTCTGATAAGTTGCTATCGCTTTCGGGACTATTGTTCGCTTTAGCGTTTTTGACCAAGCTGTTTGCAATTTTCCTGATAGTTCCCTTCTTGCTTGTAGTTTTGCTTAAGAGAAAAGAAAGCGGCTTTAAAATTACGCTAAAGAAAGTGCTGATTTTCCTGATTCCGTCCATTATTTTGCAGGTTGTGTGGTTTGGCGCGTTTGCAAACCAGCATTTTTTCGGAGTTTACGTACCAAGCGACTTCACGCATCCAGACATGATCACAAATCCATCCTTGGCGTTTTTGCCCCGAATTTTAGTCGAGAGCGCCGGTTGGTTTTTGCTTGCGGCAGTTGTTTTCTCACTTGTTTTAGCGGTTTCTTTTAGGCGTTTGTTTGCGAGAACATCCTGGGTGGATGCAGTTTTCTTCGTCACCATTCTGGCGGTTGCTGGAGTGGACCTGGGTTTGGTGTTTGGAAAGCATTTGCTGGTGCCTTACGTTAGCGCGTTCAAATACAATTATGCGACTTTACCGTTTCTTGTGCTTGCTTGCGGCTTCTTTAGTGCATAAAGGCGGGATGCTGTTGGGTTCGACTGGGAAACGGAAGATTAAGCTGTTTCTTGCTGGGTTTGGGCTTGTTCTATTGTTTGCTTCGTTGCTGGAGAGTCTTTTGTTCCTCAATCACACGCAGCCTTATCCGTTGATTGATTTCAAAGTTGATTATGTTGGTCATTATTTTCCATTTTACGTATTTACGTCTGTTGGCAGCTATTTCCAAGAATGGCATTACATCGCAGTTGCTATAATCGTTCTCAGCTTTGCCGCTCCATTCTTAGTGAAAACTTTGAAGAGACATTTAGTTAGTTATTAGGTGTTCTTTCAAGTTGATTTTGGAAGCGAGTTGTCCTTTTGTGCCTTTTTTGAAAGCAGAAAAACAACAATTGAAATAGCTAGTAGAAAGCTAAGGAAGAGAAACATTCCCGCGTACCGCAGGTTGGTTGCAAAGATTACGCCGCTGACTATTGGTCCAAGCGTTTGTCCAATGTCCATTGTGGTTGACAGAAACCCCATTGATGCACCCACAAGTGAGGCTGGCACCAAGTCACAAACACATGGCGAGGTTGAAGAGAGCACTGTTGCAAACGAAACCCCATAAGCAACCGCTAACATTAGCAGCACTGGAAACTGGGTAGTGAACGGAATTGCCGCAACCAAAATACAGCTAGCTACGATTCCTACAACGATTGGTTTAGTTCTACCTATCCTATCAGAGATTCTTCCAATTAATGGTCGAGCAACAACCAACGCTACTATTTCACTCCCCGTGATGATCCCAACCGAAAAAAGATCCAGCTTTACAACTTCAGTCAGGTATCCTACAATAAAGAACTCGACTGAACCAAAAACAAAGTATTGAACCGCCTGAACAAAACTGACACCTAAGACTTGAGTGTTCTTGATTATAGTTAGCCATCCGCCAAACATTTTTCTAGGCAACTTATCAGCAGGGGCTGGCTCATATCCAAAGTTTTTTCTTTCAGACAAAAACAGTAACGCAATGATAAAAGCAGTTACACCTGCAATTCCCACCGCAACGTAGAGAGTGAAGAAGCTTTTTGAGGTTGCAAAAAGTATGTAACCGCCCAAAAACGGTGCCAAAGCCCTGCCAACCGCAGTTGCAGAATTAAAAAGTGAAATACGTTCCCCACGTTTGGTTGGAAACAGAGTTGCAATTGAGGCTTCAGCCACTGGAATAAAGATTGCAGTTGCAAACCCATGGTAAAACCGTACAAGCGCAAGCGTCCACCACGAATTAACCCCTAAATATAAGAAGGGAGCGGAAGCGAAAACGAAAGCGGCAAACAAAAGAACTTTTCTACGACCAAAAACGTCTGAGAGCGAAGCTGCAGGTAAACTGATTAGTATACCTGGAATTGTTGCAACGGCAGCAACTACGCCCAACAACTCGTCGGGGGTTCCAAGGCTTGTTGCGAAGGGTTTTAGCACCGGATTCTTCGACATGGTTGAGCTAAGGATTGCAAATAAGCCCATTATGCAAATTATTAGAAAGAAGGCTCGTTGTATCCATTTACTTCTAATCATACCACAGTCAAAATGAAAGCGTGATTAAGAACTATTTTTTGTTTGCCATCTTCGTCAAAAGAAGTGGTTTATTAGGGGTGTTTTCTTTTTGTTTAAGGGTTAATTGTTGAAGGCAAGAGATTGAGCGTTTTTACAAGAATCCGGCGAAACGAGTATTTCAAGTCGGCACTGGTTATTCTGTTAATTGTTAGTGTGGTTTTAGGGATTTTCTTTGGCGTACAATTCGCCCTTGGTACAGCAGTTCCAATAAGGGTAGTGGAAAGCGGCAGCATGTGCGTACCCTTCGATGGCCTTTGCAACGGCTGGAGCCACCCCTTCGAACAAACACTCCATGTAGGCGACATCATAGTGATTCAGAAAGTGAACCCAGCGGAACTCAACGCCAACTACCCCAACAGCGACATAATCGTTTATGAAAACCCAAACGACCCAACATCCACACCTATCGTTCACCGCATAGTTGAGAAATACAAGGTAAACGGAACATGGTACTTCCAGACCAAGGGCGATGGCAACAGCGGCGACAAGTGGCCAAATATTCCCGGTCCTCAAGAATACGATTCCCGCACCCTCTGGAGCAGCGGACAAGGCGTTCCACAAGATCTTGTCATAGGCAAAGTTGTTATGCGCATTCCATATTTTGGATGGGTTACTCTTTTCCTGCGGAACAATCCTTGGGGCTTGCCAGTTGTAATCGGGCTTATACTACTACTTGTAGTTCTTGAATTTATTATTCCCATAGTTAGGGGTAAGAAAGACAAACCTGAAGAAGACACAAAAAATAAGATTGTTGAGGATAATTCTACTTTAACAGGTTAGTAACGAAGTCTTGGCAATTTGCAACTACGTTATAGCCTTTTGTCCAAAAAATTGGAAGCCATTTCTCTACTGCTTTGCACTATTTGCGAGTTCTTTAGCCCATCCACGGATTTCTTCAAAATCACGCAACTCATACACGCCAGGAGGCGACTCTTTGAAGCCATCCTTTTCAAGCTTGGGTCTTAGGAAACCAAGGGTTTTTCTTGTAATTATGTTCATTTTGTTGAAGTCTAAAACGCCGCCAAAGAAGCCCAAACTTATTGGTTGAAGATTGTACTTGGTTACTTTGTCTTCGAGTTCCATCTTTCGAGTTTTTGCTAATTCCTCTGTTTTTCCTTCCCGCTCAGTCACTGTTTTCATGGTCGAAATAAAAAGAGCGACTTTTTTTCTGGAAAGTTCTTTTTGGAATCTTTTTAGGAAATCTTCTGCTTCACCCGTCCACCTTGCGAATTGCATGCCGCTACCGACGATAATGAGGTCATAGGTGGAGATATCTTTGATTTTTTCTTTTTTCGCGTTTACGACCTTGACATCAAAGCCCTCAGCCTTGAGGACATCGGCAATTTCTTCAGATGTGCCTACGGTTGCTCCATATCTTGTGCCAAAGACAATTAGAGTTTTCATAATGTTTCACACAACTAAGAAATCAAACCTTTGGCAAAGATCTCTGCTTGCTTTAGATCAGCTTCGTCAGGATGCCCCTTTTGTATTCCACCGACTATTTTGAGAACTCCATAAGTGTCAAATCCTGCACAGTTAAACTCTCCAACAATATCGAAGCCTTTTGATTGAAGCAGTTCTCGAAGTTTCTGATGGAATTTTGATGCTTTTGCTGTTTGACCACTAGTTGAGAAAATGAATGCTTTCTTTTTGGTTATCCGAGGCAACTTGTCAGCGAAATCAATGAGAATTTTGTAGTGTTTTCCAAAGGAAATCCCCGAACCAAACCCGATAAGGTCATATTCAGAAAACCCTTGCGGGTTAACTTCGCCGGGCATTTTAACTTCAGCGTCGAGTGTTTTCGCGAAGACTGAAGCGATTTTTTCCGTGTTTTTGTGGTGATAAGAGAAACAGACTATAAACGTTTTCATAATCGTCACAAGCCTTTGAGTTTGAGACAGTTAACCTATTATGTTTTTTGGCTATAGTCAGGATTGGTTAGAAATCAGTTTATATATTGAACTGACTTATTTTTTGTAGGGATAATTTTGACTTCTCAAAAACTTTTAGAGTATCTAAACAAGGGCATCGCCCGCGAGCTCCAAGTCAGCATACAATACATGTGGCAACACGTGCAGGTTACAGGCACCGACGGTGTCATAGTTGAGGACATTTTCCGCAAGACAGCCATTGCCGAAATGAAACATGCCGAACGCCTCGCCGAACGCTTAGACTACCTTAATGGCGTAGCCACCATCAAACCTGATCCAATTTTCGTGCGCGGCAGCCTCATCGAAATGCTCAAACAAAACGAGCAAGACGAAGAAAAAGCAATTAACCTATACAAACAGGCAATTCAAGTGGCAGCGGAAGAAGGCGACTACACCACAAGACGACTATTAGAGGAGATTTTAGCGGAAGAAGAAGACCACATCAACACGTTCGGCAAACTCCTCGTCGGTTATACTGAACCATTTACACAACCAGGAACATCACAAATGGAATAGTCAAGCAAAAAGGCTAATTCCTCTTTATAGAACCAGTCTTGGAAGTTGTCACGCAGTCTACAGATTCAGCCACTATAGCACATTGAATTGTCATAGTATTCTCTTGCTACCCGAATTAGGTTCTGGTCTTGCGAAAGCATGGCTGATTCCTCAACCCAGTCAGAGACAGTTATCAAAGTCTTCAGGTCTGAAATCAGAAGTGTAACAGGGCAGCACAGTTGGCGCACATCACCTAACCCTTTGAAGTCTTCGGTCTTTAGCATTTCCTCAGTCATGGCTATGTTCAGCTTGATGTTGCGCTTTTCTTGCGCTTGCTGAAGTGACAGCTTAAGGTCTTTGAAAAGGGCCGGATACGAAACAAACAGGGTGACTTCTCTATGTGCTGTTTCAATTAATGCTTTCATCCGGTTAATGAGGTTGATTTGTCCCCGGATGATGTAGGCAACTTCTAACTCATCGGGTTTTTCGGCGCTTTCATATATAGGAGAAATCATGTCAACTAGAACATCGGCTTCTTTTAGTTTCTCGTTAAGCCTCTCGATCAATCGCTGTTTAAGGTTAGCAATTGCCTCTTTGGGATGTATGGAACGATAGAGTTTTGGGTTGCCCATTCGAATTGTGAGCATTCCTTTTTCACTTAGTCCTTCCAGTGCGTAGTAAATTTTTGTGTCCGGGATACCCGTTTCTTTACAGAGTGTGCTTGCTGTCATGGTCGGATGAGTGATTAGCGCAGCGTACACTGTGGCCTCATATGTTGAAAGGTCCAGTTCCTTTAATTGTGCTATCATTCTATCTTTGGAAGTGGTTTTCGAGATAGTCATAGTTTTTCTCCTCTCTTCTGGTAAGGAGATGTCAGAGAATTATTAAATAGTTTTCTCCACCATAAAAGGAAGTAGAAGAAAACTAACAGAGGAATAAGATGGAAACCAAAACAAAATTGCTAATAGCAATCGCGGCAGCCGTAGTCGCAAACTGCCAACCTTGCCTAAAAACCCTACTTAAGAAGACAAAAGAAAACGGAATCGAAGAAAAAGAAATTCTTGAAGCCATAGGCGTTGCCAGAGTAGTGCGGAAAAACTCGATAACTCAAATAGACAAATTCTTGGCCGGCATAGCTGGAACCCAAGTCTTTGGCGAAACCTCGACAGAGGGATGTGGCTGCACATAGAAAAGCAATAATCAACCCATTCATCGGAGGTGAAAAAATGGAAAATGTTAACACAAATGGCATGAAGAACAAACTCCTAAACGGCGTAGCGTGGGGTGCATTCTTTGTGGTACTAGGCATCGGCTGGCTCGCATCTATCGCTTACACAATAGATGTCGGTGCATTCATAGCGGTCGGCGTAGGAATAATCTTAGTCGCAATTAACCTAGCACGAATTAACCTAGGCATTAGTTTAAGTAAATTCAGCCTCTTCATCGGATTAATCGCACTCGCATTGGGCGTCGCAGGAATAATCGGCTATTCACTACCGCTAATACCAACAGTTATAGTGATAGTAGGCTTGTTCATAGTTGCCGAGGGCTTACAGAAAGTAACAAGCCCCAAAAAACAGCAAGCATAATGCATCACAACGGACCTACGTGGTCCCTTTCTAATTTTTTTTTAAAAAAATAAAGAAAGAATTTAACGCATTTTCATAAGGACCATTTCAGCCGCGAGCACCATAGGTTCCCAAGTTTCACATAGTGGCGGTGCATATGCAGTGTCGGCTTTGGCAAGCTCGCGCACAGTCATTCCTTTTTGGATAGCAAAGCTTAAGCAGTTTATTCTCTGGGTGACTTCTTCGCCACCAACGACTTGCCCGCCCTATAATGCGTTGAGATTCTTTTTCGACGACGAGTTTAACTTTGATGGGTTTAGCGCCTGGGAAATAGTCGGCTTTGGTCTTGCTGCTTATGGCTCCTGTGACGACTTCGATTCGGTTGCGTGTTGCGGCGGTTTCGGTTAAGCCTGTGTTGCCTGCTTCAATCTCAAAGAGCCTTGTGACTGCCGATGCCAGTATGCCACTGAACTGTGAGTAGTCTCCTCCTGCGTTTGCTCCAGCAACCTTACCTTGGCGAACCGCAATTGTGCCAAGCTGTGCACACATAGGTTTGTGAGTTATGATGCTGTGGGCTTCGGCGCAGTCGCCAACAGCGTAAACGTCTTTTACGTCGGTTTCCATTCGTCCATTAGTTTTGATTGCTCGGGTCTCGCCAAGCGGAATACCTGCATCAACGGCAAGCTTTGTGTTCGCGCGTACACCGAAAGCACTTATGAACAAGTCCGCTTCGATTTTTTCGCCGCCAGCCATAACAGCTGTAACTTTGTCTTCGCCAAGAAATTCTTCGACACCTTTGCTAGTGAGAATAATCATACCTTTCTCCTGCAGATGTTCTAGGACCAGTTTTGCCATGTCCGCATCAAGCAACTGAGGCAAAATCTGAGGCAGCATTTCAACGATGGTAACTTTTAGGCCTCTCTCCATTAAGCCCACGCCGACTTCCAAACCGATTAAGCCTGCACCCATTATGACAGCTGATTTCGCACCTGCTTTAACGGCTGCATCGATTTTTTCACCGTCTTCTATAGTATCGAAGACTTAGAATGCCTGGTTTTTCTTTGCCTTTAATTGGCGGCATAAATGAGTCCGCGCCAGTGGCAATTACGAGGCTATCGTAGGGCAAAACTTCAACGACCCCTTCTTTGGTGGCTACAGTTACGGTTTTGTCTTTGGTGCTAATTGCTGTGGCTTTGGTTTCGGTTCTCAAATTGAGTTTAAGCATTTGGAAGTATGCTGGAGCATAAACTATTAAATCGTGAAAACACCCAATTTGTCCACCGATCACGAAGGGTAAGCCGCAACGTGAGTACCCAGCATTCTTTTCCTGGGTAACTAAGGTAATTTCGGCTGTTCGGTCTTTTTTGCGTGCAGCTGAGGCAGCTTCAACACCTGCGGCGTTAGCGCCGATTATGATTACGCGTCTAGACATCCGCTTTGCCTTCACTTAGCATTTACTTGCGACTTGCGCTTTGTGCCATTCAACGGATTTGTCAAAATCCATCAAATTCACGAGTTCTGCTTGCAGGTTTGAGGGTTTAACAACGAGTAACCATCCTTTTGTGTATGGATCTTCGTTTAGGGTTTCGGGTTTGGATTGAACTTCATCGTTGACTTCAAGAATGGTTCCGCTTACGGCTGCAACCAGGTCTGAGACCGCTTTAACAGACTCCAATGTTCCGTAAGGCTCACCCTGCTTTACTTCTGCACCAACGCTTGGTAACTCTGCATAGACAATTTCCCGCAGAGACTTTTGAGCGTAATCAGTGATTCCCATACGGATTTTGTCTCCTTCAACTTTAACCCATTCAAAATCTTTAGAGAAATAGAGACCTTCTGGAACTTCGTACGATTCAACTTTTACCATGACATGAACCTTCTAAGTGTTACTAAGTTACCAGATTAGCATCCAACATAAAAGGTTTAATGAAAAAGAAAATGGGTCTTAGCGTTCTCGCTTGCCCGCTATCCACTCTTCCGTCCATTCCCGCGCTTGCGAATCAGGCACTTGGATTGGCGGATGCTTAAACGCATACGAGGGCATACTCAGCAATGCGCCGGCGATTTTGCGATCTAAAGCGATTTTTGCTGCTCTGATAAGGTCGATTACGACGCCTGCGCTGTTCGGGGAGTCTTCTACTTCGAGTTTTGCATTGATGGTTATGGGGCGGTCACCGAACGCGCGGGTTTTGATTGACAGGTAGCATATTTTCTTGTTTTTTAGGAAAGGCACAAAATCTGATGGTCCGATTCTTGTTGGCAAATTGTAGGGCACGAGGCTGGTGACCGCTTCGGTTTTGCTGATGCGTTTGCTTGTGAGGCGGTTTTCAACGGTCATGTTCTGGAAGTCGGTGTCACCGCCAAGGTTTAACTGGTAAGTTTCATCAACAATTGCACCACGATCGAGACAAAGCCTGATAAGGGTGCGGTGAAGAATGGTGGCGCCTACTTGGCTTTTGATGTCGTCCCCAAGAACGGGCAAGCCTGCCTCTTCGAATTTCTTTGGCCACTCGCCTGATTTGTCTGACCCTATGAATTCTGGCATGCAGTTAACAAAAGCGCATCCTGCGTCGATTGCACATTGTGCGTAGAATCTTACTGCATCGTGGCTTCCGACTGGAAGATAGTTTACGAGAACCTGCGTTTTGTTGTCTTTGAGGATTTTGACGACGCTGTCTTTTGGGGTTTTGCTGTCGTCGTAAACGTTGAAGGTTTCCCTCATGTGGGGTGCTACACCATCAAGGATTGGTGCTGGAGAAACTTTAACGCCCAAGTTTGGGACATCGGCGAATTTTTCGCAGACGTTAGGTTTGATCCAAATGGCTTCGGAGAGGTCTTTTCCTATTTTGGCTTTGTTAACTTCAAACGCCGCGACAAAATGAATATCGCGTATGTGGTATCCGCCGTAGTTCACGTGCATAAGCCCTGGAACTGACGTGTTTTCTTTAGCGTCCTTATAATACTGGGTTCCTTGAATGAGGGCTGATGCGCTGTTGCCAACGCCTATGAGTGCTACGCGAATTTCAGGCATGAAACATTAACCATCCGATGAATTGATTTAGTTTAGGCTTAATGTGCGTCTACGCTATAACTTTTTCTAAAGAAACAATGTTTTTCTTTTAATTGTTGCAGAATGGCTCTTTAGCTGTCGGTTTTGACGGATTTGTTTTTGTTTTCATTCATCTTCTTCGATTATAAGTTGGGCTAAGTGGCAAGTAACATAGGCTGAAAAACTTCAAATATCTTTTTTATTTTATAATCATCTTTGACGTTTAGCATTTCGTTGAAAAAGTAATCGGTGACTTCTGCTATTACACCTATGGTTAAGCTTTTTTGGCATTTATTCCATCCCGAAATTATCGGGACGTACAAAATTTAAGGTTTAAAAGAATATTTTGCGAAATTCGAATCTATCAATCTTTGTTACACCATTAATTTTTATTGATTTGTACTTTAAAGTACGGACAGGAGAGGTTGGGTTTTTTGTCCCGAAAAGACTAAAAATGGATAACAGTTAACGAAAAAATACATCAAGATATTAAGAAAAGAGTTCAAGAATCCAACCGCACCATGAAAAGAGTCTGTAGAGTACTTGCTCGCCAAAGAAAAAATCTCCAAAAAAGAAAAATAGAGTTTTCCAATCAAAGTTATTGTCGCAAAATTAAAAGGGAACGGTCGACAACTAAATAGTTAACTGGTGAAACATTGAGCACAAACGAAATCGCCGTTTCTTATGAACCATTCAAAGAAATTGTAATTATGGAAAAGACCCGTTTTAACAGCCCCGAAGAAATCGCCCGCTTTACCTCCGTGATTGCTGGGGGCAAATTAGCAGGGTTATACTGGGTTGACGGCGTAGTTTTTCTGTATTTTCCACTAACTGCTTCAACAGCAATTGTTGCTAAGGAACTACTTGAGAAACATAAGGTCTACTGGACTTTTGTGGGTTACGCAATGATGCCTAAGTACATGCAGATTATCGAAACCAAGGAAAAGATGATTGTACCAGTGGTTGAGATTACGTCAGATCCTATTTTGAAGTCGGTTGCTCTTTGGCTTAAGGAACAAAAGCAGTAAGGCTATGTTTTGCTAAAAATAGTTTTATTAGGCACAGTTTTTTCTGGCTCAGGCAGTGGAAAAAAATTTGTGTGCTTGCCCTGGGTTAAGCGGCAGATAGAGGAAAACCTTGGTTTTTCACCTTATCCTGGAACCTTAAATTTACATCTAAACAAAGAGAATACAAAAAAGAAAATTCTGTTAGAAAACGCCAATGGAATAATGATTGAACCACAAGCAGGCTATTGTCCAGGCTTACTATTCAAAGCATGCGTTGGGTCATTGGAGTGCGCGGTCGTAGCTCCTAAAGTCCCTAATTATCCAAGCGACGTATTAGAGATTATTTCACCAGTGTACCTGCGTGAGCATCTAAAGTTGACGGATGGCAGTTTCGTAACGGTTTCGGTTAGCGTTTAGAGTTACAGGCTTTCTTGAATGCTTCCATATATTCGTCTGCGCAGCCAGATTTTTTCAGGTATGAACCGTAGGTTACAAGAGCCTTCATGGCGCGAGCTGCATCTTCAGGGGATTCAAATGAGGGAACTCCAAGCTTGTCGAAGCGGGCACGAGTATAGAGAGCCATTTCTGTTTCGCCAATGTCACACATAACTATGGGCTTGTTGTAGTTTTCCGCGACTTTAACTATGCCATCGATGTAGACTTCTCGGAGCCCGGGCATGTGATGAAGCCCAAGAAGGATTATGCCACAGATCGTGCGGGTCCTGAAACATTAGGTCAGCAGCCATAACAAACATGTCATCAGTTACTGAACCGGTGAGGTCAACGGGGTTTGAAGTTGCTGCAATCTTTAAGATGATATTTTGATCTTTTAGTTCTTGGAATTTCTGCAAGGTCGCCTCGGAGAAACGTTCCACTGTTAAACCCAAGGCTTCGCATTCGTCAACGGTCATGACGCCGGGTCCGCCTGCGTCAGTTAAGATGCCGATGTTTTTGCCCATGGCTGGGGGTTGCATTGCTAAGGCTTTGCCGATGTCAAAGAACTCCTCCATGTCACGTGCCCTGATTACTCCTCCTTGCTCGAATGCTGCAGCGTAGATTTTGTCTGAGCCCGCAATGGCGCCTGTGTGTGATGCTGCAGCTCTTGCGCCTGCAGCACTTCTGCCTGATTTGATGATTACGACGGGTTTTTTGACTGTGACTTTTTTGGCGATTTTGAGGAATTCACGTCCAGCAGTGATATCTTCAAGATAAACAAGGATGACTTTGGTTTCTTTATCGTGAAGAAGGTAATGCAGAATATCGGACTCGGTAACATCACATTTGTTCCCGAAGCTAACGAATTTGCTAACACCTATCTGCCGCCCAGTTAAGTAATCCAAGGCTGCTACCCCGAAGGCACCGCTTTGCGTAATCATGGCAATGTTGCCAGGCATGGGTCTGGGGGTTGCAACGACTTCTTCACCGGTTGTTAGAATTTTTGTTTCTGGAAGGAACAGGGTGTCGATTCCTGTTTTTGAGTAATAAATACCTAAGCAGTTGGGTCCTAAAATGCGTATTCCGCCCTTTGCTGCTGCAGCAACTACTTGGTCTTCAAGTTCTTTATTTCCAACTTCTTTAAAACCTGAACTGATGATTATGGCGGTTTTAACTTTTTTAGCCGCTGCCTCCTCCATTATGGAAGGCACAAACTTAGCTGGAACAATAACAACGATTAATTCGATTTTACCAGGGATTTGACTTAAGGATTGGTAGCATTTGAATCCTAAAATTGAGTCTTCGTTTGGGTTAACGGGGTAGAGTTCACCTTTGAAGACGCCATGTTGCTTGTTGGAGGCGAAGTTTTTGAAAATAACGTGACCTGCTTTGTCAGCTTTTTTTGTAGCGCCGATTACTGCAACTGAATGTGGATTAAAGAATGCATCCATCTTCTGTAGTGTTTCTTCCATACCTTATCCCACGTATCGCTTAGTGCTTGCAAACCGCATTTTTATGTGTTACTCTCAAAGAAAACTGTTTTTTGTTACTTCACTATTTGTTTTCTGGTGTATTAACTTTCTTTGGACATTTTCCGTACGATTACTATGGGTTTGTGGCGGATTGCTTCCAGCATCTCCCAAGTCACATCATTAACCTCGACGTGAAATCGTGCAGCCATATCCCACACGGTGGCACCTGAACCTGGACCACGCGCTTTGTCGGCAATGTTCGTGATTTTCAACGCTTCACTCGCCAAGAGATTGCAACCTGCAGCGGTGAGCGGCGTAGAACTTTTCTTGAGCTTAAGGATTCTACCCAAAATGAAGGCGGTGCTTGCACCCAGTGAATGTATACCTTTGAGGGGTTTTGGTCTTGGAGTAAAAAAGAAGCTGTGGAACTTGTAGGTTTTATCAGTGTCAGCAATTATTACACAAACGTTTTTTTTCAGCCTCAGCCAGATTAGGTTTTGGATTTCTCGCGATATTTCGTCTGCATTTTTTAAGGGCAAACTTACGTATGAGTAGGGCAAGTTGGAGCCGTCAATTCCACCTTCTGAACCGAACATAAAGCATCTGCCAAAACCCAGCGTATTGCAAGGCAACTTGTTTATGACGACTACCAGACTCCAACGGATAATTTCGTAGTCGCTTTAGAAGTCGCGGCCCAAAACCACTAAAATTCCAAGCGGGTACCCCCAAACAAGACGCATCCAAATCCGCGCCAAAACCTTTGCAGTCAACTTGGCTTAACAATAGCCTTCGTCAACCATATTGTCCAGTGCATGTTGAAATGGCTTTTTCTGAAATCACAACGAAATCGCCGTTTTCAACTTTATTTGCGATCGCATTGATGATTTTATCATTGTAGTTGCTTTTGGGTTTCCAGTAATTGGTCGTTATCGCTAGTGCATTGTATTTGGTCATCGATTAGGCACACTACAAATGCACAATTTGGGTTTTGTCTTAATAAAGGCTTAATCCCTCTGATGAGCACCAATTGGAAGGGTGTCTGTTCTAAAAGAGCGCATATGGGAACCCTTGGTTGTTTTGGTACAGTTTGCCTTTTATTGGAATCTGGTGTTTGCACACAGGACATTTCATATCGCTTGTTAGGTTCCAATGGGTAATGTCGAAGCTGTTGCGTTTAATGACTGCTGAATCGCAGTTTGGGCAATATGTGTTCTCGGCAGCATGACCGGGCACGTTACCGATGTAAACGTAGTTTAACCCTTGATTTTTAGCCGTCAGATACGCTTGCTCCATCTCCCTCACACCAGTTGCAGATACAGAGGTCATTTTATACTCGGGATGAAAACGAAGCAAGTGAAAAGGCGTGTCTGCTCCAAGATATGTTTTTATCCATTTAGCCATTTCACGGATTCTATCCAAAGAATCACCTATTTTTGGAACAACTAGGTTGGTGAGTTCTATGTGGACTCCGGCGAGTTTTAGTTCTTTTAGGGTTTCATAGATTGGTTCCACGCTTGGCACTGACATGATTGACTTGTAGAAGTCGGGATCCCCTCCTCCCTTAAAATCAATGGTTGCTGCATCCAAATACGGCGCAATTGTCTTCACTGCTTCAGGAGTCATGTAACCGTTGCTGACAAACGTGTTAAACAAGCCTGCTTCATGAGCCAATTTAGCGCTGTCATAGGCATACTCCATAAAGATGGTTGGTTCAGTATAGGTATAGCTGATTCCTTGGCACCCAGCATTCTGCGCCGACTTCACAACTTCTTCTGGAGGAAATGGGTTACCGGCAACTTCGTGGTCTTGGCTGATCATCCAATTATCGCAGAATTGGCAGCGGAAATTGCAGCCAGCTGCAGCAATCGACATAACCAAGGCGCCAGGGTTGAAATGTGAGAGTGGTTTTTTGCTAATAGGGTCAACGCCTACAGAGACGGCTTTTCCATAATTGAGGGCGTAAAGAGTGCCACCTTGGTTTTTTCGAACCATGCAAAACCCAGTTGAATCGTCACTGATTAGGCAGCGCCTTGCGCAAAGGCAACATTTTACTTTGCCTTCACTTTGGCATTCATAGAGCATCGCTTCATGTAAAGACATAACAATCCACAAAGAGAATAGATGGTTTTTGTTTAAAAGCATTAACTTACAAGAATCCCTGCTTTTCATAGACATTTAGCTGCATCCCACTTTCCAAAATGCCACAAACAACATCGAAAAAACGCTCCCACAACCACAACAACAACCAAACAAAACCCAAACCACAACCCAACACAAAAAACAAACCCACCACAAACCCACAAAAAAACCACACACACAAAAAAACCCACAACAACAACCAAAAGAAAATCTCATTTCCAACCACATAAAACTTATTATTACGCAACCTGAAGACTTCTCAAAGCCCAAAAACAAAAGCAACCAAAATCTGACCCAATTCTTCAAACAAAGTTAACGCACTAAGTTAGGTTTGAGAAACTTAATCGACTTCTCATCAAATAATACACAAAAGTAATTTATTGAAAAATGAAAAACCGATGTCTGAATCACGAAAAAAAATTATGGTTTTTTGGTTTGCAACAGTGGTTTGTGAAAGCAACTGTATTCGCCTGTGTGGCATGCTGGACCTGTCTGTTCAACTACATAGAGAAGTGAGTCATAGTCGCAGTCGGTTGAGACTGACACGATTTTTTGCGTGTTTCCCGAGGTTTCGCCTTTCACCCATAGTTCGTTTCGGCTTCGACTCCAATAAGTGCCCTTTCCTGTCTTTAGGGTATGCTCGATGGCTTCACGATTTGCAAAAGCTTGCATAATTACTTCTTTAGTTTTAGCGTCTTGCACAATGACGGGTATGAGCCCGTTGCCTTTCTTGAAGTCAAGTTTTTCTAGCAATTCGTTAGTTGTCATTGTCTAATTGTCACCCCCATCTTTCGCAAGTAATCTTTCACAACTGAAACTGGATAATTCTTGTAATGGAAGATTGAAGCTGCCAACGCCGCATCGGCTTTTCCCTCAGTTAAGACCTCAAAGAGATGTTTGGGCTCTCCTGCACCGCCACTTGCAATTATAGGCACGTTGACGCGTTCAGATATTGCACGTGTTAATTCGATGTCATAACCGTCTTTCGTGCCATCATTATCCATCGATGTCGCAAGGAATTCTCCTGCGCCAAGCTTCTCCGCCTGCTTTGCCCAAGCAAGAGCGTCAATGCCTGTAGGTTTGCGCCCTCCATAAGTTACAACTTCAAACCACAATTTGCCCTCAGCAGTGTCAACCATGATTTTTCCCTCACTTGGCGTACGATTTCTCCTTGCATCAATAGCACAAACCACACATTGCCTACCAAAAACATCGGCAAGTTCAGTTATTACTTTGGGATTTTCCACTGCAGCTGTGTTAACCGACACTTTGTCGGCACCACTACACAAAACAAGCCTTGCATCCGACACATTACGGATTCCACCTCCGACAGTAAAAGGGATACTGATAGATTTGGCGACTCCTTCAACGACACCTCGAAGAATATCTCTCTTCTCCGATGAAGCGGTTATATCAAGGAAAACTAGTTCATCGGCACCATCGTCGGAGTAGCGTTTAGCCATCTCAATTGGATCACCGGCCTGTTTTGGATTAAGAAAGTTTATGCATTTAACCACTTTCCCGTGGTCAACATCTAAGCACGGAATTATGCGTTTTGCTAGCGGCATCTTTAGACTCCTATTTTTTGCATGGCATCTTTCAGGGTAAAGCGTCCCTCATAAAGGGCTTTACCAATAACTGCACCTTCAACACCGATTTCTTTGAGAGCTACCAAATCGCCTATGCTGCCGATTCCACCTGCCGCCACAATTTTGGCGTTGGGGTATAGGGTAGCTTGGCTGAGGGTTGGCAGATCTGGACCTGTAAGCATACCATCTTGAGCGATTGAAGTTATCAAGAATCGTCGGACACCAAGACCAGTGTACTTTTCAAGTGCATCTTCCACAATCATTGCAGTTGCAGTCTTCCATCCTTCAACCATGACGAACCCATCTTTATTGTCTAATGCTACTATGACTGATTCTGAGCCGAATTTCTTCTGGATTTTCTCAATTGCTGAGGGGTCGCTAAAAGCTAATGCCCCAAGGATGACTTGGGTGATGCCGGTTTCGAAAAGCTTTTCTGCGGTTTCGTAACTGCGTATTCCGCCGCCGACTTGAATGGGCAACTTAACGGTTTTTGCAACCTCAGCAATGACTGAGTGGTTGTTACCAAGCGCAAAAGCTGCATCCAAATCGATAATGTGCAACTTACTTGCGCCTTCATCTCGCCAACGCTTCGCAGCTTCAACTGGGGTGCCGAATTCGGTTTCATAAATCTTGGCGGTTTTCGCTTCGCCGCGGGTTAACCGCACAATTTTGCCATTCATTAAATCTATTGCTGGAATCAACTGCATAATAATCACTTAACTACAGTTTTTACAAAGTTTTTTAGGATTTTTAAGCCGACATCCCCTGATTTTTCTGGGTGGAACTGGGTGCCGTAAATGTTTTTGCTGGCTACCGCTGAAGTGAAGGTTGTTCCGTACTCGGTTGTGGTGCAAACTATCTTTTTGTCTTTGGGGACGGGGTAGAGCGAGTGTACGAAGTAAACGTATGTGCCTTCCGCTATGCCATCGAAGAGCTCATTTGGCTTTACGACGCTAAGAGTGTTCCAACCCATATGCGGAACCTTCACAGTATTGGGCAACTGCATGTTTTTGCCCTTGAAGAATGCTAATCCTTCGCCTGGTCCTTCTTGGCTTGATTCAAAAAAAAGTTGTAGTCCCAAACAAATCCCAATGAGTGGCGTGCCTTCTTGGATTTTGGTTTGGAGGATTTCTTTGATCGCGTGTAGTTTGCTTGATGCTGCGGTGAAGCTTCCGACACCTGGCAATGCGATTGCGTCTGCTTTCGCCAAGTCTTGTGCCGTTGTCCCGATTGATGCGGTTAGACCTGCTTTCTCCAAGGCGGTTTTTAGGCTGAGAAGGTTTCCGACACCGTAGTCGAATATGACGGCTTCTGGCATTAGATGACTCCCTTAGAACTGGGCACACCTTTGCGCCTTGGATCCACTGCTATTGCTTGGCGTAGTGATAATGCGAGTGCTTTGGTAGCGGCTTCAGCTTTGTGGTGGTCGTTGCTGCCGTATTCAACGAAGATGTGTACATTTGCTTGCAATGCGGTAGCTAAGGATTCGAAGAAGTGGGTGATGTCTTCAGTAGGCATTTCCTCGACTTTTTTGCCACGGAGTTTGAGGTCAATTTTGAAGTAGGGACGCTTAACAAGGTCAACAGCCGCGAATGCAAGTGAGCAATCCATGGGTGCAGCTGCACTGCCAAAGCGACCGATGCCTTCGCGAGTACCCAACGCCTTGTTTAATGCTTCGCCCAAGCCTATTGCAAGGTCTTCAACGCAGTGATGCACCAAATCGCCCTTAACCGACGCAGTTATGTCGATTAAGCTGTGGGTTGCAAGTGAGGTGAGCATGTGGTCAAGAAATGGGACTGCAGTGTTTACTGCTACTTTTCCTTCGCCGTCAAGGTTCACACAGACCTTAACTTCGGTTTCTTTGGTTTTACGGTAAACCTCTTCTGCTCTCATTCATCTGCCTCTTCAATCTCTTTTAACACTTCAACTAATTTAGCGTTCATTTCAGGCAAACCAACTGTGACGCGGAAACAGTTCTCGTAATGGAGGATTTTACCCCACTTTTTGACCATGATACCCTTCCAAAGCAGTTTCTGGCTGACTAACTCGATGGGTTTTTGCGTGTTCATCAATACGAAATTGGCTTGTGAATCGAATGCTTGAACGCCTTCAATGTCGTTTAGTGCCTTTATCAGTTTTGTCCGTTCGCTCTTGACTTGTTTTACGGATTCCAGCATCATGTCAACGTTGTCCAACATTTTAGCACCCATCCTAAGTGTGAACCCACTCACTGGGTATGGCAAAGGAGCCTTTTCGGTCAATATCTTGGATAACTCGGGATTTGCAACAGCATAACCAAGACGAAGCGCTGCCAACCCAAATGCTTTGGAGAAGGTTCGAAGAATAATCATGTTCTCAAACTCCCGTATCCTTGGCACAAACGAGTAATCAGCAAATTCACCGTATGCCTCATCTAAGATGACTATTCCTGGGAACGCTTTCACCAATTTTTCTATATCTTCTACTTTGTACTGTGTTCCAGTGGGGCTATTAGGTGAACAAATGTAGAGAAGCCTGGTTTTGTCTGAAAACTTGGAAACCATGCCCTTGACATCGAGATGCAGGTTCTTTTGAATCTGCACTGCGACGTATTCGCCTTCTTGGCGTTTAACACAAAGCCTTGGAATAGAAAATGTCGGTGTGAAAGAGACTGCAATGTCACCTTTTTCGACGAAGAGTCTTATAATTCGGTCGATTAATTCATCGCTTGCGTTACCTATCACCAAGAAGTCTTTTGGAACTTTAAGGTAACCAGCAATTTTTTCGCGCAGCTTAACTTCCTCATCCTCAGGGTACATACGCAAATCAATCTCGTCAGCCAAATCTTTCATTAGCTTTGCCTGCTTCACACGTGGCATGAACAGGTTCTCGTTGAAATCCAACTTAATTATTTGCTTTGTCGTGACGCCCAACTGCTTCGCTACTGTTTCAGACGTTGCACCCGCCAAATAGCAGTCTATTGTCTGAAGTTTTTCCATTTTTTGTTTTATCCATTTTTGGTAGGATTCGCTCATTTTTCAAACCTTGCTTTTATTGCTTTATAGTGATTTGGAAGGTTTTCTGCTTCCGTCATTACCTTTATACTGTCTTTTACTCTTTCCAGCCCCACTTTGGTGCTTTCAACAATACTAACGCGCCGCATAAAATCCAACGTGGATAATCCCGAGAACGACTGGGCAAAACCGCCGGTGGGCAAAACGTGATTGGTTCCGCTTCCATAATCGCTCAAGGCAACGGGGCTGTAAGGACCTAAGAGGATTAAACCTGCAGTTAGTTTTTCAGCCAATTCCTTAGCGTTGGCGGTCAGGACTTCTAAATGCTCAGCAGCAAACTGATTAACTAAACACACTGCCTCATCCATGCTGCTGCAAACTATTATGAAGCCAAACTTTGATAGTGACTCGGAGACCTTCTCGCCTCTTTCGGCTGAAACTACAATCTTTGATAAGTAATCTTGAACTTGCAAAGCAACCTTCTCTGAAGTCGTAATGAGTCCAGCAACACTGTCGCTTCCATGCTCAGCCTGCGAAACCATATCAAACGCGATCAACCGCGCATCAGCCGATTCATCCGCTAAAACGAGAACTTCGCTTGGACCAGCAGGCATATCAATCGCAACATCGGTGGAAACCAAAACCTTCGCAGCTGTAACGTACTTACTTCCTGGACCAACGATTTTGAGCACGGGCTCTATCGTTTTTGTTCCGTATGCTAATGCGGCTATAGCTTGGGCTCCACCTACTCTATAAACTTCATCAACTCCACAAATGTCGGCGGCGACAAGAACCAGAGGGTTAACTTTGCCTTTAGCGTCTGACGGTGAACATGCAACTATTCTTTGGACACCAGCGACTTTAGCTGGAACAGCAGTCATTACAAGCGTGCTTGGGTAAGCGGCTTGTCCACCAGGAACATAACAACCGACGCTTTGGATTGGACGCAAAACTGTTTGAATCGAAATACCGTCGCCTGCAGTTTTGATTTCAGTTTGAGTGAGCAATTGCTTTTGATAAGCGTTAACTTTTTCCTTCATGAACCTAATGGCAAAGACTTGTTCAGGGGCAGCTTTATTGTAGGCTTCCTTGATTTCCCCAGGTTTTACTCTAAGGGCGCGAAAGTTAAGTTCGGCTTTATCAAATTTCAGTGCAAGCTCAACTAACGCTGCATCGCCATCTGCTTTAACCTGGTTTATGATGGCCTTAACGCAGCAATCGACTTCTTGAGTTGCTTTTTCATCAGCCTTTTGTCGTTTGAACCAGTCAACAGGCAACTCTTTAGAATTCCAGACTTTTATGGTGAATCCTTCGCGCATGTTCCTTCGTTTCTCCGTGCAATCTCATCCAACGCCAACACCTGCCTAGGTTCGTAAACGACTAGTCCTTGGGCGAGTTTTCGTATAGTTGGAAGCAACTCGATAAGGCAGTCTTTTTCGATTACTGTATTAACACTTACCCATGTGTCATCTGCCAAAGGCGCTATCGTCGGATTCTTTAGAGAAGGCAACTCAGTTAACAATCGCTCCAAGTTTGCTTTTTTAACGTTGACAAATATGTGAATTCTCTTGGAACCGTCAACCACTCCTTTGAGCAATGCAACTATGTCGTAGATTTTCTCACGTTTTTCCGGGTCTTCGAGGCTTTTTTTGTTAGCGATGAGTACGGCAGAGGATTTCAAAACAGTCTCGATTATTCGCAGGTTATTAGCTTCTATGGTGGTCCCTGTTTCAGTAACATCCATTATGCAATCTGAGTCCTCTGGCGGCTTAGCTTCAGTCGCACCAAACGACAGAAAAATCTTTGCCCTTGAATTATCGCCTTTTTTCCACCATGGCGTTACCATCACAGGGTCGGCATTGCCAAATCGTTTCTTGTATTGCGGAGTATTCTTTACATATTCAGAGGCGATGTTGAGATATTCTGTACTGATGCGGAAGTTTTTGCCTTCACTCCAAATCGACTCCATAAAATCGCCCACGGTACTCTTTTCAGGCACACTTTTTGGAACGGCTATAACAAGTTTGATTTTTCCATATTCTAGATTCTGCAGAATTTCGACGTCCGCTTTGTTTTCTTTAACCCAGTCTTCACCTGTGATTCCAAGGTCTTGCAAGCCTTCGTTAACGAAGACAGGGATTTCTTGGGGTCTTAGAACTTTCATTTCAATTTGCGGGTCATTTATGCTAGGGCGGTAAGTTCGTTCTGTTCCACCAATCTTGAATCCTGATTTAGAGAAGAATTCTGCAGTTGCTTTTTCTAGAGATCCCTTTGGGATTGCAAATTTTATTTTATCCATAATTTGTCACCTAAATTTTTATAGAAACCTCTTAGGGTTTCTTGTTTTGTTAAAATGGCTATTTGACGGGATGCACCTAATTTCAAATAATTAAACGTCTCACTATTTACGCGATTCTTACATTTACCTGCAATGAAGACAATCGCCCTGTATGAACACAATCCCTCATCATATACCACTGAAAGACACCTGAACGCCTGTCTTCCTAATAAATCTGTTTCCCAATATTTAACTGTCGGAAAACTCAGACCTAACTTGATGGCACCTTAATCTCAAAAACCAATGGCGCCACCGAATTCCGCGTTTCCAACTCTACACCCAACAGTCCCTCCATTATACCCTTCCAAATCTCGTAGTCATGTATGAAAGGCGTCTTGAGAAGCAGGAATTTATCTTTGAGGTAGAAATCGCCGAATCCCTGCACCTTCAGTCTCTTGAAGATGGCTTCCCAATTCTCTTGTTTGCTTGCATCAACTCCCAGCGTTGACTGTATAGAAACCTTGAGAGCAACACCCATCTTTTCCCCAACTGAAGGCCATTTTTCCTTGGGAATCTGCTGGGTTAAAATGTTGATCAATTCTACGTTGACAAACGCGGTACGGCTAATTCCACAGTAATATTCTCCTGGGAAATGCCAATCGTAAATCATCATGCTCTTGTAAATATCGAGCATTTTTGATATAAGCGGCTTAATTCCAGGTTCTTTGCCTTCTTTGATTAGTAACTCAATAAAGTCTCGTTCGCCCTTCTCTAGGATAATGGTTGTTCGTTTTGCTTCTTCACTTTTCTCTTTTGGCGCTTCCGAGCTTTTTCGTTTAGTGTTGAGCATATAACCTATTTCTATAGCAATAATTAATATGCCTTATGTATTCAGAAATCATATTCAAAAAATAGTGCTTTTCTAAAAAACTCAAAGAATCTTAATAAAATAGGTTCTAACTCTAAGGTGCCGCCGATGAAGAACCTAATCCGCTGATTTGATGATGCACCCTAGGGTATCTGAGGCAAAATTTACTCAATTACTTTCTTTCTGAAGAGGTAAACTAACATTAACAATCCAACTATGAACAGCAAACCGCCCACGACTATGGAAGCAATGTAATCTACCTTAAGAATATCTGATAACAAGTACGGAATGTAGGTTGGACCCACAAATATCAAGAATACAGCAACCACTGTCAACACTAACTTCATGAATTTCGAGTCTAAACCGCTAACTTGTACATTTTCATTATTTTCTGTCATGCAACGCCCAACCTCTCACTCTTCAGGTGCATTTGTTTCTACTAATCCTTCTTTTATCTCTTTTCCTAAAGCCTTCATTAAAAACTTGAAAACCAAGAATCCTGCGCCTTTATCAGCCTTAAAACCCATAGTTGTACCCAACAAACCGATGCCGTCGATTTTTCTCTCCTTCGCCAACGCAAGCGTTAACCCTGTCCCTCCGACAATTCGTCCCTTACTGTAAATAACTGCGCCCTTCTCCATAAATTCAGTTGCCAACCGCGAAGATGTTGCAGCGACGTAAACCTGAGTTTTATCCTCAGCTATTGGAACCCCACCCATCGTTACGATGAAGTGGCAACCTAACGTTTCAACAAAATCAAGCACAGAATCACAAACATCATAGTGAGCAACTACATCGTCAAATGAAGGCTGAATTTCACCTGTCATGATGACTAAGTTATTTTTCTCCATGGGAGCGTAATAGAACTCATAATGTGGTAATTGGCAGATGCCTTTTGTATTAATAGAAACGTAATCTGGAAAAGAAGGAGAATATAACTCTGCAAAAGGCTTCGCGTCAAAGAACTTTATGAGCAGATGTGCTGCAATCCTACCCACGTTTCCGAACCCTGGAAGCCCTTGAACAAAAATTGGATTTTCAAGAGGTGGATCCGAAAGTTTACGCAAATACGGCTTATCCAAAGCAAACCATCCGTTCATAGAAATGAATGTTCGACACTAAAATCCTTTTGCTGAAGAATCTAAAAAGAAACTATTAATATTTGACATCTTAAGTAATAGTTACTTCACCCATAATAATAACGCAAATATGTAGCGGGGTGGGGTAGCCAGGATTAACCCGCTGGGCTCATAACCCAGAGATCACTAGTTCAAATCTAGTCCCCGCTACCAACAAACAAATTTTTGATTCCTGATCCAGAGGGTCAATATTTTAAAAGTATATCAAAAACTCGGACTCTTTATTGCACTAAATCCGTTTCTATGACCAATAACACAGATATCAACAAAGAATCATAGAAAATAAAGCACCACTCTCTCACTTCACCAGTCCAAACAACAACAACCCTCCAATCCAACACATTAATAGAGAATAAACCTCTCACACCACAAGCCAAAAGCAGAAAAAACAAAGCCCAAACCAAAAAAACAACCCAACCGACAACCAAAAGAAGTGCACAGAAAACGCCCACAAATAGGAAGAAACCCCCTTAGATAAAACAGTAATTAACAATCTTAAATCACCGCAACGGAAAAAAGCTCTAATTCTCTAAGAAAATTTTTGATCGCCTGTTTAAGTAGGACTATGGCCTTTTTACAACTCCGAGTTTAAAGACCTGCAATCATGTATTCTTAAGCCCTAAATACAACGTTGTTTACTGTAAAAGTAAATAAATAGGTTGACATAACATTACAGAAACTCCGTTTGGTGAATTCAATGAAGCGAACGCATGCAATCCTCTTAATTATTGCTTTTTCTTTACTTTTCATTTTACCAGTCGCTTTACCTTCTGGCATTGCCTCTGCTCAAACGAGCGGTTACATTATTGATAAAGTTGACCATCAGGTTCAAATCCTGTATTCTGGACACGTAGTAATTATAGACACAATCCATGTTTCTGGACAGGTAACTGATGGCTTCATGATTGGATTCCCCTACAAGTACAGCGCCGATGTACTCAAGGGAATAGCATATGATGATACTCACGTTTACGAATTGAATTTAGGTGTTCAACTGGGTGAAACCAGTGGACTTTATGGAGCAACAGTTGATTTCAACGGAAACACTCCTAGTGTTTTCAAAGTTGCCTTTGTCCTATCCAATCAACTCATCACTGAACAAGGCAACGGTGTCAACGATCTTGATTTTCCAGCTTACCCCAGTTTAGCCAAAAATATTGGAACTTGCAACGTCACAATTACTTTTCCTAGCGCGCCTACAACTATTACAGTCACCAAGAACGACGGAGTCGTTAACGATGCAGTTTATACAAAAACAAACCTTCCAGCCTACACCTATGCTCCAGCTTCAGCAAGCTTCGAAGTGCCCAGTGGAACACTACAATTAACTACGATAAGTAGCTTAAACCGCCAAATAACCATCGAACCAACAGGCAAAATAAACGTAGCTGACAGCTACCGAATAATCAGCAACTCCACAACTACCCTAAAAGCCTTCGTAGTAAGTTTACCCTACGACGCATCTAACGTAGTGTTAAGGGACGCATTTGGAAAAGCATTAGCTACTGACTTTGCTTATTCCACAACAGGCGACATATTTTTCGCTAACGCCACTCTAGATACATTTTTAACTAGTGGACAATCAACAACGCTAACAGCGCAATACATGCTAACCAGCGCAACCCTTCAAGGCTCCAACTATGTTTTATCAGATTTCAAGCTCTTTCCAAACTTCGCTTATTACGTTAACAAAGCAACAATAACATTTACGCCACCTGAAGGAGCAACAATTGTTAGTCCACAAGCAACTTCCCTTGATGCCTCTTCAACATTAACAAGACAAACATACCAAGACATCCTTACAGTAACAAAAGAAAGTTTAAGCTACGTTGATTACCTTGCACCTCAACAAAACTCAATCCAACTATCCTTTGATTACAATCCAGTGTGGGTTTCTTTCAGACCAACCTTTTGGGCTTTATTCATAGCAACAGTCGGATGCATTACCTTCTTTTTTGTTAGAAGACACCAACCCAAAGAAGAAACATACGCAGATAAAACTGAACGATTAGCAAAACTTGAAACCGAAACTATAACATCTACAACGCAGACTAAAGGAGCCGAACCAAAAACAGCCCAGAATATTTCTGCAGAGGCCATAAGAGAATTCATAGATGCTTATGAAGACAAAAAACAGTTAAACGCTGAATTAAAATCGATGGATGCAAACGCGCAGAAAGGAAAGATACCAAGGCGCCAATACAAGGTACAAAGAAGCGGTATAGAGACTCGTTTACAAACCATAAATAGAAACATAAAGAGAACAAAAGAAACTTTCAAAGGGACAACCGGCGGCTATGCAGATTTAGTTAAGCAACTGGATTTGGCGGAAACAGATTTAGCCGAAGCAGAAGAAAACATCAAAACCTTGGAATCACGTCTAAACAAAGGAGAGATTTCGCTTGAAGTCTACAAGAGAAGCATCGGCGAGTACCAGAAACAAAGAGACAAAGCTGAATCAGCCATCAATGGAATCTTGCTCAGACTACGTGAAAAAATACGTTAAAACACCTAAACCCTTTTATTTTACTGATCAACTTTTGGAATAAAATATCCCAGAGGTAAGACAAAAATGGTAAAAATAGTTGTCGATCCTAAATGCACTGGATGCGAGACCTGTGTTAACACTTGCCCTGTCGGTGTATATGAAATCATATCCGGCAAATCAGTTCCTAGTAAGTCAAGTGAATGCTTGGTTTGTAGAGCTTGTGAAGCACAATGTCCTGAAGGTGCAATTCAGGTAATCGAGTAAACCAAAGTTTCCAAATTAGTCTCTCCTTAAAGTGAGAGAGTTTTCCCTTTTATTAGTAAAATTTTTTTCATACAACAATCTTTTGAATCCGGACAGACCACGGATTCACATAATTAAAAGAATACCTTGTTTAGTCTTCGAGGTTTAGCAAAAACTCAACTATTCTGGCAAGTTGTTTTGCAGTTGCAACGTCGAGGATTTGTTCTTCATCTATGTTTACGAGCGATTTATCGATTTGCATAGTCTTCCTATCAACTGCTTTTGTTATAACAATATCTCTGGCGTTTACTTCGAAGTTCGAAGTAGCAGGAAATAATAACTTGATGTTTTTACGTTTTCATGTCAATTCATCAATATCAGCTTGACATAATAACATATAAAATTCAAATAAAACAGATTAAACAAGATTTTTGCATCAAAAATATCTTGATCAACAAAGTAAAAGTTATATGTTAAAACACACTAAATCTTGATTATGCCAGACAAAGTACATTGTTGCCACATACTAGTCAAAACAGAAACAGAAGCAAAAAATGCAAAAGCCCGCCTAGACAAGGGCGAAAAATTCGGCGCCGTAGCACAGCAAGTTTCCCTCTGCCCTTCAGGAAAGAAAGGCGGAGATCTCGGCACTTTTACAAGAGGTAAAATGGTTAAAGAATTTGAGAAAGCTGCTTTCGAACTTGAGAAAGGACAAACTTCTGTTCCAGTTAAAACCAAGTTTGGGTACCACATAATAAAACGAATAGAATAAAATAGACCCCAAAAGGGAAAAGCTTACCCTACAGAGCATTTTTTATTTCTCCAACACTCTATAACATTAAAGGAATTAAAAGTGAAAAACACAAATTCTAAGCTCTTCAAAACTGAACGCCCATTGTTCATAGCTTGCATAGTGGCACTCTTGGGGTTTTTGTTCGTCACATTTTTTAGAGCAAACTTTCATTCAGTCGATGCAGCAGTTAACCTATGGATTCCATCAATCCAATCGAGCACCACTTACGTTTTTTGCTCAAGGAATAGCGTTAATTTTTGACACAATCAGCCTTGTAATAATTTCTCTGATAATATCTGGAGTTTTATTCTTGAAGAAATTACAAAGCACACGGTCTTCTGCTGTTGGGAGCAATGGGCGGTGATGCATTGATTGTTTCAGCCCTAAAAACCTTAGAACAAGTTGCCAGGCCAACGAACGCAGATTTTTTCTAATACCGGTTTTTCTTATCCGAGCGGTCATAGCGCAGGCTGCATCATTTTTGGTGGTTTACTTGCTTATTTTGCTTGGCGGCACTGGCAAAGCAGAGGTTCAAGGTTTGCAATTGGTGTGGGTTTGGGTTTGGAAGTATGGCTAGTGGGTTTTGATAGGGTTTATTTGAATGTTCATTGGTTGAGTGATGTTTTTGGTGGTTGGCTGTTTGGGGCTTTTTGGTTGTTCTTTGTTATCTTGATTTTCCGACAACTGAATTTGGTAGGAAAATTTCAATCCGACAAATTTAACAAAGCTGCAAATGTGCTGTTTGCATTGGCGGTTGTGGCGGCTGTTTTGATTGTTCTGCTGGGTATTATTTGGTTTTTCTACGTTTTTTTGATTATAAAGATATATCTTCTGCAGACACATTTATATTGATAAGCGACCCCTAACATAACTAAGTGAGAGAAAAATTATGACTATAGTACGAGACCCAGTTTGCGGCATGGATGTAGACACAGAAACCGCCCTAAGCGCGAAAATAGGCGACCGAACCTACTATTTCTGCAGCCAACAATGCCTCGACGTGTACACTGCACCCGAACGAGAACTCAAAGCAATGCAACGCCGAGTTGCATTCACTTTAGCAGGGGCAATCGCAGCTCTGGGACTCAAAGTAATCACACTTTTCGGTCTAATCGCGACAATAATGTATTTTGAAGTAGTCGGTGGACTTCGAATTTATGACATAGCCATATTTATTGTTTCAACACCAATCGTTTGGATCGCAGGCTACAGAATTTACAAAGGCGCTTACCAATCTCTCAGAAACCGCAACATAAACATGGATGTACTGGTGACCGTCGGAGTTCTTGCAGGCTGGATTTACGGAGTCCTAAATGTTTTCGTTTTACCTGCAGCCGAAGCGGGAACAGGATATATGGAAGTAGCCATCGGCATCCTCGCATTTGTGTTGCTTGGACGATACATCGAAGAATTAATTCGACGCCGCTCAGCCGCCTCAATACGCAAACTGCTCGAACTTCAACCAACAATGGCACGGGTCGTCAGAGACGGAAAAGAAATCGATACTGCCAATTGATGAAGTGAAGGAAGGCGACATAATTATTGTTAAACCAGGAGAAAAAATCCCCGTCGACGGCACCGTAACTGAGGGTTATTCGTCTGTAGATGAAAAACTTTTGACTGGCGAGAGCATTCCTGTTGAGAAAACTGTCGGAAGCGAAGTTGTAGGTGCAACAATCAACAAAACAGGTGTCTTAACAATCAAAGCTACGCGCGTTGGAGACCAAACTGCGCTGTCACAAATCGTACATTTGGTGGAAGAAGCTCAAGCTTCAAGTGCACCTGTGCAGAGATACGCTGACCGTATCGTAAAATATTTTGTTCCAACAATTTTGACAGTTGCTGCTGTTTCATTCAGTTACTGGTATATTACAACCGGCAACTTTGCAACAGCGTTCCTAGCTTTACTTGCTGTAGTGCTAATTTCTTGCCCGTGTGCTTTAGGCATTGCAACTCCGACAGCCATCCTTGCAGGTGTCGGAAAAGGCGCAGAATACGGCGTTTTACTCCGGAGCGGTGAATACGTTGAGAAAGCACGAAAACTTACGACCGTCATTTTCGACAAAACAGGCACTCTGACAAAAGGAGAACCCAGTGTAACAGACATAAAAAACTACAACGGATTCACCCAACAAGATGTACTTAAGTATGCAGGTTCTGCTGAAAAGAGTTCAGAGCACCCGTTAGCCGAAGCAATATTAAAGAAAACTCGAGAAGAAAATATTACGCTCGAGGTTGTCAACAAGTTTGAAGCACTCCCGGGAAGAGGAATTCAATGCACCATAGAAGACAAGAGGTTGCTCTTGGGAAACCGAAAACTAATGCAGGAACAGAATGTTCCAACAACCGAGATGGAAAGTGATTTTGCAGCATTAGAAACGGAAGGAAAAACCGTGATGATACTTGCCGTTGACGGTAGAATTGCTGGTGCAGTAGCAGCTATGGACACAGTAAAAGAAAGTGCTGCCCCAGCTATTGAGTTGCTAAAGAATATGAATTTAGAAGTTGCAATGTTAACAGGCGACAACGAAATCACAGCACAAGCCATTGCTAAACAGTTGGGAATTACTCAAGTTATCGCAAACGTACTGCCTTGGCAAAAAGAAGAAGCCATCAAAAAATTGCAAAGTCAAGGAAAAGTAGTCGCGATGGTTGGTGATGGAATAAACGACGCTCCAGCTCTGGCACAAGCAGACATCGGCATAGCCATCGGAAGCGGAACCGATATAGCCAAAGAAACAGGCGGCATCGTTCTAATCCGCGATGACTTGAGAGATGTAGCGTTAGGCGTGGAACTAAGCAAGAAGACCATGCGGAAAATCGACACTAACCTGTTTTGGGCGTTCGCATACAACGTAGTAATGATTCCAATTGCAGCCGCGGGTTTACTAAATCCAATGTATGCAGCGGGTGCAATGGCGATAAGCAGCCTAACTGTCGTTAGCAACTCGGCATTGTTAAAGCTGGCTAAGTTTAAATCAACCAAAGTAAAACAATAAACCGGTTAACGTGAGGTGAAAACTAATGGTTAAAGATCCAATTTGCGGTATGATGGTCGACGAGAAAAAAGCAAAATTCAAATCCGATTACAACGGCAAATCATTCTATTTCTGTGCAGCATCTTGCAAGGCAACTTTTGATAAATCTCCAGCAAAATACGCGGGTAGTACGGGTACAACGGGGCACTCATGCAATTGCGGCCACGACCACTGCTAAAGCGTAAAGAGTTAGTTTTTAGCACTTTATTTCTTTTTATTTGTTTAGTTGTGTTTCTTTAGGTTTTGCGCAATTATGGCAAATTGATTTTTTCAGTCACAGGCAGCGGTGGAAGAGGTTGGAATGCACCTAACAAGACATGCTCAGCAAACAAGTCCTCGTTGAACGCTCCAACAAACTCCACAGTCTCGTTAATAATTATCTTGGGCACTCCGATCACATTGTACTTCATGGCTAAGTCTGGGAACTCGCTGCTTTCTATGACGTCTGCTTTTACCATGTCGCTTTCGATGGCTAATTTATGGGCTACAGCAGCTGCGGCGGGGCAGTGTGGACAGGTTAAGGTTACGAAAACTTGGATGTGAACGGGCGATTTAACTTCTGTTAGAATCTGCTTGGTTTTGTCGGATAGATCAGTTTTACCCTTGGACACATTGATTATTGCTTCAATCAAGGTTTGAAGTTCATATCCGTAGGGTATTCCATAGATTTTCACGCCATAGTCTTTTTTGCCTATGATAGCTAACGCTGGAATCTTATCAATTCCATATTCCTTAGCTTTAGCAGCATCAGCAACAAAATCGTAAACTTCCACCGTAATTTTGCTATTGAGAGTGGCTAATTCCTGAGCAAGTTTTCTTGTATCCGAGCAATATCTACACTCAAATTCTTGTGTAAACATAACTATTCTTACAGGGTCAACTAGTTTTTCCATAAAATCTTTTTTAAGTAATTCTTTTTTATCGTCAGGTAATAAACTCAAACTCTTAGCCTCACAAAATAATTACCTATAATTCATCTATAAAGTAACTTTGTTGTTTCCGACATATAACTGTAGAGTCCCCAGATGTTTTCGGAGCGAAAGTCATATAAGAGTTTTTGCGAATTTTTCTTTGTTAAGTTTTGGAGAAGATGAATATGGTTAAAGTAGCCCTAAAAGATGGAGTATATTGGGTTGGCGTCGTCGATTGGAACATACGTGATTTCCACGGTTATGTTACTAACAGAGGAAGCAGCTACAACGCTTACTTAATCCAGGATGAGCAAACCGCGTTAATTGACACTGTAAAAAACACTTTCTCAGATGAACTCATCCAAAAAATATCTGAATTAACAACTTTTGATAAAATCGACTATATCATCGTTAACCACGTGGAAATGGACCATTCCAGCAGTCTACCGTTAATTTCCAAGCTTGCCAAAAATCGCTAGAATCTTTGCTTCGCCAAGAGGCAGAGAAGCGCTAATCGATCATTACGGCAGAGAATTTGAAAGGGTCGAAACCGTTAAGACCGGTGACGAACTTAAAGTGGGAAAGAAAACTCTGCGTTTCGTTGAGGCGCCTATGCTACATTGGCCCGACAGTATGTTCACTTACCTTGTGGAAGACAAAATTTTAATGCCAAACGATGCTTTTGGCCAGCACCTTGCCAGCTCACAACGATTTGACGACCAAGTTGATGACCACGTGTTGATGGAGGAAGCCACGATGTACTACTCAAACATCCTTATGCCCCTGGCGCCGTTGATAATAAGGAAAATTCAGGAAGTTATCCAAATGGGGATTCCTATCGAAATGATTGCACCAAGCCACGGCGTTGTTTGGCGAAAGGACCCGATGAAAATAGTGAATGCTTACATGAACTGGAGCGCGGGAGCAGCCAAAAACAAGGCAGTCATTGTTTTTGACACGATGTGGCATAGCACTGATAAGATGGCTCGAGCCATAGCAGACGGCTTAACAAGCCAGGGAGTTGAAGTTAAAATCTTTAAGCTCCGCGCATACGCAATGTCAGAAGCCATAACTGAAATTCTCGACGCAAAAGCTGTTCTTTTGGGTTCCCCGACACTCAACAACCTAATGTTTCCGACATTGAGCTCATTTATAACGTACGCGGCTGGGTTGAAACCTAAAGGAAAACTTTGGGGTTTCTTTGGATCTTACGGTTGGGGAGGTGGCGCAGTGAGAAGCATGATTAAAACGGCTAAAGAATCAGGCTTTGACGTGTATGAGCCAGGTGTTGAAGTTAAATTTGTTCCTGATGAGGAAGACTTGAAAAAATGCTTTGAATTTGGGCTACAAATAGCCCAAAAAATCAAAGTCTAACTTTTTTAGTTTATCTTCATGAATTTTTCTTTTTGTGTCGCGCAGATTGGGCATACGTCAGTTGTCAAGCCTTCGAAGGTGTTTCCGCAGACGGGGCACACATAATAATCCACTTTCGCCAGTTCTTTTTTGTTTTTGAGGGCGTCTATTGCTTTTTGATAGAGGTTTGCGTGGATTTGCTCAACTTTATTTGCGTAGTCAAAGCTTATCAAGGCGGGTTTGTTCGCGTCGTTTTTGGCTTCAACAATGAAGTCTGGATACATTTTCTTGAACTCATATGTTTCACCTGAAACTGCCGTGCCGAGGTTGTCAAGTGTTGATTTGACTTGCCCTGTTACTCGCAAGTGATTGAGAGCGTGGACGGTTTCTGCTTCCGCCGCTGCTCTGAAGAGTTTAGCGATTTGTGTTAATCCTTCTTCATCTGCTTTCTTAGCAAACGCCAAATACATTCGGTTAGCTTGGGATTCACCTGCGAAAGCTGCTTTAAGATTTTCATCAGTTTTAACCATAAAATTCACTAAAAAAGTAAATAGAAAAGCAAGTAATAAGCTATACCTTGCTTTTCAATAACTATCTTTTAAATAACTGAAAAATAGAGATCTCTCAAAGTTGAGCACCGCCTCAATATAAAGCGAGATTTTTCGAACTCTCAAAGACTCCAAGGTAAAGTATATTAATTGTTTCTTGCTTTGGAATTATTAGATTTTTGGTGAAATTTTATGGAGAAAATAAAAACATTTACCTTACCTAAACTACCATACGACTACAACGCTCTCGCACCCTACATTTCGGAGCAGCAACTAAAACTCCACCATGACAAACACCACCAAGCTTATGTAAACGGTGCAAACGCAATCTTCGAGAAACTCGACAAAGCACGCAGCGAAAACACGGATGCAGACATGAAAGCGATGCTTAAAGAGTCATCTTTCAACATTGGTGGACACCTTTTGCATACTACTTTCTGGGAAAATATGGCGCCTGCAGACAAAGGTGGAGGAAAACCGGGCGGAGCAGTAGCAGATATGATTGACATGGGCTTTGGAAGCTTTGAGAGGTTCAAAAAAGAATTCACAATGGCTGCCACAAGCACTGAAGGATCAGGATGGGCAGCTTTAGCGGTTCATCCATGCATCGGAAGACCACTCATAATGCAAATCGAAAAACACAATGTAAACGTTTACCCAACATTCAACATCTTAATGGTTCTTGATGTTTGGGAACATGCCTACTACCTTGATTACAAGAATGAACGCCCAAAATTCGTTGAAGCCTTCTGGAACTTAGTTAACTGGGACAAAGTCAACCAAAACCTAAGCCTCTTCAAGTAAGCCTTCACACTTACTTTCTCTCAATTATTTTTTAAAAAATTAAAAACTCCGTTTGTAAAAAATCCATAATCTGCTTCTATTCAAACTACAGTTGAAGAAACGTTCTAGTTTCCGCTTTCTATTTTTTTAAGCAAGTCCATTTGTCTTTTGGTACATTCTCGCGTTATCCCTTTTTGAAGGTAGATGGATATTGCCGCAATACTTTTGGTTGGATCGTTTCTCATGCTAATAGAATATAAGTGTACCAATTTTGTCCCCACGATATCTTTTGAGATCTGCCCTTTAGTTAGGCTTAATGCGAGTGAAATAGCGTCATTAATCGAGCCACCGGCCGCAACTATTCTGATTTCATTCAATTTTGCGAGACGCAAAAGGCTTATTGTCAAAAGACGTTCCATAGTGGCCGCTCTGCTAACACTAATTGTTTGCTCCTCAACATTTTCCATTTCTTGTTCTTCCTGTTCAGCTAATGCAGCATAATCTCCTGCCTGTTTTTGTGTGAGATGCACTGAAATGGCTGATGTTCTACCAAGAACTGGAACTTCAATATTTGTAATGCAAATGTCATCAACATAGACTTTGGCGATTTCAGTTGCCATATTTATTGCCGAACAAACTAAAAAAATGCCATCGTTTATTCCAACTATGTCAACTTCACCTGCTTCCATTATCCCTGAGATTAATTCTTCAACAACATCCGTAGTTTTTGATGAAGCATCAGATGGCCAAATAACTATAATCTTGTCTTTTGATTCTTGACTCATTACGGTACACTTAACAATTATTTGAAGCGTCTGCTAATATAATACTTTCACTAAAAGTTCAGTTCCTAACTAATTAGTTGCATATAATTAGGGTGGTGGAGTAATCTTTATCGCTTGTGCTGGACACTGCATCTCACACGCTAAACATTGTATGCAGTCTTTTTCACGTGCAGGGTCAGATTTTCGTTCAGAAACAGGGTGCCCGGGAGAATCGGCCCAATCATATAGCGAAACAGGGCAAACATCGATGCATACTCCGTCTCCAACACATACATCCCAATCTACAGCACTGGATGTTCCGTGGATACCGAGTTTCTGTGGAGGTTCTACTGGTCCCCAGACTTTGTGGCCGTTATGTTCACTTACAACTTGTCGTTTAGTTTGAAAATCAGGGTCTATTGGCAAAAAATTCACCTAATTACTTCTGAAAACGGCAAATATTAGGGTTTCTCCACTGATTAAAGACACAAAACATTTTGGGTTAGCCAACGTAACATAGCGTGGTTTGTATGAGTCAATATTACCTGCCTATTGGCATGAAATATGCTACTTTGGAACAAGAGAAAACAGTTCTATGCTCACGAATTTAGTCCTCAAAAGGTTGTCGAGTGGTTTGAAGGATGGGCTTGACAACATTAAATTTGCAGTAATTATAGGCAGACACACAAAGATTTTCCCTGAGAAATACAAAGAAGATGCCTTGACCACGATAATAATTGATGATTATAAAAATCTGGAAGACCTTCGTGAACAAATCCTTGAATTTTTACCTGAAGCAGTTTATTACGACCGAAACAGATACAGTTCAAACAACCGTAAACTTGGTCAGGAATTAGTTTTTGACCTTGACCCAGAAAATATAACCTGCCCAATCCACGGCAGTTTAGCGGATAAAATGAAGCGTCAACAGGGATTAAGTTTCTGCGAGGTTGAACTTGACATGGTTAAACGCGAAGCAATTGGTCTTTACGATTTTTTGGAGACGCGTTTTTCTGATTTGAGAGTTGTTTATTCGGGCCGAGGCTACCACTTACACGTTTTAGACACAAAAGCGTTTACCCTAACCACTAAAGAGCGGCTCGACCTTGCCCAGCAAGCAAAACAAGCAGGCTTTCACATTGATGAATGGGTAACCTCAGGCGAATACCGTTTAATTCGATTACCCTACAGTCTAAACGGGTTAGTATCAAGAATCGCGTTACCACTAAAAAAGGATGAATTGAAAAGCTTTAACCCCGTCCACGACGAACGGTGCCTACCAAAGTTTCTAAGCAAAGAAGCTACTTTTTGACTTCTTTGGCTTTCTTTTCTTTTTTGCTGTAGTATGCTTGTTTTTTCTTATCTTCTTCTGCTTTAGTCAGTTTTTTAGCCATAAGAAATTCCCTAAAAAATAGTATCTTGGAGACCCTTAAAAGTTTTTTTCAACAGAGATATCTTGAAAAGTTTATTTGGGTTCAATTATTCAGTTTAGTTTGTGTTGAGGCTTATTAATGGAGCAATTTGATGTTATGGTTATCGGTTCGGGTTCAGGAATGCTTGTTGCAGCAGCAGCTGTGGATCGAGGCTTTAAGGTAGCGTTGGTTGAGCAGGGCAAAATGGGTGGAACATGCATAAACGTTGGGTGTGTCCCATCGAAGATGCTAATTTATCCGGCAGACATACTTGCTACCCTTAAAGAAACCGATAAACTAGGCATCCACTGCCAAAGTAGATTCGATTGACTTCAATAACATCTTGAGCAGGATGCATGAGCTGGTAAATCATGACTCTGGAATTCAAGCAGCGGCAGTGGAAGCGACACCTAATTTGACGTGGTTTAAGGAACAAGGCGAATTCATATCCGACTACACTATGCAAGTGGGCGTGCACACTATTACTGCAAAAGTGATTTTCATCGTTTCAGGCGCACGCTCCACTGTCCCATTGATAAAGGGCTTAGAAAAAGTAAGTTACCTAACAAGCGACACTGTTTTAGAACTGCAAACACAGCCGAAAAACATCATAATCGTGGGCGGAGGCTACATTGGCATGGAGTATGGGCACTTCTTTTCAGCGATTGGAACAAAAACCACGATAATCCAGCGTCCCTACCGCGTAGTCCCCGAAGAGGAACCAGAAATTAGCGACTTACTAAAAAAAGAGTTGGAGAAACGCATGGAAATCTTCACTGGTTACGAAGCCATTGAAGCCAAACAAGAAGGCACAATTAAAACCATCGTAGCCAGAAACCGCCAAGACGGCAGCACACGGGAATTCTCAGCTGAAGCCATCATGGTTGCTACAGGAAGAGTATCCAACGCCGACTTGCTGAAACCTGAAAAAACAGGCGTAAAACTCGATGACCATGGCTTCATACAAGTCAACGAATATCTAGAAACAAGCAAGAAAAACATTTTTGCATTTGGCGATTGCATCGGCAAGCAAATGTTCAAGCATGTAGCCAACTATGAAGCAGGAGTGGCTTGGCACAACATTATCCATGACCACAAAGTCAAAAGTTGATTTTTCAGCGGCTCCCCACGCGGTATTTACTCGTCCGCAGGTTGCTTCAGTCGGTTTGAAGGAGGAGGAAGCTAAGCAGAAGTTCAAGATTCTAGTTGGCATTATCTCTCTATAAAGACACGGCGATGGGTGCGGCGTTGGGGTTTCCTGAAGGCTTCGTGAAAGTCATCGTTGAAAAGCAAACAAACAAAATCCTAGGCGCCCACATCATCGGTCCTGAAGCTTCGGTGCTCATACAGGAAATCGTCAACGCGATGGTTTCTGGAAAAGGCGATTTTACCCCAATATCCCAAGGCATGCACATTCACCCCGCCCTAAATGAAGTTGTGCAGAATGCTTTTGGCAACCTACACGAACATGAAAACGAACACTAAATTTTGGTAATCTAAACAGTTATATTTGGCTTAAACCAAATTTTAGTGGTGAGATTTTTAATATGCAATTCACTAAGGTTTCTGGTACAAAAAAAACCCATAAAGTTTCCGTCTATGCTTTAAGCACTTGCGTTTGGTGCAAAATGACAAAGCAATACCTTAACGAAAATGGCGTTGAATACGAATATGTTGATGTTGACTTACTCGATGACAACGACAAAAGCAGGGTTCATTCAACCATCATCAGCAAAGGCGGCGCCTTGAGTTACCCAACAACTATCATAGATGATAAAACCGTAATCACGGGTTACCGCAAAGACCTACTCAAAGAGGCATCTGGGTCTTTGACTACGCTTGAACAGGTACGCAAAAGAGCAGATGCCGACGCAAAAACATACGGTTATTATCTTACTCCTCAAAGCGACCTTCTGCAAATGTTCATTGAGGGATTAAAGACAAACGAGGACCGTTACGGTTACCCCTCCTGCCCTTGTAGACTTGCAACAGGCAACTTAGAGATTGATCGAGACATCATTTGCCCCTGCGACTACCGCGACCCCGACGTCGCCCAATATGGTGCATGCTACTGCCGATTATACGTTAACAAAGCCGTATTTGATAGCCAAAATCTGCCTGAAGTTTCAGAACGCAGACCAATTGAAAAACAAGAAAGAGCATATGGAACCCAAATAACTAAACAAGCAACCACACCAGAAAAACCCACCCAATCAGCCGTCCCTCAATCGCAAAAGGCAGAAATAAAAAAGAAATTATGGTACTGCAAACAATGCGGCTACGTCGTTTATCGTGAAGACCCACCTTACGTTTGCCCAATCTGCAAGGCAAAAAAGGAAATGTTCGCTGAAATAGACGCCAAAGTTGAATTCAAAGGTTAATTATTTTTCTATTTCGATTTCGATTTTTTTCCAATCCTCTTTTATTCCACGCAGAGATGTCACAGCACCCGTTACGGTTCCACTCATGATTTTTTCGACGAATTCGTTTAAGGGGATTTCTTTTCCATCAACTTTTAGTTTTAAACCCAACTTGTTCACCTTAAGTATACCTGGATTTAGAATTGTAAAGGTAAAAGGTTTTGCACAAGAATTTGCAAAGTTAGCATTTAAAAAGAGACTATTATTAGGGTAAATTAGTAGTTAAAATAAATGTATTAGATAGAGCTTCAATTTAATATTTTTTATTACAGATTTTCCTCGCTAAATATATAGTGCTGAAGATTAAAACGAAGACTATTGTGAGGGAACTTGAACCTAAAACTCCGTGTGTTTTTAGTCGGATTCACCATGTCACCATTTGACAATAGGTTAACATATTTTCAATAGAGTTAAAAATAATTTGAACAGTATGTAAGTAAAAATAGCTAATATTCGTCATGTTTAAACTCGCTTAACACTATTTTAAACAATTGTTTAGTATACAAAAACATCGCCCGTTACACTCAAAACTTTTTAGCCACCCCAATCATCATAAATCATCAGACTTCTTGGAGAGCGACACTTTGAAAACACCAGTAATACACCTTGAACCTAAGCAAAGGGTAGAAAAAATAATCGAACTAATCGAAAAACAATATCCAAACGCCAAAACAGCCCTAAACTTCACCAACCCACTGGAAATCTTATTGGCCACCATCCTTTCAGCTCAAACAACCGACGTGACAGTCAATATAGTAACAAGAAACTTGTTCAAGAAATACCGTACTGCAGAAGACTACGTCAACGCAGACATAGTAGAGTTGGAGCAGGTTATTCACTCAACTGGTTTTTACCATAACAAAGCTAAAAACCTTCAGAAATGCTGCCAACTCCTTGTAGAAAAGTTTCATTCTCAAGTTCCAAAAACTATGGAGGAGTTGCTTGAGCTTCCAGGAGTTGCACGCAAAACCGCCAACATTGTTTTATACAATGCATTTGGAATAACTGCAGGCATAGCAGTTGACACTCATGTCACAAGGCTTTCGCAACGACTCGGATTAACCCAGCAAAAAAATCAAAACAAAATAGAACAGGATCTAATGCAGATTACACCTAAAGAGATGTGGATGCCGCTCACTGACTTGCTGATTTTTCACGGCAGAAATGTGTGCAAAGCAAAAAAACCTCATTGCGAAGTCTGTGTTTTAAACAAGATTTGTCCTTCAGCCTTCACTATCAATTAGAATTAGTCGTAGGGTAGGTCACATTGGATTCTTCTGCTGTCATTAGGAGTTGATAAACTGTAGAAACGAATACCTGCCTTTCAAAGAAGGATGAGAAACTAAAAGGCTCTCGCTATTCGGTTGCAAGCTTCAACTATCCGTTCTTTGGGTTGTGTGAATGTTATTCTTGCGTAGCCTTCACCATATTTGCCAAAACCATCCCCAGGCGTCACTGCCACTCCTACATCAAGCAATTTTGCAACGAATTTCATTGAGTCGCATTTACAGTTGACCCAAACATAGAAGGTTGCCTTCGGCTTTTCAACTTCATAACCAAGCTTGCAAAGTGTGTTAACGAGTAAGTCTCGGCGTTCCTGCAAAGTCTGGTTGTTTTGTTTTAGGAAATCAGGAGCTTCGCGGCTTCTATAAGATGAAAGGGCTTTTACTGCCACTTTTTGAGTATAAACGGGTGGTCCGCTGTCGATTTGGGTTTTTACCTTAGTTAAGCCAGTGACAAGCTGCTTGTTTCCAACGGCAAAACCAATCCGATCACCCGTCATGTTAAAGGTTTTGGAAAGCGAATGAAACTCAATAGCAACATCCATGGCACCATCAACTTCCAGTATGCTCGGAGCGCGATAGCCATCGTAGGTAACTTCTGAATAAGCATTATCATAGCAAAGCATCAAATTGTTGTCCTTGGCAAAATCAACAGCTTCCTTGAGAAATTTCTTGTCAACTGTCGCAGCAGTTGGGTTGTTTGGATAATTTAGAAACATCATCTTTGCTTTGTCGGTTTTAACTGCGTCAAAGTCGGGTTTGAAACCGTTCTCTTCCAATAAGGGCATTGACACGGTTATGCCGTCGCAAAGGATTGTACTGCCCTGAGCGTAAACTGGGTAGGCTGGGTCAGGAACCAAAACGCGGTCACCTGGGTTAATGAAGGCTCTGGCAATGTTGGCTATGCCCTCCTTTGAGCCCAAAAGCGCGACGACTTGGTCCTGATGTAAGTCAACATTAAACCTTTTCTTGCACCACGCCGTGACTGCTTCTCTGAAGTCTGGTTCGCCTTGACTAAATGAATAATTATGATTCTTCAGGTCACCTGCTTCTTCTTTGAGCGATTCGATGATGAATGGTGGCGGAGGAAGATCAGGGTCACCTATGCTTAGCGATATTAGGTCAATACCACAAATTTTCTTTTCTCTGGTAAGTTTTTCAAGTTCAGCAAACAGGTATGGTGGTAACCGTTTAATTCGGTCTGCATACTCAAACGTCATTTGTTATAGCTCCTTGAATAGTGTGCCTTCGTAAACTTTCTCGGCTGCGCCAATTAGGAAAATAGTTTTGCCTACTTCCACTTGCAAGTTACCGCCGAGCACGTGAACGGTGACTTTGTTGCCGACTTTTCCAAGCTTGTTTGCAGCCGCCACGGCAGCGCAGGTTCCCGTGCCACATGCCAAGGTTTCTCCGCAGCCACGTTCCCAAACTCGAACATTCAGCTCGTTCTCGTTGAGGACCTCGACAAATCCAACGTTGGTTCGCTTCGGAAAAGCCTTATGATTTTCAATTTTTGAACCGATCTCTTCAACTGGAAAGCAATCAATGCAGTCAACGAAGATTACACAATGAGGGTTACCCATTGAAAGACAGGTTACCTTGAACTTTTCACCGTCAACGTTTAGGTCGGCGTCAATGCATTCACCCTTCCCCTTCATCGGTAGGCTGCTTCTTGCCCAATTCGGCTCACCCATATCTACCTTGACGCCGGCTATTTCTGTGCCCTTAATCGTTAACCAAACGTGTTTAATGCCTGACATCGTCTCAACTGAAAACTTAGCCCTCTTAGCTATGCCGTTTTCGTAACAGTACTTGCTGAAGCATCGGATGCCGTTTCCACACATTTCTGCTTCACTTCCATCTGCGTTGAAAATCCGCATCTTCACATCAGCAACAATAGATTCAGAAACCAGCAAAAGCCCATCAGCACCAACTGAGAAGCGCCTCTCACAAATCTTCTTTGCCAACTCAGCAGAATAAGCATCAGTGATTTTTTGGTCTCTGTTATCAATAACGATGTAATCGTTGCCTAACCCATGCATTTTCCAAAAATCCATATGTTCACTCTGCCGTCCGCTGACTAGACATCAAATCACTCAGTTGCTCACGTTGCCTAACCAACACCGCTTTACCCTGCCTAATCATGACTTCTGCCGCTCTTGGACGAGAGTTGTACTGTGAACTCATGCTGAAACCATATGCGCCAGCATTAAGGACAGCTAGCAAATCGCCTTCCTCAACATTTGGAAGCGGTCGATCTTTAGCTAATGCATCGCCTGACTCGCAGATTGGACCCACCACATCGTAAGTTTCCTTATCTGCCTGTGCAACCTTGTTGGCGACCAGGATTGGATGGTAGGAACCATACATTGTTGGGCGCACAAGGGTGTTGAATCCTGCATCTACACCAACAAACTTTTTGGAGGGGGTTGTCTTGATGGTGTTAACGCTGGTCAGTAGGATGCTTGCGTCGCAAACAAGGTATCTTCCTGGTTCAACACATAAGAAAGGCTTTCCAAGACCATATTCTTTTACTTTGCTCTTGAATGGAGCGACAATTTTACTGGAGAATTCTGTTAAGTCAACGGGTTTGTCTTCTGGTTGATATGGAACTCCGAGTCCGCCGCCGATGTCAATGAATTCAAACTCAATACCTACTTCATCGTGCACTCGCTTGGCTATGCTAAGGAGTTTTTCCACCGCCAATGAGTACGGTTCAATATCTAGAATGCCTGAGCCAATGTGCATGTGAATGCCGAAGCGTTCAACTCTTGCCCTTTTAGCGGTTGCATAAGCCTTTATGGCGTCGTCTTCCCAGAGCCCAAACTTTGATTCGGGACCTGCCGTGATGCAGTGACTGTGATGACCTGCGCCGATTTCAGGGTTAACACGCACTGAAATGACTGGTGGCACGGTAAACTTTAGTAGCCTATCTAACTCTGACTGGGAATCCACGTTTACAGTGATGTTTGCGTCTGCTAACATTTTTAATTCGTCATTTCTTACGCTGGTGCCCGTAAATAAAATGCGGTCAGGTGTGTATCCGCTGCTTAAACCCATGAATACTTCGCCTGGACTCACAGTATCTAAGTAGGCTCCTTCTGACTGTAGAATCCTAAGAACAGTCAGGTTACTGTTGGCTTTGGCCGCATAGTAGATGCGCAAGTGCTTGTAATTGCTAATTAAAGCATTGTGAAGGTGGTTGTAGTTGTCTCTGATGCGTTTCTCGCTTAGCACGTACAGTGGTGTATCGTATTTTTCAGCTAATTCCTTAACTGAGAAGCCGTCAAAGAAAAGGCTACCTTTTCGGTCTTCTAAGGGTTCACGAAGCTTTCTTTTAACCATCCACATACACCAGACTCTACTGTATTTGTTGGAACGACATTTAAGCTAAACCAGTAGCCACATACAATTCAGCGCTCAGAATTCCTCCGCCTGCAGCGCCACGAACCGTATTGTGTCCAAGACACATGTACTTGAAGGTCATAATCGGATCCTTACGGATTCTACCGACGACAACGTTCATCCCGCGGCCTGAGTCCCTATCAAAGCGTGGTTGAGGTCGATTCTTCTCGTGGCGAACGATAATCGGGTTTGTCGGAGCAGATGGCAACTTGAGAAGTTGAGGTACACCCTTGAAATCTTCAAAGGCTGCCTCGATTTGGCTAAGTGAGGGATCTTGGTCAAGCTTTACAAATATCGATTCTAAGTGTCCGTCTTTTACGTGGACGCGGTTGCAACTTGCACTAATCTGGAAATCAGCATTTTGAACACCTCTCCCGTTGTAGGTACCCAGAATCTTTAGGGCTTCAATTTCCATCTTGTCTTCTTCGCCGGAAATAAAGGGAATTACGTTGTCGATTATGTCCAAAGAGGCTACGCCAGGGTATCCTGCACCGCTCAACGCCTGCATGGTGGTCACTACAACCTGCTTTAAACCAAACTGCATTAGCGGTTTTAGCGTAATCGCCATTTGGATAGTGCTACAATTTGGGTCAGTAGAGATAAATCCTTTCCAACCCCTAAGTTGTTGTTGAAATTTGATTAACTCAGCGTGATCTGGATTGATTTCTGGAATTATAAGCGGCACGTCTTTTTCCATTCGGTGTGCACTTGCCTTGCTAAACACTGGGTACATGGCTGCAAATTCCGATTCAACCGCTCCCGCCAAATCTCCAGGCATTGATGAGAAAACCAAGTCCACGTCTCCTGCTTTTTCTACAGATGCCACGTCAGCGTTAACTATTGGCATTTCAGCGATTTCCTGGGGCAGGTTAGATTCCATCATCCAGTTGCAGGCGTCCTTATATTTTTTTCCTGCTGAACGCTCTGAAGCGGCAAGCACCTCAATTTCAAACCATGGGTGTCCTTGTAAGAGCTGAATGTACCGTTGTCCAACGGCACCGGTTGCGCCCAAAATGGCTACTTTACGTTTATTCGGCATGGGGTGTTTCTTCCTTTGCTCTTTTCACTCTGTTCTTGCTTCATAAAAAAGTTAGTGGTTTTGCCAGTTAAGATAATCCTAAAACATCAGCCATACTGAAAACTTTAGGTTCATTTTGCTTACTTAACCATTCAGCAGCAAATACAGCGCCCTGAGCAAACACATTTCGCGAGAAAGCGGTATGTTCGAGACGTAACATTTCGTATGGGCCAGCAACTATTATGTCATGGATTCCTGGAACGCCACCAACACGTATTGAGACCGATTCAAGTTCAGCGGTTTGTCGTGGACTAATACCTTCCCTGCCGTAAACAGTCTTTGAGTAATTTCGAGTTTGAGAAACTATTTGCTCAAGCTTCTTTGCTGTTCCGCTAGGCGCATCCTTTTTGCCAGTGTGATGGATTTCGCTTAGACTGAAATCGTACCCTTGGGGAAACGCCTTTAGCGACTCTGCCAACTTGAAGAGGATGTTAACGCCTACACTGTAGTTCGGAGAAAATACTGATGGAACTTTACTCGACATTGCAGCTATCACTTGTCGGTTTTGGTCTGGATTAAAACCTGTAGTGCCGAGGATAATACGTTTTCCAAGGTTTGCAACGATTGGGATGTTTGTGACTTCTGCGACTGGTACCGTAAAACTCACATAAACGTCGGCGTCTCTGACAGCTTCGTTTAATCTGTCGGAGCTCAAGAATTTTTATGTCGGAATTTGCAATACCGAGTTCGCGGAGGCTTTTGCCAACACATGGATTGTTTGGTGCCTCCATGGCACCTGCGATTACATGTCCTTTTGAAATGGCTTCAGTAATGATAGCATTTCCCATTCTTCCTGCTGCCCCAGCTACACAAAACCTAAGCATAAAAAAGCCCTTCCAAATACTTCTTGTTGTAGAGTCGTTCTTTTAGGTCAACGCCAAAATAGTCGGCGATTGGCTTGAAAATCTGTGGGTTACTTTCGTAAACTTTTCTCGCGTTTATTAAAACTACGTCTAATCCGCTTTGTGTCATTTTTCCCAGTGGTTGCCTGCAGGGTCCTGACGGCATTCCCAAGATGTTCATTAGCGTCTTGCAGGCAAGTGGGTTGCGGGCTTTGCATGTTACTATACCATATGGTGTTTGTTCTTGTGTTTTCACGGTAACGATGTTGAAGAGAGGTTGGAGTGCTTGGGAGATTACGCTTGCAGCCTCCTCATTGCCATCCAAAACATAATGCACCATGTCTACAACGGCACCTGGAGCAATGTTGGAGACTACGGATATGACACCACTTGCAGCGATGTCAGGGGAAATCATCATCGTGTAAGTTTTGTCGTCGTCTCCTGAGAGAATGTCAAAGTCTTCTCCGCAGACTTGCCTGGTTAACTCCATGTTCTTCAAATCACCCGTTGCTTCTTTCACACAACGAACGTTCGGGTATTGATCATGAAGGATTGCGAGGTCTTGGGGAAAAAGCTGAGTGCCTGTCCTTCCTGGGATAATGTAAGGAATAACTTGAACTTCAGGAAACTGACTTGCGATGGGTTCTACATATTCTCTTCGAATTTCCATTGAGCTTGGACCGTTGTAGTATGGGTCGACAAGGAGGACACAGTTTATTCCTGCGTTCTGGGCGTGTGCTGTGCCATCGATGGCTTCTTGGGTTGAGTTACTGCCCGTACCAGCAATTGTTAGACATCTGTTACTTGAGTACTCGTGTACTTTTTCGATGACTTTGCTGTGTTCGTTCCAATCTAAAGTTGGGCTTTCGCCTGTTGTGCCTACGGCTAGTAATCCTTTAACGCCGTTTTTTATTTGGAAATCCACTAGTTCGTGCAATCCCTCGTAATCGACTTGGCGATTACTATTCATGGGTGTTATTAATGCAGTGTAACAACCGCTGAAGGTTACCATTTCAAATTCCTCTCTATGGATGGTTATCATTGGCGGATAGAATATTTAAGTGTTACGTTTTACACACTATTTTTACTAAAATCGTAAATTGTTCATCATAAATAAATTAAATCCCTCATCAACAATCATTTTTTAGAAACAAATAACCTTGCAACATAATAAGCAGTAAAAACTCCATCATTAACCCCATAAATCCCCCACAGATAACCAACCGCATCACCAAGAACGACAGCTGAAGGAATAACTGCCTTAAAATTATCTAAACGCAAAATGTCTGTAAGTCTGTCCACATTCCGTCTTTACGATCTTCAACCTCAGAATACTGGAGCCCGACTGGAAAACAGCAATTTCGCCAAGTTTAGGGTTACCTTTTCGGATATCGATTGTTTTTTGGCCTTGCAATAGCCATTGGAATACTTCTTTTTTTGCAAAAAACAATGGCAAGTCTAGAGCACCTAAAGTCTGGTTGCACCGCTAGAAGATAAGTTTACAGTTGAAAATCGAATATCAAAGAAAGTTTAAAATGGAAAAAAATAGGTTGAAACGTAGAATATTTCTTGCTGCTTACCCTTTGCCTTTCTCTTCTTTACCGAAGTATTTAGTCCATTTTAGTTTACGTGCGTCGCGTTTGAATGCTATGCTGCTTTTCTTACATTTGCTGGAATCGAACCATAGGATTGAGCCGTCATTTTTAACGAACATCATGCCTGTGCCAGCTGGGAAATCAGCACCACAGAACGAACATTTTCTAGGTTTTGGCATGACAAATTCTCCAGGTTATCGCGTAATTTTCTTAGCTTCTCTTTCTGTTTCTCGCAGCATCAGAATATCTTGTGCTCGCACTGGTCCTTTAACGTTGCGTGTTATGATTCTACCTTTGTCTTTTCCTTCCATTATGCGGACGCGGACTTGTGTGATTTCGCCAGTTACACCTGTGCGACCAATGACTTGAATGACTTCTGATGGAATTAGTTCTTCAGCTGCGTCTTTACTCATTACTGAGTTCCTCGTTTAACCTGATCGATTCTTGTGACGATTTCTTTGAGTAAGCCTGCTGCTTCTCCTTCTCTTATGATGCATGCTGCTGCACATGGAACGTCGATACCGATGGATTTGCCGAGTTGTTCCTTGCTTGGTACGAACACGTATGGAATTTTTCTTTCGTCGCAGAGTAATGGCAAGTGTGCTATTACTTCCGGTGGGTCAACATCTTCAGCTATTACCACAAGTTTTGCTTGTGAGCGTTCAACAGCTTTTGTTGCCTCATTTGTTCCTTTCCTAACAGATCCTGATTTTGAAGCAATCGTTAGGGCTTCATAGGCTGCATCTACGATTTCTTTTGGCACTTCATATTTTACGTAAAATGGTTTAGACATATTTCTTAGCCTCACCCTTTTAAGGCAGAATCTTATCCGCACTTCTTATTTAAGAATCTTTCTCCCAAAAAACCGGGCTTGTACTTTCAGCTTATAAACTATTTAGAAAACTTTAAATAAACTGTTACGGGTTCCTACATGTTTTTCGAGAAGGGAAATTGCGTTTGCAAAGATTGGGCAAAGTTTCAAATGTAACTCCATCGCAAAACATGGTGGTAAAAACAGAAAACCCCCCGAAAATGGGTTTTGAAGTTGTCGATGAAAACTTAAATGTTGTTGGCATAGTTTTTGACATAATAGGTCCTGTCTCAGCACCTTATGCAGTAATTAAACCGAGCATTAAGGACCCTGAGAGACTAGTGAATAAACCGGTGTACTTGCTTCTCTCGAAAACAAAAAGGAGTAAAAGATGATGAGTAGAGCCAGCAAGTTAACTCAACCAGTAAATCAAGACCAAACTACTCCAAAAACAGAACCAGCCAAAGTTCAAGTATGCCCAGAATGTGGCAGCACCCGACTTATGCGCGATTATGAATGCGCTGAAATAGTATGCATGGACTGCGGTTTCGTTGTAGCAGCCAAAATAGCTGACCGTGGACCTGAATGGAGAGCTTTTGATGATGAGCAAAGGTCAAAGAGAACCCGTGTTGGAGCACCCCTAACATACACCATCCATGATAAGGGATTGTCAACAACTATTGATTGGCATGATCGAGACATCTATGGCAAAAGTCTCTCGCCAGGACAGAAAGCTCAAGTATATCGTCTGCGGAAGTGGCAACGACGCATCAGGGTTTCAGATGCAACTGAACGGAATCTGGCGTTTGCACTTTCCGAAATCACAAAGATTTCTAATAACCTAAACCTTCCAAAGAACATTCTTGAAACAGCCTCAGTTATTTATCGTAAAGCAGTAAAAGAGAAACTTATCCGAGGCAGATCAATTCAAGGTGTCACCTCAGCCGCGATTTATTTAGCCTGCAGGCAATGTGGTTTGCCCCGAACCTTGGATGAAATTGCTCAATGCTCAGGGGTTAACAAAAAAGAAGTTGGACGAAGCTACCGGTTTCTAGTCAGAGAATTAAACTATTCAATACCACCACTGCGCCCAAGCCAGTATATAACAAAGTTCTCAAACCAACTTACTATGCAGGGAAAAGTCGAGGAAATTGCCCACAAAATCTTGGCTTCAGCAAAAGAGCTAAAACTCACTTCAGGCAGAGGACCAACAGGCATTGCGGCAGCAGCAAGCTATGTTGCATCTGTCTTAACGGGTGAGCGAAAGACACAAAGAGAAATCGCTGAGATTGCACAGGTTACTGAGGTAACTATCAGGAACAGGTACAAGGAACTCGTTGAACGCCTAATGTTTCAAATAAGCATCTAACGACGTCGACATTATTTTAAGGATCACACATATGGCTAATTCCGACGAAAAAACTTCAGACTTTCCAAAAATAGAAGCGTCAATTGCTAAACTCGGAGAAATCCTGTTAGGTCTTAAACAGAACCTTTGCAACCTGCATCAGAAAATAGAAATAATTGATTCAACACCTGAATTGCAAGGCATTATTAAGAATTATAAAAATGACATTGAAACAAGAGCAAACGACCTAGAAAGTGAAGTGAAATGGTTGCGGGAAGAACTAAAAGCCATACGTGACCTTTTAGGACTAAAGCTGCAGAACAGTAACTCAAGCAAATATTAATTGTTAATAAGCAATTTTTTTAAGCATGCACATCGCTATTCCTAAGTTATGCCCTATAAATTTACTTTCGACCTCTCAAAGGTCCCGCGCTTCTTCTTCACAGAGATCGCTTTGATTAGTTACCAGAAGGGCATGCACAAAAGTTTTCTATCAACACTTAATGATTTGATTCTTAAATTTAAAATTCAGGAAGCAACTGGACTAAACCTTTCAGATGCAGTTGCATTACTTCAAGATCTGATTGATTTGCAAGCCATTAACAGTTTGGAGAGAGGCCGGTTTTTGCAAACAAAGAAGAGGGCATTGTTCCTTCCACATTGCTCGCGAAAATTCATGGATGGCCGTTGCAAAGCAACATTCAACCCTATCACTCCATGTTACACGTGTATGCATTGTTCTGACGATTGTATGGTTAACATGGCAGATCAATATGCAAGAAAGAAGGGTTATGATGTTTATTTGTTGCCTGGAGGTTCCTGCATACCCAAGATTATCAAGAATAGTCGATATGAAGGCATAGTTGGAGTGGCGTGTGGAGAAGAAATGAAAATTATGGGTCCACTTATTAATGGCATGAACATAACAGGGCAGGCCATACCTTTGTTAAAGAATGGGTGTGCATGCACCATTTTCAACATGGAAACGCTCAGAAAAGTCCTCTAACCTGCTTAAATTTTAGGTTAATTGGTTTTAGCAAAAGCTAATAATGCTTTACCTTGCCAAAAGAATTGTCGGATATTTATAACAGAGAAAAAATCGGGAAAAAAATTATTCCGAACTGGCGAGAAATGTCCGGAATCAGGTTTGTACGAGCACTTCTGTAAAAGTAAGGGTGAAAAGGCTCGAATTTCTTTATCTAAAACTGAGATTTTTCCACCGTTCAGAACTTGTGGCTCGGTTAAATGGGTTTTAGTAATGGCAGCATAAACCACGGCTACTGTTTACAGATATTTTTTTTAATTTGGACATTCTTTCTTGCCCAGGTTAACATTGGGTTTTGATTGTGCACACATTTGGCTGGTAGATCGTTTGAGCATCAACTTTATTCTCCTGTTCACTAATACGCCTCTATATCATTTGGGCTACAGACAAAAAAGAGCACTTAAAGAGCAGTGCCTGATTTTTAGAATGTTGAACAAAGAAAAGTAAAACTTTTTACTTTACTATTTCACGTTTCTTCCAGCGCAGGTTCTTGCCCTTGCACTTTCTGCATTTCAACGCTGTTGCAGCATTACGTGAGCCACAGTCCCTGCAAATTTTCATGTGCAGACGGTGTTCTTGCGCTATGGCTTTTTTTACTGGGTCTAATATTGGCATTTTATAGTTAACCTTCCGTTTTGGCTAAGTCTTTGATGGTTAAGTATCAAATATACCTTTTGTCTAAACTTTTGGATATTGTGTTGAATGTAAAAACACGTTACTTGATTACTTCAATTGTAACGTATGAGCGAGTGTCTTCTATTCCATCGATGCTATATAGTTTCTTTAATATTTCATCGAGGTTTTCGCGTTCAACAATGATCAAAGCGTCAACCTCGCCTGCTATGCGGAATGCTCTGGAAACTGCTAGCTCATGAATTTGCTCATAAACGTGGATACGTTTGATAGGTGAAACTTTAAGAAGTATGAAAGCTGGTGTTGTAGATACGCCTAATGCGCTTAATCCTTTTTCTGTGACATCAATGAAGCCTCTTCCAGTGCGGATGTAACCGCGATTTTTGAGTTTGCGCAAATGGACATTTAATGCTTGTCTACTTACACCTAACTGGTTGGATAATTCATCTTGTTTAACTCTTAGTGTGTAGGTGTTTGTGGATTTGCCTTTCTCGTAGAGTGTTTTTAAGAGTTGAATTGAACGTTTAGTTAATGGTTCCAATTTTGTCACTTTTGTGTTGTTTTGTTGAGTTAAACCTTTACAAATAGTTGCACGCTTCCTTAATAATCTGACTCCTAAATGGTGAATAGATTTCTCAAATAGCAAACAATAATCGGAATACATAGTTAATATTCGAAAGTTTGTTTCGCCAAATACTATTGTTTTTCTGAAAAGAAGGATGAAGTGTAAAGAGGTATTGTGTTTTCAACATCCATTAACACGTAAAATTACAAGCTAACTTTAATCTAAAACCACCGATTTACTTTCAGCAATTACATAAACTAAACACCACAATGTATTTATTTTGAAAAAAAGCTTAAGTCAAGCCACTTAAAAGTAAACTAGGAGTGAAGCGAAACGTGACGGAAAACGCCAGCGCAGTCTTAATCGGCAAAAAACCAATAATGAACTATGTCCTCGCATGCATTACATTCTTCCATGGCGGAGCAAAAGAAGTCAGTATAAAAGCGCGCGGCAGATCCATCAGCCGAGCAATCGACGTAGCCGAAGTTGTTAGACACAGATTCCTGCCAGATGCTAAAATTAAAAGCATAAGTATCGGAACAGACCGATTCTTACCTCAAGATCAAGAAGAGGGTAACACTGCAACCAATGTTAGCACCATTGAAATAACGCTGGTAAGATAAATCACGCTTTAGCGAAACTCCTTCTTTGCAGGAAAACAGAACCACAAATGAAAACAGAACTATGCAGTTTCTGCTTAAAAAGCGGCATACTATGCCAAAAATGTTCAGCCAAAGTCAAAGCTGGCGAAATCAGCGACATAGACCTCAAAGTCGCCCGTATACTGCTCTCCCTAGAAGAGAAGTATCCATCCCTGCAAAACGTCTGCTTCTACAAGGCAATTGATGTTGAAAAAACCTTAGCCATCCTGGTTGGACATGGAGATGTCCCCAAACTTTTGGGTTACGGCGGCAAAATCGTCAAAACCCTTGGTGATGAAACAGGCAAAAACGTTCGCGTATTAGAGCATGGTGTTGACGATCGCAAATTCCTTGAAGACCTCTTTGTTCCCTTCAGTATCTTAACGATCAACACTATCTGGATTCCAGACGGAACTACTGAAACACGAGTGATCCTTAAGAGGAAACGAGGCGCACAGTTGCCCTTTGACCTTAAAGCTTTGAAGGAAATTGCCAGTAAAGTACGAAAAATGTCTTTACGCGTTGAAATTGCAGATTAAGGTTGGCGAATAGTATGAACTTGGACTCTATTGACGACTATGTTAGAAGTCACTATACAAACCAGGTAACTCCTGAAATTGACGGACAAATTGTTACGCTTTTTGGCTGGATCCAAGACATCCGCGACCTTGGCGGAATCCGTTTCATCATACTGCAAGATCGCGAAGGAACAATTCAGTTAACGATACCTAAAAAAAGAATCGCGCCTGAAGTTTTAGCTAAATCTGACCTTTTGCAAAAAAGGTTTTGTGTTGGCGTTAAAGGAAACGTAAAAAAAACCAATATGACACCACGAGGCATCGAAGTAATCCCAAGCGACTTCAAAATCCTTAATGTCGCCACCGAGCAATTACCCATTGACATCACTGGCAAAACCCCAGCACTTATCGAAGTCCGGTTAGATGCAAGACCACTTGACCTTACCCAAGAAAGAAGTTTAGCCACTTTCAAGGTTCAGCATACTGCGCTTGAAGCGATACGCACTTTCCTATTCGCGAAAGATTTTTTAGAGATCCACACGCCAAGAATCATTGCTTCCGCAACTGAAGGCGGAGCTGAATTATTCAGCGTTGACTATTTTGGGCAAAAAGCATACCTTGCCCAGAGCCCACAACTCTACAAAGAAGAATTAACCCTAAGTTTTGAGAAGGTGTTTGAGGTTGGACCTTTTTTCCGTGCTGAAGAATCGCATACCAGAAGACACCTAAGCGAGTTCACGTCAGTCGACATTGAAGCAGCTTTTATGAATGCCACTGATGTTATGACGCTTCTTGAACAAGTCATTCACCACGCTTGCACCATCGTAAAAGAAAAATGCGCTAACGAATTGTCGGTGCTTGGCTACAAATTTGAAACTCCGGAAATTCCATTCAAACGTTTAACTTACGACAAAGTTCTCGAAGATTTAAAGAAACAGGATGTAACGATTCCGTGGGGCGAAGACATCCCAACTGAAGCTTTCAGGGTTCTTGGCAAACTTTACCCATTTTTCTATTTCATAACAGATTGGCCCACACACGCAAAAGCCTTCTACATTAAACCACGAGAAGACAAACCTGAAGTATGCGAAGGTTTCGATTTAATGTGGCGTTACATTGAGCTGGTTTCGGGTGGGACAAGAATAGCTCAAAAAGACCAATTAATCCAGAGACTACAAGAAAAAGGTTTGAATCCTGAATCGTTCAAGTGCCATTTGCAAGCCTACGATTACGGCATGCCACCGCATGCTGGTTGGGGATTGGGACTTGAAAGGTTAACGATGATTTTAACTGGGAACAAGAACATAAGGGAAGTAACGCTTTATCCACGTGATAGAGTCAGATTAACCCCCTAAAAAGATCATCTGGTCAACCATTCATTATTTCTATATCTATTCTTAGAAGAAAAAAAGATTTTTTGTGTAAAAAAACTGGCTATTATTTTTTCTTTTACAATCTTAACTTTTAGATCCAAATCGAACACCATTTGTCTAATAACATCAAGCGTTTTTATCATTATTTTATAAATCTCATTAACGCTTTTTCCTTGGGCAAGATAAAAGAAGATAAATCTATTGGCAAAATATTCATGACACCTACTTGTCTAAGGTGCACTGAATAGCTTGGATGTTAGAATTCAAATATGCCAACTATTTTTGCCTATATGTTGTTTCGGGATTGCTGAAAGATTTCATCAATGTATTCGTTGACTGTTTTCTCGTGGGTTTTTGCTATTCGTTTTATGGCATCGTTTATTCCAGTGGAATACTGAACAGCCTTCTTGGGTTTCTGCGCCATCGAAGTTGGCATACCAACGTTTAGCGCCATTTTCCTTAACACAAGCTTTCGCAGCGTGACGGCTTTACTTTCGATTTTCAATTCAACTGGCAAACCAAGTGCAAACTCCACTAAATTAAACGATGCAAAAGGCACGCGCAACTCAACGTTGTGGAACCCAGATATTTTTAGATCCCGCTCAAGGTTGCTCTCATGAATCCTAACCACATCGCCATACATCGTTTTTCTTACTGATTCACCACCATCTTTGCAAAACTCAGTAACATAGCGCTGGTAGCCTCCGAAAAGTTCGTCTGCGCCCTGCCCTGCTAACACAACTTTAAAGTTCGCTTCAGCAGCTTTCTGTGCAACCCAATAAAATGGCACCCCGATACTTGCTTTAATTGGATCGGGATCCTCGATTAATTCTACAACTTTGGGCAATACTGCTTCGACATCGGAGTCTTTGAACAAATCTACTTGCAAAGGCAAATCTAATTCGTCTGCGGCTTTCATCGCTTCTTCCGTTTCTGGTTGATTCTCCAAGCTTACATGTAGCAAGGTGACTTTTACCCCGCATTTGTTTGCCAAAAAAGCTACCACGCTACTGTCTAAACCTCCTGAAAACGCGACAGCGACCTCTTTTAAACCGGTCACCCGACGCTTAATGGATTCTTCAAGTAGGCTTTGAAGATAGTTTGCGGCATCATCCATCGTTATTTGCTTTGGTTTGGTGAAAGTTAATTTTTTTATGGTTTTAAATTTGAAACCTTCTTTGCTAACAAACGCCAAATTTCCCGGTGGGAACGATTGGGGGTTTTCTATTCCGAGTTTCCATAAGGCTTTTCTGTTCGTGGAGAAGGCGGCGATGTCCCTGTTTTCCCCATAATAGAGCGGTTGAATTCCGATGGGGTCTCTTCCCGCTGCAACCCAACCGTTTTTGACAATTAAGAATGCGTAGTCTCCATCCGCCTGTTCCATCATTGTCTGTAGGGTGGCTTCGCAGTGAAGTGGAGCCTTGGCAACTTGCTGCGTAACAGAGATTTCAGGTATGGGTGAATAAACTCGACCTTCAAAGAGCAACGCCTCATCATCCAATTGCAAGTGTTCGTAGTCGCTTGTTGACTTGGGTTTTGAAGTAACGTAGCCTGCCACAGTCGACGATTTTAAGCCCTGTTTTTTTATGATTTCGACATTTTTTTCGAAAACACATTTCTTTGGGGAAATCAACCCAAAATGAGATGGCATCCACAGATCAAACGAGTTTAACACGTCTAGAACTCTCTCAACGGTGCTATCACCGTTTTTATCCAACACTGCAACTGTAACTTTCATGTAATCAAACACCCAGCTTACTTACATTGTGTAAGTGCTTTGGTAAAACATTAATGTTTAATCTGCATATCCCTCTTTGAGGTTACCAATACTTGCCTATCCTGCCAATCGACACTGGCCGTTATGGAACGCCAGAAATGCTCAAAATCTTCGACGAAGAATCCAGAGTCCAGAAGCTACTTGATGTTGAAGCCGCCTTGGCTCTGGCGCATGCTGAAGTAGGAAACATCCCAAAGAAGGACGCTGAAAAAATCGCCACCATGGCATCCATCAAATACGTCAAGGTTGAGCGGGTGAAGGAGATTGAGAAGGAAATTAAGCATGACATTGCCTCGCTGGTGCGTGCACTCTCGGAGCTCTGTGGCCCAAGCGGCGCATACGTTCACCTTGGGGCAACGAGTTACGACATCGTGGACACAGCCAATGCATTGCAACTAAAAGACGCCTTAAAAGTCATAGAGAAAAGGCTCATCGAATTCAAGGTTATTTTGCAGAAACAAGCTCTCTTGCACAAAGACACTGTAATGATTGGCAGAACTCACGGACAGCACGCGTTGCCCATTACTTTGGGCTTCAAGTTTGCAGTTTGGGGATACGAAATCATAAGGCACTTAGAGCGTTTGGAAGAGTGCAAGAAACGTGTCTTGGTTGGAAAAGTAAGCGGCGCTGTCGGCACACAAGCGGGTTTAGGCGAGCATGCTGAGCAGATTCAAGAGCTCGTTATGAAGCGACTGTTTCTCCATGCGGCTGAAATTTCCACGCAAATAGTCCAAAGAGATCGCTACGCCGAACTCATTTGCATTTATGCGTCGGTGGCTTCTTCATTGGAGAATTTTGCAACTGAAATCCGCGAACTCCAACGCCCCGAAATCGCTGAACTCTTCGAGTCGTTTGAACAAAAAAAACAGGTGGGCAGCTCAACTATGCCGCATAAGCAGAACCCTGAAACATGCGAGCGCGTGTGCGGTTTAGCCCGAATCATCCGAAGCCTCAGCACCCCAGCATTGGAAGACATGGTTACATGGCATGAACGCGACTTAACCCAATCTTCAACCGAACGTTTCATTCTCCCTGAATCAAACATACTGCTCGATTACATACTCAACCTCATGTGTAACATCGTTGACAACTTGCGTATTGACAGCGAACGGATGCTGCAGAACCTGTCGTTGACGCAAGGACGCGCAATGTCGGAATCCGTAATGATGGCGCTTGCGAATAAGGGTGTGAACAGGCAGGACGCTCACGAAATGCTCAGGAAACTAACAATCCAAAGTGCGTTCAACAAAAAGATCTTCAAGCAAGTTCTTCTCGAAGACAAATTGATCAGCGGCAAACTAACAGAGAAAGAAATCTACCAAGCATTAAATCCCAAAAACTACTTGGGCACAGCAGTTAAACAGGCTGAGCGGTTCGCAAAAAAAGTTTAAAAATCAAACAAGCCTTTCTGCGAAACTTCATCTGCCTTATCGAAGTTTTCCCACGTTTCTTTTTTGACAAAGCCACCGACTTGCTCTTTGATTTTCTTTGCCAATCTTGGACCCACTGATGGCAAATTGGTTAGTTCTTCTATGGAGGCGTGCTTTAGGTCTGGGATTGTTTGGTATCCTGCGTTGAATATGATGCGTCCGCGGACTCTGCCAACGCCTTCCAATGCAACAATTGGCAAAAGCTCTTTCTTGATACCTTTAGAAACGCGTTCAACAAGTTCGTGACTTAGTGCTGAAACCTCCTTGTTTTTGGCAACTACAGGCGATAGTTCGTCTGTGGCGTGCAGAAGCCATTTGGCGGTTTCGATGGTTCGGTAGAGGTCTCCGGGTTGAACATTGAAGCGTTCAATGATTTTTTCTTCGGGCAGCTCCTCAATCCAATTATTCATAACCATGGCGGTTTTGACTTCACCTAGAAATTCGACGTAGCCAATTTGGTCGCGCCATTGGTCGGGGGGTGTTGTGAATAATTCTTGCTGGTGGGCTTCAGTTTGGACTGTTAATTGCTCCATTTCTCGTTGGTATGGTCTCATTATTGGACCCATATCGGGTGTGTGGGAGACTATGTGGAGTAAGCTGAACTCTGTTAAAATAGGTGGTTTGCTCTGCAGTGCATCCCTGATAATTACACCTGATAAGGGGTCAATGTAGAGTTCGCTTATGCGTTTGCCGAATTTGGTGGCGAGGATTTGGTCGCCTGCAACAAGAATCATTTCTTCGTCATGGAGGAAGCGTAGGATTTTGTTTATGACGCTTTTGATGGCTTTCACGTCGAATTGGTAGGCGTAGAAGGTTTTTCCGAAAAACTCGTAAATACCCTGTTCCGTGTCAGCGAAGCCCGAGGCTATCGTTGAGAGTACATGTGTACGGATAATTTTCTCTACGGCGAGACGAGACCAGATTTTCTCTGTTTTTGCCAACACATAGTTTTCCATGAGGAAGTCGGCTTCGTCAGCAGTTTTTGCAATAAGCACAGATTCGCCGAATTTGTCGTATTTTGGTCTGCCTGCTCTGCCTGCCATCTGCTTATAATCCAAGACACTTATGGGGTAGTTGCCTAATCCTGCTTCAAAACGTCGATAGTCTTGGATGATAACTGTTCTTGCGGGCAGATTGACGCCCCATGCCAGCGTTGGCGTGGCGGTCAAAACCTTGATTTTTCGGTTTTTAAATGCGTCTTCGATTATTTTGCGGTGAGCTCCAGATAACCCTGCATGGTGATATGCTGTGGCGCAACTAATCATCTCAGCAAGTTCTTCGCCCATTCCTGTGCGTTCACCTGCATCGAGGATTTTCTTGGCTTCTTCATCGAGAACCTTTCTTGTTTTTTCCTCTAATGAGCGTTTAACTAGTTTTGAACCCGATTTAGGATATGTCGCA
>CAWEZP010000010.1:0-199730 GCA_963813675.1 Candidatus Bathyarchaeota archaeon
GTGTTGTCCATCTGTTAGTCCTAAAAGTGTACTGTTTCTTGTATTAGTATGGGTTGATAAATTATCTAGTTCATAATCTATAGTTAATCCAAGATGATGGTTTGGTTTTTTGGGTATAATGACAACTTCTAATGGTATATCATTTTCACTATAACTAGTGTTTGATGGTGATAGAATGAAGGCAGGGTATGTATGGGAAGTATTTACACTGAAGGTTATTTCTCTAGTCAAAGTACCTCCCTGTGAATCTACTGCATATGCCCTCAGAGAGTGTTCTCCATTTGCTAAGTTGCTTAAAGTTCCAATAGCTGTATAATGCATAAAACCATACATATCTCTTTGATTTGTCTGATTAAGTAGTATTTTAGAGGAGCCATCTAAGCTATAGTAGATTGCAACAACGTTATATGATGTGTATGTAGTGCCTGATATTTTCACCTCAATGGTTGTTGTATTGTAGATTCTATTCCAAGACTCTGCAGGTGATTGAATTGCTAATTTATAGCTTGGAGCATCAGCTGCTTTGACCAAAGTTAAGGGTTGGATTAAGAAAACTATCACTAAAATAGCAGTTAGAGCAAAAACAACTTTTCTCATACCTTTTTCCTTCTCTTGACCACTGCTGCAAGTGCCACTGTTACCATAATAAGGACTGTGATGGTTAAGGGTACAGAAAACTCGGGAACAGAACTTTCAATAATGGTTACTGTTTGTGTGGGACTCCAATCGCTTTCTTTATAGAGGACGTAATCTCTCTGCCAATGGAAATAGTCTGCCTTCCTCGCCACTAATACGCTGTATCCACAACTCGTCTAGTACTTGAAAATCTACTTTATCACCAGCTGCAACTGTATCGATATGATTGGTAAAGTTGCCAGTGGCATTATTTCCAGCTATGGCAAATGTTAAAAAGGCATATTCTGTTTGAGGGTCAGCCCTAATAGATGAAATATTGGTCCACTCTTGTGCATTGTGGTTTTTTAAGCGTATATCATATTGTTGAAAGGCAACGGCTTTGGATTCATATTTGATGGAGATTTGAATGGTTTTGTTATTGATGTATTGTGAGGGATTTGTAACTGTCTTACCTGTGGATGGGTCTATTGTAGTATTGGCTTGAATAGTATAAGACTCATCAATAAATTGCACAGTAAACTGTGGTATAGAAGGCATTGGTTGAGCAGTAGATGCAGAGCTAACTGTTGCTATAAAGATTAGAAGAATGGCAGTCACCCAAACTGCCTTTCTCATTATATCTTTCTCCTAAACACTACTGCAACAGCTAAAGTCATCATGATTAGAAGTGTTATAGCTATTACTGATGAAAACTCTGGAACAGAAGGAGTTGGGGTTGCAGATTCGGAATTATTAGCTATATACCCTGTTACGTAGGCAGAAGATGGATGTTCTGTTGATTTAACTGGAAAAAGGTAAGTCTCGCTGGGCTGCATTACATAGTCCATTAAAGCTCTCCAATAATTACCGTAGCTTCCTAGGCGTGTTGTCTGCCCAAACAATGTTATGCTGCTTATAGGAAAGGTGTTGTTGTTGAAAACGGTTACGTTGAAGTAGGTGAAGTCAAGCGCACCCATATGATGCATAATACCGAAGTTGTCTGAATAATAATCACACTTTGAAATGTTACGGTATCGTTGGTAGAAATTGGGGTTGTAGGCAACGGTGACCATGTCGCTGTTTAATGTACTGTTAAAGTACTTGATGATTGTTTTTCGTCAGATTCTATTGCGCCAAAGTTTACGATTTGCAAGTAGGCTTCTGTTTGTGGAACAGTCAATAATTGACCGTTGATGATGTCGCCAAAATTGTTTTGGGAGACGTTGATTTTGAGGTTATGGGAGTTGAACTGGAATGAATTTGAGCTTGGGATAGTTATGCTGATGGTTTCTTTTTGGCTTGGCCCAATGTTGATTGATGTTATTGGGGTGCTGAAATTCTGTATATCTTCAAACAACTGTTCACTTTGGAAAAATGTTTTGGGCGGGTTTAATGTATAGTTAGAGTCCCACAATCTCATACTTGGGGTAATTACGTCTGAATGATCAACTTGTATAGTCAATGTAACGCCACTAACCGAGTTACTTGTGGGGTTTACAAGAATAATGTTTCCTGCCGTGTAGCCTTCTGAAATAGAGTCACTGCTTTGGCTCCAAGGTCCAGAAATGTAGTTTACCACGTAGGGAGTTGTATGTTCATCCCTTGTAGCGGTTGGTTGGGTTTCGGCGGGTTTAACTATCAGCAAAGTTAGGCATGAAATAACAACGATGAGAATTAGGGATAATTCAAGAGTCTTGCTGATTCTACCCATGCTTAATTTTTGCATCTTCTTCCTTCATCTAAATAATTAACAGAGGCAACCAGCTTATAGTTCTATTCAAGGAACAAGTAAACAGTAGGTTTGTTCCAAACTGGAACACTTTTATAGTCAAAGTTTCTTGACTAACTAAGCTCAGAAAAATTATCTACTTTCCAATAGTTTAAGATTCTGGTTTTCTGCATGGGCAATACATGCTGTGGTTAGATTGTTTATGTTTCAGTTTTCCATCTTCAACAAAGATTAGGTGCCCACAGTTCTTGCATCTTAGTCTGCTATCTGTCTTTCCCATAGGATTATTCACTTGCTCGGAGGTTCACTGCCTTCATGATGGATTAGGGTACATAAAGTCTTTAGTTATTGCTGTTTGTCCAACAGGTGCATTGACAGTAAAGGTTTTAATAAACTCGGTTTCAAGCCCGTATGAAACCATAACAGAGAAAGTTATGTACACGTTATACGAATGCCCATTCTTCAGGGTAACCGAATAGTTTCCTACATTTATGGCTTGGGAAGCAAAAGTAAAATTGGAAGAAGTAGTGGCGCCTGTTTGAGTATCCGTAAACTGTATTGTTCGAAGCTTTGGGGCAAGAAAGGCAGCACCACTAACAAAGGCTGTCCCTGACACCGCCACATTATCATATGTTAATAGGTAAAATACTGCTCCAATCGATGAAACTACAATTACAACTATTATTATGGACGCAAGTAGAATACTTCTACGCTTAGTTGAAGTTTTAGCCATTTACCTTAGCAACCAATTTTCATTTAGTATTTTTATTTATTCTATTTCTAAACCTAACCAATACCACACAGAACAGCAGAGAGACAAACAATGACAAAATCGCTAACCAAGAACACTCTGGAACAGTTGGAGTTGGAGTTGGGTTTGCTGTTGGAGATATTGAAGGAGTGGCTATTGGGTTTTGTGTAGGTGAATTATTTTGGTTGGCTGTGGGTTGAGAAGTTGGTGCTGGTGAAGGACTGGGTGTAGAGCTTTGCCCTAGTAGTATAGCCCAATGCTGCCATGTACGTACATTGTCAGAATCATGCTCTACGAATATTGTTCCCTTTAAACTACCTTGATACAGGTTATCTTCCAAAACAAAATATGTATCCCAAACAAAAGTTCCTGCCTGAGCAAAGTTAGTGCCTAATCTACTTCGTAAATAAATTACCTTATCATTCTGAGTTACATTATTAACAAAAGCATCACTCACGGAACTCATCTGACTGTCAGCTCTTGTCATTACGTTTAGAAGATAAGATGAAAAGCTATCTCCATTAGTAGCATTAACAAAAGTGCTTGTCCCATTTTCAAACAGAGTTATGGTGTAAGCATTCAGAGTGTATTCGTCTTTCCATTGTGGATAAGGTTGTGCATTATTCAAAAATTGTATAACACTGTCAGTCCATGAGGTATCAATAATATTGGTTTCAAAGTACCCAAATGCTAAAGGTAAAGATGAAGACAGAATAATGAGAATTATTCCTACAGCCACTACTCTCTTGCTCATAGCAATCACTTAACCACTGGTTTAGCCTATCTAAAAAATATGCTTGTCAAAGTCTCTAACTAAATTCAGTTTAGGTTGTTGTGAGTAAACGGGCAAACATTAACTGCCTCGGTCAAACTTTCTTTACTGAGTTGTGTTTGTGTTTTTTGTGGTAGACCAACAAACCAGCAACGACCAGCATTGTACTAAGGAGTAAAGGTACTGTCCATGAGGGAAACTCTGGAATGCTGGGTGTAGGTGTTGGATTTGGTGAAGGTGAGGTTGAGGTGGAAGTTTCAGGTATGGTTATTGTTTGTGTATTGCTCCAATCGCTCTCCTCGCCAGTAAAAATCCATGGTGCCATACCTCCTTCAAGAACCCTATGAACATAACCTATCATAGCTTTCACCTGAAAATCTAATTGAGATTTCGGAGGAATTGTTGAGAGAAAAGCGGCGTACATGCCTTGCCTATGAATACTTAGACCATCAGCTAACGAATATGTACCCTCTAGCGCAAACATTGTTTCAGACCCGGAATTCCTGCCCAAGAGGTCGTCTGTCAAAAACATTGTATTCCATTGATCTTCAAAATGACCTTTCCAACGAATTTGATAGAAGTATCCTACTGTCCACCTAGCTGTACCTGCCTGAATTTCTAAGGGTGAAAAGGGTTCATTTTTAATTCTAATTTCTATCGTTCTGGATTCAACGTGTCTACCCTCATTTGTTATTGTCTCCCCGGTGTAAGGGTTGACAGATGCGGTTGGGGAAACGTCATAAGAAGTATCTTTGAGCGTAACGGTGAATTCTGGGACAGAAGGTTTAGGTATTGATTGAGCACTTGCAGATTCAACCGTCATTAGGCTTGAAACTGCCAAGATAACCACGAGAAGTAAAGAGAAAGTCTTGTTTGTATTGCCCATGCTTAATCTTAGGATTTGTTTGCAGATAAAAGACTTCTCGTACAAGACTCTTGACTGATTTTCGTAAAGGTTTATTGACTAAACTGATTTGGCTTTTCTTTATGATTTTAGTTTATGCCTTTCTTCTTTAAACGGTCTGTTTGTTTTGAGAGATAGGTTTTCGATGCCTTGGTTAGGTCTGTGTCTTAGAGTAAATCAAAGGTGTAACTGCAACCTAAACAGTAATTCACGTCCAACTTTTCCAATTAAATCTTAATCCAACCAACAAAATTGGAGCCTAATTAATTTTTCATAGAGATAACCCATTTTAAACATAACTTGGCTTTTTCATCTATCGTATTTGCTTCGGCAAAACTCATGCAAGGTAACAAAAGTATTTAAATCATAAAAATAAAATATCAATTAAGGTTTTTTTATGAATAAAGGTTTTTCTAACTTAGTGATTGTAGCGATAATCATAGTTGCCATCGTTCTAAGTGCAATTGTAATCTATTACTTTTCCCAGAACGGAACAACCAAACAAGACGTTTTTACAGTTCAGAATGCAACAAGCCTTCAAGTTAGTGCTGATGTAGTCGGAAGCAACGCTATAAGTAGCCACGGCGCCCCCAACCCATTCAAGTGGTCAGTAACAGACATTGGAACATCCAATCAAAAAATTCGATTAACCTTATATGCTGATGCATTAGACCAAACAGGCTTTACTTACATTGTGAATTCGCAGAACCAGGGAGCATGGAAAAATGAAAATGGCACATGGGTCAGCACCAATTACAACGAGTTAAACAACCTGTGGGGAGCTGAGTGGACTCAAACTTTAAACCAGCTGAAAGCAAATTGGACCGGAAACGGAAACGTATCATTCAAAAATTCATTCGGTGACAACGTAACAATAACAAATGTTGTTATAAATCCAGAGCTACCCGATTCAACTTTTGAACCTGCAACCTAATTTTTTTCTTTTTCTTACACCTACGTATTACAAGCGGTATGTTAGCACCATAATCGCCAAAGAGGCGTTTTTCTTTGAAAACAAAAGCATGTAATTGTAACTTTAGTTTAGTTGCTTTATGTTTGTGTCTTTAAGGTTAAATTCTATGTGGTAGGTTTGATTTTCAAAAATTGTCGTAAAGACAATTTTGACGGGCCACAGAAGAACATTGTCTATGTAATATGTAGCGTTTATTGCTTTGTTGGTGTAATCGTAGGCTATGCAATCTCGGCTTCCTATGTTTCTAATGGTTATTTTCGTGTTATATGTCATTACCTGCGTCATACCTTCAGGTTGAAAGTTGATGTTTGTTTTATTGATCCATAAAGTAGTTTTGTCGGATAATGTTGGCGCAAAAGATGTGGCAATTGATGAGTTAGTCTGAATTTGCACATGGGTGGCGTTTAAGTTAGTAACTTGTATTGTTTCATCTATGCTAACCGGTATAGATAGGGCGTCTATTTGGCCTTGGTATGTTGCGTATGCCCCTTTAAACATCCAAGACTCAGCCATATTTTGCTGGGTGCTGTCAATAGGTTGGTATCCAATAATCAAAACTGATGATGAAATGGCTAAAACGATAGTGACCCCAATAATTAACCAACTTTTTCCCATACTTAACTAAGGAATGAATTGCGTTAAAAGGGTTCTTGTCAAGGAATCTAAACTAACCTGTTTTTTTAAGTCAAGGATTGAGATTGTTGAAAAATTCAGTTTGGATTTTAAAAATTGCTATATAGTTGCTAAAAACCGCTTGCCTTACCTTTGATTCTTGGAAGCAAATCAGACTTTTTTAAAAAGCAATCGAGTTACCACAACAATCTCGATTCTTGACAAGCTAAAAGCAATCTTAACTTATCCTAATCCATAGGACCAAACCAAAAATGCTGTTTAATTTTGAATGTTAGGCGTAGAAAGAAATTCAATGAGGTTGGTTTCTGAACTCATCGTCTTGTTGTAATTTGGTATTAACTTCTTCCTCTTTTTCTCTGTCAATTGCTAAAATATCCAAACTTAAAGTTCCCTTATTTTTTGGTCAACCAATTTGGCAACCATTAAACTTGAAATAAAAATGCATTTAATACCCAGCAACTCTGCAAGTTCAGCTGGTTTTTGGTCTTGTGTAACTAAAATCAAGTTGTATTTTCCTGCATATTCCACGATTTCCCGGTCTTTAGCACTTTTCAAACCCGACTCCTGAGCAGTCAAAACTTCGTAGCCCAAAGTTTCCAAGTACTCCTTCAAACCGGCGTACATTTCGTCAAGCAGAATCTTCATACTTCTCTTTTTGTGCGTTTAAATTATTTAGCCTTTACTTATTCCGAAGAAGCTAGTCAATTAGAAGTATTGCGAAGGATTCAGGGTTTTTAGCAAAGGGAAAAGTAACTTCAATTCCAGCGTTAGCGGCGGTTTTTTTCACGTTAACTCCAACTGCATCTTCAGACCAACGTGCCAAGTTAGGGTGCGCACAAATCTTTGTTTCTGTATTGCATTTTTCGCAGAGTTGGCAGTGACCCGAAACAAACGATATGGCTAAGCTGTAGCCCTTGTTCATTGCTGCTTTTTCCAAGTCAACCACGCTCTGGAGCATTTTGCGTTTGTCGTCTTTCCAGTCCTGCCAGAACTTCGCGGCTTTTTCCTTGATTTCTTTGGGGACGGTGGGGTCGGTTTCCGCTACCATAAGCTGCTTTAGCATTTCGGGTCGGCTTCTGCGTTCGATTTGTACTTCATGAACATGGCATAGCTGTATTCACCCACGATTTTTCGGAATTCCTCAGCTGAGGGCGTATAGGGCGGGCAAGCGAGGGTTTTGCCGTAGTGGTTGCAGCCGACTTTGCATTTGAGTACCACGCGGTCTTCGACAACGACTTTGCTTGTAGGGATGATTTTGGCGTCAGCGGCTCCTTTTTCGAGAGCTAATTTAACGAGAAACTGGAATTTTTCAGCATTTTCAGAGGACATGGGTTCACTATCCTTTTGGGCTTGATGTTTCTTCTTGATATAAACATTTAGCACCTATGATGGTTTTTGTGATGTTTTCACTGCTTCCGCAGCGGTGTTCTTCGAATTTTGTTCCCACTTCATCTGGGGTCAAAGGGAAAATCTTGTATCATTTAAGCACCGAAAATCAGGATTACCAACCAAACGAGAGGTGGATTAAACGACACTAGGGCGCTTAGTGAACGTTGTTCATCGGCGAGTTAGAAAGCCTTATAGCATATCACAGACGCCAAATCTATTTGCATGTGAGACTTTGGAAAAGTTCAGAAAGGCGGTTTGGGCGGGGATACCCTTGATGCTGATTTGGCTATTGGCAAACCCGCCGCTTTGCGCCACCGCACAAGGTCAAGCCCAAACAGATTTCACAGCCGCAGATAAGTTCAGCATTCCCCAATACAACGGCACCATAAGTTTTGCCCTAAACGGATCTTATTCGGCGGCGACACTTGAAAACGGTTTCTGGACGTTTAAGAATTTAAAGTTAGATTTTCAAGATCTTAGTTTTTTGGGACTCAACGCAACTCAGGGTTTGAGTGAGCTGAGGATTTCGGCTCAGAACTCTAATGTTACTGTCTGGGCTCGCATTTCTGTCAATTACTCTTATCCAGTTGATTTACTAAGTTACTATGCAGAGGGCGAGGGCAATCAAACTGTGAATCTGGGGTTAAATACGTCACGGTCTTCAAGCGATGAGTGGAGTGTTATTATTTCGGACAGCGTTTTTTTGCCCATGGGTGAAGATTGGCAACTTTTGCCCGACGACTCAGTGCTTGTATCGGGCATGACGGGTAACGTGACAGTTGCGCATTTTGGCTTCAACCTGAATACAGGAGTTTGTCATTCTTTCTTCAGCATTACGTTGGCATATTTACTGCGCTATTGTTAGCAGTCGTTATCTTTGTGGCAGTCGTAATTAGAATTAGAACAAGAAAGTCAATAAAAACCTCTTAAACATTTTATTCGCGTCTCTTTTCAGGTGCAGGACGTCTATTATTGTTCAATATTCTAATAGCTGCAAAAACAATAGTCTGGTTTTACTCTTCTTAGGGAGTTTATTGGGTGGTGGTTAGCCAGAATGGTTTGCCAGAGAGAAAATCTGTTAAGAAAGCTGCAAAGTCGGCATTGCCTTCATAAACATTAAAAACTTCATTGTTAACAAGGATATTGAAGTTTTTCTGGATAGTCTTTGAAACTAAATCTGCAACGCCAGCATTCTTGCCTCCATCCGCCAACTTCTCCTTGAAAAGCGCAACTGCGTCGGTGGTTTTACGCTGCAACTCTACTATCCAGCGTCCATCTTCAATGTAAGGTCCAGAAATCACTCGTTCATTGTTTGCATATTTTGTTAGGTATCTCTCGCATTCAGCTTCTCGTTCAAGCGGAGGACCCAAATGCTTCTTTACGTTGGGTAAAACTTGCTGTTCAAGCTCAAACATGAAGACGCTCAAAGTTTTCTCGTTGCTCCAAACGGCATCTTTTAGAACCTTGTAATCGCTCAGCTCAAGCAGCGTTTGCAGGGATCGTTTGGACCTATACAGTTGCCCCCATAACACATCCGGAACAGCGTTTAACTCGCCTATAACCAGAAAAACGATTGCTGAACCACGGTTCTCCAACTGGCTCTTTAATGCCTCGAGAGGCAGAATTTCTGGTTCAGGGGGATAAAAGAAAGATTCAGATGGCTTCTTCAGGAATTCTCTTGCCGCACAGATGAACTCGTTGAGTTTTTGAGGTTGCACAGCTGAAGCCACGTTTCTTCCTTTATCTACTGGGTCAATAATCACCAGTGACTCGGGAAAGAGCAGTTTAAGTTCATTTGCTCTTTTCGCATAGAAACCTTCAATGTCAACTACAACACGTCGATTGAATCCTGCGAAAGCACGCATGGTCTGAGCGAAAGAACCATATTTCATAATTAAGAGTTCACAGAGATAACCGCTAAAGCCACCAACTTTTATTTCGGCCCCATAAACGGCAATTCCCTGCATGAACCTTTTTAGAAGCCTAACTTCACCAAGCACTCCCTTATCCAAATGCCCCCTGATGTAGTCTGTATGATATGGAGTTCGGTCAGTAGCGCTTTGCCATTCTCCCGGCTTAGCGTCATAGCAAGGCACAATGTCCACTCGGTAACCACCAAGGAAGATTTCAAGGTAAGGATGCTCAGCAAAACGCTCCAGCTGCTCAGCGTCGCCAGCTGCTTTTTTAGCGATTTTTAAACCAATATCCCCAAGGTTTTTTCTGGGTATCGAAGTTGGCAGACGCATGAAAATGTCGATGTCGGGGTTTTCGCTAAGCCATGTATCTTTGGCAATGGAGCCTTCAACCCGCACGATTGCTTCTACACCCTCTTGTAGGCATGCCAATGCTATTTTCTGTTCAAGTTCGCAGCTTAAAGCATCAATCTTGGCGTATTCTTCTTTTTTAGGCGTGATTTTTTCAAGAATCCGCTTAGTCAACGCATTTAATTCGTTTTCCATGGTTAATCATTTAGGGACAGTATTCTTTGAGCGTTGAATAAGTTGGACCTTTAGGTGAAAGCTGGCTTTTTTTAAGCTTTAAACAATCTGCTCTTATGTTACCAAAGTCATAGTTAGCTTGTTTAGTTACCAAATCGATTAAACGCTGTTTATTTGCGCCTGTTCTAACGCGTGCAATGGTTAGATGTGGACTAAACCCGTTAGGGTCAGGCGCGAAGCCTAACTCGTGGATTTGTGGTTCAAGCTGTTCAAAAATGCTTTTTAGTTGTTCTGCACCATCAGTTATTCCAGCCCAAACAACTCGTGGATAATTAAGTGTTGGAAAAACTCCTAAACCACGGAGTTGTACGTTGAAAGGGCTGAACTTTACGTTCTTCATGGCTGAATGAACTTTATCCACCATCTCCGGGCTAATTCCCCCTAAGAATCGAAGGGTGATGTGGATATTAGTTGGCTCTACCATTTTGAGGTCTGCGTTTGTTTGCATTAACAGTTTTTGCGCTGCTGCTATCCTGTTTAATACATTATCGTTTTTCATGTCGAAAGCGATGAAGCTTCTTATTTGCTCGGACATTAAATGTTCCTTCTACTAAATTTAACACATAACACTCATAAATGCTTTTTAATCAAGTATGCTGCTATACAACGAAAAAGGGTTAAGATAACGTGAACGCTGACAAATTAGTAATTGGTTTAGCGGGGATGCCTGGTTCAGGGAAATCTTTGGTCGTTGATACTGCACGCGAATTGGGTTATGCAGTTGTTGTTATGGGCGATGTTGTTAGGCAAGAAACAGTTAAGCGTGGCTTTGAATTGACGCCGCAGAATGTGGGAAAAGTCATGCTTGAACTGCGGCAAAAAGAAGGTAACTTTGTTATCGCACAAAAATGTGTCCCAAAAATTGAAGAACAAACTAGCAACAAAGTCATCGTTGATGGTTTAAGAAGTCTCTATGAAGCCGACATCTTCAAAGAACATTTTTCCAAATTCAGCCTCGTAGCGATACATGCATCCCCAGAAATACGCTTCAACCGCCTTTCTAATCGGCATAGAAGTGATGACCCAGCAGAATGGAAAGTATTCAATGAACGCAATATGCGTGAACTCACTGTTGGTTTGGGAAATGTAATAGCGATGGCTGAACAGATGATAGTGAACGATAATAGCTTGGAAAATCTTAAAGCTAAAGTAAAGGAATCATTGGAGAAGGTTGAGGAGAAATGGTTGAAGTAACAGTTTTTGTTGAGACACAAATTAACCCCACTGAAAACGAGGAGAGCGTTAAAGCGGCAGTCAATAATTTTTTGGACAATGCAACCATAACAATTAAACCTTCCATCAAGGGCAACTCATTAACTGCAGTAGCTAAAGGGCAAGATTCACTGCTTAAACTTCGCATTTTACTTCACAACGACCGAATCCGGGATGCATCAAGAAGACTCCTGTTCAAATCTATAAGGGGCAACATGATTTCTTTCTACTTAAACAAGCAGGTGGCTTTTGTAGGTCACATTTCTTTTTCTGAGGAATCATCCGAATCACCGTTAGGTCCGATTAGAGTTAATATTGAAACTGATGATCCAGAGCAGCTTATCGATTGGTTGGCAGAAAAAACTTCGAGAAGATAAGGTTTGGCGGAAAGGGCTTTAGTAACTAAAAGTGGCGCTGTTTTATTAGGTGACAGTGTCGCCTGCGACGCTTTCGACGCTTCAAGACCTTTGCGGGTTGTAACTCATGCACATGCAGACCACCTCTACGGTTTACGCAGCAGCTTGAAACGATGCGAGAAAGTTTTGATGACTAAAGCCACCCGAGACCTTACAGAAACACTCAACGGGTCATTTAAACTCAAAGATTGCGCAGCAGTAAAAACCTTAGAGTACAACAAAGTCTTAAAGTACAAAGACGAGAAAATCAGTTTTATCAAAGCCGACCACATCCTGGGCGCTGCACAAGTTCTAGTTGAAGACGCTGGTGGAATCCGAATTGTATGGACGGGCGATTTTAGATTAGATGGTACACCAGTTGTCGATTGCGATGTTTTAGTTGTTGAGGCAACATATGGAAGCCCATCCTGCCGGCGAAATTTCGATGTTGATGTACGTGAACTTTTGGTTTCCATGATTGAGAAACGACTACGTGGCGGTGCAGTTTACGTTTTCGGTTATCACGGCAAACTCCAAGAAGCTATGCAGATCCTAAGAGACGCAGATGTTGAAGTTCCATTTGTTATGCCTGAACGGGTTTATGAAGTTACGAAGGTTTGTGAACATCATGGTATGCGTTTAGGTTGCCTGTCGCTTTCCACTGATAACGAGGGGCACGAACTTTTAGATGGAAATTTGCCATGTGTCGCATTTTACCATATGAATCAGAGGCAGCACGTAGGATTGCGTAACGCTCGCATTTGTTTGAGCGGTTGGGAGTTTCGTTTTCCCAGTCGACAAATTGGCGACCGAGAACATTTAGTCGCGTTAAGTGACCACTCGGACTTTGACGGATTAATTGAATATGTTAAACGATCTGGGGCAAAGCAAGTGATCACTGATAATTACCGCAGCAACGGCGACGCGTTAGCTATCGAAATAAATAAGCGATTAGGTGTCTCAGCAGTTGCCATGCCCAGAACTAACGGTCAAACTACTCTGTAACCCCAATGTTTTGGACTTAGGCTTGGTTAAAGTTTAAAAGCGAAAAGTCAAACAGTCACTTGCAATGTGATAGACAATGGCTAAGTCATCTGTAATCTCAGGCTTCTACAAGCTTCCGCCAAAAGAGCGGTTAGCAATCATTAAGGATTTTGCAGGTTTAACTGAAGATGAAGTTCGTTTACTTGAGAACACTGGTTCTTTACCGATGGATATAGCTGACCACATGGTGGAAAACGTCATCGGCGTTTTTCCCGAACCAATGGGCATCGGCGTTAACTTCCAAATAAACGGAAAAGACTACTTAATCCCGATGGCTACTGAAGAACCAAGCGTGATTGCCGCGGCTAGTTATGCAGCAAAAATGGTTCGTGACGGCGGAGGATTCCACACAAGCAGCAGCGCACCTGTCATGATTGGCCAGATCCAAGTCGTTAAAATAGAAAATGTCGAAGCAGCGAAAAAACAAGTTTTAGGTGCAAAAGCTGAAATTCTAAAAAAAGCAAATGATCAAGACCCCGTTCTCAACTCGTTTGGAGGCGGAGCTAAGGACCTTGACGCCCGAATAATTGAAACCACAATGGGACAAATGCTTATCGTGCATTTGTTTGTTGACTGCCGAGACGCTATGGGCGCAAACGCCGTTAACACGATGGCTGAAGCTATATCTCCAATGATTGAGCAGTTAACCGGCGGACACGTTTACTTACGCATAATATCCAACTTAGCTGTTAAACGTCTCGCGAAAGCATGGTGCACTGTTCCCAAAGAAGTAGTAGGCGGCGAAGCAGTAGTGGATGGCATAGCTTATGCTTCCGCTTTCGCTACAGCTGACCCCTACAGAGCGGCAACCCACAACAAGGGCGCCATGAACGGCATAATCGCCGTCGTCTTAGCCACAGGCAACGACCACCGAGCCATCGAAGCAGGCGGACACGCATACGCAGCATTCAACGGGCCTTACACAACATTCTCGAAATGGATTAAAAACAAAAATGGTGACCTAGAAGGTTCAATCGAGTTGCCCATGGCTGTTGGATTAATCGGCGGAGCAGTAAAAACACATCCAATCGCCAGAATCGCCATGAAAATTCTCAACGTAAAATCAGCAAACGAATTCGGTGAAGTTTTAGCAGCTGTCGGCTTAGCCCAAAACCTCGGGGCCCTACGTGCATTATCAAGTGAAGGAATTCAACGTGGCCATATGTCCTTGCATGCTAGAAACATCGCTGTTACCGCAGGCGCCAAAGATCAATTGATAGATTTGGTAGCTGAACGCATGGTTAAAGAACGCAAAGTCAGAGTTGACAGGGCCAAAGAAATCCTCGAAGAACTAATCACGAAAAAATAGTTTACAGTTAGATATTGACCTCTCTCGAGCTTCTAGGACACTCAGTTGGATATTGAGAAAAGAACGAAAAAGAATACTTGCCAAGAAACTCAATTGTTTGGAAGCAAAGCAAAAACTTAGGAAAGAAACTGGGCAACGACATAATTTTTAGGCTGAATGATTTTTGGTCTACAACATAAAGATACGCTGCATAAATCTATAGTATTTTGAATAGATTAACCGGTAAGTAGCTTAGGAATAGAAAAAATCAGATAGGGCACAATGAGGCCTGCAAACACAACATTGCCCTCTATGACGCCTCTTATCTCTTCTCACAAAAAAATCCAAACTCAACTAATTACCACTGACAACAAATTGTATGAAACAGCAAAAGACCACTTCAAAGTACTAAATATTAAAGAATACAAATAGAGAACAATAAACAAATTAGCTTTCTTCAGAGTTCAAATTCCATCGACCCGTCATTAGCTTAACTTAATACATTAGACTTATCCCTGTGAAAAAGTAGGTCTATAAAAAGACGGGCATTGAGGTAAAGTTTAAAGAATACAGAATTATGATTATTATAAGCAAATTGAGAGGGATTGGCTGTGACTGTGATAGTAAACAACTCTGATGTAAAGATGGTTCTTGAGAAACTAGATAGTGTCCAGCTTGAACTTTTGAGGTTGAGAGCTATGCTTCTACCTGAAGAAGAAGTATCTATAGAAGAGAAAAAGAAACTTGAAGAAGCCCGAAAAGAAATAGCAAAGGGTCAAAAAATAAGCCTCGAAGATTTAGTTAAAGAATTGTGTTGATCTTGCTTTGTTCGAGATAATCCTGTCTCAAAGAGCGCGAAAAGTTATAAAAAAATTGCCTCAGCATTATAGAAAAAAAATCCTTGAACTGCTGTTGATTTTGCGTGAAAATCCAGTTCCGGCAGAATATCATTATATAAAGAAGCTTAAAGGATGCACAGACACCTACAGGGCAAGAATAGGCGACATACGTGTAATTTATGAAATCATTTGGAACAGGAGAATAGTCAATGTCCTGTTGATTGAACCAAGAGAAACTGCCTACTCATAGAAATTTAATCTGAGGCTGTATTGGTAATCACATTCAAATCTGGGCGGTTTTTTTGGTATTCCAGAAGACGTTATTTGGTCCACTCAGAACAATTAACTCTAATTTTGAAAAAAAATTATCAACTACTGAGACAAATTGTACCGTCATTATTCCCCATGAAATTGGATGTGGTAAGTGCCTAAAGATTGTTATGCGTTATAGTTCGCCGCTTTCCGTAGTTTGCATGCATATATCATCCAAATCGTAAGCAAGTTAATTGACCAAGAAAAAGGCAATTTACACGTCGTTCCAGAATACCTCTACGGCACACTATCAGCCATGACAGCATACTTTGTAGGCTTTGCACCATTCAAGAGACGTAGCAAACTTCTTCACCTTAAGTAACTCAATTAATTAAATTAAGCAGTTTTCTGCTCAATCTATCATTTTCTCGACTACACTTAATGTAAATCAAGCAAAGATGATCATCTACAAGATGTCTTCTCAAATCATAGAAACGTTACTTTTAAGTGATTTTTCTTAGTTTGAGGGTCCTGCCCAATTTTATGCCATGCTTTTAGCCAAATAATCATGGAGTAAGCAAACAAGATTATGTAGAATAAGCTTGGAACTGCAAGTATGGTTGGAAGAGCGTTTTCTGCCCCTCGACCAAGTGAGAGTAGTGGCACAAGAGTTGCGCCGAATGGAATTATTAGTGCCCAATTCTTGTTATGGGGCTTTAGAAATGCCTGTAGATCTCCTATCTTAAACATTATTGGGATAGTTAAAATGAAAAGCGTAAGCTCAACAGATGCGCTTGGTAGGCTTGTGACATCAAAGTTTAATGCTCCAAACCAACCATGAGACAAAGGCCAGAAAAGCTCGATTCCTCCAGTAAAGTAATCTCCTAAGAAAATATGAGAAAGCATGGCTGCGTAGTAAGGGATGGCTTGTTTGCGGTAAATTATAAAGAATGGAATAATCAACGCTGTTATGGCGAGTAAAGAGTGTGTGGGTCCTCGATGCATTAGGAAGCGCAGCAGCAAATCGATGTCTGGGAGAACTGAGGCTGCAAATAAAAGTGGCAAATTCAGTTTAACCTTACCAAGTTTACCTGAGCTTTTACCAACCAAGTATCCTAAGGCAAAATGCCCAATTGCAAACAGAGAAAAACCTCTCAAACATATCGCAGATATCCAAAGTGCCTATTAAACGCTTCAGGAAGTTGTTGTTGCCGCTATTGCTCCAACTGCACATTGCACAAGTGTTGCAACAATCACAGAGAAAAAACCTTCATTAAACAATTTCATACAAAAGAATTAAATGAAAAATCTATCCTACACTAACACTTTGAGGATCAAGAAAATGAGTAATATCAAAATAAACCCAGCAATCAAAATTACACCAAAAATAACGAGTTTAACCCAACAAGAGATCACTGGCATAATTGCAGTATCACAAAAAAAGAGGTTTCCAGCTCCATCTCCAAGACCCATAGCCATTTCTGATCGCCTCAAGGCGTATAATGGCGTCTTATCCAAGATTGATCCTTCAAAAATAATTCGATTTATCCCAAACCCAACTGTAACCCTAACTCCTGCAGCCCCAAGGAGCCCAGATGGGAAAGGCTCGATTGGTTTGGTGACAAACGATGCCAACGGAAGCTGTTACTGGGACACAGACCCAAACTTCTCTGAAACAGGCACTATTCAGATGCCAAACTTTATGGAAGGCTACATCTTCTTAACTTTCCCAACGATTTCGGGTAACAATTATGCGTTGGAGCTTCAGTTGACTATGGGGGCGATTCCTGCGCAAACTTTGACGGGAAGATGGGAAATCTATGGACCAAACTGCCTGGTTTTGTTCCAAGCTGCTACACCTGCACAAACTATTATCACAGGCTTCAAGGCCACAGACGAAAAATCAATGGTTCTCATCTCATACACTCCCAGCTATGATCCAAAGACTGTGTTTGGTGGTGCACGTTTCCTTGGTTGCACATTAACGCAACTCTAAACTAACCTCTTTTTCTCAATGGCTGACATACATCCATTTTTGACATATGCCTTTTAAACCTCAAAACTCAACTTGGGGTTGGAGAGAAAGGTGAAGCTTCAATACAAGGGGGAACAAAAAGTTCCCTTCCTTCAAGTAATTAGTTTTTTCCTTTGAAAACCACTAACTTAAAATCCTGATCAATAAAGATATTCAGCCCACAAAAGGTTCCATCACTTGCAACCCAAAAACCCAAAAATAAAAGGCATAAGTCAGCATAAACTAGCAGTTGCCATAAAATCTTTCTTCATTGTTGCAGTTGTTGTTGCATTTTTTCTGCAGGACCTAAACCTTGTTTTCAGAAATGCTCTGGGCGATGAAGCAACTTACCATATTTTAGCGATTCCATTCTTGTTTGGTTACTTGTTGTACCGTAAAAGATCGATGGTTAGTGCCACCTTAAAGCAAGAGGGCGCAACTGCTTCTTCAGTCTTCGCAAAAAATTTCACCGTAATAGTTGGTGTTTTGTTGTGTGCGACTGCTGTTTTGGCATATTGGTTTGGCTCTTACACTTTTACACCAATTGAATACCACATGCTTGCCCTTCCAGTATTAACGGCTGGATTAATTCTCATTCTCTTTAACAGTCAAACGCTTAAGCAACTTGCGTTTCCAATTGCTTTCCTCTTTTTCTTAACTCCGCCGCCCACTGAAATCCTCTACAGCGTCGGCTCAACCCTCTCTGACCTGAGCGCTCATGCAGCAAACGCTTTGGCAAACACGTTTGGAATGGCATCAACAATTTCCGCTCAATACGGTAGTCCAATAATAACGCTTACAAGACCCGACCAGACAATTATGAATTTCAGCGTGGATGTCGCGTGTTCTGGAGTTTACAGCCTAATAGGATTTGTGATTTTCGCGGTTTTCATTGCTTACATCACCAGGGGCAAATTGTGGAGCAAATTCGCGATTCTGATAATGGGCATACCTTTGATAATCGCATTAAACATAATTCGAATAACTTCCATTCTTGCAATTGGTAACAGCTACGGTGAATCACTTGCTCTGCAAGTTTTCCATGCCATGGGCGCAACCGTTTTGATGTTCATAGGTACATTGATTCTTCTTGTTATAACTGAGAAATTCGTTAAAAAACCAAAGCCAAAACAACCCTGCCCAACATGCAACCCAACAGCGACAGAAGATTTCTGCTCCAACTGCGGAAAAATCTTCAAATACCCACAAAATCAAGTTGACCAAAAGTGACATAGCAAAAATTGCCAGCATCGCCATAATCATTGGCTTATTGCTATCCATTCAAGCGCCAGTTTTTGCTTTAACTGAAGGCCCAGCCGAAATTCTGGTTCAAACGCCCTCTGGAATGCAACCGAACACCCAGATTCTGCCCTTGCCACAAATCTCTGGGTATAACCTCAGTTATGTATATCGAGATACCAACTTTGAAAAACTCTCAGGCGAAGACGCATCACTCGTTTATGCTTATGGCTCAACAGACGCAGCTAAGCCAACCGTTTGGGTAGCTGTTGAACTTGCAGCCACAACTGGACCACTTCATCGCTGGGAAACCTGCCTAATCAACTATCCCCTCAGCCAAGGAACACAGCCAAAAGTAACCCAACTCGACCTAACAGACATCCAAACCCAAGCAAACCCACCCATAGTTGGACGCTACTTTGCGTTCCAATACCACAGCACAAACCAAACCCAAGTAGTTCTCTACTGGTATGAAACCGCAACCTTCACTGTAAACAACCAAACCCAACAAAAACAAGTCAAACTCAGCTTAGTTATCTACCCGAAATCAATAAGTGACGTTCCAGCATCAGAGAGCCTACTTTTGCCCATCGCAAAAGAAGTCAACGATTACTGGCAACCCATCAAAACCTGGACAACCATCGCCCTGACAATTAGCCAAAACGGCTTAGCCCTCTCAGCAGCAACAACAATTCTGTTAGTAGCATTCATAATTTACAGGCTATTCTTGAATCTCCAAGAAAAATCATCACTGCTAACCCTCTACAACAAACTCCCAACCAAAAACCAACTCCTACTCAACTCAGTGCAAAACGCCAAAAAACAAGGAACACCAACAATTCACGGCATAGCTAACGAACTAGAAAAACAAACAAGCACACCAGTCGACGTTGAACAACTTAAAGATGATCTTCAAGAAGCCCAAAAAGTTGGATTAATAGAAAACGCCTTAGTGAACGACGCGGATAAACCAATATTAGCCTGGAGAAGCCTCTTAGCTAAACATAATAGACTTTACTCATTACCCATCATTTCCAGACTTTTTAAGTAGAAACTTTTTCCAGCTGAACCCTGTGTTCAATAGCTAACTACGCTTCAAGTTTCCCTAAAGCAATTGGGGCCACTGAAAACAACAAGACAAGGAATCACTTAGTTAACACAAACTTTCCTTTTATTTTTAGATTCATATTTTTATTGGATAATAGCGAGGTCAATATTCTTCGATGAAGTTTTTAGTTAGTTATTAAGGATTCATATTTTTTATTAAGTAAAATGTATTATTACTAAATATTGAATCAAAAGAGGCGATAAAATGTTAAGTAGAAACTGTGACGGATGCTCAAATCAATTGCATTTGTGCAAACAGCGTTACTGTCGAGTGATTGTTGGCGAAAAAGTCTATTGCCCCGACGGCACAGCTCATTTAGTTGACAGCTAACCTTCACAATTTAATTAAATTTTTCAAAATCATTCATTTTATTCTCAATCATTTAAAAAATAGAGGCTCATAGAGTATTTTTTGGTTTAAATTAATCCACTGTAAAGGTTAGAACAATCCTTAAGCGGTTCTTTTTCTAATAAAAATTCAATATCGTTAATACATCAAAAAACTATCTTATTGCTATTGGGATTTCCTGTGTGATGTTTTCCTCAGTTGTTCCAGTGCTAAAACAAGTGTTTGGCGTTGGAGACTTTTTGATAGCATTGATTACATTCATTGTTTAATGTTGATAGGTTGAAACTGAGGTTAACTGGTGGAAGACCTTGACTGCGCAATGTCCTGAATGCAATTATACTTTTTCAGAAAAAGAAGACTTCATAAAGTACTCAGTGGTTGGGGAAATAATTCAATGTCTCATTTGTCAAACAGAGTTTATAATAAACAAAGATCTGCAGCTTGAGGTTTTAGATTTATGAAGTTCTGTTTAACAACACGAATAACAGGTGACTTGTCTATTCGTTAGGTTTGGCGCAATTCGAGATTGAAGATTTGGGGGCTGTTATACTTAGTAAAACTTTTAAGTAACTTGTTATATTAAGACACATTATATAATATGATGATAAGGAAGTGAAAAAAACGGATCGTGCTTATACCCTTCCATGCCAGAAACATGACTTTAACAGCTGCGAGGGATGCCCCAAAGCAGACTGCCATACAAAACATTACTTGGGCATGGAACCTCAAATAATTCACACTTAGTAAAAAAAAATAACTTGTGATGAAGTGCTAGTTTACGCAACTTGTTGTTTCATTTGGCACTCACATTGCTTAAAATTTCATTTTTCTTATTTGATATCTTTCAGATAATGATTAATTGGTGCCAAACCATATAGCAAAACTGATGGGGACATAAGTTTTTTTTGTTTAAAAACCATTTGAAGTTATCGAAGTAAATATTTAATATTAATATCGTGCATACTAATACTTCATATATCAGGTGCCTGTTAGATTAAATTGATCCTTCAGTAAACGAGGCACAAGTTGGTGACTAAAAAAAGTAGCAAAGGAACTAAATTCTTTTTTAACCCAAGTCGCCAGAGAAAATTCATCATACACAAAAAACGCATGCCTATCGTCAAATGCATATGCGGCTCAGAAATTTTGGTAGTGCCCGATTTAAAAGCAATGAACCTCGCAATAGAAAATCATGTAACCATCAAACACAAAACTACACCTGATGACTCAGAAAGGGTCTCGGAGTTCTTGGCAGAGCAAGTTCTACTTTTAGCAACCAAAATTAATATGTCAACTTAAAGGTAATCTAATCAACGATTGTTCATTTAACTCCCAAGACTTTTAGTTTAAGCCTTTAAGAAAAGAAATGAAAAACAACTCCGAAAGATAGATAAACTATTATGCACAAAAATTCATCGAGAGATATTTTTTTAGATCTTAAAAGGTTAATCTGCTTTGACTAAATCATCATTATCTTCAAGCATTTCCGATAGTTACTTGTTAAGCGAAGAGGACGCCTTCAACTCGCCTCTAGATAAACTAAGTGCAAAGTTGAAAACTAATCTTGAAAAAGGTTTAACGGAAGAAGAAGCTTCAGAAAGGCTAAGAAAAATCGGGCCAAATGTTGTTCCAAAAGTTAAAACTAGCCTCTTAAAAATATATCTTGAGCCTTTGTTAAACTGGTTGATAATTATTTACATTCTAGTAAGCGTAGCTCTTGCTATCATTGCTTTACTTTTCTTACCCCAGCTTTGGCTTCAGGTAACTCTTTGGCTCCCTATAATTTTGGTAAACGTTGTAATGATAGTGATCCAATCGGCTCGCGCTCAAACTCGATTGACAGCTCTTCAAAATCTTTCAGCTCCCAAAACACAAGTTATCAGAGAAAATAAAGTCAACATTTTATCATCTGAAAACATAGTTCTTGGAGATGTCTTGTTCTTAAAACAAGGAGACATGGTTCCAGCAGATTGCAGGATAATAGAGTCCGCAAGTCTTAGAGTAAACGAAGCAGCTTTAACTGGCGAATCAATCGAGAGTGAAAAATTCCAGGAAGACCCCGACAGCTCTAAAGAAACAACGATTCTAAGAAAGAAGAATCTCTTGTTTAAAGGCACTTTTGTTGTAACAGGAACAGCAACTGCCCTTGTTGTACAAACTGCGGGAAACACTCAAATTGGAATAATGGCGAGCAAACTTGGAAAATCAAGTTTTCCAGAGATATCTATTCGTAAAAGAATAAATAAATTAGCAAGAAATCTTGCTTTGATAACACTGCTTTACCTAATTCTTGCAATTTCCTACAGCATTGTTATTCTATATTTTAGTGGTCAAATTTCAAAGGTTCCAGTATTGGCAAGCGACATAGCAAAAAGCCTAACAACATCCCTTAGTATAATGCCAATTAATGTTCCCCTCCTAATTACAACCATCATGCTAACTGGCGCTTTATTTATGGCACAATATGAAATTGTCATTCGCAATATGAATGCCATTGAATGCTTGGGGAGAGTTTCCATTCTGTGCTCGGACAAAACTGGAACTATTACTAAAAACCGAATGACAGTGAAATGGGTTTATCTCCCAACAACAGAGGGAAAAGAGCAACTTTTCTACATCAGAAGTTCAGAAAACAGTCCAGAAGGCAGGATCATTCCTGTAACTCTCAGTAGCGACTTAAAAAAAGACGTTGAAAACTCTAACGAATTTCAAGATAAAAAACCAATAAAATTAGTATCGGATACACCTCTTGAATACATTCTTGAAGCATCATTACTTAACAACGACATATTCATCGTAAAAGATCAAAAAAGAGAAGAAAACCCGTGCGGGAGAAAGATTGACTACACTATTTCAGGGGACGCGACCGACACTGCAATGCTTTGCTTATTTGAAAGATCAAACCTTGACCCAGAAACCTACAGAGAAAGATTTAAAGTTGTTCACAACTGGCCTCTGGACTCCAAAACAAGGCTAATAACCAGCGTCTTTAAGGATATAGTGACTGACGATTATGTAATTTTCACTAAAGGAGCAACTGAAACATTTCTTGAGAAATGTAACTATGTACTCAATGAAAAAATTGAAGCTAAACCCTTTACAGAAGAAAACAAAAAATTAGTAACAGACAGAGTAAACCTTTTCTCAAGTTTAGGTCAACGAATAGTATCATTTGGTTTTTGCAAAGCTACTAATTTTGATTCCAAACAAACTCGAGAACAATTCGAAAAAGACTTGATCTACTTAGGGTTAGTTGCAATTGCTGACCCGCCAAGAGAAGGTGTTTACGAATCAGTTTTCGAGCTAAAACAGGCTGGAATTAAAACGGTAATGATAACAGGCGATAGCCTGGCAACGGCACAAAGTATCGCCAAAGAAGTAGGGATCGCGGAAGACGGCCATCCAGGGGTCGAAGGAACACAAATCAAGAGTTTATCCGACAAAGATTTCATGAACACATGCGTGTTTGCAAGAATTTCTCCTGATGACAAAATGGCCATTGTTACCCGATTCCAAAAACAAAATTGCGTCGTTGCAATGACAGGAGATGGAGTAAATGACGCGCCAGCAATATCAAAAGCAGATGTGGGCATCGCGATGGGTATCGCTGGAACCGATGTTGCCCGACAAACGGCTCATCTTGTACTTGCAGACGATTCTTTTAACTCTATAGTTAAAGGAATTCGGGAAGGCAGAGGAGTTTTCGAAAAAATTCAAAATATCCTGTTCTTTTATATCGCCGTAAACTTGGCTGAAGCCTTGATTTACTTCAGTTCATCTTTTATTCCTGATTTTTACTTGTTAGGCACTTGGCAGTTAGTATATATTTTCGCTACAGCACATTTTATTCCTCCAATAGCGCTTATTATAGACAAAATCGGCAAAGAAGGGATGAAAGAAAAACCCAGAAAAAAAGATGCATTCATTAGCGGACATCGAAGAACAGAATTGATTATTTTTGCTTTGTCTCTTGCATTAGTCCTCTCGATTGCATATGCATTAACCACAGACGGATTTATAACAACTCTTGCACAGAATGAGGATGGTTTCATTCCGAACTTAAGTCATGGCAATCCAATAAACCCTGAAAGTTGGGAACAAGCCAAAGCCCGAACAATGTTTCTATCAGTTGCGATAATAGCTGAAAGTTCGCTTATTCTTTCTCTGAGACGGCTTAGCAAACCAATATACAAATCTTTAAAGGAAGATGCTAACTGGAAAATATGGCCCTTCGTACTTTCAATTCCAATAGTTCAAGTAGTGCTAATGTATGTTCCAGGATTACAGTACTTGCTCCTTAAGATTGGAATAGATCTTGGAATAATTCAGCTATTGCCAGTCGATTGGATTATAGTTTTGGCTCTCGGGTTCATCCCAATAATAATTCTTGAATCTGTAAAGATTGCTTACGAAAAAAGAACACACTAAATGAAGCAAAATCTATAAGCTTTTTAGAAAAGGGGCGAACTAAATCCTCCGCTTTGACCTCATGGGGTCAACTCAATACCCAAATCCATTTCCTCATCTTGAAGTTCTTATTTCTTTGAAGGCAAAATAAATTATTATTAAACTCCAGATCAGAGGTACTGGTATCACTATACTTGGAAAGAATACGTAAACAGCGAAAACACGTTGAGTTACGGTGAGGGCGATTGCGAGAATTGGCGCCCATTTTTGCCTCTTTTTCAATCCAAAGAGCGTAACTGCAAAAAACGTTGCGGCTAAAGCTGCTTCTAAGCCGGCGATAAAAGAATCCAATCGATACATACCATTCCAAGTATTAGCGGGCAAGGAACCCCATATCACGATAGCTATGATGTCTAAAACTATGTTTGCAGCAATTAGACGGGTGAGTGTCTTATGCGAGTTGGAACTTGAAGATCTTAACATTTATTACCAAAATCCCTTAAACATAATGGTATTCATTAATTTTGTCCATAACTTACGATTTAAAAAATGTTTTTTCTTCCAAAATATTTCAAGCATACATGAATTGGGTTTTAGCTACAATTCTTAATTTAGTTGAAACCTAAGGACTTGAAACTGACATATTCAAAAGAAAAAAGGAAAGAAAAAGAAATTGCACTTGCCTTTTTCTACATGTGCTCTTTGAGTATGGTCATTGGTGACGTGCTGGTATCGGCAATGCCTGGCATTGCGCGTAAGATCTCGCCTACGAAGTGTAGGCTATTGTCATTGCTGTCAGCTTTGAAAAAAAGCACAAAGTCCCAATATCCGTATAAGCTCCATGAAGACTCGATCATTACTCCTTTCATAGGTTCGGTAGGCATTTTTTGAAATGCTCCCCAAAACTCGCCACCTTTTCCTGAAATTGTTTTTATTAAAACTTGATATTTCATCATGTTTTTTTCCAAATTAAAACACCGTTCTTATTTTTGTAAAAACGTGCCTTTAAGACTCTGTGATTGCATAACCACAACCACAACCGCTCAATCCGCTCCAACTCCTACTTTTAACTTAAATTTAAAGAAAATCCGACGCGCCCTTTTATTGACTTTTGTGACGTTTTCAGACCCAACCTGCAGACACCACAAACCCTAAATCAAAAAAAAACCGAAAACAATCCCAAAAAGATCAGAAAAAACCCTGCTTTTCTTCTATTGGACAACAAACATTTCAAATAACACTTCAATGCCATATTCGAATTCGAGTTTTCAGTGTAGACATTCGGTGTTTCGTTTCCGTGGCTACTCAAACATTAGACGCATCTTTACGTCAATGCAAAATATGTCTTAGCGCACCAAATTGTTCTTTCTCTTTTTAATCGAGATTGTTATTAATATCAGTCTTCTCTTCTCTGGGCATCCGTAGAGTGGGAAAATGAAAAAAATCAAAATACTGCCCAGTATCGCAATAACGTTGCTTCTGATAATGTCTTTTACAGCTCTTTTAGCATCTGCCACTACTCTTCCAGCAATAACCCTTTCCGCATCATCGGCTCAATTGCCTATTATACTGCCCACAGGAACCACATTTAACGGGTCCATCTCAACCACAGGCACGGTTCGGTTTTGGGTAACCGCTCCAAACGGAGTCCAAATCGTAAAACTTGGCTTAATCGACACAACCACCACATTTAGTTTTGTTGCAAATCAAAACGGAAACTATACAATGAATTTCGAGAACGGCCTGATTAACCCGATCCAAGTAACATTCTCTTATGTTACAGACCCTGAAATACCAAGCGTCAATAATTCAACGGGAATACCCCTGGTTTACTTATTGTTATCAATCATTATTGCTGTCTTGGGAAGTATTCTGATAATTTTTTTCGTACGACGCAAGAATAAACTTTGCGCGTCGGAAGTTTATGATACTTCGGCTTCAAGTCCTCTTGAGTCGCCTACTTAATAATTACTCAAATCACATTCGATACAAATTTGCTTTCCAAAATCACAGCTTTGCTAAAAATCTTTTCTTCTTCTACGGCTTTTTTCATTAGGCTTCTAATGGCTTTGTTCATGTTGCCACCAAAATAGGGTTTAACAATTTTTAACGCGAACTCTTTGAGCATTCCTGCGGACATGTTGTGTAACGTTAATTCTACCAGCAGATCTTTTTCTGTTATGGTGTCGGTTTGAGGCATTTTTGTTCACGAAAGAACCGATATTGTAAATAATGCATAAAAGGCGCTTGATCACCCGAAACAATGCGTTCGGGGAGAGGTCAATGAAAGTGTTCACCAGCAGATTTTTGCGTTTTCAATATGTAGTCCCGATTGATCGATTTTAGTTTTTATTTTATTTAGTTTTTCAGTACAGTGTTTCAACAAGCAAGTCTCGGGGTTCTAGAATTTTAACAGCTACAAAACCAACAAAAGGTGGAAACTAAAAACCTGCACTTCGTACCATTAAATCGATTATTCCGCTAACTCCAAGAGGCAATCCCTAGAGGAATCGAGGATGCCCTAGTCTTTTCTCTATATGTTTTTCTTCCACGCAGATATTGGAACTTTTTTCTGTTTTTAAGTTTTTATAATTGTGGCTTTGCCTTAGGCTGATGATTGAAATCCCATAGGCCAGTTCGGGGCTTTATTTAGTTCCTGCTTTTTCTGGTGGATGGCTGCGACGGTTGCGTTAACGTTTTTTTCCTCAACTACTAGAATAATCTGCGATGTGTGGGGTGCAAAGATTCCGCGTTTAATGTTAATGCCTGATATAGCGCTAATTGCTAGGGAAGCGACTCCTGGGGAATCCTTCATTCTGTCGCCAATCAAGGTCACAACGCCTAAACCATAATTTATTCTCATGTTTTCGTCGAAACCCTTGATTTTCTCTTCGTTCTTCTTTAGAAAATCTGAATCTAAGAAAAGGAAGTCGCGGATGCGCTCGCCCGTTTCCATAGTTTCAGCGCCTAAATCCATGAAGTCGTTTCTTCGTTCCCATATACGCAAGGAATCTTCGAAAGAACGACTTTTCTCATCATTCATCGAGAGTATTGCACAGCCAGACTTGCCTGTTAGACACTTTACAACTTCTCCACCTGTTGCTTCAGCTTCAATGACAGAATACATCTTTGGGTCATCGATTGGAACAACTATCAAAGGCTGACCAAAACGTCTCGCCATCGCAATAGCGGGGCTCTGCACGATTTTCATACCCATCATCGATGCTTTATGAGCCTCATTGTAAGTTAATGCGTTCACGTGTTCAGTTTTTTGTCCTCTCACTACTTTGGGGTCGGCACTTTGTACTGGCACATCCTTGTAGAGAAGCGTTTTTGTCGCGTAAACATCTTTGAGAAGGCAAGACGCGAAAACAGCGGTTAAGTCTGAACCACCCCTGCCCAAGATGGTTTCGAGTCCGTCTGCTGTGACACCTAAGAAACCTGCCAACAAAACAACTTTGCCCTCTTCTAAGGGTTCAATTAGAGTGTGAAGCCTTTTTTTGCTTAACTCATAGTTTGGTAAAGCATCTTCAAAGTTGTCGTCGGTGACGATCGGCCAGTCTTCCATAGAGAGACTGCATGAATCCAACTCATTACTTTTTAGAATATAATCCATCAGCATGGACATGGCAAGCTCACCACCCAAAGTGAGTGTTCGGGCTTTAATGTTGCCGCTAAAACGTTTGTTCACTGCGTCCAGGGTAGCCTGGGTTAACGCCTTGTAATTAGCTAGTTCCTCTTGGGCTTGTTTTAGCCATTTGCCCTTAACGTAGAGCCTTGCTAAACGGTCGTAGACTTCAAAAACAGGATCCAACGGCAGCTGGCAAGCTTGCGCATAAGATTCTCCTATCCTTATGAGCGCATCTGTTATGCCCATAGGCGCAGAAAAAACGGCGATTGGTCCACAACCGTCTTTAGCTTTGATTTCCTCTATTCGCTTAACTATTTTTGGGATTCCTTTGCCTTCCACATCAAGAAGACTCCCGCCGAATTTAGCAACTGAAACAGTCTTGAAAGCGCATTCCACCTTTACAAATTAGCAACATAAGCAATGTTTAATAAAATTTTCTAGTTGAACACTTCTCTTTTCGCAACTTTAAAAAAAGAAAAGGAAATAAACGCCGACACGCTTCCAACTATAGAAGAAGGTTTTAATCAAGTTATGTACGACGGATACGTATTTTTTTGTAACAAAACATCCCTCCAGCAATGCTTAAGCGACAAACGTTACACATGTGCAGATGAAAAAACTAAGCCTACGGAAGACCAAATCAAGGTAGGTTCAATAATTTTCCTCTACAACCTTGACGATAAGAGTTTGCTTGGTCCATTCACAGCCCTGCCCGAAGGCGACGAATTAGACGCAGGTGCATGGGCAATGGATGTTGAAACCCACATACCCTCCGAAGATCTCAAAGTAACCTGGGAAGAACTGCATATAATCCAAAATGCACCCGAAGAACTTGCCTTCCTAAAGGACCCAAAAACTTGCAAGTTGACATCTTTAGAAACACAGAATGCCCTAGACCAACTAAAAAAAGGCAAACTCTACATAAATTCTAAAGACCAAAAAACTATCACTTAGAGAATTTCTTTGTCTCTAACTCCACAATTTTGTGGCAGTTAAGGCATCGAGTTAAGTTAAATTCGAAGCCGTTTAAGATGTCAAAGCGTCTTTGAGTGTACAATTCCTGTTTTTGATGGTTACAATTAAGCTGGCGCGTGCTAAACAGAATGTCCTCTTCCATTCTCCTTCTTCTCCTCACTTAACAATAAAAAAGAAGTTGCTTAAAAAAAGTTTGCAAAAAACCGCTTTCAGATCGACCAAAGTATAAATAAGAAGAATTTTTGGTAAAAGAATGGACAGTTTACTCTGCCGCTTTAACTTCCACTTCAACTTTAACGGGAACTGAATCCTTGTAAACAAACAGCACTGGGCAGCCCGCTTCAGTTCTTCTCCAAGCCGCTTCCACCAACGCTTTCCTTGCTTTCGAAGCAATTTTGACTTTCATCGCCACCCCACTCAATGTTGGAGAATTGGGTGTTTTTTCCGCTTCCACTGCGATTTCGATGTTTCCGGGGTCAATCTTGCTGTTCTTGCAGACATCAGCGTAGATTATTACTCCGCAGCCAGCTAGTGCCATTAAAGCCAGCTCTAAAGGTGTTGGGCCAGTGTTGGTTCCTCCTGCAGCTTCAGATAAGTCGCAGACTACGCTGTGACCACGACCATTCTCAGTTACTAAACGGACGTTTTCCAAAAGTTTTGCACTTGCTTTAAGTTTTGCCATAAAAATCACTATTAAAGAAGATTTCTTGGAGATTTAAGAATTCTGTTCCCCATTTTCATTTCGTTGAATTTAATATTGGAATGTGAAGTGTTAAATAGCAAAAAAACTGTTTCAAATAGATTATCCTCTTGGAGAAGTCTGCTTGAAAGATAAAGGTCCTGTATTGATAGTTCCTTGGCGATGCACTTTCGAATGCGACAGCGTCTGCATCCATTGCACTTCAGCAGGAAAAAAAGCAGCTTCAGACGAGTTAAACACTAAAGACGCGTTGAAAATAGTTGATCAAGTGGCAGATTTCGGAGCGAGTTTCTTTGGAATTACGGGTGGTCAGCCGTTTCTGCGAAAAGACCTCTTTGAAGTACTGGATCACGCTACAAAACTGGGTTTAAACACAAGCATCATAACCGATGGGCGTCTCCTGGATGAGGAAGCGTTTAAAAAAATTGTTAAGAATCAAACTAAACTCTCAGTAAGCATCGATGGTGCAGAAGAAACAGATGATTCTATCCGCGGTAAAGGTGCTTACAAAGCTGCTATCTCAGCGATAGAGCGGTTTTCAAAGGAAAAACTTCTAAATTGCCTAGTCTATACTTTCGCTAACGCAGGAAAAATCACCAACGTAAATGAAGCGAATATACGGCATGTGCTGGATTTAGCTAGGAAATATGATGCTCGCTGGGTAGTTTTCCACGGATTAATTCCCTATAGCAAAGACTGCCTCAAAGTAGACCCAACCCCAACCCAGTACGAGTGGGTATGCAATAAACTCTACGATTTAACCGCCGAATACAATGGGAAACCAGCCATAAACGTTTACATTCCATTCTATGCTCGAGTTGCCAAACAACGCGGCATGCCCGACTTCGAAAAATGGTTTAACGGCTTTTTCTTAGGTAGGTGCTTTTTTGGTAAATTTCTCAGTATAGCCGAAAACGGCGATGCCATTCCCTGCAGTTACAACGACGCCTACCGCGTCGGAAACATTAAGGATAAACCTATCAAAGAGATTTGGGAGAACATGCAAAAAAGCGAATTCTTCAACCAAGTCAAAGACAAGGCTAACATCAAGGGCAAATGTGGAATCTGCGAATACAAAGAACTATGCGGAGGTTGCAGATCAGCAGCATTATTTTACACGGGTGACATTTTAGGTTCAGACCCACGGTGCGCCTATGTTCCTGAAGCTTTAAAAAAGAAAAAATAGCGAATTTTGTTTAGGTTTTCCCATAGTTTAGGGTTTGAAAAAAGTTATTTTGAATAAGCGAGAGTGGCGTGCACCCAAAAGATTTTTGGAAGAGAGGGGGTAAAGGAAATTATGGATGCACGTCACACAGTTTTGGGGTTCTCAGATGCTGTCGAAAGAGAAATCCACAGGTTCGTCTGGACCTGCTATAGTTTTGTTGTGCTTTGGCTTTTGGGTAAGAAAGTTTTTCTGAGCCTTTGCTTGTAATGAAAACAGATCCGCCGTTTTTGAGGTGCTCTTTAACTTGGAAAAAATTCACTTTTTTTGATTCTTGAACTTCAACGTCTTCGCCTTCATCTTTGTCTAAGAGTAATACTTGAAAAACCGATGGTCTAGTCCTTTTTTTTAGCTGAACAGTCACAATAATTCTTCCTTCAGTCTCTTGAGAGTAATATATAGTTCTTGAAAAAATGTTTAAAGCTATGTTGTTGCTAGCCCGCTACCACAAGTTTATTTTACTGGAAAATGAAGGGTAAAATTTGGCGATTTCTTAGGGATTCAACGACCAAATCAGGCCTTTCCAACTCAAGTTCTTCCTTATTGTAAACACCTGTGGTGACTGCGATGCAACCCATCCCTGCTGATTTTGCTGCTTTAACTCCGAAGATCGAATCCTCAAAAACCACACATGCCTGCGGCTTAGCTTTAAGGTGTTCAGCCGTTTTTAGAAAAATTTCTGGGTTAGGCTTAGAATGGGAAACCGACTCAACAGTTAAGACCTTATCAAAACAATCCGCTAACTCATTTTTTTGAAGCAGATGCATAATAACGACGCGATTATTCATCGACGCCAAACCAACCTTCACCTTGCCCTGAAGCGCCTCCATAAGTTCGCGTCCACCATCAAACAATGTCACCTCACTGGCTAAATCGATTTGAACTTTGCTTTTTCGCTCAACAAGCTGCTTCACGATATTCTCATCAACCCGCCTATTTGCTGCATGAAGAATCTCGCGGAAAATCTCAGACGCACCTACACCGATTCTTCGTTCAATAAATTGATTGGAAACTTCGAGGTTAATTTCTTTGAGTGCTTTTTGGAATGAAACAACAATTACCTTTCGCGTATCGGCGAGGGTACCATCCCAATCAAAGATTACAGCTTCAAACATTTCATTCGCTATTTTAGGTTTAGTTTTTCTCTAATGGTTTGGCTTTTTTTGGTCGCTTCCTCTATAGCGCGAATCATTGCGGGTCGAATTTGAGATTGTTCAATTTGGTAGATAGCTTCAATTGTTGTACCACCGGGGGTAGTGGTCATATCTTTTATCTTTGCTGGGTCCTCATGCAACTCAATAACTAGTTTTCCTGTGCCCATTACGGTTTGGGCTGCGGCGGCTAGGGCGATATTTCGTGGCAACCCAACTTTTAACCCTGCATAGGTTAACGCTTCAATAATGATTGACATGTAGCCTGGTCCGCTACCGCTGACGGCGGTGATTGCATCCATATATTTTTCATCCATTTCGTCGCAAATACCCATCATGTTAAGAAGGGTTATGACTTTTTCTTTATCTTCGACAGTGACGTTTGGTTCGCAAGAGTAAGCAGTATACGAGGCCTGAACTAAAGCACCAAGATTAGGCATAATTCGTACGATTCTGGCTTCAGAAACATTCTTTCGCAGGAACGCAAGAGGAACCGTAGCTGCAACTGAAATAAGGAGTTTGTCCTTGATTTCTTTGCTGATTTCTTTGAGAACCTTCTCCACATCTCCGGGTTTAACGATGATGAAAACAATGTTTGCATCTGCAGCGGCTTTGCGGTTATCAGAAGTAACTTTTACGCCCAGGTTTTCTAGGTCTTTGAGTTTTTCAGGCGCAATATCCACAGCAGTTATTTTGCCGCCGTAGTTGCCTTTAATGAGGCTTTTGATTATGGCGCTACCCATCATGCCCGCGCCAATAACTGTGATTTTGTCATTCATGAGAGCTCACTTACCTCTTAGAAACACTGGTTTTGCTCTTTAAACTTTTGTTGCAAAATTCGAAGGCTATTTGGATGCTACGATTTCTCTGAGTATTTTTTGCATAATTTGGGCTGGGGCGTCTGTTTTAATGCCTCGTGTATTGAAGTGCGTTGGAACAGCTTGGAAGCCACTATCTTTAAGACAGGTAAGGACTTCTTGTACGCTTGGTCCGGGTAACTTGAGTTTTTCACTTAATTTATCAATCACATAATATGTAACGGGTGCCGTCGCTTCGTTTTTGGTTAAAGTTAGGATTTTTGTGATTTTGCCACTGTTTTTGAAGGCGGTTTTCTGGTTTTCCTGAATTATTTGGTCAATAAAGGTTAAATCGGAGATGCTCCCGATCCACAAAGGTCCTGCAAACTCCATTTTCGAACCGCACTCTGGGCATTGGTCGTTTTTGCCAAAAATATGACGCGCAGTTTCACGGTGCAGACAACTAAAGCAATGGAGGATGTAACCTGTGTTTTTGAGGCTTTCGTCTCCTTTTTGACAACCATATCCAATCTGGGCGTAGACTCGTATGTAATGGTCTGTGCTGTGGCTGAATAGAATTCGGATTCCGATGTCATGCTTTGCCGCCAACGAAGCCATGCAGCCAGCCAACAGCCGCACCGCCATCTCATGGCAGTATTCTGTCCGAAGGGGTTTACCACCATATTTTCGCACACAAGCCTTTGCATGTACACCGCACAGAGGTGCCAAATCAGTTGCCGTTGCAGCCAGTAACCCATTATTTTTTAGGGCTCTAAACGCCGAATCCAAGTAAGGCACAGGGGTGCCGAATGGATCGATGTCTATTATGTCAAAACGGTTTTTTGGTGAAGCGTTGGAACTTAAAATACAGTTTGCCTCTTTATGTTCGAGGGTTATTCTGTTTTCTATCTTGTTTAATTCAACATTATGTTTTGCCAGTTCTAATGCCGTTGTGCTGATGTCGCTAATCAACACCTTTGTTACTCCATCCACTTCGACTGCGAAACGGATACCCCTAATTCCCTGGCTAGTGAAGGGTTCACAAATGCTGATTTCATGATTAACCATACGTTGATAGGCTTTGAAAGCTAAAACGGTTAAGTCACGATTGAACTCCATCACCGGATTGTAGAACACAGGTGCTTTAGAAGGCGCATAGTCCGAAGGCAAGACTCCGTAGGCTTCAAGTTTGGGAACTAAGACTTGGATTTTGCCTTCGATTATTATTTCGCTCGGAAAATCTGCAACGTAGCCTTCTTTATCCGACATTCGGTATGCTCCAAAGATGTTGGTATGAAAACAATTTAATCAGCATATTAGACTTATGGTATAGGCAAGGTAAAAGACGTTGATGACGAGGATTTTGATTTTGACTGGTGCTCCAGGAGTTGGAAAAACCACCCTGCTTACTAAGACAGTGGATGCGTTAAAAACGAAAGGTGTCAGAGTAGGCGGCATGATTACCCGTGAAGTTCGAGAAGGCAATGTGCGTGTGGGCTTTGAAATTTTAGATTTAACCAGCAATAAACATGGGTGGTTGGCTCATGTAAACGGGCAGGGAGGTCTACAAGTGGGCAAGTACCATGTCAACCTCAATGACCTAGACAACGTTGGAGTAGCAGCCATCATGCAAGCCCTCGAAAAATGTGACGTCATTGCCATCGACGAAATTGGTCCCATGGAACTGTTCTCTCCGAAATTCAAACAAGCTGTTGCACAAGCGTTAGAAAGCAAAAAGTTGATGTTGATGGTTGTACATGGAAAAGCCAAAGACCCAATAGTAACTCAGATTAAACGAAGAGTTGACGCAGAAATTTTTAATGTAACTTTCTCTAATAGAGAAAACCTGACCGAGCAACTGACTAGAAAAGTTTGTAATATAATTTAACATTTCTTTTTCTTCCGTATTCGCAATTAATTGTTAATGTTTGCATATTTCTCTCTCAAAGGAGATTATAATTATGTTTGCAAGAAATCAAAAACCAAACAACAAAACCACCCAATTATCCAAACACAACTATTATTGTTCTACAAATTAGAAAAAACTTGCAATATGCTTATTTTTCTTTTTCACCAGTATTCTGAAGTCAATCTGATGGTAAACCTGATTTTGAAATGAAAATCAGGCTTACGGTTTCTTTGCTTTTACCTTGTGCTTAGGTTCCTGTGCCTTTAATGGTTCATCCCAGTACTTATCAAATTCTTCAGGAGACATTACGTTTAAGCTTCTTAGCTGTTGGCTAAAAGCATCCAATGAACAAGGGTTGTTGAGGTGGGCATGGTAAATTTCAATCAACAAATCAACAGCCATTGATGTTGAAATAGGCTTTTTAGCCATCAAAGACAACTCCTCGGAAGCCTTAACTAAATCTTCGTAAACTCGCAAGGGCAAATTAACAGTCTTAGTCATACTGAACACTTCCCAATTACAAGCTTTTAGCTATTTGCTGAGCTTCCTTTTTAATTTTCTCCAACTCGTCCACTGTTGGTTTGCCCCTAATGTCGCCAAGCCTGCCTAAAGTGCTCATATCTTCGCGACCATGAAACTCGCTGATAATGTACCATTCACCTACAACGTTGAATCCAAAGTGCTCAAAATATTGTCTTATGGTTTTTCCAGCAGGAGATGCTTCATCAATTCCTGTGTGGGGTCCAGAATAAGTACAGAAAACAAGCGCGTTCTTGCCTGTAACTTTGGGAGCGCATGGTTTTATTTTTCCTTGGCTTCGATACAAGTTCAATTTAGATTTCAGCAAATCAGCAATTGGTTTAGCTGGTTGCCACTCAATCGAGGGCGAACCGACACATACCAAATCATAACGGTAAAAATCATCTTCAGTTGCTTCTTGGGGCTTCTTAAGATCAACCTTTAAGCCGCCTGCTTCTAATCCATCTTTTATAGCATAAGCCACTTTCTGGGTATTTCCTGTATTTGAAAAATAAACTATTAATGCTGACTTCAACTTGTGGCACCTAACCTAAACGCCATAGTTTAAAATAAAAACATTCAGTCAGAATCTTTTATTAAAATATAAATAGATTGATAACACTAGATAAAACCAAGTTATAGGTGACTTTTTTTGAGAATTGGCTTTTTCGTTTATGAATATCCCCCTCAACTCGTAGGCGGATTAGGAACATATGCAGAATACATTACTCGCGAATATGTTGACCTTGGACATGACGTTTCAGTCTTTACTCTAAACAATAATGGCCTCAAAACAAGAGAAATAATGAGAGGAGTCGAAGTTCACAGACCCCAAATAGCCGACGCGTCTAATATATGGCCTTTCTTCGTGGTTGACGACTTAAAAAAATGGGGAACAAATCTCAAACTCTTCAACGACATTTTCATCTACAACATCTTGAGTGCAACCAAATTCATCAACGACTTGATAATAAAAGAAAAATACATTTTTGACATCGTGTGCGTTCACGACTGGCTAGGTAGTATTGCGGGTCTTGTAATAAAGAATGAATCCAAAATTCCAGTTGTATTTCATACCCATAGTACCGAGTGGGGAAGAAGCAGCGGACATGGCTCGGAAGTTGTTTCCCACCTTGAAAATGCCATGGCTGAAAACTCGGACAAAATAATAACAGTTAGTTACGCCATGAAAGAAGATCTTTCTAGACATGGTTGGGGTTCTTCCAAAATCAGTGTTGTTTGGAATGGTGTAGACGCCAAACGTTATGACCCGATTAATGTTCCGCGGCAAGATATTGATCAAATCAGAGAGAAATATGGCATTCCATCTGATTGGAATATGCTGCTTTTCGTTGGGCGGCTTGCATGGGTTAAGGGTGTGCGCAACTTGCTTCAAGCGATGCCTTTGGTTCTAAAAGAGTATCCAAACACTAAACTAGTTATACTGGGCAAAGGTGAGGAACAAGGCGACATCGTAGAAACAGCTGCTAGAATGAACATTAAAGACAACATCGTTTACCGATTCGACTTTGTCTCAGAACAAGAAAGAATCCTCCACTATGCCGCCTCAGACCTATGCGTTTTTCCCTCAACTTACGAACCCTTTGGAATTGTAAGTTTAGAAGCGATGGCTATGGAAAAACCAGTGGTGGTTGGCGCTCGCGGAGTAGTTGGCTTTAAGGAACAGATAGTGAACGGCGGACCAGACCAAAATGGTGTACACGTTAACGGTGAAGACCCCGCTGATATAGCATGGGGCATAATGCAAACTCTACGTGATCCTGCGAAAGCAAAGAACTGGGGCGAAAACGGCCGGCGAAGAGTTCTTGAATATTTCACTTGGGAAAAAGTGGCAGAGCAAACCCTCAAAATCTACGAATCATTACTGTAAAAAATAGATTGCATTTAAATCGCGAGCATATCCGCCACTTTTAATAACCGCAAATCCAACGCCTTCTTGTTATTTGCACTTTTTTCAAGCTCAAAGCTAGTAACTGCACCCTTCTGTAATCCAACTGCCAAGTTGCCTTTTCCTTCACAGAACAATTCAACAGCTCTCTCAGCAAACAAACTTGCAAGTAATCTGCTGCGTGCTGTTGGGCTACCACCACGTTGAGCGTAACCAAGTATGGAAAGCCTAACTTCAGAAGCTGTATGACACTGCATTTCCTTTACCAGTTGGCTTGAATCACCAAAACCTTCTGCAGCAACGATTATTCCTGCTCTTTTTCCTTTTCTAGCGTTTTCATCCATGATACTGCAAATAACATTCGGCGGAATAGGGTTTTCAGGAATCAAAATTACTTCTGCACCCACACACATCCCTACTTCCAATGCCAAAAAACCTCTTTTACGCCCCATAACCTCAACAATAAAAATACGTTCATGGGAAATAGCAGTGTCTCTGATTTTGTCGATGATCGTTACAGCCGTATTTACAGCGGTATCAAAGCCAATTGTTTCATCTGTGCCATAGATGTCGTTGTCGATAGTGGCTGGAATTCCAAGTATCAAAGCATCACTTTTCTTGCCCAAGTTCCAAGGCGCCACGAAACGAACCGTCCCCGCCAATAACCACTAAACCATCAACGTTATTCTGCCGAAGTGTTTCTGCGCCCGTTTCAACGCCGCCGGGCTGCTCAAACGCAGGGCACCTCAACGTATGAAGCATGGTGCCGCCAAGCTGAATTATGCCGCCGACATCGCGAGGGGTCAACTTTTTAAAACAATTAGTTAACAATCCATCCCAGCCGCGTTCAAACCCAATTACTTGAAAACCCATCGAGTGACCAACGCGTGTAATTGCCCGGATAGCGGCGTTCATACCTGGTGCATCTCCTCCAGACGTAACAATGCCAATGGTTTTTGCCAATTTACTGCTCCTCTTCTCTAAAACACATATTTCTAAAAGATTAAAATGTTTAGTATGGCATAAGGATGGTGAAAATTCCAAAACACATAAATTCTTTCTTTTTGTCTTTATGGTCTTTGTCGGGAGGTAGCTCAGCCTGGCAGAGCTCTCGAGCTGGCTAACTTGTTTAGCTGGTGGAGAAGCTGTAGAGGTCTACCAATGGTGGGCTTCATTCTAGCCTGTCTAGGCCACAGATACCGAGCTGTCGCAGGTTCAAATCCTGCTCTCCCGACCATTAAATTTCTTAAGAATTGTGAATAAACACAACTTCTCCTGGCGCATACCAAATGTCACTGTAAAATCTGAACACTCTCCAACCAAAAATGTGCCATAAACCCAAAAAACCCGCCCTTATAAAACCTGCTTTGCCCAAAGTTGCTTGGGCTGCCTTGTTTCTTATTTGGGTGGAAGCAAAAACTGTCTGCGCTCCATCATTCTTTAGGTAATCTATGCCAGCGTTTGTTAGGCTGGAGGCAATTCCTTTACGTCGACAGGAAGGATGAACCGCAATCCAAAGGATGCAACCATATTTTTGTGAGTTGATGTTGAATTCGATGAGTTTAACAAAACCCGAAATTCCACCTTGGGTTTCACTTACTAGCACTTTTCCATCTTCTGAGGTTACACTGTGATTGGCAAAATAACGAAAGAACATTGGAAAAGACAAATCAATTATTCCTTTTAATTTTGAGTAGTCATCAGGTGTGCTCAGCCTTATCGATGAAGTGTTTTCCAATCAGGTTTCCTCATAGAGTAACTGAATTGACAAAAAGAATTTAAGGAATTTTGAAAGCTGCTAAAGTTAAAGTGGAGGTGCCGCCGGCGGCAGGATTGTTTCTGTAGGTTTTTTGCGAGTGAAGATTAGGCTTGTGGATTTTACAATTTGTGGTATTCCGATAAGGTCTTCAAAGATTAGTAATCCACGTGCAAGAAGAGCAAATACTCCTGCCGGTCCCGCTGTAATTCCTAAAAGCCCAAGGATTCCAATGATTCCGAATTCTTGCACACCTGCACCAGCGGGAGTTATAGGAACAAAAGCTAAAGCCGTTACCAACGGGTGAATTAGGAAGTAAGCTAACCAAGGTATACTTGTGATTCCCAACGCTAATCCCAAAAAGTACCACTCAAAACCTTTTAGAATCCAGCATGCGAATGTTAAAATGCTTATTTCTGGGATTGCTTTACGGGTGCTATGGGAGCTTTCTTTGTAATCTTCTAGTTTTCCCATTAATCCACCTGTAAATCTTTTAAGATATCTTGAATTTGCTATTTTGTCAAATATTGAGATAGCTCTTTTGGACCAAGTAAAAAGTGCTAGTATTATTGCTCCTGTGAGCATCAATGCTATTCCCAATATAGCGATTAACAAACCTATGTTTATTCCCGCAATTGTTTGAGGAAACAATTGATTCCAAGTTAGGGTTGGTACATATGTAACTAAATAAATGACTGCGCCCACTCCTCCGATAACTTTCGCTAAAAACTCTATTGTCTGAATGCCTAAGATGCTTGAGAGTCCTTTTGAAGCAGGCACATTTTGGTCTCGAAGGTAAACTGGAGTAAGAATGTAGCCTGAACGTCCAGGTGTAACATCGCTAGTTAACATTCCAGCATATTGAGCAAGAAGTGTTTTGCCAAAAGATGTCTTCACACCATCTTTGGAAAGGACACGTCTTAATCGGACTGTAAAGAGGAGATTTATTCCAAAATACATGAGAAAAGCAAGAAACAAATATTCTATCTTAATGGTGAGTAATGCATTATACAAAGACCCTATTCCCACGTACCAGAGCAAAGCAGCAAAAATGGCGACCATAACTCCCACTTGCAGGGCAATTTTTAAGATTCTTTTTGTTGAGCTTTGAGCTTTAGGTAGGGCTTGAGGATTTGTCATGTTGGCTAACAAAATCGGCTTTGACGGTTAAATGGTTTGTGGAAAAGAAATGTAAATCAGATTAATCGCCTATAGGTGAAAGGTCAAAGTTTTGTCAATAATTTTTAGCCCCGTTTTCGTTCGATATTTTTTCTTTAGTTTTTCATGGCTATGTTGCTTACTTTCCATAGTTAATTTTAAATAAGAAACTAGATTACACTGCCGAAAATGAACGAGGAAATCAAAAGTGATAAAGAATAAACAATTAATCTTAACAGTAGCGGTGTTATTTTTGTTCTTCTTATCTCTAAGCAGTCTAGTTGCTAAACCTGCAGATGCACAAATCACCGACGTTACATTAACCAGTGCTTCTGAACCAATTCACGTTAAAGTTGGTGTTTGGCTCAATAACATCGAAAACGTAGACCTTTCAGGCAACTCGTACCGATTAGATTTCTACATATGGTTCAGCTTTGATCCCTCTCAGATCAACGTAGATGACGTACGCCACTTTGAATTCATCAATGGTTCACCCTCAAAGACTGAAATTGACTCGAACTCTTCATACATTGAATACCGAGTTAAAGGCGACTTCATCACTTCATTTGAATTCTCACAATACCCCTTTGAAAGCCACTTACTTCCCGTTCAAATAGAACACAACAGCCACGACATCACACAGTTGGTTTATGAACCTGATTTAGATTCAGGCACTGAAAAATCTGCAAACGTTGCTGGATGGAACCTTGGCACTCTTCAAACTGGAGTTGTCGAGCACACTTACCCAGACCAAACGTTCTCACGTTTCAATTTCAGTGTCACCATAGCTAAACCTTTTGTTTCATCCTTCATCAAAAACATTCTTCCAATATCCGTAATCACAGCCATTTCCCTACTAGCTTTATTCATAGCACCTCAAAATTTCACCACCCGCATTACTTTGGCCGTTACCACACTTCTTGCTGCAACAACTTTCCATCTCTCTATGCTAAGCGGAATTCCAACAACAGGTTATTTGACTCTTGCAGACAAGATCATGATAGGAGTATACACGTTGTTCTTGTACAACCTTGCCTCGTCAGTATTTATTATGAGGCTTGTCGACGCCAAGAAACCTGAGGATGCAATGAAGATCAAGGGCAAGGCAATAAAGTTCCTTCCATTCATGGTAATCTTGATTGCAGTGTTAATAATTCTGATACCATTTTGATTTTGTTGTGGCTCTAAAACAACAACCTTTTTCTTTTTATGGTTTTACGCATTCAGCTTTAGGTCTGTAAGGGCGCTTTGTAGTTCTTTTGCGTTTGTGGTATTCGCATTCACTGCTTCGGGTAAGCATCCAACCCTTATCCTGATATACGCAGCCACAGGGCAATGTTACTTCTTTTGGTGCATCAGTCGGAGCACTGCCTTTTCTGTTCTCAACCATTGTTAGCCATCAGAGATTTCTTAGTGGAATATACGTATTAACTTAACCGTAAAGCAAGATTTTAGAAATTGATAAAAAATAAAAGAGAGAAAATTTTTTGGAAACTAATTTTTAAATATTGGCTGCGACCGTTGAGATGTAAGCTATGTCTCCTCGGTTTTTATGGTTGAAGTCATTGTTTGAGTTGTAGTTGCTGACAAGGAGGGCAACTCTCTTTTTACCTACCAACAACAGGTTAGATTCCTCCGAGCACTAGTTTTTTGGTATTATTGATATCTCGTAAAGATTTGGCCAATCTTTTCCCGTTACGAAGAGTCTGTTGGTTTGTGAGTCATAGGCTATTCCGTTTAGAACGTCGTCTGAATTGTTTGATTGGTAGATTCCAGTTAGGTCAATCCATCCTTTCACAGTTCCCGTTTGAGGGTTTATGATGGCGATATTTTGTTGCATCCAAATGTTTGCGTAAACGTCTCCGTTGACGTATTCTAATTCGTTAATGTTTGTTACCGAGGTATTTCCATCATGGACGTTTACCTGCCTAACCATCTGAAAAGTGACTGGATCAAGGAATGTCAGTTTTGAGGTGCCATCACTCATGATTAAAGCGCTTCCATTAAAGGTTAAACCCCAGCCTTCAGAGGAATAACTAAAATTGCCAAGTAAACCAAATGTTTCCTTATCGTAGATGAAACCGATTTTTTCTCGCCAAGTCAGTTGAACAAGCGAGTCATTAACAACTGTTAAGCCTTCGCCAAAATATTGGTTAGGTAATAAAACCTCATGTTGAACAATTCCGTTTTCGAGATTGACTTGGCGTAAAGAAGAAGAGCCATACAAGCCTGTGCTCTCATACAAAACTCCTTCATTAAAAACTAAGCCTTCTGTAAATGCGGTTGTGTCATGTGGATGTGTTTTGATAATTTGGTAGGTGTAGAGAGTGGGTGAAGCAGGATCAATAGGCATTTGCCCAAAACTCAAAATGACCACCAAGAACCCGCCTGCAACAAGAACCGCAATAACAAAGAAAACGGCTGCTAAAGTGACTCTTTCCATAAAAACCAAAAACACATGCACATTAATATGCACAACGCATAAAAGATGAAATCTTGGCAAAGCGAAACACTTAAGTGTAGAGAAATCTAAGTTGTGTCTCAGACTAAAAAATAGGTGAAATCAATTGGCTGTTGAAGGTTTTTTCGAAAACAAAAAGGAACCAGTAGAAGCAAAAGTCGGAGACTTAACCCCAGAATCAAAAGCGGTTAATGTTACGGCCAAAGTAGTATCCAAAACTGAAGTTAGAGAAATTCCAATGGGCAGAGATGGATCTGCACACAAAGTTAGCGATGCACTCATCGGAGACGAAACTGGCGTAGTATACCTAACCTTATGGGATGATAACATTGAGAAAGTCAACGAAGCAGATACAGTACGCATTGAAAACGGTTATGTTACACTCTTCAAAGGAAACATACGCCTAAACATCGGCAAATACGGCAAACTCGAAGCAGCAAAAGAGCCACTCACAGTAGAAGTTAACACAGAAAACAACGTTTCAAGCAAGACATACGAGCAAGAACGCAGACCATTTAGAAGCGGCGGAAGAGGCGGCGGACGAGGATTCGGAGGCGGAGGCGGCGGTTACGGCGGCGGAAGAGACAGACGTGGCGGTAGCGGCGGCGGATACGGCGGTGGCGGTTACGGCGGCGGTCGAGACAGTAGAGGTGGAGATCGACGCGGTGGCGGCAGCGGCGGTAGCGGCGGCGGTTACAGACCAAGATACTAAGCTTTCAATGTGTTAGTTTAGAAATATTTTCTTTTTTTGATTTTTTATCTATTTAATTAATCCTCATAGCATAGTCCCTAAATTGCCAAATTTCAGTCAGAACATTAGTTACTTCCTATTTTAGATAAAAACTTAAATCCTCAGTAGTGTTTTTTCACCGTTGAACAGAGTGATCTCTAATGGTTCCTGATAATACTGATGTTAAACCAACCGTTGAAGAGTTGCTTGCAAAAGCCAAAAAACCCGCAAAGCTCTCTTCCCCAATGCACAGGTTCTACGAAGGAAAAATGCAGGTTATCCCCAAATGCGCCATCAGAAGCACAGACGATTTTGCAATCTGGTACACACCTGGCGTAGCAGCGCCTTGTAGGGAAATTCAAGCAGACCCCGACAAATCATTCGAATTAACTAATCGCTGGAACTATGTTGCGATCGTAACTGATGGAACACGTGTTCTGGGGTTGGGTGATATTGGTCCTGAAGCGGCGTTGCCTGTTATGGAGGGTAAGGCACTTTTGTTTAAGTATCTGGGCGGCGTTGATGCGTTTCCAATTTGCCTGCGAACTAAGGATCCTGAGGAGATTGTAAGGATTTGTAGGGCACTGGAGCCTACCTTTGGCGGCATCAACCTTGAGGATATTGAGAAGCCCAAGTGTTTCCATATTCTTGAGAAAGCTCGAGAGCACATGCAAATTCCAGTGTGGCACGATGACCAGCAAGGAACCGCTACCGTAATTTTGGCAGGGTTAATTAACGCTTTCAAACTGGTTGGTAAGAAACCCAAAGAAAGCCTAATCACGCTAGTCGGTTCAGGAGCCGCAAACATTAGAACGGCGTATGTGCTTATGAAATGGGGTGTAAAACCAGGTAACATAATTCTTGCCGACAGCAAAGGTGTAATTTACAAGGGCAGGGCAGACATCACGCAAGAGGAAGACCCATGGAAATACGACGTTACCCAAAAAACCAACGGTGAAGGTCGAACAGGCGACATCGCAGCAGCATTCAAAGGTGTTGATGCAGTAGTTGCAGCTTCAAAACCTGGCCCAAATACAATAAAGAAAGAATGGATAAAAACAATGGCTACAGATGCCATAGTTTTTGCTTGCGCTAACCCTATTCCTGAGATTTGGCCATGGGACGCTCAAGAGGCAGGAGCACGAATTGTTGCAACTGGACGAAGCGATTTCCCAAATCAAGTAAACAACAGCCTTGGGTTTCCAGGCATTTTCCGCGGTGTGCTAGATGTGAAAGCGAAGACTATTACTGATGACATGTGCATTGCAGCAGCGCAGGAACTTGCAAATTATGCTGAAGAACGCGGAATTAGCGAAAAAGATATTTTGCCAAGGATGGATGAGTGGGAAGTTTTTCCCAGAGAAGCCGTTGCGTGTGCTTTGAAATCTATTGAACAAGGCGTTGCTCGCGTAAAGCCCAGCAGACAAGAATTGTATGAACGGGCATCAGCTATAATTAGAAATGCTAGGGAATCGACTGAGTTGTTGATGAAACATGGTTTGATTAAGCAACCGCCAAGCGAGACGAAGCTGCTAAAATAATTCACTAAAGTATTCTAAACGGACTAATGCTAAAAAGCTTACAAAAATAAAGAGAAGATTAGAGTGGCGTTATTTTCACTATATTTCTTTTTTCAAGTCTACGCAGCGCATCTAGACATTCGTCTTTTTTCTCGCCGGTAATGTTTAGGTTGAGCATAATGTCCCTAACTGAAACGCCTGGTTTGCCAAAATTTTCGTGACGCTTATAGAGGTGTTTGACGATGGATTTTTCAAGTTTACCACATCGCCAAGTGGTGTTGCGAATTAAAACAACGATGGTTTGGACAAGGGTCTGCTCGTTTGATTTTCTTCCACGGGGTTCTCCCATCTCTCCCAACCATCAATTTTTACCGCATCATTTCTTTTAAACATTTGTTCCATAACAAAGTTAGCGCTTAGTTTTAATCGACAAAATTTTTTATTTTATAGGATTTTTTTTAGGTACAAGCCGTGTTTTTTGCCGTAATAGTTTTCTAATATATCCAACAGTTTGGTATCCAAGTTTTTGGTAGAGTTTTATTGCGTGTTTGTTGTCTTCTCGGACTTCTAAGCGGCACTGGGTTATTCCTTTTTGTTTTAGAAGGTTTTCTATTTTATGTATTAGTTTCGTAGCGGTTCCTTGACGGCGATGGTTTGGTGCTACGTTAATTGTTATTATGTGCCCGAACTCGGTGTTTTCTTCAACTTCTACTTGGGCAATTATAAATCCTGCAATATCGTTGTTTGTTTTAGCCATCAAGGCGATGGTGTTGTAGTCGGTTAGTAAGTAAGATATTTGGCTTTTTGTGAAGGCTTCTTGGTCAAAACATTGTTCCTCAATTTCGTAATAGTTTGTCGAGGAGTGTTATGGTTGCGGTTTCGATTTTTACTTCCATTTTGCTGGTCTAAAATAGTATTAAGGTTGAGGATGGATTTTAGTTTTTTCTGGGTTTGCAGTTGCTGATATAGAGGGTTTTAATTCGAGATATTGTTGGGCAACAAAGCCGATGAAAAAGCGCATCCATAATGTTATAATTCTTACAAGAATTGTGGCTGTGGCTGCAAGTGCGGCGGGAACACCCATTGAAAAGTAAAGTGTCGTCATTACGGCTTCAGGGAGTCCAACTTCAAAGGGTATTCCCACTGGAATTGCTTTTACAGCTAAAACTATAGATGAAGTTATGAGAATCATACTCCATGAAACTGGGTGATCAAGCGATAGGAATACTAGGTATGGGACGCTTAGACTAAAAATCCAGGTTACTGTTAAGTAAAACAGTGAGGTAGCGATTGATTTTGGGTTATGTCGAAATTCTTTCATTGCATTATGGAAGTGCTCTGTGATTTCGATTGCTTGATCTTTTAGTTTTCCTGATTTCCATCTTCCAAATGTAATTTTTTGTGCAATTTTAGTGGTCCAAGTGATTACTTTTAGTGTCCACTGTTGCTTGTAGGAGAATATAACCATTAAAAAGATAAAGGCTGTTATGGCTGTTGCAACAATTATTATTAGGTTGAAAACTAGTGGAGATGCTTGCCCACCAAAATAGAGCAGTATTATTCCGGCGATTAAAGCAATAACGTTTACCGCCATGCCCAAAAGCCTATGGGCAAAGAGTGAAGCCACGATTTTTCCAAACGGCCCGCATTTATCTCGAATAAGTAAGTATGTTCGGGTTACCTCTCCACCTATAGATTGAGCTGGAACAATTGTGTCAACATAAAGGCCATACCAAACATAGAGGTAAGCCCTACCAATGCTCATTTTTATTGACAGATAATTAGTTAGTTCCCGCCATGAAAGTGTGAAAAACAAAACTTCCAATAAACCAAACAAAATAGCGACCACGTAAATCAATGGATTAGCGGTTTTTGCAGTGGCTATGATTCCTAAAATATCCACCTGAAACAAGTAAATGTAGATAAAAAACCCTGCTAAACCAATCAATGGAAAAACCGCGGTCTTCCAAGTTAACTTTGGCTTAACAGATTCCAAGTTATTTTTGCACCAGCGTAAACGGAGAGGTGTGAAACAGTGATTATATACTTTGTCCAATTCATCACCGAGGGTTTTTGCCAGAAACCTGCCCTATTTTACTGGGAACAGATATAGCCCTTATCTTAGAGCATTAAAAAGCAATACATAGAACGATAATTCTTTACTGTTCTCTTCCCCAAACAAAATGTAAGTTTCACGAAATCAGAAAGCTTTTTGGAAATTTTAGTTAGCGTATATTGGAGGGTTGGTTATGTGTGTTGGCGACCAATAGCCATCCGTATCGAGGAGAAAGGAGAAGGCTTCGAAAACGGAAATTGTTTTTATGGCAAACTGGTTAGCCTTCAACCTTAACCATTCCCTCCAATCACTAACAAGATTCAAGATACTTAAAACTAAATATATGATTTATGAAGCAAAAATAAGAAGTGGAAATATAGATTTAGCCTACAGCTAATACGCCTTCCAGAATACTACGTTCTGGAACATCAAACTGTTTAGACAACCATATCTTTAAGATTGACGAAAGCTTCGGAATTGCACCACTGTAGGTAATAAATTGGTTGCCCTTAAGTGCATCAGCCTGGAAAATCTTTTCTTCTTCATTATAGCTAAAAGATAGAGTTTGAGCTTTTACAGCTAAATTTTGAAAATCTTCCCATTGTTTGCAATGCAAAATCACTGAAGGACCAATTTGTACAATATCTGCAGCAACTTCATTTGGTTGTTCCTTAGAAACTGCTGCTGGCAATGCTTCTTTGGATATACCTGATAGTTTCCCAACTAAGTTGGTCACTTCTTTTTGGAGTGTGTCTAATTTTGCTTCTACTTTTTCGACTTTGCCGCTTAATTCGCCTGTGTCGCCGATTTGCTCGGTGACAGTTGCAAGTTCATTAATGAGTTTGTCTAAGTCCTTCTCGTGCTCTTTAAGCACGTTTACAATAAAGTCTAACGCCTCGAGAGCATCATCTTTTGATTGCGGATATTTATCCAATTTTCTATAAACCCCCACACTGTCTGACAACTCAATTGACGCTTTCAATAAATAAAGCTAACGAATTATGAAGTAATATCACAACGACAGCGTATGTGTATTGATTGTCAATACTTAATATTGTTCAGATGAGTTTTCTTTCGCCCATAAACCGCAAAACCCACCACAACAACTGCTACAACAACTCCCAGCAAAATCCTTCTTAAACTTTCTAACCCTGAGAAAATACAACTTTACATTAGAACTCAAGAACTCAGATGAAGGTCTTCAAAGCAGACTTAACTTCTCATTAAAACTTAACCTAATATCCTTAAAAATCCTATCACGATCCACTTCAACTCCAAGTCTGTCAATGCCCTTCTTTAGCTCCTCAATGTTAAACTTGACATTTGACCCATTAGCTAAATCCAAAAGAACACCTTCCAAAGCTAAAATCTCTTTTTCATTATTCACTTCACCAACAACCTTTCCAAACAAAACGTCGTTCATCAGATAATATGTCAAAATCAAGTTCTTAGCATTCGGAACGTTCACACGATCATCATTCTGGTAATCCTGTGGTTTTAACCCATCAAAGTATTCGTAAATAGATTTCAGTATGCCGTAAGCTTCTTTGGATGTTTCTTCGACAATCCGTCTCTTTATGGCAGTAGAAACATTGGAGAAATCCAAATTCAAAGGCTTCCCTTCATCGCGTTTCCAGCTTTCCAGTAACCCTGCGGTATTACCTTCCAAATGAACCCAATCAATCGTCTTTTCGTTTAATCCCATCAGAATGTCAAACGATAAATCAATAACACACATTACTTTCGTAAGATCATTTTTTCTTAAATACGATTTTTCGTTATTTTCTAGGGCTTTCTGTCGATCTTTAAGCAGACTTTGAATTTGGTCACATAATGAAATAACAGATTCAGAATTTTTCTTAGAGACAAACGTGTAAACTTCTTCGTTCCATGTTATCTTTAATTCATTTCCAAAACTTTCGACGCCACTTATCTCTTGAATGGGAATTTCTTTTATTAAGACCCAACGTTTTTTTGGGAATCCTTTTGCATCGAAAAACTTGATTTTATTATCGGAAACTTCGTATTTTGTTATGGCGAGGCTTTTGAATTTAGGCTTTTTATTTTCAGGCGAATTTTCTTGGGCAGATTCCGCGTTTTTTTGTCGTCCTATTAACAAAGGGAAGGCTACTGTCGTGATTAGCGGAGTGAATGTGTACTGATAGTTTTTGCGATGAAAATCGTGTGGATCTGTTTTATTTTTCATTTTGCTTCTCTATCTGTTATCGTGTTTTTTTATTAATAAATTGATGTATGATTTGACAGAGTCAACTCAACGTGGGTTCCAAACACATTTGATTGCTTTTGTTTCACAAGCTAAAATGCAAGGTGTACTATTGCTTTCAGGATTGCAGGAAGCACATGTGTACTTTATTTTTTTTCTATGTTCTTCTTTGATTGCTGCCACGGTTTTGTCTTCGAGGTCAATGAACTCGGTTTCCAGTTTAAGTGCTGTTTGAGGACATTTTTTGACGCATTTGCCGCAGCCGCTGCATTTGTCTGAGTCAATAACTATGTAGTATTCGCCTGAACCGTCGCTGTAGCCAAAATGCGTAATCAAACTAATCACCTATGATTTTTGGGCCTTTTCGTAGAGAGCTTTGGCAAACAATGCTGCACCTAATGCGCCAGCAACCATTGGGTCTAAGGCGCCTTCATCCCGCCATCTAGGGATTGGGAGACACTTCACGCCCAGTATAACTTCGATTCTGCTGACAATACCGATGTTTTTGGATTGACCACCTGTTACTACCAGTTCTTTCTCTAAGCCAACTCTGTTGATTAGGTTAGCCATTCGTACAGCCATAGCCCGTGTGTAAGCCGCAAGGACTTTTTCTTTAGACCAGCCTTTACGCAGTAATCCCATTGCTTCTGTTTTGGCGAAGGCAACACATGTGCAGCTTACTGGCTCAGGTTCCTTTTCAACTTTAAGTGAAATGTCACCTATTTCTTCGATTGGAATCTGTAGCAAATCAGCGAATACTTCCATGCCTCTGCCTGTTCCAGCAGCGCATTTATCGTTCATTAGAAAAGAGACTACTCTGCCTGTTTCGTCTATGCGAATTGCTTTTATGTCTTGTCCGCCAACGTCAAGTACCGTTCGAACGCTTGGTCCCCAAATGTAGTTTGCGCCTTTTGCGTGGCAGGCAATTTCGGTTATAGCTTTATTTGCCATGGGTACGTTGACTCGTCCGTAACCTGTGCCTACAATGTATTTTATGTCGCTTGCTTTGAGTCCTGTATCTTTCAAGTGCGTAATCTAGATGCTTTTGTGGCGCTTTCAGGACTGTTAGATCCTGTGCGGGTTATTCCCCATGAATATGCTTCGCCATTTATCATGATAGCTGCTTTAGAACCAACTGAACCAACGTCTACGCCTGCGGTGATTAGGTCTTTGCTTGTCCATTTTTTGTTTGGCATTATGCGGTGATATTCTTGCCAACGCCAGAACTCTACGTCTTTTACTGTGCTTGTATCCTTCATTTCTGGCCCTCCTTGGCACGGGTTGCTGCTGTAATTGCTGCACCCAAAGCACCTGCATATTCGGGGTACTCAGGGATCAATACGTTAATACCTAGTTTTCGGTTCAATGATGCAACAAAACCTACATCCTTAGCGACGCCGCCAACCAGAACAATGTCTGGGTTTATTCCTAACCTGTGAACCATGGATGAAATTCGGTCAGCCATTGCATCGTAAACTGCTCGGGCAATTTCGGGTTTGGATTCTTGACGATGTATGAGTGAGACTACGTCGGATTCGCCGAAAATTACGCATGAAGCGTTAATAGGGCTTGCTCGCTCAGCCTTAAGCGCCAGTGGACCCATATCCTCCAACTTAACTTCCAATGCTCTTGCCATCGCTTCAATGAATGCTCCAGCTCCAGCGGCGCATCGTTCGTTAACGACAAAGTCAACCATTACGCCTCTCTCGTCGCATTTTACTGCTCTTGCCTCTTCAGCACCAACATCGATGATTGTGCGGGCTTTGGGAAAAAGAAATACGCCTGCTTTTGCGTCTGCACCCATCATGCTTACGGTGCTTGCACCGTAAGGTGCCATATCCATGGCTGAACCAGTAGCCGCGAAACATGCTACGTCTGATAGTTTGAGATTCACTTGTTTGAGTGCTTCGTCTACTGCTTGTTCGGCGGCTTTGGTGGGGTCAAACCCTGAGAGTGCTTGTGCTCTTGAGGCTATTGTGCCGTCTTTTAGTACGACTACTTGTACTCTTTGGGTGCCAAGGTCTATTCCAACAGTTATCATAAGGTTCACCTTACATTTCTACTCTTGCAGTTAACATTTCAAGGAATGCTTCAACGCGGGTTTTCATTTGCCCAACGTCTTCTCGTGTGTATTCAGTGTCAAGGTAGTAGACTGGAATGTTTATTTTGTCAAGCGCCTTCTTAACCCGCGTGTACTCCATAGCGTAGAGCATGCAGCCACGAACCACATAGTAAATGACGCCTTGAACATTCCATTCTTTAACTTTGTTTAGGAGCCAGTTGATTCTGTCTTCGTTGCCGTCTTTGCTGGTAAAGCAGGGGCAGGTGGAAGCCATCAAGTACCGTTCTCCAATGGCGTTTAGCATGTCATCCATTGACCATTCATCGACGCCGACTGGGTCATTTAGGATTCTTTCGCCTGAACATTGTTCGTCGGCAACAATGATGCCTTGTGGATTTGCTTCCTCAACTAAACTTGGTAGTTTCCAGTTGTCAGGCCAAAACATCGGTGTGCCTGTAATCATGACTCTTGGCGTGTCAGGTGGGCAAACCCAATCTTTCCGTTGCACTCTCTTCTCTAATTCATCACATAAAGCCTCGGTTTTCTCTGTCCACCGCTCTTTGTCATCCCACACAAACGTTTGATTAACAAGCATAGCGTCTCTGCCCATAATTACAGGTGACCCTTTACGCAGTTCCTGCAAGCGGCGGAATGCTTTTGTTGCTCTGTGGCTCATTTCGATGGCTTCTTTGAGGTTTTTACGCGTAATCTTGTTGCCTGTAAACTGTTCAATTTGAGTTTTCATCTGTTTTATTTCGTCATTCCAGAAGCGAAGTGACTGAGTGGAATCTTTTATGCGAGGTACATTCATTCCCCAAATGGTTTTGTAATCACTAAGAATTTCGCCGAGTTTAGTCATGCCATCGCAGGTTAGAACACTGATAAGTGCGTCGCTTTGTTCAAGGAAAGGCGAGAGCTCAATCATTTTTGCGCCGATTGTTGAACGGATAACTGGACAAACTTCTACGGGCACAACTCTGTCGCCCAACTTAGAAGTATCATACCAGCCTGAGTTTACCCTGACGGGAATTGCGTCGGCAGCTAAAATTAACTCCGTCGGAGCAAAAAGACACATGTAACCGATAACTTTCTTGCCCTTCTCTTTCTCAGCCTGAATCTCCTCTTGTCGTTTACCAAACAGGTTCGAGATTTCATCAAAGTACTTCATGGCTTCGGGTCTTTTAGGATCAGCTTTTTTCATGCGTTCAATGTTTTCAGCCATTACTTTTTGAGAAGCTGCTTTCATTGTGTTTTTGAGTTCGTCGATTTCTTTTCTGGTTACTTCAGGCATGTATTTTTTTCCAACGGTTTCATTCATTTCTTTGTTCCTCATTCACTCTTTGATTGTTCCAACCAGTTTCTTGACTTAAACAATGTCTTATTACCTAACTGAACTTTCAATGTACCTTCGTAGGGGCACATTTCTACACATCGTGCACAAAGCATGCATTGGGATGTTTGTATTTTTCCACCCTTTTGCTCATACACTTCGTTGACTTGCACGGGGCAAACTCTCTTGCATACTCCGCATTTGGTGCATTTCTCTTCGTCTTTGTCTAAATGAAGCAAGGGTGCCCACTTAAAACCCTTAAATCTGTTCACAACCGCCAACGATGCGCCTGTGGGGCAGAAACGGCACCAAGCACGCCTAAATACAAAGGAACCTGCCAACGTTAACCCGACAAACGCGATTGCGATTGCTTGCCCGATGTTTGCACCTGCATAAGTGATAATGTCTAAAGCGTAAGGATAAGTTAAGTTAATTTGGTCAACAATGACTTGACCTTTCCATGGCACGATAAAAGGAATCAGCGGATCTAGCAGTATACTGTAGGGTTTGAAATGACCCGCGAGGAGTTGAGCCATCAACGGCGAAACCATTATTGGCTGAGGATCCAAAAACCATAGTATTACAGGTGTTAGCAAAAAGAATAGTAATGTGGCGTATCGTGATTGGTGGAGGATTCTGTTTAGTTTGTCGGGGATGATTCGGTGGCGTATGTTTAGGGCTTTTCTTAAGAGACTTTCGAAGGTCCATTATGAGGGCGAATGGGCACAGCCAGCCGCAGAAGAACCTGCCCAAGAAAATGGTCATCGCCAAAATAACAATTAACAAGTAGAGAAACTCTATCGGTGGCAATCCTCCTGTCAGCGGTGGAACCGTGTAAGATAAAACGTAGAATATAGCGGCTAAAGCCACCCCTTGAATAACCAGCCTAAGGAAAGTAACACGTGTCGAGAGATTTTTCTTCCAAACTAAAATGGCGATTATCCCCGCTACTCCAAGCCCCCCAAGCACTATTAGCCGCAACAGGTCCCCAACTATTTCAAACGCTATATATTTCACTCCATCAAGGTAATTGAATTAACGAACTGACCATCGTGATTAATCCAAGAACTATTAGAACTGAGCCGCCGGCTATTGAAATCCACTTCCGAAAAAGCGGCGCCTTATTTAACAGCCAACCTGTAACCCCGCCCAACAACAAAATAGGTGAGAGAGCTGTTCCTAACCCGAATAACACAGCTATTCCAACGCTACCAAGCGGATTAGCGAAAGGCAACGAATAAATCAAAAGCGCAATCAATGGTGGACAAACGATTAATCCTCTGGATAAACCAAGTGAAAAGGCGCCAATATCAAATCCGAATTTGTTTGTTTTGTTTGTTGAAACAATGCTTTTGGCATATTGAGAATTGCAGTCGCAGGGTTTTCTCGCTTTAAGAAAAATGCTAACGCCAATTACTAAGGTCACTATCCCAAAAGCAATTGACGAGTATATTTGAAAAGGGGAAATGACTGTATCTGAAACAAAAAGCCTAAACAAACCGCTGAACAACCCCATTAAGCCCCCAATCAAAGCATAAGCTAAAACTCTTCCAGAATTAAAAATCAATGATATCTTGACACCCTTAACAAAACCTGCACCGACACCTGCTATATAACCTGTAACAATCGGAAGGCATGATGCCGTGCAAACCACTAATCCATACAGCAAGCCGTCTGCAAAAGCTCCAAGATATGGATTAGAGATTTCAGTTATCAACGACATGCAAGAGGTCTCGCTGAAGGTTGATTAGAGCAAATAACAATGTGATGCCATTTAAATCTTACACTAATTTTGGCTTAGCCTTTTTTCAGAGGCTTTTATCAGTTTCTAAAAAGAAAATTAGGGGTTTATGGAGCAGTGATTATTCGTGTGTTGTATTCTTGGATGTAGGCTAAATGTACTGCATCGTATGGGTAGCTTTCTGTGGTTGGATATGGGAAACCAGTCATAGCCATAAATGGCATCTGGTCCACCGTGAAGTCAAAGCCGTATCCCCAAGCTCCTGGTGGGTCCTTAAACCAGCAGGCAACAACAAAGAAGTAGTCACGTTCCATGCCTTCAGCCGGATCTGCAAGGTTTGCGGTTGAGAACTGCATGTTCACCTGATCACCTTGTCTTCCAACAACAAACATGTCATCAGCATCCTGCAATATTGTGGTTACGTCTCCGTATCGTGTGAAGGCTCCTGAAGAAGTAGATTGAGTATCCCAGAGTTGTTCAAAGGTTGCCGTCGTAGCTTTGATTACCTGTGTGGTTATAGTTTGTTGTGGCGTTATGTCTATTCCAATATAATCGTAGGTTACATTCCAGTAGTTGTTGAATCTAATTTGGTAGTCAGTTACATCCTCTGGGAAAATTCCAGTAACATCTACAGTGTATGTTCGTGCTCTATAGTCTGCAGGTAAGGGTATGTCTTTTTGAACACGGACCCAACTGCCGTTTGCAACTTTAACTTCTAAGTATGGAGCCGGTGAAATTTCGGTTCCATTTGAGACAAGACCATGCGTCGCCGCCTCCTTGAAGCTATCAATCCACTTGTAATAGGGGTCCGCTAAGCCCCAGTCAACCATACCCGTAATTACCAGCTTCACTTGCGGTGCTCCTGTTAGGTTGCCTAAGTCGAGTGTTAACTGGTTTAAGGTAATGTTGTTCCATACGCTATCCAAACCGTTGATGCCGGGTGTGAATACGCCGTCTTGTGCTGAAATTTGCGATAGGACGCTTTGACCTTTTTCGTTGGTTGCGTTGACGAGGGGCAGGAAGTTTCCGTTGGTTACAGTGTATACTTTTCCAGTTGAGCCATCACTGAGGTAGCTAGTCATAGACATGTAGACATCAGTGCCCACGGGGTGGTCAACGACTAGAAGGTGTGCTGAGTCGAGATAATACAGTTCATCCCATTGCTGAGCAAGCACCATTTCAAAGTTGCCGTTTTTGGTCGCCAATGTGTTCTTGTCTAATTTTACGTAGTCCCATGGGTTGCCGTCTTTGAATATTATGGAGCCGTCAGCGTTCATATAGCCTATGTATCCTAACCAACCAGAGTTTGAAACGTCAGTAACGTAAGAGTAGCCTGTTCCATTCCATATGTAAAGGGAAGGGCAAGAAGCATACCCGCTGATCAAAGTGTAAGTTGCAACTAGTATCAGGCGTTCGTTTAAGGTGAAAGTCCTTGATGGAGTTTTCAAGCCATCGCTCCAATAGGTAAATCCTAAAACTCCTGTTCCAACACTGAATGGGTCAGGAACGGAAATACTGTATTCTCCAACTGGTAACACCGCTTGGTAAGCGGTCTTGTGATCTTCACCGTTTAATGTAAATGGAAGAGCAGTGGAGCCTCCGCCTGAGCGATTAATTATGAGAGTGTGGTAACCTGTCTTCACAACGACAAAGGAACCCTTAAGTGTGTTTAGTTTAACTATGTGTTTTCCTTCTTCAGCTGAAGATACATTAATCGTTAATTGTACTATTTGCTTAGCTCCAGCATCTAAAGAAATAACTTGAGTGCCCACAACTACATCATCCATCAATATTTTTACAGTTAACTTGTCTAATTGACCTGAAGGGTTAACTGCGTTTGCAGTGATTGTCACGTTTTCATTAGCCCAAACTTCATATGGAGAACTTATCAAGTTAGACAACAAGATTTTGCTTGATTCTGGCAGAGCAGGTTTAATGATTAACGCAGCTGTCAACTCACCGACTTTAACGGTGTAATTTCCTTCAACAGTTTCAATGTAAGTAAACTCCACGAGTTCAGTTGAATTAGCTGCAAGAGTAACGTTAGTCGTGGCTTTGACAGTATTATTAATTTCAAGATTTATCGTTTGGTTTCCCTCCAAATCGCCAATGTTTCTCAAATTAACTGAAATTTGAACTGCATCGCCTGCGTATGCTTCAAGCGGATTGATAATTAGGTCTGTTAGGGTGAACGTTGCTGGTTTAGCTGCGCTTGTTAGGACCCCTTGGTTTTGAAGATAAAAGTAAACTCCTGCCGCTGCGCCTACAATCATTAAGTCAATTATTAAAATTGCTTTAAGTTTAACTACGGCTGAACGAGACAGCATTCTCACATAACCTCTCTCAATTTTTAGGTATCTAATAGAAAATGTTGAGCATTAAAAGTTTATGTAAAAAAGCTTTCTGAAGAAATACTTCTTGATCGAGCAGTTTTGAGATTAACTTTGGTCTCTGACTTAAAATCAAAAGATCTTCATTTAAAGAAATAAGCTTCAGCTTGTTGTTGTGTAGACACAACCACATAATTAAATATAGAAATATTTGGTTAAACTTGAAACAAGCAAGCATGCTATATTTTGGAGAAATAAAAAAATGATGAAATCAAAAAAAATTTTTGCTTTGACTTTGCTAATGTCATTGCTAGTTTTAGCAGCGGTAAATGCAAGTGTTAATGCACAAGGACAAGCTACTGTCATAGTTCTAGATACAGTTGGAGGAACAACTGACCCGGCCGCTGGAACGCACCACTTATGCTGACGCAACCTCTGTAACATTCACTGCCACAGCTGACAACAACTACATTTTCGTAAACTGGATTCTTGATACTCCTGACGGATCTAACATTGCTACCGATAACCCACTCACATTCCCTGTTGCTGGAGGAACTACTTACACGATGCAAGCAAATTTCCAGCCTCTTCTACCAGCCCCTGTCTCTCAGATACCATCTAACTTAGCAACTGCAGCCATTGTAGTGGTCTTGGGTTCCGCAGGAGGAACCGTAAGTCCAGTGCCAGGTACTTACGCTTTAGCTGATGCATCATCTCTTATGCTTACAGCAACACCCTCAAGCGGTTGGACATTCTCTCATTGGGTCATCGAAGGACCTAACCTAAGTCACGGTGGATACCCATACACAGCTATGCCTACAGAGAACCCATACAACGTAAACCACGGCTACGGAAACATGTTTAGCTACCAAGCAGTATTTACCCCAACAGGAACCCCAGAACCAACACCCTCAGTACCAGAATTTTCAAGTGTGGCTGTAATCGGTATCGCTTTAGTTTTAGTCGCAGTTGCCTTCGGAACAATCACATACCGCCGTAAAACAAAATAAAAATATCATCCTCTTTTATTTTTTTTATTCCGATCAATAAGTTTTTGTTTTGACCTTTATTAAACGAATTTATATCTGTTTAATTAAAATTTAATTGATTTATTCATTAAGATCCAAAATTGAAATAATTGATCTATTTCTCTCGTCAAAAATTATCGCAGATGCTGTGCGCGGTTTTTCCGTCCCGTCTTTAACAATTGTTTTAATTTCTTTGCGTAAACATTTGCTATTTAAGAAATCATCAACAGTAGTTAGTCTAACATTTGATTGCTATGCGTTGCATTTTTTTGTCGTATGTATCTCCTTTTCAATCGATTTTATAAGCAGGTATCTCATTAATGTGGAAGTCAGAGTATCTTCAACAGAAGATTCTCTATAAACTCAAGGAGAAATAAGAAAAAATGCAAATAAATAAAAATAAAACTATGGCAACTATTATCGCTATTTTACTAATAAGCTCAATGGCGACAATGTTAGCACCACAACCAACCGTTAAAGGAGTAGTAATTAACGGAATCAATTACAATCAGGACACTGCAAATGCAATCAACGCAGGAATGCACTGGGACCTCAACGCGAACGCCTCAGCCATAAGACTGACTCTTTGGAACAGGTATCATGACGCAATTCCAACATGGGTATTCGCCACAATCTCACCAAACCCAGTAGGCGTTGGCCAACAATTCAGTATAGTCCTATTCAACCCACAGGTTCCTTACCAAGCACAAGATACTAATGACATCAGATACAAATACCACGTAGTAATCACCAAACCTGATGGAACAACAGAAACACTTCCATCATCAGGGTCGTTAACTTCTGACTCTACAGGTACAACATATACTAAATATACACCAGAGCAACTCGGTAATTACTCGGTGATGGTGGTATTTGAACAACTTTACTGGCGCTGGAGCACATTTGATACAGCTAACGCAGGTCAAGACTACTATGGAACCACTTATCTATCCAGCAACCGCACATACACAGTTACGGTACAGCAAGACCCTATAGCCTCAACTCAGATATCATACTATCCACTTCCAACAGAATACTGGTCTAGACCAATCGAAGGACAGGATAATACTTGGGGCGCAGTCTCTTCACACTGGCTAAACAGTGCTGCTGACCGTGACTTTGGAAGCCCAAACAACAGAGTTCAAACTCAAGGAACTGCACCAAACAGCGGACACATTTTGTGGACTAAACCAACTGAAGACGGAGGAGTAGTCGGCGGAGAAGCAGACGCATTTTCGGGAGATAGAGAAGGACAAGTCTTCAATGCAGGACACCAATACCAAACCAGAATGCAAGACACTTCGATCATCATGTACGGACGACTCTACTACCAAGAACCAATTACTTGGTCTGGTGGCGGAGGCGCTTGGGTATGTGTTGATCTAAAGACAGGTCAAGAAGTCTGGCGCAACCAAACCATGAGTGCAACACCAAGCTTTGGCTTCTACCATGAATATGATGACATGAACCAACACGGAATCATTAACCCCGGATACCTATTCTCAAGCAACTTTGGCACAGCAATTCATCCACGCTATGGAACCACACCAACAACACTCAACATTACATCCGTACCGTCAGGCACTATCGTGGCTGGTCCAAAAGGCGAACAATTACGCTACATATTACAAAATGAAGGACCACATCAAGTCCAAACTGGCGACTATTTGAATGGAACTCATCTAGAGTATTCGAATATCAGACCAGCGGAACATTCAACGCAAGCCTCGCAAGCCGCATCCAAGTACCATCAACAGCACCCAACGCAACCCTTCTTACCAACTTGGGACTTTAACGTATCAGTATCAACAACTCTACCATCAACATGGAACCCAACTATTCTACAAGTAGTACGCGGAGAATATCTACTAGGAAGCAACGGCACACTACCAAGAGCAGGCACAAGTTCACTGTACTACCACAACCAAAACGAAACAACATTCTTTGCCATCAGCTTAAAACCAGGTCAAGAAGGCCAATTGCTATGGATGAAGAACATTGACATGACATTCGTAAATAGCAACCAACAAATCATACAAAGACTCTATATCCGCGCTGGCGAGGGCATTTTCGTAATGCAGGAAATGCCATCACTTACTTGGCTAGGATTCGACGTTCACACCGGAAATCTACTTTGGACCTCTGCACCGCAAGCTGACATCAACCCATTCGGCTACTATTCATGGGTCAGTCTCATGAACGTCTACGGATCATCAATCTATGACGGCAAACTGATAACCGCTGGCTACACTGGATATGTCTTCTGTTACGACCTCAACACTGGAGAACTACTTTGGAAACAAGCAGCTCTCACAGGCGGAGAGATCTTCAAATACTACACAGTATTCCACGGATTAACCGCTGACGGCAAAGTCTTCATCGGAACCCACGAACACTCAGCAGACACCCCGCTACTAAAAGGCGCCCAAGTTAGAGTCTTCAACTACACCACAGGCGAAATCGTCTGGACTATGGACGGCTGGGCAAATCCATCAACATTCGCACTTGGAGATGGAGTACTTACATACTGGAACAACTATGACCACCAAATCTACGCAGTCGGCAAAGGTCCAAGCAGCACAACCGTAACAATCGCAGACGACGTTGTCCAATCAGGAAACTCGGTAATGATCACCGGCACCGTAACAGACGTTTCACCAGGCACAACACAATCAGTGAATGGAATGCGCTTCCCCAACGGAGTTCCAGCAGTCTCTGACGCAAGTCAAAGTGCATGGATGGCATACGTATACATGGAAAAGCCACGCCCAACAAACGTAACAGGCGTAACCGTTACATTGAGCGTTATTGACTCAAACGGCAACTACAGAGACATCGGAACAACCATCGCAAACGCTGACGGATTCTACAGCTTCAACTGGAAACCAGACATCGACGGCAAATTCTCAGTGTACAGCTACATTCGCAGGCAGTGAATCATACTGGCCATCACACGCAGTAACAGCATTCAACGTTGACCAAGCCGTGCCAACACCAGCACCGACTGACGCACCAGCAGATTCAGTAGCTGACATGTACTTCGTTCCAGCAATCGCAGGCATCATTGTTGCAATAGCCATAGTCGGCATAGTCTTAGCATTATTGTTGCTAAGAAAAAAAGCCTAAAATAGAAACCACATAAACAAATATCCTTTCCTTTTTTTGTTTTAAAAGTCGATTTAGAAAATTAGAGTTGACTTTGCTCTGTCTAAAATTAAAGTGAGCTTTCATTCTTTGGGAACGAATTTTCATTTGTGTTCTTTTTTTTCTTTCGTTCAGTCCTCAGCAGACTTAGCAAAAGTCTAAAGTTAAAATCGAATTATTAGTCGAAAAAGTAGTTTTTACAAACTTATCTAACGGGAAACTGGAATCGATAGGCATTTAGGTTTGAAAACAAGTAATACAGGAAATAGTTGATGCCAGATGACTTTGGTAAAAATAAACGAAATATTAGAAGGCTGCTGTACAGACCAGAAAGTTACCGTTCGTGGCTGGGTTTACCGTAAACGTGAAGGAAAAGAACTCATTTTCCTATTAATCCGTGATTCAACAGGCGTAATCCAATGCACCGTAAAGAAAACTAGCCCCTGCTGGAATGAAGCACAAAAAATCACAATAGAATCCTCACTTATACTTGAAGGCATCGCAAAAGAGGATAAACGTGCGCCAGGCGGATTTGAAATCGGCGCAGAAACTATCACTATAGTCGGTTTAGCAGAAACTTTCCCAATCTCCAAAGACAAAAGTGAAGAATTCATCCGTGACATGCGTCACCTTTGGCTAAGAAGCAGAAAAATGAACTTGGTCATGAAGGTTCGCTCTGAAGTTTTAGAGGCTGCACGAGAATACTTCAAAAGCCAAGAATACACTGAAGTTTCGCCGCCAATGTTCATTTCAGCAGCAGTTGAAGGCGGCTCCACTCTGTTTGGCTTAAAATATTTTGACCAAGAACTATACTTAACTCAAAGCAGCCAACTTTACCTTGAAATACTAATCTACTCATTAGAAAACGTCTACTGCATTGCGCCTTCATTCCGCGCTGAAAAAAGCCGAACCATCCGTCATTTAACTGAGTACTGGCACATTGAGGGTGAATGGCCTTTTGCTGACATGAACGATTTGATGAAGTTTGAGGAAGGCTTGATGACCTATGTTTGCCATACCATCGGCGAAAAATGCCAAAAAGAATTCAAGGAGTTAGGCGCTGACATCGAGAAACTTAAAAGCTGTTCAAACTCCGTTTCCAAGAATAACCTACAAAGAAGCAATCGAACGTCTAAAACCTAAAAACCCTGCTTTAGAGTGGGGTGCAGACTTAGGCTACGAAGACGAGAAAGTTTTAGCTGAAGATTTTGGCAAGCCTTTCTTCGTTTATGATTACCCAACTGAAATAAAAGCGTTCTACTGCAAAACCTACAGTGACCACCCGGAAGTTGCAATGTCAGTGGATATGATGGTGCCAAGAATAGGCGAAATCAGCACAGGCGGCGCAAGAGAAGAAAACAAAGACATACTTATCCAACGAATGAAGGCGCAGGGTTTGAAGCCTGAAGATTACGAATGGTACCTTGACCTAAGACGTTATGGCACTGTGCCTCATGTCGGTTTTGGTATGGGTTTGGAGCGACTGCTGGTTTGGATGCTTGACTTAGACAACATAATCGATGCTATTCCGTTCCCAAGAACAACACGCAGGTTCTATCCTTAACCTTTTTTATTCTATTGAGTAACCTGTAAAGTACTCCCTTTTCAAATTTTCTTTTGGTAACCCTAAGTTTAATACGAGTTTTTCCATCGCTTCAACCATGGGTGGCGGACCGCAAGTATAAAATATGTTTTCTTTGTAATCGGGGAGATGTTGTTTTACTATCTCAGCGTTAATTATGCCCGTTGCTCCTTTCCACTGCGCTGTGGGTTCGTTAACAATTAAAACGAGGTTTAGATTCTTGTTTTTCTCTGCTAACGCCTCAAGTTCTTTTTTAAATGTAAAGTCTTTTTCTGTTCGGCACCCATAAAAAAGTGTGATTTTACTGTTTAAAGATTTATCTGTAGCGTTTTTGCACATGCTCATAAAAGGAGTTATTCCGATGCCTCCTCCAAGCAAAGTAATTTTAGGGTATTCCCCTTCAAAGGTGAACTGACCGTATGGCGCATCTATTCTTGCCCAATCGCCGACTTTTGCCGATTTTAGAGCCAGAGAATATTCGTGGTCGGTGAATTTTTTGGTGAATTCAATATGTTCTTTTTCTGTTGGACTGCTACTGAAGCTGAAGTGTTTGCTTAGTTCTTTCTCGCCTTGTTTTAGAGTTACAAACATGAATTGCCCTGGTTTGTAATTCAGATCGGTAGGTCTGGAGAATCTGAAGCTTGTTACGTCATGAGTGCGCGGTATAATCTCTTGTAATTTGGTTTCGAATTTCATAAAAACACCTTTATTGCACAGTTCTACTAGTGCGTTTTAGTGCATTAGAACTTTTTGGATTTTGTCGGTTGAGTTTTAACGGTCTGAAAAAAGGCAAGGCTATCCTGTCTACAGGTTTTGGTAGATTTCTTAATAATATCCAGACATGATTAAACAAATACAAAGGCTAAAGCTAAAAGCTACTTTATTCAAACTGACAACGTCAAAAACTAATATATCTTGAGGGTGCACTAAAAATATCTTACAAAGCAAGGATTTGCCGATGAGTGAGCTTCATAATCGATCTATTATTTACGGAATTTCAAACTATGTGAAAAGCCATGAGGTATCCCTGCCTCTTTTTTTAGCTGCTTATGGCGCATTCTATATGTCATCGGTTATTCTTAGCGGTTGGACCATAGTTGAATGGGGCAAAGACATAACCAGTTACCCGCCAACGGCCATCAACACATTGCTTCCCCGCAGTTTAATAGAACCAATCTTTTTTGTAACAAGTTTCCCAGCCTTGATAATAGGAGCTGGAATGTTATGCGCTTATAGCATACGTGGAATAACACCAAAAGCAAGCAACGATAAGCAATACGTTTCCATACTGTTAACTGCCTTTGGGTTTACGTACCAAGTAATCGGGGCTTGGCCATTGGAGAAATTGAAGGATTTTCCGTGGCAATGGCAACAACAAATATTCCTCAATGGATCCTTTTTTACATGGATACTTTACGTTTTGAGTTTAACAGTCTTGATTTTTGGAGTTGTTACTTTATACAAGCACAGTGTCATTTACCATAAAGAGCATATGAGCGAGAAAGAGAAAGATGGCAAATCAATGGCATAGTAAAAAAGCTGAAGACGCATTAAGCGAATTAAACGTTACAAGTAAGGGATTAACTACCCAGCAAGCGCAAGAACGCCTAACTCAGTATGGACCCAACGAACTTAAAAAGAAAAAAGGCAAATCACCCCTAAAACTGCTTCTCGGTCAATTCACCGACATACTAATGATTATTCTTCTCATCGCCACCGGACTCTCGCTTGTGGTTGGAGAAGCAACCGATGCCCTCATCATTTTAGCCATAGTTTTAGCTAGTGCCACTTTAGGCTTCACCCAAGAATACCGCAGCGAAAAAGCTGTGGAAGCCCTCAAGAAAATGACCTCGCCCACCGCAAGTGTTCTTCGTGATGGAAAAGAGATTAGAATTCCTGCCACTCAACTTGTCCCAGGCGATATTATTTTTCTTTACACAGGCGATAAAGTTCCCGCTGATGGTAGACTTTTGGAAGCTTTTACCATGAAAACTGATGAAGCATCCTTAACTGGGGAGTCATCTGCTGTTAACAAATCGATCCTCGAGTTGCCTGAACAGACTCAATTAAACGACAGGAAGAATATGGTTTTCACTGGAACTGTGGTTGTTTACGGCAGAGGCAAAGCTGTAGTTACAACTTCAGGCATGAATACCGAGTTTGGCAAAATTGCCCAAATGGTTCAAGCTGCCCCTCAAGAGCAGACTCCTTTAGAGAAGCGTTTGAGCGGAGTTGGTAAATGGATTGGTATTTTGGCTCTTTTGGTTGCAGTAAGCGTTGGTGTAGTCGGAATAGTTGTTGAACAACGCCCGATTCTTGATATGGTTTTGTGGGCTATTAGTTTAGCTGTTGCGGCTGTTCCTGAAGCTTTGCCTGCCATCGTCACAGGTGCACTTGCCATCGGCATGTACCGTATGGCAAAAGTCAACGCTATCGTTAAACGGTTACCCGCGGTTGAAACGCTTGGAAGCACCAGCGTCATATGTAGCGACAAAACAGGAACTATGACAAAAGGCGAAATGACCGTCCGAAGCATCTACGTTAGCGAACAAACAATAAAAGTTACAGGAATCGGGTACGTTCCGGAGGGCGAATTTCAAGTTGAAAACAAAACAATACCTCCTGACGAGGACCTTCAAACTCTGCTTAAAGTCGCAGTTCTATGTAACGACTCGGATCTTGAGCAGGATTCCCAAACGGGCAAGTGGATTGTAAAAGGCGATCCAACCGAAGGCGCACTAGTTGTTGCCGCAGAAAAAGCAGGGTTAAGCAAAGAAGAACTCGAAGATCAAGAACCTCGAGTGTTTGAAGTTCCATTCTCTTCTGAACGTAAACGGATGACTACAATTCATATTTCAGGGGGTAAACGAATCGCCTACATGAAGGGTGCCCCTGAAATGGTAATAGAACGGTGCAGTAAAATCCTCATAGCCGGAAAAGTGCAGCTATTCACCAAAGAGAGCCAAAAAAAACACTTCAAAGTTACGGAAGACCTATCATTGCAGGCTCTCCGTAACCTAGCTTTCGCCTACAAAGAACTCCCAAGCGTTAACGAGGAGTTCAAAGAAGAGATGGAAGAGGACTTTGTCTTTGTCGGTATCATGAGTATGATTGATCCTCCTCGCCCCGAAGTCAAAGATGCCATAGCAATATGCAAGAAAGCAGGCATACGTGTCGTCATGATTACCGGCGATCACAAATTAACTGCCACCGCCGTTGGCAAAGAACTCAAGTTGATAGACGAAAAAGACATGGAAAGCCAAGTGTTAACAGGTCAAGAACTCGAGCAAATGACTGATGAACAACTTAGCCGATGTCGTGGAGAGAGTGGTAATTTACGCACGAGTTGCCCCAGAACATAAAGTGCGCATTGTGAAAGCTTGGAAACAAAAAGACCAGGTAGTTGCGATGACAGGCGACGGAGTCAACGATGCCCCAGCACTCAAAATGAGTGACATCGGCATTGCCATGGGTATCACAGGAACCGAAGTTTCGAAGGAAGCCGCAGATATGGTTTTAGCAGACGACAACTTTGCCAGTATCGTTAAAGCTGTCAGGGAAGGCAGAGAAATCTTTGACAACATCAAAAAATATCTTACCTATTTGCTGCAATGCAATATTATGGAAATTCTAGTAATGTTCATTGCGGTAGTAAGTGTTCCAATCGTGGCAAGAGTAATCTCGCCTGGCTCAGATGTTGGTTTGATAAACGATGCCGCAATAGCTTTGACAGCTGTACAGATTCTTTGGATGAACCTAGTTACAGATGGTTTACCCGCCATTGCTTTAGGCGTTGACCCAGGCGACCCTGACTTGATGGAGCGTAAGCCACGTAAACCCAATGAGAGCGTGTTTAGCAGAGATGTCAAAGTTTATCTAAGTACAATACCAGTGTTGATGACTGTTCTATTGTTAGTAGCGTTCTACTCACATATGCCTTGGTTGAGCGAATTTAGACTTCTTGAAGCTAGAACGCAACTGCTCACAGCAATGATAGCTATGGAATTAGTCATAGCCATTACGATGCGTTCGTTGAAGTATCCTGTATTCAAGGTAGGTCCATTCAAGAACAAGTGGCTATGGTATGCAATTCTGTCGTCCTTCGCATTGCAATTGGTTATCCTATACGTGCCAGGTCTACAAGGACTCTTTGACGTACACTCTCCAGAACTTATCGATTGGGCAATCGCTGGGTTATTTGCAGGTGCAGTTTTTACAGCTATAGAAGTTGGCAAATATATCACAAGCAAAAAGAAAAACATCTCAAGGTCACAGGAAAAACAAAGAGAAAAATACGTAAAACAAATAATCTTCCTGCCTTGAGCCCTTTTTTAGGCTTGTTTATTTTTCTCTTTAAGAATCTACCTGACTATCAGTTTAGAAGAATTTGCAAATAATGGCATAAAATAAAGAAAATCAGAGGAGTGTGAATTTATTTCACACTATATGCATTGTTTTGCTCTGTTTTGATATACAAGAGATAAAGCCACTGCGATTGTGCACAGTATTGCTGCAGGAATGAACGCATAAAGGAAGCTCAGACCTGCATCTTGCACTAACCCTCCTAAGAATCGGTCCTACAATACCGCCAATTCCGTAGGCAGTAAAGAGGAAGCCGTAGTTTAGCCCGAGGTTTTCCGCACCGAATGAGTCTGCGCAACTTGTAGGGAATAGTGCAAAGTTTCCACCAAAGTTGAATCCTATTAATGCGGCAACCACATAGAACAGAATTGGGTTTGATGTTGTGTAGAAGAATACTGTCATCATTACAGCTTGAAATGCAAACATAGCGATTAGTGCTTTACCTCGTCCAATTCTGTCTGAAACTATCCCCCAGATTATTCGACCGGCGCCGTTGAAAATTGGTAGACAGACTGCTGCTCCAATCACTGCGAAGTCTATTGCTTCTTGAACGCCAAAACCGTTAGCAGTGAAACCGTCAGTTGGGCTTTTTGCAAAGTTTTGAACATTACCTATCACCATTAAACCTGCAAGTGCACCTATTAGAAACATCATCCAAAGGATATAGAAATTCTTGGATTTCAGCATCTCTTTTGGTTTTAATGATATCCCTGCGGTTTTGCCCGGTTTTGCTTGTGGTGGATTCCATCCTGCTGGTTTCCAGCCTGCAGGCGGATTTTTCATAACAAGTGATCCACCTATGACAAGAGCCAGAAACATTATTCCATAAATTAGGAAAGCAAAGTCAACATTTGCAACGGTGTAGGCGAACGGGCCTGTTTGTTTGCTGATTAGTCCGCTAAATCCAAGAATGCTAGGTGGGTTAGCTAAAAGGATCCAGATGAAAGCTCCAAATCCGAAACCAGCTACTGCAAGTCCGCTGACTAAGCCTTTTTTGTCAGGGAACCATTTTACGCCGGTTGCAATTGGCACCACATATGCTAATCCAATTCCTGCACCAGAGATTACACCAATAAAAATTAGTTTTCCAATAAAACTTGACCCGATAAACGATGCAAGTATGTAGCCTAAACCAAGCAAGGTGCCTCCAATTAGGGCCACTTTCATTGGTCCATGTTTAATTTGCAATCGACCACCGATTATAGTGAAAATTGCAAAAACGAGAAGCCCTACACTAAAGATTGCTTGGGTTTCAGTTTTTGTAAAGTTGAATTCGCTGGGCGCGCTTGCTGATCCTTGCAAAGGACCCGTAAATGCTGACCATGCATAAATCGCTCCTAAAGCAAGTTGTATCAAGATGCCGCCGATAACAATTATCCATCGATTCATTACTTTCGTTTCAATATTTGAATTATTTGTGGATGTCAAATGCTTTCACTAGCGCACATTTCTAATAATTCTTAATTAAATCTTTTTCGCTTAACAATTCCTACATCTGTATTACGATTATTTCTTTTGTGTATTGGCGTACAGGACTGCGGTTTTTCTACTTGCTGGGGATTTTTACAGTTGAACTTCTTTAGGCGCTCGAAAAGCGATCATGTAGTGCAACTCTTTTTCATGGAACTTAACTATCAATTCTTTGCACCGACAACAAGATTTGATCGGCAACTCCGCAAGGTTCAAGAGCGTCATCTGTATCGAAGGCATCATATGTAGTCTTTGCGTGATGTACATAGACTCGCATAAGTCCTAAACCAAGCAAAATTGAAACAAAGTTTGTCCATTTTTCTCAGTAAAATTATTGAATTTCCAGCATTTCTATTTTTTTAACTTGTTTGTTTAGCTGTGTGTCTGTACGACATGCTCATCAAAGAGCTCTAATATTATACATAAACATGTCAAAACAGATTCATTCTTTTTCATTTTACAAAAAACCACTGAAAAAACTTATATTCCCTAAGGCTAATTCTTCCCAGCATCTATAGGAATGATAGCATATGTCATCAGATAGTTTACCTTTCAACGAAAGATATAGTCCAAGTATTGCAAAAGTTTCTAACGGAGACATACGCAAAGCAGAATGGGAAAAATCCATTAAGAACCCTCAAGAGTTCTGGGCAGAAAAAGCAAAAGCCATCGACTGGTTCAAAGCTCCAACTAAAGTGTTGGATGATTCGAACCCGCCGTTTTTCAAATGGTTCCCTGATGGAGAACTCAACATTTGCTACAACGCAATCGACAGGCATGTGAAGAGCAACCGCAAAAACAAGCTTGCCTACATTTGGGAAGGCGAGATGGGTGAAGTAAAAACTTACACTTATTACCAATTATACCGTGAAGTAAACAAAGTTGCAAAAGCACTAAAAGACTTCGGGGTCAAAAAAGGCGACCGCGTCGCAGTTTTCTTACCTGTAATCCCAGAGTTGCCAATTACGTTGCTTGCAACTGCAAGAATCGGAGGAGTCCACACAGTAGTATTTTCAGGATTCAGCGCTGAAGCATTAGCTGACAGAGTAAACGATTGCGGAGCAAAAGTTTTGGTTACAGCAGACGGCTCTTTTAGAAGAGGCAAACCTGTTGGAATCAAAGATAATGCTGATCGTGCAGCCCCTCTTATGCCAAACATCGAGAAAGTCCTCGTTGTCAAACGCACAGGTCAACCCGTCCAAATGAAAGAAGGCAGAGACGTCTGGTACCACGACGCATTGACAGCAGCAGGCGCAAACGCATATGTCGAACCGGAAAGCATGAAATCAACTGACCCACTGTTTATCCTCTACACTTCAGGAACCACAGGCAAACCAAAAGGCGTACAACACGGCATTGGTGGATACTTAGTTTGGGCTTACTGGACACTTAAATGGGCATTCAACCCAACAGACGAAGATATTTACTGGTGCGTTGCAGACATCGGCTGGATCACAGGACACACATACAACGTTTATGCACCTCTAAGCTTAGGAATCACCGCGTTCCTCTTCGAAGGCACACCTGATTATCCAGGACAAGACCGTTGGTGGCAAATGATCGAGAACCACGGAGTAACCATACTCTACGGTACACCAACCGCAGTTCGAATGTTCATGAAGTTCGGCGAAGAACTCCCACTAAAACACGACCTCAGCACACTACGCTTACTAGGCTCAGTTGGGGAAGCCATTAACCCCGAAGCATGGAAATGGTATTACCGCGTAATCGGCAAAGAAAAACTACCTATAATTGATACCTGGTGGCAAACAGAAACAGGCGGATTCATGATTTCCCCAGCCGCAGGCATAGAACTAACACCACTTAAACCAGGCAGCGCAACTCTACCAATGCCAGGAGTAAACATTGACATCTTTGATGACGCAGGAAAACCACTTCCAGCAGAAAACAAAGGCTTCCTAGTAATCAAGTCTCCATGGCCAGGAATGCTGCAGACAGTTTGGAAAGACCCTGAACGATTCAAGCTAACATACTTCGGCAGATGGCCAGGAATCTACGTTACAGGTGACTACGCAATCCGTGACCCAGACGGATACTATTGGCTCCTTGGAAGAGCAGACGAAGTCCTCAAAGTAGCAGGACACCGCATCGGCACAGTGGAACTCGAAAGCGCATTAGTCTCTCACCCAGCAGTCTCAGAAGCAGCAGTCATGGGCAAAGAAGATGCAGTTAAAGGCGAAGTCCCAGTAGCATTCGTAGTACTGCGCAGCGGATTCACAGCCTCAGATGAACTCAGAGCTGAACTCACAAAACACGTGCGAACTACAATTGGTCCAATCGCAACTCCAGATGCCGTCATCATCGTAAACAAATTGCCAAAGACGCGAAGCGGTAAAATCATGCGCAGACTCCTCAAAGCAGTTTTAACAGGCGCACCACTAGGCGACACATCAACCATTGAAGACGAAGGCTCAATCGAAGACATCAAAGCAACATACGCAGAACTGCGAAAACAACTCGCGATCAAAATAAACCCATAAACAATCTTTCTTTCTTTTTTATTTTTATTTTTTTCAAGACTTATATCTAGGAATATTTGAGAATAAACAGTTTACTGTCAGTCCAAACAAGATCTAATATTTTTGCTAGATAGTTCAAAAATTTATTGCTATTACTAACTAAGTAGGACACGTTTTAAATAAATGCTTGATTACAAGCGGAATTTGTGGCCCTTCGAAACATCTGTACCAAGCTCTTTTGCCAACTGCTCCAAAAGCGCTTTCTGTGGACCTGTAAGCTTCTCTGGAACCGAAACTCCGATGCGAACAAGCAAATCTCCTCTACCGTAACCTCTGAATCTTGGCATCCCTTTTCCTCTCAGCGTTAAGGTTTCGCCTGGCTGTGTTCCAGGATGGATCTTAATAGTTGTTGGTCCATCAAGGGTTGGTATCGAAATTTCTGCGCCAAGTGCAGCTTGCGGATAATTGATGAAGGCTATGTGCCAGAGGTCGTCTCCTTCCCTCATAAACTGAGGATTCTGTTTAACATGAACGACAACGTAGAGGTCTCCTGGTTCGCCGTCGTTAGCTGCCATTTCGCCTTCGCCCCGCAACCTAAGTTGAGTGCCTTCATCTATACCCATAGGCACTTTAACAGTGATTTTGCGTCGTCTACGAACCAATCCTGAGCCATGACAGTTGTTGCAAGGTGACTCGATTAATCTGCCTTTTCCTTTGCATAATGGGCAAACAGTTACTTGGACGTACATGGCAAAGCCTGCTTTACGCATGTTCTGAATTTTGCCTTCGCCACCGCACCGTGGACAAATTTTAGCAGATGTACCTGGGTTTGCTCCTGAACCATCGCATACTTCGCATCTTTCAGTTCTTGGAATTTCAATTTCTTTTTCAGTGCCTCTTGCGGCTTCTTCAAGGGTAATTTCAAGGTTGTAAGCGAGGTCTTGTCCTCTGTTGCGTTCTTCACCAAATCCACCGAAGCCTCCTCCGCCACCAAAAATGCTTCGGAAAACATCTCCAAAACCCATATCTCTGAAAACCGAGTCGAAGTCTGCTCCTCGGAAAATGTCTTCTTGTTTATATCTTTGGTCAAAACCTGAATGGCCAAGCTGATCGTATTGTTGGCGTTTTTGGTCGTCGCTGAGAACAGCGTATGCTTCAGAGATTTCTTTGAATTTTTCTTCGGCGCCTGCCTCCTTGTTGCGATCTGGATGAAACTGCATCGCTAACTTTCGGTAAGAGTCCTTGATTTGATCTTTGGATGCGCCTTTTTGTACGCCAAGAACTTCATAGTAATCTCGTTTTTCAGCCATCAGGTTTACCGCTAAATTAAATTTTTATTAACGTCTTTTATAAGGATGCTCAAGTCTGCCTTTTATACCATTTCCCCGTTTTCGCCTTGTTTTTTGGGGTTGAAAAGATTTTTTCGAACTCTGATTTTACAGATCTGTTTGGATGCAATTTAGGTTTTTTAGTACAATTTAAAAAAAGAAAAAGTTTGGTTTTTATTTTACTTTATAGTCTTCAGAGTCGACTACTTTTTCTTCGCCTGGACCTTGCTCTTCTGGTCCTGGTCCGCCACTTGGAGGCATCTCTGGACCCGCTCCCTGTGGACCTGCTTGTTGACCGCCTGGCTGTTGTCCTTGCTGTTTAGCTGCTTCGGCTGCTGCTTGCTGGTAGACTTTTGTTCCGACTTCCTGCAGAACCTTCTGTAGAGCATCGGATTTTGCTTTGACCTGTGCCATGTCGTTGCTTGCTAATGCGTTTTTGAGTTCTGTTACGGCTGCGTCAACTTTGGCGACTTCTTCGGGGCTGATTTTTCCTGCAAGGTCACTCTTTGTGCGTTCTGCGGTGTAGACGAGGCTGTCGGCGTTGTTGCGTGTTTCTGCTTCTTCTCGTTTCTTTTTGTCTTGTTCGGCGTATTGTTCAGCGTCTTTGATTAGGCGTTCTTTTTCGTCTTTGTTGAGTTTGGTGGAGGCAGTTATTCGAATTTTTGCTTCTTTTCCTGTGGCTCGGTCTTTGGCGCTTACGTTCATGATTCCGTTGGCGTCGATGTCAAAGGTCACTTCGATCTGCGGGACTCCTCGTGGTGCTGGAGGCAAATCGACAAGGTTGAATTCACCTAGTGAGACGTTGTCGGCTGCCATTGCTCGTTCGCCTTGGAGCACGTGGATGGTTACTGCGGTTTGGAAGTCTGCGGCTGTCGTGAAGACTTGGCTGCGTTTGGTTGGGATGGTGGTGTTCTTGTCCATTACTTTTGTGAATACGCCGCCCATTGTTTCAAGGCCGAGGGTAAGTGGGGTAACGTCTAAGAGCAGACAGATCGGTGACTTCGCCTGTGATAACTCCTGCTTGGATGGCTGCACCTATGGCAACGCATTCCATGGGGTCAAGACCGCGTTCAGGTGCTTTGCCAAGGATTTGCTCAACAAACCTCTGCACCAAGGGCATTCTGGTCATGCCGCCGATGAGGATGATTTTGTCGATTCCCTGTGGCGTCAACTTTGCATCTTCCAAGGCTTTTTCCAGTGTGCGTTGGGTTTTTTGGACTACGGGTTGTGCTAAAGATTCCAGTTTTGTTCGGGTTAAGGTTAATTTTAGGTGTTTTGGTCCTGAAGCGTCAGCAGTTAAGAATGGTAGGTCGATGTCGGTGCTCATCAAAGTTGAGAGTTCGATTTTTGCTTTTTCTGCGGCTTCTTTGAGCCGTGCCATCGCCATCTTATCTCCGCTAACTTCGATGCCTGTTTGACGTTTGAACTCACCTACGATATAGTCCATAACTGCTTTGTCAACGTCTGTTCCGCCCAACTGGGTGTCGCCGCTTGTGCTGAGCACTTGGAAGACTCCTTTGCCAAAATCCATCACGGTCACGTCGTGGGTTCCGCCGCCGAAGCTGAAGACGAGGATCTTCATTTCCTGTTGCAGTTTGTCTATGCCGTATGCGAGGCATGCTGCGGTGGGTTCGTTGATGATACGCATTACTTGGAATCCTGCGATTTCGCCTGCGTCTTTGGTAGCTTGACGTTGGTTGTCGTTGAAGTGCGCTGGAACTGTGATGACGGCTTTGTTGATGGAGCCGCCAAGGTAGGTTTCGGCGTCTTTCTTTATTTTCTGCAGAATGAACGCTGAAATCTGCTGTGGACTGTACTCTTTTCCGTAAATGTTGACTTTGTAGTCTGTGCCCATTTTACGTTTTATTTCAAAAATGGTTCCTTCACTGTTGGTGGTTGCTTGGCGTTTTGCTGATTCACCTACTAGAAGTTGCCCATCTTTTGTGAAGGCGACAACTGACGGAAACATTTTTCCCGCCATAGTTGGACCTTCGGCGCTTGGAATCACGGTGGCATGTCCGCCTTCATATATGGCGGCTGCTGAATTGGTTGTTCCTAAATCGATACCTAATACTTTTTCATTTGTTTTTTGATTACTCATTATTTTTTTCCTCCGTTTGGTTACTTAGATTTTGATTATTTTTTGGTTTAACAGCTACTTTTACAATTGTTGGTCGAATGACCTTGCCTTTCATAATATATCCTTTTCTTATTTCCTCAATTACTGTAGAGTCTGCTAAATCATCTCGCTCTACAACGGCAATAGCATTATGACGTGTGGGATCTAAAACTTTGCCTTCTGGGTTTTCTATTGGTGTTACTCCTTCTTGCTCAAGAACCTTTCTGAGCTTCTTTAAGGTCAATTCCACGCCTTCTATCAGAGATTCAGGTGAAGTTGAGATTTCGCCGTTCTTAACTGCCAATTCTAGTTCGTCAACAATGTCTAACAGTTGGATGACTAAGCGTTCGTTGCCATAGTTTTTTATTTGCTCCGCTTCTCGGTCGTTGCGTTTCTTGAAGTTTTCGAAATCTGCCTGTAAATATTTTAGTCTAGTCAGGTAATCTTCGGAACGTCTTTTTTCGCAGTCAAGGCGTTCTTCAAAATTAACTGGCTGAGACTCTTGTTCGTCAACCATTTTGGATTTATTCCTCTTGTTTTATCTCTATGAGATGTATTTTTGCTTTTTTGTATCTGAATTGCTTGATTGTTCAGCAGGCAAGGCAGGGGTCGGGTTTTGCTCGTTTGATGCTAGTGCCTGATTGTTCAACCAGTTTTCTGAAGATGATTTCGGTGACTTGATCCCCGATTGATTCTTCTTTGAGTTCAGAGCTGAAACGCGTGTTTTTTGAAGGATTCTACGATCTCTTTTTTGTCTATGACGACGTTGGGATTGTTGGATTGCTGTCGTTCCATGCTGTTGTCATTAGTTTGTGACCTAGTTCTATGAATATGTTGACTAATGTTGTGTAGTCTATGTCGAAGGGTGAGTCTCCAGTAAGGAATCGTCCCTTTGTTAGCAGGATTTTTTTGTCGTTTTCAGGGGTAACTGTTAAGCTTCTACGCATATGTTCACCAGAGCTAACGTGCTATTGCACGCTTCACCTGAAGCACACGTGTGCATTCGTGCTTATATATTTTGCGACTCAGAATTAGAAATGATCAACTAACTCTATGAAAAATTGTTCTATCTGTTGAGTAAGACAACAGATGCAATTATGAGGTTGAGTTTGATGGGGAGAAGCAGTGTAGCGTGGTCGATGATGGTCATTTTATTGTTGAAGTCAACGCGGCAATCAAAAACATAACTTTGGTTAACGATTATACTATTGTAGAAAGTCGCATTATTTAGAATATACAATTTTTGACCGCTTGACAAGGTTAACTGTGTAATTTGCTGGGTGATTATCTGAAACGAGGGCTTTTGAACTTACTGTTCCTCTTTCAACGTCAGGTATTTTCGCGTTGTTTATTGCATCTTCAGAAATGTATATTATGGTTCCTAAAGTTGCAAGAGAAACTAGTATGGCTACAATAATTACTATTTTGAATTCGTCCATACTAATTGCTCCGTTGACTAAACGTTAAACGTTTTATCAGTATATAAAATTGGTGACTCGCCAAAGTTTTTGCTCTATCAATGTTTTAGTTGTTTTTTGACTGCTTCCTCCGCCGTTTGCACCGCTTCCGCTAACTTTTCGGGTTTTGTTCCTCCGCCCTGCGCAAAACTTGGTCTTCCGCCGCCTCCACCGCCAAAAACTGGTGCAGCTTCTTTGACTATGCTGCCTGCATTGACGCCTTTTTGCACCGCTGTTTCCCCAGCCATAACCATGAGTTTGCATGTTTTAGCGTCTGAGCCATAGAAGATTGTAACGGTGGCTTCGTTGCGTTTTATGATTTCACTTGCGGTTCTCAGCATGCGGTCGATGTCGATTACTTCGCCAAAGTCCCGTTTAATAATGGTTATTCCGTCTGCTTCTACAGGTGTCTTCGCAGGTTTGTGTCTGACCAACTGTGCTTTCTTTTGCGGCTAGTTCTTTAATTAAGCGGCGTTTCTCCACGTTGGCTTCTTTGAGTTCTTTAACAACTTTCTCAGCGGTTTTGTCGAGCTTGTCGATTGGAGCAGTTAAAGCTTCAGAAACCTTCAATAACAAATCTTCCTGATTCTGCACAGCTTTTAGCGCTTTAAGTCCAACTGCGTAGCCCAAACGTTCTACGCCATCCTGCACACGCTCTGTGTAAACGATTTTGACAAAGCCCACTTCGCCAGTTTGTCCTAAATGGGTTCCAGCGCATGCTTCAACATCCCAATCGCCTGTTTTTACAACGCGGATGTCTTTGCCTGGAACGGCTCCACCCTGATAGAGCCTAAAACCGTAACGTGATTCTGCTTCGTTGCGTGGAAGCCATGTGGTTTCAACTTTCATGTTGGCGCCGATGGCTTGGTTTGCAAGGGTTTCGATTTTGTGGATTTCCTCTTGGCTGAGTCGGCGGTAGTGCGAGATGTCAAGTCTTGATGTTTCTAAGCCTTTTTGGGTGCCGGATTGCCAAACGTGCTCGCCCAATACTCTTCTTGCGGCTCCGTTTATGAGGTGAGTGACTGTGTGAGCCTTCATGAGCGAGTATCGCCTATCCCAATCGAGGACACCGCGAACTATGCTTCCTTCATTGAAAGTTGCTGAATCCTTGAGTTTGTGTACTATGACTTTGCCAATTTTCTGGACATCAACAACTTCAAATTTCTTGTCATCGCTGATTAGCCAGCCTTGGTCAGTTGGTTGTCCTCCGCCTTCAGGATACAAACAGGTCTTATCCAATACCACGTATGTGTCGTTGATGATTTTGAGGACTTTGGCGTTGAATTCTTTTTGGTAAACATCGGTGTAGTAAAGCATCTCAGTTGCGGGCAACTGTTCAGCCAACTTTCGCTAGCGTCTGCTCGGCCTTTGCCTCCTCTTCCTCCACTGGCTTTGGTGCTTGCATGTGGCGGTTAGCGATTAGTGCATAGAAGTTCTCTGGGACTTCTACTTCCACGCCTTCTTTTTCGGCGGCTTGTTTAACTATTTCTGGCGGAAGACCATGCGAATCGTATAGTTCAGTTAATGTGTCCATTGGCAGTTTGCCAGTGCCTTTGGTTTTCAAATCAGCTGCGATTCGTTTAACCATGCCTTCGCCGCGTTTGAGTGTTTCAACGAACTTTTCTTCTTCGACTTTGAGCATTTCGATGATTTCGTTTTGCATTTCTTTTATGCGTGGAAAATCTTTTCCCCAATAATCCGCTTGCATGTCGATTATGTCGTAGAGTTTGGCTGGTTCCATGTTTAGGGTGCGCATTAAACGGTAAACCCGTCTGAATAGGAGCCTTGCGAGGTATCCTTCTTGTATGTTAGATGGCACGACGCCTTCGCTGAGCATGAAGCTCAAGGTTTTGGTATGGTCGGTTACGGCCCAGGCGTTCTCGATTGGGATGAGTTCTTTGTCAAGTGTTGCCATGTCGATGCCTGTGAGCTCTGAGACGCGTTTGCGAGCAACAAGTCTGTTTGCCCTCTTGTCAACGCTCACTAAACCGGAATACTTTGCTACCCGAGCCAAGAAGTCATTGTCAACGTTGGTTATTCCCGCCATTGACATGACTTTGTCGAGCAAATCTACCGTAAATCGCTTGGAATAGGCTCGGCACTCCTTGGCTAATCCAAGTAAAACGGTCAATGCCATAACCTGTGTCCACTGTGCGGATAGGTAACTCGACGAAGTCATCGCCAACAACTTTGTACTGCATAAACACAAGTGTACCCACTTCTAAGCCGCGGCAGATGCATTCTACATCTGGACCAGCATTTCCTCCGCCAACCCAAACGCCCTCTTTGTAGATGACTTCTTCAGATTTTATGCCAAGACATTCAGTTGCAAAACGGTGGTGAAAACGAACGGTGTCATCTTTCCAGTAAATCTCTTTATCTGGATAGTTGAAGGCGTGTGCTCCGCCCATTTCAAAGATGGTTAAGTGCCTACCAAATGTGGGTCCTGTGTTGGATATGTCGGTTAATCGGATGCAGGGTTGCGAAATAACCAGTGGATTGGCTGGTGGAGGTGCAATTCCCTCAGTTACATAGGGCTGGAAATCGATTATGCTTGCATGGGTTAAGTAAATGTCTTTTCTCCAACGCGCAACAACGGGATAAGGCTTAATGCGTGTGTGACCGTTCTTTTCGAAGAACGAGAGAAACGCTTCTCGCATCTCGGAGAGACTGAATTTTTTGGTTGTAGCTGGGTTGCCAAGAAAAGTGTAGCATCCGCATTCGTCTGAGCCAGATTCACCGCATGTTTCCTGCTTAGCATCTTGTGTCCAATAGTATTCTCCGCATTTTGGACAAAGCTTCCTAACGAAACCTTCTTGTTTAAAGAAAGGAAGCGCATAATCTGCTTCTGTAAACGTTTTAGTCACTGTTTTCAGGCACTCCACTTTGGACGTGTTTTTGTTTTGTTGTGAAAGTGGTTTATGGTTTTCAGTGATTTAAATCATTTCAATGCTATTAGTCGGTTTTCTGCTATTTTGTAGAGCTCAGCCTTTAGTATATTTCGCCCACAGTTAGTATCTCACATTTGAGCTTCGACACAGTAATTTCAAAAAGTAATCCGAGAACGAACCATCAAATCATCATTAAAAAACAATACCAAACCTACCTGTGTTTCTACAGTTCAAAAGAGTTTATTTTTTTAGAAAAAAGCAAGGTTAAAAAAAAACCAAGTGTTTTGTGCTTGTCTTTATGCTTGGCATAAAATGTCATGTTTAGGTTTCATAATTAATGATGCTTTGTCGGTTGTAGCTAGCTCGAAGATGCAGGAGTGTCTTATGGCTTTTTTGGGGCAGCTTTCAGCGCATTGGTAGCAGAAAAGGCATTTGTCAAGTCTAAACTGGGGACGTTTTTTCTCGTAGAAATCAACCATTTCTATTGCTTTTCCCGGGCAATCTCTGCCGCAGATCCCACAGCCTATGCAAAGCTTGTAATCAAGTTGCATTTGACCCCTAAAATTATTTTGTACCTGTAGCTTTGTAAAAGGATATCCAGCTGTTGCTGGCTTGGTGAAAAATAATGAACCAACTTTTCTAAATATTGTAGAGATTTTCGCCATTTTTATACTCTCCTAACTTTTTGGGTAAAGCAAGGGAAAAATCGAAATTTCTCTTTGTTTGCTGAGTTACTGTGGCGTACAGAAAGTTTGGATTCCGTCCAATCTGATCGTTGACGATCCACTTAGGCTCATAGCAAGAGTGTTTTGATGTTTGCTTGCCTAATATAACAATGTTATGTGCTTCTTTTATTCTTTGCCCCATTCCACAAATTTAAACCATTTTTTGGGCTTATTTTAAACTTTAAGCCCAAACTTTAAAGCAACAAAGCGCTACGGAAAATGCCATTCACCAATCATTCCACAGCTTGAAGCACCGTGTTTTTCTTGTCCATAGCGCCGAAAAGGCTTAGTCAAATGCCGCTGCGACCTTGTCGAGGTAAAATACAATACCCTCTTTAATGTTTCGAGTCAAAGCCAAGGGGCTCTTTTTTAAATCAGCGTATTTGACACCGCATTTTTCACATCGAAAACCCTGATTTTTACCCATTGACTTCAAACGTTTGCCGCAATTGGGGCAAAGTGGATTTTCATAGATTACTTGGGGCATAAGCTTTAGGATATTAATTTTTTCAAGGTTAATTGTCAATGGTTTAGTTGCAGTTGCTTTGTGCACGGCACCGTAAACTTCAACGCTGTCACCGACAAATAGTTCTCTTGCGATTTTTCGCAGGTCGCCCGTGGGTTCGTAAGCAGCACAATCCACTTCAGCCGAATCATCCTTAATGGAGAAGATGACGTGGCGCAGGGGAACAACCCTTGGATTTTGGGAAACAATACCTTTAACGATAATAGAGCTGTATGGTTCAAGTCACTTAGGGCTTTGATGGCTTTTAAGTGGGCGTCTGTGCCTTGGTTACTACGGAAAATCACCCATCGCTCAACGGGTTCAAGCGGCTTAACGATTTCAAAGGCTTTCTTCACTATTTCCGCTGATTCGCCCCTGATTCCAAACAGAATTGGGTCAGGTCCCCGCGGAGTAATAATTACCCTGTTCTTTTCAGAATCCACATTGTTGAAAGTGTAGGGTAACGTTAACTTGTCCATCTCAAAAATTGATGCTTCATCAACCCGTCTTTTAGTTCCTAAATTTTCGGGTGTTCGATAAGCAATCAACTCGTAGGTGTAGTCGCCCTCTAAGGTTTCGCCTATTGCAGCCAACGCGCCAATGATGCCTCGACAAGTGTTAAACCCAGCGGCTTCAGCGCCCAACTTTTTGATTAGCGCCATGGCTTCTTTGAGGGTTACGATGGTTGTTTCGGTTTTCTTTGCGAAAGCACGCAGTTCAGTGGGGATTTCGTACGTTTTTGTAGAAGACGATTCCAGGGTCAGTGCCTCTTTCTTTGATGGCTGAATGTTCTTCCCATAGTTCCGTTAGCTGTGGTTTTTATTTGCGTTTCAAACTCAGGTGGATACGTGAATCTTAGGCATAATGCTCCGTTCCCTCTTGTTTTCCAAGGCACATTAGGATTGAGCCTAATCAAGGCTGGATAATCTTTAAATTCTACATTGAATTTTTCGAGTTTTTCGATTAAAACAGCGGCTAAGTAAGTGGTGCATCCACCTTTCGTTGAGTCTGTGTCATCTAAACCAATATGCATAGTCTGCTGCTTAGTCAATAGCGGCTATCTCTCCAAGTTCAAAAGAAAGAAATGAGGTTGGAAGGTAAAAAGTATTGTTAGCCTAAAACACGTTTAGGCCAAGGTTTATTGAATTAGAGGGTTTTCAAAAATAACTTGTTCTTGAATTGAATTTTGGTTTTTTTCATTTATCAGCATAGTTAATTTTGAGTTTATTTTACCGATTTTTTCAATTCGGTTAGTTATAATGTATTTAAGTTCATCCATACTGTGAGCTTTGACGTTCACAATTATGTCGTAGACTCCCCATAAGTTATGAACTTCTTCTACACCGTCGATTTTTTTAAGGGCTTTAAGAACGTGTTTTTCTGATCCGATTTCGGTATTTACAAGAATATATGCTGTAGGCATTTTTGTTTCTCCTTTTTTGGGGTTGGGTGGTTGGTCTTAGAGGTTTGACGGTTCTTTATCGTTCGAGGGGAACACAAAAAGATTCAATGCAGCTCCAAACCTCTTCGACCAACCGATTAAAAATTTTGTGCATCTACCGGCAGCGAGAGTTTTTGCTTGTGTTTGACTCTTTGAGGGTTTTCAAATTTGTTTTCATTTTAGATCTACCTTTTTGATGCACAGGTGTTACATCGGTTAAAAATAATTTAAAATTATGTGATTGTATCTAGCCTGCTACAACTAAAAAATTGTATATTTGAAAAAACTGGTTTATTAATTAAAAGAAAGGGAAATTGATGTTTATTTGTCTTCTACGACAATCATTGTAAGTGTTGAGCGCACTTTGTCTAGTCGTCGAATTCGCCATGTTACTATTTCTTTTAGTTTATCCATGGTGTCTGCTTTGACTCTTGCTACTATATCGTAGACTCCGTAAACTGCTGAGGCTTCTTCTACGCCCTTCAACTTTTTTTAGCTCTTTTAGAACGTCCGATTCAGAGCCTATTTCAGTATTTATTAATACAAACGCTGTAGGCATAACAATCCCTAATAGTTACTTAGGGACATTTTGAATTAAAATGTTTCCTATTGACCTTTTGCTTTGTCTAATGATTTTTATGCCTGCCAACTGCAGGGCCAAATAAGAAACGATTAGTCGGAACCACAAATTCACAACCCGCGTAAGCAAAGCAACAGAGACTGCGACGGCGGGATCAATGTAGAGAGCGGTAAATGTCAATGTCATAATTAACTCGGGAAATCCAAATACGGTTACTCCAACAGTTTGCAGCGTTCCAGTTAAAGTAAAAACAATAAGCACCACATCAACAGGCACAGGTTGCCCCAACGCGGCGAAAGTTAAAAAAACAACTGATACCTCAAAAATAAAACCCAATACTGCAAAACCGATTGGTTGAACAAGTGCTTTGGGTTTTCTCTTTAATTGCTCAATGCCCAAGTGGAAGTTGCCAAGAAGTTCTTCTGCTTTTGACCTAAAATTTTGAGGATTCCAGCTTTTTCGGAAAAACAGGGCTATCTTTATTATCCAATTAAGAAGGGTCTTGGTTGCGGCTGGCTTGAAACTAACATAGTAAACAACTCCTAAAGTTAGAATCGAAAGCGCCAAAACCAAACCAATTAGCAAGATAGCCATAATTGGTAGGGAATACTTCAAAAGCACAAGGCCTAATCCAATGCTTAACGCCGCAACCGTCAGTGTCATGGTAAAGATTTTTTGTCCAACCACTGAAGCCCCAATTTTTCCAGCAGGTGCACTTTGAGTCTTTGGTTAACAAGTAGGTTTTTGAAACTTCGCCTGACCAACCTAATTGGGGAACTGTCGCTTCAAAGAATAATCCTACCCATGTAAAAAGGAAGGCTTTGCGTTTGGTGATTTTCACTGATAAGTTATTGAGGAGTCGTTGCCAAACCAGCGAAGAGCAGAGCGTGTACAACAAGTAAGCTATGAATGCTCCTGCGTATATTGTGAGGTTTGTTTTGGAAAGTATACTGACAACTTGTGCAGGATTAACAAAGAAGTAAATGTATAGAATGAAGGCTATTAAACCCAAAATCAAAACTAAAAGAACAACGTTTACGTGGAAGGGTTTTTTCAATGGGTTCATTAATGCTTCAAGTCTTGTTAGAATTCTATGGCTAAGCTATTAAGCATTAATCAAAAAACAGTTTCGCTCGTGTTTATAAGCGTTGTTACTAAGCTTTTTCTTTTTAAACTTTAAAACAATGACTCCTGCTACTACTAATGTAATTACTACCGCAAAGGCGATTAAAACCAAGACAGAGTGGTCCAAGTCCACTGACGGCTGCCACAAATTCGTATCTAAAACAACCGTATGCATTGAGTAATCGGGCTGCTGAGAAGTTCCCTCAACACTTACGCCTGTGACTTGGTCCCAAACGTAAGAATTCTGGTTCGTAGATGCATACAAAACTGTCCGCGTTGCACCCGCATAAACGTGCTCTCCAACATCGCTGATTGTTATATTGCCAATATTTTGATCAAGGAATGAGTCCCCAGAAGTCAGGTTAGATGGAATAATAAAGTCATCAATTAATTTTCCCGTTTGTAAATTTAAAGTGGAATTAAAGATTTCTTTGGACCCGTTTGGATATCTTGAAATTATACTCACTAAAACAATGGGGCCTTTTACTTCTGTAATTTCCATTCGAGCCCAGTTAATATCATGTCCTAGACCTGGTGAACCAGTATAAGTTACCGTGTACTCAATCCAGTCACCTTTTTTGACGCCCACCGACAAATCCGCAAGAACGGACGATATTAAACCAGATATTAGAACAATTGAAATTGTTACCCAAACCATTTTTCTAAAAATTTTATTTGGTTTATAGATGTTAATTCTCATAAAAGTGACGCTTAACCAATCATAAAAAGGAAAAGCAGATGATTTTCCTAGAAGAGAAAAGCTTATTCTTCCATCATTATTAACGTTAAAGTTGAGCGGACCCTGCTGAGAGCTCTTATTTTGCGTGTTACCATTTCTTTAAGTTTCTCCATTGAGTCAGCTTTAACTTTAGCAATGATGTCGTAAACGCCATATGAAAAGTATGCTTCCTCTACGCCCTCAATGTTTTTGAGTTCTTTGACAATATCTTCTTCTGCTCCTGATTCAACATTTATTAATACAAAGGCTTGTGGCATTTGGAATCTCCAAGTACCTATTACATCACTTGTACTTAATATCTTATGTAGTAAAACCCCTTTTTGGTCTCTGAAACCAAAAATTATATGAGCTTAATGCTCTATGAAAGTTATTTGTGGAGACATAACGTTTGGTTTATTGTTCAAAATGCGGAACCCTCAATACTGATACGGCAATAACCTGTTCTAACTGTGGCGCTCCACTTTCTGGATCTGAAAACAGACCTTACTCACGGTTTGAAAGACGAAGGTATTACCGTGAAAATTATGGTTACTCGCGAGGCGGCGGAGGTGGGGGTATTGGGCTTCTCATCATAGGATTATTCATAATCCTAATGGGGTTGGCTGCATTTGCTGGTTTTACGGCTTTCTGGAACTATTTCTGGCCGATTGTGCTAATCTTAGTTGGCGTATGGATTCTTGTGGTGGGGTTGCGACACAACCGAAGATATAACCAAACTACACCACCTTAATTCATTCGCATGGATAGAATTCAACCTTCCAGTTGCACGTTTTTACAGTTCGGTACACAAAAGAGTTATATTAATTCGCCATGAAAGGTGTAAGACATTGCTGGGAAATGCATGGTTAAGTACATTTTCGTAACAGGCGGTGTGCTGAGTTCAGTCGGCAAAGGCATCTTAACTTCCTCTATCGGCAAAATGCTTCAAGCAAGAGGATTAAAACCTACCGTAGTAAAAATTGATCCTTACGTCAACATTGATGCGGGAACAATGAACCCGTATATGCATGGCGAAGTCTTCGTAACCGACGACGGAGGCGAAACCGACTTGGATTTAGGCTGGTACGAACGATTCTTGGATTTAAGCCTAAAACAAGAAAACAACTTAACCACAGGAACAATTTATCGATCTGTAATTGAGAAGGAACGTCATGGCGACTTCTTGGGTCGTTGCGTCCAAATTGTTCCTCATATAACTAACGAAATAAAAAACCGCATCAGAAATGCTGCTAAAATGGTAAACGCCGACATAGTCTTAACAGAAGTTGGAGGTACGGTTGGCGACATTGAGGGCTTGCCGTTTCTAGAAGCGATTCGTCAAATGCGTGTTGAAGAAGGTTATGAGAATACATTTTATGCTCATGTTGCTTTGGTGCCAGTTTTAGACGTTACTGGTGAAATGAAGACTAAACCTCTCCAGCACAGCGTAAATGAACTGCGACGCATCGGTATCCAACCCGACACCATCGTTGCCCGAAGCCCCACAATGATTGATGCTGAAGCACTTAGAAAAATAGCTTTGTTCGGTACGATTCCTGAGAGTGCAGTCTTCTGCTCCTACAACGCAGAAACAGTATATCAAGTCCCATTGATTCTTGACAAACAAGGTATGGGCGACTTTATTTGTCAGCGTTTAGGCCTAAAATGTGACGGAAAAGACTTCAGCCAATGGCAAGTTTTTGTCGACGGTATGATTAATCCTGAACATGAGGTAAAAATCGCATTAGTGGGCAAGTACGCTGGATTATCAGACAGTTACGTTAGCATGACTGAAGCACTCCGTCATGGAGGGGCAGCGTGCAAAACAAAAGTCTGTATTTCTTATTTAGAAGCAGAAAAATTCGAACGTGACCCCCAATGCATTAAAGACTTAGCGAATTTTGACGGCGTTTTTGTTCCTTATGGGTTTGGTCCACGAGGCACAGAAGGAAAGATCGCGGCTGCCAGTTATGCACGAGAGAATGATATTCCTTTCCTTGGTATTTGCTACGGTTTCCAGTTGGCGGTTATCGAATTTGCTCGAAACGTATGCGGATTGAAAGATGCTAACAGCACAGAAATCAACCCTGACTCACCTTACCCAGTCATTGACTTAATGCCTGAGCAACGTGGAATAGAGATAAAAGGTGCAACGATGCGTTTGGGCGCCCATAAAATAGTTCTGCAAAAAGGTACGTTAGCTTACAACATGTTTGGGCAAGAAGAAATCCATGAACGCCACCGACACCGCTTCGAAGTAAACCTCGACTATATCCAAGCCCTAAAAAATAATGGCTTATGCTTCACAGGAAAAAGTGCTGACGGCAAAAGAATGGAAACCTTAGAGTTGCCAGACAAATATTTCTATTTTGCTTCGCAGTTTCACGGGGAATTCAAGAGTCGACCTGGAAGACCTTCACCGGAATACGCAGGGTTTATCCAAGCATGTGTAAACAAAAAGCTTGGCAAACCAAAAACCCCCATTTGTTAAAGAAAATGGTTTACTAGAAAAGGCTATAATGCTCAATTGATACTTGACCATAAAGGAATGACTAAAAATGGAACCTACTGGAAAAAGAGATTCAAACGCTTACAGCAAAAAAATGACCGAAAGCAAAGATGAACTCACCATATTACAAGAAGACTTGAACAATATAATTGTTCGATTTGTTCTGCGCGCTCTACGTATTTATCAATCAACAAGACCCGAGCCATTACGTGTCAACGAAATTGCATTGCTTGTCCGAAATGAAATCAAAAATGTTTTGACAGATTTAACTGATCAAACAAACACTGACGCCATCGCAAAGGTGGCAAAAGAAGCATGGGCAAAAGAAACCAATCAATAATTTTTCTTTCTTTTTCTTGTTTAATTTTTTGCGCAGAATAGTCCATTTGTGACTTGAATTGTTTCGAAAAAATAGGGTTAAAAATAAAAATTAGAAGTAGATTGTTTATTGTTTTTTGCGGTAGAACTCTTCCATTACAGACATGAGTTTTGGACATGAGAAGGTTACATCTCTGTCATTTATCATGCCTACTAGTGCGCCTGCTTTGTCGACAGCTGGTAAGTGTTTTATGTTCCAGTGCTTCATGAGTTTTGCTGCTTCTTCAACGGTTGCGTTTTCATCAATGACTACAAGTGGGTTTGTGTAGACCATTCTCGCAATGACAGTTTTAAGTGGTACATTAGCTTCAACTGCTCTGATTAGGACATCTTTGACGGTGATGATTCCAGTTGGTTTGCCGCTTTGCACAACAAGGATTGCGTCTTTGTCGAATTTGTTCATTAATGCAACTACTTCTTGCATAACAGTGTTGTTGTTTACGACTTTAACGTCTTTTTGCATGATGTCTTTTACGACGACATTACTTGCCATTCAATTTTCACCTATAACGCTATGACAAAAGCAGTTGTTGTTTATCAATTTTCTGGTATAGGTTAATGGACTATTTGTTTACAGAATGATGCTTTAGCCAAAAATCTGTTTGACCAGATAAGCTGGGGATGTGAGTTGCATCCCATGCAATTGGAGACGTCTCCCTCAAACCCCTCCTTTTTTATTAAGTTTAAAATCTTTTAAGTATTGTTGGCAGAATAGTAGTTTGATCATTATGCCGATAATTGTTAGGGTTGGACCTGCTGCTTTCCAAATTTTTTGGGCACTAATTGTCCTATTAGGTGTATTTGTAGTTCAGTATGGATTTTTATATGCCCTTAGTGGTTTAACCGATTTCGGCAAAATGACTTTAGCCAACTCAGCAGCAATTTCCCGTATAAGTGGTGGTATTGTTGTTTTAATTCTAGGATTGGTTGTTGCAACTTTAGGCTATCTTGGAGTCCGAGGAAAAATAGTAATCACTGCAAGCAATTAGGCAAAGCAGAATCTTTGGGGTTGAGGGGGAGTTGTAATCCCTTTAGTTGGAGATATCCTTCAAAACTCCCTTTTTAAAACTTTTATCTAAAGCTAACATTTTTCTGGGTTAAACTATTTTGAGTCGCTAGAGTTAGCTTGCTCAAAGGAATAGTTTGCGTTGCCGTTTTATGAGTTCATTTAGAACATATGTTTCTTTAGATAGATCAACATCCTGTTGTCCTGATTTAGCAGCAATCCAAAATCTGAGATACGTCTTTATCATCTGATTATAGATAGCCAGGTTTGAATTATCATCATTGAGATTATCAACAATTGTGCATAGTTCTTGGGAAGTGCAATGCTTAAAGCCCTGTTTCCTTTCTTTCATTTTAAGGCGACAATTTTTGGGAAACAACAATTCCAAACCCGACCAACAGTTCTCTACAAATTTAGATAAGGCAAAAAACTACGCTGAAGTCTGGAAAATCGTGAAGGAAACCGCTGAATTTGCTATAGGTAAACGTAGAGATAGCATGATGTTGTTTTTAGATGATTTGCCCCTTCAACTTGGAGCCTATTACCCTGTTGGAACCAACAACATCGTTCTAAACCGCGCATTAGTGGAAATTGTAGAGGCATCAATGAGCGATAAACCCACTGTTAACGCATTAATCTATAATCTTTTGCTTCACGAATATCTTCATGCACTTGGCGATTTGTCAGAAACTGGCGTCAGGCGGCAAGTTGTGGAAGTTGCAAAGAAAAACTTTGGCGAACAACACATTGCCACCGTAATTGCTTGTAAGACGCCTTGGGTTTTGTTGAAAGATATTCCGCTTGGACCATTTAATGCGCCAAAACGTGTGATGGAGATTGTTAGGGATTTTGAGAAAACAAGTAAATACATCGTTTAGGGTTGGTAGAAATAATGGTGTACCCTAAAATTTGCAATCATTTTGCTGATTTGTGGAAAACGTAACGTGAATTTCTTTCCTTAACCTCTTGGCTCTCAAAAGACACGTTGCCCTTTGAGCCTGTAAATTATGGGTTAGACTGCTTAAGTGGCTAGAATTCAAAGCTTAAATGATACAAGCCCGTTTCAATTCCAAAAGAGGCAAAAGTGTTGGCTAACCAAAAAATATGCGACGGCGACTATGTCCTAATTTATTTAGACGCACGAAGAACATACATGATTAAAATGCAAGCAGGACAGACTTTCCACACGCACAAAGGCTACCTGAAACTTGACGAACTCATCGGCAAAGAATATGGCGAACCCATCAAAAGCAGCATGGGTATCTACTTCACTACTCTCAAACCTAGCTTAACCGATTACATAATGAAGTCCAGCCGCAACACACAAATAATTTACCCAAAAGACGCTGCCTTAATTGTTATGTTCAGCGGAATCGGACCGGGAAGCCGAGTTATCGAATCTGGAACCGGAACAGGTTCACTAACCACAGCTTTGGCACATTACGTTGGACCAACAGGCAAAGTTTACACTTACGAACTTCGCAGTGAATTCCAGAAAAACGCTGCCAAAAACTTGGAGCGCGCAAAACTAATGAGCCATGTTGAAATGAAAAGCGGCGATGTCACATTAGGATATGAAGAGCGCGATGTAGATGCAGTAATCTTGGATCTTGCCGTTCCATGGCTAGTTGTTCCACATGCCTATACCGCTCTTAAACCCTCAGGTGTCCTTGTTTCATTTAGTCCAACAATCGATCAAGTTGTCAAAACCACCGAGGCACTTCGCGAAAATGGATTCGTATTCATTGAAACAATTGAATGTTTGATGCGTACAATGCAGGTTGAACGTGGAAAAACACGACCCAACACTATGATGACAGGACACTCTGGCTATATTACGCATGCAAGAAAAATCATTATGCCTCCAGTCCAAGAAACCTCGCAGGTGCCAATACAAGAAGAAACCTTAGCGCAAGAAGAGACTCAACAAGAAACGATCACAGGAAGAACTAGTTGCATCTCAAGAAGAAAATATTGTAGAAATGGCAGAAGAAGAAACTGCCTAAACCTTATTTTTCATTTTACGTTGTTTTGATTCAGGCATCGGCATGCTTAGCGACCAGACGGCCTGTTTTAGCTGGTCACTCTTTTCGCCACGTGTTAAGCCATAGTATGCACCCAATATTTTGCCAAAGTATGGGATGAGGACTTGGTCAAAGGTCTTGTAAATTAATGGGTTAGAGAGGCGGTTTTCAAGGAAAGTTGGTTTCCAGATTTTAACGTTGTATTCCCAGCATTTAATGAAAAAGTCCCATCTTGCTTTGGAGAGAGAATCCATTTCAGCGCCTTTTTTATTCATCAAGACACAGTTTTCGAGTGGTACAAAGAAAAGTGGCACATAGAATGCGTTGAAATCTTTGAGTTTATCCATTAACTCCAGTGTTTGAAGCATGTCTTCTTCTTTCTCATCAGGTAACCCAATAATCAAAGTTGCCAGCGGATACCAGTCATTATCGTTTAAGATGCCGAAAGCGTTGGTAACAACTTCCTGCCATTGTTCTGGCTTAAACGGCAACATTTTTCCCGCCATGTACTTCTTCATGAGCCGCGGGCTACCAGTCTCGACGCCTGTTTCAGATGTAATAATTGGTTTTTTACCGAAAGAATACCAGCTTTTCTCAATAAGAATTTCTGATAGTTGCTTAATCATCAACGGATCATGCCAAACAGGAGCCAATGACATATGGGAAGCTTGAATGCTTTTCACACCAGGGTAATCAGCTACTCTTTTAACTAGTTTAACGACAGCTTCCCGGTTGGGAATGAATTTTTTGTCTGTTGTGCCATAAAGGAAAAGGTCTTCTGTGATTAGAGTAACGTGGTCACTACCTTGGGCAGTGCTTAAAGCGACTTCCTGCATGATTTTTTCCAGAGGCACATCAACCTTATTTTGCATTGTAGGGGTGCAAAATTGGCAGTTACGACCGCAACCTTTGGAAATTTCAACTGCACCATGAACAGCGACATTTTTGGTCAGGGGCATTTCCTGGTTGTAGTTCCAGTTGCTTAAAGATTCATCAGCTTTCGCTATACGGGGAATTGGTTCTCCACTTACGGCTTTTTTAAAGAGTTCCAAGATGGGTTTTGGTCTTCCACCGATAAGTACACAATTTACACCGTAACTGTCAGAAACATGCTTGCGTTCAAGCTGCCATGAACCAAAGCCGCCCACAATTATTTTTGGCTTATATTTTTTGATGCTTGGGTGCATAATAAGTTTTTTGAATTCTATGGCGTTTAGGGGTTCGCCGCCTCCTACGATTGAGGAGTATGTTTTGCTAACATAGCCCATACCTGTTGGGTCCATGGAGGATATGCCCACAACTTTTGTTTGAGGTCCAATAAAGTTTTGTAAATCATCTGGGTGGGCTACTGCTATATCTTGTGGCGAAAAGCCGCCTTCTAGAAGGATAGATTCAACTTTTCGTAGTCCGTATGGAGCGTAGTTGGCTTGTCCATCAGGTTTGCGTCCACAATGTGGATAAAGTGTTTTTCTAACATATGACAATGGAAGAGGACCTTTGCCAAAGCCTCCTACGAAAGCTATAAACGGATTATTGAAAAAATCGCTCATTTCTGTAGCTGATGCGGTTAGAACGATTTTTCTGCCCAATACTGCTGATGCCAACCTTCTCTTCCTCTCAAATAGCCATAATGATTAGTCCATACCCCTTTTAAGAATTACTATTGGTCATCATGTTAGCTCTAAGGAAATGACCATGAATTCGGTATAAAATTACCTCTTCTTTTCTAATTAATAAATCATTAGACCCCTTTTTCTAGAAGTGTCACAAGTTTGCTGCAAATACTTAGTATTGATTGTTGAGGCATTTTATTCTCGATTAGGTCACTGCAATTTAACCAAAGCATTTTCAACCAAGAGCTCATCTTGCAACAATTGCTTTGCCATCGTTATTTTTTCTTTAATGTAGTTAGACTATTCACTACGTTCTTCACATCTACCTTAATAGTCAGTAACGGACTTCGCATTCAACATTTTAGGTTCTTCAAAGACTAAAATTTACTGCCAAATATCTACTTTTGCAACTAAAATTTTGAGTGACATATAAACCAAATTTCAGCAGTCTCCCTGCGATTCGAATAAAGGTGATGGAGCAAAGAATTTTGGTTAGAAAAAAGTTTAGAACGAAAGTTAAAAATGGAAGCTTTTAAACTCTGAGTTTTAGCTTATAAGTTCAAACAATTTTTTATATCGTCACTCACTCAGTGAAGTCAGGTATAACTTAGGAGAGATTATCTTGGTTAATCATTTCATAGATCGATGGACAAAAAAAGAGAGCGAACCATCGCTTGCATCAAAAATTAAGAATGTCGCAAAGCCTACCCAAGATTTGAAAGAGCAAATTGGTGGGGTAATTCAACGTTTAGATTTTCAAACTCAATCTTTGGATAGGGCAGTAAAACGTTTTGAGATACGTGACGCAGACATCTTTCAACGTGTTGTCAAAGCAATGACTGAAAGAGATACTGCTCGAGCGAATATTCTTGCCACAGAACTAGGGGAAATACGCAAAGTTGAAAAAATGTTGTCACACGCTTCGCTTGCTCTTCAGAGCGTTTCTATGCGGCTTAGCACAGTTTCAGAAATGGGAGACGTAGTTTCAGTGTTGAGTCCTGCAAAAAGTATGCTAAACAACATTCGCTCAGAAATGTGCAGTATTCTTCCAGAGGCAAGTCAAGAACTTGGAAACATCGGAAATCTACTTTCAGACATAGTTACAACAACCCATCAAGGTAACGATATGCCCGAGAATACTATAATGGCGAGCGCAGATGCAATGGCAATCCTAGAAGAAGCCGAGGTAGCTGCTGAGAAGAGGCTTGGCGAAAAGTTTCCAGAAGTAGATTCTGGAGTAGTCATGAATAAGCGAACAAGCATTGAAGTCTAGCAATAGTTTGCGGTCATAACTTGCGATGACAAGTTATCCATTATTTTTTTTTATTCTATTAGTGGCTAAATCCAGAATGACAGTTGGTGGTTTGTGACCCAAATCGAATCTAACAACTCCTTATATCACGCAATCGCACAATTTTTTGTGGGTATTCTGGATGGCAAAAATAATCTCAAAAGACAAGGTCGCTTATATGCGTAAGGCCAAGGAATACTTGTCATACTCATTGATGGCGCTCTCGGTTACGATCCTTTGAACCTATGCTTAATTAGCCAAGTACCTTTCAAAATTTTTAGCTGTAGTCACCTATGATCGACGTGGTCGAGGTGAGAGTGGCGACAACAAACATTATGGTGTAGAACGTGAAATCTAAGGATCTCTTTTTTCGCCTGGGAAACCTATACTTCTTCGTTAATATAGGATTTCCCAGACGTTGCCGTCTGGGTAACTCTGAGCTTTCATCCAAATTTATGTCAAGCTAATGCCTTCTCATCATTCGGCAAAACAATAATTACGTCTGAAAGATAAAAGGATTGATACACTCAACTATTTTTGTCAGGGAACACTTTTATTTTCCGTTAAAGATAATCAATGTAGGAGTCAAGAAACATGGATTTTGTTGGAAGTCAAACCGAAAAGAATCTTTTAGCTGCGTTTGCGGGAGAATCCCAAGCGCGGAACAGATACACATTCTTTGCCAGTGTCGCAAAAAAAGCAGGTTATGAGCAAATTGGAGCGATTTTTGAAGAAACAGCTGGTAACGAGAAAGAACATGCAGAACTATTCTTTAAGCATCTTAAAGGCGGAATGGTTGAAATCAAAGCCTCGTACCCAGCAGGAGTAATCGCGTCAACTGCTGATCACCTGAAAGCGGCGGCGGAAGGCGAAAAGTTTGAGTGGGGAACATTATACCCAAGTTTTGGAGATGTTGCGGAGAAAGAGGGTTTCCCAGATGTTGCCCGAACGTTCCGTATGATTGCAAACGTTGAAGTCTATCACGAACGCAGGTACAATAAATTACTTGAAAGTCTACAGCAGGGTAAAGTCTTCAAAAAAGATGCACCTGTGAAGTGGAAATGCCGAAACTGCGGCTTAGTCATCGAAGGATCAAATGCACCTGATATGTGCCCAACATGTAATCATCCAAAATCGTACTTTGAAGTTTGGGTAGAAAACTACTAACAAACCAAAATTTTTCTTTATTTTGACCTTTCTATCGAAAAATAGCTTTGATTTTTCCAGTCCCACTTATTATTGCGCCCAAAATATTAAGTCACAAAAATGAAAAAGCAGATGTACCATATTTTTAGGATTGTGGTCTTTTTTTATACTCGTAAATTTTTTGTCAAATTGGGCTACATCGAGTCCATCGATTCAAAAATGACGACAACTATCTAAGTTACTCTTTAGCTTTCTCTTTTTCGTATTCTTTTACCATTTGTTTTACTTTCTTTTCCAATTGTAATTCATACGCGTGCTCAGTTACCATAGGGGGCATCTCATCTTTCTTAACTAAATCATTTGGTTGAACAATGCGTTTTTCACCCGCTTTAACCGGGACTTTTTCGCCTTCAATGCAATCTTTAAAATCTTCCAAGGCTTCAACAATCCAGTAGCCTTCACTTTCTGTTACAACGTTAACCTTGTACAATCCTTTGTAGTAAAATTGACTCATTAAAACCACATATCTAGTTTCGCTTTAAGGTAAATAACTCTTACTTGACTTTGAAGTTGGAATTCTTTGTTTTTTCTCAGAAGTCACTTGACTGCCTATATTCGCCATGAGCTTTTTGAATAACTCTGCATTTTCAGTCTGACTTCGAAGCTTCGAACGTCGAAAACCTTGTCCTTCTCGTTATAGCGTTCAATAATTTTTTTCCATTTGTCGCAACCACTTTTCGACCTTCGAAAATCAATATCCAATCATCTCTAAACATTATATCCTGCCATCTCGAAGTGCATCAAGCAAACAGGCTATTTTTTATTGAAACATCCAAAGCACCATTGTTCATCTTTGCAATTTTGTAGAACAGTATTGAAGCGTTCAAATCTGAATACTATGACTGAGTCAAGCATGATTCCGTTAACTTGTAAAGGAATCTCTTCAAGTTTCGTTTAAACTTCCACTGTCGTTAGAAACAGTTGTCTAAGTCCTGTTGCGTGGCTTCAGTCACAATTGCCGGCAAAGTCGAGGAAAAGGTGATTAACCATGCACTTTTTCTTCTTTGAGTTCAGTTTTTTTACAGACATCTGAAATAGCGCGTATGGCGGGGGGTATTGTGAAGATACTGAAAACCCTAGTGTATTTGGGTGCCCCAGCTTTCCTCACATTAAGCACGCTTCCTCCTCCTTTCAAATAACCTTCTATGAAAGCTTTGGCAACTGATTCCGCCTTACTATTACTGTAAAATGGTTCAAGATAATGCCCACTGTAGTACAGGAACACTGCCACGTCCCATGCTTTGTCTCCTTCTTTTGTAGCTTGCTCAAAATCAATTAGGAAAATTGTGCCATCCTGTTTGATAAGAACATTATCGGGTTTTGTATCTCCCAAAGTAACGTCGTATGAGTGAACCTTTGCAAATAACTCGCCCACTTTGCCCATCGTAGAGAGAACATTTTGGATTGTTGACAGGTCGGTCGAGGTAGCAAGGCGTTTGATAGCTTCGCTGAGATTTTCGCCGTCAATATATTCCATGAATACTAAACGTTCAGCGTTGCTAACATGCAAAATCTTAGGAACATTAAAGCCTTCATTATGCAGAAACTCGCTGATTGCATACTCTCTGGCCAGACGTGCTTGACCAGATACCGAAAAAGACCTGGCTCCAAAAGACCACAACGTTAAGGGGAACCATTTGAAACCCGACCAATCTTTAAAGCGCTTAGCTAAAACTTTGGTTTCGCCCCTGTTGCTATATGTTCTAATTAAGTAAACGTCATTTAACATTCCGCCGATGGGTTCCACTTCAATTTTAGCGTTCTCTCCTTTGAGAAGCATTTTTTGAGCAAAACCTTTGATATCAATTTTATCAGAAAGTGAAACCAATCCTTCTGAAGTTGGGAAAGAAAATGTATTTCTGGGGGTCAATGAATCGGCAGGTTGGGTTAGGTTGCCTTAACCAATTGATCTTTTGGGTTCTTAGAAAGACTTCGGTGTTTTGTGATACAATGTTCATTAGTTGGGGTAGAACACCGAAGATGGATGTGAAGAGTGTTCGAGGCATATTTTTTGACAAGTTAATTATTTTGATTCGTGGGTCTTGACATTGTGAAATAAATTTTTTGGTAATTGTCAAGTAACCGTTTTTGCTGTTTATTTTTTCTTCTGCTCTCAAGTTGTTTTAGCACTTCATTATAACTGGTCATTGCCTTCTCTTCGTTTTGCAGAAGGCAACTTGTCAAGTTTGCAACGTCGTAAGCTATTAAGGGAAAAACTCGGATACGATTAGAAAACACCTCATACATGAAGTACTGAGGTTTAATCTGAATGCTTTGTACAAGCTCAGGAAAATTCACCACTAAATTCTCAAGCAACTCAAGAATCAAACGTTTCTTTAGAACAACTTCTTTTTCATGCAGGTAATCATTTCCAAATAGTGGCAAATAAGGAAAGATAAGTTTGCTCGCAATTGCTTCACCTAGAAACCCTCTATCTATGTCTCTTTCAAAAATCCATTGATCTACTGCGAAAACAAAAATTGTTTTGTTATTGACTGTTTTTAGGTAACTCATTAATCTAGGCTGGAAATCATGGATAACAAGCATTACTTCGTGAATTGTTCGTTGGTTTGATGTTTTCATTGAATAGTTGTCTACGAGAGCTAAGGCTGCGATTTTTGAAGTGCCGGCAATGTGTCTGCAGAACTCAAGAGTTTGACGGGTCAACTCAAATGTTTCGTCGTTTTCTTGCGTCAACATTCACCCAAAGCGTTCACATAGCAATTGCGCTTAGAGGTATTTAAAACAGGTTTACGCTTCTTTGAGAATAAAACGGAAGTTTGGAAAGTAAATTATGAAGATAAAATTGCTGGTAAGCGTAAATAGACTTGCCAGTTTTAAGGTACTTCTAATGCTAATGGGTTTCTGCTTTTTGAGGTTATCATACCTATTGTTGGTTGTGTTATCTCTAGGGTGTTGTTTGTTATTTTGTTGCGGATCATATTCAATGAGTCTTCCGTGTAGTCTAACATGTTTTGTCCGTTTGTTGTTAGGCTGTAGACTTTTCGTGGTCGTTCAAAATCCATATTCCAGTTGCTGTCTACGTAGCCTTTCTTTTCAAGAGCTGCCCAGGAGCGGGTATATTGTGCTTGGTCCGAAATATACACCGAAGTTTTTGCGGATTTTGGTTATTACTTCATATCCGTGCATGGGTTTGTTGCTTAGTAATTGTAGTGTTATTAGATCTAGCAGGCCCTTCATTAGTTTGGTTGAAACTTCTTTTTGTGAACTTGCTTTAAACATTTTTTCTCCCCGACTTGTATTTTTGTAGAACAGTTTTTCTGTTTTACTTGTATACAATATGTCCTTATTCGGACATATCTTGATTACTTAGTTACTCTAAACCCCGATATAAACCCTAATACATAACATAAGCATACCAAGACATAATACAGCATACACTTGATTAAGAAATTAACATAACCTAAATAAATTTAAACATCAAACAATACACAAACAACCGAAAACAAGGCAAACACATGTCCGAAGTCTACAAAAAAGAAATTGTACAACACATAATCAGAAACCTACTATACATCCAACTTCTACGCATTATCCAAGCCCAGCCAACATGGGGATACAAAATCAAAAAGCAGGTAGAAGCAGATTTTAATGTAAAACTACGGCATGGCGCCCTTTACCCCACGCTAAACAGTCTTGAAGAAAAAGGCTTTGTTGAGAGCAGTAAACAGCAAAAAGACGGTCGATCCAGAAAAGTGTATACAATTACTGAAAATGGCAAAATATACCTTCAAACATACTACAGCATTCTTCAAGGACAAATCGAAAACAACAAATAACCTAACTAACAAGAATATTTAGTTCTTTAGTCATTAAATAATCGAAATTTAAAGCTTGTTTGACAGCACGAAAAAGCTTTTATCTTAATAACAGTGACAGAAACATAGAGGAAAACAAAATGAATTTAGAATCAAGCAAAACCTTAGGCGGCATTGGCGCAATACTGATGTTCATAGGCGTTTTACCAACAATTAATTTCATGGGCATAATCGAAATTGTAGGCCTAATACTAGTACTATTTGCTCTGCGTAATCTTGCTAACTCTTATAGGGAAGGAGGCATATTCAAAAATGCAATTTATGGTGTAGCTGTTGCTGTTGTAGGGGCTATCATCGTAGGAGTGCTCGCGGTTGCAGTTGTCCTTTCAAACATAAAGGATTTGGTTACCCAACTCTATCCAGGCTGGAATGGTGACTGGTCAACACTTCAAGGTATGACCGTCAACACAACTAACTTTGATCCAACAAATATCTTTCCACTTATTGGAGGGTTACTAATTGTTTTGGTAATTGCTTGGGTTTTCGTTATAATCGCATCATTCTTCATCTATCGCTCGCTAAAACAAGTTTCAAACAAATCTAACCATGGCTTATTCGGAACCGCTGGACTAATACTTCTAATCGGAGCCATAATTCCGCTAATTGGGTTAATTCTGATGTGGGTATCTGCATTGATACTGGCAATTGCCTTCTTTACACTCAAGCCTCAACAAGAATCAATAACAACAGCCACTTCGCCTCCATCTCCACCAACAATCTAGAAACAAACCTCCTCCAATTTTATTTTTTTAAAAATAACTTAAGAAGTTTCAGATCAAAATAACCATTATTAAGGAAGATCGTTTTATGAAATTACCTCAGGACCCTAGCAAATTTAGTTTTGGCGCAACATCCTCAACAGTTACCAGTCTAGGTATAATTTTTGGATTATTAACCTCAGGTAACCCAAAAGCCAGCGTGATTGGGTCTTTGTTGGTTATAGCGGTCGCCGACAATATTGCAGATTCTTTGGGCATTCATATTTACAGGGAATCAACTGCTACTAAAAAAGAAAACACTCGAATGTTCACAATTGAAAATTTTTTAACAAGATTCGGCATTACTCTCACTTTTGTGGTTTTGTTTGCGTTCCTGCCGCTAGATTATGCTGCAACTTTCTGTGTGATGATTGGGTTTGGGATTTTGATTTTTCTTAGTTACCTCATTGGAGTACAACGCAAAACTAGCACAATTAAAGAAATTTTCATACATCTGGGCATCGCTATCCCTGTAATCGTTTTCAGCCATTTTCTAGGTCAATTAATATTCACAATGTTTGGGTAAAAATAGATGTTTTCTAAGTCTTGTTTTTTTGTTTTGTTAATTGTTGTTTGAAAGTGTGCAATAGACAATTACTTTAGTGCGATTGCACCTGACAGAAATATATGTCCAATTGTTCTAAAGATCTTTGATTTTTTACAAAAAGTCCTAAAAGCAAGTGACTTGAATTTATTGGCATGCAAAAGAAACAAATCGCTTTAATCGCAATTATTGGCGGTATAGTGGTTTTGTCTGGTCAAAATAACGGCATATCTTGTTTCCAACTCTGTAGCTTTGCTGTCTGATGCTCTGGAATCAATCGTTAATATTGCTGCATCAGGGCTAATGTTTTTCTCAGTTTGGCTTTCGGAAAAACCTGCAGATGAAAGTCATAATTACGGTCACCAAAAAATAGAAGATATATCAAGCATGTTAGAGGGAATTTTCATAATTGTTGCGGCTCTGCTAATTATTAATGCAGCTGCTGGGCGACTATTCGCAAGTGTTTTACCCATGGAAATTAACTTGGCAATTGGTATTTCAATTGTTGCTACCGCATTAAACGGTGTTATAGCTTGGTATCTTTCCAAAGCGTCTAAAAAAAGTGGGTCGGCGGCTCTTGAAGGCGACTCAAAACACCTCTTATCCGACGTAATTTCAAGCGCTGGTGTTTGGGTAGGGCTCTTTATTGTCAGTTTGACAGGTTGGAGTATTGTTGATTCAATATTGGCATTCATAGTGGCTGTTTTGATTATTCGTATGGGTGTAGGATTAGTTATCAAATCCTCTTCCCGTCTTATGGATAACTCCTGCAAAATTGAAGAAGCAAAAATACGTGAAGTCTTGCTTCGACATAGATACCAGTTTTTTGGGTTTCATGAATTAAAAACTCGTCGTAACGGAAACTTGGTTTTTTGTGAACTACATCTTCTGGTTGATGGTTCACTAAGCGTATTGCAAGCACACGACCTAACTGACCATCTAGAGAACGAACTCAAAGAGGAATTGCCTAATGCTAACTTAACAATCCACATTGAACCGAAGCCTAACATAAGAGTAAGTTAAAGTTTAACAGAGTCCGCAATTGCGAAAAATGTAAGTGGAAAAAGTATTAGATGGCATCTTTCTCTTGTTGTTTGAATTTTTTTCCACACATTACGCAAAAGCGAATTAGCAAAGTCTTAAATCCGGTAACTCCCCATGCAAGATAGCGGTAATAAGCATGAATAAAGCAGATAAAAAAATCACTAAAAAAATTTCTAAAGCTGTTCCTATAGATGATTCAAGCGTTCGGGCATTAAAGAAAGGTGGCAAATCAACTAAAGCGAAATAAAGCAGCGTTATTTTTTCCTTTCTTTTTTAATAGCTGAATTATTGTTTGTTTACTATTATTAATCACTAATTTCCTATTATTATTTTATAGTTATACGCTTTTAGAATTCACTCAAATCTTATATTCAAGTATTATTTTTTTCTTACCATGCAAGACATAAGGCACAAAATTCTGTTGATTCTAACTACAATAGCAATTATTGGTGAAGTAGCTTCGATAATTCTATGGACAACAAACCGTCCAGTAGGGGGTGAACCCTACGCGCGTTTCAGCTTAGCTGTTGATTTCACCATAGCCGTTGCTGACGCCGCAGTTTTTGCAGTTCTTAACATTATTGCTTTAATCTGGATTATTCGAAGAAACAAAATGGGACCCATTCTCCTAATCACAACCTCAATACTCAATAGAATTATTTCTTATCCCCTTTTCATAGGGGGCGCCCATGGCATATTCATAACATTTACAGCAATGTTAGTGATATTTGCTTATGTGGAATATAGAGGTCTAAGAACCTTTGAAACTGCTTTCCTATCTTTGGGAGTCATTTTTGATCTTGCATTGTCCAGTTTGCTTTTCAGTGCTGCAAACAATGCAGAATTGGGGCTTGCTTTCTATTTGGTAGTCTTAGCGATTTTGTTTGGAATCGTAGTAGCAATCAGAAAGCTTCGATAGAGCCTTTCATTTTTTACTAATTTAGTTTTTGTTTGTTGTTTCTTAATTTTTGTTTTTCCTCGTGAAAGCCCTCTAATAGACTGAGACGGTGCATTATCAGCGGGGAATGATGTCGCCGTCCCAGTCTGATAGAAGATGAAGAACAAAATATTGACAGACCCCACCTTCCATTTTGTAGCTACTTTTTTCTGCAACTGGGTGTTCCGCCAAAAGAACAAGATGTTCCTTAGGGAGAGTAATATCCAAGTCCGACCAATATCCTCTCAGGTGACTTGAATGAACCAGAACCTTAATACTCGATGTCATTCCTCGTTTAAGCAAAGAGAAAACCTCAAAGTTCTCGCATTAATTATACTTTTGTTTTCGGCAATTTGGATGTTTAACCTCCATACCAGCCATGCTTCTGAAACATTAGTTGTTCCGCAAGATTACTCAACTATAGGTGAAGCAATTAGCCATGCCTCTGCAGGCGATACAATCCTTATTCAAAGCGGAATTTACAATGAGAACATACGAATTGATAAGTCATTAATGATGGAAGGCCAGGACCAATCAAACACGATCATATTTGGAAAGGGGCGATTCCACTCCAACTTCAGTTCTGACATTGGCTGCAAACGAGGTGAAAGTCTCAGGTCTAACGATTGAAAGCATAAGCAACTCAAACAAAACCAAGTACGCTTATGGTATTTGGGTCGAAGGAGACAACTGCACAATAACAGGTAACATTATTCAGAACACTTACGTGGGCATATTCTGCTCAACTCAATCATCAACGACCATCACCCAAAACACTATAACCGGCAGCATAAAAGATGGGATTCGATTCTGCGCCGGTTCACAAAACAACATTTCTGACAACAACATCATCTCAAACTCCGTTTCAGGTATCGCCTTAGGAGGCTACTCAAACACAGTTGAGGGAAACAACCTTCAAAACAACACCCGAGGCTTAGGTTTGGGCGCATCCAACTCAGTAGTGTTTCATAATACAATGGTATCCAATACTGAATCGGGAATTTTCCTCTCAGGTTCAAAAAACATAATCGTTGGCAACGAAATTGACTCAAACAAATATGGGGTCTACATTACGACACAGGGTGCTTCTCCAAGTGCAAACGAAATCTATCAGAATAACTTTGGAAACAATCTCTATAACGCCTTTGGCAACTCTTCTTATCTTGTTGAAAGCTGGGATGGTGGGTCTCTAACGGGTGGAAACTACTGGAGTGATTACAAAACAAAATACCCCGCTGCAGTTGAAAACGGCAATTCAGGAGTAGAAAATACACCATACTCTGTTAACTCTAACAACTTGGATAAGTATCCCTTAACTGCACCATTTAACATCGCGAGTATTGGCAATACTCCAACCGCAATCTCTCCAAATCCTGCAAAGCCCAACAGTGTCGTTGGCTTATGGTCATTTGACAACGTTGATCTTGATCTTGTGGCTCAAGATACAACGGGCAATAACCCCGCAGTGTTAGGGTCGGTTACTGGCGTCTACAACTATACTCCCGCGCGAGTGCAAGGAAAGTTTGGCGAAGCCTTAAGCTTCAACGGGAATACCTATGCTGCTGTTCAACCTTCGCCCAGCCTCGAAACCACAAACGACGTTACAATTGACGTTTGGGTGAATGTGCCCGAAATCAAAGCTAATGTACCCTACAACAACATCCTCATTGAAGCCATCAGAACTACAGCTGCCCTCCCTACAAGAACTCTTGGGCTTGCAATCAACGGAGAAACACCCATTAACGATAGTTCCCCCCCAATTGGTGTCCTTCGGGCTTACGTAATGACACCCAGTGGGTTCAACGAAATTGACAGCAAAGAATCACTCCCATTTAACACGTGGGTTCACTTGGTTTTCGTCCGCAGCACAACCACCGGCATGCATCTTTATGTTAACGAAAAAGAGCAAGCAATAACCGTTGTCGCAGGAACAGCCAACCCCACGGGCCCCATACAAAAACCAACCGACATCTACATCGGACACGACTCGATAACTCAAATCGATCAACTCCAAATTAGCAACACCGTTGAGAATTTAGGGCAACCGCTATTACTGCAATGGTGGCTCTGGACAGCAATCATATTAGCAGGGGTAGCAGGGTCCAGCTTGGTGTTCTACCTCAAGCAACGGAGCTCAAGAAAACTGCCCAAAAAACCAATAAGTGATTGAGCCAAGAGAGAGGGCAAAAAAAAATAATCCCTCTTCTTTTTTTGTTGACCTTGAGAATTCAGAATGGTTATGAATGTAAAAAGTGGATTAAAGTAAACATGCGATTGGGCAAAACTATTTTTTGCCTTTGCTTGCGTGTTTGGCTGGAAGTGAGACCTGCTTTCTTTCTTTTCTTTTCTGGTCTTTTTCACGCAATATTTTTTTGTGTTGTTCTAAACCTTCAGCTTTCTTTGCTTTCCTAGACAATATCTTCAACCTTGGCAAGCAATAGAATCACCCGTACTCAAAAACCTTGCCCCTTAACTATGGATTTGTGGCAATATTTAATAGCAGAAAAGTATAGGCATTGTTGGAGAAGAATAAAACACGCCCTCTGTTGAGAAACGTTGTCCAAAATGTGGCTCTAAAGCAGTTGAAAGAAGGAACAATCAAGAATTCTGTTGTTGTGACTGTAAAGAAATTTTTTATTTTGTCACTCCTCAGTGTGGCTCTCAAACAGATTTGCGTAGGTACGATCTCTAAATAAAATTAAGAAATAATTATGTTGTCTATGATGAAGCCTGATGCACCTGTGGGAGTGGGTAAGTCGATTACAATTTGGTTGAATGGTTGTCCAGCCGAATCCAGCGTTAAAGTTCCTTCGGGATAAACGTCGTTAGATTCAATCCCTCTGGTAGTTATTGGTGATCCAACAGGGTTTGTTGTGGAGTCTAAGTATGCACTAATTCTGATAATGCTTCCGCTAGATCCGGGTCCAGGATCGTTTAGTTCTGCGGTTTTAAAATTCAACATAATGCTATGGATATTACTGCTAAACTGGATATTTAACGAATCATGGTTGATTGTGTTTGGCCACAAAAAGTTTCCCGATATCTTCTGCGAGTTTATCACACCGGCTATTGAAGCTAAACTTCTAATTGTTTGTACTGAAAATGATCCGGTCGACTGGGTCGAGCTGAAATGTGCCGTTAATCCGTTATTTGTTTGCTCGAATGGGGTTGTCGCATACGTTGAAAGCGTTGGTGTACCGGTATCAAAGTCGAAAGTGACAGTATTTGTCGTTGGGGATGTTGTTGGAGTAGAAACAGGAGTAGTGGGAGTTGGAGTAGTTAATGGAGTTTGAGAGGCAGTTGTTGATGGCGTCGGTGTGGGTGTGGAACTAGGCGTATTTGATTGTGATAATTGGTTTATAATTATGAAACCTATGACTAATGCGAGTATAGCGATTATGGCAATAATGACTATTTTTTTAGTTTTAGATAATTCGCTTGGCGGCACTTATTGAGACCTCTTTTCAGCTAATGGCACGTTAGGATTGCTTAAATGGATATGTTATATCGACTGTGCAACCACAATCTTGTTTTAACTTGCAAAAAGTGGAGGAATCGTGTTTTTTTTTGAAAGTGGTCTTCTTGAAGGGAGATTATTTTGGTTTTGGCATTGGTAAACCAGTAACTTTATATGAATAAATATTCATATGAATTATTATTCATGCGATTAAAGGAAAGATCGGCACAAATGAAAAAAGGGCTATCAAAAATCTGCTATCACTTCTTCATCAACTTAGCAAACCCTACCCGACTCGCCACACTAGAGCAATTAATGGACAAATCCATGAGCGTAAACGAACTCGCAATTGTACTAGGACAAGAGCAAAGCATGATTTCACACAACCTCAAACCCCTACTTGAATGCAACCTCGTCACCATCCAAAAACAAGGAAAAAAGCACATATACACAATCAACCAAGAAACTCTAAGCCCAATATTTGAAGCCATCCAAAACCACGCAGAAAAATTCTGCCCAACAGGCGGAAAATGCCTACGAGATGAAAAATAGAATGACAAAAAGAAAAATTGTAAACATAAACGAAAACCTCTGCAACGGATGCGGCAACTGCATACCCAAATGTGCAGAAGGCGCCCTACAAATAGTAAATGGCAAAGCAAAAATAATCAAGGAAACCTACTGCGACGGATTAGGCGCATGCTTGGGTCAATGCCCTCAAGGGGCAATAACTATAACCGAACGCGAAGCCGATGCATTCAACGAAGCGGAAGTTCATGAGCACCTCAAAACCAAAAAAGCCACTCAAACAACAATCCCTCAAAACAACCAAACGCTCCAGAAGCCACAGTGGCCCATCAAACTAAACCTAGTTCCAGTCAAAGCACCCTTCTTTGAAAACGCTGACCTACTCTTCGCAGCCGACTGCGCACCTGTTGCCCTCAAAAACTTCCACGAATTCATCGCTGGAAAACGAGTCATAATAGGCTGCCCCAAATTTGATGACGCAAGAGCCTACGCCCAAAAACTAACAGAAATCTTCCAGCAAAACAACATCGCTAGCGTAACCGTTGTCCACATGGAAGTGCCTTGCTGCACAGGATTAAAATGGGCAGTAAATAAGGCGCTTGAATCTTCAGGCAAAAAAATTCCAGTTAAAGAATACGAAATAAAAATTGGAGGTGAAGTAGTTGAGCTCTAAAGACAAAATTGAAAAAAACCCTGAAACCTGCCCCGGCTTGCGTGATATGTTACAACCTAAACCAGCCTACATCAAATGCCACGTTTGCGACGGCGACCTTGAAATTTGGAGCGACGAAGACAAAACAACCTGCCCAAGCTGCGGAGCCGAATGGAAGCGACCTGACAAATCAGCTGCATGCCTAGAATACTGTCAATACGCTGACAAATGTCGCGGAATAATAGAATCTAGAAAGCAATAAAATTTGAGTGAGAGAGTGGGCCGAGCCGGATTCGGACCGGCGACCTTCTGCACGTCAAGCAGATGTCCTAACCAGGCTAGACGACCGGCCCACATGTTTGTAACTTTTTCTACGACATTTACCTATATAGGCAATTCGTCTTTTGATGTGTTGTAATACTTGATTTTCCAGCTGGTATTAAACTATTTCCTCACGCTTAATTGTTATGACAGCAGTTTTAAAGCACTTCCCACATATTATATGCGTCTGGTAAAGGGCTATGGTTGCAACCGACGAAGTACTCTCGCTAATAGTCGAATTTATCAACAAAAACTCTAACGTCGTTGACGTTCAATGGGACCGTCGCATGAGCCCACGCCTGCTAGTTAACCCCTACTCAGAAAAATATGAGGAAAGGAAAACCGTAGCTCACTACCTCTTGTTAGCCGCATCCATACTTGATGATACAGTTGTTGGGTACCCCGAAAACGCTCGAATGTTAATGGTTTATCTGCATGAGGCTTTCGGCAGCAACCTTTTCGAAATCAAAAAAGCACATCTTTTTGAAGAAGAAATAGTAAAAGCTGACTTTTACCACGATTTAGGTCCAAACAAGAAAGCCGCATCAGAAATTTTAGCCCAAATCAACCTGTTCGTTAAACTTAAAGCAGAAAGAAACCTCTTGAAATACGCTCAAAAATTTACTAAACCCAAAGATTTCATCGAAGACATGGCACAAAATATCATTCCTTTCAGCGGACCACACAAGGATCGAGCATGGATTTATATGCGATGGATGGTGCGTCCTTCACCTGACCTACAAATCTACGATCATTTCCTGCCCGAAGACCTCTACGTTCCCTTAACCAAAGAGAACGCTAACGTAGCAGCAAGCTTAGGAATAATAGATTCCGCTTCACCGAGCCTTTGGCGCGATGAGAAATCAGCTGGAGAAGCACGCCAAAAATTAACCGATTTTGCAAAACGTCTCTTTCCAAAAGATCCCGCAAAAGTCGATTATCCATTCTTTCTTTTAGGCAGGTGGCTTAAACAAAAAACCCTCAACCGCTACACACTAAAAACAGCTCTCGACTTCCTCGACCGCATGCAAAAAATCACGGGGCAATCTCAAGCGTATTACCAAAAAATGAGTCGCTACAAAAGCGGTTGGGAAAAGAAAACTGCCCTTACCCTTTTAAGAATGCACATTCCTTTCGGTTACGAAACGATTAGTTTTCCTTTGCCAAACGAAGTTTACACCCCAGATTTTATTTTGGAAAAAACTGTTAATGGCCGAAAAATTATTCTTGAACCCCACTTTGAAATGACAAAGCATCAAGCCCGAAAATATGCACTTTTCAAACGCACCTACGGCCACAAATTTCTATTAATCTTGATCCTCAAAAACGATTTGATCCCAATGTATCATCAACGCAAAATATTAACAGACGATGTCTGCGATGACGTTTGGCCGATTGAATTCGTTCATCTTTTAGCAGAGAAGATAAGACGAGGAACTTACGGCCAATAAACCGTGTTAATTAAGCGGCACACCCTTGTAGGTGTGATTTGTGATGGAGCAGGATAACTTCAAACCTTTGGTAGTTTGGCTTATTCTTAACGGCAAACCAGAAAAAGCTCTTGAACTGTTATCAAAAAAATACCAAGTTAAAGTTCCCGACTTGAAAGTAGGATTACCTAAAGGCCACAAAATAACCGCATACGGCTGCTACGCATCCAAAAACCAGACAATCACAGTTCTAAACAGCGACGTATTGGTCAACCCCTTTGTTGTCATCCATGAATTCTACCATCATCTGCGCAGCAAATCCATCGATAGAATGCATAAAGGCACAGAAAAAGGTGCTGACAAATTCGCTATGGATTTTATAGCGGAGTATCAAGCATTCGCTAAAAAAGCTCTAAGTACCCATCAATAAAAATCTTCATCTTCACATTCCAGGGCAGCAGTCACTTCTATTGGTACATTATCCCCGTTTGAATCATAGGCTGCAATGCAACTTTTTCCCTCATACGGGTAACCAACGATCATGAGTATGCGGCCAAAGAAATAATTCAAATCTGTATCGCTTGGCGAATTGTTGCCTGATGGATGGGAATGCACAGTTCCAACAATCGAGAAATCACCTGAAAACATGTAAGGGTTAAAATGAACCGCTCCTTCTTCGTGAGCTGCAAACGGAGCTAAAACTAAATCTGTGACGCTGATGACGCCCTTGCTTTTTTTGCCCCGGAGCAGCAGAAAACTTTCGCGTGGGTAAAGTTCTTTGGCGCCTGCATAAATAGCATCTAGAATGTTGCTTGGAATATGCACGATTACTGCTGCTGTCATGCAAACAACGGTCATGATTGTATGTTAAGTACTTTTTCCCAACGATCCATTTACCCAGAATTCGGTAAACATTTAAGACACAGTGAACTAGAACTGTTGAATTGTAAGTGCCGAGGTGGCAGAGCGGTTAACGCGCGGGCCTTGAGAGCCCGTGGACTCTCGAGTCCGCATGGGTTCGAATCCCATCCTCGGCGCTCAATTTTAACTTTAAAAACTACCGCAGTTTTTTCTTTATCTTTTGCCTCCAAAACTTGGCTTGCGGCAGATTATTCTGAGGATTTATGTTTTAATTGGCGTTTTAGTCGGCAGGTTGTTGAATTGGAAATGAAGCGGCGTAGGGGCTCCGTAAATGACTAAGCAAGCGTTTAATGAGTTAGCAGATATGGTTTTGCTGAGTTGCATGCAGAGTTAGCGGAAACAAACAATTTAAAACTTTACGCGAAAGGTACTATGCAACCAACCGCTGCACCAACTGCATCCCAATCGCCTACAGGTTCCCAAACAGCAACACCTTCTTCATTCCAGTTTAATGTCTCAGTTGGAGACAAAACCTACCCAGTTACTGCTAATAGCAATTCTACTGTTACTGACTTAACATTTAATCCTGTCATAAAGGAACTAAACTTCAAAGTAGATGGGCAATCTGGAACAACAGGGTACTGCACAATTACTATCCCAACTAATCTTGTATTTGGAGAGCTATCAGTCTACAAAGATGAAATATTACTGGTAAAAGACGTAGATTACACCATATCTAACGATGGAGCAAACAATATTTTGCAAATAAACTACAGTCACAGCACACACAATTTCAAGGTAGTTGGAACACAAGCAATCCCAGAGTTTTCATGGTTAGCAATTTTCCCCTTGCTCGCTACTATACTCTTGGTTGCTGTGGCAACAAAACGATTTATGCGCCTATCAACTTAGTTTTAAAACGTGCAAGAGTAACCACAATAACCCCTATCAACATAGCCATTAGAATGCCTGTTAGAGCAGTGAACTCTGGCACAGTCGGAGTGGGTGAGTTACTTGGTGAAGGGTCGTTTGAGCTGATTACCGCCATCCAGCCTTTAGGCGCTCCATTAACATTGGTTGTTCCCGCTACAGCGTAACCGTTATTTTGCGTTTGGATAACAGAATAGACATCAGTTTGGTTGCCAAGGCTTAGCTCCCATTGCTTGTTGCCCTCAGAATCCACTTTGACTAATGGGTTGTTGACAACTGCAAATCCTCCGTCACTAGCTTGAAGTAAACCCCGCATAAATCCTGCGCCGTAATATTTTTTCCACAGTTCGTTGCCTGATGGATCAGTCTTAACTATAGCAAGATTAAATCCTCCTCCGTTGCTGCGTAGCCAAATTGACCCACCAACAACGAAGTCTTCATCACTCGTCTGAATGACAGATGAAGCAGAATTCTTGTCTTTTCCCCCATAGTTTTTGCTCCATTGAATAGTTCCAGTAGAATCGGTTTTTATTAATTGGAAATCTGCAGTTGTTGAGTAGGTAGCTAAAGCATATCCTCCATCAGCGGTTTGAATCATTGAGTTTGCATTTCCAGTTCCCACAGTTTTAGACCACTGCTGATTTCCCAAATGATCGGTTTTTATTAGCCCAATATCCATGTCCCCTACGATTATGTGTGTGTCAGCGTGGGTTGGACCCGCAAGGGCGTATCCGCCATCGCTGGTTTGAACAAGAGATTGCGCCCAACCGAATCCTTCTCCAAAGTAAGTTTTTGTCCAAATAATGTCGCCGTTAGGGTCGATTTTTGCAAGCCAGAACCCGACCTTTTGCTGACTTGTCAATATAACCTCGCCCGCTATAGCATAGTTGCCATCGCTTGTTTGGATAAGCAACTTTCTCATACCCATGCTTATCCCTTCATAGGTTTTGTTCCACTGAACGTTACCTGAAGAATCCACTTTTACAAGCTCTATGTAGGTTGACTGTGAGGGGCCGCTTGAAGTTATGCCTGCCAAAAGAAATCCATTATCCCCAGTTTGCAGTTGGCTGTCTATTTCCCGCAGACCTGTGCCTACGTAGGTTCGGCTCCATGTTATTGAGGGAGCAGTTGAAGCTTCGCTTGTAAACCCAGTTAACCCCAAAGCAAGAATGATTACCGCCGAGAAAAATAGTGTGAAGAATTTTTTTCTCACTAATTCCAGCCACATAATATGTTTTATTGTCCTTTTCTTATATAATTTGGCTTTCTAATAACACAAGTGTCCGCTTAAACATCATGGAATCCAAAAATAGAATAGTTAAAGTGCAAATTACAGAGTCCTTTCTCTTTTTGTTTTTTTTGTCTTACTATTAATCTGTTATTGTCATTTTTTGTAACTGTTATATTGATATTGTTGGGAGAGGATGATAGTAATAGTTAGACAGTTTGGGTTTAACTGGAGATGGGCATCTTCTCGAATTGGAGAGATTTAAAGAAACCAAGATAATGACGGTCTAAAAAGCTCTCAAACTTCTATAGAAAGAAACATGCAATTTTTTGTATAACGAGAATAGACCTAAAAGTAGCTTTTGACGCTTGCAAGCCACTTTGAAGTATGTTCGAATACTTAGGTGTTTAGAAAGCGCGAATAGCTTAGTTAAAAAACCTTGATGAAAAACCTTAAATCATAATCATTTCGAAGTAAGTGAATTGAGAAGGGAAAAATGAATAAAAATCAAATCATAGGATTAGTGGCAGTTGTAATTGTCATAGCTGTTGGATTGCCCACTGCTTTGATCGTACAATCTTCGATGGCTCCAAATCAGCAGCCTACTGGGTCACTGGATTTTAACGTCAATGCAAAAAGTGATTGCTTAAGGTTTTTAAACAGTTCAGTGCCAACAAATTATGTACCTTTTACAGTTGCTGCAAACGAGAATTGGCAATTAACGATTAATTCCACCAAGATGCCTGGTGGCGCAAACGGGTGGACTGATGTTTACATTTACAAGGGCTTCTGGGATGGGGGAGCCAACAATACGTGCACAGCAGGCGATTTGTACCCAATCATAAGTGAAATAAAAAGCGCTGATTTCGAGATAAAAGCCAACCAACCCTATATAGAAACCTTCGGGGGATCAACACTGCAAAGCTATACAGTATTCTTTTTGGTTCCTCCTGGCGGACCCGCTACATTCCATGTGACACTTAAACAGGTATAGGGGAAAGTTTCTGAAATTTTTTCTTTCCTTAACTATTTTTGTGTTGCTTTTAGCATCTTGTGCCGGATTTGTTCAAGCATCTCTTATACATTCCGAATCGTTTCCTTTGGTTGAGTCTGCTTCAGTTTCAAGATCAGTTTTTGTGAATGAAGGCGACAGGCTTGTTGGCAACTTTTCAGTTTCTAATATACCCACTTGGACTGACATCATCACAGGAAACTCAGAAACGGTTCAATATGCATTTAAAGTCTCCAAGATTGAAGGTTCAGAAAAATGTCCAACGGATATTGTACTATATGAAGTAGACCAAACAGAATATGCATCATTTGACGTAATTTGTGAATATACAGGAGATTACAGATTTAGATTTAATGTTGGAAGTGGTGCGCCTGAAGTGGGAATTGGGAGCATGGAAGCAACTCTCAACTACTATGTTGTCAAAAATTCATCTGAACAGCTGCAAAATAATTCTTTGCCAACCCCAACTCTAACACCATTACCGAAATCCAATATTCCACTAGCTCCTTCACCTTCTATCCCAGAAATCCCTTCATGGATAATTCCTATGGTACTCAGTATTATTCTGGCAGCTACTGGTTTGTTGGTCTACAACAAAAAACACAAACGCTTAATGTAATTTTCAGATATTTTTAACTGTTAGAGCATTTTAGAGAAGTCATCGTAGACTTTGCTTCTGTGACTGAAAAAAAGAATAAGTACTTGCCCTCATTTTGGTCTATCTCGTAGATGACTCGGTAGTCGCCTACACTTAGGCTCCAGAAATCTGATTGTTTTAGGGGTTTTCCAATTTTGTCGGATTTTTCACGTAGTTGCTTTGCGCTCTTGATTATTCTGATGCGGACGGTTTCTTCTATTTTCTTGAGATCTTTCACTGCCTTAGGATGCAGGAGTACTTTAAAAGTCACTCTAGTTCCTCTATAGGGGTAAGAGATTCTGGATGCTGTTTTGCCTCTTCACTGCGCTTTAGGAGTGTTTTGAAAAAGGTGCATTTTTTTTCGCGTTCTTAGTTGTAGGTGATTATTGATTTTAAGGCGTCACTTCGGTTTTTGAAACGACCTTCCGCTACCCAATTGTCTATGTCTTCGAGGGTTTTTTATGGAAGCGGTGATTGTACTTGTGCCAAATATGCCACCGTAAACAGTACTTTTTCCAACTAACATGAACGTTTCTTAAACAAAAATTCAAATCAACCCTCTTGGTAACTTTGCCCGAGTATTAAAAAAATCTAAAGTTAAAAAAAGAAAAGTGGGCTTACCCACACTTTATGGCTTAACTAACTTGTAGCAAAGGTCGAATCAGGGATCGTTGGATTTACGACAATATTGAACAGAATTATAGCTTCTCCGGCTGTATTGGTATATGAGACGTCGCCTGTTCCACTCCACGATGCAAGTTTAGTGGTATAGTCTGTCCACTGGGTACCCCAAAAACTCCAGTCAGTGGCGAAAGTGCCCGCTGTCCAAGTAGCTCCACTATCAGTGCTCATCCAAGATTTTTCTTGACTTGCATCAAAGATATAGGCGTATGTAGCAAAATCAACCCTGAGTTTCACATTTGCAGAGTTTAGATTCGTACCATACCACATATATTCGGTTGTTTGCCCTTGACTTGTAACGTTTGCGCTAAACTGTAAAGAAGTTGCATCTGCGACATTCGGTCCTGGTGTGGGAGTTGGTGTGGTTTCATCGTTGTCTTCACCCTTGTTTAACAGCATAAATCCAGCAATACCAACAACAATTACGACGATTAAAACCGCTACAATAATGTATATAGTGTTTTTTTTCAATTAAATCACCATTTTTTACTGTCACTGTGTTCGACTCAAAATAGTTATAAGCTTTTTGCAAGTACCCAAAAGCGGTAAGCAGAAAACCCATAACACGCGTTTCATTATTTGCTGTTTGCGCACCGGTCTAGTTCTTTCCTTACAATAACAATTATGCAATGTAATGCCTATCAGCCGTCCTTTTTGGTAGAAAAGGATAGTTGAGAATTTTTGGACAGATTTTTTTTGAGTATTTCCTTTCTAACTATTTTGGAATCTTGCTCGCAAGTAAGTTACAATAAAAAATAAAGAAAAAAGAAATATAAGTAAACCAGTTCTAGGAAGAAATGCCCGTTTGCTAAAAAGCATAATAGCAATTGGTTATGGAAAAAATATTAGTGTGAAAGTACCTTCTGGACTTATCGTTGTGATTATAATGTACCAAATCCGGCTGACTTCGGAGTTCCTCTACCTCCACAAAACGTGTTCCCAACCTAAACAACGAACATAAATTCGCCTTTTTTTAGGGCTTCCACACTTTTTATTTTAAAGTTTACGTTTTTAGTAACTCTATCATTTTTTCGATGTTATTTGTTGGGGGCATGCAGGTTTGGTCGCGGCACACATAAACTGTGGGTTTGCCATCGATTTTCTCGTAAACAACCCCGGGAACCGTTGAGTTTCTTTCAGGCGTCCATAGTGTTATGGTTAAGTTGGGCAGGACCTCTTTTCTTAAAGCTGTAAGCAGGGAAACTGTGCTCTTATCAGAGAGTTCTCCAACTAAAACTACATTGAACGTTGGTCCAAGAGCAAACTCGAGTCCCGTAAGCATAAACGTATGCCCAAGCGGTTGACTGTTGACTTCATTAGAGAATACCTTGAGCAACTTATTAGCATACACTTCAAAGATAGCTTCACCACTTATACGTGCTAAACGGAGCAAATTATAGAGAGCAACCGAATTCCCAGACGGCATCGCACCATCATAGGTCTGTTTCAGCATTGGCACCGAATCATCGGCGCTTTTAGTTGTGAAGAAGAAACCGCCTTTTTCCTTATCCCAAAACTGCTCAATCATAGTTTTAGTAAATTCTATGCTTGACTTGCAAATATTTCTCTTCAAAAGAAGATTCGTAGAGCTCAATTAAACCGTAAACTAAGTAGGCGTAGTCATCCAAGGAACCCATTAACAGCCTTCTCGCCTTTAGCATATCGATGGTATAGTTTGCCTTCGGGTGTTTTCATTTCTTTGAGAATAAAATCTGCAGTTTTAGTTGCCGCTTGCAAATACTTCTTGTTCACCTAGAACCTGGTTTGCCCTTGCTAAGGCAGCAATCATTAATCCGTTCCAATCAACCAGCACCTTGTCATCCTTAGCTGGATGAATCCTTTTTGCCCGAACCTGAAAAAGTGAGTTAGTAATTTTTCCAAGCTTACCTATGAGCTCATCAATCGTTAAATTCGATTCAGAAGCAACTTGTTCCAGCGGCATTGCCAAATGAAGAATGTTCTTTGCCAGTTTTGCCATTGGGCGGCTCAAAGTAGTTGCCTTCAGCCTTAACACCAAACAGCTTGATTGCTAAATCCGCATCATCCCGCAGTGGCCTGCTTGACTTCATTTAGAGTCCAAAGGTAAAATTTTCCTTCTTCGCCTTCGCTGTCCGCGTCTTCAGCCGAATAGAAACCGCCTTCAGGCGAAGTGAAGTCTCTTAGAACATACTCTAAGGTTTCTTTTGCAGTTATCATGAATTTAGGTGCACCCAAAGCCTGGTAGGCTTCAAGATAAGCTAACGACAGTAATGCTTGGTCGTAGAGCATCTTCTCAAAATGCGGAACCAACCACTGTGCATCCGTTGAGTAACGATGAAAACCAAAACCTACTTGGTCAAAGATGCCACCTAACCTCATGGCACGCAGAGTCTTCTCAACCATCATCGAAGCGGTTTTCTCTTTTGTTCGATTAGCATACCTTAGCAAAAAGAGCAGGTTGTGTGGTGAGGGAAATTTGGGTGCTTGACCGAATCCGCCGTTTTCCTGGTCAAAACGCAAGAACAATTGCTCGAAAGTGTTATCAAGCGTGTTTTTATCGAGCATATTTTCAGGTTCTGCTAGGGGTTGGAGTGCGAGTTGTTCTTTGATTTCTTTGCCGATCGATTCCATTTCTGCTTTTCTTGTTCTCCAGATATCCCCAATTTGGGGTACAAGACTTAGCATGCCAACTGCGCCATATCGGTTATCTTTTGGGATATAACTGGCGACGAAAAACGGATTTTTGTCAGGAGTCATTATAACGTTTAGGGGCCAGCCGCAGTTTCGTCCCATGGATTGACAAACCGCCATATATGCTGCGTCAAGGTCGGGGCGCTCTTCTCTGTCTACTTTTATGCAGATGAATGTTCGGTTCATAATGTCGGCTACCTGATTGTCGTCGAAACATTCTTTCTCCATTACGTGGCACCAATGGCATGTTGAGTAACCTATTGAAACAAAAACTGGTTTATTCTCTGCTTTAGCCTTCTCAAAAGCTTCATTGCTCCATGGATACCAATCAACAGGGTTGTAGGCGTGTTGTAGAAGATAAGGGCTTTTTTCTTTAATCAGTCTATTTGGTTTTTTTTCCGTTGCAGAAGAGTTTAGCATAGAAGAAACAATCTCCTATTTTACAATTAAGCACTGAAGCTTATTAGAGTTAACAAAAAAAAATTTAGTAGTAATGCGTGATTGTTGCAGTAACGTTGTTCGTGTTAGATTGGTTTATGTTGCCCATTCTGACTTCAACTGTTCCAGGCAGTAATGGGAATAATGCTGTACCCGATGTTCCTATTGTTTGGTTAAAATCCATGTTAATATCGCCAAAAGTGTAGAGTACTTCAGCAAATGTTGTGTTAGCCGAAGCTGTAGCTTGAACAACTACGTATCCAGCGTAGTCTACTTGGGCGGTTCCAAGCGTTGTTGTTTCATTGGCGCTTTGGCTAAAAGAATTATCATACCACAATTCTGTAGTACCTAATTGCGCAATTTTCTGCAACGAGTTGTATTCAGAGTATAAGCTTGTTAAGGTATCGTTCAAATCTGATAGTTGAGAATTCAAATGAGCAATTTGTGTAAAGTAGGTTGTGGAGTTAGTTGTTGATAGCTGATATTCTAAAGCATTGATTTGGGTTTGTAACGAAGCAATTGTATTTTCTTTCTCGGTTAATTGTGCTTGCGAATTATTTGGAACATAAACTGCAATTACTCCAATCAAACTAGACGCGAGAATAACGCAGACCACTGCAAGTGCAATGACTTTCATGTTGTTTTTCTTTTGAACTGTATTTTCTTGCGTCATCTGACTCATCTGCTTTTTCTTTACTTGAGCTGTCCTGCCTTAAATGTTTATTTCCAGATTGTACCCAACCCTCACAAAATAAAGGAAGAAGTCAAGGCAGTTCAATGTTTAATATTTTACGCTCAGATAAAACATCACTAGCAACGCTGCCATCTCGAAGAGGTCGGGTAGGAATGCAAAGGGTCCTAAACCGAAAGTTCCAAACCCTGCAAATCCAATTACAAATGGACTCCACGTTATGTCTTTAATGAGGAAGAACGAAGCGAAAAGCGTTAATCCAATAGTGAATTGCGATTTCGTTTTCAAGTAAATACTCACATAATTTACAATTAGAACTAGGGTTAGCACAATGTTAATTGTGGAAAATACAGTTCGAGCAACGTAATACAATTCTATGTCAGCTGGGTTAGGCCTATATTGCCTAGATATGAAAGGAAAATCTAACCCTCTTCTTAGAGTAGCCAACAAAACTGCTGCGACAGCGGTTAAGACTATCAAAACAACAAGAAGTATCAAGATTTTTTGTTTTCTATTCATTTATTCTCCCTCTTACATGATCTCCTTTTTCTACCTTTTCCCGATTTTCTTCATAATCTCCTCAAACATAACGTAATTGTCCTCCATTGTTTGAGAAAGAAAGTATGTTGCGCCATACCTATCTCCAACTGCCATAATTATTTTGTTCTTCTCTAAAACCTCAAGGTGATGGCGCATAGTCTTATAATCCATCTTAAGCAAAGTAGATAGTTGATTGGCGTTTTGCGGCGTTTCCTTTATCGCTTCTATCATTTTTGCCCTAGTAGGTCCGCCTCTGGTACCTGCAATCAGCCATCCTAACAGGTATTTTAGCGAACGTGCATTTGCTGACATCTTAACCGCTTCGTATTTTGAGAGATTCTTTGTCACTCATAACTTGATTGAAGTAATAAATCTGTTCTTTTATTTGCAGAAACTCTCGAGTTTAGGCGTAAATTGGACTCAATTTGGGTCTAATGTTGAAAAATCGTTTAATAATTTATCGTTCACCCGTTTCTTGAAATTAGGAGGTGAAAAACAGGATATGAAAACAAAAACTAAAGCCTTAACTTTACTTTCAGTCGTACTTGTTGCTTTAGTTGCTGGATCAATAGTTTTCACTTTGCAATCAGTTAAAGCTGACACAACTTCCCCAGTTGCAACTGACTCAGAAACCACACTTTCAGCTGTTAACGCAACCGACAATGGTGCAATCGGTTTTAACGGATTTGATGGCGGACCAATGATGATGGGAATGGAACCCCGATTTGGTGTAGGTCACCGAGGAATTGATAGAGGCTTTGGAGGATTTGGCTCTGACTCAATTCAGGTAAGTAGCGATTTCACCGCGAACGTAACAAACATCGCCAACAATGACAGCGACGTACAAAATCTACTCAACCAAGGCTACAACATAACCTCAATCCACCCCAACATTAGCACAACAATCGACGGCAACGGAAACGTAGTAATCAAAGCCTCAACCGCTGACTTGACATTAATTGGCACAAATGGCCGCGCTCTCGTAGTAGTTGACCTCTCACAAGAAAAAGTAACAAAAATCGTGACATTAACCATGACGGAAATCGACAAGTAAAACTTCAAATCAAATTTTTCTTCTAAAATTCCCATTTTTTTTTCAAACTTTTTGATTTATTTGAGTGCATAATTTCAACATGGCGCATTCTTCAATTTTTTCCTGCAACCGCTTTCCAATTAGGGTTAGATTTGGGTAAGATTTTGAAAAATTGTTTAATAACTAAACGAAGTTAGGCTGGATAAGCAACCAAAAAGAGATTTGTAAAATGAAAAATAAGGTTATGAGCCCAATAATTGCCCAAATTATTGGATTTCCCTCCTAGTCTCTTTTTGGTTGCCAAAATGATTTAAAATAATGGAATGAATAATTATGGGAATAATTAATAGAGCTATAAGAAACATTTCAAGAAGAAAAATACGTGCATTGCTAGTAATTATTGCTTTAGGCTTTTCGATGGCTATCATGGTATCAATTCCAGCCGGTGTCATAGCTAATCAGCAGACATCGAGCGCAATGGCATCGAACCTGAGCAATGTGATTAGTCAAACTAGTGACACAATTAATAAAACAGCAACTCAAATAGACTGCAGTCTTGCGTCGGATCTTTCAGGTTTTGGTTTTGCACCACCTGATAACGTAGGCGGCGGCGGAGCATTCCCTGGTAGGAGTCCTCCAGCTGGGTTTGATCCCAGTCAATTTGGAGGTGGTGGAACCGCTGGTCAGTTTGGTGGTGGAGCATTTGGCGGTGGACAAGCGAATCCCATGAATGAAAGCCTATACACTGATATCAACAGTACTATCTCTGGAGTGGCAGCTGTTGAGCCGCTTCTTCGAGCCTCTGAAGGAAGCGATCAAACAGTAACTTTTATGGGTCGAAGCTTTACACGTCAAACAACCGAGTACACTATTGAAGGTATACCATTAACTTCAAATCTTGTAGATAAATACAATATACTGCCGACGAACATAACTGCTGGAAGAAACCTTCAGGCTGGCGAAAGTGGGGTTGTCTTGCTTAGTGAAAATAACTCTGCTTACTTTGGTGTTGGCGTAGGTGATACTGTCAACATTTTGGACCACACCTTCACAGTAGTTGGTATCCATGGGTCTTCTTCAGTTTCAGACAAATTAACACTTTACATGAACCTTTCAGACGCTCAAACGGCAACAAACAATACAGGGTACATAACTAGCCTTCGAGTTTTTGCTACAAGTAGTGACGTTGTTACTCAGGTAGCTACCTCTATTAGTTCATTGCATTCAGAACTTACAGTTACTACTGACCAAACCCGCTTAAATCAACTTCAAACACTTCAAACAACCTATAATGCTCAATTGGAAAATGCCCAAGAATCTAATAGCCAAACATATGCAACTGCTGTTGAAGAAATTGTCGTAGTGGTTGTTGCAACTAGCTTGATAGTGCTATTTGTCATGCTCTACACCGTCAAGGAAAGAACTAAAGAGATTGGCACTCTCAAAGCGATAGGTTTTAGCAACCTTAATGTGATGAGCCAATTTATGCTTGAAGGTGTCTTTTTAAGTATAATTGCAGGCGTAGTTGGCATTGTAATAGGCAGCATAGCAGCACCCACGATTTCATCACTTTTACTTCCCAGCACGGGCATTTCAGGTGTCATAAGAATCAGCGGATTATCAGTTGCCACTTTGAATCCTCAACTAATATTGGCGTTATTTGGTGCAGCGGTTCTACTTGGGACATTAGGAAGCTTATATCCTGCATGGAGAGCAGCAAAAATTAGACCAGCAGAGGCGATGAAATATGAGTAAACCAGTACTTCAGATTGAAAATTTAAATAAAACCTACATGCTAGGCAAACGTGAAGTCCCTGCACTAAAGGGCCTAAATCTTACAATAAATGCTGGCGAGTTCGTGGCGATCATGGGTCCTTCAGGTTCGGGTAAAACAACTCTACTAAACATCATAGGTGCAATCGACAAGCCCACAAGCGGTCAAGTGCTCTTGGATGGTGTAGATGTGGGGAAAATGCCTGAAAACCAACTCTACAAGATACGCCGAGACAAGATGGGCTTCGTATTTCAAACCTTTAACCTGCTGCCATACCTAAACGCTCGAGAAAACGTCGAGTTACCAATGGAAGGGCGAGGTAAATCAAAGAGCGAACAAAAGAAAAGAGCAAGCGAATTATTAGCACTTGTTGGCCTTTCAGGAAGAGAAAACCACAGACCCCAACGTTTAAGCGCAGGAGAACAGCAGCGCGTTGCCATTGCAAGGGCTTTGGCAAATAATCCTGCATTCATACTTGCGGACGAACCAACTGGAAACCTTGATAGCCAAAATAAACAAGAAATCATCAAGCTGCTGGCAAACCTCAACCTGACGCAGGGAACTACCATTGTCATGGTTACGCATGATAGTCAAGCTGCCAACCATACCGAACGAATGCTACTGCTAAAAGACGGAAAAATAATAAAAGAAAAAGAAGGATTGCACTTAGCGAAAAAAAATAGTAAATGCCCTCATTGCGGAAACCCAATCCAAATAAACGATGACACTTGCCCATCCTGCAAAAAATCCCTCTTCTCAAACGACGAAATTTTTTCCACTTAACTTCTGACCGCCGTAAACGGCGTAAGAAAAGCCAACTCCGACGACCGCCTATCTTACTTAAAACAGCATACCATGCCCGGACAAACTGTCAACTCACAGTTGTTCGTATCGGACAAATTCAGACAGTTGCTATTACTATAGGAAAAACCTAACACCTAAAAAACCTATTATTATTAATATTAAAAACCGCTCCGAATCTCAACACATGCAAACGCATCAACCAATGTGACCTGCGACACAACACAGCTCTCAAACCATGTATCCAAAGGTAGTCCACAACCACAACAACAACCAAACAAAACCCAAACCACAACCCAACACCAAAAACAAACCCACAACAAACCCCCTAAAAAAATCACACACACAAAAAAACCCACAACAACAACCAAACAAAAAACACACAAATCAAGAATCTTCAGGCCCAAACAAGATGCTTCATTTATTAGAATATAAACAACTTTCTGCTATTGGACAGCGGTCTTTTAGCTTATTCAACAATTACTAACAATTTAAAAAAAACGATTATTTAATTTTCATCGTTTTGTAGTCGCTATTTTTATAAGCTCAACGCTTGAATAAGGTTTTTCATGCAAGCTGAATTTGGAGTAATCGGTGGTACAGGTCTTTACGACCCTAAACTTCTCAGGAACATTCAAGAAATTAACATGGACACACCTTACGGTAAACCCTCTGACGCCATAACCGTCGGTGAACTCGGAGGTAAATCAGTGGCGTTTCTTCCAAGACACGGCAAAAAACATACCATCCGCCCAACAGACATAAACGTCCGAGCTAATATTTTCGCCTTAAAGCAACTTGGTGTAAAACGAATTCTAGCGCCCTCAACCGTTGGCTCATTACGCGAAGAATATCACCCAGGCGAAATTGCCTTTGTCGACCAATTTATCGACCGAACTACAAGGCGGGAACAATCATTCTACACTGAAGGTAAGGTATGTCACATTTCCGTTGCTGAACCCATGTGCCCAGATTTGCGGAAAACCATTATTTCCATCGCCAAAGACATGGGCGTCAAAATGCACGAGACAGGAACTTACGTTTGCATTGAAGGCCCACGTTTCTCCAGCAAGGCAGAATCCAAATTGTACCGTCAATGGGACGCTGACGTGGTTGGCATGACATTAGTTCCTGAATGCGTTTTAGCTCGTGAAGCAGAAATCTGCTACGCAAACATATCTACAGTAACTGACTATGACGTTTGGAAAGACCACGTGGTCTGCGTTGATGACATTTTAGCCACGATGAAGAAAAACGTTGAGACCGTTAAGAATATAATCGCCCAAACCGTCGCTAAAATGCCCACAGAGTGCAGTTGTGCATGTGGACAAGCGTTGAAAGGAGCCTTCGTTTAGGAGATTAAATAAAATGAACAAAACCGATAAGACCATAGACCCAAAAACTAAGATCCGAAGAATCCCCGAGTTCAAAGGCGTAGTCTTCTGGGACATAACACCCCTGCTAAAAGACAAGCAGTGTTTCCGAGAATGCATAAAACAATTAGCTGACCATTACAGAGACATACCAATTGATGTTATCGTTTCGAACGAGGCACGAGGCTTCATCATTGGTGCCCCATTAGCCTACGAGTTAGGCGTTGGCTTTGTTCCAATACGCAAAAAAGGCAAATTACCCTACAAATGCGTGGACTTAACCTACAAGAAAGAATACGAATGCGACACCATCGAAATCCACCAAGACGCAATAGAAAAAGGACAGAACGTTTTACTCATCGACGATTTGCTAGCTACTGGCGGAACCGCGAAAGCAAACATTGAATTGATTGAAAAATTAGGCGGCAAAGTTGCAGGCTTAGGCTTCTTGATTGAATTAGGTTATTTGGATGGCAGAAAAGCAATCGACACCAAACACGAAGTCTATTCGCTGATTCAATTGAAAACCACAAAAGGATAAACAAACAAATCCCTAACAGGTTTGGGCTTGACGTTTACATAACAAGTCAAGTTCAATCCTGAACTTCCTTTTCGTGTCAAGTGGACTCAATCATTGTGGCATAAAAGCAAAGCAAGATAATAGAAAAATTCCAAGTAAATAGGTTAGAATTTTTTATGAATTTTTGTGACGACTTCAACTCCATAAAGAAATTTTAAAAAAATACAACTGCTCTAAAATCGAATTTTCAAGAAAAATTTCAACAAAGGCAACAACATAATACTTTATAAAATCCTTTCAATAATTAGTTATTAGGATGTGAATTTTTGACAACATATATGATTAGTTCAGCTATTTTAAAATCTGGAAAAGACCCAAAAGCCTGTGCACAAGGAGCAGCAAAAATGCTTGCAAAAGGAAAAATCAAAGGCATTGAAATGAAAGCTTGCTATTGTTGCGAAGCAGAAAACAGAGTTTCTTTCCTTGTTGATGGCCCAAGTGAAGAAGCTGTGTTGCGCGTCGTGCAAGAACAACTTGACATTCCAGTTGCTTCAATTATGGTAGCTGAGGAAGTTTCAGTTATACCATAAACTTTACTGCATTTACAAAACGATAGCGCTTGCAAAGGCTTCTCTTTCTCTTATTTTAAGATTAAAATAGAGGTAGCTTTAACAAAAAATATTTTTAGGGTTTAACTGCTCTCAGGTAAATTTCAAAATCGCGGTCAGAAAACAAAACAAAACTGACTCTTTCAAGCTTATCCTCTTTTTCTAAAAAATCTTTAACCGCGCCGACAGCTACGCGGCTAGCTTCTTCAACAGGGTAACCATAAGCTCCTGTGCTAATCGAAGGAAAAGCAACCTTCTTTAGCCGATTGGTTACAGCAAGCTTCAGTGAGCTTCTGTAAGCCTGCTTCAAAAGCTTGGCTTCTTCGTAAAATCCTCCGCGCCAAATGGGACCAACTGTGTGGATGACATGTTTGGCTTTGAGGTTGCCGCCAGAAGTAATAGTTGCACAACCTAGTGGGCAAGCCATCGGGCCATTCGGTTGCTCGTAGGCGTTTGCATTCTTCAAGGATTTTGGGTCCTCCTTTGCGGTGTATGGCTCCGTCGACTCCTCCGCCTCCAAGAAGTGTCGAGTTAGCCGCGTTAACGATCGCGTCAGCTTCAATGTCTGTAAGGTCGCCCTTAACTATTTCCAGTATGGCATTTCCAACTTGAAATTCCATGTATACCCTTTATCTCAAAAGCCTATTTAACTATGCCAACAGCGACCACAACGATGAACCCATGAAATAAGCTCCGAAACCAATGAACACAGCTACACAAAATAATGTGATTCCCATTCGAGTCCGCTGTTTCCAGAAGCGCTGCGATTTAAAAATCAACAAAGCCACAACTGTGTACCATGAGAAGTCAACGAGCCAATGAACTCCTGCAAAAACAGAAAAACCTAACAGTCCAAAGAGTTTAGCATTCAAAATAAGAGTGGTTCCGATGGTTAGCCACCATAGGATGAAACCTGCGTTTGCAGCAGTTGTCCACATACCAGCAAGCACTGAATCCTTTTTCAGGTTCACATTTGCCTCTTCTTGCATGTGCCTTTTTCGATACGCTTGCAAACCCATGAAAACCATGAGAAAACCGCCAACTATACCTACAGAAACCTGAACAACACTTGGAATTTCAAATTGGCTCAGGACCAAGAAAATCAGAAACATCAATGGAAACTCCACAATCCCATGACCAACAGCAATCAGGGCGCCTGCCACTTTACTTTTTGATGCCTTCTTTATAGTAACTGCAAATAAAGGTCCAGGCATCAAAACCCCTGACAGCGAAATTAGCAAAACTGAAGCTAAGAACAAATAGAAATCTGTTATAAACTCCAAACTTCAATCAGCCCCCAACAACGATGCTCAACTCCATTTTTGAATGGTCAGCTATAAGTCTTCACTCTTTCTCACATGGTTTGAAACCCAAATCGCAAATACAAACCTTCGCATCTATAGATTTAGTGCAATGGCAGGATATTAGGATCAAAATATTCATTAAAAGTAACCAGGACTAAGCATTACTCAAACGCATTCTTAGCAGGCTCGCGTTTTTTGGGCTTCAAAAGGCGAGTTTGCATTTCAACAATGTCAGCGCTATCCTTAGCCGTCACGTAATTATCCAGTAACATTTGGTTTAACTCAAAAAATGTGTGTCCCCACGGAAAAATCAACAAAACATCTTCAGCCTCTTTCTTGAAACCAGCAATGTACAAGGCTGCCGCGATGGCTTCGGCAGTTGTTAGCTTGGTAAGTTTGCCAAAATTAACAGGGTTACCTGCAATCAAAATGGGTAAACATCTGCTGGTTCCCTTAACGTGTTCTCCCATAACTTTCTGGGCATGTTCCCAACTGCAATCTAGCGCCGCCAACCCAAACTGTTCAAGTCTTTCCCTATCTGCTGGAGAAAACGCGATTTCGCCAAAAGGGTTCAGTACGATGGCTCTCTTTGGCAAAAACCTTGCACTTGTAACAATTCTGGCAAGACCTCGACGTTTCAGCCTCAACGCAGTGTTTTTTTTAGGGTCATCTTGAGCAGCATGATAAATGGTAATCCTTACTGGCAAAACTGGTTTTTGATTTTCAGAGTCAGTTTCCACTTGGTTTGCGCACCTTCAAGTGACTCATCGGATCCTCAAAAACCTGAGGAATCCAATCAATGATGTCCGTTGCAACCATGTGGAAACCAATCTCGCTCTGCAACGAAATCGCCTGCAGCACCATTAACGAACGCTCCAGCAACCGCAGCCTCAAACGCATCAACGTTCTGCGCCATTAAACCGCCCACAATGCCGCTGAGAACATCGCCTGTTCCGCCAACAGTCATGCCTGGATTACCCGTAAAATTCAACTTTGCACGTTCAGCATTGCATATAATGTCAACTTTTCCTTTGACCAGAACAACGGCATTTAGCTTTTTGGCAGTTTTCTGTATTGCTAAGATGCGTTCTTCCTGGTTTTCAGGCAACACTTCACCCGTTAGAATGGTGTATTCACCTGCATGAGGCGTTAACACAAGAGGCACTTTTAAGGGTCTTTTGAATTTTGCAAACGCTTTCAATGCGTCAGCATCCAAAAGCAGCGGTTTCTTAGCTTTTTCAACCTCTTCGACGCATGCTTTGACAAATTTGCATGTTTCAGGACTTAAACCCAAGCCTGGACCCATAACAACTGCATCAACCATAGTTAAGTAGGGTTTGAGCGTTTCCATATTGGCTGGGTTGAGGTTGTTGCCTTCAAGTTTTATGGTTATCAAGTCAGGGGACATGGATGAAATTGCCAAAGCCGTTTTTGCTGGGGCAGCAAGATAGACAATATCTACGCCTGTTCGCATAGCGGCCAACGAAACCAGTGTTGGTGCACCCGAGTAAACTTCGCTTCCACCTATAACGAGTAATCTTCCGAAATCTCCCTTATGAGCTGTTGGGTTTCGTGGTTTAGTGGCAAGGTAAACATCGCCTGGACCCGCGAAACGTTCCATTTCTTGGGGTAAACCAATGTCGGCAACGACGAGGTCGCCAACGTATTTCTTGGCTTTCTCCAATCCTGGCTTCTCTTTATGAAAAGTTATCGTAAGATCTGCTTTTACTGCAGTGCCTAACACTTCACCCGTATCTGAGTCTATGCCTGTGGGAACATCAACAGCTATTTTGAAGCTGCTTAAACTGTTAATGTAATTAACCGCTTGTGTTATTGGCGGTTTCAATTTTCCTTTTGTGCCCGTTCCAAGCAAGGCATCAATCACTATGCCTGCATTCACTTTAGGTATAAGTGAACTATCGGTTACTTCAAACAAAGCAACTTTATCCTGAAGTGATTGAAGAATAACCCAGTTGCTCAATGCCGCTTCATGATTAATATCGCGGCTCCTGCCCATTAAAACCACCGTTACCTCAAAATCCGCAGCTAAAAGATGCCTAGCGGCAACAAAGCCGTCGCCGCCGTTTCCTCCTAAACCACAGAAAACCACAGCTTTCTTGTTCTTTTGGAAACGTGAGGATGGTTTCTTGAGCGACACTTCGTCCAGCATTCTCCATAAGTTGAAGTAAGCTTACACCAAAATATTGTGCGTTAACTTCTAGGGCACGCATTTCGCCGCTTGTAATAGATGGGTTTTTGTTTTTGGATTGCATTTTTGAAGCCTTGTTAATCTAATTTGTCCATTAAGAAATAAGGCTATCCTTGAGCTGTATACAAAAGCATCGCCCAACACAGAAATCCTGTCTTTAAGCTCCTCAAAAATAGGAAAAATTGCGAAAACATCGAAACTTTACGAACCTTAAATATACATGAAAGCGCTCAACAGAAAATAGACGTGAACTAAGAGAACCGGTAGATCGTTAAATCAAGAACTTTAAAGCTAAAGCTAAGCAGATAGCAATTAATCAAGAAAAAACAAGTTAGCCTTGTGCAGTGGTTACTCAGTTTTCTGCAAATAAGTCTATAATACTCTTTTATGATAAGCTGCAGATTGAATTTTAGTATTCCTTGACAGATTTATAGTCTCAAGATTTGTTGTTTGAAAGGTAGTTTTTTGGTTGTCAGTAACTTTTTTGTTTGTCTGCGGCGTGCTGTTAGGCTTTTTCAATCTGGGTTTTTGAGTCAATAGGAGCGTTTGGTTTTTTTTAGGTTTCATAATCGCTCTTAATTGTTACGAAAAATCATCGAACGTTCATTTTTTACATTAAAAAGTTAAAAAAGCAGATTAATTCATCTGTGAAAGTGATATAAACCAGTTCAATTATCCATGCTTGTACACGTTTTTTAGGACTACGACTTGCGAAGGATAATTAAAGTCTCAGCTGAAAATGGCTCGCATTGGATTTTTCATTAGAAAAATATTTAACTAAAAAAAGGTTATTTACTTTTGGGACGGCTATCTTTGCTCTTGTATTCTCTTGAAATAATCATCGTTGAGGTAACAAGAACATTAGGTACATTTCTAATGCTTTCTGAAACAAATTCTTCGAGTTTCTCTAAATTATCTGTTGACATCGTCGCTATCACATCGTATTCGCCGAAAACAATGTCTGCACGTGTAACTTCTTTGAATTTAACTAGTTTTTGCAACGTCCCTTTCGCTTCCTGAAGCAACTTTGAACAGAACATAAGCTAAAATCGCCTAATACTTCTCACTATCCAACAAAATCACATAAAGCCTTAATTACTTTTCCATACCGTTATGGCATTAAGTAAAAAAGTTTATCCATATCGTTACTCTTAATTAAATTAGGCTTAAGCAAAATTCTTAAAGCTGATAAATTTTTTAGAAAATGGTGGACTTATTTGAGTAAAAAATTCGTTATAGAAAATGGAGATGTTCTTTTGATAACTGATGTCCAAAAAGATTTCTTGTCAGGCGGCGCCCTACCTATTGAGAGCGGCGACGAAATAATACCTGTCCTCAACGACTACATTAGGAATTTTTATGCTGCCAAAGCTCATGTTCTGGCCTCAAGAGATTGGCATCCAACTAACCATGTTTCGTTTAGCACTCAAGGTGGTCCATGGCCCCCACACTGTATAAAGGAGACAAACGGTGCAAAGTTTAGCTCAGACCTTAAGCTACCTGAACATACATTGGTTATTTCGAAAGCAACTGAACCTACACATGAGAGCTATTCTGCTTTTGATGGCACAATCTTGGCTAATGAGTTGAAACGATTGGGTGTAAAACGGTTGTTTATTGGTGGTTTAGCTACCGATTATTGCGTTGTTAATACGGTTCTTGATGCACGAAAACTCGGACTTGAAACAGTTGTGCTTATGGATGCAACTTTAGGCATCAACGTGAATCCTGGCGATGTAGATGTCTGCTATCGAAACAATGGTTACAAATGGTGCCCTACAAGCAACAGTTGACGATTTTCCAGAAGCCGTGGATGCATTGCCTATAGAGGAAACCCAAACTGACGAGTTATCAGAGAAACCTTCGCAAAGAGCTGAAGTTAAGAAAAAAGCTCGAATGCGTCCAAAAGGATCAGCAAAACGAATTCGAACGGAGCACGGCTAAGTTTTTCGAATAGTAGCGAACCTTATATAATCATGCAGTCGAGTCTTAAGTAAAACCTGAAGACTCCTGCAAAACCAACTCTTTCCTAGTTCTTTTTGTCCGACTAATAAAAAATATTGATTTTGATCTAAATTTTTGCCAATTGAAAGTTGAGAACTTGGTTTTTCAGGCTTGGAAAAGGTGAAAAACAGATTAAATACTCTGTTGGATGCGTTTATTTATTCTATTTCATTATCTTTATGTCTGGATTTACCTTTAATTTCTGTTCTTTAGCATTGACGGATTAATTTTTTGAACTATTTTTCTTTTTTTTGCCTTCTACCGGGTAAATTTGTTTCTATTAGTTTTTGATTATTTTTATCGGCTTCAGATTTATTACATTGGTACTTTTTTAGAATACGAAATTTACTCGAATGGTAACTTTTTACAATAAATAGATAAAAACGAATTATCCACATGTTTAAATTATTATTTAATAGTTAAAATTACCCATTGTCGAGCCTTCTTTTGCCTTGTGAAAAGCGAAAAATACAAAACTTTGCCCAAAAAAGCCTGCAAAACAAAAAACGCTTGCCGATTAATCAAAAGTTTTTCAATTTTATACTTCGCCCATGACCTGAATATTAATTGTTCTTTCTCTCGGATAAACGTCTGTTTCAACAAAAAGCAGCGATTGCCAAGTTCCAAACTCAACTTTCCCTTCAATAACTGGAAGCGTCTTATCGGGCGGAAGAATCATAGAACGCAAATGTGAATGCGCATTAAAAGGGTGCTGGTATCCTTCATTTTTTGGAGCCAGCTCTTCCAGAAAAACTTTAATGTCGTCGAGCAGGGCATCGTCGTTTTCTGTTAAGATTAGTACGCCAGTTGCATGGGGAGCGAAGATGTGAACTATGCCGTTTTTGATTGTAGATTTGTAGACTTCTTCTCGGATCTTTTCGGATAAGTCGATGAAGTCCATTTCTCCTCGGGTGTTGAACTTGTAGGTTTTGTTTTGAACTTTAAAGTCTGGCAGGTCTGTCGTCTCCCTTTTGGTATATTTGCATGTTTTGTTGAAAAGGTTTTCGAGATTCTGTGGTAATTAGTGTGTTTGGGGGATGCTTTTGTATACGGAACTCCTGGTCGGGCGAGCGGGTTTTGTATTGTTCTTGAAATAAGTTAGAGGAAACTTGGAGAGGATTTTATTTATGCGTGATTTTACAGAGTGTAAGTGGTCAGCCAAACGTTGCCAACTTCTTTTGAGCACCTTAAAGAGTAAGGGCGTGCCTCTTCACTGACGATAGCCGCGTGAAGATGAATCCCAATTAGGGATTGATTCGGATATTTTCTAATATTTTTTAAACTTTTAATCACAATTAATTCTCCTTGGGCTAGAAAAATGTATAACACGTTTGCAATGTTTTTGAATTGTTATGAAAAAGGTGTTGGGTAATTCACTCAAACTTGTGTGAATAAGGATTAAATTAGGTAAATTACGTCGCAGTTTTTTAGATAGTTGTATCGAGTGATGGGTATTTTTCAGAGTAATACTCACTTCACAAATATCACTGAGGGCGGTTTTTTATTCAAACGCACACAATAATATTAGCCAAATTAGTCAAGCTTAGGACAACAATATTGCAGTAACATCTTAAACGAGCTAAAAACGTGGACCTTTATTGATCCATTACACCGTTTATCTCTTTTCTTAATGCCAAAACAAGCTATCTAATTGCCAAACCCACGATATCTAAAATTAAATCCTCTCGAAGAGTCAAGTAATTTCTTCATAAAAATTTTCCGCTAGATTCAACTGTTTGTTAAAGTTTAAAAAATTTTAAAGAAACAACGGGTTTAAAAAAGAAGGTATATGCCAGGTTCCAAGAAAATTTTGTCATTAATTATTTTGCTTAACCCAGTTAGTTAGCTCTGTATAGTCTTCTTGGTATATCACCATTCAAAAAGGGAAATTCTGGAACTTGACGTAACTCCAAGATTGCGAGATAGAAACACACAGATGATTAGTTCCTTAACAATTATTTTCCAGCGGTGGCTTGAACCAAATTTTCAAACTTAGCAAGAGAAGAACCCGCACTAAAGAATAGAGTTGTTAGAGGTTATCAGAAAGCTTTGCGATTGAGTACAACTAAATGTTTTTTAAACTTACCCTCAAATTAGCACCCTTTGTTCATCCTTAAAATTTACGGCTAACCGTTAAGCTCATTTCAAATAAATGACAGCTAATTAAGCCTATTTTGCCATAATGCTGATGCAAATGTATTGTTTCACTCCGAAAGCCTCTAAATGCAAAAAGACGCCTTTTTTTTCTATGGAAACCATAATCTAAGAGTCCAAATTATCCCTTAAAACTATAATAAAGCTCAATAATGCCTTAATTGGTTTTAGTGTAAACAACTGGTATGGACATTACCGGAGCCTCATATAAGTACCCTCGAAAATCTCCATGCGAAGCAAAAGGCAGTTTCTTCGGCTATCCTTCGAGCATAAACAGCTTTTTTTGATTTTTTTAGTAATTCAGCGAACTTTGGCATTTTAAAGCAAAAATTTTGTTAGGGAAGATTTGATAGTTGGGTGTGGTGGTTAATTCTATTTTCTGGTTTCTAATCGCGCATTTCGTCAATTTTTTTCTCTCAACGCTTTGAGCTGATGTTTGGATCTTAAAAATGCTATAAGAAGAAAACTTTTCTTACCGCGCAATAGATAGTCGCGGTAATTAATTGCATTGGGTCGTTTTGGTTTTTGTTGGGTGGTTTTGGGGTAATTTTGTGATATCTTAAGGTTGATTTTTTTGTAGCTTTTGAAGTCGGTGGTGACTTTTCAAGTGCTTAGTGTAGTCTAAACCGCCGATATTTTTAAGATGTGGATGTTAGCAAATACCTTGTCTGTGAGTTTGGTTATGGAGATAATACTCGAAATATGTGCCGTCACCAGTGCACACCAATCACACCTACTTGCATTTAGGTGAATACAGAAGCATCCCCAAAACAAAATTTCAGTGTCTCCTGAGGAACAATTTTTAATTCAAGAACCAGATTAGATACAAGCGTTAAAGAGGAGAACGCGTTTGACTACTGAAATTGACCGAATCAAACTTAGGCGTTGGCGTAAAAGAGGCTTCTATAGCGAAACTGTCTTAGTTAAACTCCTGCAAAAAAAAGGGTACTACTCCGTTCGCGTCCCAGTAAGCAACCCCAGCCTCAACCCTCTTCCAGATATTATGGCAAGAAAAGGTAAACACGTCTATGCATTTGAAGTAAAAAACGCCACATACTACGCATACTTTCCCAGAATGCAAATAGACAAACTCTTTCGCTTTCTCGACCAATTCATCCCCACTGGTAACGAGAACAAACACGCTGTTGTCGCAGCGCACTTGGGGAAAAGGTGGTTATTCAAAGAAATTAGCTGGACTGACTGGGAAAAAAATAAGTTGCCTGACAAGGTAAGGATCCTGAAAAGAGATCGCGGCAACTTAAACATAGATACAAGTTACCAGCAGAGCTCGTAAACATAGGTACTCCATACTAATGATTCCTCTAAAACAACTTTCGATTGCCTAACTTTTTGAAAAATTCAAGTATGAATATCGCTGTGGAACAGAATTTGTTGCTGTTGTTACTGCAACTGCAAATTGCAAACGGATTGAAACAATCAAACAGTTAAAAAACCTGCATTTTTGCTTCCTGCTAAATGGTCGCTTCAAACTAACAACGTTGCTATATGTTAGGATGACAAGTGTTTTGGCGGATTTTCTCCTTTTGTTTTACTCTTTTTTGAAAGAAAAAGAATACCTATGAGTTTACAGGCCATCGTCTTCTTAGCTTAGTCATTGGGCTACATTAAAAATTAATTCCTTGTCTAAAAGGAAGGCAACAAGTCCCGGTAGGAATACTTATTGTCTTCCTTCTAAGGGAGAAGTATAATTTTTTTACAGAAATGCGGTGAGTATTATCACAAGTTTAACGATAACTATGACATGACTTGGGAAACAAACAGAATTATTTTTATTTGCGATGGTGTCGGGTTTGGAAGAGAATTTGCGGTATATTACGATTCTTTTTAGCAATTGCTATCCATTTTAGGCTTGCTAAATATTATTCTTTTAAATCATGACTTAAATTTCGTATTGATTTAGAAAAGAATTTTAACGATCCTGTGTAAGCTGGCAATTGACTTATAAAATCTTGAAGCTGAAGAACCGGCACCACGGGGACATTCTGGTGGAATTTGAAGGAGCTTGGAACAAGAGAAAGCACCGCTGGAATAAACTTTGCTTTTTCCCATTTGGCACATTCAAGTTTTAACGAAATGTTTGGAAGGGTATCCGCTAAGGCAAGTGTTCTTTGTGATTGCAAATCAACTATTCTATTGAGAGCCGATGATGAAATTGCCCGCTGCCAATGTTTACAGTCAATGCAGATAACTAGCGGTTTCTTGCAGCCGACCACATCTATTTCCCATCTTTTTCCTTCATGCTTGAATCGTACATTATTTTTTACAATGTAGCCGTTGTTTTTGAGGGCTATGGCAGCGATTTCTTCAAACTCTCGCCAACATAGTAAATCACTAATATGTTCAATGTCTGCGCCCAAAGAGGCGGCTTTGATGGCTATTTTGAGGCGGCTCTCGCTGTCGACGTCAATACTGCCAGGTTTTAGATAAATTAGGTTTTCTTTTTTAAGTTTATCCAGCAACTTTAACGTAACTACTGAGGGTATTCTGGCTTCCCTATTGACACTTTCAATTAAAATAGGTCCGTCTTTAGTCAATTTTAAGATTGAAATTAACAGATTCCGCTCAACACTCATAAGTAACCCTCAATAAAGTTAACACAAAATTAGCAATAAACATCAAACCACACCAAAGTCGAGTCAGAAAGTGAGGTAGTGCTAAGCGAAACCGTATACAAAAGCATCCCCCAAACACACTTTTGAATATTTCCAAACTTTTCTCAACTTCTCCAAGTATTCAAACACTCATCTGTGCCCATTGTTTGAAAATCTATGCTTTCTAGTGAAATAATCTTTCCTTACTTTTTAGAAAAACGAAAATTGATTAACTTCGTTTCTCGTACCTTCAAAATGCGATTACTTGCATGGTCTTTTACACTTATTTATTTCACTTTCATTAAAATATTGATACCATTTTTAACTATTAAGTGTAAATAATGTACGTTCGACCATTTTTCGCAATACCCAAAGTTACCCCTCTCCCCTTTTTGATCAAAATAATTAGAAAAAGTAAGATAACACCAAGTTACATATTGCTTCTACGAAAATCAGCTATGTGTGGTTGATCATTTTATCGAACACCTACACCTTGAGTTACACTTCTTTGGGTACAACTTTCTCTATTAAAGTAGATATAGATAAAACTAAAGATCAAAATAGCAAATTTTACCTAAAACTCGTCAGTTACTCGATTGTTTTATGTTCTGCTAAAAATCTATTAAGCGGAATCATAATTTTTAGCGAGTATTTATTCAATTTTTGTCGCTGGTATGCTGCTTGCAACTCTGGTGATTGAATAAAAATATTACTTTCCGTTTTCGTTATTTTAATTTACTCTTGTTTTGGGTTTAATATTTATATGATTATATATAGTTCGCTATGGTTCGATAAATTTAGAATTTTTTAGGATATTTTATTTTTCGTAAAGTTGTTTGGGCGATGCTTTCGTATACCGATTGAAAATTTATAGGGGAAAAATATGTTTAAAAATCAAGGATAGTAGATAGAAAGTGTTTGAAAGTTAATTTTTCAGGACGAGTAAAAGACGATAGCTATTAAATAAAGGGCGATAGACAAAAGAGCAGTTAAAAATTGATTATTTTTCTTCTTCTACGATTGTGCACTGGAGCCTTTTTATGATTTCGTCTGCTCGCAAGGGTTCAATCTTCAATGTGTAGAGTTGGCCTGGTGTGCGAAGCTTCAATTTTACTGTGTCCTTGAGCCTTTTTACTTGGCATTGTTTTGCTTTGGCGCTAATGGCCACGAATTTTTCAACATCGGTAATTTCAGATGGCATATGTTTGTCCTCTTGTGTTAGTTCGTTGAGATGGATGCAAAGCCACGTTTTTATCTGTTTTGGTACAACATGGCATTCTAATGGTGAACCAACGTATATTGCAACTTTTATATTCAATTAATCGAATAATAAGGTTATATCAGGAAGATGCTTAATGGAGAAAATAAGCGAATGAAAAAAGTTATTGTCCTCTCGCTTATCCTGGTAGTTATCCTACTCATTTCAACAATATCTCTGTTGGTTTCTTACACTCAAAGCAGTAACATCCCGCAAAAAAAACCATTTTATGTTGGTGTCGCTTTTGGCGGCAACACTACCGATCAAGCAAAACTCCTCATAGATAAGACAAAAAGTTATACTAACCTCTTCATCTTGGACTCAGGCATAAACCCCATAAGCACAAACGAATCAGCGGCTAGAGAAATCTGTGATTACGCTGTGAACTCTGGTTTAAACATCATTATAAACATGGGCTCATGGACTCCACTCAATTGGCCTTGGCAAATTCAGTTCTTTAACACATCTCGCTCTATCTACGGGGACAAATTTCTTGGTGCCTACTACGATGATGAACCGGGAGGAATCCCTCTGGATTGGAATTGGACGAAGCAGTTTGCCGAAAACAGCCTAGTTTTTGGAAATCGACCAAACCCCTTAGATTTAACAGCAATACTCAATAAACTCCAAACAGCAAACACAACTGGAATCCAGCCGCAAAATTATACTCTTGAAGCCCAATGGTTCAATCAACTTTTAGAAAGAAACAGAGGCCACAATAGCCTCAAGCAGTATAACATCACAACATTCACTTCGGATTATGTACTTTACTGGTTTGATTACCTTGGCGGATATGACACACTTTTAGCACAATTTGGCTGGAACGAAAGCATTACCCAACAAATAGCGCTTGTACGTGGGGCAGCGACCCTTCAGAATAAAGATTGGGGGGCAATAATAACCTGGAAGTACAAACAACCACCTTACCTTGACACAGGAGAAAATATTTATACTCAAATGGAAACAGCTTACAACGCTGGAGCAAAATACATTACAGTTTTTGATTATCCATACAACTCCACCGATAATCCTTATGGAATCCTAACTGATGGGCATTTTCAAGCACTTGAGAAATTCTGGAATCAAGTTGTTACAAAGCAAATCCCCAATTCAGTTCACGCCGAAGCCGTTTTAGTTTTACCCAGTGATTACGGTTGGGGCATGCGAAACGTAAATGATAAAATTTGGGGTTTCTGGGGTCCAGATGATAAATCACCTTTAATTTGGAATAACTCCCAAACGCTCCTCAACAAATATGGTATACGCTTGGATATTATTTATGATGACGCAGCGTTTCCAATACAGGGAAATTACTCAAAAATTTATTTTTGGAACCAAACAATCTAAAACATATTTAGAATTGAAAGAAAAAGGGGTCAGTTTAGACCTGAGGTTTATTTACTTTTTTGGGCGAATGACAAGTTTTAGGGTAACGTCAACGTTGTATTCTGTGTCCATTTTTCCAACCGCAAAGTTCCAATCTTTAACCTCTACTTCCATGTCTTTGAAGTGGTTAGCGATTGCTTCCTTGTATTCTTGAGCGGTTTGGCCTATTTTTTGTAATTTTTCGGTGATGTTAATTTGTGTTTCCGGCATTTATTGCACCTCCTAAAAAAGGTATTAGTACTTAGAGCTATTTGCGGGTCACTGCTTTTATAAATTTGTGACTGTGTTACTGCAACACCAAAAAGAAGTTAGTCTATATTTTATGAATATCTCCTTATTTTAAAAGGAAGGTTTTTAAAAAAAGTTGACTATCAGAAAAATGTTTTGTCTTTCAAGACTTTGGGCTTACCACACAGTGTTTTTTACTTATGGAAGAAGCTTGGTTTGCTAGTTAATGTTCTGGATATATGGAGTGTAGTTTGAGATAACGTATAATGTTAGGTCGAATAGAATTGCAAAGTTAATCTCACTTATTGCAGCAGGAATATGCTGGTTATGGTTTTTCTTGTATTTCATCCGGTGTAAGTATTGTAACGTTGCCGTTCGTTTAAGGATCGTTGGAAAATTCTGTAAAACAATATAGTTGTCAACGTTGGCGTCAGACTGCCAAACCAAATTATTGAAGGTACAACCAAAGCTTCAACCGAAATGTACCTGCAAGATAAATTTTTTGCTTTTTGATAGATAAAAATCATCAAAATATATTTCTCGTTAAGCTTAATAGGTGTTGGATGGTGGGCCGTACCGGATTTGAACCGGTGATCTTCGCCGCGTGAGGGCGACGTCCTAGCCAGCTAGACTAACGGCCCTTGTTTGTGGTTTGTGAATACATAGTTTTCCTTCATAAAACCTTTACTTAACAAACGCATAAACTATGTATAAGGTTGATTCTTAAATGCGTGAATATGACAACTTTGAGGAACACAAACACGATGGATTCTTGGTTTTTGCTTGTTTTTTGGGCAGCGCACTAGCAGGTTACCTGATTATGAACCATTATGCCTTTTTAGGAATTTAAGGTAGCGAAGTATCAGAAACCTTTAAAATACCTAGGTTCATGTTTGATGTGGTATCCCAGGATATGTGCCGAGGTAGCTCAGCCTGGGAGAGCGCTCGGCTGAAGACCGAGTCGTCGCATGTTCAAACCCTGCCCTCGGCACCACCAAATAACCTTAATTTGAAGTTATTTTATAATATTTGGCATAAATTACGACATTATGTGCGCTCTGAAAGTAAGTAATAAGATATGGACGAAGGAACATTTTCTACTCATAGACTTTGTCGGAAAAACAAAATAATATTTAAACAAATAATACTGCTTGACAAATGGAGGTAGCAGGTTGAGTTCGGGAGAGACTCCGACACTAATTCGTTAACCCCAGTAAGCATAGCGTTATCTAATAGAGTACTATGAGAAAAATTGATCAAGAAGCCTCACAAAAAGAAAAAGTTAAGAAGTGAATTTTATTGAGCTCAATTTTGAGACGCAGTTTTTTGCTCATGGATTGGAATACAAATTTTTGTGGAGCTCAATTACTTTTTATTCTGAGGAGGCAAACGTACGATAAATGTTGTGCCATTTCCTTCGATGCTTTCAAATGTCACAGAGCCGTTTAACGCTTCAATCATCCGCTTAACAACAGCTAATCCCAACCCCTGCCCCTTAGACTTTGTTGTGAAGAACGGAGTAAATAGCTTCGGTTTGACTTTGTCAGGGATACCAATGCCAGTATCTGAAACGGTGACAACTAAATCGGCTGCTTTTTGAAATGCTTTTAAAGTTAGTTTTCCTCCATTAGGCATAGCTTGAACAGCATTAGAAACAAGATTGCCAAGAGCACGCTTCAATATATTCCGATCAACAAAACTCATTTTAACTGAATCCTCGATATGGCATGAAGTCTCGATATTTTTTGGGACCGTTATTTTTTGAATCAATTCACAACATAATTCTTTCAAATTAGTCTCTTGATATGAAGGTTGAGTCGTTTTTGCATAGTCTTGCAGGTCAGCAACTATTTTGTTTATGTAATCAAGGTTCTTCTCGATCTCTACAAGGTTCTCATCTATCGCTTGCTTTCCTTCTTTTGGAAGCATTCCCTTTAGTTCTTCTCTAGCTAGATATAAGTCGCCGGTAATAGCCTGCAACGGATTACGAATATCATGACCAACCATACCCGCAGTTTCACCTATTGCGGCAAGTCGAAGAGACTTTTCAAGTTTCTTCCTGTCATCAACATCAGTAAAAGACAAAACCGCGCCATCAATCTTGTCTTCAAGAGTAATGTAGGGTCTCACTTGCAAATCATAGTAATGCGCGTCTTCATCTTTTAATTCTCTATTAACAGTATGAAGCTTGGAAACCACTTCAGAAATAATGCTTTCTAAGTCTTCAACATCTATTCTTAGTTTGATGCTCGTTATGGGCAATCCAACAGCTGAAGGCGAAAGATTCAGAATTCTTTGAGCTGAAGGAGAAAACATCCTGATCTTGAGACCCTTATCGATAATCACAATTGCTGGACCTATGTTTCTATTCAAGTTTATTAAATCATCATTTAGATGTGCAAGTGTTTCATTTCGGTTTTTTACTTCATCGTTGAGGGTTTTTAATTCTTCATTGCTCGACTGCAACTCTTCCTTAGCTGTCTCTAACTCCTCGTTTGTGCTCTGCAACTCTTCATTGCCTAGACTGCGCCTCTTCCATAGTAGTTCTTAACTCTTCGTTAGTTGCTTCTTGAGTTTCTATGATTTTTTGCAAAGAAAGCTTATTGGACTCTAATTCTTCTCTGAGCTCCTTAATTTGTCGATCCTTGGCATTTTCCTGACCTTGCGGAGTGGAAGCCAACTCCAATGTCTGTCTCAGTAAAACAGCGGCTGAACTGATATCTTCTAGCAATATCAAAAAGAACGGCTCTTCAAACTGCTCAATATGCAACGGAATAACCTGAATATTGATTGTTTTTTGTTCCCCAGCAAGTTCTAAGCGTATTGCGCTTTCCTTTATGGGTTTATTCTCTTTTTTTGCTCTATAAATCATTGTTTGAACTTCAGACTTCAACTCTTTTCGAGTTATTTTTGCGATATTGAAACTTGCTAGCCCAGATTCAGGTAAAACAAATGGCGCAATATTTCCTCGGAACAAAAGAACATCCGAATTCGAATTAACCAGCAGCGCAGCTGGAACATAATCAGTCACCAGTAAACGGTCAACTTCATCCTTCAAAATTGCAAGAACGTCTTTCCTTTCACCAGATTTAACTTCCCTCATCTTTTGTTGATAACCGGATGAAACTTGTAAACCAAAGGTAATGCCTGGTTGAGCTCTTTTTTTTGCATAAATAGACGTCTTTTTTAGAGGCTCAAACAAGTTTGTAAATTTCCCAATGCTTTCAGATTGCCCCAAAACCAAAAAACCGCCCAACTTCAATGCATAATGCAAAGTAGGCACAACTTTGGCGTGAAGGTACTCGTCAAAGTAGATGAGCATGTTGCGGCAACTGATAAGATCCATGTTCGAGAACGGTGGGTCTGCAGTAATGTCTTGTTTGGCGAAAACACATAAATCGCGTATATTTTTCGCGATTAGATAGTTGCCGTTGAAACTTTTGAAGAAATGTTTTAGTTGTTTTTCAGGTACGTCAGTTTCTATGGTTTTTGGATATGTTCCTTGTCTTGCTTTTTCAATGTTCTTCTCATTCACATCGGTGCCGAAAATTTGAACTTGAATATTTGTTAGGGCGTTTTCTTCGAGGTATTCTTGTATTGCCATTGCGAAAGAATACGCTTCTTCTCCAGTTGAGCAGCCTGGAATCCAAATTCTGATAGGTTCTTTGGGTAAACGATTCTTGACGAGTTCAGGAAACACTTTTTCTTTCAAAGTAGCAAAAGTTTCAGGTTCCCTAAAAAAGCCAGTAACCCCAATTAACATGTCATTGTATAGTGCTTCCAACTCGCTTGGATGTGTCCGCAGAAACTCCGCATAACTTGCAATATTCTTTATATGATTAATTACCATGCGTCGTGTGATACGTCGGTTTACGACTGTTTCTTTGTAATGTGAGAAATCGACATTGCAATTGAATTTGAGCAAAGCAAATATTGCGTTTAAACCTGTTTCCTTCTTGGGCTTTCCTTCTTTTGTTACCCCTTCTTCTCTTGACGCTATTTCACTTCGGGCTAGTTGAGGGTTCATAGCGATTTTTTTTAATTCTGCTGCTATCTTATCTGGAGTTAATACGAAATCTGCAGCTTCTGCTGAAATGGCACTTTGAGGCATATCGCCATACTGTGCAGAATTTGGAGTCTGAGCGAAAGTGATTCCACCTTGCGCTTTGATAGCTTTTAGACCTTCGGTTCCATCGGAGCCTGTTCCTGAAAGCACAATTCCTATGCTTTGATTTTTCGAGTCTTCTGCTAAGGAAATAAAAAAGGTATCGATTGGTTTTAACGGCTTAACCTTGGAGTTAAGGATGAGAATTTTGTTTTCCATAGTCATGGTGTTTCCTGGAGGAATCACGTAAACGTGGTCTGGTTCAATCGCCATTTTATTCTTGACAGCTTGAACGGGCATTTTGGTAAATCTTGACAGAATATCAGTCAGCATACTTTCCTGGCCAGCTGCCAGATGTTGAATAACAACAAATGACAATCCTGTATCGACTGGTAAACATTCGAGCAAAACTTTGAACGCTTCTAAGCCGCCCGCTGAAGCGCCAATTCCTACAGTGATGACTGATTGTTCAACTTTGGACATTTTGTGAACTCCATCTTACACATTTGTTCGCTTTCTTGCCTTTTTACAACAATGTGAAACTTTAGAAACATTGTTAAATTTGTCACAATTCGTTAAGCCCTTGATTGCTAACTATTCATTGATTAGCTAAACTAACTAGTACTTATGTTGTACGTATTAAAAAAAAAATGTACGTCTCGTTTGTTTATTAATGAATTCACCATCTTGAAATCAACTTCTATGAGAAAAATGGTTCATGTAGTATACTATTCGACTCTTTTCTGTTTCGCCCCAATCGATTGCAGAAAAACTATTCAGTGCCCGACGCGAACCCCTTCTTCTACAACCTTCTCGCTATAGTTCTTGGTTTCGTTAATTAGGGACTCATACGTGCAGTGGTTAAGTCCAGTACGACCTGACCCTGATTTTTTTGGATAATGTTGTAACGACGGTTTAAACGACGATGTCAATCTAGCCCTCGGCACCACCATATTACTTTGGCATATGCTAGCGACACTTTCATTTTCTCTTTCCAAAGAAAGTGAAGTCGTCTTTTGTGCAGATATACTCAAAGCCAAGTTCTATAAAGTCTTGAATTTCTTTAGGGGTCTTTAGTGACTTTGCATGTGAATTGGTCATCTTGCTCTACTGATATTAGCAAATGCAAATAAGGAAAAAAGTGAAGATTCGGTTATAATCACACCACCTACATTATTCTTTCCAGACTTCAGGCTTATTCATCACGTCACAGCAAATCACTTTGCCAGATACGGAGCCGATTATGCCTGGGCGAAGTTCTTGTACCATCCATGCATCTGCGACTTCTTTTGGGATTGGGTACGTTGGTTCAAATCCAAGCTTAGATGCTGGCGTAAAACCGTGTCGTGGATAATACTTTGGATGCCCAACTACGAAGACCAAGTCAATTCCTGATAAAGATAGAATTTCTAATCCTTTTTTGATTAGTTCACCGCCGATTCCTTGTCTCTGAAACTTGGGTATTACAGCCAGAGGAGCCAGAAACGAAACCTTAACTTTTTGGTTGTTGGTCAAGTATCCGTGGGTGAAAAGGATATGCCCCGCTGGCTGATTATCGATGTATGCAAGTAGCGATACGTATGGTTTTGCGGATTGGTCAGATAGCATGTCTTTGGTTAACTGAGGCTCTGAGTTTCGGCGGAATGCTGCTTGTTCAACATATAGTATGTCTTGAAGATCCGCAGGGGTTGTTTCTCGAATGACCAATTCTATCACTTCAAATTCTTTAGTTGATTGTAGGTATATATAGGTGACCAATTTTGGAATTTATTGGAGTTATTATGGTCTCTCTTTTGCCTTATAGACTGCATCGAAAGCCCGTTTTACTGAGTAAGTAGCTTTAAACAAAAATCAAAAAGAAAAGCTCGACATCTTGGTTTTTAATAAAATTGAAATGTTGGTGACATCTCCAACGGTCACATGTTTAAACCCTGTCCTCGCAACCACCATTTTTACAAAATTTATGAAGATACTAACAATTGTTTATTATATTACACAGATATAATTGGAAATGTATGTTTGAGTACCTCGTCATCATTGCTGCAGTTGCATCTTTACTCGCGGCTTTCGTTTACATACGCTCAATGTTCGTTGGAGGTACCAAACCAAACCGCATCTCTTGGCTAATGTGGGCTATTGCGCCACTGATTGCAACCGCTGCTGCCTTGTCAAACGGTGTAGGCTGGGCAGTTTTGCCTGTTTTTATGGCAGGATTTTCGCCTTTCCTGATTTTTACCGCATCTTTCTTCGCAAAGAAGGCTTACTGGCAACTCTCAACTTTCGACTATGTCTGCGGTGCACTCTCGGGATTTGCACTTATCATGTGGTGGTTAACCAAAAACCCCAACGTTGCCATTGTTTTTGCAATAACAAGCGATGCATTAGCTTCAATACCAACCCTTACGAAGGCATGGACAAACCCAGAAACAGAATCCGTTTGGCCTTTCATAATTGGCGTATTCGGAGCAGCTTCAAGTTTGGCAGTTGCAACTCTATGGACTTTTTCGGAATATGCCTTCCCTAGCTATCTAATAATTGTAAATATACTTGTTCTTTTAGCGCTCTATAATAGACATTTAAGTCCTCTTTTGAAGAATAGTTAAAGCAAAGGTTACTAAAAGTTTTATAAGCCCAAAATAGGTTGCAATCTTGGGAATTAAAGTATGGAACTTGATGTTTGTATTAGTGGTAGAAGAAGTGTTAGGGCTTACACAAATGAGTCTGTTTCGAAAGAACAAATTGAAACAGTTTTGGATGCAGGAACTTGGGCTCCAACAGGGATGCACAGGGAACCCTGGAAATTCATTGTTATCGAAGACAAGCAATTAATCAAATACGTATCGGATGAAACAAAATTATTAGTTCAGGAAATGATGCCTCCATTAGCCAAACAATTCTCAACAGACGCGGATATAGTCTGCTACAATGCACCTGTACTCATCTTTGTATGCACGGAAAAGGATGAACAATGGGATAATGTGAATCTACTTGACTGCGTTCTTGCCGCTCAGAACATGTTTTTGAAAGCATACGAGTTGGGTCTTGGAACATGTTATATGGGTTTTATTAATTTCCTTACCAACAAGCCAGAATCACTTAAGAAAGTTGGAGTTCCGGAGAACTGTAAGATGATGGTTCCTTTTATTATGGGACATCCTAAAGTAGCTCAGGGCACAGGAAAAAGAAACAAACCCACGGTTCTGAAATGGATTAGGTGACATAGCAGCGGTTTAGACAGGTAATCTGCATAGCTTCTCTATTGATTTTTTGTTTTCGATATTATTTTTTAGTTTTTAAGTTGGTCTTATGTTTGTTTTTTTGATAATTGTGGAAAATCCTTAAGAAAGACGATGAAAGCTGGCATGGTTATGACCAGTAATCAATTAACACTCTTGTAGAGTTCTTTTGAGGTTTGATGTTAAATGCCAAGATCATTTTTCGATTCTCTAAATAGCTTCATCCGTAAACGGCACAGATTAATCATCATCGCATGGGTGGTTGTAGTGTTGTTTTCGCTTGTTCTTATTCCCAGCTTCTTCTCAGCCGTTTCCTACGACTTAACGGGTGGATTTGGTTCTCGCTCAGGTACAGAGTCAGATAAAGCAGCGAAAATCATAGATGCACAATTTCACACGTCTGGAAATGGCACTAGTAGTAGCTCTAGGTAGTGGAAACAATAGCATCATTGTTGTTCTACAAGGGGTTCCAGTGTACTCTGACGCATTAAAACAAAAAGTGCTCGCTCTCAATGATACTTTATCCAAAAACACAGGCATAACCAACTACACTGGGCAAACAAGCCTGTACTCGCTGGAGGCTAGTCTACTTAACTCGTCTTTGTCAGAGTTAGTTAATCAAACAGCGAGTCTGCAATCCAACATTATTACCATTAACTCTGGATTATATACACTGAGAGATAACTTGTCGGTGTTGAGCACGAACCTTTTTGGACTGCAAACCGGCATTAACCAAACCGCTCAACTAGTTTTCGGTGTACCCGCCGCGTTCGTTAGTGTATGGCAAGGTATCACTGCCCAAGGAGTATCAGACCCATCCATTGCCAACATGCTAGCTAATACAACTGTGTATACTTTAACAGGTAATTTCGGAGGCGATGCCCAATTTATAGGGTACTACACAGCATTTTACAGCGCTTGGGATAACAGTTTCCAAGCACTTCCTAATGGTACCTCGATAGCAGATCGCGAAGCCTTTTCGATAGGGCAATCGGTTTCAGGCTTCTTAAGCAACCCGCAGATTGATGCACAAACAAAGCAAATGATTGGTCTTGTCGCTTCAGGTCTAAATGTTAATACTTGGAACAGCCCTGTAGCAATAACAAACCTAGCAGTTACGACCATCTCTTCAAGCATACCTGAAGAACTTTCAACTACCTTAGGCGTTTCTGCTATCACTGTTGTCAATCAATTATATGGTTTTGGGGGCTCCCCTTCAAATGCAGCCCTTGGAAGTTATGCAATTTCGCTTTTAAAAAACTCTTATTCTAACCTGACTTCTTCTGACGTTGGTTTTTCGGTTTCTGATTTATTAGGTTCATCATATCAGCTTGGTTCATCACCAAACGATTCACAAACATGGAAATTAGCTTGTGAATTTATTTCAAACGCCACCAAAAGCACACTCTCGGACTCACCTCTTTTCACCATAAATGCAACCTCACTTAGCAACCTCCTTTTAGAAATATCAACCAATGCAACAGTCGCCGACATGAACCTTGCAATTGACAATTTAATTGTAACGCAACCTTACGTTTCTTATCCTTACTTGCCCTCAAGCGCCTTAACACGGAATTTCGTTAATTTACAAAATGATTCTATGTTAATTATTCTAGGATTTTCAGTTCAGACTGATCAAAACACGATTGCCCAAGTTGAGTTAGATGTTAAGAATTCTGGATTGCAATCCTTCGGGGCGGTTTATGTGACTGGCAGCTCAGTTTTAAGTAAAGATGTTGAGAATGCCTTTTTGCCGGCCCTTGAAGTAACTGCGGGACCGGCCATAGCGGTTTCTCTTTTGATAGTTGGGATCTTATTTATGGCGCCTTTAGCAGCTTTGATTCCAGTTATTTTAGGCGGAATTTCAGTTTCAGTGTCGTTAGCTGCAATTTACATTTCAGTAGTAGAGATTGGTCATTCAAGCTTGACTTTTCTAACTCCAACCTTAACAATCTTGCTCATGTTGGGGTTAGCCGTAGACTACGCGGTGCTTCAGCTTAAGCGCACTCGAGAAGAACGCCAGAAAGGAAAATCCATAGAGGAAAGCGTCGCTATTTCCCTTAAGTGGGCAGGTCAAGCTGTCCTGACCGCGGGGATGACAGTAATTGTCGCATACATAGTAATGGCCGTTGTTAACGTACCTATCTTTAGCGATGTCGGGACTGCTATTGCATTGGGTGTTTCAATTTTGCTTTTGGCATCACTGACTCTTCTTCCTGCTCTTGAGATTGCTTTGGGAGACAAGATTTTTTGGCCTGGACTAAAAAGAATAGGTAAAAATTCTGACCCAAACAAAAGTATACTAAAACGTTTAGCACATAGCACTCTTAAACGAAAAGTCCCAATTGTAATAATACTCAGTTTAGTTTCCTTAAGCGCTTTTTTTGTCGTCGCCAATACTCCGACCAGCCAAGATTTTCTGAGCTTGGTTCCAAAATTCCAAAGCAATCAGGGACTTACTGTCATAGCTAACAGTTTTGGAAGCGGAACAATAGAGCCAACACAAATTGTCATCATTACACCAACACAAGTAACTTATGGAAACAACCAGTTTAACCAGACCTTGCTTGACCAGATTGAACAAGTAACAGCCAGCGCTGCGAAAACAACAGGGGTAGCAACCGTTTCAGGTCCAACTAGACCTTTTGGAAATACATTCAACTATTCATCTGTGGAAAGCATGACTGAATTGTTGCGCACACAATATGAGAGCCAAATGTTTTCGGCAATTGGACAAGACAACAAGACCGTTGTTATCACCGTGGGATTTTCAAGTTCAGCTTTCGGTCAAGACGCATTAGACTCATTACAAACAATGGAGAAAAACATTAACCAATTAGCTCTCTTAAGTGGAGTAAACATTTACTTTGGAGGCGCAACTCAATCAGCCTACGACAGCCATTCGTTTATGACTTCCCTGATTCCTGAAGTTGTAATAATTCTTTCAGCAGCAGTTTTCGTAATCTTGTTTTTCCAGTTGCGCTCAGCATTTACGCCAATGCGGCTAATTATTACAATATTGTGCAGTGTCGTATTTTCTTTAGCCATAATTTCAGCAATATTCTACTTTGCTATGAATCTGCCTATCTTAGACTTTGCACCTTTGTTCGTCGTAGTAACTATGTTGGGAGTAGGAATTGATTACGATATATTCTTCCTCACACGGATTCGAGAAGAAGTACTCAATGGTAAAACCGACAATGAAGCAATAGTAACAGCCATCGAAAAAGTCTGGGTAACCATCTTTTGCTTAGGACTAGTTCTTGCAACTGTTTTCGCCTCTCTCATACTTACAAACATTCCGCTTCTTCAAGAAATCAGCCTCGCAGTCGCCGCCGCTATAATGTTAGATGTAACCGTCATCATACTTTTCTTCGTTCCAGCACTTATGGGTCTCGCGCAAAAATTCAACTGGTGGCCCTACAAAATCACCCGAAACAAAAAACCCGAAAACGAATGTAACTAAATTTCAATAAAACTAATTTTTCTTTAATTATTTACCCTTTTTAGAAATAGTTCACACTTAGACATCACTGCCTGTTTTGACGCTCCATAAGTTACAACATTTTCTTTCAAAAACCATTTTCCTACCTATGCGCATGTTACTACGTCAAATTGGCTCACCGCAATTAACCATTCAAGCCCCACTTTTTTTAATAAAAAATAGTAAATTCAACATGTTTTTCGATTGAAAAACCTCTATTTTAGGCAATTAAACGGCAAGTGATAGAAAGTGTTTTAAACACATACATACGATACGTTCTCATCAGAGGATTAATCATGGCAAAATGTCCAATATGTGCAAAAGATGTCAAAACCCCAAAGAAAACATGGAAGATGGCTGGGAAACCAGACAAGAAAGGCAAACGGACACAACTTACCATAGCTCTCTATGATTGCTGCGGTAAGACTTTCCGTGAAGTCTTAGATAAGAAAAAGATCTAAATAAATAAATTTCCATTTTCCTTTTTCTATTTTTTCTCCATTTTAAAAATTGTTCTGTAACTGTAAGGTTGCTTTGTAGATTAGAATTTCTTGAAGGCAATAGGAACTATCTTCAAGGGTCAACCTTTACCAAGTTAAATGATCATTATGTACATTATCCTTTGATTAATGTGTAAATTGAATCTTGACCCGCTAATACTAATTTGATCCGCTCTGGAAATAATCCGTTAACGACAAAACAGTCAATTGGTGTTTTCAAAAGTAGTTTGGGCAAGGCTTTGTCTACACTTGTTCGCTTATTAATCGCTAAAAGCTCGCTAACGGATATATTATTTATCAATTTGGCTTCTGAAAAATTTTTTGGGTCGCTATTGTAGATTCCATCGACATCTGTAACCAATAGAACTTTAGTAACTTGCAACCTGCCTGCAATGTATACGGCGATGGAGTCAGATGTTACAGCCCAAGAATTTTCCAATGAATCTTCTCGAAGTAGCAGATGGGATGGCAAGAAAATGGGTAACTTGTTCAAATCAAAATAATTATTTATTTCTTCAAGCTTATTTGTCGTAATCGAATCAGGCATCAAATCAGACAATAACATGCCATATTGGTCCATGCCTAAAATTGCCATCCTATGAGATGTGCTGCACGATAAGTGGAAACTTTTATCTAAACATCGAACAACATCGGCAAATTCGCCTCCGCCAGGAACCACAATCAACTTTTGCTCCTTTGAAATTTCGCTTATCTTTAAGCATAAAGCTCTCAGCTTTTCAGGGTATAACGATAAACTGCCACCCACTTTTACAACCGTAGCGTTCAAATAGCGTTTTCTCCTTCAAGTTTACTTGCAGCCATTAAAGCAATTCCAAAGGCAGGAGTAGCTAAAACCGCCTGATCAGCCAACATCGTTCCCAAATCAAGTATTTCAGCTATACATAACTTTTCAGCGGCTTTTCGTGCGATAAAATTTTTTCCAAGCCCAGTAACTACCACCGGAACCTTACCTAAAGCTAATGACTTCGTGTAGGAGTAAACTTTTCTTAAACCCTCAGCAACCTGTTGGATTTGTTTATCGGAAATGTATTCCGCCATTTTGACAATTTCTTGTCTGGTTAACATTTCTGTATCTGCACATACTACTCGGGCAAGCCGCGCTAACGCCTCAGGTATGGTTTTTCCCCGTCCGTCAGCGGTTTCACTCGAATAATCCTCCTTGGTTATGTTGCCTAATACCAGATTGACATCGCCTGATAGTGCGAAAAGTTCAGATGCAACACCTGCAGCAACATTTCTAATTGGAATTGAATATACGATTGCCGCAACGTTTGTTCGTAGGCTTCCAGTATAAACAAGTTCGCCGCAGATGAGTTTGTCCAAATCAGTCTTACCAACGAGCTACAACCTTGCCGTTTACAATGGGGATTATGCTTGTGCTTGTGCTTCCAACATCGACGACAACGCAGTTTTTGAGTTTTGTAGCTACTAACCAGCCGGTTGCCGCCCAATTTGCTGCAGCTACTGCGAGTGGTTCTTGTTTAGCAAAATCCAATGTTGCCAATTCAGCAGTTGTATTTAAAACAAAAATTGGCACATCAGGAAAAGTCTTTGAAACGCAGTTTAAGATGTGGTTGACGCCTTCTCTTTTGGTTTGGTAAGCATCGGAAAGTTCAGCGGTCATGGTTAAACCAACGCTATCAAGACTGCTCGCTCCCAATTTTTGTTTAAGATTAAGTAGAACTTCAGCCAGTTTTTCAGGTTTTTTCCAGATTGGAAAATACTCAACTGCAACTTTTGCATTAAGCACTTTGCCTTTTTTGACGCATACGAGTGCGGCTTTAGTGTTTGCGCCGCCGACATCGTAGCCTAATACGTGAACCAAAATGTTCTTCCTCAAGTGATAATGTTGTGTAGGCGCTTTTTAGCTTCTTCTAAATGCATCTTGGCATCATTCAAGGTGACGCCTTCACCGATGACCAGTGCAATGGATTTTTCGTTTTCGTTTAAAGGAAAAGGTGGCGAAACAACGGCACTCAATTTTGTCGTTTTCTGGAAAGTCGCAATGGTTGGTTTGGTGTTTCTATTTTTGAGAAGCAGGCAAATCCTTCATTTTCCAGTTTAGCTGGAAGCGTACCTTTCAAAACAGCATTAACTAAAGCTTCGGCAACATTAAACCTGTGCAACCTTACGTAAACCAACATACGACGTTGTCAACCTTGGGTTAACAGTCAACAACAAACGGTTTGTGCTCAGTTAAAACAAAATCTACTCCAACGTATCCTTTCAAATCAGAGAAGGCTTCGGTAACTTTTTCCGCAGTTTTGAATGCGTCTTGTTTTAACCAATGTTCAAAGGGGACGGCACCGCCTTCGTAATTTGAAGCTGCTTCTGGACCGGCAAGGATATACGTTTTGCTTGTTTAAGCTAAGCGCCTTGGCTTTTTTGCCTGTGGACAGCAAACTGACGCTTGCGGCTTCGCCTCTGATGAATTCTTGGGCAATAAAACGCTTACCCGTAGATTCAACGCATATTTTTGCAATGGCACCGGCAAGTTGGACTTCCTCTTTAACCAAGCTTAATCCGCCGCAGCCAACGCCATCGGTAGGTTTCAGAACCAATGGATAACCTAACTCTTTTTTGATTGTTTCTTTAATTTTTGATAAACCGTCATCCATGCTAAGTATCACAGTTTTCGGTGAAACTCCAAGTTTTTGTAGACTCTTCAAATAAAACCGTTTTGTCAGCAACTTTCTCGATTGCGCTGGGATTCACAGTTTAACGAATTTTTCCCTGTTTGCTCTGCAAGTTTTACAAATGATTGGAGTGTTTGTCCTGTTTCAGGTGCTAAAACATAAATTGCATCGTTAACTTTAGCAATGCTGGTAAATTTTTTTTTAGGTTCATAGGGATAAAAAATAGGCACAATACGGTCGGCATCAATGGGAGGGTTAAGCTTTGATAGTCTTGCATCAAGTAAAACCGTCACCTCATGACCTGCAGCTTTAAAATCTTCGGACAATACAGCGAAGCATGCCAAATCCTTCGGATAATACACTTGGAGAAATATCTTGACCTGCACATCCGCCACCTGAAACATGCTCGTAAACCAAAATCTTCAAAATTATCTCCTTTCCGAAATCATTTGAAACATCATATTAATTTTAAACCTTTTCCATCTTAACCAATTCTTTCAGAAACGCGTCAATATGCTTACTTTTCACATGTGGCATAACAACTATTCTTATGCAGTCATACCTTGGAACATAAGAAACGAACCATCCTCTTCGTCAACAAACTTCTCAGCCACCCCCTTAGTTTTCACTCCTCGGAAAGCAACGAGATTCAAAGTGGGCTCCACAACAAGCTTAAAACCAGCTTTTTCGATGCCGTCAGCGAGTAACTTTGTGTTTTTCATGCAGGAACCAACGATCTTTTGATATCCTTCCATTCCCAACGTTTTGAAAACCGCCCACGCCGAAGCCACTGCGGCTCCAGTTCTTGTCCCCACAAATGTGTATTGGATTTTGTCGGTTATGTAAGGTGTTTCAGTTTTGATAAAATCCAGGGTTTTTGCGTTTTTAAAGAGGATTCCTCCTGTAGGAATTGCTGCCATGCCCATCTTGTGTGGGTCAACAGTAATGGATTTCACGCCTTCTAAATTGAAGTCAAAGGTTGGTTTTGGGTTGGGTAAAAAAGGAATTATTAATCCGCCAAATGCTGCATCAACATGCAAGTAGACATTATGACGCAAGGCAATCTCGGAAAGCCTGTCTATGTGGTCGACTGCGCCTAATTCCGCTGTTCCAGCCGTGCCTACAATTGCCACTGTGTTTTTGCTTATGCACTTTTCGACTTCTGATGTGTCAACTTTAAAAGAACTATCTAATCCTGCATAGACAGGTTTTAAACTTAAAAGGTTGCAGATTTTAGTAAATGAGAAATGAACTGACTTTGGCAAAACCACTTCAGGCTGATTGACGTTTGCCATATTTCTTGCCGCTAGCAACGCCATCAAATTTGCTTCAGTACCGCCTGAAACTATAAACCCAGCTGCATTTTCACCATGAAGTAATTTTGCAAGTTCATGAATTACTTCTTTTTCAATTTGGGTGCTTCCAGGAAATAGCCCTGAATCTCCCAGATTTGACTCAAAAAACATTTGGTAAGCCTTTTTTGCTATCGGATGAGGCGTGGTGCACATTGAACATAGAATTCGTCCATCAGCATACTGCTGGTCCAAATTATGGATCTTTTTTAGTTCAGCCAAAACAGTTTTTGCGCTTAACCCTTTAGGCTGCAAGGCTAAGCCCTCTTTAGGTTGGCTTGAGTTTCCGCCTGTTTAACTACTATCAACGAGTTCACTTACCAGTTTTCTGGTGATTTGACCTGTTACTCGATTGCTATTTGTGCATGCAGCGCCTCTTAATCCAGCTATGTCTGTGCCCAAACCGTAAACCACTGGCAAATCCTGTTTTCGCAAGCGAACCCGCCAAAGCGGTTACCAAACCAAAACCATGCGCCAAATCAACAAATTTTTTTAGTTGCTCAATTGTTAAGTAATCGAAGAGGTTTTTGCCATCCTTAATCGATGTGTCAAGCATTGCAACATCCACTTGCGCTTTATTTGCTATTTCTGGAATTAGTAAAGGATCTATAGCACCGATTTTTTTTGCATCAGCGTAACCAGCTACAGCAACTTTGATTTTAGGATTGCATTCTTTGGCGGCTCTACATACGTTTTGCAGCAGAAAGATAGCTTCTTTTGATGTTTTAATTCCGTAAAGCCCAACTTTGATGTAATCTACACCCAATGATGCAGCACCAAGTGCCGCAAGCGACACTGAACCTGGAAAGTTTCCGACTTCACCAATTGTGCAACTGACCTCAAGAGTTCTTTGGAGTAACTTCTTTTATTCGCTTGATAATCCATGGATAATTTGCGCCAAGTGCCCCCTCTTTAGGGTTTTTCACATCTATTATGTCGGCACCTCCAGCGATTGCTTCTAAAGCTTCATTTTCGTTCATGGGGCTTATGAGCAGCTTCAAGTGGTATCACATTGATGCGGCTTATTGGTGCCTTTAAAGTTTTCCTGTGATGACGGGAAAATTCTTGATTGGCTAGTTTCTGTCTTATAGACGAGAAGCTTGTTGATTTTGTTGAAAATGGTGCAACCTGTTTTGGGTTTGTTGATCTTTTTGTTTGTGTGGTTTTTGTTTGGTTGTTGTTGTGGGTTTTTTTGTGTGTGCATTTTTTTGGGGGGTTTGTTGTGGGTTTGTTTTTGGTGTTGGGTTGTGGTTTGGGTTTTGTTTGGTTGTTGTTGTGGTTGTGGGAACGTTTTTTCAATATAGCGCTATAATTTTTCTAACGTTCTTTTAGAGAATGCAATTATTCAAGGAAGGTTATGTTTTTGTATACGTTAACGTTCAATTCAAAGGGAGGCTGAAACTTGAAAGTTATACCAGTAATTGACGTTTTAAACGAAATAGTTGTGCATGCAGTTAGAGGCATAAGAAAAGAGTACCAGCCACTCCAGAGCGTCCTAACCAAATCTGTTGAGCCCTTAGAAGTCGCTATGACTTTCAAGAACATTGGTTTCAGCGACTTGTATTTAGCTGATTTGGATGCAATAATCGATTGTTCAACTAACTTTAGTACTCTTAAAAAAATAAGCGATGAAACTGACATAAAATTAATGGTTGATGCAGGTGTGACAAGCATTGAAAGAGCACAGAAATTGTTGGATAGCGGGGTTTCAAAACTTATCATTGGAACAGAAACCCTTCAAAAGAACAGTTTTGTGTCAGATGCTGTCAGTCTTTTTGGAACTGAACGTGTTGTTGTTAGTTTGGATTTGAAAGGCAATAAAATTCTTGTAAAGTTAGGATTTGATGGGTGCAGTGACCCAATTTGTCTTCTAAGAGCAGTTCAAGGAAATGGGGGTTTCGCAAATGATTGTTTTGGATCTTTTGCGGGTTGGCAGCGGTGAAGGCGTGAACGTTGATTTTCTCAAGAATGTGATTGCGGAAGTTGGCATTGACGTTTATGTTGGAGGCGGAGTTCGAGACATCAACGATTTAGTTGAACTAAAAAACCTTGGTGTATCAGGTGCTTTAGTGGCTACAGCTTTGCATACAGGCAAAATCTCAATTGACCAACTTAAGCAAAAGGATCTACTTTAATCGGGTTTTGCCAAGCATACGATACCGCCTAATTGTGTAAGGCGTACACCTGCGTTTGATTCAGCATCAATCACCCTTGTCTTAACCCCGTTTTTTGCAGCAATCATCATAAGTCGATTTACTCGGTTCTTCTGGCGGCTACCCGCAAGATAATCATCTGTTAACATGAGGTATTCTGGCTGAGGTTTTCCAGGTGGTTGTGGATTTAAGATGAGAGTCTCTGCTTCCTGAAGCGAAAAAAGTACCAAATTATCAGTTTTGCTCAGTCGTTTCTCAAGGATTTGTAAAAGATTCTCGGTTTCTTCAGTGGCGTTTTCCTGTATTAGTTGTTTGAAAGATGAGGTTTTTGTTAAACTGGCAACTTGCTGAGGTGAGCTTGCGGAGCCTGTTATTTGCGATAAAGTGGCTTTGTTTGTTCCCTGCATAAGCCATGCATGATGTGATTTAATATGACAAAGGAAATCCTGTCGCATAACTGGTTCTTGGCGGAGAAGCTACTATTATGCTTCTTACGCCTTCTTTTAGGACGGGTCTTAATGCGTTTATGATTGTTTCGTGGAAGGTGTAGAGAGCTTTTTGGTCTTTTCGTTCACCATTTATGAATATGGTTTGTTGGGGTTTGGCGACTTGGCTAAAAATCTGCCATAATGCAGCATGGTCTACCTCTATTCCTATTAACATCGCTACTGGGTATCCACGTTTATAGTTTTTTGGCTTCATCATCTATTCATCTGTGCCTAAGGGTATTTTAGGTGTCGCTTGCCTTGACTCGACCTAATTGTTGAAAACGACATGTTTATCAAACCCAAAAACGGATTTCTAAATGAGTACACATGATAAAAATAGATAATCGTAAAGAACTCGATTTGGAACTTAAGAAAAACAAACAAGTTCTCGCTTTGTTCTACGCTACATGGTGTCCTTACTGCGTACGATCAGTTCCAAACTTTGATAAAAAGGCAGCTGGCTTAGGTTTCAAAAACATTATTCATGTGCTCTTAGATGACTATGATAACCAGTTGTGGGACGATTTTGATATTCCAGCTGTTCCCACGATTATTTATTTTGAAGATGGCAAGGTTAGCAAGCGGCTTGATGGACAACTTGGCAGCGGTTTAAGTGTAGAGAAATTTAAAGTATGGATAGAAGAATTGAAGTAACCTTAACAATTTCTAAAATTATTTTTTAGACAAGATTTTTCTTAAACTAAAAAGAAAAAAAGAAAAAGTATTGATTTTTAGGTGGGTGGTGGCGGTGGTGGCGGAGGTGTTGATTGGAAAGCTTGTCTTGCTTGGATTACAATTGTTCCTGCAATGCGGTCGGTGTATTTTTGGCGTTTATCTCCAGTGGTAACGACTCCGATGAGCCAATCCAAGAAGAGAAATAAACCGTAGATTTTGCTTATGTTGCGTATAAATGATTTGCCGTAGGGTACTTTTCCTCCGTTGACCATTTGCACTTGTAATCCCATGAGTCTTTTGCCTATTGTTGCGCCCCAAGCAGTGTCAAGTATCATAAAGTAGAGAAACTGAAGAATACCGAATAGAAACGGAAGTATTAGCCAGCCTCCAAATGCAAAAAAGAAAGGATTAGCAACAAATGCCGCTAGGATTACTACGAAATATATGATTGCTGCCGGAATGCCGATTATTATGCTGTCGATTATGTATGCGATTAAGCGGTAGAGCCAATGAGTAAAATCAATTTGTTCATTACTAGTTGTCATTTTTGTATAAAACTCCTAATAACTCTTTTGAGCGTTTATTATTAATATCTTTCTGTCACTCAACTTAGCTCTAAAGAAATCAGGGTTTGAAACCGATTAAAAGCGCTAATTCAAGCCATTTCCAGTAGCAATCAACATCTGCAAAACCAATTTCTCGTAGCCATTGTAGTTGTGTGTTAACGTCTAAGAGTTTGTTTGAAGGATCTTCCATCTGTGGTGTCCAACCAATAGCTTTTACAAATTTCAAATGCATGTTCTCGGTTGCTGAAGAGACGTGTTCAAGGTTGCAGAAGACTCCTTTGTGGTTTAAAAGGTTGAATATTTCTGTGTAGAGCTGTTTTTTTCTTGGATGAGTTAAATGGTGAATTGCTAAGCTGGAGACGATTGCATCAAAACGGCCCAACTGTTCATCGGGAAGAGGCAGACTAAAATCATGCTTAATTACAGAGACTTTGCTGTCGTTTGCGAAGCGTTTTTTGGCTTGTTCAATCATCGGATCAGAAAAATCCAAAGCAACCCCTTCAACCGATGAATTACTCAATTTTACCAAGGCCAGCAACCTTCCATCACCTGTTCCCAAATCCAGAACCCGCTTTACGTTGATTGGAATTTGCTCCAACAACACTTTTTCGCCTTCTGTACGGTGGGGTAACTTATCAGCTCTTGCCAAATATGATAGGGTATGCTCGATTGTTTGCCATTCGTTTGTTGGTGTATCTTGGTTTGGCATATTTTGACCTTTTCCGTTAGGTTGTGAATTGTGTATTCTAGTTAAAGTTTGTTGACCTTTTTCATCCAGATTTTTTGTGATTTAGAAATTAATAAAATAAGCCTTATATCCTATTTGTTTGCTTTATGGAAAGGTAAAGTGAGGATTCTGATTCATGGAGTTTTGTCCAAAATGCGGTTGTCGCCTTGAACCTAAAAAGACAGTTGGCAACGCGTTTGAATTATGCTGCTCTAAATGCAGCTTCACAAAGCAGCCTGTTGACAAGAAAACTGAGGCGCGAACAGGTGCAGTTATAACGCCTAAAGCTAAACCTAAACCATTTATGACTGTAATTTCTGAAGAAGAGTCAAAAATGCAAACTATGCAGACTATTAAAATGAAATGTGATAAATGCGACAACAATATGGTTTATGTGTGGCAAGTGCAGACTCGCGGTGGTGATGAGGCGTCAACTCAGTTTATGCGTTGCACAAAATGCGGTCACACGTTTAGAGAATACACTTAATTTTGGAAAGTTATTAAAGCACGTTATCGCTATAATGTTACTCTCGGAGTAAAACCCGATGCCGAAAAAAGAAAAACCGTTAACAAAGAAAGAACGCGACGATAAACGTAAAGCAAAGAAAGACAAGAAGAGCAAAACACAGACTAGTTAATTTAGTCTGAAAGTGTTATTACTCTCCCCTTATTGTTTTTATTTTTTCTATTTTAAGTTTTTAATCAATGTTTATTTTGTCTGAATGGATTATTTTTATTTAACATTATACATTAGAGATTGCCTATGATGATTAACACGTCAGTCTGAGATGGATTGGTAGTCCTACAAATGATGTCAGTTATACGAATTCTGAGGCACAAAAGTTTCTTTTTTAAGTATAAACTGAGTAAGTTAATATGAAATCAAATAGCGCCTATGATGACAATTGCACGAAAGTAGGAGTATCAGTTAATTCTGGTTCCTCCAAAGATGACTGAAAAAAAATAACGGTTCTGAGGCGCATAACCCTTACTCATTAGACAACGTTAATTACAGCCAATTAGCGATATAGCTAACGATTATTATGAACAAACCTGCTCCAATTGCCTACTGCTGGTTCATCCGAGACGGAGAAAAACTAATTCAAACAACCAAAGAAGGCTTTGATAAAGCTATCGTTGAAGGCAAAAGTGTAAAATACCGTGGGTACTCAAACAAAAAAGCTGAGAACATCGCAGAGAAATTGGAAGAATCCCGAATGGCATTTCTTGCTATCCCTGATTTACCACCAAAATTTCGCGCAGCAATTACTAATCCTAGCAATGTTTGTGAAGTTCAGATTATACAGGTTGATGACCCTCTATTTTGGAATAAAGAAGCTAAACGTCCAAAATATCATAGGTAAGTATATTATTCAAAAGTCTCTCCGCCTATTTTGGTCACAATTGCTGTAGGGCGTAAAGATGAAGAGAAGTTTCTTTCTAAAAATTTAGCTGGATATGTTGAATATAGTAAGAAGGTCAACTACCAGCTAATTCCCAATGGTTAGTAGATTAGTTGTCATGTGTTAGAGCGGCATTCTTCCAACTCTTCTTAATAGCAAGTTAGCTACAGCTGCCACAGCCAAATCCGCAATAACCCAAACAAGGAACGAAAGTTGCAGAAGGATAGCTAAAACTGTGATTGTGAGGAGAAGTGCTACTGCGATTATACCTATTGTTCTTTTTCTTTGGCGAATTTTTTCAAGATTAACATTAGTTTTAGGAGCCATATCTTTCACGCTTAACCTCAATATCAACAGTGTTTAAAATATGTTAAAGCATTATCCTCTTGATTTTTAAAAGCCTTGAAACAATAAGGGCAATTCTTCATTTTCACTCACAACCTAAATAAGCCATTTTAACCAGTTCACATTTACCTTGAAATTCGAAAATGTTATCTTTCCTGATTCTGTGGGCTTCCGATGCAAAAACTGCGGAGTTTGCTGTAGAATGCAGCCACCCGACATAAGCAAAACTGAAGAAAAAAGAATAGCTGCTAGAGGCTTCAAAGGTTTCTTGGGTGATCCTGATGAAAATGGAGTTCTTTGGATCCAAAGAAAAGAAGATGGCGCCTGCTTCTTTCTTACAAAAGAAAACAAATGTGCAATCTATCCAGTGAGACCACAAGTGTGCAGGTTGGAACCATTCACAATTGTGGATTACGATTACAAGAAAAACACAATAGAATTGGAGTTGAATTTTCCATTTGCAGAATGCTGTGTAGGAACATGTGATGAGAAAGTTGTTCTACCCGTTCAAGAAATTGGACGGGCTGCTCAAATTCTTGTGCAAAAAATCTTGGCCTTAACAGCCAATGACCTTGGTCTTCCTGTGACTGATAATAGGGTTCAATCTGAAACTCGATCGAGATTACTTCGCAGAACTGTCGAGATGGCAGACCTACAATTATAATCAAAACGGTTTTTCAAAATTCCAAAAATAATGGCCGTTTTTAATTTGTTGCAGTAAATCACATCAGTGAAAAAAAGAAAAAGCTCTCAAAATATTTAACACCATAAAATTTTTAAAATAATTAAAAAAGAAAAAGGATATTGTTAAACGAGTAAGAGTAAGCTTATGAGCTTAGTATCGGCGTGGTGGTCTTCGTTTTGCGTAGCATTCTCGGCAGTATACTGGCCTGCTTCCGTCTGGTTTGAACGGAACATCACATTCTTTTCCGCAGTCTGCGCAGGTTGCCTTGTGCATCTCTTTTGGATATGAGGACATTTAATTTTTCACTTCCTGTTTTATTGCTTTTTGCAAATTGCTTTGCAAGGTTGTTTAATGCTGAGCTTACTATAAAGCTTATCCGTCGGCACAATACAAAAAGAGGGGTTTCTTCATTTGTAAAGTACCCAATAATTTCTTATAAAATTATTATATGCGTCACTAAAAAGTTTAAAAAGTACAAAAAAGTAGCCTAATATAAATTAAATATAGTTAAACTGTAAAATAGTTAATTATTTATTTGTCAACTAATGTTCGTAAGCTCTTTAGCACTGGGTTTAGAAATAAACTTTCAAATGTTCAGAAATACGCAAGCCCCTGCTTTATAGCTTTTCAACTTCTAATGGTGTATCAACTGAAGAGAACAAAACTCAAAGCCCAACAAATGTTGTTTAGACCCAACTTTTTATGTTCTAAATGGGACAATTCCACTCAATTTTGTAGTATAGATGTCACAAAATTTAATATGAAGTGGATTCTTAGATGTTAATGCAGGATAGGGAGCAAGCTTTAGATGCAATGCATTGAGGCATGGAAACGCATTAATTGAAACAGCGAAAAAATTAGTGTGTAATTAAGAATTTGCCTCGATGGGCTGAACATGCATAGCGTTGGGAACATCTAAGCGGTGAAGCAGCAGGTTCAAAACGGCTGAAAGAATCTGCAGCGATTAAGGAATTGCTTAGGTGGGTCGTAACCAACGATAAGGCTCAGATTTTACCTGCAACCTAAGTGGAAAAAAATAAATATGGAAAACCGTAAAATTCCACTTTTTTTTAATCTTGCAAGTTAGTTTATCTGTTAGTAGAGCGAAGCTACGATTGCAGTTTCGGTTCCTTGAATTTGTGGAATCTCTCTTTGTATTTGATTAATAAGTTGTTGTAGGTCTTTGTTATCGTTTGCTTTTACCGAACATATTACGTCGTAGGGTCCAAAGACCGTATCAGCCGACAAAACCTTTGACATACTTTGAAGTCTTTCTTGAACTAGTTCAAGATTCATTGGTTGAGTATGTAGGAACAGGAAAGCATAGGGTTCCTGAGTGAAAGATTTGCCTTCTGAGATGACAATGAAAGTTTCTGTTTTGTCAATCATTGCTTCTTGAGTAGTTAATTTTCTAATTGGATTAAACCATTTGCTGATAAATTCTTCAAGATTTTTTAATCTGTACAGTTCGATGAGAACTTCTGCAGGCCCCAGAAGCAAATAGATATCTTTCTTGGAGAGCCCCATTTTAATCAACTCATCCAAAACTTTGGTTTTAGCGCCTACTTTGCATGATAACGTATTGCAGGATAACATTATATGCGCTTTCATAAAAAAGACCAATAATATATTGACACTTTCCAGTTGATAAGCATAATGTAATTTGGACTCTTAAAAAGACAAAGTAGTTTCCTTAATTTTTTTAATATTTGGAACTTAGCTGCAACTGGTTCTTCTTTGTTTGCTGTTTTATTGTGCAATGCAGAGTCCTTGTTTGCGAGGAGGATGCCCTTTAGAGATGTGTACTCTTTCGTCAGTTAATATAAAAAACCTCTAACAAGTACAACTCTTAGCTAATGCCATTGATCAATTCTAAAGTATTAAATAGGTAATTAACATAATTAATTTTGGTTTTATCCTTGGATAGAAATAAGGCTCTTGAAGTAATGAAAGAACTTATAGAACATCAATTCATACATGCGGCTAATGTTTCTATGCAATGGAATAAAGGCAATGTTTACAGTCTTATTTTGAAAGGTGGAAACTCACTATTCTTAAGCGCGTTTACATCTGATAAAAATTTGTTAGTCCATGAAGATAAAGTTAAAGGCATTGTTAGAATATCTTCTCATTCACTTTAATTATTCGTTATCGTGTCCCTGTTCACTCAACGCAAAGCAATAATGTATTTGAGAGCAGTGAAACCTGCTTATCGTGAAAATATTAGTTGAAAAAAATCTTTTGTTGGACAATAAAGAAAAGTCTCAGGGCTAAGTAATGTTTTTTGCTTTGCATATTGCACTAATTCCCGCGTTCATCAATATATGAAGAGGATTTATGGATAATTATGCTGGTGTGTTGGTTGTAACCTACTTACATAGGCGAAATTACCACTTTTCTCTTTTCTTTTTAGCGGATAGTTAAGTTGGCTAAAGCCCCAATTGTTAAGCGTTAGTTGTCAAGTTTGCTTGTGAATGGTTTAAAAAATAGAAAAGGAGGTTGAGAGAAACTAATGTGCTACCGTTAGAGCTGATTCAAGAAAAAAACCAATAAGATGCGGATGCATTAAGAAACAGAATAATGACCGACCTATCTGAACCTGAAAAAACAGGCATTTTATTTTGCGTCTATTTAAAGATCTGCAATCAATAATGCTTTTATATAATGTATTAATACTAAAGATACTGCTTGACCACACTCTACGGGGGTCAAAAAAACGGAAGAACAATCAAAAGAACTTGACGTTTCAGAGCTAATAACAAATTTGAGAGATACAAAAAAAGAAGAACAAGAGCTTCTTAGCAAGAGAAACGAATTGCAGACAACTGAATTAGAACTACGGAATCAGGCAATAGTAGAATTTAGAGAAAAGAAAAATACGGTCGAAAGGTTAAAAGTACAAATTGCATTCTTACAGAAGAAATGTAATGAATTAGAACAAGTGCTTGGTGTCGGACTTCCACTGTAGAATTGGAAGCGGCAAGGTAATGAAAAAAAATAAAAATATATTTTTGCACATAATAGAAGAGAATTACAGGAAAAAAAGGCAAGAGCAAAACCAATGCTTTGAAGTTACAGGAAAAGCCTTTTTATTGTCAGGACCTCAGAACGAAAAAGATTCTTTAGTTAAACAATTGGAAAAACTCCACGAATCCTTTATTGTGATTGAGCAGCATAGATTGGATGAATCAAATCAAACAAGGCAGCAAAACTCTTTCAAGTTAACTGATTCGTTTGATGATTCTGAACTGAATGAATTTTCTCAAAAAATAGAAACAGAAGAACAAGAACCAATATACCAAAAACAAGATATGCAACCCAACGAGCAAGACCTTCGAGAGAGATTGCTAAAAGAAATAGGTGAAAAGAAGAAGGTAATTGAAGTACTACAATTAGAAATCTTGGCTCTCCAGAATTCCTGCAAAGAAATTTCACAAGAACTTTTGAGTAATGGCTAGATAGCAATTAAAAACTGTGTTAATTCATTTGCTGAAAGCCAATTTTTTTGTAACCTACTAAATATTTAGATTCGGGAGTCTGAGTTATCGGTTTGGCTAATCGTTTTTTTGCAGGCTTTCTTTCTCAAGAAAGAGGAAGCGTAGCGACCCGCGAAGCGAGAGCGAAGACGAGACTTATCAAGGTTTAACTAAAGATTTGCAAAAGGTTAAATCTTAAAAAAGATAACATTATTTTGGTGTGTAATTTGGTTGTCGCTAGATTAGCCAAGTTTTTCTTTAAGACTGGAAAACGCGAAGAAGGCTTCTCTGAGTTAGATCTTATACTAAACAAACTTGTGCGAAGTGCAAAAGGGTATCGAGGGTATGTTTCTATGTTTTCATGTGATGATAACGACGTTGCAATAATTATGACTATGTGGGAGGATAATGAGTCCTTATCTAGAAGCTCAAGAGCTATTTTCAACCACAATGTCCAAAGTTTCGGATTTTTTTGAAAAGCAACCAGAAGTTGAACAGTACAGAATTGACACGGTAAATTTTAATCCATGACAACTTTTCTAGTCGGTTTGACCTGTGAAAGCGGTAGCGTACCAACCAGAGTTTGAAGTTTTTTTTTTAAAATCCTTAAAACTGTTCGATTCTTAAAATATGTTAAGGGATTGAATGCCTAAAATATTTGTTTCCCACAACAAATATGATAAAGAATTTTGCGATAGGTTGATTCAGCTGGGAATGATTTTCTTATCGATTTGGCACGGAGTTATCACTACTCGTTTGTATCTAAAATCCATTCAACTTCCTTCCCCAAAATAGGTGGTGTACAGTTGAATTGGGCGGGTGTGTTGGTTGTAATACCGCTCATTTGGCGAAATTGCCACATTTCCCCTCTATTTTGAGCCTATTTCTCGTGAGAGCTAACTGTTTTGATGGTCATCTCTGACATAGTAAGACTGTTTAGTAGACCTTCAAGAGCCCAGAAAGGTGGTGTATTAGTAAAGCATTTTTTACCAGCTTCATCAAAAGATAGGAGCTTTCCTTCTTGGTAAATGCTGCTCGTGTTAAGCGCAAACTTCCCAGCCTACTTGATTGATGAGAGCACCACTAAAAAGAAAAGCTGGAATAGCCTCATGCGTTACCGTTATCAGCTTGCTCAATTTAAGAGAAGGCATCCAGAGAAGTTTAACTCTATAACCAACCGTATTCTCTTAGACTTGGTCGATTTAGAAAAAGCGGTTAATGATTCAAGAGAATCAATAGTCAAGGTCAAAAGTTTCAGGTATTCTTCCAAATAATTTCTTTTAGCTTATGACTTTATCATTGAGTTGTTGGAGTATCGGGAGACGTCAAGGAGCACGATCATGCGACGGATGCTTTGCGGTATAGTTTGCCGCTTGGGCTGGAAGAGAAGCCGTTTTTGTATGTGGTTAGGCGTTGAGGTTCTGTCAAGTTGTCGACTAGGGGGATTTTTGTAAAGAATCGGTTGCTAAGCATCTATTGCCCGCACCGTATACCCCACACAATAACTAGTGCTTTTTCTGTGCAACCACAAAAACGGCTACAACAATAGCAATAACAGCTAACACTGTAACAATCAAAGGCATTGTTTCCTGCGGCATCTCCGGCACAGGCGAACCCTCGGATTTGCTAGCTAAGTCGAATTTTATGCTATGACTACTGTGGTGATAGGTGAAATGAAATATCCAGCTATTTCCTATTTCTGACACAGTGTAGGTAGCTTCTTTTCCATCTATAAATGCGTGAATTGTTGAAGCATTGTCTACAAGATTTTTGCCGATGCATACGTCAACGTAGCCTGCGGTTCCAGTTTCGCCTGCTACTGAGAAACTAAGTTCATCGCTATCGGAATTAAAAGCCAAATTAGTTACCGTTGAGTTAGAGTCCACTGAAAAAACTGTTTGGGTATTATTTCCAGCCGCTGGCGTAACTAGAACATTTAGTTCTTTGAAGGTGGCGGTATATTGTTGGTTGCCCCAGTATGTTGCGTTTATAACATAATTGCCCTCTGCAGGCGGTGTCCAATCTACAACGAAACTGCCGTCAGAGGCTGTGACTGTTTGGGTAAACGGTTGATAGGTAAAGTTGGTGCTTTCTCTGAAAGCAAATTCTATGGTACCTTGGGCGATTGCGCCGCTGTAAGCATTCAAACTTCCCGCTATCTGCACTTTGCTCGCTGCGTCGTTTGTGCAGATAAGAGTTATGAATGCGGCATTGGGGTTTGAAGCATCTGGTCCGGGCGGGTTTAGCGTAGAAACGGTGCCTTGTCCAGAAGCGTAAATTGCGTAAACGGCATTGTGAAATGGCGCCAGACTTCCTGTATTAAGATTAATTGGGAAGTCCATGCTGCCAAAGTTGCCCCAAATTCCACGCTGTGCTTGTGTTGTTTGCTCAGTATGGATTTCCACTCGTTGGCTGTCATCGACTGTTATTAGCCAATAGTTGCCGGCATGTAAGGTTACCGGGGAAGGTAAGTTCAGTGTCCACCATTTATCGTAGGCTAAAGGATTACCATCTTCAGGTTTTTCGCTCCCTATTTCTGTTTGAGCTACCAGTTCGCCTGTGGCACCGTTGTCTCTATAAATCGCATATCGATAATGGCTGATTGCGTCTGGTTGGCTTGGACTATATCGGATAGCTAGTTCGCAAGAGATTGAGGTGATTGTGGCATCTCCTTTGAGTGTGAAGCTTGTGCCATAGTAAGAGTAATCACCGCCAGTGGCTTCTCCACCGTACGTGTGCTGTGAGTACCCAAATATTGGATAACTATTCTGGGCACTACCAAATCCAACAGATAACAAAGCAATCGGTGACGCAAAAAGGATTATGAAGATTCCAAAGAGTACTAAACGGTTAACCAAGCCTAAGACCCTTGAGACGATTGAGTGATTCTTGGTTATACAGTTTATTGTTATAGCTAACGTAAAATCGACTATAAGTCATGCTAAGCCTGCAAGTCAATTTGAAGTTTCGTGCAAGAATGATATAATATCGCTTGGTTATACCACTTTTTCAGTCTCCGCTTAGACTGCTTCTCCTTGTTTTTTCTTTGATTTGCTTTCTTTCTCTAAAAAAAGCGGGAAGCGGAGCGACACGCGAAAGCGGGAGCGACGCAAGAATGTTAGATGCAGACAAATTGTACTTTTTGCTTCGCTATCGATTAGTTTTCTCTTGTTCTTTTTTGGCTTTTTCAGCTTGATATTCTATTTCTGTTGCGTCTCCGAAACGGTATAAGCGATTGTACATGTTATAACGTTGATAATCGCGCATCTGTTTTCGGTACAGTTCTCTTTCTCGTTTTTTCTCTTCTGAGAGGGGGCGTCCCCAATTGTGAAGCCACAATATGCGATAGAAATAATAACCTACATAACAGGAAAAACCAAAAAATACGACACTTAGAACATACCCTAAAATCGTATTCGCTAATAAGAAAACAACAGCTACAGGTAGCCAAATCGCTAAACATAAACCGCTCAAAACCATGTTCAATTTTTGGTATCCCATAACTTTATTGATAATCTCCTACTGCTTTTAAAATTAACCCTACACCGACCCGAGAAAGCGGGAGCGTAGCGAGAAAAGACAGCTACGTGTAATTTCGTAAAATGTATAAACGTGTAATAGTTAATTTGAAGCGAGGAATAGTATGAACATAAAACGGTTAACAGTTTTAATCGTTATTGTTGTGGCTATCTTTGTTGCTGGATTTCATGTGATGCTTTTTCTCAACCAACAAGTACCTATGTCTCATCCTTTCGATGCATTTGGAAAACAACAGACAACTAAATCTGTAAACGGTCAATATGACGTTACGAGCTGGAACTTTACATTTTTCTATAGAGGAGAAAAAACGATACAGAATGTAAATTTCTTTTTAGATAGTCAAGATATGCCATTTAAAACTGTTCCAGAAGTAACTGACGGCTGGGTATATTCTTATATCTGGACACCTGAAGAACTCAACGCGACTAGAACAATTATTATAGCTTGGCAAGGTGGAACAGAAAGCTTCGAGTTTCAACCTTAATTGAGTATTCCGCGAAAGCGGGAGCGAACCTCAGTCAAAACTGTCTGGCAATGGCTATTATAAGAGACACTATACTTTAATTTTAGAAATTAGTTTTCCTTTGCCGAGGCACCATAATTCTTATCAATAGAATGGTTGCATACTGGTCAACAATGAAATTATTAAAAAAAGAAGAGCCACTTATCCAGATATTATACAAGAAACGGCGATTTAGTAAAGTCAATATTTTGTTAATCGCTTTTTTTCTTACACTGTTTCTTGTACTTATCTTATTTGGCTTAAGCAGAACCAGTTTAGAGGCTTCGGGCAGCTTGTATGCGAGTGAAAATCAAACAGTTTTTTCTGATTTAACAATTAATCCAACAGGTCCAAACTATTTTTTCCCGACGGCGGAAGTTCACGTATTTTTTAAGAATCTGCACTATAACTTATTAGAAAATGTTAGCGTTCGGATGTCTTTAGACAATTCTTCATGGATAGAAGTACCCCTTTCAGATAACAATCGGGACGTTGTTATAGGGATAACATCTCTAAATGGGTTCTCAACGGTAGTTTATGCTCAAACCTATTGTCCTCATTATATTGTCGTAGTTGATAATCAAACAGTCAGTGCGATTGATTTGTTTTATACTTCGAGTTATGATGTTTATTTAGTATCGATTTTAAGTGCTCAATCGATTGTTGTCATTGTTTTGGTATCTATTGCTATTTTCTCCTTCTTGCTGCAGATTTTGGAGTTTTTGAGAAAAATTAAATGGTAGTTTAATTATCATTTGGATTTTTCATATATAATCTTACATCGCCTACGGTGTCTATGTGTTTGTAGCCATTAAGCAATGCTTGTTTTATTGTCTGCATATCATTGGATTTTATTTCCAAAATTGTTTCATTATTGCTGATTTGGATTTTCATATTCTTTTTCGGTTCTAATACTTGTTGATAAATTCTGATTATTGAATAAGCTTTTGTGTATGCATCTTTTAGTTCTTCGTCTGTTGGTAGGCTGTAAGCGTCACGGCTGTTTATGAGTTCGTGTCCTAGTACTTGGTCTATCCAATTAGTATTCATACCGCTTTTTTCTAAATCGGTTTGCAGTTTCTTTCTAAAGCTGTGGACTGACATTTTTCTTTCGCCCATTTGTTTAAAGTGTGTTAGAATCATTGCTGAGAGTGTACTTCGTGATACTCGTTTGACTTTTCCATGTTTCCATGTTTTGAATAGTGGACTATCTTTTGTTATGATTTCGGGTTCTATTTTTTTGTGTTCCTTCTTGTCTGACATTTAAATATTGTTTTATTGCTTCGATTGCTTCCTCTCCAAAAAATGCTTTAGCTGATAACTTTGTCTTTTGTGTGATTATGTTAAGCATTATTAGTTTTGTATCTGGATTGACTCTTAGCGCATCAAGGAAAAAATCACAGCTCAAGTTTCTTAAATCCCCTATTCGTAAGCCTGAATCGTTTAAGCTGTGAATTACTGCTTTATACATTGGGCTGTTTTGGTCTGATTGTGCAATGTTTTCTAAAAGTTTTAAAGTTGTTTCCTTCGTTGCTCGTTTTGCTCCGTGGCTGTCGCCTTCGGGATAATCGGACTTTCTCATTTTCAACGGACAATAGTGGCATTCAAAAAATGAGCGTATTGAAGCAAAATAGATTTGCTGTGTTGAAATAGAATAGCCCCTTGTTTTTTTTATATTAATGAAGGCTAAGAATTTGGTTTCAATTCTTCGCTGAATCTTCATGTTTGGGTTTAAAGCGTCTTGCTGTCTTTGCCCTAATAGCTCGTCGGCTGTCATTTGCATGTATTCTAAAAATTCATTAAAAAATCGTTGGTATCTATCTTTTGTTGCTTCGGCTTTGTTCACTAATTCGTTTTGCCATTCCTCACGGGCTGTTACCTTCTGTTGTTCTGGATTATCTTCTGTTGTTTCAGACAAGGCATTAAAATTTAGAGCTTGTTTTGGGCTGGTGTGTTGGTTGTAACCCGCCTTCTGTTGTCTGTGGCATTCGGCTAATCGGGCTACCCGCGCCTTCCGGTAGATTCTTCATCGGCGACTGTTTGCCCTTTCCACATGCAGGACGGCCGTTTCACCGCTTCCAATCTGGCGCACTCGACATCACAAATGTCTCATTGCCGGTCCAGGTGGACGTTTCGTTTCTGCTCCGTTGCCAAGGCTCTCGCCTTGTTCCCTGCGGAACTGCAATTCTACTTGTGGGCGGAGTTTCCTCAGACCCAAATTTTGGGTCCGACAGCCACACACCAACTCGCCAGCCCACCACAGTAGTTCACAATCGCAGGCAATAAACATACTCGTAAATCAAAACCCTGTGCATTCGTATAAGAAAAAATGCGCAACCAATAACTATTAGCATCCGCCAAGATAGGTTCATGAAACGCGTTATCCTAATAACGGGAACACCATGCATTGGAAAAACAACGACTGCAAAGCAAATAGCCGCCAAACTTTGTGCCCAATACATTAACTTAACCGATTACGCCAAAACCTATGGTTTAACGTTGGGTGAAGACACCGAACGCAAAACCACTATTATTGACGAAGAAAAAATGTGCACCAAATTAACCCAAACAATCGAAACATCAGAAAACAGCAATATTATTGTAGACGGACACTATGCTGCCGCAGTCATCCCGACAAAAATAGTAAGCAAGGTTTTTGTTTTGCGACGAAACCCCAAAGAACTCAAAGAGTTTATGCTAAAATGCAACTTTAACGACGCCAAACTTAACGAAAACCTGTCTGCTGAAATCCTCGATAGCTGCCTTATCGAAGCTATGCAAACACAAAAGGGAAAGGTTTGCGAACTTGATGTGACTGGAAAAACGGTTGATGAAAATGTGGCTGAAATCCTCGACGTCTTGAACAAGAACAAGAAATGCTTTTCTGGAGTTGTGGATTGGCTTGGACTGCTTGAACGCGAAGGCACCCTTGACGAATACCTTAAGGATTAGTTATCGTAAGCTACCGATTTTCTGTTTTGTTAGCAATGTTATTTTGCGTCTGTTGCTGTAGGATTTGGCGTGGTCGCTGAATTTTTCGCCAATCAAGATAGGACTTGACAAATCCACGTCCTCCGAAGACGTATCCAAATGGATGATTACGTTAACGCCGATTGTTCGATTCCAATCCCGTACCCAAACACCCTGCTCCAAACGTCCCTTCTGCACAATCAAATCAAAATGGCGCGCAACGCCGCTATGTCCTTCCAACTTGACGTTTTCGCTGTTAACCTTGTAACCTTCCTTCTTGAAGTATTGAACCGCCAAATCGGTCAAATGAACTCTGGATTTAAACTGGTCTCCATCAACGCTCATAACGCTCGCTCTATCCTACCAAACAATTAATGAACCTGTATGATGAAAAGCCTTTCGGAAGCAACCCCAAAATGGGCGTAACACTCATCGTAAAATGCACGCAATGCGGCGGTTTAACGTTAAGCGCTAAGGGACAGAAAACAAAAATTTGCCCTTACTGCGGCACAAACATAAATCTTTTAAAAGCTCAAAAAGTAGCTGCCTGCAACACTGCCTTTGAAGCTTCAGAAATACTGCGCAAACTAAAAAGCGAACAAAAAATTAACCACAAAAAACTTAGCGGACATGTCTAAGCAACTCGCATGCCTTGCACAAATCCAACGCTGACGGTTCACCGCATTCAGCACATGTTTTAAAATCTTCTTTTTTAGCTGTTTCTTCAAGCGCAGGACGCAGCCGTTCAATGGCTCTTGAAACCGTGAATTTTGTTCCCGCATGTTTTTCTTCCATGCGATTAATCATTCCTCGGATGTCATTACGCAGGGCTTCAGAAGCGTATGGGCAGGGGGTATCTTGGAACTCGATTTTTTTGACGTAGGCGTAAAGGGCGCTTTCTTTTTCGGGAATTTCGCAGAAAGGCTTAATCTTTTGAACAAACATCGGGTGCACTTCACTGGTGACTGGTTTCTCTTTGGCTAATCTTGCTATGTCACCGTGGAAAATATTCATTAAAACCGTTTGTACCTCGTCATCGAGAGTATGTCCAGTAGCGACTTTGTTGGCTTTAACTTGCCTTGCTCCAGCGTTGATGGCTTTGCGTCGCAGAACACCACAGTAAGCGCAAGCAGTCAACTCCGTCTGACCGTTTTTTCTTGCTTTAGAAATCATTTCATCCAAAGTGAAACCATAGAGATCCTTGAATGAAACGATGTGATGTGGAATTTCGAGTTGTTTACAGTTTGCTGCTGCAATTTCTAAGGCTTCGTCACGGTAACCCTTGATGCCTTCATCCACTGTAACTGCGGTAAGGTTAGTTTTTGGTCTGGATCGCTTAAGCTTAGCTATTATATGCAGTATGCTTAAGCTGTCTTTGCCGCCTGAAACTGCAACGGCCAAATGATCGTTATAGCTTAGCATGTGGTAACGGGTGATTGTTGCTCTGACTTTTGCCTCGATGGATTCTGTGAAGCATTTTTTGCACAGTCGTTCGCCTGAATATTGCCTGTAGAAAAAGGCTTCGCGAGTTTTACAAGTGCTGCATACAGGTTCGAGATCCATTGACTTTCCTTCGTTACTTTGATTGGTGAATTAAACTAAATAAATGATGTCAGTGTTAAATGTTAGTAATTGGCGCTTTAAATTGGCTGTTAAAACGAGTAAGCATGGATGAATACCAAAGAGGTTACTTATTCTATTGTTACGTTGGGAACAGCTAAAGACTCTTAGGAGCCAGAGCGGTTTGGGTAATGGAGGCGCTTGAGGATTTTCATTTGCGTTCACTTACACATGGAAGCATAGCTAGAGGCGATGTAAATCAGGGCAGCGACGTTGACGTATTCATTCCTGAAGTGCAAAGCAGTTTTCTTGTGGAGACCGCTCTGGAAAAAGCCAAAATACCAATCAACTCACGGTTGATTGTTCAAGCTACACCAACCTATGCCATGAAAGCACACGTCGAAATCGACGAGAAAACAACCGTTTCGTTTCCACTTATGGAGATGCGCCGAGTTGAGAGGGAATTCTACAGATTCGGCGGGGAAGTAAACTTAAACCAACTAAAAACGGATGTTCGGGTTGCAGGTGTAGATAAACGACTTATGCTTATCGAACCCACGGAGAAAGGACATGTGGAAACCTGCGTTGTTGGAAAAGAAGAGTTTACCGCTAAAACCTTGGGAATTGCAGCTGAAACAGTTTTGGATAGAGTTCATGCTTTGATAAAGCGTGATTCAGTTGGGCGGACAGGAGTTTTTGTTAAAAGAGAATTGTTGCAGGATGAAACCTTTGAGTTAGCTTTAAAAAAACTCGCTGACTTGAATCCTGCAGTTAGACGAAGAATGAAAAAATAGATTATGGGGGAGCGGGGTAGTAGATGAGTTCTTTTTCTTCGAGTAGCAACTGGATTTTGTCGACTGCTTCGTAAACTTGTTCTTCTTTTTTAGCGCCTACGCAAACGAGTTTGCCTGCTGAGAAGATTAGGAACACTACTTTGGGTTCGTCCATTCGGTAGACTGCACCTGGGAACTGTTCAGGTTCATACATGACTTTGCTGAGTTTGTAGACGAGGCTTTCTAAGTCGATTTCGCCGCCTAGTTCTGCTGATGCAACGATGTTCTGAATCATTACAACAGGTTTTTCAGTAATTTGGATGCCTTCACCGCGAAGTTCTTTAACTACTTTTTCTACTGCGCTACGTGATTCTTTTTCTGATTTAGCGCCGGTGCAAACCATTTTGCCAGTTCCAAAAATGAGTGTGGCTGTTTTTGGTTTTTTTAATCTGAAAACAAGACCTGGGAAAACGCTTGGGTTGTATTCAGTTTGGGGGAATTTTTCAACGATTTTTTGTAAGTCTATTTTCTGATTAAGTGAGACTGAGGCCACGATGTTTTGGATCTTAATGATTGGTTTTCTTTTACTCATGTCAACTCACGTTTAAGTATTTAAATTGAAGAGGGGTATATAAAGCATCTATTTATAAAGGGTCCAAAATTGCTATTTAGGTTGAATTCACATTTATTAAGAAACCAAATTAACCATGCAACGCAACTTTATACAGTCTTTGTATCCCCTTATTAAAAATAGGGCAGAATAGTGCAAAAAACATTCATTCAGCTTCTTTAAAGAAATAAGTTAGAAAGAATAGAACTTAATTGGGTGTATCTTGGTATATTTGAAACCTTAGCAAAGCAGCTATTCCGCCAAGCGCTATAAGTTTTGCTCCAGCTTCATGCTCAGTGCTAACAACTGTTATAGGTGCATTCCGTTTTTCAACTTGATGCATCAATTCTTCCAGTTTAAGCCGTTTTGATTCATCTGCGTCCCTTAGTGTCGTGTCTGCGACCACAAGCTTCTCAACCGCACCCATCATGATAGCGTTCTCTACAGCATCCAAGCCATAAGTAACTGTTCCTTCACCTTTGCCCAATCGCTTCATAACTTCCTCCATGGTCTCAGTTTCATCCACAATTCGAAGTTGATGGGAAGCTTTCAACAGTAACCCCGAGCGTAAAGCCTCGTAAATGCCTGAGGTGCCTCCGTTGTTGACGCTTTTCACATCAACAATTGATTTTGACATTTCTTTAGCCTCTTCTGAAAGATAACTAACAAAATCGCCTTTAACAAAACCCACCCCAATAATTACAATTAAGCTATGAGTGTTAACCCACAGTTGGTTTAGGCTTTTTAATGCTCTTTTGAAATAAGCTTTGGTTGCTTCCACTCGTTTATCTGCTTCATGCTTTCCAGGCAACCGCATACGTTCTTCCACTCTGATCTCGACCCCGTACTGTTTTGTTTCTGCGATAGCAAAGCCTTCATCATCAATGGAAATAATGAGCAGTGGTTTTTCAGCTTCACTTGCCTTAATGATTCGATCAAGAAGGTGTTTAGGCCATTCTTTTTTAACGATAGTTACTGGTTGATTCAAAGCCACGCTAATCGTATGGTGAGCTCCTGTTGGAATAATGTCTGGGGCATGACAAATTGTTCCATGAACCCGCAGTTTTCCCAAAAACTTGTCCCAGCCAACAGAAATCACTTTTACACCCATAAATGCCGAAAAACGCTCACCACTTTTAGGACGCGCCCCTTCGGTGTCGCTCTTTATTGCTCTTGAACTGTAAGCGTAAACTTCATCTCCAGTATAGATGACGTTGTATAAGTGCCAAAGGTCATCTGGCGAATCTGGAACAACTTTAATGAATCCTTGAGGTAGATTCTTTTCAATAATCTTCAAGCGGGTGCATCTCAATTAGCAATGTGAATGAGTACCGAAGTAAAAATATACTGCGGAACAAACACCAATTTTTGGACCTGGAAGCCCGCCTAAAAAATATCCGTAACTAACCAATGTTATAGTTAACTCTTCAGGGTTATTCTTTATCTAAAAAATATATAAAAAATTTTTATGGGAAGAGAAACTTCCCTTGATTTTGCTATTTTTAGTGTATCAGTTGTAGCAGATTTAGGAACAGCGGTATGAAGACTATTGATAGTGTGCTGAGCAGCTTTATGAGTACGTGTAAGCTTGGTCCTGCGGTATCTTTTAGTGGGTCTCCAACTGTATCGCCGACTACTGCTGCTGCGTGTGCTGGGCTGCCTTTGCCGCCGAATTTGCCTGATTCAATGAGTTTCTTTGCGTTGTCCCATGCTCCTCCGCCTGTGTTCATGAATAATGCTAATGGAACTGCTGAGAGTGTTGCGCCGATTACGAGTGCACCTACTGCTTCTGGCCCTAACAGGACACCAATTATTAATGGAACGACCACTATGATTAATCCTGGAAGTACCATACCTTTTAATGCAGATTTTGTGCTGATGTCTACAGCTTTGCCGTAGTCAGGTTTGCCTGTACCGTCCATGATACCAGGGATTTCTCTGAATTGGCGTCGGACTTCTTCCACCATTTCTGCGGCTGCTTTTCCAACAGCGCTGATGGCTTGTGAAGAGAAGAAGAAGGGCAGCATTGCACCAATGAAACCTGCTATTAATACAGCTGGGTTAGAGATGTCAACGATGAAAGGTAAGCCTGTGCGTAATGAAACTTCTGAAGAGTATGTCTGGAATAGCAGTTGCGCCGCAAGTAAAGCTGAACCGAGTGCAAATCCTTTCGTTAATGCTTTTGTAGTATTGCCCACTGCGTCTAGAGCTTCCATGGTTTCTTCAGCGCCTCCTTCACCTGACATTTGTGCTATACCTGCTGCGTTATCAGCGATTGGACCAAAACCGTCTAAGGCTAAGACCATGCCCATTACTGCAAGCATACCCATCGTTGCGAGGGTTGTTCCGTAGATTCCGCCAATGAAAGGTGAAATTTGTTGTGCTATGTGTGCTGGATTTGCATTCCATGAGTTTGCGAATTCAGTTCCAAAGAAATAGGACACTATCAATGCGACTACGAGTGAAACTATAGGTAGCATCGTTGTTTCGAGTCCTACTGCGAAGCCTGTAATGATGTTGGTTGCCGCACCTGTTTCGCTTGCTTTAGCAATCCTTCCAACTGGTTTGCGGTCGCTTCCAGTGTAGTAGTCTGTAATATAGTCAATAGCTACGCTTGCTGCTAAGCCTGAAAGTAAACAGAAATACAGGTACATGAACGTCATTGAGAATTCGCCGTTGCCTAACAGGAAAATTGTTGCGAACAAGAACAAAATGCCTGAGACTATTGTTGTCACCATGAGTCCTTTTCTTAATGCTTTCATTGGATGCTTGGCTTCTGCTGCGGTAAGTCTAACGAAAGGCATTCCGACTAATGTCGCAAAGATTCCTAAAGCTCGTGCGATCAGCGGGAAAATTAAGAATATTAGGTTTCCCGTGGCGATGCTGATTAAGCCTCCGATAATCATGCCACCGATGTTCTCTCCAGTGGCAGATTCGAATAAGTCAGCGCCTCTTCCAGCTGAGTCACCCACGTTGTCGCCAACGTTATCCGCTATGACTGCTGGGTTGCGTGGGTCATCTTCAGGTATGCCTGCTTCAACTTTACCAACAAGGTCTGCACCAACATCAGCTGCTTTAGTATAAATTCCACCGCCAAGCTGGGCAAACAAAGCAATTAATGAAGCGCCAAAACCCATGCCTACTATACCGCTGGCTGCATTTCTTCCAAGTTCTGCAGCGGTTGTCACATCCAAAGTATTGAACATGGCATTATAACCACCATAAAGCAAGAATAGAAAACTTACACCCAACAAAGATAAACCAACAACAGCCATACCCATAGTGGCTCCACCATAAAACGCGGTTTTTAATGCTTTTTCAGCACCAAAATCTTTTGCCGCCGCAACAGTACGAACGTTTGCTTTTGTCGCGTTATCCATAGCGATGTAGCCAGCAGCTAAGGAAGCAACTGCTCCCACCAAAAAAGCTGCTGCGGTACCTAAACCATAAGGACCGCTGGGTAAAGCTACCCACAGTAGAACAAAAATTACTACTGTGATAATTGCAATTGTAGTGTATTGCCTTTTTAGGAAAGCATATGCGCCTTCTCTAATTGCGTTGCCGACTTCAACTGTTTTTTGTCCGCCTGGACTCATTTTGCCTATTCGGTACATGAGTAAAAGCGAAGCAAGAACAGCTATGAAGCCCGCGATTGGTGCAATCCAAAAGACTATGGGAGAATTAACTGATAATGCTGCTAAAGCTTGAAAGGGTATGAACATGGTATCCAACCGATGCCCATTTTGTATATATGTTTTTCTAAAATTTATCGACGATATAAATGTTAAATCTGAATTTTAAGTCAATAAAAACAATTTTCCAAAGCAAAGGTTTGGTTGCATTTTTAAGCAAGTCAAACCTATTTCAAATAAGTCTTAACAAAAGGGATTGAATGATGCTTTCAAGATTGATAGTAGTCAAAGTCGGCACCAGCGGCATAACAACTGGTGAGGGAAAGCTAGACGAAGCAGAAATGGAAAAACTAGCCTGCCAAATTGCCGCCGCAAACAAGCAAGGTGACAAGATAGTTCTGGTAACTTCAGGTGCAGTTGCAGCTGGCATCGCTGAACTCGAAATTCCTCCCAAACCCAAAGACGTGGCGTTCCAGCAAGCAGCCGCAGCCACTGGCCAGAGCGTTCTCATGGCAAAATATCGAGATCTCTTCAAGAAATATGATTTAAAAGTTGCTCAGATACTCTTAACAGCTGAAGACCTCTCCAATAGGGCATCTTACGTTCACACATGTGACGTACTAAGTTTACTCCTCAAAATCGGTGTTGTCCCAATAATAAACGAAAACGACGTAGTTTCAGTCGATGAACTTATGCGAACTGAAGGCTACAAAGTAAACTTCAGCGACAACGACATCCTCTCGGTGCTTGTTGCAGGGGCAGTTTGCGCTGATTTAGTGATTATACTCTCGGATGTTGAAGGCTTGTTTACTGCAGATCCCTCGCAGCCTGGAGCGAAGCTGATAAAAACAGTTGATGCAATCACAACAGAACTAAAAAGTTCGCTTAACGGAAAAAGTAAACTTGGCAGAGGAGGAATCCAAAGCAAAATTAAAGCTGCCGAAATCGCCACTTCATGTGGAATCCCTGTGGTTATTGCGAATAGCCGAAGAGAAAACGTTATTCACGACATTCTATCCGGGAAAGATGTGGGTACATTTTTTAAACCCCAAAGTCGCATGCCCGCCGTGAAACGTTGGATAGCTTTTGGAGCAGCAGTGAAAGGGCAAATTCACATTAATGAAGGGGCCAAGAAAGCCATTGCAGAAGGTTCGAGCCTGCTCCCCGTTGGAGTTGTAAGAGTAGTTGGAAACTTTAGTGTTGGAGACGTCGTCAGCATTGTCGACGAAAAGAGCATAACGTTTGCCAAGGGAAACCCCAACTTCAGCAGCGGCGAATTAAACCTAATTAAAGGCTTACAAGTAACAGAAGTACATAAAAAACTCGGCAAGGACAAATCCAAAGAAGTAATCGAACACCACAACATACACCTAATCGAGGAAAAAAAATGATAAAAGAAATATGCCTAAAAGCCAAAGCCGCCTCTATTGAGATGGCAAAGCTCTCAGCGGAAGCCAAAAGCACAGCAATTTGCAAGATGGCAAACGCGCTTGAAGCTAATGTCGATAAAATTTTAGCTGCAAACCAAAAGGACGTAAAAGCTTCTAAAGCCAAAGGTCTCAAAGCCGCGTTACTTGACCGGTTAGCGCTTGATCAAAAGAAAGTTCAGACAATGGCTAACGAACTCAGGGAAGTCTCAGCGCTCCCCGACCCCATAGGCATAATCCTTAGCAGTTGGACACGTCCAAACGGCTTGATAATCAGCCAAATTCAGGTTCCTCTTGGTGTTATCGGCATAATCTATGAATCACGACCTAACGTTACCGCGGATTCTGCCGGAATCTGCATCAAATCAGGCAACGCGGTTATTCTTCGTGGCGGCTCAGATGCATTAAATTCCAATATAGCAATCGGCGAAGTTTTACGTGAAGCATTAGCAGAAACAAACGTCCCCATGGACGCGGTTCAAGTAGTTAACTCTCCTGATCGCAAAGTCGCTGAAGAGTTGATGGGAATGCGCGAATACATTGATGTTTTGATTCCTCGCGGAGGCTCTAATTTAATCAAGACAGTGGTTGAAAAGTCGCGGATTCCAGTCATTGAAACTGGAACAGGCAACTGCCATATCTATGTTGAAGAAGACGCAGACCTCGAAAAAGCAACGCCCATTATCATAAACGCAAAGGTACAGAGACCCGGAACCTGCAACGCTGCAGAGAAGCTTATAGTTCACAGCAAAATCGCAAAGAGCTATTTGCCAATCGTGATTGCTGAACTCCGAAGGAACGGTGTAGAAATTCGGGGCGACGAAGAAACACGCAAGATAGTTCCTGATGTAAAAGCAGCAACCGAAACGGACTGGAATACAGAATACTTAGACTTAATCATGGGCATTAAAGTAGTAAAAAACTTAGATGAAGCTATTGCACACATCAACAAATACGGCACCAAACACTCTGACAGCATACTTACAAAAGATTTCGCTAAAGCAATGAAGTTCATAAAAGAAATTGATTCAGCCGCTGTCTACTGGAACGCATCGACCCGGTTCACTGATGGCAACCAATTTGGACTTGGCGCAGAAATCGGCATAAGTACCCAAAAGCTGCATGCAAGGGGACCTATGAGCGTGCAACATCTGACGACGACAAAATACGTGATTCTGGGCGATGGACAAATCAGAAAATAGTTTCTTTTTCTTTAAAAATTAGAAATACAATCGCTCTCACGGTTGACTTCGCAAAGCCAGAAATTAATTCACTTAACGCATCCTGATAGGGAAGTCAAGTCTTGGATAAGCTACAGAAATTTAGATGAAGAATAGTAAAGGGTGCTTTTGTAAGGCAATTTCATCCTTGATTCGTAAACTTTTGCTGTCTGCCTCTGGATCTTTGCTTGATTTTATATGGATGGGATTAAAGCAGATAGCTGGTGTGTTGCTGGATGTATTAGTTGGAGAACTAGGTCTGGGAATAAGCCTAATATGAAGATAGCAGCGACAAGGATGAAGACGGGGATGAGTAAGCGTTTTGATTCTTTTATTGAAGTTTCGTCTTTGGGCTTCTTTGAGTACATAACGTTGATGAGTCTAAAGATGTAAGCGGTTTGCAGAACACTTGTTAAGACTCCGATAACGGCTAACCAGCTTAGATTTGCCTGTAACGCAGCTGTAAAGACGAGGTATTTGCCTATGAATCCACCGAGAGGTGGAACTCCCGCAAAAGATAACCCAGCAATAACTAAAGCTATGCTTACGAGTGGAGCTTTCTTTCCAAACCCTGCGAAGTCGCTAAGTGTCTTTATACCATAGCGGTTTATGATGCCGATTGCCATGAAAGCTAAAGCTGTAGTTAAGCCACCGATGAGGAAGAAGTAAAGGTTACCTTCGAGGCCAAGTGCTTTGATGCTGGTAATTGCTACTAGGTTGTAACCAACGTCTGCAACGCATATGTATGCGATTAAGCGTTTTACATCGTTTTGGATTAAGGCAAAGAGGTTGCCAATGACCATGGTTATTGCTGCAAGTATGGCTAGCATGAGGGTCCAATCTAAAACGTGGTTTGGACCAGTTGGAATTATGATAAAGAGGAGTATTCTGATGAGTATGTAGTAGCTGCCTTGATCAACTAGTGCTGAGAGGAATGCTGCTGATGGAGCTGGAGCTGCGGTGTATGCGTCTGGTAACCAGAAGTGGAATGGAACGATTGCTGCTTCAATAGCGTATCCTGCCGCAACAAAGATGAAGGCTATGATAAGCAGGTTCTTGTCGGATGCAACCAAAGTTGCGGCGTTCAAAGCTTCTCGGACAGCTGTGTAGTTTAAGCTGCCTGTTAAGCCGTAAATGATCGACATTCCAAATAGTACGAATGCCGAGGCGATTATGACCATTACTAGGAATTTTAGGGTGGCGTTGAGACTAAAGGCGCTTTTGCGGTACAACATTAGGAAGGCTGCGGCTGCAGTGGCTGCCTCCCAGAAGATAAAGAATGTTAAGAGGTCGCCTGAGAGAACAGCTCCCAATAGTGCTGCTGTAAGTATGAGCATTACAGCGAGATATCTGTCCGAGGGACGCTCATTTGAGTTTACAAAAAATACGGTATAGACAAGAACTACTGCGCTTATTGCGACTATAATTATGGCCATGTAGATGGAGATGGCATCTACGAGGAAGGAGCTTGAGGTTGCAGTAGAAATGCTGCCATCTATCGCTAAGTTTAGTGGCGGCGGGTTTGCAGTGCTATAATAGCTTAAGGCCAAGTTTGCAACTGTTGCGCCTGCAATCAGGAAAACGGCTAAGACCCATCCTAAAGTAAGGGACATCTGGTGATTTTCTTGTTTTCTAATTATTTTGAATACTGGAATGGTCAGTAATGCCGCGATTACTAAAGTGAATATCGGTAATATTACGTCTAATATTTGTACCATCAGTTTTCACCTTCTCCTATCCAAATGTCACCGTTTGTATTAGATTCATGAAGAATGTTGGGTAGATTCCTATGAGAACAACCAGAACCACCAAGATTGCCAATGAGACCTTCATGTAGTTGGGGACATCGACGATTTTGTGTTTTTCATGTTCAGGTATCGTCTCTATTTCGTCAGATTCTCCAAAACTATGTTCATCCATTGGTTGTCCAAGAAACACTTTTGAAATAAATCTCAGAGCGTAAGCCAGAGAGAAAACTGTTGCTATAAGCATGAGAGCTGTCGGTATTATGTAGAAGCTGCTGGCGCCGCCTGTGAGATTTATTATTTGAATTGCGCCGACGAATATGAGAAATTCGCTAATGAAACACGCTAATGGAGGTGCTCCAGCAATGCTCAATGCAGCTATGGTTCCTGAAACAGTTGAAAAGGGCATCTTTCCTGCTAAACCACCCATTTTGCGAATATCTCTTTCTTCGGTTTGATGCATAATTCCTCCTGCCGTAAGGAAGAAGAGACCTTTGCTTGCGGCATGAGTAATTATGTGCAGGACAGTTCCAACTATTGCAATTGCTGAAGCTGAGGCAAGAACCACCGACCCTGTGAATATGGAAAGCGGAAAGAGCGAGAGACCGAACATTATGTAGCCCATATGAGCAATGCTTGAGTATGCTATGAGGCGTTTAATGTCCGTTGCAACAAGCGCCAGGAATGAGCCGAAGAAGGCTGTGATTACACCAACGATTGCTAATGCTTGGAGAAAACCTGTTCCAAAGGAAATTCCAACAGCGGGAAAAACAATCCCAAAGGATAATCGTAGAATTGCGTAAGCTCCTGCACTGATGATTACACCGCTTAAGAGCGCAGACATTGGGGCTGGTGCTTCGGAGTGGGCGTCTGGAAGCCACATATGGACCGGAAAAACAGCCATTTTAACAGCGAATCCAGCGGTTAAAGCAATTAGAACCCATTTGACTACGTCTGGTGCCGCCGTCATTAGGGCGGTTTGGGCTTGAAACATATCTGTGTAACCTGTTAAGTAGTAAATTGCTCCTATTCCCAGGAGAACAAAGACTGCGCCTGCATGAGTGAATATGAAGAGTTTGAAAGCGGATTTGTAAGAGTTTCTATATCCCCATTCGCCCACTATAAAGTATGCTGGGACAAGCATAAGTTCCCAACAGAAATAAAATAGGAGCAGGTTAGATGTTAAAAAGACTCCGACTAAGCCTACGGAGAGCATGCATAACAGGGCATAGTATGATGGAAGGTTCTTTTTTCCAGCCATGTAATTAACTGAGAAGAGTGCTGCTACGAAGATAAGGACTAAGCTGATAAGAGCAACTGAAGCACTGATGCCGTCTACGAACAAAGTGAACTGAGTGTTATTTAACGTTGGAATCCAAGTATAAGATTCAATATAACGGTGATCAGGGTTGTTAAAGATTGAGGGTACAGTACTGAGAACCAATGCGATGTTGATTAAAGCAATTAACGCCACAAAAATTGCTGCTGCTTTGGGTGATTTCTTTCCGGTAAAGTAAACGAAGGGTATGCTTATTGTTGGAATTGCAAATACTGCTAAAAGAATTGGAAGCGACATTTTCTTACACCTTTATTCCTACTGTTAATATTATGAGCACAACGATCAGAATGACACCAAGCACTGCTGCGGCAACATAGTTTCTAAAGGAGTCAGATGGTCCCTTTTTCAAGGTTGTAGCTTGTCCAGGTTCTGCGGCGCGACTCACAGATGTTCCTGCTGAATCGGGATATCGTCCGAAGAGGGCATTTTCTAAGCGGGTGAGACCGCCTGAGAAACGTTCTATTCCTTTGGATACTGCGCCGTAGAAGTCATCAAAGAAGTAAGCGTGCTTAAGCATGATTATTATTGGGTTTTTGCTTGCTGCAAAGTTTCTTACGCCCTGATAACCTTTGTAGTATGAGTAGTAAGCGATTAATCCTGTTGGGATAAGTAGAGCCAGGAAGATGGGAGTTTCTGAGTTTAAGAAAGCGCCCACTAAGCCGCCTGCAAGTTCTACATGCATGAAGCTGGCGACCAAAGGTTCAGCGACTCCCCAAACAACGCATAAACCAGCGAGAATCATTGCTGGAATAAGCATAACTTTTGGAGCCTCGTGTACATGTTGCTTCTGAAGATGTTCGGATTCTTTACCCATAAACACTAAGCTAAACATACGCACAACGTACGCGAAAGTTATCGCCATTGTAGCATATAACAAGATTACCTGTGCAAGATAGCCTGCATCGGTTACGCTTGTGACAATTAGGCCTTTACTAAAGAACGCAGCGAAAGGTGGAAGACCACTGGTGGTTATTATCATTATAGCCATCAAAGCAAACGAGATGGGCATTGCTTTTCGAAGTCCACCCATCAAACGCATATCTCGGGTACCAATTGCATGTATGATCCCTCCTGCTAAGAGGAATCCAAGACCCTCAAAGAAAGCGTGACTTACCATGTGGAATAAACTAGCGAACCAACCTTCACCTATTAATCCGCCGGCAGTTGCGGCTGCACCTAAACCAGCCATCATGAAGCCGATTTGGCTAACTGTAGAGTATGCAAGGACTCCTTTGATGTCCGTTGTTGTTAATGCGAGTGTGGCACCGACTATTGCGGTTAAGACGCCTATCCAAGCGACTGTTGGGAACCATAAAGGTTGAAGGGCTATGATTAGGGCAGGTGCTGCTGCAAAAATGAGTATGAACCTTGATAGCAGGTAGATGCCTGCTTTAACCATCGTGGCAGCGTGCAAGAGGGCACTCACTGATGTTGGTGCTTCCATGGCGCTGTATAGCCAAGTGAACAGTGGAAGCTGAGCAGACTTTGCGATTGCACCGCCTAAAACCAAGAAGGCAACAACAACCAGGAGCTCTGTATTCAGAGTTTGTGCAGCTGCCGAAGTTTGAATGCCACTAATTACACCTTGGAAACTAAAGGTGTTGAACATCAGGTAAAGAATGCCTATAGCGGCAAGTAATGCGATGTCGCCGATGCGAGTCATTATGAAAACTTTAACACCAGCACGAATGGATTCAGGTTTTTTATACCAGAACGAAATCAGTGCGTATGAGCATAAGCCCACCATTTCCCAGAAGATAAACATCTGCAACATGTTGTCTGATATCACAAGACCAATCATTGAGCCGATGAAGAGTAAAATGAGGTAGTAGTACCGTGTTAAGCCTTCTTCACCTTTCATGTAACCAATTGAATAAACGGCGATGATTAATGCAAAGAATGCAACAAGGCACGTGAATAAGACACTGAGGGGATCAATGTAGACGCCTGCTGTGATTTGGGGAAGCCAAGTTACTGTGAAAATTTTGGCTGTTCCGTCTCCAGACCAGACACTAGGTACCAATGAAAGCGCCAAAACTGCTGTAACTGCAGCAACTGCAACGACAAAGTAATTTCGTGCTTTATCACTGTATTTCCCGATTACTGGAACAAATAAACTTGCTATGAGCGGAAGGACCCAAACAAACCATGCTGAAAATTCTTCAAGCAACATTATGCTTCAACCTCGCTTTCGCCTTTTTCCTGCATCATCTGAATTATTTTACTCATGTCGCTTGTACCGTATTTTTTGGACACTATTACAAGCAACGCTAATATTACGCCGCTTACTGCGGTGTCTGTAGAGAATGCCAAGATTAAGAATGCTTGACCTAATCCTACACCCATTGAGGAAGCAAGCATCACGAAATTTAAAGTCGCAGCCGTTGCGATTAATTCAACGGATATGAAAACTTTTAGAAGTTGGCGGTTTGTGAGTAAGCCGTAGATTCCGATTGCAAGCATAACTAGTGATAGAATAACGAAGTCCATTATGGGTCACCTTTTTTCTTCTTCTTCTCATACAAAACGATAGCGATTCCAAACGCCACTGTTAAAATAACTATAGCTTGTAAAACAACATCTAAGCCCCTTACATTCCATAAGGCGTCACCGAAATCAAGGTTAGAAGTTGTGCCGGTTGAGCCTGAAACTGAGAGGAAAATTGCAGGTAATGATAAGATGGCTCCAGAGCCTATCAAAGCGCCTGTGCGTTTTGGAGAGGCTTTCTGTTTTGGTTTATCGCCTAACATTTCTCCAGATAAAAAGAGTATGGCTAATGTGCCAACTCCCACAGCAACTTGGAAAACAGCCGCAAAGATTGCGCCATTTTCCACGTAGAGTAATGCTGTAAAAAAGAAGGTTGCTGATAGTGCAGCAACGGAATAGATTACTTCGTCAAGGAATAGCGCCAATACGGCAGAAATTATTAATCCTACTGCAAGAATTTCAAAGATCACTATTTAGCCTCCGTGGGTTTTAGGTTTGAAGTTGGTTTCTGGATTAATGCGCATTTGTCAGTTGTTGCCATCTCATAGAAAACTGAGCTTTTAATTGCACCTCTAGGACAGCTTTCAACACACTGGTGACAGAAAATGCATTTGTCGAAGCGAATTTGTGGCCTTCTTTTGCCCTCTACTTCAACAATTTCAATTGCGGCAGCGGGACAATCTCTAACGCAAACTCTACAATTAGAGCCAACGATCGATTTTACATCCAAAGTTAACCCTTTATTTCCTGCTCCAATGTCGATTACGTTGCATGATTCAATAGTGTAAACTGTCTTGCATCTAGAAGCTTCAGGAAGTATAGGTTTCACAAAAGGATATTTTGATGTTGCTGGCTTAGTGAATATGTGTGATGCTACCCGTCTGAATATTGGAGATATGCGTGATTTTTTTGTCATCTTTTTACACACCTAATGGATGATAAACCCAGTTTACCAATGCCACCGTAAGCATCAGAGAGAGTAACGCTGCAGGTAAGAGGATTCTCCAGTTGCCTGATAATACTTGATCGATGCGGAAGCGTGCAAACACGACGGTAATGTATTCTGAGATCATTACAACTACAAGCAGTTTTAGCACAAACCAAAGGGTATACCAGAACCACGATGCTCCAAAAAACACTGGTCCATATGGACCGCCAAGGAACAATTCAACCACCAAGGCTGAACCAAACACTATTTGAACATCGCGTGTTAAATGGAGAAAAGCGAGTTTGCCGCCTGTAAATTCAGTTTCTAACCCGCCGACAAGTTCACTTTCAGAGTGAGGCACATCGAAGGGGTCTTTTTCAAGCTCTGCTTGCATAGTAATTACGAATAAAACGAAAGCCCATGGAGCCAATAGAATGAATGGAAAGACATGAATTGATTGGAACAGGGCGATGTTTGCAATTTGTAAACTTCCAGCGATGAATGCTGGAGTCAATGCAATTAAGAAGAGGGGTATATCATAGCCCAAGAATTGGGTTAATACTCTTGCTGAACCGATGGTGCCGTATGGGTTGCATGATGCCCAACCAGCCAAGAACAACAAAAAGTTAGCAACTGTAGCAAAAGCCAAAATAATTATTAAATCCCCGTTAAAACCTCCTATAGTTCCGTCTACAGTAAGGACACTTACGCCGTCAATAGGTATGAAGCATAAAGCAAAAATCATGATAGTAAAAGCCAAGAGAGGAGCAAACTTGAAAATTGTTTTTTTAGCTGCTCTTGGTGTAATATCCTCTTTTGTCAAGAGTTTTATAACATCTGCTAAAGGTTGAAGAATTCCTCCTGGACCGGCAACCATTGGACCAACGCGGTTTTGTAGGCGTGCCTCGATTTTTCTCTCCATCCAATCGCAAAAAAGAGTCAGTAGTAGCAAGAATGTAAAGCCTGGAAAGACGAGTATTCGGAAGATTAGAAGGAAATAGTCGATCATTTATTGGTCACCGATCAGTACATGAGAAGCAGGGGTCTAAGCTGACAAAGTTAGCGGGTACATCAGCAATGCTTTCACCTATGGCAGATTTGAGGAATGAAGGTATGTTAGCAAATGTTGGTGTACGGACTTTAACGCGGTCGGGCATGTCGGTACCGTTACTTCTAACGTAGTAGAATAGTTCGCCTCTTGGAGCTTCAAGGCGGTGTATTGCTTCTCCTGCAGGAACAGATCTGGGAACGTCAATTCGGAATGGTCCTGAGGGCATATGGTCAAGAGCATAATCAATGATGTTGACGCTTTCCTCAACTTCGTCCATGCGAACATTCATTCTTGCCCATACATCTCCTGAAGTATAAACTATTTCTTTGAAGGGAATTTCGCCGTAAGCCTCATGAGGATCATCTTTGCGCACATCAATGTCAACACCTGAACCTCTAGCTACTGGACCAACCACGGACAGTTTAAGAGCATCTTCCCTTGATAGAACACCAACATCCTTCATTCGCAGCTTCAGTGTGGGTTCATTTTCGTAAATTTGTCGGTAGAATGGCAGTTTGCCTCGAAGATCTTTTAGTATTGATCTGATTTTTGGCATGTCAGCATCTTTTATGTCACGTCTAACGCCGCCAACAGTCATGAGTGAACCGTAAACGCGGTTACCGCTTGTTAATTCAACTAGATCCATGATTGGTTCGCGATCTCTCCAAAAATATTGGAAAACACTTTCGTAACCGATTTCCAAACCTGCATGGCCTAATGTCAAAAGATGACTGTGTAACCTGTTGAGTTCTAAAGCAATTACTCGGAGGTATTTGGCTCGTGGTGGAACATCAATTTTCATTATTTTTTCCACTGCGCCAACAAAACCGTAAGCATGACAAGCGTTGCAGATGCCACATATGCGTTCAACTAAGTATACGTCTTGGAGGTATGTGCGTGTTTCAGTTGCTTTTTCGATGCCTCTGTGTACATATCCGATTCGAGGTTCAACATTAGTGACTGTTTCTCCGTCTACTGTTACTGAGAATTTTTCAGGTTCTAATAATGCTGGATGTTGAGGTCCAATGATTATTTTTACGAGTCTGCTGTTCTCGGGATTTTTGTTTTCTTCAGAAGCTGGCGTTGGAACTAATTTTACTTCGTTTGCCTTAACATTTTTTCTAAGTGGGTAAACACCTTGAGGCCAGTTTTCGGATAAAACGAAGTGTCCAGGTGTTGGATGCCCCTCGAAAACGACGCCTAAAAGATCTGCTACTTCTAGTTCATGGAAAGCTGCACCTGGATGAATATCCACTATTGTTTGGATTTTTGGGTTTTCTTTAGGTACTTCAGTTTTGATTGTTACAAAAACGTTGGATGTATGAATATGATAGTAGACCCCAATGTTTGCTCCAAGGTCTAAACCTGTTATGGATGTAATGCCAGTTTTTTCATCAGCTTCAATCATAGCTTTTAGGATATCTCGGTGCAAACCGTTGTTGACGGTTATGGCAGCTGCGCCAAGTTGGCCCATTTGAATTTGGACTTTATCGCCAAACTTAGTTTTTATTATATCAATCATGTTTATCCTACTGTTTGACAATTGGTTTTTCCTCCTTAACTTCTAGTTGAGCCGATTGTGTTACGGCTTGAGGTTTGGTAACCTCTTTTTGTTTTTCTTCTTTAGATTGCTTTTTAGGTTTAGGGGGATTTAATGCGTTTAATAACTTTACTACGCCGTCTAAGATTGCTTCAGGACGTGGTGGGCATCCGGGGATGTAAGCGGTAACTGGGATTACTTTGTCTACGCCGCCGACTACGTTGTAGTTTCCTTCAAAGATCCCGCCGCTGCATGCGCAAGCACCGATTGCTACAACAAATTTGGGTTGTGGCATTTGGTCATAGATATTTTTTAATCGTTCTGCACATTGTTGGGTGACGCAACCTGATACTAGTAAAACGTCGGCATGCCTGGGTGAAGGTTCAAGTTTTACACCAAAACGTTCAACATCATATTTTGGGGTTAATAAAGCGACTATTTCGATGTCACATCCGTTGCAGGCACCAGCATTAAAGTGTAAAACCCAAGGCGATTTTACTCGAGCCCACGTTTTTGTATCAGTCATAATCTTTTCCACCTTCAACGAGTACTAAACCTGCTGCAAGAACTATCCCAAGATAGAGAATTAAAAGAAGTGGGTTTAAAGCAGCTATGGTTAAAGCAGCAAAAGCAAGAATTATTACGGCTGAATCAAAAACTACGAAATAAATTAAATATTTGTATAATGATACGTTAATTTTTAGTCCAAAGAACGATATTTTTTCTCCACAGGCATAGGCAGATTGCGCATTTTCACTTATGGTTGTTTTAGGCGCAGATCGTTTTCCAATCGTATAGATAGCCAATGCTGAGACGAAGATTAAGATGAATGCTATGAAGGCTTCTTCAATCATAGTTTTTCTCTCCGTTTATGCTTTTAACCATTAATGTTGCCTCGAGGTTAAAGTTAAACTTGCATTTGTTATATCCAACGGACTTACTATGAACACATTTAAGCTTATCTGCATAAAAACAATGTAAACGGACAGTATTTTGCGTAATTAACAGATGGCCGTCTTCGACGAAATGGACTTCTTCTCCAACGAAGCCGCCAAATATGCCCTCTCCACTCGCTCTGTTTTCTCCCATACTACCCCGAGCTAGTTCACATAGAAATACTTCACTTGCATTTAAATTTTAAGCACAAAAAAATGCAAAATTCATATGCCTTAAAAAAGAGGCAGTGCTAGTCTGTTTCTGCGGTTCCATGCCATCTTCTTTCCAAATAAAGAATCAAACTGAAAAGACCTCGGCTGAAAATTACCAAAATAAGCAATTCAAACTCTGGAATAGTTCTAGTAGCGACTGTACGGATAATTTCTGCTCCAATAAAAAAGTTTAGACTTAAAGTTAGGTACCCTGATAAATAACGAGTAGAAGATGATGGTTGAAAAGGGTCCTTAAGTTTGCACTGAACAAATCGGATAGTCACCAAGATTGCACCAAAAGTTATCACTCCACCACCGAAAAGATAGAGGCCGTCAGCAGCCAAAGTAAGAATCACGTATATTGCATCGTAAATGGCGCCTCCAGAAACATAGTTTCCGCCCGATAGTAAACTTATGAAACTTGGGTAAAATAAACTTAAAACAGCACCAAAAAAAGCAGCGGCTACTATTATAACAAATATTAGTAATGCTAAAAAATTAGTCCTTTGCATTTTTTCTTCAGAGCTTTGAAACATAAAAGTTGGGCAACCTAAACTATTACTAATTAACGCAGATTTCCTTAATAAATTTGATTTATCCTTTGCTCAAAGGTTGTTAAAGAAAATATTTTTAGAAGGAAAATAGGCTGATAATATGTTTTAAACTTTAATTTCCTCAGCTAAGCCTGCCTCAGGGTAGCCAAACAGATGAGCTTTGTCTAACGGATAAGTAATTGAGACATCTTCGCCGATTTTAAACCACTCCTCCGTAAGTGATGGCCGGTTGATAACAAATCTGTCGCCATTTTCAAGCCTAATCTCATAACGAACAACTATACCTTCAAAGGTGGTTTTCTCAACTTTTCCATACAGACTATTTTCGGCTGTGAGGTGACCTTTTTTCATTTCACATGTTTCAGGCCTAATTGCTAAAACCACTCTTTCCCCTTGCTTGATATTCAATTGGTTTATGGCATTAACTTTTAATCCTTGACGCAACTCAATTTCCGATTGACCATTTGCTTTAGTGATGTAGCCTTCTAAAAAGTTAGATTCTCCGATAAAGAAGGCAACAAACAAGCTGTTAGGATGCATATAGAGTTCCTGCGACGTCCCAACCTGCACAATCTTGCCTTTCTTCATAACAGCAATTCTGTCTGAAATGGACATTGCTTCAGCTTGATCATGCGTAACGTGGATTGCTGTAAGTTTAAGGTCTTTTGCCATTCGTCGAATTTCATACCTGATCTCGTTGCGCACTTTGGCATCAAGTTGACCTAAGGGTTCATCCAAAAGCAGGGTTTTAGCGCCAGCTGCCAATGCTCGGGCGACGGCAATTCTCTGCATCATTCCGCCGCTAAGTTCACTGGGGTAAGCATTCAAACGTTCATTCAGTTTGACAAGTTCAAGAACTTCATGTCCAATGGTTTCTGCTTGCTTGGCATCATAATTTTTGACTTTTGGACCATAAAGTACGTTACTCCAAGCAGTCATGTGTGGAAACAGAGCGAAAGTTTGGAATACAAAACCTATGTCTCGATCTTCAGGCGGAACTTTGTCGACTCGTCGATCACCTATGTATATTTCACCGCTGTCAGGCTCGATTAACCCAGCGATGACCCTGAGCAGGGTGGTTTTGCCGCAGCCACTTGGTCCCAACAAAGAAAAGTATTCTTGGTCATGAATTGTTAAGCTGACGTTGTCTAAGGCGTAAAGTTTACCGTATTTCTTTGTTACATTTACGACTCGAACATCGGGCATGATTAGCTCTCTCCCTTTGAAGCGGTTTCAGAGTTTTTATTATTTGTCATTCTAAACCTTTCCTTTTCTAGTTAAAATCCTTAAGACCAACAGAATTATGAAACTAAACAGTATTAGCAAACCACATGCTAAACCAACAATTAACTCATTAACACCAGCAATTGGCGATATGGTACCTCTAACGGAGTTAACCCAGCTCACAATCAAAACAGGTGCTGTCTGAAGCTTATTGGCGACCGCAAGAGTTGCGCCTGTTTCACTTATACTTCTTGTAAAAACGATGATTGCACCTGAAAGGATTGAGTATTTTGTTATCGGCCACACGATTGTTCTAAAAACAGCGAAGGGTTTAGCACCTAAGGTTCTTGCAGCTTCTTCCATGTCAAGGCTAATTCGCTCCATCGCTGCAGACATTGATCTTACAAAATAGGGATACGTAATTGAGAGATGTGCAAATACTAAGAGTAAAAATTCAGGAAGACCAGGTATGCCTTGCCAGAAAAACTTCAGAGAAATTCCTAATGCTATAGAGGGTACAATTATTGGAACATAAATCAATGTGTCTAGAATTGCTGAAGGCCATTTTCCAAAAGTTTTACGTGCAATTAGTATTGCCATTGGTATCCCAAGGATTATTCCTAAAACAGTTACTATAGCCGCTAAACTATATGAGAGCAGTAAGCTTTGCCAAAAACTTGACCATACTCCAGAGCCAGTGAAAGCCTGCACTAAAGTAGGTCCAGTGGCTATTGCTTGGAAGGCAGGCAATGCAACGAACATTGAAGGAATAAGAATTATCAAAAAGAAAACTAACAGAGCAATGCCGTTACGTGACCTTGCGGCTTTACTGTAGCTCAGTTTCTTTTCAAAAGATGGCAATCCATGACCAAACGGCAGTTTAAATTTATTTCCTACAATTCGAATTAATGCAAAAATAGTTAATGAAACAGAAATTAAGATTATGCTAGCAAAAACGGTTGCTCCTTCGTAAGTTCCTTGGGGTATTGAACCCGCTTTAAACTGGTTGCTTACGGTTTGGATAAATACTGGTCCATTGAGGAAAACTCCGGCTGCCACTATGAAAGTTGCGCCTGTTTCGGATAGCGATCTTGCAAAGGCAAGTGTGAATGCCGCAATTAATGAAGGTTTTATTATGGGGAAAGTTACGGTTCTTGAAGCCGTCATCGGTGGAGCTCCAAGTGTTCTAGATGCTCGTTCATATTCCATCTTGTAGTCGAGCAGGGCACCCACCATTACGCGAACAACTACTGGAAATGAAAATGTAAAGTGTAAAATCATTACTAGAAGCCATCCTGGAGAAACAAGCGATGAACCAAAAAGTGTTGATATTCCTCCGCTTGAACTCCAGAACAGGAGAAGCGAATAACCAAGGGCTGCGGTTGGCACAACGAAAGGAAGATCGGCTAAAGTGTCTAAAATTGGTAGCCACCTTGATTTTCCCCTTGTGATAAGCCATGCTAACGGAACTCCCGCCAGCAAATCTAATGCTGAAACAATTAATCCAATTATAAATGAGTTAGCAATTGCGCCTAAAGCAGTATTCATCAATGCTGGCTGATCAAGGATGTTTTGTAGGCTTCCTGCTTTGATCAATATGCCCAGTATTGGGGGAATGAGGATTATGCCAAAAAATATGATGATTGCTGAAAGATAGAGGGTGTACTTTAAGGGTTTTTTAGAGGAAAGTTTGTTTATTGTGTTCCAGAGTTTGCTAAGCACAGCGCCGCTCCTTTCTTTCAGAGTAGTTTTGCTTGAAGGAAGAGAATTTGGGTGTTCAACTATATTAGGAGTTACATAAAATGAAAGTTTTTTCCTCATACTTGGACATCAAAATATATAGTGAAATTGTTCCACCTGAAAATATATAGACATCAATTATCCAGTTGAGAAGTTAAGAGAAAAAAATTCTTTTGCCAGACAACAATCAGACAGTTAATGGTATTTGAGATGGATCTAAATCAATTGACTAACATCCAATCTATGATTTCTATATTGGATCTTTTTCTCTTTTTCATTTGCTTACTTATTCCTTCTCCCCATCACAGTTTTTACCTCCGGCTCTAAATGTGGTTGAAAAAGAATGGTTGTTCACTCTGATTCTTTTTTGCAGTCTTATTTGTGCTCTTTTTTTGCAAATCTCTTCACCATACATTACCATTTGGAAGTGGCTTAAGTAATCATTCCAAATAGAATATAGCGAAAACTGTTACCAATATAGTCTATATATCCACCCTAGGACTGTGTAGTTTGAGCTCCAAAAATTATGTTTAGCCTAATTCAATTTTTTCGCCAGTAACAACGTAAACAATTGATTCGCATACATATACAGCGTGATCAGCTATACGCTCAAGATAACGGGCAATGAGTGTACTAGATATTACACATTTGCTGTTGGCTTGCTCCCCAGAGATTAGTTTGTTAAGGAATGTTAGATACATGTTGTCGACTTCTCTTTCAGTTTGGGAGATATTTTTTGCAAGAGCAACATCATGTCTCTTTAACGCGTCAACGCTAATTCGAACCATTGCAAGAACCTTATCGCTCATTTCATGGATAAAATCGATTGTAGAAGAGTCACATTCTTTTAGACCGCTTATTTTATCGTTAATAGATGATATGTCGAGTGCATATCTGCCATATCTCGCAAAGTCGTTGCCGATTTTCATGTAGGATTTTATTGCTCTTAGGTCTGAGGCGACAGGTTGGAAACGGGCGATTAATTGAAACGTTTGGTCTTCAACTTTGTTTGCCATTGCAATAAGAAGATCTGATAGTTCTCTTACCTCTGGTTCAACGCTTTTGCCGTCTAAATAGCCATGCAATGATATGCCAAGCGTCTCGTAGGTTAATTCGCCCATTTTTGCCAGTAGAACTATTTGTTCTTCTAATCCGCGGTCAATTATTCTGCTCATATTGTTATCTCCTATCCGAATTCTCCTGTTATATATTTCTCTGTTAACGGGTTCTTGGGAGACTCAAAAATGTCCTTGGTCGGTCCAAACTCAATGAGCTCGCCCAGATAGAGGAAAGCCGTGAAATCGGACACTCGGGACGCTTGCTGCATGTTATGAGTTACAATAGCAACTGTGTAATCACGTTTAAGCTCCACCACCAACCGCTCAATCTTAGCAGTTGCAATAGGATCCAAAGCTGAACATGGCTCATCCATCAAAATAACTTCAGGTTGCAGAGCAATCGCTCGTGCAATGCAGAGTCGCTGTTGCTGTCCCCCTGAAATGCTCGTGCCAGGTTTTTTCAAGTCATCTTTTACTTCATCCCAAAGCGTTGCCCGTCTCCAAGACTGTGCTTGACTACTTCGTCGAGGTTCTTGCCTTTCTTAGTTCCAGTCAAACGTAAACCAGCGGCAACATTATCGTAGATGGACATCGTTGGGAAGGGGTTGGGCTTCTGGAAAACCATGCCGACTCTTCGGCGAACCTGTACAGGATCCACTTGTTTGTCGTAGATGTTTTGTCCGTCCAGTAGTATTTGGCCTGTCATTTTGGCGTTGGGTGTAAGTTCGTGCATTCTGTTTAGGCAGCGTATGAAGGTGGATTTGCCGCATCCTGATGGTCCAATTATAGCTGTTACTGCGTTGGCTTTGATTCCTATGTTTATGTTTTTTAGGGCTTGTTTTTTTCCAAACCAAGCGCTCACGTCTACACTCTGCATTTTCATTTCTAAGTCAACGGTTTTTGTTTGAGTACTATTTGTGCTTGTCATCTTCTAAGTCTACCTCTACTGGCTAATCTAACTATAATGTTTAGGCTTAACACCATGAGAATCAGAATCAGAGCTGCTCCCCAACCCTGAGCCTGCAAACTCGCCTGCGGCTGCAGTGAATCGCGCCAAATTTCAAGGGGAAGCGCAGCCATCGGCTGGTTTAAGCCTTGGAAGAAGTACCTGTTACCCAGAATAGTCATGATTAATGGTGCAGTTTCACCTGCGATTCTCGCAACTGCAAGAAGTGTTCCAGTTAACAGGCCTGCTTTAGCTGTGGGCAAAACGACGCTTAGGGTTGTTCGCCATTTGTGAGCGCCAAGGGCAAGTGATGCTTCTCGAACGCTGTTGGGTACGAGTTTTAGGGATTCTTCGGTTGTTCGGGCGACTATCGGGATTAGGATGAAGGAAAGTGCAATGGCTCCTGCAATCGCCGAGTAGCTCCCGATTAGAGCGATAACTATGACACCGTAAGCTGTTATGCCGACGACGATGGATGGAAACTCTGTTAACACATCGTTGATTGAACGCATTGCGGTTGCATACTTGTTGTTTCCGAACTCGGCAAGGTATACGCCTGAGAGTATTCCTACTGGGATTCCGATGAGGCTTGTTAACCCAATCAGGATAAGTGTGCCCTGTATTGCGGGTCCGATGCCGCCTTTGGAGTTGTTTTGTATTAGAAAGTTTATGCTTAGTTGAGGTGCTCCCCTTGACAATGACTTCCCACAGAATGCTTAGCAACGGGGTAACTGCTACGATTACGCATGCGGCGCACAGAACAAAGAATAGGCGATTTTTGAATTTTCGGAAGCTGTAGCTTGAGATTATTCTACTGCGCCTCCCTTAACTTTCAACACGCGAGAAACCAAAATGCCTGCACCAACATTAATGGCCAGGCTCATTAAGAGCAGGATTAAGCCAACGCCAATGTAAGCTGCAACCTCTAATGATCCTGTTGCTTCAAGAAAGCCGTTAGCGATAAGTGAAGCCATAGTCTGGCTGGGTCTGAAAAGCGACGTTGGCATAGCTGCGGGACCCGTAGCGTTGCCGATAAGCATTGAAACTGCCATAGTTTCGCCCACTGCTCTGCCTAAACCGAGGATTACTGCACCAAAGATTCCTGAGCGTCCGTAGCTGATTACCCAGTGGCGGATAACTTCCCATTTTGTTGCTCCGATACTGTAGGCGCCTTCTCGGATGCTATTGGGAACCGCACTTATAACTTCCTTTGAGATGGATGCTACCGTGGGGATAATCATGATTGCAAGGATTGCTCCTGCTGTGAAAATATCCAAACCAAACGGTGTTCCGCTAAAAATCGGAAGCCAACCAAGGTAGGTTGATATTGGTTTTTCTATGTAATCAAGAATCCAATAGCGGAAGATGAACAAACCCCAAAGCCCATAGATTACGCTTGGAACAGCCGCTAACAACTCAACGAGGTAGCCGATTGGCACTCGAAGCGTTCTTGGAGCCATCTCCACAAGAAAAACTGCTATGCCCAAACTTAATGGAACACCAATTAGGAGCGCTATTCCTGAGGTGACAAGCGTTCCCATCACATAGGGGAGTGCACCGAAGAGTTCTCTGCCTTCAACAGGGTTCCAAGCGTTGCCAAAGAAAAAGTTTGCACCAAACTTTTGAACCACGGGCACGGAACCGGTTGTAAGAACGTATCCTGTTATAAGCAGGATAACAACTGCTGAAGCCGCAACAATAGCGGCCAAATTCTTGAATAGAAAGTCGCCTGTTAATCTGGATCTTATTTTAGTAAAAAACTTTTGGGGGTGGAGCTGTTTCAGAGCTTTATCCACCTTATGTTGTTGGGAGTTGTTGTCCGTTGAATGTTATGGATTGGATAGTTGCTTCGTCGATTTGCACAACGTTTGATGGCAATTTTGCGTATGACAGTCCTGGCGCTAAGTCTTGCCCGTCATGCACTACGTACCAAAGGAACTGGACGAGCGCTGTTGCCTTATCCTGTGTCATTCCTGGAACCTCATTTAGCTCCTTGTAGGATAGTAAGTAGGTGAAGCTGACGATTGGGTATGCGTTTGCATCTGGAGCGTTTAGGAGGCTGACGTTAGTCCAGCTTGCATCACCTGCAGGTAAACCACTTGATGCGCCTGATTGAACGGCTAATTGTGTTGATTCTAAACTTGGTTGAATCCAGTTTCCTGCGGGATTTTGGATTGCTGCAACTGTCATGCCGTTCTCGAGTATGTAGGCTAATTCGACGTAGCCTATTGAGTATTGTATGCCGTTTACTGAGGAAGCAACGCCGGTGTTTCCGCTTGAACCTGTGCCGACTGGCCATGACACTGATTTGCCTTGTCCAACTGAACTGTTCCATGAGGTGCTTGAAGCGCTAAGGTAGCCGGTGAAGATGAAGGTGGTTCCTGAACCGTCTGAGCGGTGAACTGTGTTGATTGTTTGTGCTGGAAGCATAGTGGTTGGATTGAGGTTTTGTATTGCTGGGTCGTTCCACTTGGTTATGGTTCCTTGGAAGATGTCTGCGATGACTTTGCCAGTTAAGTGGAGTCCTGAAGGAACGCCTGGAAGGTTGTATGCTACTGTTACTGCACCGATTGTTTCGGGAATGTGCAGAGCATTAGGGATGTTTGCTGCGTCTGTAGCGCTAAGCGGTGCATCTGATGCTGCAAAATCTACTGTAGGCGTTGGTTGTTTTAGAGCGGCTATTCCGCCGCCGCTGCCGATGGATTGGTAGTTTACTAACACGTTGGGTTTTACGTCCGTTGAATACTTTGTTATTATGGCGTTAAGGAAGGGATAGGGGAATGTTGCTCCAGCCCCCTGTAAGGTTATTGAGGTAGATGATGTTGAGGGTTGTGAGAGGTAAATATATGCGGCTACTGAGCCGATTATTATTGCAATTGCAACTATTGCGATTATGATGGCATATTTACTGTTCATATTTTCATTCTCGTTTTTGTATTACTTAAAAAAGCTGTTAGGTTATATAGTGAACCTACATAAAATTTATAGTCTATATAGGTATACCTAATATAATGACGCATCATAGAAAGAGTAACTTGGAGTCAAGCGTGACCAAAGAACCAGAAAAACTAAATGAGGAACAGCGTAAGCTTCAAGTCACCGGCGGATCAACCTTCATACTTTCCTTGCCCAAGGACTGGGCTACTCAAAAACGAGCTTAAACGCGGAAGCTCCATGGTTGTCCGTGAGGAAGACGACGGCTCACTATCAATTGCACCCTCAAGTTTTCCGAAAAAAGAAAAACAAGACGAAGCCTTCATCAATACATCATTAAACGACAACCCTGACGCCATCATGAGAACAGCAATTTCCGCTTATTTGAGCGGCTACAACATTTTGCATATTAGAGCGACAGGGGCAAAAAATACTTGTCCTCAAAACTTCGAAACCACCTCAAAAGCTTTGCCAGAAACTACTTGGTCGGAACTGAAATTGTGATTGACACACCAACTGATTTGACACTGCAGGTTTTACTTAACTATCCGGAATTAACAGTTCAAAACGCATTAAGCAGAATGTCAATAATCGCTTCATCAATGCATAAAGAAGCCATAGAAGCACTAAAAAAACTCGACTATTCCAAAGCTCTAAGGCAGTTATTGAAACTGACCGTGAAGTAAACCGCTTCGGCCTTTACATCGTGCGGCTTTTGAAGATGGCTGTTTCAAATCAAAGAATCGTAAAAGAAATCGGCTTAGCTAACCAACGAGACTGCTTAGGTTATAGGCTTATAGCAAAAGCAGTTGAGAGAACAGCTGATCATGCCACCAAAATCGCTGAAAACACTCTACTTCTAAAAGAACCAGTGAACCAGGAGACATTAGATAAAATTGGCCAGTTAAGCGGTTTAGCTAATTCAATGTTTGAGAACTCTATGGAAGCATTGTTTAAGCATGACTTTAACTTGGCTGAGGGCGTTATCGAAAAACTAAGCCAGGTTCATAAGTTGGAGAAAGAGGCTGTTCTTTCATCGCAGAATGCCAAAGTTGAAGAAATCGTTAACTTGAGATTGCTTATTGAGAGTGTTAGACGAACAGCGGAATATGCTAGTGATATTTCTGAAGTTGTACTGAACTTGAACGTTGAATCGGTTCTAAGCTAATTTTTCTTTATTTTAAACTATTTTTTCTGTTAAAATAAAGTATCTCTTTCTTTATTGAGAATGATTAAAAAGAATTAAAAAATAAAAAGTTGGGGTTTGATTTTTTTAGGTTGTGGGCATTGTTTGCCCGTTGAAGGTTATTGATTGGATAGTTGTTTCGTCTATTTGGACGACGTTTGCTGGTAGTGATGCATAAGATAAGGGCTGTGCTTGATCTTGACCGTTGTGTACCATGTACCAGAGCCATTGTACAAGCGCTGTAGCCTTATCTTGCGTCATGCTGGTACAACGTTGAGTTCTTTGTAGACGATGATGTAGCTGAAGGTGACGATTGGGTATGCTTGTGCGTTTGGCGCGTTGAGTATGTTTACGTTGGTCCAGCTTGCAGTGCCTGCGGGTAATCCTGCTGAAGCGACTGATTGTGCAGCTGCTGTTGTTGACGCGAGTGTTGGCATGATCCAGTTTCCAGTGGGGTTTTGAACGGCTGCAACTTTCATGTTGTATTGGAGTGAATAAGCTAATTCAACGTAGCCTATAGTGTTGGCGCTTCCTTCGACTGTTCCGGCGACACCTGCGTTACCGCTAGCGCCGACTCCCACTGGCCAAGCGACCGATTTTCCTTGTCCAACTGAGGTGTTCCATGTTGAGCTTGACGCGCTCAAGTAACCTGTAAAGACGAAGCTTGTTCCTGAACTGTCGGAGCGGTGGACTACAATTATGTTGGTTGCTGGAAGAGCTACGTTTGGGTTTAATGTCTGGATAGCTGTGTCGTTCCATTTTGTTATAGTTCCTTGGTAGATGTCTGCTATGACTTTGCCGGTTAAGTGAAGACCTGACGGAACGCCTGGAAGGTTGTATGCTACTGTTACTGCACCGATTGTTTCGGGAATGTGAAGTGCGTTGGGTACGTTAACTGCATCTGTCGCGCTTAATGGTGCATCTGAGGCGCCGAAATCAACAGTCTTTTGTTGCATAGCAGAGATTCCGCCGCCGCTGCCGATGGATTGATAATTTACTTGTATGTAGGGTTTCGCGGCTGTGTAGTTGATTATCATCGCGTTGAGGAGTGGATAGGGGAATGTTGCTCCTGCACCTGTTAATGATGCCGGCACTGGTACTGGCGTTGGAGTGGTGATGGCGTTGGCGTTGGGGTTGCAGTTGGAGTTGTTGTTGGATTGGCTGTCGGATGTACTGTTGGGTGAGCGGTTGGGCTTGCTGTAGGTGAGGTTGTTGGCACTGGAGTTGGATTAGTGGTTGGTGAAACAGTAGGTGTTGGGGTTGGTATGGGTTGCGCAGAATTTGCACCCCTGTAAGTGTATGCTGCTACTGAGCCGATTACTATGGCGATTGCGACTATTGCTATTAGAATTGTATATTTAGCGTTCAATTTTGTTTCTCCTTGTCGGCGACTAATGCTAAACCTTAATAATATAGTCGCTGTGCATAGAATACAAACATCTCAATACTACAATATAGTTTACATAGTAAATGAATAAATTATGACTCAAAATAAACTAAAATCGATCTATTTTTCTAATAATAAATAGGGAATCTGAAAGGCATCAACTATTGCTTTTATCAAATTTAAGCACAGGAATGAAAGAAAGGGTGGCTTGTTCATTCTTGGCTTGCCAACACGTTGATGTAGTCTGCTGTGTCTGCACACATGTCTGCTGCTTGCTCCATGAATTCAATTAAGTCGTCAAAGATTACTAAGGCCCCGTTGTTCATTTTTGCTCCATATTTG
>CAWEZP010000011.1:0-7952 GCA_963813675.1 Candidatus Bathyarchaeota archaeon
ACTTCCTTTACTGAGTTGTGTTTGTGTTGGTAGACCAACAAACCAGCAACCAACGAGGCGACTACTACAACAGCTACAATGGCGATAAGCATAGTTGGGAAAGTTTCTGACTCACTATTTGCTTCTTCACGCAAATAAGGATTCATAAGTGGAAAATGGTCAATATCTTGCGTCAACTCTGTAAGGCTCTCGCTATCGCACAATCATCATTCTTACTGCGTTAGAATACTTTGCTGAATAGTCGCTCCAATAGTTACCACCCAACGCATAACCATTATCCCATCTGCCTACGACGGGATTATATGTATCTCCAATTTGAATCTGTTTTGTATTGTTAATGAAATTGTTACCGTAGAACAGGTTATCAGCAGCATAAGACCAGAAAGAAATGCCAGTCCCGCATTTTTTTATTGTATTATTGAAAACCGTATTTCCGTAAGAACCCATTTGGATGCCTATATCGCCAGAAATACTGTTGTTCTCAATAAGGATTCCAGAAGATAGTACGAAGAACTCCTCTAAGGATGTTGTCAGGCAATGGAGTGTGGATTATTGCCAATACAGGTGATTTCTCCATTTACAGTGTTTCCAGTAATGTTTTTTGACCAGCATTCTCCAGCCAAACAAACCCCGCAGCTATGTAGTTTCCAGTCATAGAAGTGTTCCAGCCTCCAGAAATGCGTAGCGTACTTGATACGTTGTCTAATGGATTTTAAAGCCAGAAATTATAACGTTTTTGTTTGCAGGTAATTTTTATTGGATTATCGTAACCATAAAAAGGGGTTCAACACCACTACCCGTTAAGGTGCTCAATCCACCAATGTTCACCCCCAAGGTGGATAAAGGCTAATTATCGTATCTTGGACGTCTTCGCCCAATATTGAGAGCTTTTTATTTATTGTAAGGGTTTGTTCTTGGTATGTTCCTCTCTTGACATACACTGTAGCGCCATCTCACCGCATTAATCAAAGCCTCACTTATTGTTGGGTAATCATCTGGAACAACGATTGTTTTGTTTTCAGCTTTGGCTGGCAAAAATGTGATTGTGTTTGATGCTGTTAGGAAGACGAGAACAAGTGCTAAAGCTAAAGTTTTACTCATTGTCACCACTTCATTGTTGGAAGGGTTTTCGTTATAAGACTTCTTGTCAAGGAATCTGAACTAAACCTGTTTTTTTAAGTCAAGATTTCTTGACCAACAAAAAGTAGTCCTTCCACCTCGCCGCCATTCCTATAAAGGTGCGACCGGACAACGGACACGTGTAAACGTGGAGGTCAACAAAATGATAACACAAGTCAGTTCAACAATCGAGTTAAACCCTGAATTAGCGAATTTAGCCTATGAAATGGGTTTAAATGCGTCAAAAATCTGTGAAAATGCCCTTAAATCGGCAATAAGTCGCCTTCAAGGCGTAAACTTGAATAAGTGTTTGGTGGACGAGCCGGGATTTGAACCCGGGACCTCCACGATGCCAACGTGGCGATCATGCCAGACTGATCTACTCGCCCAAAGCATCTGGCTTCTAAACTAAAATCCCCCTCGTTTAATAAGCGTTTCTTATAGACTCCGGTGAAGACCTCAGATAACAAGGAAGACTGTAAGGTCTGAAGAAAACCAAACCAGCCAATCAGCTGTAACTAAGAGATTATTAAAGAAAAAGAGGTAATAACAAGAGTTCGTTGTCGTTATTGTCACGGTGCTTACAACGAGATTTTGGATAAGTGTCCGCATTGCGGTGCTAAGAATTAGGTTATGACTATCAGAGAATTTGCACCGCCGTCTATTGAGCTCTTCGTAAAAAAAAGTGGGTGAGGTTTTCCTGCGCTACACTGTTGCCAAAGGTTCTATTGGCTAAATAGAAGTCTTTACCATGTTTCGCATCATTCTGACTATTAGTAAGGACTCTTTGGAAGAACAACAACAACCATTTTGCAATTGTTGTTGTTCTTTCAACTGTAACCTAAATTCGCACTTCTTCTTTCAGCTAAATAGCTGCTTGTACTAGCAACATCAGTTTGCAGTTGATTGAAACAACAATACATTTTTTTAGATTTTCCTGTTTTCTTCTCTTGAGCAGATGTACTGCGAAGATTGAAAGAAAAAAAATTGTGTTGCTGTGAAAAAACTGATTTTTTTTCTTCTCTTAAGAAAAGACAACTCATGTGTGCAGGTCATTGATTTCTTTCTGTTAACATATTCTTTCACCAAAGGTTTTTTTAGACTTGGATAGAAGAAAAAAGACAAATTCCTTCGAACAGGAAATCTATCGTTGTTTTCAGTGCTTTTGGGATTTGGAGTTAAATTCCGTTTCTATAGTTTTATGCGGCGTAGCTTTTTATAAGGCAAACGCAAATAGAAAAGCCAAGCAAGGTGCAAATTAATATGCCTAAAGTTAAAGTTGCATTAATCGGCGTTGGAAACTGCGCCTCATCATTTGTTCAAGGCATCCAATATTATGGGAAACTCGAGAACCCTCAAGATTGTGTTGGATTACGTAACCCCGTTCTGGCTGGTTTAAGCCCAAAAGACATTCAAGTTGTCGCAGCGTTCGATGTAGATGACCGAAAGGTTGGCAAAGACTTATCTGAAGCAATTCTCGCCAAACCCAATAACGCACCCAAAGTAAGCGATGTTCCCAAGACAGGCGTAAAAGTCAGTAAGGGACCACTGCTTGATGGCGTTGGAAACCAAACTAAAGCTATCGTTCAAGTCAGCAAGGCACCTGACGCTGACGTAGTCAAAGTTCTCAGGTTAGCAGACGTCGAAGTCATGATTAATTTACTTCCAAGCGGAGCAACCAAAGCTTCGCAATGGTATGCAGAACAAGCAATCTTGGCAGGCTGCGCCTTTGTTAACGCTAATCCAAACTTCATAGCAAGCGATCCGGCATGGGCAAAAAAGTTTGAGGCTGCAAAGCTTCCGCTGGTTGGCGACGACTTAGTTGACCAAGTGGGTTCAACAGCTCTGCACAAGACCTTACTCAAATTGCTTTCAGACAACGGTGTCCGAATTAACGAAACCTACCAACTTGACGTTGGCGGAGGAACCGAATCCGTCGACACCATGGATCGCACACGCGACGCAAAACGCTTTATAAAAACCGAATCCGTAGCATCCTCGATCCCCTACAAAGCCGAAATCGTCGCAGGCTCAACTGACTACGTTGATTTTCTGCAGAACAAACGAGACAGTTACTTCTGGATAAGCGGTGTTTACTTCTGTAATGCACCTATGAAGATTGACCTTAAATTCCAAACTGTTGACGCACCTAACGCAGGCAGCGTGCTCTTTGACGTTGTGCGTGCAGTAAAATTGGCGTTGGACAAGAAATTCAAGGGCGCAGTGGAACCAATTTGCGCTTACGGATTTAAGCGTCCACCACAAATGGTGTCGCTTGAAGAAGCAGAAAAAGAATTCAAAGAATTCTTAGCATAAGCTAGATTTTTTCTAGCTCTTCAACTATCTTCTCTTTAACACCATTTTGTTTTAGGGTATCTTTTAGTATATTTATGGTTTTGACTGGTGTAGGGTCTACTCCGCGCACCACGGCTAAGTAGACGCTTATAAAGTCACCAACAAGTATGGTTGAGAGCATCTTTGCCAATGGACTTTTGCCTTGGGCTTCTAAATCAAACATTACCAGACCAACTCTCTCCATGATTTGCTTAGTTGTTTCAATTCGGCTTTCGATTTCCACTGGTTCGTCGACGTCACGGATGAATATTACTGAGAACCATTTGCACTGTTCGCCCCTGCCTTCCCAGCCGACAATCTCATTATGGTCCAGTTCGGGAAAATATTCCCATTTGGCGGCGGATTTGCTGTTCTCGTTGAACTGCTGCTTAAATCGCTGGGCAACACTGCGGTAGAACCCAAACCCATAAACCACAGGTGCTGATTCATCGATGTTTTGGGCTGTATTTTTTGCAAAGTTCTCGTTTGTTGGTTTTTCAGGCGAGTTTTCTTCGCTGATTTTTTCCAAAAGACTGAAGGTTTCGTTTAGTTCTTCCTTTAATCCTTTGACTAATCCTGCTTTCTCCATGTAAACAAGAAGAGGCACAAGCATGTACGGTAGGGCTGCACGCGGAGGCATTCCAGCGGGAACCTGCAGGTGGGGCACTTTGTGTTTCTGAGCGTACTTGATGAGTGCGCCGCCGCTGCTTATGCAGTAAATCATGCATTTGCGTTTGAGCGCATCGAGAAAGCTGCTCAGGGTTTCTTCGGTGTCGCCTGAATAGCTCGTGATGAAAACTAGTGTTTTCTTATTGGCGTACGCTGGTAGCTTGTATTCTCTGCTGACCTCGATGGGTACGGTTAACTGGGTTTTTGCCCAGTCTTTGAGTAAGTCGCCGCCGATGGCTGAACCGCCCAAACCTGCCACTACAATGTTGCTGGGCTTGGGGTAATCTACAATAATTCTTTCTGCGTTTTTTGCGGCTTCGCGGTAATGTTTAGCGGCTTTAACAGCAAAATTCAGCATACCGCTTTTATCGACTGCATTTATTCTTTCAAAGTCATCTAAAAGCCCTGTTGGCAACTTGGGTCCTCCAAATAATACGCAGTTTTATATCTCATCCCTGCCTTTTAAGCTCACCGCAGACATGTAGACGTTGAGGGAAAGAGCAGCATGAATAGAAATAGACTTTCAATCGCGATTCCGGCATCTACAATATCCGACACTCCGCATCCAAGGGAGAAAACAGCGAAAATCGGGTTGATTGGGCGGACAGCGGCGATTTTTCGAGTGGACGAAATCATAGTTTACCCCGACAACCTTAAAGTGGACCAGCGCAGGGACCTGGATTACATTGCTCTTCTGCTCAACTACTTGGAGACCCCTCAGTACCTGCGAAAAGCGCTCTTCAAACTTGACCCGGATTTGGAGTTTGCGGGAATTCTGCCTCCGCTACGTACACCGCATCATCCATTGAGTGGCAAAACCAAGCACCTGCGAGTTGGCGAGTACCGTGAAGGTGTAGTTTTATCTGAGACCAAAGAGGGCTTAGTTGTTGACATTGGAGTTCAGCAACCGGCGGTTTTGAGGCAAAAACAATTTGCTATAGGGGAGCGTTTAACGCTGCAAGTAATCAACATTGGCAAACATATTGAAGTTCAAGCTGCAAACCGCGATGATGTTCCGCACTATTGGGGTTATAAAGTTAGAGTGGAGAAGCGTTCTTTTGGGCAATTAATGTTTGATCGGGATTTTGATTTAAAGATTGCCACAGCAAAGGTAGGTGACAACTTTATAGACGTTGCCAACAAAATAGGTGCGAAATGGAGCAGCAGCCAACGTGTCTTAGTTGCGTTTGGTGCTCCTTCACGAGGATTACACGAAATCGCCGAAGACGAAGGCTTAAAACTGGGAAGCATCACAGATTTTGTGGTTAACACGGTGCCTAATCAAGGAACCGTAACCGTTCGCACAGAAGAGGCGCTTTTGGCTTCCTTAGCAATTCTAAACGTATATTTCAACTAACGTATTCTTCTCTCGTTATTTAGAAGTTTTGGCTAAAGGCATAAAAGCCTCTTTTGTTTATTGTGGAGTCTATGCCCTCTCTTGACCTTGCCATGCCAACTGCGCTTTTGATTGTAGTGATCGTTGCCATGTTCTTAAACAAGCGTGTTGAAGGCAAATTGGCAGCTTCAGTCGAGCAGAAAGAGTTCAAGCCCCGAGACATTATTCTTCTAGTACTCTTCATAGCCACTGCAATTTCAGTCATCGCTGTCACCTCAATGCTAAACCTAGGAGAAGTCTTCCCAAACTTGCTCATGATAATTTTCCTATCCTCCTACACTATGCTCCTGTTTACCTTTGCACTCGTATTCTCCAACCTGACCCGAATTCGTGTGCAGTTACTCTCAGCAGGATTCGGTATTGCAAGCTTAATTGTAGGGGTAGCGAGCCTTATTGGTCCGCTAGCCGATGCCTATACAATCTATAGGGCAATTGCGTTTTTTGCTCTCACAGCATTATGCTTCGGCGTTGTAGTTTATGAACAAAAAAATGTTATCTCAAAGACACGGTGGTATTTGGCTGCTCAACCACCAGCAATATTTGTTTTACTGTTCGCATTCTTCAACGTTGCATACGGAGGGACTGTCAGCGTTTGGTTCCCAATCCTAATGGATGTCTTCGGATTCACATTCGCTATCCTAATCATCATGTACCTTTCATCCATGTTTAACTGGAAAACAGTTGGAATTTTTGCAGTGCTGCTAACGGTGCTGGATGTCATACTGGTTTTTAGCGGACCAATGGTGACAGCGGCACGCACATTCACTGGACTGGGTCTTCCAGTTCTGGTTTACCTGCCAAACTTCCCAGTTATACTAAACCAAGCAGGCGAAATTGGACTCCGCGGGCTAGGCCTTGGCGACTTCTTCTTTGCGGGAATTCTAGCCGTCCAAACATTCAAGCAGTTCGGCAAAAGAACCGGCATCATAACGGCTGTTGCTATGGCTTTAGCTTTTGGAATCTGGGAGGCCTTTTTGCCTGAAATAACAAAGTACTTCAACATTGGAGGTTTCCCGGCGACTGTGTGCATCATCACCGGTTGGTTACCGATCGTCGCATGGAAACTGCTAACTACAAGAAACCAACCTAAATCCCTGCCAATTGCTGAACAAACCCATCAACCAATCGAGCCGCCAGCAAATCCCCCATAAATTTATCAATCTCAATTATAAAAATCGCTAATTTGATTATAAAGTAAAAGATTTTTTGGGAAAAATAAATTAAAAATAAGTGTAAGGCTTATTTTACCCGAATAAACAGCCCACTAATGGGCGATTAACTATAAATATGACCTGTCCCTAAGTACTTTCAGGGATAAGCATGCGGAAGTTTGCCATAGAATACATAGAAAAGTACCCGAGCGTTAAAAAAATCTATGATTCAATAACCGGCTCAAGACGGATGGGCAGTGACAAGACAGTTTCTAATTACATTAACGGCATAATCCCCTTCGTAAAATACATAGGCTTTCAAGACCCAGAAACAGCTCTCACAGCAATGCTTGATGGCAAAGTGGATGCAGGCGCTAAAGTTGATTCCTTTATTGACTATGCCTTAGATGATTTGGGAAGAAGCCACAAGTCAGTTAGACTTTACTTTTACGGCGTCAAAAAATGGCTGGACCTAAACGGCGTTAAAGTTGACTGGAAAAAGATTGAGCTTCCGACAGCAACCCAGATAACCGAGGAAGATAGGGCACCAACCAAAGATGAGCTTAAAAAACTCCTTGCTCATGCATCAAGTGCCAGAGATAGATTTGTAATCTTTGGGGCAACAAGCAGCGGCTTGAGAATTGGCACGTTCCTGAGCTTAAGAGTCGGAGATGTTGATTTTAACTATCCAGACGTAGCAAGAATAACGGTTGAACGAAGACCTGGCAGAAAATTCTCAAATAAGGGAAGAGCAGCCGGACGCTTTTTCTGCACTTTCATAACGCCTGAAGCAAAAACAGCATTGCAAGAATATCTTGCTGAAAGAAAAAACGCAGGAGAGACTGTAACCCCTGAGAGCCCATTAATAACCGACTTTGCATATAAGGGCACCTTTCTTGGGGGAAATGGTTACCGTAAAGCTTGGACCAGGTTGCTTGAGAAAACTGGATTAGCCCAGAAAACCAACTACTTCCACGTTCTACACATTCATACCTTAAGGAAATATTTTCGCTCAAACTGCATAGGCGTCGATGCTTCTTACCGAGAACGATGGATGGGCCATCAAGGACTTTATTTAGATATGAGCTATTTCAAGGCTGAAGAACACTTGCAATTAGCGGAATATCGGAAGGCTATTCCACACTTAACTGTTAATGCTGTCCCAACAGATGAGAAGAAACTTAGGAGCCAAATGCTGTTAGATTTCGCAAAACTTCAGGGGTATGAACCAGGGCAACTTAAGAAACTAGAAGATGCACTAGCAAGGGCTAAAGACCCAGAAG